>CAVYQS010000009.1:0-71419 GCA_963770765.1 uncultured Actinomycetes bacterium | reverse complement strand
CGCGACGTTCTCCGCAAGGGTCGTCTGAAGCGTCTCCGTGACGTGGACGTCCCACGCCTTGCCGAAGACGCACAGCGCAGGGCAGCCTGTATCGAGCAGGGCCTGCAAGCCCGGGTCGTCCTCGGCGGCGGTGTCTTTGCGCCGAGTCGTGCCGAAGGCCGAGATGACGGCCTGCTCGAGCGTGAGGTCGCGGCCCGCTCGAAGAACTCGATGTCTTTGGGGTTGGAGCCCGGGAACCCTCCCTCGATGTAGTGCACGCCGAGAAGATCGAGCTTGGCCGCGATCCGCAGCTTATCCTCGACCGAGAGCGACAACCCTTCGCGCTGGGTGCCGTCGCGAAGCGTGGTGTCGTAGAGTGTTGTCGATCGGCGTACGCGTTCCCCCGGAGCCATGGTCTCGGCCCGCCTCCCTGGAGCTCGTGCGAGCATCGATGTGTGACCGCTCGCATCAACCGTCGTCCTCATGATAGGCGACTTGCGCGGGACGCGAGTGCGCGGTGCAACGCAAAGGACCGGCGCGAGGCCGATCCTTTCGTGAGTTCGTAGGAGCTGAGGCGTTATGCGGTGCGCTTGCGAGCTACCGCAACGGCCAGCCCGATCGCGAGGACGCCGCCGACAACGAGGCTCCACGGCGAGGAGGCCGAGGTGCTCACGACGGGAGGATCAGGCACGGTCACGTCGAACGCATCGACCGTCACGAGCCACGGGCTCGCCGAGCCAGGGGTGCCGTTGTTGCCGACGACGCGGACTCGAAGCGTGTGAGGGCCGTTGGACAGGCCGCTGGCGCTGTAGATGACCTGCTGAAACTTCACACCCGTAACCGGGTCCGAAGGGCCGTTCGTGCTGTTGCCCGGTGAGTACAGATCGACCAGCTGCTCCGGACCGCCGTCGATCGAGACCGCCGCCCAGCCGCGGTTGAACCACTTGGCGGCGATGTAGTCGATCCCGGTACCCGAGAACGAGATGGTCGCTGCGGCGTTCGGAGCCTCAGACGAAAACGCGACGTTTCCGCCAGAATGCCCGCTCAGAGGAGAAGCCGTCCAGACCCCGGAGAAAACGACGCTTGCGTCGCTCTCCTCAACCCGAGTGGTAGCAGCGAACGCGGAACCAGCGAAGACCACGCTGGCGAGCAGGGCAACAACCATGATCGCACTGATCCTGCGCGCACCACTCCATTGTTGAACCACAACGACCCCCAGGACGTAGGATACGCCCGCGCCCCGACCAACGGCACGATGAGCGCACTAGACAGCACGGCTTGCTGCAGGCTCTTTGCGAGTTCCACCAATATACCTTAAGAAAGTCACATCTTCAAGACTCCATCCAGCCTCAGACGCGCTCAGTTCGGTCCCCGAGAGCAGCTGCCCGCATTTCGCTCCTCCAGTCCCATGCGGCATCTATGCCCTACTCCTCAGTCTTGCTCCACAGCAGCGAGGGATTCCTGCCCACGAAGAGCAAGAGCATCGCGAAGGGGAATGTCGACAGGTAGGCCATGTACAGCACAACGGAGAGCGACGGGAACGAGGAGGAGTCGAGGACCTGCTGCGACGCCAGAGCGACCAGACCCGTCGCTTGGGCAACGAGACTACCGGCGACGTAGAGCCCCAGCGTGGCTGCAGCGTACGTGACCTTCCGCCTCCAACTGAAGCCTCGCGACGCAAGCATCGCGCTGATCACCGGCACAGCGAGCATGCTGACACCGACTTGGGCGAAGCTGCTGCTCCAGAAGAACCACCCAAGCACAAGCGACAACAGCACGAACCCGGCGATGAAGGTGATCAGCTCACGCCTCGGTTGCATGACGCCTCGCATACGCAAGGTACAGAGCCCAAGCCGCAATGACGATAGCCATCATGACGATCTTGAACAGGTAGTCATGCACGAACAGGAACGCTCGATCCTTGAGCGGCCCCGATAGCTGGGCCACGGTCACCAGCCGAATCAGATTGGCCACGAATATCGCCGCAATGCCAAACGCAAGGCCGATCAGCCTATTCCTCCAGCCCAACGGGTACGCGAGCACCAGTGCCGTGTAGATCATCATGAGCGTCACCCCTGTGCAGTCCGCGTCGATGCGGAGAATGCGGCTCTGCAGGGCGACCTCGTTGCCAGCGACCGTTGCAGGGACGCCGGTCGCGACAGAGCATGCCCCGGTAACTACCGCCGTCCACTCCATGACTGGATCGAAGTAGCCGCGGTAGACGAGCGCCCACAGCGCCGCTTGAAGCACCGCGTAGATGATGAAGAACGTGACCGCAACTCTTGTGATCCTCGCATCGGGAGCGAGTCTGGGCTCAGATGACCGCTTCGCCCGCGATGTGCTCTTGCCGCTCACGCCACGACGCCTGGTGCGTTTGGCACTCGCTGCCTTCACCCGCAGCAGCTCACGGTCAAGGAGCGGAGAATCCTCGCCTGTGCATCGACAGGAAGCCACCTTCGTCCGATACGAGAGCGCCTTCCGGGCGGATTCGCTGGTGACGCCCCTGCGCACTGCTGGAACAGGCCGATCAGAACCATGAGACTCCCCTGGCGAAACCACATAGCGAGAACGACGGCCGACAAGACCGGATTATACAGGACGCGCTCGGGCTGCTCCGCGCGTGCGCCGAGTGCATGGACGCTACGGGGCCGGAGCCGGACCTGCCTGCAGCTCAGCCAGCAGACTGATGGCCTCGCGGAAGGTGGGATCGAGCCGCAGCGCGTACTCAAGCGTCGAGATTGCGCGATCGGTCTGATCAGTGGCGGCCAACGCTCGCGCCAGCTCGACACGGATCGCGAGTCCGAACGGGTCCGCCGCAATCCCCTCTTGCGCGGTGGCGATCGTGCGCTGGTACAACTCGCGGTCGATGCGCTGCGCCGCTTCGTTGTAGATGGCGGCGAGGAACACGTAGACCTCTGGAACCTGCGGCGAAAACAGAATCGCCTCGCGCAGAGCTGCCTCGGCCGCCTGGAACTTCTGGCGTTCTACCTCTCGATAGCTGGTCGCGTCGACTCCCTGCTGCTCTGCGGCCCTCGCGGTCTCTGCAGCGGCGAGATAGTCCTGGGCGCGCGCGAGTCCCACCTCTCCTCGGTAGAGGAAATTCAGCGGATTGAGTTGGGCCGCCCTGACGGCGTGCGCAACACGCGCATCGATGTCGGTGGTGTTCGACAGCTGATAGTGGCGGTCGGCGGTGAGGAAGACAACCTGCATCGCGACCACCGCAACGCAGATTACGGCCACCAGTACAGCAGCGGCTTGAGCCCGGCGCCCCAGTGGAACTAGCGATTCGCGTGCTGTGGGGCTCAACACCACACCGAGAACCACCCAGAGCAGAAACGTGCTGCCGGGCGTTGAGAGGCCGAACAGCATCTGAGTGAGATAGGCCGCCCCCGCCGCCCAGAACCCGCCGTAAATCAACCGCTTGACGTCGCTGGTTCGGGCGAATGCGATCGGCGCTGACACGACAGCGCCCCAGGCCATCGCGCCAAACAGCGCAACGGCACCCACGATCCCGACGCCAGCGGCGATGTGAAGCGGATAGCTGTGGGCGTTGTCGGCAATCGAGAGCGCTCCAGCATCACGCACGTACTCGATCGGCTTCAGGGCCGGGAAGACGAACCGGAACGTGTCTGCCCCAAACCCCGTCACGGGACGCGCCGAGATTGCATCCAGCGCGGTCTGCATGATCTGCGTGCGCGTGAGCCCACTGCCGGACCGGAACTCGAAGATCGACCTCAGCCTTGTCGCGATATTGAGCACATCACTCGCACTGGTGAGGCTCCGAAGCACCACTGCGGCGATTGAAGCCACCGTCGCACCGATCACCATCCAATCCAAGCGTGTGAGCCGGACCGAGCTTCTCCACGCGGCGAAGCTCACCAGCGCCACGCCGACAACCGCGCCGATCCACGCTCCCCGCGTGAACGTGACCACCAGGCACAACGCATTCAGGCCAGACGCGGCCCAGTACGCGATACGTAGGCCGGTGCTCCGCTGCGAGAGTGCGAGACCCAGCGCCACCGGGACCGAGAACATCAGGAAGCCACCCAGTATGTCGGGGTTTCCGTACGTTGAGAACGCGCGCTGGGTCTCGAAACCGAGCTTGCCCCATTCGGCCGGGTCAAGCCCCGCGAACTGAATGATCCCGTAGAGCGCAACGGGCACACTCGATGCGACAAGGACGGAGGCCAGCGTCCTCACTCGCGAAGACCTGTCGGCATACTGGAGCACGAGATGGTAGATCACAGCGTAGTTGACGAACGCGAGCAGCCCCTCGTGGCGGCCCGGTTGGCCGAGCAATGCCGTAGGAGGATGGATCGAGAAAGCCGTACTCACACCCACCCAGACCACCAAGCCGAGAACCAGCCACCCTACGGCGGTGTACCGAATCCTTCCACCATGGAAGGCGACATCGACAGACCAAGCGGCGAGTGAGATCGCGGTGAGTACCGCAAGGACGAACACCTTCACGATCAGGGGCCCGCTGAACGTCGATGACTCTATCCCCGGCAGGGCCGAGAAGTTGCCGAGCGCCAAGGGGGTGGCGAAGACGGCCGCCAGTAGAGACCACCAGCCCACCTGCCAGGCAAGACCTGGGGTAGCACGCGATGCTTGACCCGAGGTAGGCGGGGCGGTACTCGTTTCGGAATCGAACGCGCTGTCGAGCACCATCACTCCGATACGGCCGTGTCGTCATCGCGGCAGATGCTAGACCCGCTCGAGCCACTCTTCGTAGGCGACTTCCTCGCCGCGAACGATGCGGAAGAACGTCTCCTGCAGCTCCTTGGTTACCGGACCTGGGTCGCCCAGCACGTGGCCGTCGACCGAGCGCACCGGAACGACCTCGGCGGCCGATCCGGTCATGAAGAACTCATCGGCGGCATAGAGATCGGTGCGGACCAGCGACTCCTCGAGCACGGGGTAGCCCAGCTGGTCGGCGATGACCATGATCGACTCGCGGGTGATGCCCTCGAGGATGCCGTCGGAGACGGGCGGCGTCGAGATGACGCCGTCGCGCACGATGAACAGGTTCTCGCCGGTGCCTTCACAGACCTTGCCCTCTTCGTTGAGCAAGATGGCCTCCGCATAGCCGTGGCGGTTCGCCTCGATGCGAGCGAACGACGAGTTCAGGTACTGCCCGGTGGCCTTCACGGCGGGAGGTGTCGAGTTGATGCCACGCTGGCGCCACGAGCTCACGCCCACGTCGACACCCTTGGTGAGGCCGTCCTCGCCCAGGTACGTGTCCCACGGCCATGCCGCGATGGTCACCTGAACGGGTGCCGGGATGGGGTCGAGCCCCATGACGCCGTAACCACGAAAAGCGATGGGTCGGATGTAGCAGCTCTTGAGCCCGTTGGCCGAGACCGTGTCCTTGACCGCATCGACCATCTCGACCACCGAGTAGCCGAGCTCCATGTACAGCATCTTGGCCGAGCGCTCGAAGCGCTCCATATGCTCGCGCAGGCGGAAGACGGCGGGGCCGTCGGCGGTCTCGTAGCACCGAATGCCCTCGAAGACACCGGAACCGTAGTGAAGCGCGTGGGTGAGTACGTGGACCTGGGCCTTGTCCCAGTCTACGAGCTCGCCGTCCATCCAGATCTTGTCCACGGTCGGCAGCGACATCGCGCACGCACCCCTTTCACAGCAGTTCGATGAAGCGATTGTGTCAGTCTAGTCCGTCTTCTTGCTCCACAACAACGCGGGATTCCGCCCCACGAACAAAACCAGCATCGCGAACGGGAAGGTCGACAGATAGGCCATGTACAGGACAACCCAGAGTGACGGGAGTGACGAAGAGTCGAGAATCTGTTGCGAGGCAAGGGTAACCAGACCCGTCGCCTGTGCGATGAGACTACCGAAGACGTAGAGTCCCAGCGTCGCCACGGCGTACGTCAGCTTTCTCTTCCAACTGAAGCCTTGTGAAGCAAGCATCGCGCTCATCACGGGCACTGCGAGCATGCTGATGCCAACCTGGGTGAAGCTGCTGTTCCAGACTAGCCAGCCGAGCACGAGCGAGCAGAGCGTGAACCCGATGATGAAGGCGACCAACTCGCGCCTAGGATGCATGACGCCTCGCATAGGCAAGGTAGAGCGCCCAAGCCGAGATTACGACGGCCATCATGACGATCTTGAACAAGTAGTCGTGCACGAACAAGAATGCTCGATCCGCCAGAGGCGCCGACAGTTGGGCCACGGCGATCAGACGAATCAGATTGGTTACGAATATCGCCGCGATCCCGAATGTAAGGCCAACCAGCTTGTTCTTCCAGCCCAGCGGATAGGCAAGCACGAGCGCTGCGTAGATCATCATGAGTGTCACTCCGGTGCAGTCCGCGTCGATGCGGAGAATGCGGCTCTGCAGAGCGACCTCGTTGCCAGCGACCGTTGCGGGGACGCCTGTCGCGACGGAGCACGCACCGGTAACCACCGCCGTCCACTCCATGACCGGATCGAAATAGCCGCGGTAAACGAGCGCCCACAGGGCCGCCTGGAGCACCGCGTAGATGATGAAGAACGTCACTGCGACTCTGATGAGCTTCACGTCGGGAGCGAGTCTTGACCCGGATGACGGCTTCGTCGATGCCGCGCTCTTGGCTCTCGCAGCTTGGCGTTTGGCGCGCCTGGCGCTCACTGCTTCACCCGATGCATTCGGTCTCCCCGGCGGTACGGACGGGCGCGTGCGGGCAGACGAGGCTTGATCACGCTCCGGGCCCGCAGAGTACTCGGGCTGTAGCGGTGAATTCTAACATGTCCAGCGGGCTGGAGGTCACCGGCCGCGTGGGGATACACTCAACGCCCGCCTTCGCCAGTCACTTCAAGTACCATGTGAACGACGGGCTCTCACAACGGCCGGGGTTGCTGGTGGATAGCGAATCTGTACTCGAAACTCATCTGCAGTTCTTCTTGGCGGAAGTCCGAGAAGACCCATCCGGCATGGAGGCGTACGAGCGACGGACGAATGCGCGGTTGTCGTTCGCGGGTACTACGCCAGCTATGTCGCAAGCCCCGCAAGGTGGACAGAACGGTGCGAGGCGCACTCGCGCACAGGGTTCCGATGCTCGCCTTTGTTGAGCAGCTTAAGCAGCGCTGCGGCCCCCACCCCTATGTACTGGACGTTGGGTGTGGGTATGGTACAGACACCATGCTGCTCGCGAAGTTGGGCTGCCGGGTGGTTGCGGTCGAACCAGAACCGGAACACATCAACGGAGCGCGGCATCGACTGAGCCATTGGCGAGACTACCTCGCTGATTCGCCTGAGCCTGAGTTCCTGTTCGGCAGAGTTGAGGATCTGCGCGAGTTGGAAGCGGCTGCGTTCGACGGCATCTTCGCTGCTGAGTGCCTTCATCACTGCGAGCCTGTCGAGAACGCTCTGCTTGCGATGAGGCGAGTCATCGGCCGCGACGGCCGTCTCTTGATCTTGGAGAGCAACGCCGCCAACCCTGCCGTCCTCTGGAAGAGGAGCAAGATGACGTCAGAGCCCCGACGAATCTTGTGCGAAGGTCCCGAGGCCTTCACGATCTGGGGGAACGAGAACATCAGAAGCGCGCGCCAGTGGGGCCGGCTCTTCCACGAATGCGGCTTCTCTGTCTCCGAGACCCGGTACAGTAGGCACCTCTTGGCCGAGCTGACGGGATCTCGACAAGCCGAGAAGGTGCTCACGTCAATACCGGGCGCGAAGTTCGCATCCATCCATGTGGGATTCGAGCTGGATCCTCGTGAGCCGGACGTGGTCGACGACCAGGGTGCGGTGGACCTTCAGTCTTGCTTCTACGCCTGCGCCTCAACGGCGCGCAAGACCAAGTCGCCCATCGCCACAGTCCCCACGATCTTCTCGGTCGGCGTCTCAGCGCTCGCAATGTCGCGCGTGCGCCAGCCATCAGCCAACACGCCCTCGATCGCGGCCGCGAGCTCGTCGGCTGCGTCGTGCATCGCGAAGCTGTAGCGCAGCATCATCTCGACGCTGAGCAGCATCGCGAGCGGGTTAGCGATCCCCTGCCCCGCGATGTCGGGTGCGGAGCCGTGGCTCGGCTCGTAGAGCGCCGTGCCGTCACCGAGCGATGCGCTCGCGAGCATGCCGAGAGAGCCGGTAAGCATGGAAGCCTCATCGGAGAGGATGTCGCCGAACATGTTCTCGGTGACCATCACGTCGAACTGGTTGGGGGTGCGGATGAGCTGCATCGCGGAGTTGTCGACCAGCTGGTCCACAAGCTCCACGTCGCTGTACTCGGCGGCGTGGAGGCGGTGCACGACCTCGCGCCAGAGCCGAGAAGACTCGAGGACGTTGGCCTTGTCGACGCTGTGTACCTTGTTGCCGCGTGTGCGCGCGGCGTCGAACGCGATGCGCGCGATGCGCTCGATCTCGAACTCGCTGTACATCATCGTGTCGTAGGCGCGCATGCCGTCTCCCCCGCCGGTCGCTGCACCCGCGACGCCCGTCTCACGCGCGCGGTCGCCGAAGTACAGACCGCCGGTCAGCTCGCGCACGATGAGCATGTCGACGCCATCGAGGAACTCGGGCTTAAGCGAGGACGCATCTCGGAGCGCATCGAAGATCTTGACGGGGCGCAGATTCGCGTAGAGCCCCAAAGCCTTGCGGATGCCGAGAAGCCCCTGTTCCGGTCGGGGTTTCGCCGGATCGGTGGTATCCCACTTCGGCCCGCCGATGGCCGCGAGCAGGACAGCGTCTGCGGCTTGAGCCTTGGCAAGCGTCTCCTCGGGCAGCGCGGTGCCGGTCTCATCGATCGCGACACCGCCGAGCAGCGCCTCATCGAACGTGAACTCGACATCGTGCTGCGCGCCGATCCCACCAAGGACTTTGACGGCCTCGGCGGTGATCTCGGGACCGATCCCGTCGCCGGGCAGCAGACAGATGCGGTACGAATTCACGAGCCGACCTTCTCCCGTACCGCGGCGATCAGCCCGCCCTTCTCGATGATGTCCTTCACGAACGGCGGGAAGGGCTGCGCTTGGTAGGTCGCCCCGGTGGTCTCGTTCACGATGACGCCGTTGTCGGCGTCGACGGTAACCTTGTCACCGTCGCTGATGCCGTCGACGGCGTCAGGCGCCTCCATGATGGGCAGGCCGGTGTTGATGGCGTTGCGGTAGAAGATGCGTGCGAAGCTCTTGGCGATGACGACGTCGATGCCGGCGGCCTTGATCGAGATCGGAGCGTGCTCGCGGCTCGAGCCACAGCCGAAGTTCTCATCGGCAACGAGGATGTCTCCGGCTGCCACTTTGCCCACGAACCCGGCGTCGAGGTCCTCCATGCAGTGTTTGGCGAGCTCGGCGGGATCGCTCGTGTTGAGGTAGCGAGCGGGGATGATGACGTCGGTGTCGACGTCGCGCCCGTACGTGTGGGCGTTACCGGTGAACTTCACGGTGGTCTCCTTGGTCGGCCAGCGGTGGGCAGGATTGTAGCATTCCGAGACTGACGCGAGCGCCCCTCCTCGGCCCCGAAGAACGCCGCCGCGCCGCTTCATCCTCGCCCCCTGACCAAAGTAGCCTCAAGACCCCCTAGTCTCATCGCAACGCTTGCGCTCGAGCGAGGAGAGACATGATCGTCGCTGAGTCTAGTGGACTCTACGACCTAGCCGCAGCCCGTCCCACGCGGATGTTCGGCCAGTCAATTGAGTACACGAAGAAGAGTCCGATCGACATGACCGTGACGGCCTGAGCCCTGAAGGTGAAATAGTTGTGCAGGTCGGAGTGCTGGGCAACGAGAAAGTACCAAGCGTACGGAAGCATTGCCACTAGCAGGAACGTGGTTGCCCGCCGTGTGGCGTCGGCGGGCCTACCTGACAGGCGATAGAGAGCCAGCCAGGAACCCAAGACCAGAATCGCCACGATTGCGACAACGGACGCAGCGTAGGCGAGCAGGCCAGCGTCGATGGAGGGCGCAAGGCTAACCTCGAGCGTGCGGGTGTTAGGGACCAGATTACCGATGTTCTTGGCTATTGGCACGAAGCGACCGAGCAGTCCGTAGCTTGCACCGGCGCGTCCTGCGATCTGCTTACCCACCTGTCCGCCGTGCTGCGGAATCATCGTATTCACCAAGACCCACTTGCTGGCCCAGAAGCACACGTAGCTGACGGCCCATGTCGCGGAGAGTCGAAGTGCGTGGAGATGCGAGCGCCAAGCATCCTGCTCGACCACAGACGCGAGCACGACGAGCAGCGGCAACCCAAGCGTGACAACGGGAGCCGTCAGGAAGTCGACGTACGCCGTGGCCGCACCAAGTAGCAGGAACAGCTCGAGGTCCCATCGCGAAGTGACGAGACGCGCGCCAAGAAGCAGCGCTGCGATCATGCCGATGAGCGCTACGTAGAACACCGAGACGAACTGGAGGTTGAGCACAAGTATCGGCGGGGCGGTCACCACAGCGGCGATGACGAACGCGCAGGCTGCGCCTCTCCCATTGCGCAGACCGAGCAGTAGCGTGGTGGATGCAGCGAGTAGCCCTAGGAGTATCGCATTCAGAAGACGGATCATCAGGTAGTCGAGCTGGGTGAGCGCTAGCCGGAGCGCTACAACGTAACCGTGCCAATAACGTGAGTAAGCTGAGTCTGGCCGAAGCCCAAGGTCTACGCGCTGCTGCAGGGTGACCACCTGGTCGTACCCAGCTGCACCGCCGCTGCCATAGTTGACGCCGGCAAACGTATCCCCCACCGTCGCGTCTGACTCCATCATGGCGATGGACAGCATCACTGCGTCGGTGAAGTTGTCACCGACGAAGGTGTTGAATAACCAGAAGCGGGCCGGCAGCATCCCTTCGGCGCTCAGTACCTTGGCGCTCTTAGCCACATTGGCCCTAATCGGCTCGTGCGGCAACGTGGTAGAAACAGCGAGTAGCGCCACTCCAATTGTGACCGCAGCAGCAAACAGCGCAACAAGGCGCGCCGCGCGCCGCACGTAGGGGTCACGTAGGGGCTGAGTGTCTACCCTATCGGAATCGCGGCACCCAATGAAGTCTTCGGTCATCGGCGGACAGCTTCCACCAGTCTCGGCATCCAGTTGTCCATTCTCCTTGGTCAGCCAGCGGTGGGCAGGATTGTATCAGGTGTGGGTGATGGCAGCGCTGCGCTGCGAAACGGATACACTGAAGGCGCACGCCCGCCAGACTCCCGATCAAAGGTTCGAGGAGCCCGATGAGCCCCTCCGCCCTCTTCGTCACAACCGTCCCTGTCACGCTCGAGGCGTTCCTGCTGCCCTTCGCTGATCACTTCCGGTCCGTGGGCTGGCGCGTCGACGCGCTCGCGAACGGCGCTACCCTCCACCCTCACATCGCCGAGCACTTCGACGCTCGCTTCGACGTCGCGTGGAGCCGCAACCCGCTTGACCCTCGCAACCTCGCGGGAACCGCCCGCCAGGTGCGCGAGATCGTGGAGCGCGGGCACTACGACCTCGTACACGTTCACACACCCATCGCCGCGTTCGTCACGCGCTACGCACTGCGCGGAGTTGCGGCCAGCGAGCGCCCTGCCATCGTCTACACCGCTCACGGGTTCCACTTCTACCAGGGTCAGTCAGCACTCCCCCATGCCGCCTACCGCGCCATGGAGCGAGTCGCCGGAAGGTGGACCGACTACCTCGTGACCATCAACGAAGAAGACCTCGCCGCCGCGCGCAGCCTGGGTACCCTTCCTGCCGAGCGAATCCGGCTCATCCCCGGCATCGGCGTCGACACGGACGCCTACTCGCCATACGCCGCGACGCCTGATGAGCGCGAGGAAGCGCGTGCCGCTCTGAACGTCGCGCACGATGCGTTCATGATCACCATGGTGGCCGAACTAGCCCCCGTGAAGCGCCACGCCCACCTGCTCGAGGCACTCGCTCACGTCGTCGACGAGTCCGCGGTGCTGGTCCTCGTGGGGAAAGGGCCGCTCGAGGCGAAGCTGCGCTCGAAGGCCGATGAGCTCGGCGTCTCCTCCCGCATCCACTGGGCAGGCTACCGCCGAGACGTACCTGCGATCCTGAGAGCCAGCGACGCTGCGACGCTTGTAAGTGAGCGCGAGGGTCTCCCCCGCTCGGTCCTCGAGGCGATGTCGTGCGGTACCCCCGTAATCGGCACGCAGACGCGTGGCATCAGCGATGCGGTAGGGTCGTCGGCCGGATGGATCGTCGCCAAGAACGACGCAGCCGCCCTGGCGCGCGCGATCGATCACGCGGTGAGCCATCCGCACGAAGTCGAGTCGCGAGGACGCGTCGCCCGCGAGCGAGCCCTCGCCGAGTACTCCCTGCCCCGCATCATCGCCGCCTACGAGGACCTCTACCGTGAAGCGTTCCGCTAAGACCTACGACATCTTCAAACGCACCGCGGACGTGGTGTTTTCGGTGGTCTTGCTGGTCGTTCTCAGCCCAGTGCTGCTGGTAGTCGGGCTCCTTGTTCGTATCAAGCTGGGCTCACCGACCCTCTTCACGCAGCGTCGCCCGGGCCTCGACGGAAGGCTCTTCACCATCTACAAGTTCCGAACGATGCACGATGGCGCCGCGGGCACCACTGCAGTTGCGGCCGTCGACAGTGACGCCGACCGGCTCACTATCTTTGGTCGCACGCTCCGCTCCACCTCGCTCGACGAGCTGCCGGAGCTTTGGAATGTCCTCAAAGGCGAAATGAGCCTGGTCGGCCCTCGACCGCTGCTTCCCGAGTACCTCGAGCGGTACAATGAGCACCAAGCGAGGCGACACGAGGTCCGCCCTGGAATCACCGGGTGGGCGCAGGTCAACGGCAGAAACGCCGCCTCCTGGGAGGACCGATTGGATATGGACGTCTATTACGTCGACAACCGGTCGCTCGCTCTGGATCTGCGTGTCGTTGCCATGACGCTGCGGACTGTGCTCAACAGGAGCGGAGTCTCGGCTGAAGGGCACGCCACGATGGAGCCGTTCAATCCGGCGGACGATCGTGAGCTGCCCAAGGAGGACCTGTGAGACTGCTTGTCATCGGCGCTGGCGGACATGCGAAGGTCGTCATCGATGCGGCTCGCTGTTGCGGCTACGAAATCGCAGGTGTCATCGGGGCTCCAGGCGGCACCACCGAGGTTCTTGGCATCTCCGTGAGCCACGATGCCTCCGCTGTCACCGCAGATGGCTTCATCGTAGCCATCGGAGATAACGCCGCACGTGCCCGTGAGTACGATCGACACATCGCCGGCGGGATGACGCCGATCGCGGTCATCCACCCGTCGGCGGTGATCGCCGAGCAGGTCGAGATCGGCGCTGGCAGCTTCGTCGCGGCCGGAGTGATCATCAATGTCGACGCTCGTATTGGCGCAGATGCGATTCTCAACACCGGCTGCACCATCGACCACGACTGCACCGTGGGCGAACACGCGTTGATCGGTCCCACCGCAAGCCTCTGCGGCGGCGTGTCGGTGGGAAACGGCACGCTCGTAGGCGCCGGATCCAGCCTCGTCCCCCGTGCCAGCGTTGGCGACTGGAGCGTGGTGGGCGCCGGAGCGGTGGTGGTGTCGGCACTCCCCTCGCGCGTTGTGTGCGCCGGTGTCCCGGCGATCGTACTGCGTCAGGTGGGCACCGAGTGACTCCCGAGCGCCTCGCGATAGACGGAGGAGCGCCTGTCCGCACCGCCCCGATGCCGTCGTGGCCTGCACCCGGCGTCGAGGAGATCGAAGCCGCATCAGAGGTGCTGCGCTCGGGCCGCCTCAACTACTGGACCGGCACGCAAGGGCGCGAGCTCGAACGCGAGTACGCCAAGTCGGTGGGACGCGAGTACGGCATCGCGCTTGCGAACGGCACGCTCGCACTCGAGCTCGCTTTGCGCGCGTTTGGGGTTGGCGCAGGCGACGAGGTCGTCGTGCCCTCCCGCACCTACATCGCCACCGCGAGCGCGGTGGTTGCGGTGGGCGCCGTGCCGGTAGTCGCCGATATCGACGGCACCAGTAACAACCTCACAGCCCAAACCGTGGCGGCCGTGCTCACCGAGCGGACCCGCGCGGTCATCCCAGTGCATCTGGGCGGCTGGCCGGTCGATATGGACCCAATCATGGCCCTGGCTCGCGAGCGCGACCTCATCGTGGTCGAGGACTGCGCGCAGGCACACGGCGGCATGTACCATGGTCGCCCGGTAGGTGCGCTCGGCAGCCACGCGGCCGCTTTCTCCTTCTGTCAGGACAAGATCGTGCCCGTTGGGGACGGCGGACTTCTCGTGCTTGACGACCCAGACGCCTACGTTCGCGCCTGGGAGTACAAGGACCACGGCAAGTCGCTCGCCAAGGTGAGCGACCCCGAGTTCATGCGCGGATCGACCTCGTTCGCATGGCTGGTCGACAGCTTCGGCACGAACTGGCGTCTCGACGAGATGTCGGCGGCAGTAGCACGAGCGGGCCTGCGCAAGCTGCCCGCGTGGCATGCGGCGCGGACACGCAACGCCCTGCGCCTCGCGCACGGACTCGCCGGGCTCGATGCGCTGACGATCCCCCTGCCACCCGCCGACACCGAACACGCCTTCTACCGCCTATACGGCACCGTCAACCCCGAGGCGCTCGCTGACGGCTGGAATCGTGACCGTATCACGCGGGCGATCACCGCCGAGGGCACGCCTGCCCAGTACGGAGGGTGCGCCGAGATCTACCGAGAAGTCGCGTTCGCCAGGGCGGGCCTTGGGCCAGCGGAGCGTCTCCCATCGGCATCGCGCGTCCACGACGCGTCGATCGCGTTCTTCGTGCACCCCACGCTCGCGCTTGCTGACATGGACGACACAATCGCCGCCGTGCGAAAGGTCCTTGAGGTGGCGACCCGATGACACTGCACGACCTCTACGCTCGCGCTCGGGCGACCGGCCGTCTCTGGAACTCCGTACTCATCGTGCTCGACCTCACGGTGGTGGTCCTTGCCACGGTGATCGCGTACTACGCGCGATTCGAGGGAGCCGTCCCACCTGCGTTCGCCGACTGGATCACGCCCCTCGTCGCCCTATCTGCGGTCGTCTACGGCACGCTCTTCGCCGTGTGGGGTCTCTATCGGCTCGTCTTGCGCTACGTGGGCGTCGACACGCTGCTCAAACTCTTCGCAGCTACGGCAATCGGTGCAGCATTGCTCTTGTGCATCGATCTGCTCCTCGCAGGTGTATGGGGCATGCGCCCCGTCCCGATCGGCGTTCTCTTCATCCAAGCCATGCTGGTGTTCCTTGGTGCGGCTGCATCGCGGCTGGCTGCACGCGTGCTCATGTACCTGCGCTCAGCCCGGCTGGGCGCGGGACGCCGGGTGCTCATCGTTGGGGCCGGCAGTGCCGGTTCTCTGCTGCTTCGCGAGATTCAAGGTCGTCCCGATCTCGAGCTGTCCGTTGTGGGTTTTCTCGACGACGATCCCGCTCTCAAGGGTCGAACGCTCAACGGCGTCACGGTGCTCGGCTCACCGTATGAGCTTGAGGCCGCGGTGCAGCGATACGCCGTCGAGGAGATCCTCGTCGCGATGCCTTCGGCTCCCCGCGAGACCGTGCGCCGCATCCTCAACGCCGCTGCGGACGCTGGCGTCCAGACGCGAGTGATGCCGGCTCTCGTCATCGCGAAGGGCTCTGTGAGCCTGAGAGACCTGCGCAGCGTGGACGTCGAGGATCTGCTGGGCCGCGAGCCTACCTGCATCGACGTCGAGCAGGTCAGGAGCACGATCGCGGACAAGGTAGTCGCGGTCACCGGCGCTGCCGGATCGATCGGCTCGGAGCTCTGCCGCCAGATCGCACTCCTGCGCCCCTCACGTCTGCTCCTCATCGAGATCGACGAGTCGCGTCTCTACGAGCTCCACCTCGAGCTCGAATCCACCAGTCCTGGCGTGAGCGAGATGTGCATCTGCGACATCAGAGATGCCGACCGGCTCGAATCGCTGTTCACCGAGAAGTCACCGCAAGTCGTGCTCCATGCGGCCGCCTACAAGCACGTACCGCTCATGGAGCTCGCTCCTGCCGAGGCGATCAAGACCAACGTGCTGGGCACCCAGCAGGTAATCGAGGCGTGCGAGCGGTACGGAATCGAGCGTTTCGTGCTCATCTCCACCGATAAGGCCGTTGCGCCCGTCAACATCATGGGGCTCACCAAGTCGCTGGCCGAGCGTGAGATGCTCGCCGCCACCCGCCGAGGACGCCTCAACGCAGTCGCCGTGCGCTTCGGCAACGTACTCGCCAGCCGCGGCTCGGTCGTCCCCATCTTCGAAGAGCAGCTTCGCCGAGGAGGACCCCTCACGGTCACCGACCCCGAGGTGACTCGCTACTTCATGACGATTCCGGAGGCAGCCCGGCTTGTGCTCCAAGCGCAGGCAATCGGGACGCCCGGCGATATCTTCGTGCTTGAGATGGGCGAGCCGGTGAAGATCGTCGACCTCGCCCGCAAGATGATTGCGCTGTCAGGGGTTCCCGCCGATGTCGCGTTCGTGGGTCTGCGACCTGGTGAGAAGCTGCACGAAGAGCTCATCACCAAGAGCGAGTCGCTCCTGCCCACCGAGCGCGACAAGATCCTGCGCGTCGACAGGGTGACCGTCCCCGAGCCGGAGTTCGATGCCGACATCCGGGCTCTCATCAGCGGCGCACTCGCAGGAGACGTCAGCGCCCTCGAGGGGCCTATCGAGCGGCTCGAGCCGGGCTTCACCCAGCGAGATTGCGCACTGTAAGTACCTAGAAGCCCAGCAAGTACTGATCGACCGGCGCGAAGTCGTCTGTGAAGATCGTCGCGTCGACCGGAGGCTCATACTCGGCGTACATGCGTGCGTAGACCTCGGGATTCGCCTCGCGCAGAATCGCCGCAATGTCCGCATCCGGGTTCTTCATCGCAACGATCGAGGTGTTGAGCAGAGCGCCCTCGGCCTGCTCCTGCACCCGAAACGCGCGCACCTCGGGGAACACCTCCGAGATTGTCGCGTAGAGCGAGTCGAAGAAGCGCGCACGCTCGTCGTCGGGCGACGCGATCACGTTCATCACGAGCACGCCATCGTCGTCAAGCAGATCGTAGGCGCGCTGCCAGTTCTCCTTGGTGGTGAGCTGGTAGGGCACCGTCTGCTCAGACTTGAAGGCGTCGACGAAGATCGCGTTGTAGGTTCCGCCAGCCTTATTCATGAAGATCCGGCCGTCCTCGAAGTACAGGTTGAGCCGCGGGTCATCAACGAAGCCGAACCGGTCCTTGGCGATTCCATAGAGCGCTGGATCGATCTCCACAGCGTCCATGGTGGCGGTCGGGTTCGAACTCAGGAACAGCCGAGGATAGCTGAACGTGCCCCCACCGATCAGCAGCGCGCTATTGACGGGCCCCCGCAGGGTCGATGCGAGGTCGTAGAAGCCGTAGTAGTCGAATCGGTACGGCTCTCCGGTGTCCTCGTATGCCGCCGATTCGGCCGACTTCTCGTCGCGCGACAGCCCGATGAGCGGGCGTCCGCTCTCGGGGTCCTGTATCTCTCGCAGGAAGTAGCGATCGTATTGAGTGTCGATGGTGTCGGCGCCGGCGATGGTCGCTCCCAACGCGACGACCACGACCAGCGCTGCAACTGCGCCCACGCGCCGCGGATTGCGCACCCCACCGATCACAAGGAGCGATAGCAGCGCGAGCGTGCCGGCGATGAGCGTCAGCATGTCATGGCTGCCGAACAGCGAGATCAGCCAGAAGCCCGCCGCGAAGGTCCCCACGATCGAGCCCAGTGTCCCCAGCGCGCCAAGCGAACCCACAGTGGAGCCGGAGTCCTCGATGGTGTGCATCCGTAGCCGCATGCAGTACGGCGTGATCATGCCCAGCAGCGTCGACGGAATCGCGAACAGGATTGTCGCCGAGACCACCGCCAGCAGGCGGGTCGCCTCGCCTGCGCCCAGCAGTGGCAGCACGAACCCCTCGACCACCGCTATCAGCGCGACGGACGCGGAGGCGCCCACAAGGATCCAGAACAGCCACCCCGTGTCGAGATGACGGTCGGCGAGCCGGCCGCCCAGGAAGTAGCCCAGGCTCATGAAGCCGAGCATGACGCCGATCAGGCTCGTCCATACGAACAGCGAGTTGCCGAAGTACGGGGCGAGCAGACGCGCGCCCACAAGCTCGAGCACCATGCCGATCGCGCCGCCGCCGAAGACGAGCACACCCATAGCGTAGACGCTTGGCGGGACGAACTGCTGTTTGGGGTTTGCCACGTATCCGCGCTCTCATCCGTGCACCCCGGACCCGCAGGGCGTCATGGTTACCTCTCGAAATCGATCCTACTGGCTCACGGGCGGCTCTCTACCTTTGTTGTACCGCTCGTGACACACCCCGCAGTAGTTGCGGCCCACTATCCACGCACGAGCGCCGTGGCACTGGTCGCATCCGTTATTGTACGGGTCGGCAGCCTGATGGCCCTTGGGCATGTAGCCGGGCGGATGCGAGGGCATCGTATTGTGACACTTGGAACACGGACGTCGCTGATCGGTATGGCAGCGCTTGCACACCTTGCCATCGTTGAACCAGATGTCCTCGACAGCCGGACGCGCATGCCCGACTCCCATGAACTCGACTGTGTGGGGCATTCGAATACCATGACACGCGTCGCAAGACGTCTGATCGTGACAACCGCTGCAGTCCAAGTTGGTGGTGTGCTTCTGCGGCTTGAACTCGCCGCTCGTTTGCACCGCAAGCCCCACGTCCTTGGTATGGCAGAACGAGCACTCGGCCGAAGCCACCTCTTGATCGTGGCACCGCAGACACGGGTCCATGCCAACCGTGAACCGATTGATCACGCCGGTCCCCGGTCGCGGAGTATGGCAATCAGAACACAGTGCTCGCGCTTCGAGCGGCTCGACGTGTGACACCTTGATTCCGCGTGTCTCGTTCACGAAGGTCCCCGTGAGTATGTCCTCGTGGCAACCACTGCATGATCGGTTCGCCACGGGAGCGCCGAAGCCGCGCGCGAGCGGCGCGCGGACGAATCCCACAACGTAGTGAACCGCTCGACCCGGAACGGCCAACGTGACACTCGCAGCGATGTTTGGCGTCTCGTGACACGACACGCAGTCGGTCTCGCCGTGAGGATCGGTCGCGCGGTCTTCGATGCGCGCGGTGTGTATGGCGTTGCTGTGACACGACAGGCAGACCGTGTCCTCGCGGCTCACGGCACCACCTACGATCCATACGGCACCGAAGATGAGAAGCCACACCAGTGAACCTACCAGGCGCTTCACGCGCGCGGCCTGCAGCTCCTCGGGAGTGAGCGGCCGTTGCTCGACCTCCACGATCACCGGAACCCGCTGCGCAGCAACCTCGTCCGACGCCTCATCGTCCTCGTCGTCCTCTTCCGACCCGGACATGAAGACAAGCACCAGGATCAAGACGACCACGATCATGACGACCGTGATGGCCGCGAGAATCAGGGCGAACGCCGTCACATTCGTGGCGGGGCTCCTCAAGGTATCGGTCAGGAAGAACCACGCCTGCTGGAAGTCGATCTCCAAGAACCGCTGGATGATGTCGCCGTTCACTGCGACCCACCCCCGGGACCTGCACGCCCAGAGACTCCAGCTGATCGAGGGTCGTGGGGTGCACGTGGTCCTCATGGCACTGCGTGCAGTCCTGGGGGTCGTGGCAGCGCCTGCACAGCGTATCGCCGTTGCGATCCACGACAGCCCCGTGCTCCTTCGTGAACTTCCCAGGGTGAGGCATCGGTAGCCCGTGGCAATCCAAGCAGAACTGCTTGGCATGGCAGTCAGTACAGCGGGCAGTCGTGTCGTTGGCGGACTTGGCATGATTGCTCACGAAGTCCGAGGCGTGCGGTAGCCCAGCCCCGTGGCACTTCTGGCACTTGGCGGGCACATGGCACGAACTACATGTATCCATGTTCCCCATGCCGTGAGTCTTGAGGTAGTTGGGTCCGTGAGTAACCGCGAAGGTGTCCGAGCGCACGCGATCCGCGGGCAGCTTCGCGTCATGGCACAGATCGCATGCAGAAGAGAGGTCACTTTGACCGTGGCAGTCGAAGCACATGTCCATGGTGGCCGTGCGGGGCCACGACACGGCTGTACCATGAGCAGCAGGCGAATGGCAGGCGGTGCACTCCCTCGTCTTTGCGCAGCTCGAATGCTTGATCTTCAGCCCGGCATTCGTGACCGTCTGCGCGAGCTGGTCTGCATGGCATGCGCGGCACCGCGAGGAATCAACCGACGATACCGTCGGGTCAATGTCGATCAGTGGCACGTACATGCCCGTGACCTGTGTGGCGGCGAAACGGACTCGAGACTGCACGCTGCGACCCGGATGACAGGAGATGCACTCGACCTCGGCATGGGCGCTCCGGGCGGTCGCCGTGGCGAACTCACCTGTGAGATGACAGCCCTCGCAGCCAGGCTGAAGGGCGGCGGTGGTGCCGACAGCCACAACGAAGAGCGCGACAGCACCAGCCACAACGGCTAGGAAGCCGACGACCAGTCGATAGGCAAGCGGATTGCGCACGTACACCTCTTCTGGAGCGGGAGGATGAAGACAACACGAACCTACGGGGAGTATTAGCAAAGATAACGCCCAAGATGGGCGATCGAGTGACTCTTCACATGCTCGCCACAGTATACGGCATGAAAAAGATGGGACCGGCTCCGAGGAGCCGGTCCCATCTGGTCTAACCTTCGAATCGCGAGATGCGCGATTCCTGCTGTGGAGATCTAGTAGTTGATACCCACACCAGCAGTGCCGCCGATGGCGACGTGGCACTTGAGGCAGGTGCCGTCACCCGTGAGAACGGAGACGTCGGCGGTGCCGGAAGTGGAACCAGGGGTCGGGACGAGCGTCCGGGCGACATCAGCTCAGGAGGCCGTGGTCAGCCAGATCAGCGAAGCGCCAGCCTGGGACTTCGGTGCGTAGGCACCAGCAGCGTCGACATAGCCGTGCGGGAACGCATTGGCGCCGTTGGCGCGCTTGGCGTCGTGGCAGGCCTGGCAGCTGTTGGCGTCGTTGTACGCGATGCGACCGGTGAAGAACGCGCCCTTAGGAGGCGATCGACGTTCCAGTCATCGGTGGCCACGGCGGTCACGCGGTGACCGGTCGTGTTGTTGATGGTGGTGGCGTTCTGGGCCGGAGTGGCGCCAGGGGTGTTGACGGCGTAGACGGTGTTGATGCCGGCTCCACCGGAGGTGTGGCACTGGTTACAGAGGTAGCCGGTACCGAGCGTGATGCCCTTGGCCGAACCCGAGTCGAAGTCGGCGGTGACGATGCCGTTGGCAGCCGGTGCCGAGGTCGTTGGCGATGGCAGCGTCAGCACGCGTGTTCAGGAGATGCTCCTTGAGCACGGGGTACACGGACGAGCCGACACCGTGGGGGCTCTCGATGTGGCAACGGTTGCAGTTGCCGTGAGGGCTGATCGTACCGTCAGCAGCGACGGCAACGGTCTTCACGGAGAAGTTGCTGGCGCCGTGGCAGAAACCGCAGGTCTTGGTGCGGTTGGCAGCGAAGGCGTCCGGCACTGCGGTCAGTACGTTGCCCACAGCGCTGGCGCGGTGGACTGCGTGGCAGACCTGGCACTTGTTGGTGGTGGTGGTGTAGTTGCCGTGCGGGCTACCTACTTCACCGAGCGTTCGGCGGTGGCCCAGGACCAGCTGAGGTAGCCGGGGTAGTTGGGGTTATAGGCGGCAGCATCGTAGAACGGACCAACGGCCATGGCGGTGGCGGCGAAGGCAAAGACGAGCGCGAGCGCCATAGCGATAACGATGAGGCTCTTCTTCATGTTGGATACTCCTTGGTTGGTGATTACTGAGTTCATCTCTTTCATAACGCACCTCCTTTCCGAGATGGATTTCAAGGGTAGGCATAGCCTGCCCAAGTGAACCAAAGTATATACACTCTTCTTAAGGTACACAACATCTGCACGCGGAAATCTCAAAAGAACCGGGTTCTACTCGGCAGACGGTGCATCCTCCAGCGGCGGAGTGGCGACAGCGAGCGAGGATGCCAGCGCTTTGGTGGCCTTGCGCTTGCGCCTCACGCGCATGACCACGTAGACCAGAATGGCGATAAGCAGCAAGATCAATGGCACGAGACACGCCCTCAGCGGTCCGGAGAGCGAACGGCGAGCCGCCGCCAGGGCGTCAGGACGCCCTGAATCGGGGATCCGCACGATCTGAACTCGCGAGTTCCCGGAGTCGGCGATCGCAAACCAGTCGCGCTGCTCGTCGTAGGCGATGCTCGACGGGTAGGCGAGTTGTCCGTCGTCCTCACCGTACGCCCCGTACTTGGCGATCAGCTCGCCGTTGTCTGGGTTGAACACGGAGACGCTGAAGTCGAAAGCGTCAACGACCACAACACGCCCGTTGCCGTCCACCGTCACATCTGCCGGGAGCTGAAGCTTCGCGGGCGCGGTGGTGATGGTGGACGCAGCCACCGAGCCTGCGCCGGTGATATCGACCTTGTTCCCTGACGCGCCCGTGGCAACCAGCCACTTGCGCGCCCCGTCGCTGTCGTAGGCGCTGAGACGATTGTTGTACGTGTCGACGACGAAGATGGAGCCATCAGGCGCCACTGCAACGCCATTGACGTTGTCGAACTGGTCGTCGCCTTTGCCTACCGTGCCGACGACCTTCTTGGGAAGCCCGGTAGCCGGGTCGATGATCGAGAACCCGAACTTGGTGCCGATCACCATGGTCCCGCCATGGAAGTCGATGTCCACCGGGTTGGGGATGCCGAAGGTCCCGGCATCGCTCCCGTCCGACTCGAAGACGCGAACGCGATCCATCTCGGGCTCGCCTATGAATACGGCGCCCTCGGGCCCGACCGCAAGAGGTCCGAAGCCCACGATGGGCTCCTTGGCGGCCTTGCCCACGGTGTTGAGGAGCTTGCCCTCAGGGTTGAAGGCGAGTGCTTCATTGAACCTCGTGTCGGTGACCCAGATGGTCCCGTCGCTCGAGATGCTCAGTTCGCGGGGGTCGGTGAACTGCGTTTCAGGTGTCGAACCCCATCCGTAGATGGACTTGACCCACACCAGACCGCCCGCATCGTCGCCGGAGGCGATCTCTCCTCGCGGCAGCACGAAGTTGAGCAGGGCCAAGGAGATGCCGATCAGCGTGAGCATGAGAATGACGATGATGGCTACCAGGAGCCGACGGCCTCGCTTGGAGACGACCTTCTCGGGCGGACCCTCGGGCGCCGGCGAGGACGCTGCGTCGCTCATCTCGACGGTATCGCTCATTGTGTTGCTCCGATCTTCTTCAGACCTGCAAGTGCCGCTTTGTCTTCAGGAAGATAGATGAGGGCCTGTTTGTAGTCTGCCTCGGCCCCCTCCTTGTCTCCTGCTTCCGCGCGCAGTTCACCGCGAACAATGAACACGTCTGCGGCGGTGGGGAACTGCTCCAGGTACTCGTCAAACGACTTCAGGGCTGCCTCGGTTTGCCCCGACTCTCTCTGAGACTTCGCCGTGATGAACAGTGCCTGCCAATAGTTGTCGTTGATCTCCTTGCCCAAGGCCTCTTCGGGAGACCCCTTCTTCTTCTTGGCCTCTTCATAGACCGTCGTGAGCTTCTTGCGGGCCTCCTCGGCGGTCTTGATCGCCTGTGCGTAGTCCTTCTTCGCGAAGTGGAGTTCGGCCTGGGCGATCAGGATGTCCTGCGTCGCCGTCTGGTCGATCGCCTCGGTCGCCTTGTCGATGACGTCTTGCGCCTTGCTGTACTGCTTGTCGGCCATCAGCGCGAGAGCGTACCGGCGCCAGACCAGAGGATCCTCCGGCGAACGCATAGCGGCGCCCTCGTAGAACTGGAGGTCGCGCTCGACCTTGGAACGAGGCTCGGTGGAGCCCAGAACTCCCATGAGGAGGGCGCCGATGATGGTGGCGAGATACAGGACGGCGAGACCGCCGGCCACGATCGCCAGCCAGCGCACGACGGGGTCCTTAAACATCGACTTCTTCTTCTTGCCCTGTCGAGGAGCATTGGCGGCACTCTGAGGCTGAGCGTTCTCATCGGGGATGAGATCCGAGTCTGACATCAAACTTCCCTCTCAATCAGGTGTTCCAGTGAGGACTAGCCGCTCTCGCGGCGGGACACAGTCTAGCATCGCTCAAACCAATTAACCGACCTTCATGAACTATTCACAAAACAGGAAGCAACTGAGGTGCCAGCGACCTGTGCGGCCTCGTGTTGTTTGCGTGTTTCGAGGTATCACGCGTTATCCTGTGGCGCATACGCGAACCTGCGCTTCACCAGCGCGCTCGTCCCGAAAGAGAGTGCATGCCTACTCCACGACCTAAGGACTCCCCCACGACGCCCCTGCCAACCGGCTGGGCAGGACGTATCGCCTGGGGCGCCTTGCTGGCTTGCGCGGCCGCGCTCCCCCTCACAACCTCGGTCACACGCAGGCTCATAGGTGGGACATGGTCGTTCACCGAGGACTTCGTGCAGGTGCCGAAGCTGTTGTCGCTGCTGGTGCTCGCCGGCGTCGCTACGGCTGGCTGGGCGGTTGACCTGGCGCTCACAGGACGCCGCGTGAGGCTCAGCAAGGCACATATCGCGTTGGCGGTGTTCGCGGTCTTGATCGGAGCGTCCACGGCATTCGCCTCGCAGCCCGTGATGTCGTGGTTTGGCTCGAGTGAGCTGATGACAGGGGCTGTCACGTGGCTGACGTGCCTGTGGCTGTGCTTTCTGGTGGGACAGTACGTGACGTCCGGCGACCGCATAAGGCACATGGCCTGGGCGTTCGCCGGAGGCGCTACGGGCGTCGGGCTCATCGGACTGCTGCAGGCGGTGGGTGCCGACCCTTTGGGGATGCAAGTCGCGAATGTGCAGGAATGGATGCTCATGCGCGCGAGTTCGACGCTGGGCAACCCGGACTACACGGGCACCTACCTCGTCGCCCCTGCGATCGTGGCGCTGTCGCTCGCTGTCGCAGAGCCGGGAGGGTGGAAGCGATGGGCGGCGGCGGGGTTCGCGGCAGTCTGCGGGCTTACTGCGTTCGTTACGCTCACGCGCGCTGCTTGGATCGGGATAATCGTCGGGCTCATCGTGTACTTCCTGATTGCGCGCGACAGGAAGCGGCCTGCGGGCAGGGCGATTCTGGTCGCTGGCGGTGCAATCGTTGGGATCGTTCTTCTGGGAGTGCTCGTCGCCGGACCGAGCGGGGTCGCCAGTCGATTCAGCTCGCTTGGTGGCGGTCTTGACGGGTTGTCGTCGGGCCGCATCACGCTATGGGGCGATGCCGCGCGAATCATCGCCAACCAGCCCCTCTTGGGCACGGGTGCTGACCGCCTCGCGCTTGGCGCCTACGAAGTACAGAAGAACCTGTTCTTCCAGGGACCCTCTCGAATGGTACTGCAGGATCCGCACAACGGAGTGCTGATGGTCGCGGGCATCTTCGGCATCCCGGCGCTGCTCGCGCTGGGCGCGCTGCTGTACCTGGCACTGAGCGCGGCGTTGCGGTGGCTGGGGGCGAACCCGGCCGCTTCGGGAACCCGCTCGGTGTACGCGGGCTGGGTTGCTGCACTCGTGGCAATCCTGGTGACGTCGCTATTCTCGGTGCTCACATTGCCGTTCGTGTTCTCTGTCTTCCTGGTGATAGGCGTCGTGCTCTCCCCTACTCTGAGGCCGATTGACGGGCATCGCGTCGTTGCGATAGTCGGAGGGGTGCTCGCGCTGGCCCTCATCGGCGTGGGGCTGTACGGCACGTCGCTCGCTTTCGCTAGCAGCAGACACCTCATGCTCGCGCGCTACGCGGATACGAGGTCTCACCTTGAGGAGTCATTGCGGCTGACGCCGTGGGACACGCGGCTGAGCACGAACTACTACTTCGCGAAGATCAATGCGAACCGCGCCATCCTGACAGGAGATGACATCACGCTGGCCCAAGAGACTGCCGCCCAGATCGATGCGGAGCTGCGCTTGGCGCTGTTGGAGACACCGCGCGAGCTGCTCTTCCACAGCCTGCGCATCGACCTGTATGCAGCCTCGAAGGGCTACCCTGCGTATCAAGCCGACGCCCACCTCGCCGCGATTGATGAGGCGCTCGCGGCCTTCCCTGGCGACCCTGAGTTCACGCGAGAAGCGCGAAGAGCTGCTGTCGGGTGGCACGCCGTGACGGTCGGAGTTCCCAGAGGGGAGTACGACGAGCCGCGAAGAACGGGTCTTGCCCGAGTCGACGGTTAATCGACTTCGCTCCGACGGTGATGCGCAGGTACTACGTCCAGTCACTTGTCTCGCGCGAGGGAGCCGTGCATCGCGCCGTGAGACGCACACTCACGCGACAAGCGCCCTACCCTCTTCCACCTCGATGTCCACGTTACCGACCACTGCAACCTCAACTGTCGCGGCTGCGAGCACTACAGCAGTATCAGCGAGCCGGTGTTCGCAGACCTCTCGGCGACGATGAAGGATCTGACCCGCCTCGCCGAGCTGTTCGAAGGTATCGAGCAGATGTACCTGCTGGGCGGCGAGCCGCTGCTGCACCCAGAGGTGGAAGCGTTCGTGCGCGAGGCCCGGCGTATCTTCCCCGCCACGAGACTGTCGCTCATGACCAACGGCATCCTCGTCACCCGCATGCCCGAGTCGTTCTGGGAGACGCTTCACGCGACCGAGACACGACTCTGCTGTGCGACTCCTACCCGATCAACATCGACCATGAGCGTATCGACGCCCTGGGTCTCGAACACGGCGTGAAGGTCGAGTGGATGAAGCCCGCCGAGGAGTTCTTCAAGATCCCCCTCGACGTGACCGCGAGTTGCGATCCGGCGAAGTCGTTCGACCGGTGCCGGGGCCTCAGCAACTGCGCGATCGTGCGCGACGGCAAGCTCTTCCCGTGCGCGCACAGCGCGTACGCGGACATCTTGAGCAAGCGCTTCGGCATCGAAGGCATCGAGCCGGTCGACGCCGATTCGATCTCGATCTGGGGCGACGTGACAGGAGATGACGCGATCGACTTCCTGATGAAGCCCACACCGTGGTGCGCGCACTGCGACTTCGACTCGTTCGAGACGTATGAGTGGGCTCGAGGGCGCGGAGAGGCCTCGGAGTGGGTCAAGAAGCCCGCCGGAGAGACAGCCGACGACGCCCTGCCTGCAAACGAGGCTTCCGCGCGATGAACCTGCTCAAGCTCACGCCGCTCTGGATCAAGACGCGTCGGCCGCAAGGTGCTACCCGAGCGCACGGTCGAAGCCGCTGCACGACGCGCGCCCAGGGCAAGGACTACGTCCCGTGGATGGTGTCACGCGAGAACCCGCTCGTCGCTGAAGTCCAAGCGCGCGTCTCGGGCAGCAGGCCGCACCTACACCGACTCGTCGTCCACCTCACCGATCACTGCAACCTCAACTGCAAGGGCTGCACGCACTTCAGCAACATCGCCAAGCCCGCGTTCGCCGATCCCGAGCAGTTCGAGCGCGAGTTCGCGCAGCTCGAGACGATCTTCTCGGGGATCACGGAGATCTACCTTCTGGGCGGCGAGCCGCTCCTGCATCCGCACGTGACCGAGTTCATGGAGTCGGCTCGGAAGCACTTCCCGGCTCCCGTATCAACCTCATGTCCAACGGCGTGCTCGTGCCCGCGAATGGATGAGGACGTTCTGGCGCGCGATGGCCGCGAACGACATCTGGCTCGTGTGCGACCTCTACCCGATAGACCTGAAGGTCGACGAGATCGAGCGTCTCGCGGCCCAGCACGGAGTGAACCTGGAGTGGACCGACCCGCGCGGTGAGTTCTTCAAGCTGCCGCTCGACCTGTCCGGCTCGCAAGACCCGCACGCACGCATTCCAGGGCTGCGGCGGCGTGAACAACTGCGTGATCCTGCGCGACGGCCGGCTCTACCCGTGCGCCTACATCGCGTACATCGACATCTTCAAGGAGCGGTTCGGCGTCGACGGCATGGAGCCGACCGAGGAGGACTCCATCTCGATCTTCGAGGATCACACTCCGTGGGAGATCTTCGACTTCTTGTGCGAGCCGGTGCCGTGGTGCAAGCACTGCGACGTGGACGCAGTCGAGACGTACCAGTGGGGTCGCTCGGCACGCTCGATCGACGAGTGGACCTCCTCGGAAGACCAGTGAAACAGCGTCTGCCATGGGTCGATGCTGCCAAGGGCATCGCAATCCTCGGCGTCATAGCAGTACATGCAGGACAACGCGCCACGGGCCTCCCCCCGTTGGCCGCGAGCCTGGTCGACTCAGGACGGCTCGGCTTGCAGTTGTCTCTCATCGTCAGCGGTCTGACGATCCGGCGGCCGGCCAGCGTTTTCCGCTACCAGTAGCAGCCGCCCTCGACCTTGTCGCTATCGCTCGGTGTCTCCTCGTCGCTCGGACGGGTCCAGTGCTCGTTGAAGTACGGAGCGATGCTGTCGGAGTACTCGCGCTCCCATCTGCGCCCCCTGATGCCGAATAGGAGCTGTGTAGCGCCGCCGAGGTGCACCGCCTGCTTGCCCATGTCCTTGATAGCTGCGGCGAGCGGCAGACCGTACGCGCCCGCACCAACGATGGCGATGTCGAACTCCGCGGCGGCGACCTGACCGCACATGTGATCGAGCGCATCGAACCACGTTGGGAAGGCGCAGCGCTGGCCAGCGCCAGACTGGACCGAGGCGATCGTCGTGAGCTCAAACTGCGGAAGAACACGCGCGTCGGAGAAGAGCAGTGGCCGCCTGTCTCGGTACTGCGCCGCAATCGTGTGAGCGAAAGGATGAACGACAAGGACCGAACGGCCCTCGAGCAGCGCCGTCCACGGGTCGGTCGTGAGGAGTGGGTTCATCGCTTCGAGGTGGACGAGGCGCGCCTGAGGGCAGTACTTGGCGGCAACCACATCCTCCCCGCGGTTGAACCACACGCCCATCACGTCAGCAGCAGCCATCGCGTCGGTGAAGACGTCAGCGAAGCGGTCGAGCGAAGCATCGTCGACAGGAAATACGCCGGCGTTGTTGGCCATCACTCCTCGTAGCGCGGCCGGGTAGCCCGGCCTCGGGAATCGCGAGCGCCACCGTTCCTTGTAGCTGACGCAAGAGACCTCCGAGGACCCGAGTCTGGCTACAACGCACGGCTCGCCGGACTGCAGTGTGTCGCACGACGACTCTCGCGCCCGCGTCGTCAACTGCGACCGATCGAGCGAAGTGGCCGTCATGCGCGGGCTTTGCGCCGTAGAGCACCCGTTGGAGCATCGCTGCGCCGATCAAAGCGATCGCATCCGATTCCACACGTAGCGCGGGGCCTTGGGCAGCTTCGAGAGTATCCAGCGCACGTCCTTATGCACCGCGGATTCCGAATCCCACCAGCCGCGCTGCTCGAAGTCGACGTCGATGCCGTGTGTACGGAACAACTCCTCAACAGCGTCGCGAGACCACTTTCCTTTCACGATACCGGTCGGGACGTACGGGATGATCTGTGAATGGTCGTCGCCGTAGACGTGTCGGCTCACCGCCCAGATCCGTCCGTCGGTCCGCGCCGCTCGCTTGGAGCCCCACACCTCCATCTGCCAAGGCGACTCGTGGGCACGCAGGTACTTCATCATGCCTTGCTTGGACCACACACCGGCCTGTAGCGAGATTCGGTATCGCGCATCGCGCGCCACGCTGACCAGCCATGGGTGGTCCGTGGGCTCGTAGGGCCCCGCCCCGCCGCACTCCATGAGCCGTAGGCAGTCCAGCGACTCAGCCTCCATCAGGCCGACCGCCTGGTCGACGACTCCGGCTTTCACCGCATCGAAGAGGAAGTAGTCGTCTTGCAGGTACACGAAGTACTCGGTAGGAATGGCGACGAGCGCTCGAATCATGCATTCGCCCCAGGGTATGCGACCCTCGCCCGGCCGAGCTGTCTTCGTTGCATCGATGCGGAGTCCCGGGTACGAGAACTCCTTGGTCTCGGTGTTGAGCACGACGTGGTCGACTTGTGGCCAGTACTCCGTGAGTAGCCGAAAGAACGGGCCCCACGTGTCTTCGAAGCTATCAGTGCTGTTCACGAAGATGGTGTAGGGAGGTATTGCCACCGGTCAGCTCCTCGTCATCTCGAAGATGCCGCATCCGAACCAGCAGCCGAACTCGACGGACACGTCTCCTCGGGCCAGGTCCACGTCTTCGTGCAGATCTCCGCGATCGTCGACGAACGAGAAGCGTGTGACGCTGAAACGCGGTTCGAGATGCTCGAGCAGATAGCGCACTGAAAAGACGCGATGAGCGTTGAACTCGATGCGCTGTGGGCCTATCGGTACCGAAAGGTACAGCGTGCCTCGCGGCGCGAGTATCTCCACAAGGTTCGAAAGACCGATAAGGTGACCGTCATGTCGAACGGGGTCGCCATAGCGACCCAGGCCGAAGTGCTCGAGGGCGTGCAAACACGAAAGCGAGTCACACGATCCCGGGAGGCCCCCGGGCAGCGGTGCCATCATGTCCGCCTGAAGGAAGGTGACGTTCGGAATCGAGGCTGGCTGGGGCCGGATGTCGATGACCTCAATCGGTCGGAAAGCCGCTACGTGCGCAACGAATCCGTCGATGCGTGAGCCAACGTCGAGGTGACGAAGTGGAGCCGCCTCGAACACCCTTCGCGCGACCAGCAGATCCTGATGAAAGTAGTGCCCGCGTGCCGTTCCGCTCGCGTCGTCGCGTTCGCCAAGCACTGGGTATGACGCCTCGATCGCGAATGTCTCGGCGGGGTCGTAAGACTGACGCCTCAGTTCGGCGAGTTCGCGCCGGAACGGCACAATCTCCCGGAAGAACCGGCCTGTCGCCCTGGGGTCGAAGCCCGCCTGAACCATCCACCTGTACGCCGACCTCATCGTCACTGCCATAAGCCCGCCTTCACACCACCGCGTCTGATGAGAACGAACACGCCGAGCAGACCTGCCGCCGCCAGCAGCATCACGCCAGCCATCGCGGGCAGGAAGTAGCGTTCGATGAACAGCGTCCAGCTATGGGCAAGGGCGGCGTATGCAACGAGACTCGCAGGTAGAATCAGCCGAGGCGACTTCGGGATGAACAGCAGGCCCACGGCGGCCGCTACGAGCAGGAACACTTGGAAAGAACGCGACGCGCGGTCGAGCGCCAGGGCGAACGCACTCGGTGAAGGCGGCAGCACTGCGAAGTCCACCCGGTCGGTGTCGAAGTGGTTCTGCTGCTCCCAGTACGCGTCTCGAACAGGGCTCCACGGGTACAGCGTCGCTTCCCGCACTCGGGAAAGCCGATAGACTACGTACTGACTCGGGGCAGTCTGCCAAGCCGTTCGGATACGGCTCCAGGCGACCGCCGTGGCGCCGTCCTTGCCCTCGGCCTCTGCAACACTCTCGATCGCCAGCTCGGCGTCGCTCAACTCGCGACCACCAAGTGCATCGAGCATCGTCACTCCGCTATTCGTATTCAGCACGACCACTCGGTCGAGAACCAGGACATTGCGAACCCACCACGGCATCATCACCAAGGTGAATGCGACAGCGCACACACCCACCGCTGCGACGAACCGACGCCATGACAGTGAACGCTGAACCGCGACGTAGACCAGCGGTACGGCTGCCCACGGAAGGTATGCCGGCCGCACGAGGCCCACAGCTCCGGCGAGCACCCCCAGCAGAACGAAGTCACGCAGCCGGGGGGCCTTGCCCGGCGTGGTGAGGCGCATGGCCAGAGCAAGCTGACCGGCGACGAGAAGCGAGCCGAGAAGGTCGCTCAGGGCCACTGTCGTGGCCCACGCATAGGTGGGGTACACCGCGGCCAATACGCCGGCGATGAGTCCTAGGCGGCGCCCGCCGAGCTGCCGTCCGCTGTGCGCAACGCACACGACGATCCCTAGCGCTACCAGGGATTGCGCGAACATCAGAAGAGGGCGAGCCGCCCGGGTCCATTCTGCGGCGTCGACGCCGCGTCGAACAAACGCATACACCGCCGCGAGAAACAGCGCGTACCCCGGCGTCTGCGTCGCGTTGGACCCCGACGCCTCGCCATAGGCGTACGTGCCATCGGTGAGCAGCCGCTGTGCGGCCTTCGTGTACGCGAGCGCATCGTGAATCACCGGCAGTGCAGGGTGAGTCAGTTGGATAGCCCCGAGCATGGCGACCGCGATGATGAGCGGCACTGCGATCGGATAGTGCTTGGCCCACGCGTCAGCGAGCCGACTGCGCGACCCGGGGCGCGACCGTCCGGTCGGATCGAATGCTGGCATGCTCTTCATCGGCCGCCCCTGTCGGATCCAAGGCCGAGGCGCTTGTCGATCAGCGCAACGAGGTGCTCGGCGAGCACGTCTTCAGTCGCCGTTCGAGGCACCTCGAACCGGTCGGTTCTCCTCCCGACAGAACCCCACGGAATGCGTCCCCCCAGCCGAGTCGTCACCGCGCCGAGAAACCCGGCTTCCCTGACCAGCGCCTTCGTTCGCGCCGTGAAGGTGCCCGCCGTACCATACGGGTAGCTGAACGACACGACGCGTGAGTCCGTCATCTCCTCGAGCGCCTGCTTGCTCTCTCTGATCTCGCGCCGCTGAGTCCCCTCATCGAGCGGGCCGAGAGCCTCATGCGTCACAGTGTGGGCGCCCACCTCAAGCGGCGTGGTCTGCGCGAGGCGCCTGACCTCGTCTGCGGTCAGGCCACGGTTCGCCGGGCGCATCCTCGAATCGATGCCGGCAATCGAGAAGAGCGTGTCGAGCGTGTCTCGGCGGGCAGTAGCGTCAAGTCGGTGCAGGCGCGCGGCCAGGTCGAGATAGAGCTGCTCGCGACGGTGAGCGGGCGGCTGCATGGTGTCCCATCCGGCGAACGACTTCGCAGTCGCCCCGTCGAGGACCGCGGCATCACCCAGTGGCGCCGAGAAGCGTGAGCCGTCGATGTCGAGTTCGAGCAGTTCGGGCAGCACGCCGGGCTGCAGGCAGACGCGCTCCAGCGCATCCCACCACATCTCCCGCTTGGAGTCGACGAATCCTGAACTCACGAAGACCGTTCCGCACGCGTCGTAGCGCTCGAGCACGGGCGCAGCGCATTCGAGCACGTCAGAGTACCCGTCATCGAACGTGAGCACAAGGCCGTTTCGTGGCAATGCGCGACCCTCGCTGAGCCGAGTGAAGAGGTCCCCCGCAGTCAGGAGCGTGTAGCGCTGCGCGAACGCCGCCACGTGCTCCTCGAAGCGCGAGGGCGCTACGCAGAGCTGCTCCGGGTCGAGTGAAGCGTCGTGGATGCGGTGATACGTGAGAACGACCGCCGCTCCCCCATCGGCCGCGCGCACGCGCCGCAGCGCAGTCATGATGACTGAGCGTGCCCCCACTACGTTCACGTCGACGGCGCCTTGGTTGCGGCGACGGCCACGAGAATCTGGTAGTCCGGGTCATTGACGGCAAGCTCAGCCTCCCGGATGCGCTCGGCAGGTATCCCCTCGATGAAGCACAGGCTCGAGAGCACATTGCCAAACGTCTCGACCGTGACGTTCTCGGGCTCGAACGTAGTCTCAAACAACTCTCGAGCGGAAAGCGACGTCAGACGCCACCTGTCACCCCACTGGTCCATATCCCAGCGGCTGATCTGACTCAGCCCCGGCACGGTGCACAGGATCGTCCCCCCCGGGGCGAGAATCCGATGGAGCTCTCGAACCGCAGAGAACATGTCGAAGACGTAGTGCAGGGTCTGCGTCAGGATGATGCAATCAAAGGAGCCCTCGGGGACTTGAGGGCATGATGCAAGGTCGGCGACGATCGTGGCCACCGGCGAGCCTGATTCGAAATGGAGAATGTCACTGCTTGCCACGCCGCGGCCAAACCGCTCCGTGTACGCACGGTCGCCCACCTCGAGCACGCGTCCTGTGATCAGATGCGCGTGGAGTCCCAGCCAATCGTGCAGGTAGTGCCGGTCGACGGGCGTGCCCACCATTGCGCCAAAAGCGAGATTCACTGGTTCGGTGTTCCGTAGCGAGCCGAACCTGACAAAACGCGAGCGCATCCGACGCTTCAGGGCGCGAACGTAGTGACCGATGGGATGGTTCATACGAACCTCGTTACTAGTGCGCTGGGTTACGTGCCGTCTCTTAAGGGACTTCACGCGACGCGGGTGTCTGCGCCGACGAACTGATGCATCGCCTCGCATGATAATCTGTACGCATCTCCAATCCAAAGCCCCCTCCTGCGGTGGCCGGCGCGACAAGGCGAAACCCATCAGATGACAGCAGGTCCTGAGTCGGGTCACTCCCAGACGAGGCGCATCCTCAGAAACACCGCCGCCAATGGTTCGGTGCAGTTGGCGACGATGGTGTCGACCTTCGTTCTCCTGCCACTCCTCATCCGAAGCTTTGGCCCTTCGCAGTTCGGCGTCATGATTCTGGCGGCCTCGTTGGCGGGCTACGCCGTGCTCCTCGATCTCGGTGTGGGCGCGACCCTGGTGCGGATGGTCGCCGAGCGGACTGCGTTAACGGACGACGCCGGAGTAGCGAATGCGATCTTCTCGGCGGCGTCGATCTACGCTTCGGTGGGGCTGCTGGTCGCGTTGGCAATGGTTGCGCTCGCGTTGCTTGGAGGGGCGATCTTCTCGGTCAACGCTTCGGAGTTGGAGCTACTCAGGACGCTACTGCTGATCGGCGCCATCCAGCAGCTGTGGTACTGGCCAACAGTCGCAGCTCGCGATGCCCTCTCTGGGCTTCAACGCTACGACCTGGTTTCGACGGTGGCGTTGGGGGTCGTGTGCGCCGACGTCGCCGGCTCAATCTACGTCATCGTGACTGGAGCAGGCCCGGTGACGCTAGTGCTGATTCGATTCGCCTCACTCGTTGTAGCCTCGCTCGTCAACATCTGCCTACTCTGGCGGCTGCTGCCCAGTGCCGCTCGAAGAATCCACGCCAGTATGGCTGATGCTCGCGCGATCTTGCGATCGGGATCGTCGGTATTCGTCCTGCAGATCGCTCAGGTGATGAGTCGTCAGCAAACCGACAAGCTGGTGCTGGGAATCTTCGTCGGTCCCGCCGCGGTTACACTCTACGAAATAGCATCGAAGCTCAACTCGCTGGTAACGACACTTGCCAGCCTTGCAGTCTCAGCAACTCTCCCGGTAGCCGCACAACTGCATGCGGCCGAACGGCACGAAACCATCCGCGCGTTGTTCCTGCGCGGCACCAAACTGATTGCCACTATGGCTTCGCCGCTCACGGCCGTGCTCATCGCCATTGCCGCACCGTTCATTGCGGTGTGGATGGGACCCGGTTACGGGGGTGCGGTGCCCGTCGCGCAGGTCCTGCTGCTGTCACAAGCGTTTCTGCCCCTCTACCAGCTTGGCGACCAGATCATGATTGGAAAGGACCGCTTCTCAGCGTGGGTGCCTGGCGGCCTGACACTCGCGGTGCTGAACGTCGCCCTGAGTGTCCTATTGGTGCAGAGCTTCGGGCTCATCGGCGTTGCTGTGGGCACGCTCGTGGCTGTGTGGCTAGAGTTCCCGTGGTACGCACGTGTGTTCAGCCGCGTGATCGACCTGCCGATTCGCACATGGCTCCGCTCAACTGCCTGGCCGGCCTATCCCCTGCTGGCACTTCCCGCGACCATTGCCTGGATTGGCGGGCGGAGCGAGCTGGGGGGGTCTATCGTTGGACTCGCGATAGTCGCAGTAGCCGCGGCGACCACCTACTGGGCGGCCATGTGGCTCACTGGGCTTCAATTCCAACGAGCGAAACGATCTGTTGGCGGTACTTCGAATGCATCCGAGCGGGCGTGATCAGTGATGGCCGATCCGCGCGTATCTGTGATCGTTCCGGCCTACAACGCGGCTTCGACGCTTCCGACATGTCTCGCGTCGCTGCGTGAGCAGACTCTGAGTGGTGTGGAGATCATCATCGTCGACGACGGCTCCACTGACGCAACTGGCGACATTGCGCGCGCTGCAGCCGCAGTCGGCTCCGGAGCATGTGCGGGTGCTCGCGGCAGGCCAATGCCGGCCGAGCCGCCGCGCGCAACGCGGGTCTTCGCCAGGCCCGTGGCGAGTTCATCGGCTTCGTCGACGCAGACGATACCGCCGAGGCGCGTATGTACGAACTGCTGTTGGCGTGCGCTGACCGGACCGGTGCCGACCTGATTGTCGGCGAGTATGTGGGCGTCGATGCCCGAACCGATGAGGTGCTGTACCACTACCCAGAGGGCGACGGTGCCTTATACGGCTGCAACGTTGCCGAGCGGCCCGAGCTGCTACTACAGCCTGGCGCGAGCGTGTGCAACAAGCTGTTTCGCAAGACACTCTTCACGACAACCGGAATCAGCTTCCCTGAGGGCCGAGACTTCGAGGACCTCGCAACCGCGTACCGCCTCACAGGAGAGGCCTCACGCATCGAGAAGGTTTCCGAGGTCGTCTACCACTACCGACAAGGACTACCCAGCTCAATCATGGCGGCCTGCGACGAGCGCTACCTGGAGATCGTGCCGGCACTCGTGGTCACCAACGAGCACTTCATCGAACGAGGTCGGTTCGACGAGCTACGCGGGCAGCTTGAGGCGATCAACTTCATCCACCTCATCGGAGGACGACTCGATGATGTGCTGCGCTTTGGGAATGGGCGCTTGCGCGGCCAGTTTCTCGATGCCGCCTTCGCCCACATGGACGGCTACTTCCCGGGCTGGCGGCGCAGTCCGGCCGTGAGGGCAGTCGCCGGTCGGCTCCGCGCGGCGCTTGGTCACGACGAGCCGCCTACTGCTTGGCGCGTACACAGCCGTGAACGCAAGGGCGCAGCGATGAACACGCTCGACAAGACGCAGCATGCATCGCCGGCGATCGCGCCAGAACGGAACAAACGTTCTCTGAGAGTCGTCCAGGTGTCGACCTCCGACACCGGCGGTGGCGCCGAGCGAATCGCAGCCGACCTGCACGTTGCCTCGCTGGCACGCGGCATGAAGTCGACACTAGCGGTGGGGCACCGGTTCGGCGACATCGAGCGTACCGTGCTCATTCCCAACGATGCTCGCCGCAGCGCGTGGACGCGCGCATGGCTGCGGCTCGCGCCCGACTCCGCATCGATCTTCGCGAGCCGAGGATCTGCGTCTCGCCTGTGGCGCCGTGCGGTGAAATCAATCGCCGAGCCCGATCGCGCAGTCCGACGGCTGGGTGGATACGAGGACTTCGCGTATCCAGGCACCCCCGCGATACCTGTACTCGGCGGCGGGCGAGCAGACGTGCTTCATCTGCACAACCTGCACGGCGGCTACTTCGATCTCCGTTGCCTCCCATCGCTGACCGTATCGACGCCGACGGTTCTTACTGCACACGACACGTGGCTAGCGAGCGGCCATTGCGCATACGCCATCGACTGCCAACGATGGCTCGAGGGGTGTGGCGACTGCCCGACACTATGGACCCCCCCTTCCATTTCCCGCGATCGCTCGGCCGAGAACCTGCGACTGAAGCGCAAGATCTACCAGGCGAGTCGCGTGCACCTCGTGGGTCCGTCCAAGTGGGTGCTGTCAGAGCTTGAAAGGTCCGCGTTTGCCGAGGCCGTCATTGACGTGCACCACATTCCCAACGGTGTCGACCAACACGTGTTCAGGCCTGCGCCGAGTGGAATCGCAGCGGCGAAGGCCGCGCTGGGCGTGCCCTCCGGCGCACTCGTGATTGTGTTCAGCGCCGCGAACCAGGCGAGCCCATACAAGGACTTCGCAACCATAGAGGCAGCACTGCCCCGCATTGTCGAGAGCGTCGCGAACCATTCGCTTGTCCTGTTCGCTCTCGGTGGGCTTCCAGCAGGGCAGACGGTGCCGGGAGCGCGAGTGGTCTCTGTGCCGTACAGCCCCGACCCCCGCCATGTCGCGGCGCACCTCCAAGCGGCCGACCTTGCAGTGCACATGGCTCGCGCCGAGAACCACCCCCTCGCGATTCTCGAGGCTCAGTCATGTGGCGTGCCTGTGGTGGCTAGCAGGGTTGGCGGAATCCCTGAAACACTTGTTGACGGCGCGACTGGGCTGCTCGTCGACCCGGGTGACATCACTGGGTTGGCCCAAGCTGCTTCGGCGCTGCTTGTCGATGACACTCGGCGCCGTACGATGTCCGCCGAGGCGCAAGCCTATGCGAGTCGCTACTTCGGTCTTGACCGCATGGTTGACGAGTACGTCGCACTGTACGAGCGTCTGAGCGTATCCTAGTCGTGGCTCTGCCGCCTGACCTTCAAGCTATGCCTGAAAGCAGAGGCATCCTAGCGCGTGGTCTCGCCTCGCGCTCGACATCGCCCGCCGATGAAGCAGGACCAATACCTGGGAGACTCTGTGGTTCCGAACGCGTCAGCATCAACGGACTCGTCGCAAGCAGTGTCGGCACCACGACACCGCGATCTCGCCGTCGTCATCCCCGTCTATAACGAGGAGGCCTGCATCGCCCACGTCCTCGAATGCGTGGCGCGATACGCTCGCTGCGCTCGGTATCGACTTCGAGATCATCGTGCTCAACGACGGATCACGCGATGGCACCGCCGGCGTCTTGGCTGGCTTCTCGGACGATGACCGCATACGGGTAGTAACCAAGCCCAACAGCGGACACGGCCCAACGATACTCATGGGCTATCGCATGGCGGTCGAGCTTGCTGACTGGGTGTTCCAGTGCGACGGCGACGACGAGATGGATCCGTCGCACTTCGGCGAGCTATGGCGAGTTCGTGATGACTACGACGCGCTGTTCGGATCGCGGCTCGACCGCTCGCAGAGCACCGGTCGCAAGCTCATCAGCGCGGTCTCGAGAGTCGTTGTTCACCTCTTCTACGGCGCCGGCGTCGATGACGTGAACACCCCCTACCGCCTCATGCGGGCCTCGATGCTCACGCGGATCCTTCCTGTGATTCCCGAGTCGACCTTCGCGCCGAACCTTGTGATCTCCGGAGCGTTCGCACTCGCGGGTGCGCGGATCCATAACCTACCGATACCTCATCGGAACCGTGCAACCGGCCAGGTATCGATTGCGAAGTGGCGGTTGTGGCGAGCGTCGTTCGCTTCGCTTCGTCAGACCATCGCGCTCGCATCGCCCGTCAGGCGCTCCTTCTCGGCGGCCACAGGCGGCCCAGCCGCGCAGGATCGCTCATGAGTGCGGTCGACATCCTCATCATCGGTGGCGGACCCACGGGCCTCGGAGCCGCCTGGCAACTCGCCAAGCATCCGAGCGTGGAGTGGCTGCTGTGCGAGCAGAGCGATGATCTGGGCGGACTGTCCCGAAGCTTCATAGACGGCGCCGGCTACACGTGGGACATCGGCGGGCACGTATGCTTCTCGCACTACGACGTCTTCACAGACGCACTGGCGCGGGCGATGGGATCCGACGGCTGCTACGAGCACGACCGCGAAGCATGGGTTCACGCCGGCGACTCCTGGGTTCCGTACCCGTTCCAGAACAACCTGCACCGACTCGACCCCGAGACGCGAGACCGTTGTCTCGCGGGTCTGCGCGAGGCGGCTGCACGTCAGGCCGCGGGGTCTGAGCCTCCCCCCGTAGACTTCGCCGGCTTCATACACGCCGCATTCGGCACCGGCATCGCCGAGACGTTCATGACGCCTTACAACGAGAAGGTCTGGGCCCACGACCTCCGCGACATGTCGTACACGTGGATTGGCGAGCGAGTAGCCGTGCCCGACCTCGCGCGGGCCGCTCGAGCGGTGGAGACCGGCGAGGACGACTTGGGCTGGGGCCCCAACAACCGGTTCACCTTCCCCAAGTCCGGCGGAACCGGCGCCTTCTGGAGCGGCATCGGCGCCCTCCTGCCCGAGGAGCGCATCCAGATGGGCCGCCAGGCGGTACGGATCGACCGAGCCCGCCGCATCGTCGAGTTCGCCGACGGATCTTCAGTCGGCTACAAACACCTGATCACGACGGCGCCGCTTGACGTGACGGCCGACATGCTCGGCGATTCCGATCTGATCAGGCGCACCGCCGGTTTGGCCTACTCATCGGTCAACGTCGTGGGACTGGGCGTGGATCCGGCCGTGGGGTCGAGGCTTGGCTCGTGGTGCTGGATGTACTTCCCTGGGCAGGAGTCGGCGTTCTACCGCGTGACGAACTTCAGTCACTACAGCCCCGAGCACGTTCCTGACGACCGAGCGTCTCTGCTTGTCGAGGTTTCGGAGTCGCGTAGCAGACCTGTCGATCCCGAGCGCCTCGTAGATGACGTGATTGCTGGGCTCGTGGCCGAGGGAGTCCTGGACAGCGCAGGTCAGGTGTCCCACACATGGGTCCACAGAGCTGAGTATGGCTATCCCGTGCCGACGCTGGGCAGAGACGAGATCGTCGAGCCCACTCTCCTAGAGCTCGAGCGCGACGGGATCCTTTCGCGTGGAAGGTTTGGTGCGTGGCGCTACGAGGTGGGCAACATGGACCACAGCTTCATGCAGGGCTACGAGGCGGCCGCGCGGTGCATCACGGGGAGCGCCGAACTCACTCTTTGGAACCCGTCAGTGGTCAATACGCCGCATCCGATCCTCGGTTGGGGTCGAATCAAGTGAACGAGCTCATACGTAACGGTTCGCCCAGCGAGCGCGGTTCCGTGCTGTTTCGTCAGCTCTTCTCGTACGGCGTGATAGGTGTAGTGAGCGCACTGCTAGATACCACCGTGTTCTGGGTGCTCACGACTCGCACGGTGACCCCGCCCCAGGCTGCCAACGTGGTGGGAATCTCCTGCGGCATCACGCTCAGCTTTGTGCTCAACCGAGCGTTCACCTTCTCGGCTCGCGATCGGACACTCCAACGCTTCGCGATCTTCGTTGCGGTGGGACTGTGCGGGATGGCTCTCTCTGCTGCGATTCTGGCCATCGGCATCCGGCTGGGATTCGCCCTCATGCCGATCAAGCTGTTCTCGGTAGTCGTGGTCGCCATCGTCCAGTTCACTCTGAACCGCACGATCACATTTCGGACAGGCAGACTGAACCAGACGCCGAGCTAGATGGCGTCACTGTGCAAGTACCTCCGAGAGTAGTCCGGGCTCATCGCGCCACTCACGGGGGTCCGCGGGGTCATAGGGCACGATGGCGGATTCGAAGCCGGCATCACGGAGGCGCTGCCGCAGGGCGACGCCGTAGCGCTCCCCCTGTACGGGATCGGGAAAGCGCATCATGACCGTCGTCGCACCCTGTAGCGACGCCAGCGCTCTTGCCGTGACCGCGCGGCCATTTCGATAGTTGAACGCCTGCATGCCTGCAATCAGCAGTGCGTTCGCGCACAACACCGCCACTAGCGCCACGGCGATTCCGCCGGAGATGGTCCTTAGTCCTCGCGGCTGAGACAGCGGCACGAGGGCAACAAGGAGAGGGGCTAGGAAGAACATGGGCGCGAGTCTCGCCCACCAGGCCTCGACCATGAGGAGCGTGAGCAGCACGACGATTCCCGCTGCGTAACGCATGGACGTCGACGATAGGCCCCCGCCCTCACCCCGAGGTCGCGCGAGGTCCAAGCCGAACAGCACCCCCGCGAGCATGAGCGCGAGTAAGAAGAGCGGGCCAAAGCCACCGCGCCGTGCATCCGGGAAGATCAGGCTGATCAGCTCGGTCTTGGTGACGGACAGCGGATTCTTGAGACGGTAGGGGTTCGCCATCGTCTCGGTGGTCGCCGCCGAAGTCCTCTCAGTCAGCGACATTGCGAACGCGAGCGGCGCCGGCTTCTCCCGATACGGGATCGGTCGCTGTCTTTGATCCGGCGCATCGGGGATGGCGCTCATGTCGGCGCCGAACACCGGATAGAAGGGATGGCCATACCTCACCGTGTTCGTGACATACGGACTCACACCTACCATCAGAATCGCCAACCCACACACTGCGACGAACAGAGCCGTGCCGCGCAAGCTGCCACCCCACACATCCTGCTTGGTCGCCAACCGCCAGCCGAGGTGTAGGACGAACAGCGCGCAGACGAACACGAGCCCGGTGAACTTGAGGTTCGCGGCGAGGACCGCCGACGCTCCTGCGATCACGAGCAACGGGCGGATCGGCACTTCCAAGTCGATTTCGGGGGCGTCGTATGCCACGACCAACAGGATCAGGATCGCGGCAGCGCTGCTGAACAACCCATCGACGTAGTGGGTATTGAGCTGCATCAGCGTCACCGGGTTGAAGGCTACAAGCGCGGCGATGAGATACGCGAACGTTCTCGGCAGCCCAGGAATACTCAGCAGCACGACCCCGGCGACCGCGAAGCTGGCAAGCAGCATTAGGACGTTGATCACTTTGCCGTGCTCTAGATTCCCCGAGAGCGAGTACACCCCTGCCGAGAACACCCAGGCGGCCTTGGGGTGGTGGTTCGCCCAGAAGTTGTCGAGCTCCCCATGCACAGGGTTCGCGCCCTCAGCAAGCTCGATCGCCGCCGGAACGTGATAGGTGAGACTGTCGTTAGTGTTGTCCCACACTGCGCCCTGAACTGCAGCGCATAGCAGGACTGCCGAAACCACGACGGCGTATGCAATCCCAAGAATCCGATCACGCGGCAAGAGGAGCACGGGCAAGACGAGAGCGATGATCACCCCCGCCGAGAAGAACACCCGGCTCAAGAACCCGCCTGCAATGAAGACTGCAGCCTGCAGGATTGTCGGGAAGACCACCAAGGAGATGCTGACTAGGGCAACGGCAAGCAGCGTTCGCTTCCCAGCCTCGGTCGATTGAAGGAGCATGCAGGAATTCCCTTCGCCGTGCTGGATCCCTCTAGATGATGGCGAGAATCATAAGGCGGGGCGCGCGCAGTGACGTCAACGCCACCCAGAACACTTTGAGCCTACCAAATGATGTACACAACAGAGGGCCGACCGGTTCGGTCGACCCTCTGTTCAGGGCGATGCCAATGGTCCCGAGTTCTAGTACGCCAACCTCGCTACGAATCCAGGCGTCGTCACGCTGACAGACGGGAACACCGTGGGACCCTCGTACCCGAAGTCCGCGTCCCACCATTCGATGTGCACGTAGTACGGCGTCGGGCTCACGGGAACCGCAATGTCGTCGACACCGTCCCAACCAGGTGCTTCACTGAGGCCGCTAGCGACCACTGGCCCTGAGGGCCCGCCAGTGCGAACTGTCCATGATGCCCAGGAGTCGTATATCGGCTCATAGCCGCTGACATCACTGTCGCCCCAGACGAGCCGGATCGTCCCTGTCCCCACTACCACCGGGCTCACCGTGAAGCTCGCGGTCTTCGGTCCTTCGATATTGCCGGCGACGTCTGTCGACCAGAACTCGATGGTGTAGGCGCCCGGCGAGGTGATCGAGATGCTCGTGCCGGTCTGCTGGGCGCCGCTGTTGACGCGGTAGTAGGTGGCCGCGACACCCGAGCCGCCGGCGTTGTCGGTCGGGGTCAGGGTGATGGTGGCGCTGCCGGTGTAGGGGCCGGCGGCGTCCGAGGTGGTCGTCGGAGCGGTGGTGTCACTCGGCGCAGCTCCCTGGACCCACGCGTCGTCGATGCCGATGCCGTGCTGGCGGTCACCCGAGATGTGGCACTTCGAGGCACACGCCGTCGCCGGTCAGCACGGAGACATCGGCGGTGCCCGAGGTCGAACCGGGGGTCGGGACGAGTTCACGCGGGTCGTCGGCGTCGCCGGCGCGTGTCAACCAGATGAGGCTCGCGCCTGGTTGCGACTTGGGTGCGTAGGCACCAGCGGCGTCCACGTAACCGTGCGGGAAGGCGGCTGCGCCGTTGGCGCGCTTGGCGTCGTGGCAGGCCTGGCAGGAGTTCGCGTCGTTGTAGGCGATGCGGCCGGTGAGGTACGCGCCCTTGGAGCCGTCGACGTTCCAGTCGCTCGTGGCCACCGCGGTCACCCGGTGGCCGGTGGTGTTGTTGATGGTCGTGGCGTTTTGGGCCGGTGTGGCGCCGGCCTCGTTGACGGCGTAGACGGTGTTGATGCCCGCTCCGCCACTCGAGTGGCACTGGTTGCACAGGTAGCCGGTACCGAGCGTGAGGCCCTTGGCGCTACCGGAGTCGAAGTCGGCGGTGACGATGCCGTTGCTTCCGGTACCGAGGTCGTTGGCGATCGCGGCGTCGGCACGGGTGTTAAGCAGGTGCTCGGTGAGCACCGGGTAGACAGACGCTCCCACACCATGCGGGCTCTCGACGTGGCAGCGTGAGCAGCTGCCGTGGGGGCTGATCGTGCCGTCTGAGGCCACCGCGACGCTCTTGGTGGAAAACGCGGTGGCGCCGTGGCAGAACGCGCAGGTCTTGGTGCGGTTGGCGGCAAAGGCGTCGGTGACCGCGGTCAGGACGTTGCCGTCAGCGCTGGCGCGGTGGACCGCATGGCACACCGCGCACTTGTTGGTGGTGGTGGCGTAGTTGCCGTGGGGGGAGCCGGTGGTGCCGGCGATGTTGGCACTCGCCCAGGACCAGGACAGGTAGCCTGCGAAGTTCGGGTTGTAGGCGGCCGCGTCGAAGAAGGGTCCGGCGCCGTGGGGCTCGGTCATGGTCGGGTGGCAGGTGGTGCAGGTGGCTCCAGCATGCGGTTGTATCGCATGGCATTCAGCGCACGTGGTGTCGGGGTGCAATGCCACTACGTCTGAACCGTGGCACTCCGCGCAAGCGGGGGTCACGATGTCGGCGTGTGCGGCCGCCGCATCCGGGTGGTTCGCGGCAACTATCTGCGGAACGCCGCTGGTCTGCGTCGGGTCTTCATTGGCGGACATGCCCGATGTGTGGCATCCGTCGCACCACAGTCCGAGCCCGCGATGTTGATGGTGCCGGTCATCGGACACATGTAGCCGCCATAGCCGCTGCCGTGCTGGCCCGAGTGGCAGCTGCGCGCAGGATTCTCCTCCGCTACCACCGTTGTAGATGTAGTCGTGGTCCCCGCCCGGGCTCGCCGGATACGGACCGTGCGGCTCCGTCTGGTATCCCGGAAGGACGTCCTCGGGCAGCTCGTGGCAGATTGTGCACTGACCGTCACCGGGATCCCAAGGATTCTGCACCGGGGGCACCGGGTGGAACGCTGGGTCGAGACCGCTACCACCCGCCTTGTGGCACGACTCGCAGTAGGCGTCAGCAAAGGCCGGTGCCGTGCCAACAAGCAGCAGAAGCGCGGCTGCGAGCAAGAGGACGACGAGCGTGACTGCTCGAGCGGTCCGGTAGCTTCGGGCCGAGACACTCATGGTGGGACTCTCCTCCGTGGACACGTGTCGTCGCCTGCGAGCGCGGGGTTGCTCGCCTTTGTCCACGCATGCCATGCGTCGCTTTGCGGAGAAGAGTTGTGATTCGGCGCACAAATGGCCGCGGTCACAGCTTAATCTGGCTTCAGGGTACCGTCAATGACAATTCACAGAATCGGACTGCTGAGACCCGGTTGATGACCTCCGGCCATGATTCGGACGCTACGCTGCGACTAACACTGAATCGGCACCCTAGTAGCTCTGCCCCACACCAGCGGTGCCATCGCCCGAGATGTGGCACTTCAGGCAGACGCCGTCACCTGTCAGCACCGACGACGTCAGCGGTGCCGGACGTCGAGCCCGGCGTCGGGACGAGGTCGCGCGGGTCGTCGGCGTCGGCGGCGCTCGTCAGCCAGATGAGGCTCGCACCGGTCTGGGACTTGGGCGCGTAGGCACCGGCGGCGTCCACGTAGCCGTGCGGGAAGGCGGCCGAGCCGTTGGCGCGCTTGGCGTCGTGGCAGGCCTGGCAGGAGTTCGCGTCGTTGTAGGCGATGCGACCGGTGAGGTACGCGCCCTTGGAGCCGTCGACGTTCCAGTCCTCGGTGGCCACGCGCCGTCACGCGGTGGCCGGTGGTGTTGTTGATGGTGGTGCGCGTTGCTGGCCGGAGTGGCGCCCGGCCTCGTTGACGGCGTAGACGGTGTTGATACCCGCGCCACCGCTCGTGTGGCACTGGTTGCACAGGTAGCCGGTGCCCAGTGTCAGGCCCTTGGCGCTGACCTGAGTCGAAGTCCCCGGTCACGATGCCGTTGGCACCTGAGCCCAGGTCGTTTGCGATCGCGGCGTCAGCACGGGTGTTGAGCAGGTGCTCGGTGAGCACCGGGTAGACCGACGCTCCCACGCCGTGCGGGCTCTCCACGTGGCAGCGGCTGCAGTTGCCGTGCGGGCTTATCGTGCCGTCTGCGGCGCCACCCCGACGTTCTTGGTCGAGAACCCGGTCGCGCCGTGGCAGAACGCGCAGGTCTTGGTGCGGTTGCCCGCGAAGGAGTCGGTGACCGCGGTCAGCACGTTGCCGTCGGCGCTGGCGCGGTGCACCGCGTGGCACACGGCGCACTTGTTGGTGGTGGTCGCGTAGTTGCCGTGAGGGCTTCCGGTGGTGCCGGCGATGTTGACCTTGGCCCAGCTCCAGGACAGGTAGCCCGCGAAGTTGGGGTTGTAGGCGGCGGCGTCGAAGAAGGGGCCGGCGCCGTGGGGCTCGGTCATTGTCGGCGTGGCAGGTGGGGCAGGTCGCGCCTGCGGGCGGGTTCGGGTTGTGACACCCGGCGCACCCACCTCGCGTGCAGCGCGACAACGTCCGAGCTGTGGCACTCGGCGCAGTCTGGATCGACGACGCCATCGTGGGCGGCATCGTGGGCGGCCGCGTATCCGGGGTGGCACGCGGCGCACGAGGTGTCGTTGGCGGCGATGGCTCCACTGACGAGCGGATCGGTGCTGGCGTGGCACGACACGCACTCCAACGCGTACTTGTCGTGCTCGGTGATCAGCGCCGGTGCGTGGCAGCCGGCGCATGAGTGACTGCAGCGTCGACTCGTGCGTGGTCGGCAGATTCTGGTGCGACGCGGGAGGCGGCACATCCGGGGAGCCCGGGAAGTGACATTGCGGGTGCATCCCGGTGCGCCGCTCGGAGTGCTCTCGTATCCGTGCGCGTCGTGGCAGTCACCTCGTGCAGGTCGTGCCCTCGCCCACCTGGTCATCCGAGGAGTGGCACGTCGCACAGTCACTCGAAACGCCGGGTGCATCGCGCCGGAGCGTGGCACGCCGTACAGTACGGTGTACGTCATCGCTGCTTGCGCCGTTGCGGCAAAGGTCAACCCCGCAAGCAGCACCGACCGCAAGCATGACCACGCAAACGCGCGCTACTCGCGCGGAACCTTGTCACGAAGATGACTCGACCACCTGAGTAGCCCATCCCGCGTCGCTCGATACCCACGCCAATCCTCGTCTGGTCCACGACCCCCGTGAACGCGCCTTGCGCGGCGAGCCGCCGAATGCAGTCACTGCTTCCGATCGCGAGTCCCCTCTGCCAACTCGATTAAGCAGTATCACACGCGCGACCTCTTCAGAATTTCGCAAGCCTCGGCGTTCACACTCTCGGACGGCTGTGGCCGCAAGCGCGCCTAGACTAGCCAAGTCCTCCGGCAGCGCGATGTGCCCCGCCACCGCACTCGCTGCCGCAATCGCCGGCGAGCACAGGTACACCTCGCTCGTCGGGTCGCCCATGCGGCCGACGAAGTTGCGGTTAGTGGTCGCGAGCGCCCGCTCCCCTGCCGCCAAATGCCCATGTGGCCGCCGAGGCACGGGCCGCACGTGGGTGTCGAGACAGCCGCGTTCGCATCCAGGAAGATGTCGAACAGGCCCTCGTGCATGGCCTCTCGGTAGATCTGCTGCGTGGCCGGGATGATGATGAGGCGGACCTTCGGGTCGACCTTGCGACCCTTGAGGATGCTCGCTGCGATGCGCATGTCCTCGATGCGCCCGTTGGTGCAGCTGCCGATGACGACCTGGTCGATCCAGATGTCGCGTGCGTCAGCGGCCGGCCGCGTGTTGCTCGGCAGGTGCGGGAAGGCGACCGTGGGAACGATCGTGGAAGCGTCGATCTCGTAGACGGCCGCGTACTCGGCGTCTTCGTCGCTGAAGTACTCGACCGGCTCGCGTTCGAAGCGGTCCGTGATGTAAGCGCGCGTCGTGTCATCGACGGCGATGATGCCGGACTTGCCGCCCGCCTCGATGGCCATGTTGCAGATGGTCATGCGGTCGTCCATGCCCAAGCGCCCGATGGTGTCGCCGGTGAACTCCATCGCCTGGTAGAGCGCGCCATCGACCCCGATCATGCCGATGATGTGCAAGATGATGTCTTTGCCGCACACCCACGGACCGAGTTCGCCGGTCACGTTGAACTTGATGGACTGCGGGACCTTGAACCATGCCTCGCCGGTCGCCATACCTGCTGCGGCGTCGGTGGAGCCGACGCCCGTGGCGAACGCACCCAGCGCTCCGTACGTACACGTGTGAGAGTCGGCGCCGATGATGACGTCGCCGGGGCCCACGACACCCTGCTCGGGAAGCAGTGCGTGCTCGACCCCCATGCAGCCGATCTCGTAGTAGTGCGTGATGCCCTGCTCGTTGACGAAGTCACGCATGATCTTGGCCTGCTCGGCGGACTTGATGTCCTTGTTGGGCGTGTAGTGGTCGGGCACCATTGCGATCTTGGTGGGGTCCCAGACCCTGTCGACGCCGGTCTTCTTGAACTCCTTGATGGCGATAGGAGCAGTCACGTCGTTCGACAGCACGAGGTCGAGGCGGCAGTTGATGAGCTGACCCGGTGTGACCTCGTCGAGGCCGGCGTGGGCAGCGAGGATCTTCTCGGTGATCGTCATGGGGCGGGGCATGGGGTGGTTCCTCCTCCGGCGTCCAACTCGGTTCATGCATTCTACGCGAGGCCCTCGAATGGGGCGAATAGCCGAGCGTGCAGACGGCTACGGCGGAGGCCACACGTGTGCGGCCGCGTGAATAGCAGGCATACCGGGGGCGGATTCCCCGACTGGCGCCCGCCTCTGTTGGTTCACGAAGTCAGCAGGTCTTGATGCTAGTAGCTCTGCCCCACACCAGCGGTGCCATCACCCGAGATGTGGCACTTGAGGCAGGTGCCGTCACCCGTGAGCACGGACACGTCCGCAGTGCCGGAGGTCGAGCCGGGTGTCGGGACGATGGTACGTGGCGCATCCGCATCGGAAGCACTCGTCAGCCATATCAGCGACGCTCCCGCTTGGGACTTGGGCGCGTAGGCACCCGCGGCGTCCACGTAGCCGTGGGGGAAGGCGGCTGCGCCGTTGGCGCGCTTGGCGTCGTGGCAGGCCTGGCAGGAGTTCGCGTCGTTGTACGCTATGCGGCCGGTGAGGTACGCGCCCTTGGAGCCGTCGACGTTCCAGTCGCTCGTGGCCACGGCGGTCACCCGGTGGCCGGTGGTGTTGTTGATGGTCGTGGCGTTTTGGGCCGGTGTGGCGCCGGCCTCGTTGACGGCGTAGACGGTGTTGATGCCCGCTCCGCCACTCGAGTGGCACTGGTTGCACAGGTAGCCGGTACCGAGCGTGAGGCCCTTGGCGCTACCGGAGTCGAAGTCGGCGGTGACGATGCCGTTGCTTCCGGTACCGAGGTCGTTGGCGATCGCGGCGTCGGCACGGGTGTTAAGCAGGTGCTCGGTGAGCACCGGGTAGACAGACGCTCCCACACCATGCGGGCTCTCGACGTGGCAGCGTGAGCAGCTGCCGTGGGGGCTGATCGTGCCGTCTGAGGCCACCGCGACGCTCTTGGTGGAAAACGCGGTGGCGCCGTGGCAGAACGCGCAGGTCTTGGTGCGGTTGGCGGCAAAGGCGTCGGTGACCGCGGTCAGGACGTTGCCATCAGCGCTGGCGCGGTGGACGGCATGGCACACCGCGCACTTGTTGGTGGTGGTGGCGTAGTTGCCGTGGGGGGAGCCGGTGGTGCCGGCGATGTTGGCACTCGCCCAGGACCAGGACAGGTAGCCTGCGAAGTTCGGGTTGTAGGCGGCCGCGTCGAAGAAGGGTCCGGCGCCGTGGGGCTCGGTCATGGTCGGGTGGCAGGTGGTGCAGGTGGCTCCAGCATGCGGTTGTATCGCATGGCATTCAGCGCACGTGGTGTCGGGGTGCAATGCCACTACGTCTGAGCTGTGGCACTCGGTGCAAGAGGACACCGCGATGTCATCGTGGAACGTGTGGGCGCTGGCCAGATCATGGCAGGCATCGCACGATGTGTCGCCCGCAGTGATAGCTGCCTGCGCCGCGGGATTGCCGTGGCAGGTGTCGCACTGATTCTTGAACGTCGCGCCCTCGGGATACTTGCCATGCTCAACCATCAGGTCGGCGCTGTGACAGTCCGCGCACGACGACTCGAACGAGCCCGCATGCTGCGCCGCAAGAGTGCCAGCTGAATGCCGCTCGATCGAGGGCCATGCTGCGGAGTGGCAGCTGGTGCAGGTGTACTCGCCAGTGCCTATGGGCGACCGCGGGTAGTACTGGCTGCCCTGAGGGCTCTCCCAGAACACGTTCTCCCATGTCCCGTGCGCGTAGGGGCTGCCCTGCCACACCTCGTGGCATGCACCCAAGCAGGCACCCGCGGGATAGAGAGCGTTTGCGGACTGCGAGTGTGCGGAGGCTCCATCGTTCTCATCTGTTGCGGTGGTTGTGCCGTGGCACGCCGTACAGTCGGACACGGGGTGTGCTTCCGGGTAGGTCTGGTGACACGTGACACAATCCCCCGTCCAGGCCATGGGACTAGCGACCACCTGGAAGCTCCACGGGCTGGCGAAGGGTCCGGTCAGCGGGAATCCCAGATTGACCTGCGAGGGGTACTCGCCGGTGTAGACCGTCGCCCGCACCGTCACCGTGGAGCCGCTGGCAAAGTCACTTGGCGGGGTCCAGCGGAAGTCACCCTGGGGCGTCATGGCGTCGTAGCGGACCACGCCATTGACGGTGAGCACAACGCGCTTGGGACCGGGCACCGAACCCCAGAAGGTGAAGCCGATTTCCGGACGCGGAACTGCAACGGTAGAACCGTTCGCCGGGAAGGCCTTGCCCACCGGGATCTGGGTGATCGCGAACGCTGCCGATGCGCTCCCCAGCAGCACCGCGAGCGCGAGGGCCACCACAAACAGAATTCGACGCGAACCGGTACCTGATCTCCGCAGGCCGATCAGCGGAATGGCCCGACGGGCCCGGAACGGGACTGACGACATCGACATGGAGCATTCCCCCTGGCACCCACAACCGGATAGCACGCGCTCAAAGCCGGGACTTCTCACCTGTACGCGTGCTTCAGACTCAGAACCGTTGTGGGTGCGCACAGTCACGAGGACAGGACGTCTCCTATAGCGTTCGAACGTCCTTCATCGTGCCGCGGGCGCCTGCGGGTCGACGTTTGTGGGTGCTGCGCCCTCACGCGTCATCATAGGGCCTCGGCGGCTCCCACGCAAGGTGTCTTCAGGAAGCCTTCAGGATGGGTTAAGCTGCTGCCTGCTCGATCAGCCGAGTCATCCGGCAGCGCGATGTGCCCCGCCACCGCACTCGCTGCCGCGATCGCCGGCGAGCACAGGTACACCTCGCTCGTGGGATCGCCCATGCGGCCGACGAAGTTGCGGTTGGTGGTCGCGAGCGCCCGCTCCCCTGCCGCCAGAATGCCCATGTGGCCGCCGAGGCACGGGCCGCACGTGGGCGTCGAGACCGCCGCGTTCGCATCCAGGAAGATGTCGAACAGGCCCTCGTGCATGGCCTCTCGGTAGATCTGCTGCGTGGCCGGGATGATGATGAGGCGGACCTTCGGGTCGACCTTGCGACCCTTGAGGATGCTCGCTGCGATGCGCATGTCCTCGATGCGGCCGTTGGTGCAGCTGCCGATGACGACCTGGTCGATCCAGATGTCGCGTGCGTCAGCGGCCGGCCGCGTGTTGCTCGGCAGGTGCGGGAAGGCGACCGTGGGAACGATCGTGGAAGCGTCGATCTCGTAGACGGCCGCGTACTCGGCGTCTTCGTCGCTGAAGTACTCGACCGGCTCGCGCTCGAAGCGGTCCGTGATGTAGGCGCGCGTCGTGTCGTCGACGGCGATGATGCCGGACTTGCCGCCCGCCTCGATGGCCATGTTGCAGATGGTCATGCGGTCGTCCATGCCCAGGCGCTCGATGGTGTCGCCGGTGAACTCCATCGCCTGGTAGAGCGCGCCGTCCACCCCGATCATGCCGATGATGTGCAAGATGATGTCCTTGCCGCACACCCACGGGCCGAGCTCGCCGGTCACGTTGAACTTGATGGACTGCGGGACCTTGAACCATGCCTCGCCGGTCGCCATACCTGCTGCGGCGTCGGTGGAGCCGACGCCCGTGGCGAACGCACCCAGCGCTCCGTACGTGCACGTGTGAGAGTCGGCGCCGATGATGACGTCGCCGGGGCCCACGACACCCTGCTCGGGAAGCAGTGCGTGCTCGACGCCCATGCAGCCGATCTCGTAGTAGTGCGTGATGCCCTGCTCGTTGACGAAGTCGCGCATGATCTTGGCCTGCTCGGCGGACTTGATGTCCTTGTTGGGCGTGTAGTGGTCGGGCACCATCGCGATCTTGGTGGGGTCCCAGACCTTGTCGACGCCGGTCTTCTTGAACTCCCTGATGGCGATGGGAGCCGTGACGTCGTTGGACAGCACGAGGTCGAGGCGGCAGTTGATGAGCTGGCCCGGCGTGACCTCGTCGAGGTCGGCGTGGGCAGCGAGGATCTTCTCGGTGATCGTCATGGGGCGGGGCATGGGGAGAGGACTCTTAGCGGGAAGCGTCGGTTTACGCATTCTACGCGATGGGCGGCCATGGTTGCCGAGTAAGCTGCGCTGAAGGCTGCTTGAATGCTATGGGGCCACTTGTCGGACGCCGCGCATCAGCGTGACGTTCACGATCGAGCGCAACATAGCCAGCCGAGCCCTCGCTGGGTGCATCCCGTGTATGACGCGTGTGCGTCGATACTCATCGGCAGTGGCCCAGGCCATGCGCGAGCTCACGCCCGCGAGACTGTACGTGGCGAGCGGTTCGGCGACGCGAGCGGACACGAGGTGTGCAGCGTGGAACCGCAGGTAGAACTCGTAGTCAGCTGCGATGCGGAAGCTCGTGTCGAAGTGGCCCAAACGCTCGAACGAACGCGCCGAGAACGCACAGGCCTGGTGACACACGGGGAGGCTTCGCGGCAGACCGGCCACGACACGAGGCGACGCGAGAGCGCGTTGCAGCCTGACGTGTCCGCCCGGCTCGGCGACGTAAGCGTCTCCGTAGACGAGATCGGCTTCCGGGGCGTGTTCGATCGCAGCCGATACCCGCGCGAGCGCGCCATCCAGCAGGAGGTCATCGGCGCCCAGAACCACCACGAATGAGCCGGTCGAGAGGTCGAGACCCTTGTTGATCGCATCGTAGATTCCGCGGTCGGGCTCCGAGATCCAGCGCAGTCTACCCTCGAAACCCAGCTCCATGTCCTTGATGATGCCGAGCGTGCCATCGGTCGAGCCGCCGTCGACTACCACGTACTCGTGCAGGTCCGTCCCCTGCCGGAGCACGGACTCCATCGCGGCCCTGAGGGTCGACTCGACGTTTAGGCATGCTGTGATGACGGTGATGCTCACCGTGAGGACCGCGCTTCTCGGCCGTCCGCGGTCAGCAGACCCTCGATGGCCGCGCGGCGCTGCTCGGCTCGCGCTGCCCACGAGCACTCGCGCTCGATCGCCTCACGTCCGCGTCTCCCCATCGCATGCGCCCGTCGGGCTCACCAGCGAGACGTGCGACGGCCGCCGCAAGGGCGTGCGCGTCACCAGGTGGCACGCGATTCCGCAGTCGTAGCACCTGATGACGTCGCCCACCCCGGGGTAGTCCGACCCGATCACCGGCACGCCGCACGCCATCGACTCGTAGAGCTTGAGCGCCGAGAACCCGGCGTCGCCCCTATCGGGCGTGTACTGGGGGGAAGTCGACGCGACACAGTGCGCGATGACGCCGGGAAGCTGCTCGTAGGGCAAACGGCCGAGGTAGCTGATGCCGCTGTCACCTGTGCCTGCAGCCGCTTCGACCACTGCGCGTCGCTCGCCATCGCCAACGAAGACCAGCTCGACTCCAGTGGGCCAGGCGGAATCGTTCTTGGCCGCAATCAGAACTTCGATTCCCTGCCATGGCAGCGAACTGTCCGAAGAACAGCACGAAGCGCTGTGGGAGACTCGGCCTGCGAGGCGCGTCGGGCATGAAGAGGTCGGCGTTGGCGCCGTTGGGGCTCACGACGATCCGGTCGTGGCCCGTCTCGGCTCGGAGCCAATCGCGCTGCTTCTCGGTGCCACAGAAGACCAGCGCGGCGTCGCGGTACTGCTGCCGCTGCAGGTGTTCGAAGAGCGGTCGAGCCACGCGTGTCGCGGGCCACGCGATGAAGAGGTCCTCGTAGGTCCCGTTGCACTCCTGGATCACGGGAATCCCCAGCGGCGGGCGCGGCGGGCGAGCGGATACGCGAACATGTGACCTCGAATGTAGACGGCGTCGTAGTCCTTGAGTTCGCGTGCCAGCGCTGACTGGACCCGTCGCATCTCGCGAAGGCGCGTGAGCGCTCCGGGCGGGGTGCCGGGCGAGCCGTAGTCGGCGAACCAGCGGTCGACCTGCCAGCCGGATCGCTCCCATCCCGCGACGATCTCCGTCACCGCTGCCCAGGTGTCCTGCCCCTGCGCGACCGCCTGGAGGCTCAGATATGCTACCCGCATCGAACTTCTGCCACGGGTCGCTACAGCTCCTCGGTCACGGTCTTGCGCTCGGCCACGAGCAGTCGGTTGAGCGCGTTCGTGTACGCCTTGGCGCTCGCCACGATGATGTCGCTGTGGGCCCCTCGGCCGGTGAAGATGCGATCGTCGGCGCTGCGGATGCGGATGGTGACCTCACCGAGCGCATCGATCCCGCGCGTGACGGCCTCGACGCGGAACTCGGTCAGGTCGTTCTCGACATCGACGATGCGGTTGATCGCCTTGTAGACCGCATCGACCGGGCCGGTGCCGTGGCTCGAGTCGATGAGATGCTCGCCCTCTTTGGTCACGAGCTCGACGGTCGCCGTGGGGATGCCCGGCTCGCCGCTCGTGAAGTGCACCTGCGCGAGGTGGTAGACCTCGTTGAGCGTGCGCTCGCTCTCCCCCACCAGCGCTTCGAGGTCCTCGTCGTAGACTTCCTTCTTCTTGTCGGCGAGCGCGAGGAACGCCTCGTGGACGCGCTCGAACTCGTCGTCGGGGATCATGTAGCCGAGCTCTTCGAGGCGGTGCCGCAGCGCATGGCGGCCGCTGCGGGCGGTGAGCACGATGCTCGAGCCACCGGCGCCCACGTCGACCGGGTCGATGATCTCGTAGGTCGAGCGCTCCTTGAGCACGCCGTCTTGGTGGATGCCGCTGCTGTGCGCGAACGCGTTGGCGCCCACGATGGCCTTGTTGGGCTGCACGCTGATGCCGGTGATGCTCGACACCAGGCGGCTCGTACGGGTGATCTCGCGCGTATTGATGCGCGTATCGGCGCCGAAGACGTCCGGGCGCATCTTGAGCGCCATGACGACCTCTTCCATCGCCGTGTTGCCCGCACGCTCGCCGATGCCGTTGATGGTGCACTCCACCTGGCGCGCACCGGCGTAGACGCCCGCGAGTGCGTTTGCGGTGGCCATGCCCAGGTCGTTGTGGCAATGGACCGAGATGATGGCCTTCTCGATGCCGGCGACGTTGTCGGCGAGTCCGCGAATCAGCTCGCCGAAGACCTCAGGGTAGGCGTAGCCCGTGGTGTCGGGGATGTTGACGACGGTGGCGCCGGCCGCGATGACCGCCTCGATCATGCGGTAGAGGTACGCGGGCACCGCTCGGCCGGCATCCTCGGCATAGAACTCCACGTCGCCCACGAGGTTGCGCGCGTGTTTGACGGCCTTGACGGCCCGCTCGATGGCCTCGTCGCCCGAGATGCGGAGCTTGTCGCGCAGGTGCGACTCGCTCACGCCGATCCCGGTGTGGATGCGCGGACGGGACGCGGTCTTGAGCGCGTCGGCGGCGACGTCGATATCGTTGGGCACCGCGCGGGTGAGGCCGCACACGATCGCGCCGTCACCCACCTCGGCGCCGATCCGACGCACGCTCTCGAAGTCGCCCGGGCTCGAAACCGGGAAGCCCGCTTCGATGACGTCGACGCCCAGCCTCACGAGCTGGCGGGCGATCTCGAGCTTCTCCTCGGTGTTCATCGAGGCGCCCGGCGACTGCTCGCCGTCGCGCAGGGTCGTGTCGAAGATGTAGACGCGGTCGTTACTTGGGAGTGCGGCGTTCTCGGGTGTGCTCACTGTGACTCCTCGGGCTGTACGGAGGGACGGCGACTGGTGCCGGCGCGATGTGCCGTCAGTCGACGGCGGCCGGCCGAATAAGTCGCGAGCCTAGAGCGAGGATGTGAGTATCTGGCGCCATGCGCGAGAGTATACCGCAGGTGTGAAGTATACCCCCGGTACACTCACCCGAATTGGCGTGCGTGCTAGAGTCCCCGCGGCATGTCGCTAGCTCTGGGTAGGGGGGATTTCGCGAAGTGCTCCGTGGTGTCCGAGCCGAAACCACGTACTTCCTCCACGAGATAGAGCGGGCGCTGCCGCACCTCGTTGTAGACTCGACCGATGTACTCGCCGATCACGCCGAGGGTCACGAGCTGCACCCCGCCAAGAAACAGAATCGCAATCATCGTTGAGGCCCACCCTGGCACAACCCGACCGCCAGCGACCTTCGTTGCGACGACCCAGATCGCGACAAGGAGTCCAAGCCCCGCCGCTGTGACGCCGAACAGCAGTGAGAGACGCAGCGGTGCTGTGGAAAAGGACATCACGCCGTCGGAGGCAAGACGCAACATCTTGGTCATCGAGTACTTCGTCCGGCCCGCGTACCGCGCATCGCGATGATAGTGGACAGTGGCACGCTGGAGCCCCATCCAACCTACGAGTCCACGCATATAGCGACTGCGCTCTCGCATCGCCCTCAGGCCCTCCACAGCCCGACGGCCCATCAGCCGGAAATCCGCGCTGTCGACGGGGATATCGGCTCGCGAGACTCGACGCAGGAGGCGGTAGTACGCAGACGCCGAGGCCTTCTTGAACTTGCTCTCACCTGCTCTGGAATCACGCACGGCGAATACGATGTCCGCACCCTCGCGCCACAGAGCGATCATGTCGGCGATGAGCTCCGGGGGGTCTTGAAGGTCAGCGTCGATCACTGTGACTGTGTCGCCGGAGGCCAAGTCGATGCCTGCGGTCGTTGCGGTCTGGTGGCCGAAGTTGCGGGCAAGCCGAACGACTCTGAGGTGCCCGTCCGTCTCAGACAGGCGCGAGAGGATTGGGAAGGTGGCATCGGTACTACCGTCGTCAACTGCGATGATCTCGTAGTTGGGGTACTCCGCGAGAACTGAGGTGGCGCGGCGCACGAACTCCTCGGCAACCTCCTCCTCGTTGTACATTGGCACAACCACCGAATGCAGCTCCGTCGCTCCCAATGAATCTCCAAACGTCCACGAGTGTCGGGTCAGTTGATCTTCCGCCAGTCACGCGGCTTGGCACCGGGCAGAAGTAGGAACGCGAAGGGCATAGACGCGTATATCAGCGGCGTGACCACCGCCCCCCAATAGTTGACGGCTTCTTTGTTGAAGTGCTCGGTGGCGTGGTTCGCCAAGAATGCGAAGGCAACGAGCGGGGCGATCGTCGAAACAAGCGCAAACACCTTGAGCGGCCGATCAGGCGCCACAGCGGCGCCTATGAACCCGACAGCGGCCAAGATGAACGGCCATGGTCCACCACCGCCCAGATAGTCTGTCGCGTACTCCAGCCCGCGCAGGGCGAACACCGCCCCGCCGCCGATGAACTGGCTGAGTTCGGACCGCGGGTCGATGAACGGGCGGGCGAACCAGTAATGAACTGCGACGATGCCCGCAAGTACCACCACGCCGCCACCCCACGCCAGAAGCCGGAACCTCCTTTGCTCGGCAGTGGCCGCGACTGCACTCAGCAGGCCTGCAACGAGAATCAGACCCATGGTCTCTCGGAAGACCACCGCGACTACCGATGCCACAACCGAGGCGACTACAAAGGCCCTCCACCGTGCGCTTGTGAGCGAGGCCGCCGTGAAGGCTAGGCCGAGTAGCGCGGGTAGCGCGGCCCATTGTTCCATCGTGAACAGCAGCAAGCTTGTCGAGAAGTAGAGCGCATAGGAGGCGAGCGCTGCTACGGCGGGAACCACGAACGGTCGCTTCACGGTTCGCGAGAACAACGCAACCAGCGTCACACAGACGGCCGACACGAGCCCCAGGAAGAGCCATACGACATGCTGCGCGCGGGGCATGGCCGCCCAGAGGTGGAAGAGGAGCGGCATGCGGAAGTTGAACAGTGTCCGTGGCGTCATGTCGCCCCAGACAACGAACCAGTCCCTGTAGCTCTTGTAGTAGGGTTCGCCGTCCCGAACGCTTTGAAACGTGCGGAAGAACAACACGTTGTCCGAGTTCTCGGAACCGGGCGGAAGAGTCCCGTTGAGCTGTTCGTTGAAAGCAGGTATCACTTGCTGGCTGACTGCCCCGAGGGTAGGCGTCGCGTTCAGTGTGAGCGTTGTGAACCACAGGTTGCCCAGGATTACCGCCACGACTCCCCATACCAGCATGTTGCCCGACAGTATCGTCCGCAGGGCAGGCACCCTGAGTAACGCCGCGAAGCACGCCGCGACGCCAGCTGCGAGGAGAGCGTCGAGCAGTCGCGCGCCGGCCGACGAGTCTGTCAACCACAGGTTTACCGGGCCGACGAGCAGCCCCGTCGCGCATGCAGCTGCCGCCACTGCACTCGCACGCACTGCGGTGGTCGAGACGATCGAGGCGAGGGCCCCGGCTACGACCCCCACCCACAGCCATGAGAAGCGGTACGCCAATCCACCGCACATCGAGACCACGGTGAGCATCACCAGCGCGACCGCGAGCACGTCGCGTCTCGCTGCTACGGAGAGGCGTTCCTGGATCCAGCTTGCGCTGTCAAGAGCTCGAGCTGTTCTGCTCACTGATGCACGCTCCGCCCACGGGCACCGTCGTCAGTCTTCGGCGTGGCGGTGGGTGCTAAAGGAGAGCTCACGAGGACTCCTGAGGCTGTACGAAGGAACGGCCACGGGCTGGCTGATGTGCGGTCAGACGACCGCCGCAGACCTCACAACCGCGTGTCGGGAGCGAGGCACGAGCATCCAGCCGCCATGGCGAAATTATAGCGCAGAGGGATGGTGCGCCCTCCACGCACAGAGGGCCGATCGCTTGAGCGACCGGCCCTCCATAGTGTAGACAGGGCTGACTCGATAGCCATCTAGTACGTGTATGAGATGACCTCACCCGGTTCGTCGACAAGCACTGCGTCGGTTTCGCTTGAGCCTGGGCCGGGCGTCCAGTAGTCCTCGGAGTCGTAGTACGGGTCGTACCAGTGGATCTTGACCTGGTAGGGCTGCGCGCTCACCGGAACGGTGACGTAGAAGTGGCCGTCCCATCCCAGGTCCGCCTCGCCGGAGCCGCTGTCGACCAGTGTCCCAGTCGAGTTGTATACGTAGTAGTCAGCCCACGAACCATCGGTAGAGTCCCAGTTGAAGTGGATCGTCCCTGTCCCCGTGATCACGGGGTTGACTGTGAAGCTGGCGGTCTTATGAGGCGTCTCGGCGTTGCCGGCGACATCTGTCGACCAGAACTCGATGGTGTAGGCGCCCGGCGAGGTGATCGGGATCGAAGTGCCGGTCTGCTGGGAACCGCCGTTGACGCGGTAGTAGGTGCCCGCGACACCGGAGCCGCCGGAGTTGTCGGTGGCGGTGAGCGTGATCGTCGCGCTGCCGGTGTAGGGGCCTGCCGCATCCGAGGTCGTCGTCGGTGCGGTGGTGTCGCTCGGCGCAGCTCCCTGGACCCACGCGTCGTCGATGCCGATGCCGTGCTGGCGGTCACCCGAGATGTGGCACTTGAGGCACACGCCGTCGCCGGTCAGCACGGAGACATCGGCGGTGCCCGAGGTCGAACCGGGGGTCGGGACGAGTTCACGCGGGTCGTCGGCGTCGCCGGCGCGTGTCAACCAGATGAGGCTCGCGCCTGGTTGCGACTTGGGTGCGTAGGCACCAGCGGCGTCCACGTAACCGTGCGGGAAGGCGGCTGCGCCGTTGGCGCGCTTGGCGTCGTGGCAGGCCTGGCAGGAGTTCGCGTCGTTGTACGCTATGCGGCCGGTGAGGTAGGCGCCCTTGGAGCCGTCGACGTTCCAGTCGCTCGTGGCCACAGCGGTCACCCGGTGGCCGGTGGTGTTGTTCAGGGTGGTGGCGTTGGCGGCCGGGGTGGCTCCCGCCTCGTTGACGGCGTAGACGGTGTTGATGCCCGCTCCGCCTGAAGAGTGGCACTGGTTGCACAGGTAGCCGGTACCGAGCGTGAGGCCCTTGGCGCTACCGGAGTCGAAGTCGGCGGTGACGATGCCGTTGCTTCCGGTACCGAGGTCGTTGGCGATCGCGGCGTCGGCACGGGTGTTAAGCAGGTGCTCGGTGAGCACCGGGTAGACAGACGCTCCCACACCATGCGGGCTCTCGACGTGGCAGCGCGAGCAGCTGCCGTGGGGGCTGATCGTGCCGTCTGAGGCCACCGCGACGCTCTTGGTGGAAAACGCGGTGGCGCCGTGGCAGAACGCGCAGGTCTTGGTGCGGTTGCCGGCGAACGCGTCGGTGACCGCGGTCAGGACGTTGCCGTCGGCGCTGGCGCGGTGGACCGCATGGCACACCGCGCACTTGTTGGTGGTGGTGGCGTAGTTGCCGTGGGGGGAGCCGGTGGTGCCGGCGATGTTGGCCGTCGCCCAGGACCAGGACAGGTAGCCTGCGAAGTTCGGGTTGTAGGCGGCCGCGTCGAAGAAGGGTCCGGCGCCGTGGGGCTCGGTCATGGTCGGGTGGCAGGTGGTGCAGGTCTCGCCGGTGGGCGTGCCGGATGCGTGGCAGGTGTCGCAGTCGGCGTGCAGCGCGGTGACGTCAGCGCTGTGGCATTCGGCGCACTCAGGATCGGCAACATCATCGTGGGCGGCCTCATGAGCTGCCGCGTAGCTGGGATGACATGACGCACACGCAGTCTCGTTATTGGCGATTGCAGCGCTCACGAGAGGGTCGGAGCTCGCATGGCACGAAACACACTGCAGGGGGTACTTCTCGTGCTCGGTGATGAGCGCGGGGGCGTGACAAGACTCGCAACTGGAATCGAGCGGCGAAGCATGCGTTGCGGGCAGATTCTGGTGCGAAGCCGGCGGCGGCACCGGGGATCCGGGGAAATGGCACGCCGTACATCCTGTGGAGACGAGTTCTTGGTAACCATGAGGATCGTGGCAGTCGCCGCAATCGGGCCCCTCGCCGTGATCGTCGCTTGCATGGCACGTGGCGCAGTCACTTGAGATTGGGTGGTCCGCAGGAGCGTGGCACGCCGTACAGTACGGAGTCGCCATTGGTGCTGCGCTCGAGACCGCCGGTATTGCCAGCGAGACCGCCACAAACAGCAGGGTGAGCAGAACGAGGATGGGCAGAGCGCTCGCGCGGTACCGTGCCAAAACACTCATGGTGGGACTCTCCTCCGTGGATCCGCAGCAATGCTCACGAGCGCGGGGTTGCTCGTTTGAATCGACGCACGCCGTGCATCCATTTGCGGAAAGTACTTGTGACTCGGTGCACAGTAGCGCAACGAGAGTTTAAGCTGGATTTAGGGGCACGTCAACGATAATTCACAATTCCAACTGCAGGGTCCGATTGACGGCGGTGCCTGATCTCGGCTCGCCCAGGATGGGTCGAGGCCGCCTAGAAGCGCGATACGACCCGCAAACGCCAGCGCACGCTCCTACCGATAGTATCCCGTCTGGCTGTCCAAGCAGGGAGCGCCCGTGGGCGTAGAGACCTGTAGTCGACCACTCGCCTGGGTGTAGCCGCTGTCACTGCGGAGGCCGAGTGGGCAGCGTCAGCGGGGGCTGGAGGCCATGGCGGCTGGAGAGTGGCACACGTCCTTGCAGAAGTCCCTCGTCACGATGGGCGCATACTGGACATGGCACGTGTTGCAGGCGTCTGAGGCGGCTCCCTGGTGACCGGCGGCCATCCAGTTTCCGTGCGCTCTGCCAATCAGGTCGGAATGGCACCGAACGCAGGGGTTGCGCGATGCCGTGTGACAACGACCGCAGACCTTGCCGCTGCCATACCAGACGTCAACCGCTGCGGCCCTCGCGTGCGCGCTCAACTTGAACTCGGTCGTGTGCGGCATACGAAGCCCGTGACAGGGGTCGCAGTCCCTCTTCTCGTTGTGGCACCCGGAGCACGAGACGTCGTCGATCTGCTCGCTCTGAAGCGACGTCGTGCGAGCTCGCGCCGCGGTGGCCCGCGGTCCCTCGTGGCATGTGGCGCAGGCTGACGAAGCCTTGCTGCCGTCGTGACAACGCAGACACGGTTTCATGCCCGCGTTGTGAACACTCACGATCCCGCCGCTCATCCTGTGGCAATCGATGCAGACTGCCGAGGCTGTTAGCGGCTCTGCGTGGGACATCCTCAGCCCTCGCTCAGCGTTTGTCGCAATGTCGGTCAGCGAGGTCGCGTGGCATGAACTGCAGGCGCTTGTCGGTACGGCTCCGTACCCCGCCTCGTTGCCAGCCCCTGCGGACGACATCGCCAGATGCACGAGGCGGAAAGGAACACCGGTGACATAGCGGCCGATGATCCCGGAGGATTCGTGACAGGCGACGCAGCCGACCTTCGCGTGGGGATCCTTGCCCGTGTCGGCCGTCGCATGCGCCGATGCGGGCCAGTGGCAACTCTTGCATAGTCCCGGATCCGACGTGGTGGACCCAGCGACGACCCAAACCGCCACGAGGACCGCTACGATGCCCAAGCCGAGCAGCAGTCGCATCTGCCGAGTCATCGGAGTCGCAGCCCTAGCCCTGCGCCGGACAGTCGGGCGTGCCCCGGAATTGGCCGGGCCAGCAGCCGTGCCCGCGGGCGCCGACATGATGAGCATGAGACCCGTGACCAGGATGAGTAGCAGGAAGACAGCGATCGTTGCGTAGAGGAGCAGGGCGACCTTCATGTTCGAGGCAGGAGAGATCAGGACACGGGTAATGGTAGTCCAGAGTTGCGGAAGGCGCTCAAACAGGTCCCCCATCACTGGCCGCCTCCCGCCGTCGCGCCTGTGCCAACGGCGCCACCAGGGTGCACGTGCTTCACGTGGCAGTTCTGACAATCTGAGTCATCATGGCAGCGCGCGCACAGATCTGGCTGCTCCTTCGAGTTGGTCACATGCTGGGAAGTGAATGTTCCGGGGTGGGGCATCTCCGTCCCGTGGCAGGAGTCGCAAAAAGCATCCGCGTGGCATGATGCGCACTCGGCATCCTCCTTCTCGGCATACGTTGAATGTACTCCGACGAACTCCGGTTCGTGCGGCACGCCCGGACCATGGCAGTTCGCGCAGTCGCCTGCGGTGTGGCACACGTTGCAGGTGGCGATATCACCCATGCCGTGAGTGGTCTGCCATTTGGGCCCGTGCGTCACTGCAAATGACGAGGTCTTGACGCGAACAGCCGCGTCCCTGCCCTGATGGCACAGGTCGCACGCCACCTTGCCAGACACCATATGACACTCGAGGCAGTCCTCCATATCGTATGACCGAACCCACCCGATCGCCGTGCCGTGAGCCGTCGAGGAGTGACAGTCTGTGCATGACACAGCGGCAGCGCAGGAGGCGTGATTGATCCTGATGCCGTTTGAGGCGACGGTCTCTCCAAGCTCGTTCTGGTGACACTCAAGACAGCGTGAGTCTTGTACTGCAGCTGCCTCGCGAATCGCGGCACGACTCCGCGGGAAGTACGCGTGAATCGGCCCCCGCAGCGCAAACACGGCCTCGCCGATTGGCCCCGATGCGACATCGTGGCAGGCTTGACACTCCACCTGAGCATGGGCGGAAGACTGCGTCTCGGCTTGAAACGCAGCTCGATCATGGCAAGACGCGCACGGTTTCGGCCCGACGACACCAGCTACGCGCAGGGCGAGCAGGCAGAGCACGGCCAGCCCGACGATGGCCCACACACGCCTCCAGCGACGACTCCTGCCACTCTTCGTCGACACGGCGCCATCGTCTTGCCTGGGATCCTGGGATTCGATGGAGTCTGCTTCGACCATGCCGCCTTCTTCTTATCGTCTTCACACTCAGTTCGCGCCGAGTGCTCCAGAACCTCCCGCGCACGCGATAGTAGCAAGAAGAGGAGCCGGCTCCTTGCCGGAGCCGGCTCCGTAGTTCACGAGGTCGAGACGACCTTGGTAGTGCGAGCCTGTACTACTTGGTGAGGCCGATACCCTCGCCTGTGCCATCGCGGTGGCACTTCAGGCACTGGCCGTCGAAGGCCTTCTGGTTCGAGTAGTTGCTCGAGAAGTTGATCAGGACGTCCGTCGAGGAGCCAGCGTAGCCGGACCAGATGCGTACACGGTCACCCGTGGACTGGGTCACGCCGTCGACCTTGTAGATGTTCGTAGTCGCCGGTCGCGGTCTGGCCGTGCGGGAACGTGAAGTTGCCCGCCACGGTGTTGGCCGCGTCGGTCTGATCGTGGCAGCTCGTGCAGCCGGCGATCGGCGCATAGGAGCCGTTGTCCGGAACCGCTGCGAAACTACCGGCGACGTGGCCGGTCTTGGAGTCGCGGTTGTCGTTGCCGCCGTAGCCAGGAGCCTCTCCACCGGTGTTGTCGGTGCGGAAGTAGTTGTTGCTTCCGCCGTTGGCAGCGTTGGGATAGGCGGGCATGGAGTTGTCGTTGCCGGTGATCTTGGTGGCGTGGTTGCGGTCCTCGTCGATGCCCTTGTCGACGATCGCGTAGGCGGCCTCAGCGTGGCACTCGTCCTCGCCTGTCGCCGGGTTGGAGGGGCGACCGCAGGTCAGACCGGCCACGAGGGCGTGGGTCTCGGCGGCGTGCCGGAGCAGCACCGTTGATGAGGATGTCGCTACCCGACAGTGTGATGATGCCCGGGTTCGCGTCGGCGAAGCGCTGGACCGAGGCGTCAGTGGCGCCGAGGTCGTCATAGACAGCGTCGTCTCCGCCGTAGGTGCCGGGACCATGCAGCGCAGCCAGGTCCGGGTACTCTTCGTCGTCGTCAGCCGGGCTGTTGTTGAACAGCAGCTTGGAGGCGAAGATCTTGTACTTGGAGCTGTTGGCGCCGTGCGGGTTGGTGGCGTGGCAACGGCGGGTGAAGCAGCCGTAGCGAGAGAAGGGCTCGAGCTCGTAGCTCGGCATCGGATACTCGGTGGCGCCGGACTCCAGCGCCGTATCCCAGACCGGGTCGTTGTGCGGGCCGCCGCCGCCACCGGCTGCAGCCTGGTTGGTGATGAAGTCGGTTTCCACGGCCGGCGTGGCCGGATTGTCGCCGTATTCCGGCACCCAATCGAGATTGACGTCGGCCCAGGTGATGACCTTCGCCGTGACGGCGGTGCCGCCGATGTGGCAGCCGGCGCACGTGGCGTCAGCCGTCGGCAGCAGCTTGGTGCCGTCGCCTGCTGCGCGGTGGACGGAGTGGCACATACCGCACTTGGCGGTCGTGGCCAGGTAGTTGGCGTGCGCGCCCGGGTTGGCGGCGTTGTCGCCGACTTCACCAAGGGGCGTGCCCGTGTCGCGCGGTCCCGGTGTCGTGGTCCACGCGTAGTAGTCAGTCTTGTTGCTGAAGAAGCCAGCCGCGTGGATGCCGGGGGTATGACACGCGCCACATGTGACCTGGTGGTTCGCAATCGCTGCGATCACGACCGGATCGGTGCTCTTGTGGCACTTGTCGCAGTTGCCCTCATGCTCCTCGGCTATGTTCGACTTGTGACAATCCAGACAGTCAGGCCTGTTGAGTCCGTCGTCGTGAGAGGCGGCGTGCTCGGCGCCGCTCGGATGGCACGTGGCGCAGCGCTTGTCGCCGGCGGCGATAGCGTCGGTCACGGTGGTGTTCGATGAGGAGTGGCAGTCGGCACACACTAGCGTCGTGTGTATCGGCAGCAGGTTGGTGCCGGGGTGGCAGCCGACGTCTTGGCAGCTCACGGCGGGTTCGACGGTCGTGTGGAGCGTGGCGTGGTCGGCCTCGGCGCTCGGATGGCAGGTTGCGCAGTCTCTTGTCGCCGGCGGCGATGGCGTCGGTCACGGTGGTGTTCGACGAGGAGTGGCACTTCGCACACTCGAGCGTCCCGTGGGCGGGCGAGTGGATGTCCAGCAGGTTGGTGCCGGGGTGGCAGCCGGCGTTCTGGCAGAGACCGCCGGCAGCGACGGTGGCGTGGACGGTGATATGGCCCGTGATCGCGCTCGGGATGGCAGGTGGCGCAGTTCTTGTCACCCGCGGCGATGGCGTCGGTCACGGTGCGTGTTCGATGAGGAGTGGCAGTCGGCACAGACAAGCGTCGTGTGTGGATCGGCAGCAGGTTGGTGCCGGGGTGGCAGCCGACGTTCTGGCAGGCTCACGGCGGGCGTCACGGTGGTGTGGAACGGCTGAGCGTGGTCGGCCGTGGTCGGCGCTCGGATGGCAGGTGGCGCAGCGCTTGTCGCCGGCGGCGATGGCGTCGGTCACGGTGGTGTTCGATGAGGAGTGGCAGTCGGCGCAGACGAGCGTCGGTGTGGATCGGCAGCAGGTTGGTGCCGGGGTGGCAGCCGACGTCTTGGCAGCTCACGGCGGGCTCGACGGTGGTGTGGAACGTCGCGTGGTCGCCGCCCGCGTGGCAGCGTCGCAGTTCGTGAAGCCGTTGGCCATCGTCACACGCTGGACGTCGTGCCGCTCGGGGCTGTGACAAGCGTGCACTGGTACTTGACGTAGCACTCGGGTACTGGCGTGTTCGGGATGAGAGACTCGTGGCAGACCAAGCAGCTCGCCGATGGTCGACTGGGGCTGCGCTGCAGAGTGGCAGATCGTGGCGAGGCACCGTCGGGGCTGCAGTGTGGCAGTCGACGCAGTCGTAGGGGGCGCCGTTGTCCGAGTGCCAGTGAGAGGTGCTTCACCGAGGTAGCGGGTGCCGCCATAGTTACGGGCACCGTGCACGTAGCGCGTCGCGGACTGGTGTGCATGACCCGCCGGGCATCCCGCAGGTGTGGCGACGGAGTCAGTCACAGTGAGGCTCGCCGTACGTGACAGGTGCAGGTGCTCAACGAGTGAGCGTCGGATAGGTGCTGCTGGCACCAGAGCATGCACGATCCATCGCGGTCGCCGACCTCAAGATAGGCAGCGAGGCGGCTCGCGAGGAGCATCGTCAGACCCGCGGATCGCCAGAACGCTAGCAGCGCGAAGCTCGCAGCGATCCCCATCGCCGAAGCCTTCGCACGGCTACTCGGCCTATTCATTGTCGCCCCCGTGGCGCGCATCTTGCCTCAATAGGCAGAAACTTCCTCGTGAGGAGCCGGCTCCTTGCCGGAGCCGGCTCCCTGTCTCACGAGGTCGAGACGACCTTGGTGGTGCGAGCCTGCTACTTGGTGAGGCCGATACCCTCGCCTGTGCCATCGCGGTGGCACTTCAGGCACTGGCCGTCGAAGGCCTTCTGGTTCGAGTAGTTGCTCGAGAAGTTGATCAGGACGTCCGCGGTCGAGCCAGCGTAGCCGGACCAGATGCGTACACGGTCACCCGTGGCTGGGTCACGCCGTCGACCTTGTAGATGTTCGTATCGCCGGTCGCGGTCTGGCCGTGCGGGAACGTGAAGTTGCCCACCACGGTGTTGGCCGCGTCGGTCTGATCGTGGCAGCTCGTGCAGCCGGCGATCGGCGCATAGGAGCCGTTGTCCGGAACCGCTGCGAAACTACCGGCGACGTGGCCGGTCTTGGAGTCGCGGTTGTCGTTGCCGCCGTAGCCAGGAGCCTCTCCACCGGTGTTGTCGGTGCGGAAGTAGTTGTTGCTTCCGCCGTTGGCAGCGTTGGGATAGGCGGGTATGGAGTTGTCGTTACCGCGTGATCTTGGTGGCGTGGTTGCGGTCCTCGTCGATGTCCTTGTCGACGATCGCGTAGGCGGCCTCAGCGTGGCACTCGTCCTCGCCTGTCGGCACGTTGGAGGGACGACCGCAGGTCAGACCGGCCACGAGGGCGTGGGTCTCGGCGGCGTGCCGGAGCAGCACCGTTGATGAGGATGTCGCTACCCGACAGCGTGATGATGCCCGGGTTCGCGTCGGCGAAGCGCTGGACCGAGGCGTCAGTGGCGCCGAGGTCGTCATAGACAGCGTCGTCTCCGCCGTAGGTGCCGGGACCATGCAGCGCAGCCAGGTTCCGGGTCACTCCTCGTCGTCGTCAGCCGGGCTGTTGTTGAACAGCAGCTTGGAGGCGAAGATCTTGTACTTGGAGCTGTTGGCGCCGTGCGGGTTGGTGGCGTGGCAACGGCGGGTGAAGCAGCCGTAGCGAGAGAAGGGCTCGAGCTCGTAGCTCGGCATCGGATACTCGGTGGCGCCGGACTCCAGCGCGCGTATCCCAGACCGGGTCGTTGTGCGGGCCGCCGCCGCCACCGGCTGCAGCCTGGTTGGTGATGAAGTCGGTTTCCACGGCCGGCGTGGCCGGATTGTCGCCGTATTCCGGCACCCAATCGAGATTGACGTCGGCCCAGGTGATGACCTTCGCCGTGACGGCGGTGCCGCCGACGTGGCAGCCGGCGCACGTGGCGTCAGCCGTCGGCAACAGCTTGGTGCCGTCGCCTGCCGCGCGGTGGACGGAGTGGCACATACCGCACTTGGCGGTCGTGGCCAGGTAGTTGGCGTGCGCGCCCGGGTTGGCGGCGTTGACGCCAATGCCGCTGAGGCCACTGGCGACCCACGCGGTACCGGGAGACGGGCTACCGGTCGGGTTGGTCCACGTGTAGTAGTCCACCCCACCCTTGAAGAACTTGCCTGTCGTCGCAGACGCGCTCGCCGCGAAGGCAAAGGTCAGCGCGAGTACGAGTACGACGACGAGAGTCGTTCGCTTCATGAATCCCCCTAAGAGAGGTTTGCTTGACTGCACATCCCTGAGTCTGCCTACTCCCCCCTCCACAGGGAACTAGGGAGCCTTTCGATCGCGTACCCCCACGCGGCGATCAGCTCGGTCAACATTACTCGGCCCGCCGACTCGGCGGACGATCCGGCAATTCAGCCACATTTCCAGATCCCATGCACCGCACTATTGGCCTCGACTAGCGCTCTTTGGGCAGCCAGGTGATCCCGAGACGCTCGATCAGACAGTGCACGGCAACGCCTACGCCACGGCATGAAAGACCACGGCGAATCCTGAATAGGCTTTGCGGCTTCTTGGCGCGGCAATCGTAGTAGCTGACTTGCTGAATCTCGCCGCGCGTTGCTGTGGGTCAGGACTTCAAGGTTGATTCAGATCTTCAAGCATCCAAGCTCGCGCCAAGTTGTGCCGGCGTGGAGCGGTGCGAAGCCACCCTGTTCCCCGTAACGCATCCCCTGGAGCGTTTGCAAGACCACAGTTGTGTAGTTTCGGTGTACTCCCATATGTTCGCTAATGCAACCTTCATTCCGAAATATGTCTTGGTCATGCCCGGTCGGCCAGGTACACGCGCACGTACAACGTTGGCCCGTATGGCATCTCACTCAGGTCCGGTTTCGGATGACGACTCGGCACTCAACTCCGACTCGCCGGTCCCGTTACGCTCCTGCCGCCCACGCACGTAGCGCGCAACGAAATAGACCGCAATCGCGATGAGAAGAAGCAGAAGCGGAAGCCCGCACGCTCGTAGCGGGCCTGCCGACGCCCGACCGACTGCAGCAGCTACGCCTCCCGCGCCGGAACTCGAGCCGGGAATCCGCACGATCTGGACGCGGCGATTGAAGGCGTCGGCCACGGTGAACCAGTCCCTGGCCGGATCGTAGCCTATGCTCACGGGATAGAAGAACTGCCCGTCCTCGGCGCCGACATCGCCGTACTTCCCCAGGAACTCGCCCGTCTTAGGATCGAAGACTGCTATAGCGCACTCATACATATCGATGACGACCACTCTGCCGGCACCATCCACCGTAAGCCCCAAGGGGAGCTGAAGCGCGTCGCCCTCGCTCAGGGCGGTGTCGCTCGGCACCTCGGACTTGAGTATGTCTTCTTCAGCTATCTCGGCGGAGTTCGCGGGAGCACCGGTGCGAATGATCCAGCGCTGCGTCCCGTCGGGCTCATACGCGCTCAACCGATTGTTATAGGAGTCCGCAACGTAGACGCTCCCGTCAGGACCGAACGCGATTCCGTGCACGTAGTCGAACTGGTCAGGACCCTTGCCGCGTGAACCGACCACACCGAGGGGCTTGCCCTGTTTGTCGAGCACGGCGAATCCCGATACGGAGCCGACAGCGATTCTGTCTTCGCTTACCGCAACAGAAACCGGCTGGGGTACGTCGAACGACCCCCCCTCCTCGCCGTTGGGTTGGAGCACATGGATTCGATCGAGCGCCGTCTCGCAGATGTACATGCGCCCATCCGACCCGACCGCGATGCGCGAAGGGGCACTGATCGGCATCGAAGCGTCTGCAGACTCGAGCGAGCCGAGGTAGCGGCCATCGGGGCTGAACTGCATGATGCTCGAGCGACGTTTCACGTCGGTCGCCCAGATCGTCCCATCGCCACTGGGCACCGCTGCTTGCGTCTGATCGAAGAGGTCCTCCGGACGATCCGAGGTGCCATATATCGACCGAACCCACTCGATTCCCTTGGTGTCGATGCTGCCTGAAGCAGGCGTTCGCGGCACCCTGAGGGCGTTGAATAACAGATAGGCCGACAGGCCGAGCAGCAGGACGAGAATCACCAACACCAGCGCGAGCGCACGCCGCGCTCGGCTGTTCTTGACGGGTGGGGTCGAGTCTCCCGTCGATGGCGCTGTGGTCGTGTCGCTCATTCCGCGACTCCCATCTTCTGCAGTCCTGCCTTAGCGCCTTCGTCATACGGAACGAACTTCAGCGCCTTCCGGAAATCCTTCTCGGCGCCGGCATTGTCCTTCATGGCAGCCTTGGCATTGCCGCGGTCGACAAGGATGTCGGCCGCCGCCGGATCGTTTGCGATGTAGATGTCGTACGCGGCAACTGCATCGCTGAAGCGTCCCAGCTCGACAAGGGCACGCGCCTTGACCAGCACGGCGTTGTAGTAGTTCGGACGAAGGATGACGGGCTCATTCGCGGTCGCCGTCGCAGTCTCGGTCTTGGCACGCGCTGCGATCAGCGCGTCACGTTCGTCCTCATAGCCCATCATCGCCTTGTCTGCGAACGTGAGGGCCTTGTCGTACTTCCCGTCCATGCTGAAAAGTCTCGCCTCAGCAAGATCGAGATCTGAGACGGGTTCGGTGGCACCGACGCTTGCGCGAGCCTGGTTGAGCACGATGCGCGCTGCCTGGGGGTTTCCGGCGGCGATGAGGGCGTTGATATACGGCGTCGTCGCCGTACCTGTCGCCCCTGCGGTCCTGGCAGCCGCGATCATGACCTCCCTCTCCGCGACCGACCTCGGCCCGGTAGGAGCCGTTATCCCCGTTGCCATCACGCCGACCACCGTGGCCAAGAAGAGAATCACGAGGCCTGTGACCCCGTACACCCCAATGCGAACGACCGGATCTGCCAGAAGCCCGGATTCGTGTGTGCGTGACGGCCCTTCGGGCTCCTTTGACAGCTCCTCAGACATCGGCGCAGCGTCGCTCATGGACGTCCTCCCGCTTGATGGTTCGGTGCGATGGGTCCCAGCATGACAGCTCGCATTATGGATGCGTAGGGGCGGAGCCCTCTATTTCAGGTTCGCTCAGGAGAGAGCGAACCCTGCAAGGAAGAGGGCAGCGGTAGGCGTCTTCACAGAAACAGCACAAAGGATAGCCGCAGGGGCCCCGCCCCAGCGCCGACAGGCGGGCGGCCCCTGCGGCCGCGATTCAGGTCATCAGCAAGGTGCTGGCCGCCACCAGTCGCGCAGCTTCGCGCTCTCTACAGCTCGACGTACCAGGCATC
>CAVYQS010000008.1:0-37482 GCA_963770765.1 uncultured Actinomycetes bacterium | reverse complement strand
CTGCAGCCCGAGCCACAACCTTCCCGAAGACCGTGCTGCGGATCGTCGTCGCGTCGACCGTCGTCGGCACGATCGCGATGAACGCCCTGGCGAACATCGTCCCCTTCTTCGGGCGCGGCACCGGCGAGGTCTCGGCGGTCTACCCCACGCTCATCACGCCCGCCGGCTACGTCTTCGCGATCTGGGGGGTCATCTACCTGGGGTTGCTCGCCTACTCGACGGCCCAGTTCCTCTCACCGCTCAACGACGACCCGCTCCCCGATCGCCTCGCCTGGCCGCTCATCGCGTCCGGCGTGGCGAACGTCGTGTGGCTGCTCCTGTGGCACTCGCTCAACATCTACTGGACGGTGCCGCTGATGCTGGCGCTGCTGCTCTCGCTCATCACCGCCTACCTCATCGCACGGTCCGATCGTCCCGAACCCCCGCCGGCCCTCGAGCGCTGGGCGGTCCGCGCACCACTTGGCGTGTACCTGGGCTGGGTCTCGATCGCCACGATCGCCAACATCTCGAGCGCACTGTACGCGGCCGGGTGGAGCGGGTGGGGCATCCCCGCCGAGTGGTGGGGCGCCATCGTGCTTGTCGTGGGTGCGGCCGTCGCCTTCGCGGGGCTGGCGCGGCACGGCGACGGCGTCTTCGCCGGCGTGTTCGTGTGGGCGTTCGCGGGCATCGCGGTCGCGACGCCTTCCGAGCTCGTACGCACCGTGGCGAGCGTGCTCGCGGCTGCGATCGCGGTGGGGATCGTCGCCTCGGTGTTCGTTCGCCGCCGGCTCATCTAGAGCGAGACCCGCCGGTCGCGACTACCCCTCCAGCAGCACCTTCATCGTGCCGGAGCGCCCGGCGGCGTCCATCGCCTCGACCGCGTCGGCCAACGCGTAGCGAGTCTCGATCAGCGGCACGGGGTTCACCGCGCCGCGTTCGAGCAGCTCCAGAGCAGGCGCGAACGGGCCGCAGCGCGAGCCCACCACGGTGATCTCGTCGACGACGAACGGCGCGAGATCGAGCGTGACCGCTTCTCGGTAGGTGGACTTGAGCACGAGCGTGCCCCTCGGGCGCAGAGCGGAGCGGGCCGCGTCGAGCCCCGACGGCGAACCGGTCGCTTCGACCACCACGTCCCAGCAGCGCTCGCCGACCTCGTCGGCGGCGATGCACTCGACCCCGCCCACACGCAGCAGCTCGACCTGGCGCTCGTAACGCGCGACCACGCGAACGTGCGCACCGGTCAGCGCGAGCACCCGCCCGACGAGCTGGCCGAGACGGCCGGCGCCCACGAGCAGCACGCGATCACTCGGCCGAATGTGCACCTGCTCGAGGATCTCGAGCGCGGCCGCGAGCGGCTCGGTGAACACGGCGGCCTCGTCGGCGACTCCGTCCGGTACCCGATGCAGGTTGGCGAGGGGTACCCGCACGTACTCGGCGTGGGCCCCGTCGCGGGCGACGATACCGAGGACCGTGCGCCTCTCGCAGTGCGTCGGGTTTCCTCGGCGGCACGCCTCGCATGCCCCGCAGGCATCGTTGATCTCGCCGACGACCCGTGCTCCGACCCACGAGAGGTCCGGCGCCTCGACGACCTCGCCAACGAACTCGTGGCCGAGCACACCGGTGTACGGGTAGTAGCCGCGCGTCAGCTCCAGATCGGTTCCGCAGATGCCCGACAGCCGCACGCGCACGAGCGCCTCGCCACCGGCAGGCGGCACGTCGATCTCGCGCACCGACAACCGACCGTCTTCGAGCCACAGTGCCTTCATGCGAGATCCTTCGAACGGCAGCGTGCACGCGGTCTGCGCGTCGCGTCGAACCTCGAACGCCCGCAGGGGCGCCCGGGTCCGTCCGCGCACCTGTCACAGGATACCGCGCCTTCATCGGCATGCAGGAGTGGGATGCGTTGGCACGACGAATGCTTGTTGCATCACGACACATAGCGATATGTCGCTTACCACGAGCGTTCCCCTGACGAAAGGAACTCAGATGAGTCACCACCACACCGAGTCGTGCGGCCACGGCGCACACGGCCACCATGGCGGCTTCGGCAAGCACGGCTTCAAGCACCCGTTCGGCATGGGCAACCCCCACGGCTTCGGCCCCGCCGGCCAGCGTGCGCGCCGCGGCGACGTCCGCGCGGCCGTCTTGCGCCTGCTCTCCGAGCAGCCCATGCACGGCTACCAGATCATCCAGGAACTCTCCGCCCGCAGTGGCGGGGCATGGAGCCCCAGCGCGGGCTCGGTCTACCCCACGCTCCAACTGCTCGCCGACGAGGGCCTCGTCAGCGCCGAGGAGACCGCCGGCAAGAAGGTCTTCAGCCTCACCGACTCCGGTGTCGCCGCTGGTCGCAGAGACCGCCGATCAGCCCGCCCCGTGGGAAGAGGCCGCTCAGAGCGACTCCGGAGCGAGCGGCTATCGCGAGGCCGCCGGCCGCATGATGCAGGCGGTCTGGCAGATCGGCACGACGGGCTCGGCAGACCAGGTCTCGGCGGCGATCGACGTGCTGAACGACGCTCGCAAGAAGCTCTACGCGATCCTCGCCGAGGACTAGTCCCGCCACCCGGCGAAGCCCGCACCCCGGCCCGACCCTCACGCAGCACGCAACGGAGGATGAATGAAGGCGTCACAACTACGCGCGCGCTACTGGCGCATCGTGTTCTTCTTCGGTCGGAGTGACCCTCGGCTTCATCTTCTGGGAGATCTTCCTGCCGCGGATCGGCCTGCGGAGCTGGTCGCGGCGTACGCGCTCGGAGCGCAACCGCACGCACTGCGGTGCGCTTCCGGGCGCTCGCCATCCGCATGGGCGGGCTGATGATCAAGGTGGGCCAGTTCCTCTCGGCACGCCTCGACGTGCTTGCCCGCCGAGATCACCGACGAGCTCGCCGGGCTCCAAGACGAGGTACCCGCCGAGCAGCTTCGAGGCGATCCGCGCGCAGGCCGAAACCGAGCTGGGCCAGCCGCTCTCGCAGCACTACGCGTGGTTCGACGAGACCCCGCTCGCCGCAGCGTCACTGGGCCAGGCCCACCGCGCCCGGCTGAGCGAGGCCGACGCCGCGGAGCTGGGCTTCACCGACGTCGTCGTCAAGGTGCAGCGCCCGCACATCGAGCAGGTGGTCGAGGTCGACCTGGCGGCCCTGCGACGCGTGGGCGGCTGGCTTCAGCGCTACAAGCCGGTCGCGAACCGCGCGACGTGCCCGCGTCTGGTCGAGGAGTTCGCCACTCACGACGCGCGAGGAGATCGACTACCTGGCCGAGGCGAGCAACGCCGAGGACGTTCGCCGCGACCTTCAGCGAGAAGCTGCACGTGCACGTCCCCAAGGTCGTGTGGGAGCTGTCCACGCGCCGGGTGCTCACGCTCGAGGACGTCACCGCGATCAAGCTGGGCGACTACGACGCGATCACCGCCGCCGGGATCGACCGCGGCGAGGTCGCGCGCGTGCTCGTGGACACCTACATGCAGCAGATCTTCGACGACGGCTTCTTCCACGCCGACCCGCACCCGGGCAACCTCTTCGTCACGCCGCTCGACAGCTACGACGAGGCACGGCAACCGCGAGTGGAAGCTCACCTTCATCGACTTCGGCATGATGGGCCGCGTTCCCGAGAACCTCCGAGCCGGCCTGCGCGAGGCCCTCATCGGCATCGGCACGCAAGACGGCGCGCGACTGGTGAAGAGCTTCAAGACGCTCGACGTGCTGCTGCCCAGCGCGGACCTCAAGCTCATCGAGATGGCGAGCATGCAGCTGTTCGAGCGCTTCGGCGGCATGTCGCATGAGTGACCTGCGCGGGATCGACCACAACGAGCTCATGAGCTTCGGCCTGCAATTCCGCGAACTGCTGCTCGATCTCCCCTTCCAGCTGCCCGAGAACCTGCTGCTGCTGGGTCGCTCGGTGGCGATCCTGTCGGGCATGTGCACCGGGCTCGACCCCGAGTTCAACCTGTGGAGCTCGATCGCGCCGTATGCGACCAAGCTCGTCACCGATGAGGGCGAGTCGGGCTGGCAGACGGTGCTGTCCGAGGCGAACAAGGTTCTTCAGACGGCTGTGGGTCTGCCTGGCCGGGCGGATCGCGTACTCACGCTCATGGAGCGCGGCGACCTCAACGTCCAGACGCCGCTACTCAACTTGCGGGTACGCGGGGTCGAGCGGGCCGTGGGCAAGATGACGAGCGCGCTCGTGTTCGCCGCGCTGATCATCGCCGGCGCGATCCTCTACCCGGCCGAGCCCACGCTCGCGAAGTGGTTGATGGCCGCATCGGTGCTGCCGCTGATCAGGGTGATGATGGGCGGCCGAGGAGGGCACGGGGGACGCTAGGAGCCGACCCTACTGCTCGGGTCGGCCTGGTCTTGCCCCGATCATCGCTCGAGGAATCGCATGACGCCCTTCGTCATGCCGTTGACCAGCTTGGTCTGATAGCTGTCGCTGGCCAGCTTGCGGTCCTCCGCGGCGTTGGTCATGACACCCATCTCGACGATGACGACGGGCACCTTCGACCAGTTGAACCCGGTCATGTCTTTTCGCTTGGAGATCCCGCGGTCCTTCGCGCCCGTCGCCTTCAGTGTCGCCTTCTGCACGTCCTTGCCCGCCCTGAGTGAGGCCGAGGTGATCGGCCCGGTCCACTTGTTCTTCGCCGGCACGAGCGTCAGGACACCTCGGACCGACGTGGTGGGCGAGCCGTCGCAGTGAAGGCGGATGCACAGGTCGGCCTCGGCGGCGTTGGCGATCTTGGCGCGCTTCGAGTTCGAGATGTTGACGTCTTGCTTGGTGCGGATCATGACGACCTTCACGCCGCGCTTCTGGAGCGCCTTGCGCAGCTTGAGGGCCACCTGAAGGTTGATCGTCGACTCGCGCTTGCGGGTCGCGACTCCCCGCGTCCCGGCCGCGACACGCGCTTTGCGCTTCGACGAACCGGGCCCGATGGGTTCGAGCCGCGTGTCCGCCTTGCGCTGGTGACCGGCGTCGATGGCGACCACGAACTGCCGAGTCGGCTCGGCGACCGCCGGTGCCGTGCGGGCAGAGAGGCCCACCGCCGAAACCGCGACTGCGCCGAGTACCACTGCCACCAGGGTCCGGCGAAGTCGGGATGCGATGGCGGATGGCTGCTGCATGACAGGACGGCCTTTCTGGCGGCGGACAGGCTGATGCCACGGGTCCGAGCTCGACACCATAGGTTACCGCATGTACTCGCGAGAGCCGTACTCACTCCGCCAGTGCCGAGTAGACGATCCTGCGCGCGATCTCGAGCGCATCGACCGCGGCGCGCTGCTGGGCCGGAGTGCCGGAGTGCTCGACTTCGATCACGGCCTCCTGCAGCTGCCACGCGGCATCCCTCAGTTCGCACGCCGTGGCGTCGCCCGTTCGCTCCTCGGAAGCACCCGAGGGCGCACGGAGCCGGTAGCCGAAGCCCCGCACCGTCTCGATGAGGTCGGACAGACCCGCCTCGGAGAGCTTGTGCCGCAGACGCGAGACGAGCACGCTCACGGACTCGGGTGACAGGTCGCCCTCAACGGGGTCGCCGGAGAGCTGATCTGCCGAGTAGACCCAGCCTGGGTGCTCCACGAGCATCATGACGATGTCGAACTCGGCGGTGGTGAGGGGCACGTCGTGCCCGTCGACCAGCACCACGCGCTCGAGGGGCCGAATCTCGAGCCCTCCGACGACCACGGTGTCTTGCTCGCTCACCTCGCGCACCCCCACACACGTAGGTACCCAAGAGTTCATGCTCGGTTAGCACGGGGTTCGAATGCGACGGCAACGTAGTAGGTGTATTGGTTTGTCCTGCCGGCACAAGGAGGTGTTGACGATGACATCGAATAGTGTCCGGTCTTATGCCTTGCGAAGCGCTTTGGCACTCACGCTGACGGTCGCGCTGGTACTTCTCGGGACAGCAGCCGCGTTCGCGGTCCCCGATGAGTTCGGAGGCGCGTCGTTCGCCGCTCCTTACGCTCCGTATACCGCAGGCCCGGTAGTGGATGACGAGCCGTATGCGCCGTACACCGCAGGCCCGGTCGTGCGTGAGGAAGTCCGACCGTACGCCCCCTACACCGCTGGTCCGGTAGTGCCGTTGAGCGAACTGCCCTACGCGCCCTACACAGCCGGCCCGGTCGTGAGCGAGGCTCCCGAGGCTCCGGATCCGTTCGGCCACTACCCGTGGCGGTAGTGTGAACGTCAGTTGATAGCGTAGTCCGACGCGTTGGTCGGCGGAAGATTCTCGCCCCAGTCGAGACGGCCATTGTCACGCCAGTCGATGACATGCCAGATCTCGTGGGCGAGGATCTTCTCTATGCTCACCGTGTGGTCCCGATCGATGACGATCTCTCCCACCGTGTAGTAGGAGACCGCCTCTTCGCCCTTGGGCGTCTCGCCCATGACGACGGTGACCCCGTCCAGATCGCGGTAGTCGGCACGGAGCGCGTCGAGAACCTCGGAGGCACGCACGGCGTCATCCTCGGTGCTGTTCTGTGCAGGGGCCTTGGCCGATGAGACCTTGAGCGGCGCCGAGGCGCTGGAGTCCGTGGCTGCGATGCGCTCGGCAAGAGACGGAACACCGATCACGACCGCGACAAGCGCCGCAACAGCGGATATGGAGTAGAGATGCTTCATGCAAGGTATGGAGCAAGCGAGCCCCGTGCCGACCCCGTCCGAGGCGCTTCGCGACCGCGCTCGCCCTGTAGACTCCGCTACTCCGTGCCCGGCGCCTCTTGCACCGGCACCGAATCCGCGACGAAGTGGCACGCCCAGCACGGTGCCATCTCGTAGTGATCCTCCGGCGCCTCCTGGCGCGGATTCACCGGGGCTATGACGACATGGACCACGACCCACGCCAGCACGAGCGCCACGACGACTCCCGCTACCCAGCCGATCACCCTGCGCGCACCGCTGGGCGTGGGCTCAGTGGCGGCGTCATCGGGTTCGCCCTCACGGGGCAGACTGCTCATCGTCAACAACCCGGCTCGCCGGGGTGGCCGCAGCACGAAGCGCGCGTCTTGAGCTTGATAGCGGTATTCCGCACCACAAGCTTCGCCTTGCGGCCGAACGGCATGGGCTGAAGCATGTTGCGCGTGAATGACCGAGGGTCAGGTCCCGACCCCGCCCCGTTGTCGTCGCTGCACACGAAGAACCCCGCTCTCCCTCGGCCCGGCTCCAGCCGGCACCACCGCTAGCCTTCCGCCGCCCGCTGCTCGCGACGCTCCTGCTCGAATCGTCGTCGCACCCTTCTCGAGCGTGCTCGCCATCAGGAAGCCCGCGAGCAGGATGGCGCTCGCGATCATCTCGCCGAAGTAGAGCCCGGCCGTGAGCCCGGCGCGCGCCATCGACCCGGCGGCCGCGATGCACAGCGTGCCCACGAAGATCAGCACGTTGGCCCAGGCGCGGTAGCGGTACTGCTTCTTGGGCCAGAACTTGATGACCGACCACGCCGAGCCGCCCAGCAACAACAGCGTCCCGGGGATGTTGAAGACGAGCGACATGATCCGGGGGAACGATCCGCTCGATCCCAAGCCGGCGCCACCCACGACGATGCCCGGCTGGAGCGCCGCGTAGTCGAGTTCGACCGTGAAGGCCCCCCACAGGAAGATCGACATCATGATCACGTTGAACGCCAGGTAGATATGACCCCAGATACGCTTCCTCGCTACGAGATAGAGCGTGCCCAACCCCAGGAAGCCCACCATCGACGCGGCGAACACGATGTAGATCCGGTAGACGGTCGGATCCCAGTTCTGCGTGTACTCCGAGTACCACTCCATCAGAGCCGCGGCCCCGTAGAGGAAGAAGCCGAACGCCCACGCCAGCTGGTGCGGTTGACGCCGGCGAAACCACTGATTCAGCAGCAGCCCCACGTAGACGAAGCCGATCAGCGCCGTGACAGCGGGCCACCAGTAGCTACTCCAAAACGACATGAAGCCTCCTTCGATGCCGGCATCTAGGACATGCGGTTGGCGATGAAACCGTAGAGATAGGGCAGCAGCCAGAACGCCCACACCCAGATCGAGGCCTTGAGGTACGTCGCCGTGGTCGCCTCGTCTCCCCTGCTCTTGGCGACCGTCGCCCACACGGCACTCACGAGCATCAGCAGGATGGCCAGTGTGCCGATGATCCCGTGGATGTCCATCCGGTAGAAGCCGATCTGCATCGCCATCAGTCCGGTTCCCCCGGCGTCCAGAATCAGTCCGAGCCACAGGAAGACGACGTGTCTGGTCTTGATCTCCCCGCCGCGCCTGGCCCCCCAGATGCCCCATGTGTAGAAGACGAACGCGAGCGTGACGGAGAGCAACCCCGACATCACGAACACGGGCATAGAGTCCCCCTGACTCTCGACCGACCGGGCGGGAACATCATCCGCCTGCCTGGTCGGGGGCGCAAGAAGACTTCGTGCTCAGAGCTCGGGGCGGCCCGGAACCTCGTGGCAGTCGGGGCAGCGCGCCTCGTAGTAGTCGGCGCCGCCCACCCAGATCAGCGGGGAATCCCAGGAGGCGGGCCTGCCGTCGATGATGCGCTGCGTGCGCGTCCCGGTCGCGTGGCACTTCTGGCAGATCGCGGTGAGGAGCGAGATGTCGTCGGCAAGCGCCATCAGTGTGGGCATGGCGCCGAACGGCTCCCCGCGGAAGTCCTGGTTCAGACCGGTCGCATAGACGAGATTGCCGTCGCGCAGAAGCCGCCGCACGACACCGACGAGGGCGTCACCGAAGAACTGCGCCTCCTCGACAGCGACCACCCGGCAGCCGTCCGAGACGATCTGATCGGCAGAGTCGACGACGCGCGCCTCCATCTCGGTGCCCAGCCGGGAGCGCGCCTTGGTGCCGTCGCGCGAGTCGATGCTGTGCTTGTAGATGACGACCGAGTCTCCCACGACCGCGTGGCGCGATAGGAGCCTGATCAGCTCGCCGGTCTTGCCCGAGCTCATGCACCCGGCGATCACGTGCAGTCGTCCCACCCGACACTCCATCGGCGCGTCCCTCCGGTTCGCTCCAGCGTGACCGACAGCATACCGTCAGCGGGGTGGATGCGCGCGCGTCGGTCCTCTGGCGACCGAAGCAACCCACGCGTTCCGCCACGTCGCGCCTTGGATTCCGTCAGCAGCGACGATGCCGAAACGCCCGGCGTGACCGAGGCGTCCCTTCGTCGCCGGCATCTCCCCGTGAGCCGCACCCGCTAGGCGAGCTCGGCGCTACTGACGATTGGCGCCGCGGAGCATCCCGCTCTCATCGAACGTCAGTGTGATCGTCTTCTCCTGCCCGGCTTTATCCACGTACGTCCACGTGTACAACGTGAACTCCTCAGCTTGGTTGACCAGGGGGGCATCGAGGTTGGTGGCCCGGCTGTACTCGTCTGGCGCGGTGTCCTTCAGGGTCTCCTTGGCTGTCGCGAGCGATGCGTCGTTGAGTTCTCCGCCGGCTGTAGACGGTGCCGCGGACTGTTGCGGGCCCTGTCCACTTGGAAGCACCGACAGCAGCGCGTCTTGCGCCACCGCAAGTCCGCCGAAGAAGAGCATCCACACGGTGACCGCGACCACGACGAGCAGGGCGATCAAGGCGATCGGTGACGTCTTTCGTTTGGGTGCCTGCTGCTGTGCCCGCGCGACTCCAGGGTAGCGGTCCTCCGACAGCCTCATGGCGACCGGGGCCATCCCAACCGCGTCATTCGAGACGTTCACTTGGACTCCCCGTTGCTGGCGCTCAAACCAGCGACCCAGTCCACCGCTCGTGCTGTTCACCAGACCCACATGGCGTGCCTGCACCTCGGCATCCTCGAAGCGGTTGAGCGTCGTCAGCAACGACGCCAGGTCACCGACCTCTCCGAGCTCCAGGGCACCCGGATTTGTCGCGAAGTCGTAGCGTGCCGAGAGGTTCGCCGCGAGATCGTCGGCATCGATGATCTGGAGCCTTTCCGCGGGAGTCAGATTCAGCTTCGAAAGATCCGCGCCGGCGAACACCGCAAGATCAGCGATGTAGGTCGGCCCCAGCCGTCGGCCGCATGCGGCGAGCACATCCGTCAGCGAGCCGATGCGGCTCGAGCTGGCCGTGAGTGGATTCTCGAGCTTGGACGGGCGTTCTCCTTGGAGCTGAGCCGACCACATCTTGGCTCCACTCGACCCCTCGATCCGCGCACCGGCCCACACCTGCACGTCGATGCCGAGCAGACCGTGGCGATCGATCAGAACGAAGGCGTAGTACTCGGTTCGCTCCCCCAGATCCAGCAGCACGTCTTCTAGTACCGTCGCGCCTCGCTGTGCCGCGAGTGTCCGGATCGTCGACTCGATTCGACCCGCGAACAACTTGGTGGCTCCCTCTGATGACGCCATCAAACCTGCCCTTCCCCGTCACAGTCCGGTGACTGCGCGTTGGTCCTCACTGTGAGTATCGGCACCCTACGCGGGCAGTTGACGACCAGACTGGCGAAATGCGAACGGTTCGGGGACCGATCCTCCGCATCAGCCTCTGCCGACGAAGGGCCACAGCAGGTGTGGGAGGCCGGTTCGGCTTGGGAGGTCGGCCATCAGGTGGGACGCATAGCCCCAGCCGAAGGCGATGCCGTACAGCTGCGGCCATCCGGCGACGGCACAGCCCACGCAGACCAAGAGCGTCGCGACGGATCCTGCCAGCAGGGAGTGCGTCGGCCCGCGGTGTGACACGAATCGCGAGACGACCAGTGAGACGGCCAGAAGCCCCGCCCCCACGCCCAGTGCCACGGTGGCCCCTGTGACCACCGGTGTCGCCTGCGTGAGCAGATGGCGGAGCTCGTCGCCCAGCATCGCCGTCGAACGCGACAGATACCAGCCCGCGCCCGCCATCGCCAACAAGACGCTGAGTCCGCCGACGAAGAGGTCCGCCGGAATCCCGTTGCCGATGAGCGACGTGGGGTGATCGATGTCGGGCGCGAGCGCGCCGAGAGCCGCCACGACGGGTACGCCTAGGTAGGCGGCGGCCCCGAGCTCGGCCCCGCCAGCATGCGCTGCCCACAACGCGACGGCCGCCGGTACCGCGGCGACCACGACATGGTCTCGACCCTTCACCGGGTCTACTCCCCCGGCCCGAACCCGTGCGGGGAGGGGTTCGACTGTGCCTCGGTCGCATCGAGCAGCCCCCATGCGAGCGGGATCCGCTCGTGCGAGACGTCGAACCTGAGGTAGCTCGGATCGAGATCGCCGAGCCGGACTCGATCCAGCCCGTCGGCATCCTTGAGCGCCCGGAACACGTCGGCGCACGGCTGCGGCTCGGCCAGCCAGGCGATGGCCCGCTCGGCATGCTCCTCGGATCCGCTGTGGTGGGTCACCGCGAACAGAGCCGTGTCACGCACGATGGGCCGCAGACCCTCGTGCAGCCCGAGCCCCACCACGCGACCGGCGCTCTTGGCGCCGTGGTAGTAGTCCGCGTGATCGTTTGTCCGGCCGATGTCGTGCCAGATCGCCGCGTGGCTCAGTGCCTCTCGCTGCCACCCCGAGAAGTCGAGGGCCGCCGCGATCTCCATCGCATGGATCCAGACACGTTGCGTGTGTCCGATGCCGTGAATCGTCCGAGCCGCCTGGAACCCGTTGGGCCGTACGAACCAAGCGGCGTCGATAGCCGGTATGTCGTAGGTGCTGAGGTCGATCATGGCGACTCCCTTCGTGCTGACATTGTCCGCCCCTCGATCACCGTGCGCCAGCGTGCGATCCGCGCGCACCACCGGTCACGAAGTCCAAGATCGGGCACGGCTGTCTGCAGGCCGGCTCCGCTCGACGCCGCAGGGCCCCGGCGCACGTGCGCCGGGGCCCCGCTCCCCCCATGAAGGCAGCCACGCCTACGCACCACGCTGTTTCTGGTCCCCGCCGTCGAGGTGGCGCTTGCGCTCCTCGGCGCTCATCGCCTTCCACGTCGCGGCGTCGATGGCACCGAGGTCGTCCATGTCCTTGGAGAAGAACTCCTCGGTCATGGCCATACCATGCCGGCGGTGCGCCTTGACGTTGTACGAGGCCCGACGCATCACGTCGCGAGAGCCCTCGGCGGTGGCCGCGTAGTCGAGCATACGGCCGTCGCGCATCCCCATGTCGCGCCCCGTCATGTAGCTGTCCTGGTTCGCGCCCAGGTAGATGAACTCGTAGGAGGCGAGCTTCTGCCGGTCCTGGATCATCTGGAAGATGCGATCACGCGTGAACTCGCGGCTCGAGTTCTCCGCGCCGTCGGTCATGATCACGAACAGCACCTGATCGGGCTTGTTGGTGGAGACGAAGTCGTCGGTGATGCGCATCGTGTATCCGATGGCGTCGTAGAGTGCCGTCATCCCGCCCGGCTGGTACGAACCATGGTCGAGATCGGGCACCTCGCGCATCGGCACCGCTTCGCACACGGTGTGGAACGACGTGTCGAACAGTGTGAGCGTGAAGAACGCGGCGCCGTCCTCGGCGGCCTGGTCGTTCTTGAACTCGTTGAAACCGGAGATCGTCGCCTCGCGGATCGACTCCATCGAGCCGGACTTGTCGAGCACGAAGTTGATGAGGATGCTGCGCTTCGCCTCATCGTTCTCGGGCTGCGTGCCTTTCTTGGCCATCCCGAACACCCCTTTCAGTCGACCTCGCCACTATGACGAGGAGGTCTGACATCGATGTCCGCGTGCGGCCGTCACGCCGAATCTCCACCAGCCCAACGCAGACTATACCCACTTGTATACTTTACTGTCAAGTCAAACTACGAAGTGGTATAATCCGCAGGTAGGAGGAGTGACACATGTACACGACACTCGGGAATCTGATTCGAAGCGCCCGCCACCAACGCGGGCTGACCTTGGAGGACCTCGCGAGACAGGTGGGCGTCACCCCCGGTGCGCTGTCTCACATCGAGAGCGGTCGACGCCTCCCCAGCCCATCGAACGCCGTAGCGATCGCCGGCGCACTCGGAGTCCCGCGCGAAGAGATCCTGCGCGCGCTCGACGAGGAGCATTCGGACAGGCGGCGCAGTTCGCTCGACCGCGACGAACGGACTCCGAAGGCGCGTTCAGGGTGGACGCCCGACGCCCACGTCGCGTTCAGCGAACAGCCGATCGAGGCCCTCTTCGAACAGGCGGCACCGGCTCCGTCGCGCTCACAGAAGGGTGCCTCGTACCAGCCGATGCGAGCGGCCTCGGTTCGGGACATGGCGCGCTGGTCGAACGACACCACCCAGCGCATCGAGGCGCTCGACCAGCTCGCGGACTCGGCCGCCGAGGCCATACGCACGCTGCGCGGGCTCGTCAACGACGAGGACCCTTCGGTCAGCCGGGAAGCCCGCCGCCTGCTGCGCGAACTCGACGTGCGGATTCCCGAGGAGTAGGCGCACCACCCCGACCTGACGGGTCAGGCGCAGTACACCCGGACGTTGTCGCCCTCGGCCGAGTCGACGTTGATCTCCATCTCGCGCAGGGCTTCGACCAACTCGTCGATGTCCTCGGGCTTGAGATTCGTGAAGTCGATCGACATGCCGTGCTCGGACATCGAGTCGTTGATCTGGTCCATCGCCTGAGGCGGGATCAGCGACGTGAGCTTGAGGCCCGAGCGCACCAGGGCGATGGGGATCTTCACGTCGACGTTGTCGCCGTTGCCCGCGACCACCTTCACGTAGAGGTACTTCGGGAGCGCTTCGAGCAGGGGGCCGGGGTCGCCCTTGATGACCGGCTCGGTCGATGCCGGGGCACCACCGGCGCGCGTGTCGAGGGCGTCGAGCAGGCGCTCGGCCTCCTCGGCGGTGATCTTGCCCTCGGCGAGCATGTTCAGGATCCTGCTGCGGTCTTCACTCATCGGTGACACCCCTTTCATTGGACCGTCATGTCGACGGCCGTGTCTTTGTCTGTGAAGCGGATGACCATCCCGCGTGTCTCGCAGACAGCGGCGAACGAGCGCGCGAGCAGGATGGTGTAGTGGTGGTAGCGCTGGCCGATCAGGAGCAAGACGACGTCGGCGACGACCGTGAACACGAGCGCGATGACACCGATCACCAGGAAGAGCGGCCACAGCAGGAACAGCGGCAGCCACAGATGGATCGGACGCCGCTCGGGCGACGCGATCCTCATGTCGAGGACCATCGGCGGGACGTTCATCGCCGGATCCTCTCGGCCGCCTCGTCTGCCGAGAGCTCGCCGCGCTCGAGCATGCCGAGAACATCGTCATGCGCCGGGGTAGCGCCCGCGCCCACCTCGACCTCGACCAGCTGGAGCTGCTCGATGATGCGGTTGAGGCGGTTCTTCACGGTGGGGTAGCTGATGCCGAAAGCCTTCTCCATGTCCTTGATCGAGCCGTGGCTGCGCACGAACTCGCTCACGAAGACCTGGTCTTCGTAGCGGAGGCGGGCCAGGGGCGGCAGCTCGAACTCGCCCTGGATGGAGATATCGGTGTCGAGTCGTACCTCGGTCACGCGGAAGCGGCGATCCCCCGTGAGGTCGGTCAGCTCGTGCCAGTCGTTCGTCATGTCACTCACCCTTCGTTCACTTTACAAACACACATATACCCATACTGATTGATTTAGTCAAGTTGTTGCTTGATAAAATCAATTCTCAGCTCCCGGCGTCGCCACCTGCAGGGCGAGAGCCCACGTGCCTGCTCGGGTACCCTCATCACGGAGGGCGCCGGTGAAGCCTCGAGCATCAGGAGCCAGATCGGTCGAGTCACGCGTGGCGTGGTACGCCGCGTGGTCGAGCATCGTGCTGGCCGCCGTCGCGCTTCTGGGGTCGTTCGCGCCCCGAGCACTTGCGATCGCGGGCGGCGCCGGAGTGGCCGTGGCGCTCGCGCCGCGCTACCTGCGCCGTGCCACCCCGTTCTCGGCCTCACTGCTCACCGTGGCCGCCGCGTGTTGCTCGACAGCTACCGTGATCTGGCTCTCCGGGCTGCCGTGGGAGACCGGGATCTCGTGGAGCCAGGCCGGAGGCGTAGGTCGACCGACCGCGTGGCTGTTCACGACCACCTCACTGTGTTTCGGGGCGGGCGTCCTCGCGACGGGACGACTGGTCGTCGGAGCCGGACGCAGGCGCGGCGACCTCAGGGGGCGCGGATACCTGCTGGCGTCTGCGCTGCCGGTGGTCTCGTGCCTCGGCTTCGCCGTGGTCGCTGTGTGCCCGGTGGGCGGGGCGCCCGCGGTCGCCGCAGCGCACAACCTCGCCTCGTGGGCGGCGTTGGGGTCGTTCTGGTTCGGCATGGCCGCGACAGCGTGGCTGCGCGGACTATCGCGTGCGCTCCGCGTCTTCTCGGCAGTGGCGGCAGTGATCGTCTTCGGGACGTGGCTTCCCAACGGGATGCGCTTCCTGGGCCTCACGGAGGCCCGGCCGATCTCGATGCTCGCCATGGAGGTCGTGGTCTTCCCGTTGTGCTTCGTGTGGTTCTGCTGGCTCGCGCGGGAGTGGAGCGGCGACCGGTAGCGCACCGCCACGCGCGCCGGTTCGTGTCAGACCCCTGCGCTATCCTCGAGCCCGGAGGTAGAGACATGGGAAACCGCCTGTCGAAGTCGAGATTCCAAACCGGGCTGCAGTGCCCCAAGGCGCTGTGGCTGACGTGTCACGCTCGGGAACTCGCAGACCCGGTCGGTGAGACGCAGCAACACATCTTCGACACGGGGACGTCGGTGGGCGAGCTCGCGCGCGAGCGATTCTCAGACGGCGTCTTGGTCGCCGAGGACTACACGCAGTCCGCCGAGGCACTCGAGACGACACGCCGGCTGCTCGAGGACCCGCCCGGCGCGATCTTCGAGGCCGCGATCCAGCACGGCGACGTCTTCGTGCGCCCCGATGTCCTCGCGCGCGTGGGCGAGAACCTGTGGGACCTCTACGAGGTGAAGTCAGGCACCCGCCTCAAGCCCGAGCACATCACCGACGTCGCGGTGCAGATGTGGGTGCTCGAAGGAGCCGGCCTGCCGATACGAAACGCGTACCTCATGCACCTCGACAACACCTACGTTCACGACGGCGGCGCCTACGACCTCGAACGGCTCTTCGTCGCCGAGGACGTCACCGCAGACGCCCGCGCGTACCTGCCTCAGGTCCCCTCGCGGGTCACCGAGATGCTCGCGATGCTCGAAGCCGCCGAGCCACCCGCCGTGCCCATCGGCAAGCACTGCGACAAGCCCTACACCTGCTCGTTCCACGGCCACTGCCACGAGTTCCTGCCGAGCAGACCGGTGACCGCGCTGCCCCGGATCAGCCCGCAGCTGCTCGACTCGCTGATCGCCGACGGCATCCTCGCGGTCGAGGACGTCCCGCTCGACTACCCGAGACTGACGAGCGCCCAGCGCGAGGTCTGCGAGCTCGTGCGGAGCGGCGAACCGCGGATCGTCGGCGACGTCGGGGCGTCACTCGCCGAACTCGCCTCCCCCCTCCACTTCCTCGACTTCGAGACGTTCATGTCCGCGCTGCCGCTCTACCCGGGCACACGCCCGTGGCAGATGATCCCGTTCCAGTGGTCGGACCACGTCTTGCACGAGAACGGCGACCTCGAGCACCGCGAGTTCCTGCACGAGGGTACCGGCGACCCGCGGCCGAGCTTCATCGAGAGCCTGATCGACGCTGCGGGTGACACCGGGAGCATCGTCGTGTACTCGTCGTTCGAGAACTCACGACTCAACGACCTCGCAGCCGCCTTCCCCGAGCACCGCGACGCCATCGCGGCCATCCAGGCGCGCCTGTTCGACCTGATGAAGACGGTGCAGGCGCACGTGAGACATCCCGAGTGCCTGGGCAGCGCGAGCATCAAGGCCGTCTTGCCCGCCCTCGTCGACGACCTGTCCTACGACGGACTCGGCATCGCCGAGGGCGGCACGGCGTCCCTGCGCTACCTGCAGGTCGTGACCGGACAGCTGCCCGCCGACGAGTGCGTGACGGTCTTTGCCGACCTTCGCGAATACTGCGGAACCGACACGCTGGCGATGGTGCGACTGCTCGAGGTGCTGCGGGAGGCGTAGCGGCCAAGATCGGCTCGGCGCGCGCCACGCGCGGCCGTATGCCGCGGCGCATGCGACAATGATCGCCAGGGACTCGATCGGGCTCCGACGAGGAGGGCACCACGATGAAGATGCACCGCTGCCGCATCTGCGGCGAGACGTTCTTGGGCACAGACGTGCCGAGCAACTGCCCGTTCTGCGGCGCACACGCGGAGCACTTCGTCGACACCGCCGACTACCCCGAGGACGTCAACGACATCCAGCTCACCGAGATCGAGCGCGCCAACCTCGGCAGCTCGATCGAGCTCGAGACGTCGAACACCCGCTTCTATCTCGCGATGGCCGGCCGCAAGGACAACCGGAAGCTCTCCTCGGCCTACAAGCGGCTCGCGAAGATCGAGGCCGAGCACTGCTCGATGTTCTGCAAGCTCGCGGGCGTCTCCAAGCCCACGGACCTCATGACACCGAGCGAGGAGCTGGGTTCGTGGGACGCCGACATCGACGAATCACACGCACGCGAGGTTCGCGCGAGCGACCTGTACCGGGAGTTCGCGACCACAGCGTCGTCTCCCAGGCTTCGCGAGGTGTGGAACGCGGTCAGCGCGGTCGAGGCGGACCACATCGCACTCGATGAACTCGCGAAGACCTACATCGCGCGCGCGTAGCCACGCGGATGCGGGGTGGCGGGGCCGGATCCACGTTCGTCAGCCCGCCACTCGTCCGATCAGGCCGACGCAGGCGTCGCTCCGTTGATCTCGTCGGCGAGGGCCAGGACCTCTTCGTTCTCGGGGATGTCACTCATGCTGTGACCGTAGTGGCAGAACCGCGCGATCCCCGCTTTGTCGATGAGCACCTGAGCGGGCATGCGCCCGAGCTTGAACAGGTTGACCTCCTGCCCGTAGAGCTTGAGCACGCTGTAGGCGGGATCGGGTAGCCCGATGAAGGGCAGCGACTCGGCCTGCCAGTATGCGATGAACGCCGCCGCGTCCTCCGGGCCCACCACGACGACCTCGACGTCGCGATCGACGAACTGCTGGTAGTCACGGCGCAACTGCGCCATATGCCTGCGGCAGAACGGTCAAGCGAAGGTGCGGTTGAACACCAGCAAGACGTTGCTGTCGGCCCTGGAAATCCGACAGCGTGACCATGGTGCCATTGAGATCCGGAAGGCTGAAGTCGGGGGCGACCGCATCGAGCGAAACGCGTGGCATCTGTGCCTCCTGATGGAGTGAACGAGCACGACGGTGGTCGCAGGGCCATCGTATCGCTTCTGAGCCTTCACGCGCGCTGCACCGACGCGTCAGGCGCCGGCCGCCTCTGTCTCCGCGGCTGCCTGCGGTGATGCCGAGAAGGGCGCGCCCTGCTTCGCGAACCGGCTCCACACGAAGGGAACGAGGCCGAGGCACACGATACCCGCCAGCACCCCGGGTGCCCAGGTGCCGAGGCCGCCGAGGATGGCACCGCCGATGACGGGTGCGAGGATCGAACCGACGTTCTGCATCGCCGAAGCCAAGCCGAAGGCCCCGCCGATCTCGGTGGGGGCGACCGTCTTGGACAGCACGCTTTGGCCCACGGTGTTCTGGACAGAGATCGCAAGAACCAACGGGGTGAGCACCACGAGCAGCACGGGGACGTTGGGCGACACTCCCCACGCGAAGAAGAACACGCCCGCGACACCCAGCGACACGACCAGGAGCAGCCCTTCGGAGAACCGACGGGTCAGCGGCCCGATGAGCACGAGCTGGACGGTGACCGAGAGGACGCCCACGTAGGCGAGGAGCAACCCGATGGCCTGCGGCTCGAGCCCGAGGTGCGTGAGTGCCCACAGCGAGAACATCGTCTGGAACGTCGCGAAGGCGAAGCCGAAGAAGAACCTGAGCTCGATGGCGTTGCCGAACAGCGGCCTGCGCAGCGCCGCCACCAGACGCTGGAAGGTGACGCCACCGCGCGGTTGGGCGGCGAGTTCGGCCTTCTTCTCGGCGGACAGGGACTCCGGAAGGAAGAACGTGACCAGCACGAGGTTGAGCATGGCCACCGCCGCCGCGACGTACGCCGGCACGCTGTAACCCCAGCGGGAGAGCAACCCGCCCAGCGCTGGGCCCATGATGAAGCCGAGCCCGAACGCCGCACCGGTCAGCCCGAGCCCACGCGCGCGGTCCTTGCGGGAGGTGACATCGGTGATGTAGCTCTGGGCGACCGTGAAGTTGCCGCCGGTGAGCCCGTCGAGGATGCGGCCCGCGAACAGCATCCACAAAGCCGAGGCCGAGCCGAGGATGAGGAAGCTCACGGCCGTCCCCGCGATCGAGACCATCAGGATCGGACGCCGGCCGAAGCGGTCGGAGAGCCTGCCCAGGATCGGGCTGCCGATGATCTGCGCTGCCGAGTAGGACGCGGTGAGCAGGCCGATCACGAACACGGAGGCGCCGAAGCGCGTCGCGTAGTAAGGCAGCAGGGGCAGGATCAGTCCGAAACCGAGTACGTTGACGAAGACGACGGCGAAGATCAGGGCGAGGCGGCGTTTGTCCATGAGTGCAGTGTAGGCGTTGTGGGCGGCAAGCCCACTGACGAGGCACACGAACGGCGAAGCCGTCCGGTGCTCGATCGCCGCACCTCCGCTGCAGGTAGACTGGTACGGTCAGGGCGATGGACGACTTCTTCGCCATCATCGCGGGACTTGCAGCGGATGGGATCAGATTGGGCACGTTCGTTCGCACCGTTCAGGATACGGATTCCTCGGCGCTGATCGCCGAGAGGATCGACACGCTCATGCTCAACGTCGGGCTGCGCTGTGACCAGTGCTGCGCGCACTGCCACCAGTCGAGTTCGCCGCAGCGCACCGAAGCCATGCCGCGCGAGATCATGGATGCCTCGGCGGCCGTGGCCTCCGAGGTGCGCCCCCTTCTCGTCGACATCACAGGGGGAGCTCCCGAACTCAACCCCGACATCCGCTACCTTCTTTCGCTGCTCCGGGACGCCGGTCATCCTGTCCGCCTCCGCACGAATCTGACGGCACTGCTTTCACCGGAGGCCGAGGGGCTCGTGAGTCTGCTCGCACGCCAAGAAGTGGCCGTGCTCGCGTCGTTTCCGGCGACGACTCCGCACGAGACCGCTCCCCAGCGAGGGGACGTGTTCGCCCGCAGCCTCGCGGCCCTTCGCCGGCTCTCTGATGCGGGCTACGGACGCGACCCGCGACTGCGGCTCGACATCGCCGTCAACCCACCGTCTGACGCCTTGCCGGAGCCACGACGTGTGGTGGAGGACCGGTTCCGAGACGAGCTCACGGGTCGCTTGGGTATCCCCTTTGACGACGCTCTGGTGATCACCAACACACCGGTCGGGCGCTTTCGGGAGTTCCTGGACCGCAGCGGCAGGCTGGGATCCTATTCGCGGGAGCTGCGCGACGCGTTCAATCCGCAGACGCTCCCTCTGCTGGCGTGCCGCAGCTGTCTCGTGATCGCCTGGGACGGCACGTTGTGGGACTGCGACTTCAACCTCGGGCGCGGCGTCGGGCTGACCGCCGGCTTGCCGATGCACGTCTCGCAGTTCGATAGCTCGCTGCTCGCCCGTCGCCCGGTCCACTTCGCCGAGCACTGCTTCGCCTGCACCGCAGCCGCGGGTTCCGGTTGACAGGGCGCCCTGCTGTGACCCGGTCGGGACACCACGCGCCTGCCTGCCTGATCGTCATGACGCGCTACCCGCGACCCGGGCATGCCAAGACCCGCCTCATCGGTGCGCTCGGCAACGAGGGGGCGGCGGAGCTGCACACCCGACTCGCGCGTCACTGCGTCCGCCGCATGCACGCGGCAGCGCTTGGCAGCGGCATCGAACTCGAGGTGCGGGCAACGGGCGCGTCGGCACACAAGGTGAGACGCTGGCTCGGACGAAACGTCCGCGTGCGCGATCAGGGCGCGGGAGATCTGGGCGCCCGTTTGGCGGCTGCGGCGCGCAGGCCGCTGGACCGGGGGGCCGAGGCGGCGGTCTTGGTGGGCTCCGACGCTCCCGGCGTGGGCGGAGTCCACGTCCGAGCGGCACTCGACGCGCTGGCGCAACACGACGTCGTGCTGGGACCCGCGGTGGATGGTGGGTACTACCTCGTCGCGTTCGCGCAGCGCTCGGCGACTCGATCCGTTCCGGCCCTTCTCGGCCCGCAGATCCCGTGGGGAACGTCGGCCGTGCTCGAAGCGACCTGCGCCGCCGCACGCGATGAAGGCCTCTCCGTGCACCTTCTCGACCCGGTCGCCGACATCGACAGGCCCGAGGACGTCGCGATCTGGGCTGAGGTCCTTGCCGCCGAGGAACGTGAGCGGCTCCATCCTCGGCTGAGCGTGGTCATCCCCACTCTCAACGAGGAGGACGGTATCGCCGCCGCAGTCGGCAGCTCGTGGGACGCGGGCGCGCACGAGGTCATCGTCGCGGACGGGGGCAGCACCGACCGAACCGCAGAGATCGCGCTTGCTGCCGGCGCTCGCCTTGTGCGCTCGGGGCGCGGACGCGCGGTGCAGATGAACGCCGGTGCGGCCGAGGCGACCGGGGACATCCTGCTCCTCTTGCACGCCGACACGTCTCTGCCGGCGGACTCCTTCGACTCGGTCCGAGGCGTCATGGCGCACGCGGACACTGCTCTGGGATGCTTCCGATTCGCCGCAGGCGACCCCGACAACACCATCGATCGGCTCATCACCGCCGGTGGCCGGTTGCGACACCGCATCTTCGGGCTGCCCTACGGCGATCAGGCGTTGTTCGTTCGGGTGCGCGACTTCGCCGACCTGGGCGGCTTCCCGCTGCTGCCTGTGATGGAGGATCACGAGTTCGCGCGACGGTGCAGCCAGCTCGGACGCCTCGAAACCGCCCCGTCATCCGCCCCAAGCTCGGCCAGAGCCTGGCATCGGCACGGACTGCTGCGAACGACCCTGACGAACGCAGCCGTCATCGCCGGCTACCGCGCGGGCGTGCCCCCGGAGCGTCTGCTGGCCTGGCGTTCCCGGATCGCGGATCGCAGCGGGGCGGGACATGCGCCCGTTCCCGCCTCACGGCCTGCACGCGACGAGAGCGGACGCGGCGACTAGCGCTATGCATCCTGGACCTGGTGCAGGCTAGCTCGCACCCTTGACGAGTCATATCTTGGAGCTACGGAGCACCCCGGCCTGAGTGGCCGAGTGACCGCCTACGAGAACCTACATCAGGTTCGACATGAGCCTGGACACCGAGTTCCTCAACTTGAACCCGGCCGGCCAGTTCGCGACCGTCTCGAGCGTCACCTCGGCGCACTTCGTCATGTCGTCCTCGAAGATCGCGTCGTGCTCGGCCGCGATGTCCTTGTTGAAGTACCAGGTCATGACCTCTTTGTGCAGCGCGAGGCTGCGGATGTCCATGTTCATCGTGCCGATCACGCAGATCTCGCCGTCGATGGTGAGCGTCTTTCCGTGGAAGAAGCCCGGCTGGTACATGTAGATCTTCCCGCCGGCGAGCAGGAACTTGTGGAAGAACGAATGCGCGGCGCGCCACGGCAGGTTCTTGTCGGGCACGCCCGTGATCATGAGGCGCACGTCTTTGCCGGCCAGCGCTTGGTTGATCATGATCTCGTAGATGTCGGGCGTGGGGATGAAGTACGGCGACTGGATCCAGATACGGTCTCTCGCGGCAGCCATCGCGGCCTCGTGCACCCGGCGCGCCGGGTCCCACTGCAGCTCGACGCCTTGGGCGACGGTGATCGCCGGCGACAAGACGCCGTCTTGCGGGTACTCGAGCGGGAAGAAGCGCTCGGTGAACAGGTTCTCTTTCGAGTTCTCATGCCAGCGGGCCGCGAACAGCTTCTGCAGGTCGGCCACGGCCGGACCGTGGAACGTGCTGTGCGTGTCGCGCCACGACTTGTAGTGCGGCTGGCCGTCGATATACTCCTGGCCCACGTTGAGGCCACCCACGTAGCCGATCACGCTGTCGATCACGATGATCTTGCGGTGGTCCATGTAGTTGATCTTGCGCCAGTCCGGCAGGTCGCTGTGGAACTTCACACCCGCCGCCTGCATCGCCTTGATCTCGTCCTTCTTGAACGCCATGCACCCAACGTAGTCGGTGAGCAGGCGAACTTCGACGCCAGCGCGGACGCGCTCGGTCAGGATGGCCGAGAGCTCGGCGGTGAGCTTGTCGCGCTCCCAGATGAAGACCTGGAAGTTGATGGTGTCCTTGGCGTTGCGCAGGTCCTCCTTGAGCGTGTCGTAGAGCACTTCGCCGTCTCTGAGGATCTTCACGTCGTAGGCCGGGAGCACGTGGGTGGTGTCTGCGGCGAGCGCCGTCTTGATGATGGGGGCGTAGCCGCGCGGCTCCGCCCACTCGAGCAGCTCATCTTCGACGCTCGAGTACTTCCCCCACACCCGGTTCATCGTGGGGAGTGCGAGCGCGAATATCTCCTTGGCCCACGCGCTTCGCTGGGCGATCTTCTTCCAGTTGCGACCGAACAGGAAGTAGAAGATGAGTCCGAGGCCCGGAAACGCGAAGAGCACGAGGAGCCATGCGAGCGTCTCGGTGGGTTCGCGCTCGTCGGTGATGACGATGACCGCCATCGCGATCCAATACGCGATCAGTACGACGACGGTGATCGACGGCCACGACTGTGCCATTTGCCAAACCACGGAGTCCCCTCTCGCTGCAGTGCCGTGCGCGCCGCGGGATGGTCGAAGACCCCCTCCGCGCGTTGCACGCCTCCCTCGAATGGATACTACCACTCGGTCAGTGTCGGACGTGAGGCTCCATCTTGACCTTGTAGCGGGTGGAGGAGCCAGTTGTAGGCCGTAGCCTTCAACATGGCCCATCGCCCTCAACGTGCTGCCGACCTGCTTATGGTGCGATGCCCGGGGTCCGCAGAATGCAGTAGTGCGTGTCCGGATCGTACTCATCTCCCAGGTCCACCCAAGCACCCGCTAACCACCCGGTGTCGATGTCGACGAAGCTCATCGAGGATCCGCCGACCAGGTCGACCGACGACCACGTCGCGGCGCCATCGCGCGACGTCCAGATGACATCGGTGACGTTCGACGGGCCCGGGGTGACGCGCGGCTTGTTGCCGAGCAGCCGGACGCCCTTGGTCCCGAAGCCTTGGACTGCGTCATAGCCCTGTTTGCTCGAGTACTTCACGCGGCGCCAGCTCTTGCCGGCGTTCGTCGTCTTGTACAAACCCTTGGCGATCGCATAGCCCGTGCTCCGATTGACGAACCACACGTCGTCGACGCCGCCCGTGAGACCGGTCTTGGCCCGCTTCCAGGTCTTTCCACCGTCTCGCGTGCGCAGGAGTATCGGCTTCGTCCATCCCCCGATGTATCCACCACACGCCCATCCCGTGCGGGCGTCTACGAACCTGAGTCCCGTCAGCTTGGCGAACTTCTTCGGCGCCTTGAGGGCCCTGTCGGCGTGCTGGTTCGTGAGTCTCGCGCCTCCGTTCGTGGTCCGGTAGACAGTCCGACCCTGAACGAACCATCCGCGCGAGGCACTGACGAACTGGAACTCCGCGACTGATCCCTTGCGCGTCCACAGACGCTTCCAGGTCGCGCCGCCGTCGGTGGTCCGGTAGAGACGTGATGCGTTGTACCAGTAGCCCTTGCTCTTGTAGCCACCGCCCATCAAGACCCAACCATGCGTCTTGTTCACGAACTGGATCTGATCGACGGAGCCCCACTGCCACTTGGACGACTTGCTCTGGGGCATACGCGACCTCGTCCACGTCACGCCGCCATCACGGGTGTGAAAGAGGTACCCCTCCGGATCCCCCGCCCAGCCCTCGGCAGCATTGAGGAAGAAGACGCAGGCCCCTCCCTCGCTGTCGATCTTGTGCGCCGACCATTCCGGGGCTTGGGCGGCGTTCGCTCGCCCCGCAACAAGACCGTCGAGAGCCCCGAATGCCGAGGTCGGTGCCGCCACCGCAAGCAACGCGATCGCAACCACGACCGACAGACGCTTTGACACATGCCCTGCAGAGACACCGCGCGCGAACCATCCTGTGCCCATCATGCCCCCCATTCGCGTGACCCACCGTCAACCACGTCGCGCCAGATCAGCGCGAATGAATGGGACACCGCGGACAGTTGCGTTGCGATGGATTGCGGCGCAGGTAGAGCGCTCTGGCGACCAACGGAAGCACACGAAGTAGCACTACGCATTCCCCCCGGCAGGCGTGGTGCAAACAGCGGTGCGCATTCTTCGCGGCACGACGAAGCGAGATCACTTCGGACTGCCCGATGCGTACGGTAGTGCGTAGCACTGCCTTGTCCGTGCTTTCCCAACCCGCCGTCGACCGAAACTCAGGAGGCGGGCACGCCCGCGCCGGGTCTCAGTCAGGTACTCCTTGATGCTCTCCGCGACTGCCGGCCGATTCGAACGTACGTCGTGGCGGTCTTGAACTGCCGATCGGCAGCACTACCCGGATCCTGAAGAGGCAGCGACGAGAAACACCACGAGCAGCAGGCAGTTGCCGATCACTGTCCCCCAGAAGACCCCCTGAAACGGCTGCTTCTTCGTCTTGTGCCGGAACACCTGTCTCAGCCGACCCTGCTGCTTGCTCTCTTCTCTCGTCAACGCAGTGCGCATGAGCGGCGCTCAGGCGGTTCGAACGATTCCCGCTCTAGATGGATTGTCGCCATGCGGGGGCGATGGATGGAGGGAGGCGAGCCCCACCAGCTTCACAGATTGTCATCAGGTAGCCGCGCCGACGTGTTGAAGCCATCGTCCGAGCTAATCGTAGTGGCTCCACATACGAAGGATCTTGACCACGTGCTCAGGTTCGAGGACCTGGTAGACGAGCCGGTGCTGGATGTTGATCCGCCTGGAGTACGCCCCGCTCAAGTCGCCGACCAGCTTCTCGAAGGGCGGCGGAGTCTGATACGGGTTCTGCTCGAGCACGCCGAGGAGCGCTTGGGCCTTGGGCTTCAGTCCGGCGGCCGCCAGATGCTTGGCGTCCTTCTGCGCGGCCTTCGTGTAGACGAGGCTCCAGGTCACCAGTCGAGCTCGCTGTCGAGCTCATCTGCGGGAGTGGCCATGCCTTCGAGGACGGACTCGCGCATGCCGGGGATCGAGACGAGATAGAGCGTCTCTTGCACGGCTCGCCAGTCGTCCTCCGAAACGAGCATGGCGCTGCCACGCTTGCCGGTGATCTGGACGGGCTCGTGTGATTCCGAGACATCGTCGATGAGTTTGTAGAGCGACTTGCGAGCCTCTGTGGCGGTGATGCTGGTCATCTGGGCACTCCCTTTCACGTACGTTATAGCGTACGCCAGACTGCCAGCCGTGTCAACATCTCGGAGTTGGGTGACCTGCCGCCCCGGCGAAGGTGCACGTCAGACCCATGCAGTAGGCTGTGGTGGTGAGCCTGGATCGGCAGCGGGCTCTCGGCCAGAGGGGGAAGCAATGTTTGACCACCCGATCATCAAACTGCTTGTTGAGCCCTCGTTCGGCGAGGCGATCGAGGTGCGTATCGCGTCTGTGAACGGTGTCGACCGCGATGAAGACCTGACTCTGTCTGCTCGGCAGGGGTTCCTGCTCGACGCCGCGTCCTGGACCACCACGAAGCTGACGCCGGACGACGCCACGCGCCTGTGGGCGATTCTCGAGCACTTCGAGGTGGGCGACGCGCGCTCGGACACCCTCGGCCTCGATGGAACCACCTTCAGCCTCGAAATCTGTTGCGCCGAGCTCGAGGTGTCGCTCGAATGGTGGGAGAACCCGCCGGCGAGCTGGCTCGGACCCCGCGAGCTGGTCGACGAGCTGCTTCGCCTCGCGGGTCCTCAGGCCGAGGCCTACAGAAGGTAGCGGCTCTGCCAGTGACATTCCCGTACCTCGGGAAGCCGAGCGCGACAAGGAGGACACATGGGACGCCTGAAGTCCGACTACCAGCTCGCAGCCGACAACCCCGTCTTGGGGAAGTCCCGAGTCGTGCTCTGGATGGGCGGAACCGGGATCCACAGGTTCGACTACGACAGCGACCGGTGGGTCGAGGACCGCAGCATGTTCGGGATCTACATCGGGTCACCCTTGGTCGAGCCGATCACCGAGCAGCAGGCCAAGGGCACCATCCAGCGCGCCGGTGGTACGTGGGTGGCGCCGTCGCTGCGAAAGAACCCCGAACTCAAGCGGCTGGACGAGCTCGCGTCGCAGATGCAGGCGAACGCCGACGGCATCGCCATGCCGCAGGGGATCGAACTCATAGGGGGCGCCGAGACGGTCGTGCCGTATTGGCTCGCCGACCAGCACGCCCCCGTCCGGGGAGAGTCTCGCACGGTGCTGTGGACGGCCGGCAACGCGGTAAGGATCTGGCGGTTCGACTACGAGGCCGACGCGTGGGTGCTTGACCCGGAGATACCCGGCACCTTCATCGGCACCCCCGAGACCACGCCCCTCACCGAGCAAGACGCCAGAGAGACCATCGAGCGCTTCGGCGGGACGTGGGCGATCCCCGCGGCGGACACGAGCTAGGCCCGGACGACCGCAAGCCGGACCGATCGCCTCGGCACGCGGCTATCCCCCCCTTTCGCTCGAAACCCGTACCGTTGGGGTATCAAATCGGCAGTCCCGATGATCAGAGGAGCCCCGATGAACGGATCGTCCGCGTCACGCACGCCGTCTGACCTGGCCGCGCGCGTAGAGAAGCTGATGCCGCAGCTCACCACGGAACTGTCGGACCTGATCGCCATCCCCTCGGTTTCCGAGGTCGACTACCCCGAGTCCACACATGCCGAGCTGCTGCGCGCGCGCGACTTCATCGCGAAGCTGCTCACCGATGTCGGGTGCACCACCGTCGACAACCTCGAGCTGCCCGACACCGCGCCCATCATCGTCGCCGAGATCCCCGCTCCCGACGGCGCTCCCACGGTGCTGCTCTACAGCCACTACGACGTGGTGCCCGCCGGCGACGAGTCGCTATGGGACACCCCACCGTTCGAGCCCACGCTGCGCGATGGGGCCCTCTACGGCCGAGGAGCCGGCGACACCAAGTCCAACATCGTCGCGATCGCGGGAGCCCTGCGCGCCTGGGACGGCACGCCGCCCGTTGGCATCAAGGTCGTCATCGAGGGCCAGGAGGAGGTGGGCGGCGGTGCGTTCACGCCCTACCCTCTCGAGCATCCCGAGTGGTTCGACGTCGACGCCATGGTCATCGCCGACATGGGCAGCGTGAGGCCCGGCGTTCCCACGCTCACGGTCGCACTTCGGGGCATGGCGAACGTGACCGTCGAGGCCAGAACGCTCGCCTCGGCCAAGCACAGCGGCCAGTACGGTGGAGCGGCGCCCGACGCGCTGATAGCACTGATCCGCGCGCTGTCGACGCTGTTCGACGAGGACGGCAACGTCGCGGTCGAGGGACTGCTGCGTGAGGAGTGGACGGGCGGCGGTAGCTCCGAAGAGGAGTTCCGCAGTCTCGCCGAAGTCGTCGACGGCCAGCCGCTGGTGGGCACCGGCACCTTGGGCTCGCGCGTCTGGTCGGGCCCGGCGATCACCGTCATCGGCATCGACGCCCCTCCGGTCGATGCGGCCCTCAACGCCGTCCAGCCCCACGCGCGCGCCAAGCTCAACGTGCGCGTCCATCCTCGGCAGAACGCCGCCGAGGCGCAGGCCGCGGTCGTGAAGCACCTGGAGCAGGCGATGCCGTTCGGCATCACGCTGAGCGTCGAGCCCGGGCCCACCGGCAACGGCTTCGCAGCCGACACCACCAGCCCGGTGTTCGCAGTCGCGTGCGACGCGTGGTCAGACGCGTGGGGTGCCGAGGCGATCACCGCCGGCGGTGGCGGCTCGATCCCGCTGGTGAGCGCATTGCAGCAGGCGGCTCCGGGCGCCGTGGTCATGCTCGGCGGTGCGACCGACGGCTACGCCAACATCCACGGCCCCAACGAGCGCGTGATGCTCGACGAGTTCGAGAAGACCGTCGTGGCGATCGCGGACTTCATCGGCAGACTGGCCGACGCAGACAAGGAGGCGGGTACGCGATGAGCGCCGTAGTCTGCCGCCGCCGCACCTGAGGCGAAGCGCTCCGGCGGCGTTCTCGACTTCATCGAGCGCGTGGGCAACAAAGTCCCCCACCCCGCGGTGCTCTTCCTCGTGCTGTGCCTGGGGATGATCCTGCTGTCGCAGGTCTTCTACTGGATGGGCGCCAGCGCGACCTACCAGGTCATCAAGCCCGCCGCAGTGCCGGTCGAGCAGTACGACATCGCGGGATCGACGCTGCCCGCCGAGGTGCTACCCCCCGAGCAAGCAGACGCGGGCGACTACAAGGTCGTGACCGAGACGGTCCAGGCCCAAGGCCTGCTCACCGCCGACGGTATCCGCTTCCTGTTCACCTCGTTCGTGCGCAACTTCATGGGATTCACGGCGATGGGCATCATCCTGATCGTGATGATCGGCGTCGGCGTCGCCGAGATCTCAGGGCTCATCGCCTCGCTCATCCGCAAACTGGTCCAGGTCTCCTCGGTGGGAACGCTCACCTACATCATCGTGTTCCTGGGCATCATCTCGAGCATCGCTTCGGACGCGGGCTACCTGGTGCTGATCCCGCTGGGCGCCGCGGCGTTCAACAGCGTGGGGCGTCATCCACTCGCCGGTATGGCAGCCGCGTTCGCCGGCGTGGCGGGCGGCTTCGGCGTGAACCTGCTCGTCACCCCCACCGACGCGATCCTCACCGAGGTCACCAACGAGGCCATTCACCTGGTCAACCCCGCGCTGTCGATCGACATCACGGCGAACCTGTACTTCGGCATCGGCTCGACGATCCTGCTCACGGTCGTGCTGGCCATCGTGACGACCCGCGTGGTCGAGAAGCGCCTGGGGACCTACGACACCGCGCTGGCCCCCACCGACCAGGTCAACGCCGATGAGCCCGACGTGTTCGCCGGCATCACCCCCGAGCAGGATTCGAAGGGCCTGCGGCTGGCGGGCATCGGGACGCTGGTGGTTCTGGTGGCCGTGGCCCTGCTCACGTTCCCGCCGAACGCTCCTCTCCGCGACGCGGCGACGGGGGCCATCATCGGCACCTCGCCGTTCATGGACAGCCTCATCGTGATCATCACGCTCGTGTTCCTGGGCGCCGGGCTGGGGTACGGCCGAGGCGCAGGCACGCTCAAGAGCAGCGACGACATCATCGGCGCGATCCAGAAGTCGTGGGCCGGGCTCGCGGGGCTGTTGTTCTTGTTCCTGCTCATCGCCCAGTTCATCGCGTACTTCAACTACTCGAACCTGGCCCAGATCGCCGCGGTGAGGCTCGGCGACACCATCGAGACGATGAACGTCGGCAGCCTGTGGCTGCTGCTGGGATCGATCGGCATCACGGTGTTGGTGGGCATCATCATGCCCCAGGCCATCGCCAAGTGGGCACTGCTGGCACCGATCTTCGTCCCGCTGTTCCTGCGCCTGGGTATCGAACCGCAGGTGACCCTTGCGGCCTACCGTGTCGCCGACTCCCCCATCAACATCGTCACCCCGATCATGGCGTACTTCCCGCTGATCGTGGTCTTCGCCGCTCGCTACGACAAGCGCAGTGGCATCGGCACCGTCATCGCGCTGATGCTGCCCTACTTCATCGCCCTGACCATCGCGTGGACGGCGTTCTTCGCCGCCTGGTACCTGCTCGGCATCCCGTGGGGTCCTGGCTGACCGATGTAGGTGCCGGGCTGCCCATCAAGGAATCATGCGGGCCATGCGGTCAGCGTCCCAGAGTCCTGCGGACATCCTTCATCAGTATCATCAGATGCAGGGGGTCCGTCGGAGCGGCCTCGAAACCATGCCTGACGTAGAAACCCCTAGCATCCTCATTCAGCGCATCGACCAACACGACGCGAACCCCGATCGTGTCGGCGGCGGCAGCGGCCTTGCGAAGCGCCTCAACCAGCAGCGCCGAACCGAGCCGCTGCTGTACTGTTCCTCGCCGCGTGTGGGCTTCTCGGTCATGCGGGCGAACGCCTGGGCGAACCGCGTGCCGCGCTGGTGCCGCGAGCGGGTATCCTCAACCATGAGGCTCGGATCGCGAACAATCACGCTCGGCGTGATGGCCCTGGCGGTCGCCGGGATCGTCGTGGCGCTCGCCCCGGCGGCGCTGGCTCACGTCCCCGCGCTGGAGAGCTCCGAGGGCGAGGGCGCGGCCGCCATCGGTGGCCCCGAGGTCTCCCGGGCGATCTACGGCTACCTCGCCCCGGACGAGACGAGCGACTCCTACGTGTTCTCGGTAGACGAGCCCGTGACCCAGGTCATCGGCATCCTTGTTCCTGTCCGAGGCGATCACGAGGGGTTTCGCCCGGTGCTGCGCATGCTCGCCGATGACACCGATCTCACCGTCATCGAGGACCCGGGTCTGAGCGAGCGCGCGACCGAGTGGGAACCGTTCTCGCTCACGTCCTTCTGGCTCGGAGGTGAGGAGCAGGTCTCCTTCGAGCCCGGCGTCGGGTACGAACTGCGCGTTGAGCCGGGCGACGGTCCGGCAGACTCCGGCCGCTACGTGATCGTGTTCGGCGGGCCGGAAGCGTTCACCGGCGCAGACGCGCTGCGCACCCTCGGGTATCTCCCGGTCATCTGGTTCGGCGCGTACGGAGGAGCCCCCGCCCACTGGAACTGGTGGGCGCTCATCCCGGTCGCCGTGGTGGTGCTGCTCATCGCGCTGCTCACGACCACGGTCTCCCGAAGAGACGCCCGCGCCAGAACCTGAACCGAATCCAAACGGCCGAGCCATACCGGCCTACTCAGCACCGCCCCATCAAGCAGCCGCCGTCGATTACCGCGTGCCCGACGGGTGCAGGTGGTTCCGAACCGGAGGCAGCAAGCTCACAGCCCACAACACCGCCGCCACAACGAACACCAGGCTGTACTCGGCGACCGGGATGAACGAGACCTGGTAGATCTTCGCCAGTCGCTCGGTCGAGAACGTGCCGCTCGGATAGAACGTGTACAGACCGAGCACCAGCACGACGTACGCCGCCGAGGCACCGCGGATCGCCCATTTCGAGAGACCCAGGCCGTAGATCTGCGTCACGATCAGTATCGTCAGGAACCCCGTGAAGAACATGGTCCAGATGATCGACTGCTGGGTGAAGTAGGCGACCGCTGTGCCGTGCACCAGCACGATGACCTCGAGAGCGAGCGTCCACAGCTTGTTCACGTGCATGCGCGTGCGAGCCAGCGACAGCTGGATGAACAGCAGGAACATGTAGAAGAAGCCGATGACGTGGGCCCACGAGGACACAACCGGATGGAACCAGAAGGTGTAGGCGACCCCCCATGCGATGTAGTACGAGTGGATGGAGCTCGTGAGCCGGACGCCATCTCTTGGCAGGGGCGCCTTGCGACCAAAGAACAGACCGCGCCAGCGATTCTTCATGATCAGAATGAGCACGAGCATGAAGATGACCGAGTACTGTGAGCTCCACACCGGCACGTCCTGCGCAGTGCCGTCGTAGGTGATAGCCGTCTTCGCAAAGTGGATTGCCACGGCCGCCGCGTTCACGCCCAGCAGCCACCAGTTCCACGTCGACAAGGTGTCGTCCTGACGCTTCCTGGACTGATTCAGCCGAAAGATGAAGTACCACAGAAGCACCTGATGGATCAGATAGGGCGCCCACGCCGCGACTCGCGTGAGGAGTGTGGGCTCGGGGAGCTTCCAGTAGTACCAGGCCGCGCCCGCATCGGGCAGCAAGTCGATCTGGGGCACCAGGTACGCGTCGAACAAGGGGATCAGCGCGGCGACAACGGTGGCAGCCACCACAGAGATGAGCAACACCTTGCGATCCTTCACGCGAGACCCCCTCGATAGTGAGTGCTTCTAAGGTAACCCAACGCGGCTGCCCAAGGCCTCCGCAAGCTCCTTTGCTGTCCCGACGGGCCTCTCGCACACGAACCCTCGGCACACGTAGGCCGTCGCGAGCCCACCGAGCGCCTCCCGGCCTTCGAGCAGCGCCACACCGCCCGTCGCCTCGCCCGCGACCCCGGCCGCCGTCACCAGGTTCGGCCGCCACCGCTCGCGTACCACCGCCAGCATCTCGTCGGCGCCCTCCTCCCCCACGATCGCCAACGCCTGTGGGGGTGCCAGCAGCAGATCCAGCGCTCCCAGCCAGTGCGCGAATCCCAGCGGTGCGCGCGCCATCATCGGCTGCACCTGCGCGAGCGCCGTGCTCGCGGCCTCGGCGTAGCGCTCCTCGCCGGTGTACTCGGCCAGCTTGATCAGCAGCTCGGCCACCATCGCACCACCGCTGGGCTGCGCGCCGTCCTGGATCGTCTTGGGGCGCAGCAGCAGCGACTCGTGATCGTCGCTCGTGTCGAAGAAGCCGCCGAGAGGATCGGCGAAGTGCTCCAGGATCGTCTCGGCGAGCTCGCGGGCGGCCTCGAACCAGAGCGGGTCGAAGGTCGTCTGGTAGAGCTCGAGCAGGCCGGCGGCACACGCAGCGTGGTCCTCCAGGTAGCCGGGGAGCGGTGTCCCGCCGCGTGGCCAGCTGCGCAGCATCCGACCCTCGGGCGTGCGCAGCTGCGGCGAGCAGGAACTCCGCGCACTTCTCGGCGATCTGGCGGTAGTCGTCGCGGTCCAGCACGCGGGCCGCCTCGGCGAAGGCGGCGAGCATCAGACCGTTCCAGCCGGCGAGCACCTTGTTGTCGAGTCCCGGCCTCACGCGCGTCTCCCGCGCCGCCAGCAGCGCGCGCCGAGCGCGCACGAGCCGCTCCTCGACCTCGGCCTCCGGCAGCCCGGACTCCTCGGCGATCTCTGCGGCGGTCTTGGCCAGCGTCAGGATGCTCTTGCCCTCGAAGTTGCCGCGTGCGGTCACGCCGTGGGCGGCTGCGAACAGCTCGGCGTCGCCGGTCGGGTCGGGCGTGGCGCCGGCGAGTGCGGCCTCGATCTCGCTCGGGAGTCCAGACGAAGTAGCGGCCCTCCTCGCCCTCGGTGTCGGCGTCTTGGGCGCTGTAGAAGCCGCCGGCCTCATCGAGCATCTCGCGGGCGACGTAGTCGAGGGTCTCAGTCGCCACGCGGCGGTACTCGCTCGCGCCGGTGACCTGGTAGGCGTGCAGGTAGACGCGGGCGAGCTGGGCGTTGTCGTAGAGCATCTTCTCGAAGTGCGGCACGAGCCAGCGCTCGTCGGTGGAGTAGCGGTGGAACCCGCCGCCCAGCTGGTCGTACATCCCCCCGCGCAGCATGGCGTCGAGCGTCACCGTCGCCATCTCGAGCAGGTGCGCCTCGCCGGTGGCGAGGTGGCGGCGCAGCACGAAGTCGATGACCGGGGGCTGCGGGAACTTGGGCGCCCCGCCCCAGCCGCCGTAAGCGGCGTCGAAGTCGCGGGAGAGCGCGGACTGCGCCGAGGAGAGCGTCGCGGGCTCCAGCGCGCCGGATGCCGAGCCGGTGCCGGCCGTCGCCTGCGCCTCGAGCGCGGCCCGCAGCTCAGCGCCGGCTTCGACGAGTTCGTCTCGGCGGGTGGCCCACAGCGTGGCGATCTGGTTCAGGACGTCGGTGAACGACGGCATGCCGTAGCGGCTCGTGGGCGGGAAGTAGGTGCCGCCGTAGAACGGCACCGCGTCGGGCGTGAGGAACACGCTCATCGGCCAGCCGCCCCGGCCCGTGAGCGCGTGCACGGCCTCCATGTAGATGGCGTCGACGTCGGGGCGCTCCTCGCGGTCGACCTTGATGCTCACGAAGTGCTCGTTCATCAGCGCCGCCGTGGCCTCGTCCTCGAAGCTCTCGTGCTCCATCACGTGGCACCAGTGACACGCCGAGTACCCGACGCTCAGGAAGATCGGCTTGTCCTCGCGTCGCGCGCGCTCGAACGCCTCGGGGGACCAGGGGTACCAGTCCACGGGGTTCTCGGCATGCTGGAGGAGGTAGGGGCTGGACTGTGTGGCGAGGCGGTTGGGCATGAGCGGGAGCCTCTCGGGCGGGGACGATCGCGGGCAGGGCTAGCGACCAAGAAGCCGAGCGGGCACCTCGAAGACGGCTATGAGGTAGTAGAGCGATACCCCCGTCATGACGGCGCCGGCGACGAAGGCGATGGTGCGCTCGTGGCGCACGAGAGCGTTCACCATGCGTCGACTTGCCGCGCGACTCACCAGTGAGAACACGATGAGCGGGGTTCCGATGCCGAGCCCGAACGCGAGGAAGTTCAGGATGCTGGCAGCAGGGTCGGCAATCAGCGCCGTCCTGGCCAAGAACGCGGCGATGAAGGCAGGATTGCACGGAATGACGATGGCGCCGAAGAAGAAGCCGTAGAGGTAGCTGGCCAGCAGCGGGTTCTTGGGCTCGGGGAGGCGCACCTTGTGACGAATCTCGACCCCCGCCATCATCAGCACGCCGATGACTGCAAGAATCGTGAACGCGATGGGCGAGACGACGCCGATCACGCGTTGGAGGGATTCTTGGAGCAGCGTTGTGAACACCACTCCGAGCAGGCCCATGAAGCTGATGACTCCGAGAGTCACGACGAACCCGGTCCACGCGAGAACCTTGCGATCGTCGCGATCGCGCTTCGCAAGCCGGGCCATCCGGACGAGGAACGCTGGGTAGAGCGGGATGACGCAGAGCGCTGTGAGAGGCGTGAGCAGTCCGAGAACGAAACTCGTGCCCACGAATCGCAGCGTGTCCAAACTAACGTCCCTTTGCGAGCTCGGACGTGAGCTCGTCGACGTCCTTGACGCCGCTCGGCAAGAGTCTCGCGGAGCTTTGATCGGCCGAGATCAGAACGATCGGCGCCTGCGGGGGCGTGACGATCTCGGGGCCGAACTCGTTGACCAACGCCTCGGTCAACTGCTGCGGGGCTATGGCGACGGGCTCGGTCAGGCCGCGCTCCTTCCAGGTGTCAGAAATGAGGAGGGCGTCCTCGTTCTCGTCGATAGCCAGTGCTACCAGGACCGTCCCGCGGTCCTCGTCCAGCAGCTCACCCAAGATGACCTGCTGGCGCTTGCACGTGCTTCACCAAGTAGCAAACGCGTGGAGCAGAACCGGCTTGCCCTTGTAGTCCGAGAGCCTGAACTCCTCGCCCGTGACGGCATCGGTCAGCGGTGTGTCGAGCCATGCGATCGAGGCAGAAGGTGCTGATTCTGCCGGCGATTCGGTTGACGTCGCCGAAGGAGGAGCAGGACGTCGGCTGGGGAGCGGTGTCCACACGGTCTGGGGCACATCCCGAAACCACGAACAGCGCGACAAGCGACATGCTCACAATCCACGTGCGTCTCAAGAGGGACCCTCCTCGTCACATCGGGCTCGTCGACCCCGCTTGTCTTGGGTTGTACCCCGACGGGGCCTCGCTGCGATGGCGCACGTGTGTTGCGCATGGGCGAGACGCCGAGCAGAAGCGCTCCAGCTCGTCGACGGCCTGTCGGATCCGGGAGCCATCCGGACGACCGGCATCGGCTTCGATGCGTACCCAGCGAGCGCGGTGCTCGCGAGCTTCCTCGCTGACCCCGAAAGGGCGCAGCGCCAACCTTGACGGTTCAATGTTTGAGGAATATTATTCTTGAAAAAGCTAACCACACTCACGCCACTCCGAAAGAGCCAAGTGGACACTACAGCGAACACCGAACGCGAGCGACTCCTCGAGACCCTGAGGCAGTTCGACAGAGCAGTCGCTCTCGAGTGCCCAGACTGCTCTTTCGAACTCGTCATAGTCGGGGGTGGAGCACTTGTGCTGCTGGGGGTGCTCTCACGGCCAACCGACGACATCGACGCCATCCGGTTCCCCTCAGAGCTACAGCCCCTGATGGAGCAGTTCGGCTTGAGTGGCCGAGTGATCGCGTACGAGAACCACTTCCCTTACGACTTCGAAGATCGGCTCGTGTCGGTGGACTTCCCCTACAGGGCCGTGCGGTGCTATACGGCGTCACTCGAGGATGTGGTGGTGTCGAAGCTGTACTCGAATCGAGACACGGATGCCTCGGACATCCGCGAGCCGGACGTTCTGAGCACACTGGACTGGAAGCGACTTGCGAAGGCGGTGCAAGAGGCCGAGATGAGCAGGCTCGGCGACCGTCGATACCGTGACATGCTCCACAACTACGAGGCGTACCGAGAGGAGTGCGGACCATGCGCCGACTGACGTTCGCCGGCTACCTGAAATCATATGTTCCGTCCCTCGCAGGCATGGACTCGCAGGCTATGTCACGTGTGGCGGATCGAATGCAACAGCGGCCGCGCTTGGTCGAGCCCTTGCTCCTGCTGGCGGCTGTGACGAATCGGACGGACGAACTCACCCGGCATTTGGACAACCGGCCCAAGCTGCTCGCCGAGTTGCGACTGCTAGACGAACTCGCCAGGGAAGACGAGCTAGAGATGGCGCTCGCGTGTGAAGACCCTCGTCTGCGCCCGGAGTACACGAAGGCCTGGCGCAGCTACGTCGCGAGACGTGATGCCGGAGAACGTGACGCACGCCTCAAGCAGGTCGCGCGCGAGCGGGTCCTCGAGATGGAGGCCACCAAAGGCGTCACTCGATATCGAATGGCGAAGGACCTGGGGTTGAACCCCGGGAACCTCCACGCGTTCCTGAGCCAAGGCAACATGAGCAAGTTGTCACTCGAGCGCGCGTATGACCTGGTCGACTACCTAGCGGCCGCGTAGCGCACGTCGGGTGTTATGACCCGAAGGGGCCGACAGAACAGCGACGCGCCCTGAATGTCGCCGAACGCTTCAACAACTCGCTAGTCG
>CAVYQS010000007.1:0-474263 GCA_963770765.1 uncultured Actinomycetes bacterium | reverse complement strand
CGCTCGTCAAGCGCGGTGCTGAGACGGTGGGACGAGCGCAGCGCGTGGTTCGAAGAAGAGGCAGGCGGACCCCTAAAAGGGCCCGCCTGCCTGTTTCGTTGTGTGGTGCCCCCGGCACGATTCGAACGTGCGACACCAGGTTTAGGAAACCTGTGCTCTATCCCCTGAGCTACGAGGGCGTTTCGGCTCGTGGTCCGAGCCTGTACATGGTAATGCACTGAGTGTCTGCGCTCCACCGGCCTCTGCGCCCCGGAGGCAGCCAGACGCCGTGATCACCGAGGAAACTGCTTGACAAACGAGTTTCCTCGGTGGAAACTGTAGTCGAATCGAGTTTCCACCGAGGACAGGCGGAACCCATGAGTGCGACACGCGAAAAGATCGCCGAGACGTTCGAGCGCAGCGTGAACCGTCACGGCTACAGCGGTACGACGCTCGACGAGATCGCTCGCGAGCTCAAGATCTCCAAGAAGACGATCTACACGCACTTCGATGGAAAGCGCGAGATCTATCAGCACGTGGTGGCTCGGCACGCGCGCCGCGAGAAGGCGCGGCTTTCGGCCTCTGTGGCATCGCTTCCCACCTATGCGGGGAAGCTCGAGGCGGTCGTGCGATCCGTGCTGGACATGGGCCGGGGGCATATCGTGAGGACCAGCGAGGACGAGTGGCTCACCGAGTACGAGATCGCGGCGGATGCGTTTCGCAAAGCACACGGCGATCTCTTGCGGGAACTCGTGCAAGGCGGGATGGATGAGGGCGAGTTCAGGACCGGGGATGCCTCGCTCGTCGAGAAGATGATCGCGGCGATGATCGTGGAGTACCTCGTGCTGGTGAACGCCGATCCGTCGTACGACCGGGACACCGAGTTGGCGGAGCGCATCAGCAAGTTCGTCATCTAGTCACGGATGGCCGCGTCGAGGCGCGGCCCTCTTCACGCCCGATGGAAACTCGAAACCAAGACAGTTTCCACGACAGTAAGGAGTGAGCACATGAGCAAGATGGTCTGGACCCTCGTTCTTCTGCTGGGAGCGCAGGTGAATCTGACCGCGCTCGTCCCCGCTGCACCCGGACAGACACCGCCGCCATGGTGGGTCGGAGGCGGGCTGCTCTGGCCGTTCTTCTCCGACACGCGGACCCTCCTGCCGCGCGGAGACGCGCTCAACACGCTCACGCCCGTGCTCGGGATCGTGGCTGCCGCGTGCTTCCTGCTGGCGGCCGCTGCCGTCTGGGGATGGCTTGTGCCGAGCGGGTGGATCCCGTGGCTTGTCGTCGTCGGGGCGGTCTCGTCGATCGTGCTGCAGGTCGTCTGGCTCTCCGGCTGGGCCGTTCTGCCGCTGCTCGTGGATGCTGTGCTTCTGTGGTCGGTGTTCGCGGCCAGCAGCGTGCTGGGCGGTCTCCGCAGCTAGGCGGCGGCTCGGTGCGGCGGGATGGGGCGGACGTGTGTGCGGGTACAAACCGGATGGCACGTGAAGCGGACACAGGCTCTTCACCTCGGGTGAGGTCTTTCACAACCGGGGCACGTGACACCACACGCTCCCCTTCATCGGTCGTGCACCGACGCACGTGACGCGGGCCTTCGCTCTGTCACGGAGGACACATGAACACGCACATCGACGAGCTGGCCATCAACACCGTCCGTTTCCTCTCGGTCGACATGGTCCAGAAGGCCAACTCCGGTCATCCCGGCATGCCGATGGGTGCCGCACCCACCGCCTACGCGCTGTGGGACCGGTTCCTGCGCTTCGCGCCCGCGCACCCTCGCTGGCCCGATCGGGACCGGTTCGTGCTCTCCGGCGGCCACGGATGCGCGCTGCTCTACTCGCTGCTGCACGTGACCGGCTACGACCTGCCGATCGGTGAGCTCGAGGCGTTCCGGCAGTGGGGGAGCAAGACGCCCGGGCATCCCGAGTTCGGCTTGACGCCCGGCGTCGAGGCGACCACGGGGCCGCTGGGACAGGGGATCGGCAACGCCGTGGGCATGGCCATCGCCGAGGCGTCGCTGGCGGCCCACTTCAACCGGCCCGGTCACACCATCGTCGACCACTTCACCTACGCGATGTGCGGCGACGGCGACCTGATGGAGGGCGTCGCCTCGGAGGCCGCATCGCTCGCCGGTCACCTGGGCCTCGGCAGACTGATCGTGCTCTACGACGACAATCACATCTCGATCGAGGGCCCCACCGACCTCGCGTTCACCGAGGACCCGGTCGCCCGCTTCGAGGCGTACGGCTGGCACGTGCAGAGAGTCGCCGACGGCACCGATGTCGAGGCGATCGCCGCAGCCATCGAGGCCGCTCGTGCCGTCGCCGACAAGCCCTCCTTCATCGCGGTGCGCACCCATATCGGCTACGGAAGCCCCAACAAGCAAGACACCGCCTCGGCGCACGGCGAGCCCCTGGGTGGCGACGAGGTGCGCCTCGCGAAGGAGGCGCTGGGGTGGCCGCTCGAACCCGCGTTCCTCGTGCCCGACGACGCGCGGGCGAGGTTTCGCGCGGCGGCCGAGCGCGGCGAGGCGCTGTGCCGCGACTGGCACGAGCGCTTCGAAGCCTACCGAGAAGCCTTCCCCGAGCTGGGCGCCGAGTTCGAGCGCCGTCAGCGCGGCACGCTGCCCGACGGCTGGGACGCCGACATCCCGGTCTTCGCCGAGAGCGGCGGTGCGGTCGCCACGCGCGATGCGGGCGGCAAGATCATGAATGCGATCGCGGCGCGGGTGCCCGAGCTGGTCGGGGGCTCGGCCGACCTGGCCCCGAGCACCAAGACGTGGCTGAACGACTTCTCGGCGTTCACACCGCAGGATCGGGCCGGCCGCAATCTCCACTTCGGCGTCCGCGAGCACGCGATGGGCGCGGTGGTCAACGGCATGGCGTACCACGGCGGCTTCATCCCGTTCGGTGCGACCTTCCTGGCCTTCAGCGACTACATGCGCCCGCCCATCAGGCTCGCTGCGTTGAGCAAGGTGCGCGCGATCCACGTGTTCACGCACGATAGCGTGGGCTTGGGCGAAGACGGCCCGACCCACCAGGCGGTCGAGCACGTGGCCGCGCTCCGGCTGATCCCCAACACGCTCGTGATCCGCCCCGCCGATGCGAACGAGACGGCCGGCGCCTGGCGGGTCGCGCTCACCGAGCGTTCGCGGCCCACCCTGCTCGCGCTATCCCGGCAGAAGCTCCCGGTACTCGATCCCGCGGTCTACCCCGCGGTGACGCGGAGGGGTCTCGCGCGGCGGCTACATCCTCGCCGACGCGGAAGGCTCGGCGCCCGACGCGGTCGTCGTCGCCAGTGGATCGGAGGTACAGCTCGCGCTCGAGGCGCGCGAACCCGTCTCGCGGCAGAGGGCGTGAACGTCCGCGTCGTGAGCATGCCGTGCGTCGAGCTCTTCGCCGAGCAACCCGAGGAGTACCGACGCAGCGTGGTGCCCCCGGCGCCCTCGTCGTCTCCGTCGAGGCAGGTGTCACCTTGGGGTGGCGCACCTACCTCGGCGCCGGCACCACGGCCGTGGGCCTCGACCGCTTTGGGGCGTCGGCTCCCGGAGACACCGCGCTGCGCGAACTCGGCTTCACCGTCGAACACGTCGTCGAAGCGGTCCGAGAGGCGCTTCAGGCCGGTTCGAGCTGATCGAGCCTGACCGCTACGGCGCGACTCCACCGTCGATGAGCAGATCGACGGTCGTTCCCTTGGTCACCTTCGTGCCGGCGGGGGGAGACTGCTCGAGCACGGTCCCGTTCCCCTCCTGGTAGTCGTAGGTGATCTTGACGTTGAAACCGGCGTCCTCGAGCTCAGCCGTCGCAACGGCCTCGCTCTTCTCGACCACGTCGGGGACAGCGAACGTCTCGGGGCCCTTGGAGACGACGATCTTCACCGTCGAGCCCTTGGCGACCACGATGCCCGCGTTCGGGTTCTGCGAGATGACAAGGCCGGACTTCACCTTGGTGTCGAACTGCTCGGAGGTGGAGACCTTGAACCCGGCGTCGTCGAGCTTCGACTGGGCGGTCGACTTCTTGTCGCCCACGACGTCAGGAACCTCACCCGTTTCGACGCCGCGCGAGACCACGTACTGCACCGAGGAGCCCTCATCTGCCTCTTCGCCCGCGTCGGGGGACTGGCTGATGACGTTGCCCGCCTCGACCTTTGCGCTGAACTCGTTCGGCTGAGGGTCGGGCGTGAACCCCGCACTGGTGATGAGATCGACCGCTTCGTCCTCGGAGAGTCCCACGACCTCCGGGACCTCCATGCGCTTGGGGCCCGAGCTCAGCACGAAGCTGACGGCGGACTCCTTCTCGGCGGTGGCGTTCGCGACGGGAGACTGGCTGAGCACGAGACCCGACTCGACCTCTTTGCTCGGCTCTTCGGTGACGTCACCGACGACGAACCCGGCCTCGGTGATCAGCGTCTCGGCCTCGGCCTGTGTCTTGCCCGCGAGGTCGGGTACCGGGATCCCCTGCGGGCCGAGCAGACCCATCGACCATGCGATACCCAGGCCGCTCGCGACGAGCACGGTGGCCAGCAGTATCCACGGCCAGACCGGCTTCTTCTTGCGGCCCGCCGGCGCGCGGTCCGCCCGGGGTGTATCGGCGTACGGATCGTCAGCGATCTGCGGAAGCACCGCTGTCTGGTCGGCGGGTATCACCGCGGCGACCACGGCCGGCGCCACCTCACGGCCTTGGACCACGCGCAACAGGTCGCGACGCATCTCGTCGGCGGTGTCGTAGCGGTCGGCCGGGTTCTTGGCCATCGCGGTGACGATGACCGACTCGAGTCCGGAGTCGATGTCGGGGTTGAAGTCGCGCGGCAGCGGGGCCGCCTCGTTCACCTGCTTGAGGGCGACCGCGACGGGGGTGTCGGCGTCGAACGGCAGCCGCCCCGTCCCGGCCTCGAACAGCACGATACCCAGCGAGTAGAGGTCGCTCGCGTCGGTGAGGGGACGGCCCTGCGCCTGCTCGGGAGAGACGTAGTGCGCCGTGCCGAGCACCGAGCCCGTCTGGGTCATCGTGGTGTTGCCCGCGCGCGCGATGCCGAAGTCCATGACCTTGATGGAGCCGTCGGGCGTGACCATGATGTTGTGCGGCTTGATGTCGCGGTGGATGACGTCGTAGCCGTGAGCGACCGAAAGCGCCGAGCAGACCTGAGCGCCTATCTCGGCGACCCGCTTCGAGTCGAGGGCGCCCTTCTGGCCGATGATGCTCTTGAGGTCCGTCCCGCGCACGTACTCCATGACGATGTAGTAGGTGTCGCCGTCTTGGCCCCAGTCGTAGATGTTGACGATGTAGGGGCTCTGGAGGTTCGCCGCCGCCTGGGCCTCTTGGCGGAAGCGCGCAGCGAACGTGGGGTCGGCAGCGTATCGAGGATGCATCACCTTGACCGCGACGGTGCGACCCAGCACCTCGTCGACGGCCTTGAAGACCTCGGCCATGCCGCCGGAGCCGATCTTCTCGGTGGCTCGGTACCTGCGCCCGTAGATCCTGTCTTCCACGTAAACCCCTAAGTTCGACTACCTGCGAGGATTGTCCCCAGCCATCATTATTCTAGCCGATGAGCACGCATGACTTCTCTTCGCGCCGGGTCTTCATCACTTCTCCGTCTGAGCCTTGAGCGCCGCTTGAAGAACCGATCGGGCCGCCGGCGCGGCCACGCGCCCACCGAGGCCGCCACCTTCGAGCATGATCGCGAGGGCCACCGTGGGGTTGTCTGCGGGCGCGAACGCGATGAACCAGGCGTTGGTCGCCTTGCCTCGACCCACCTCGGCGGTTCCGGTCTTGCCTGCGACAGCGGCGCCGGAGATCCGCGCTCCGGCCCCGCTGCCCGCCTCGACCACGCGCACCATCGCGCGGGTGACCTCCTCGGCGGTCGCCGGGTCGGTGGCGGTGGTGAGCCTGCGCGGGATCGTGATCGTGGCAGGTGACGGGCGGCCGCTCGTGTCGAGCACGCTGTCGAGCACGTACGGGCGCATGACCGCTCCGTCGTTCGCGACGCCGGAGGCCACGAGCGCCATCTGCATCACGGTGGCCTGCGGCCCGGCGGGGCTGTCGTGCTCGCCCACGGGCTGGCCCACGCCGGCCCAGGCGGTCTCCCACGTGGTCATCTCGGCGGGGTCGGGCATGAGCGACACCTTCGCGGGAAGCTCGTAGTCGACCTCGCTGTCGAACCCGAAGCGGTCGGCTTGCTCGACGAGCTTCTCGGGGCCCAAGTCGACGGCCAGCCGGGCGAAGACGGTGTTGACCGAGCGTGCGGTCGCGTCGAGGAGGCCGATGTCGGAGTAGCTCCCGCCCTCGAAGTTGGTGACCGGCGCTCCGCCGATCTCGAGGGTGCCCGGGCCGGGAAAGGTGTCGCTCAGGGTGGCGGTTCCCGCACCGAGCGCTCCGGTGAGGGTCACGATCTTGAACGTCGAGCCGGGCGGATAGAGCGCCTGCCGCCCGCGGTCGAGCAGCGCCGCGCCCTCATCGGCCGAGGAGATCTCGTCCCAGTCGTCGTCGACGCTCGCGGGGTCGTAGGAGGGGTTCGATGCCGAGGCGAGCACCGCGCCGGAGCGTGGGTCGAGCACCACGCACGCTCCGCGCTTGCCGCGCAGGGCCTTCTCGGCGGCGCGCTGCACCCGGGAGTCGAGGGTGAGCCGCACGTCGTCACCGGCGAGGGGCCGACCGGTCGCGTCGTCGACGACGTCGGACCAGGTCTCGAAGCTGCGCGTGCCGGTGAGCGCGTCGTTGGCGGCGGCCTCGACGCCGGCCCGCCCGTAGCGCAGCGAGTAGTAACCCACGGTGTGCGCGGCGAACGTGCCCTCCGGATACTGCCGCTCGAAGGTGCTGCGTCCCGCGGGAACGGACTCGGCCAGCACCACGCCGTCGCGGGTGAGGATCGACCCGCGGTCGCTTCTGGCCTGCTCGGCGAGGTTGCGGGTGTTCGCGGGGTTGTTCGCGAGCGACGCGCGCCTGAACCACCTGGATCCACGTGAGGTTGATCACGAGCGCGGCGAGCATCACCGAGAAGACCGTCGCGACCCGGGTGAGCCGGTGGCCCAGCGCGAGCCGCCCGAGCACGCCCATGTCGGTCGAGGTCGTCTGCATCTCGGTCTGCAGGCCCGTGCCCTCATCGCCGGCGCGCAGCAGCAGCGCGAGCGCGATGAACGTCGACAGCAGCGACGAGCCGCCGTAGCTCACGAACGGCAGCGTCACACCCGTGAGGGGGATGAGCCGAGTGACGCCGCCCACGATCACGAACGCCTGCAGCCCGATCGACGCGACCAGGCCCACCGCCGTGAACGCCGCCATGTCGCTCTTGGCGCGCGCCGCGGTGGCAAGTCCGCGGATGCACAGCACGAGGAAGCACAGGACGATCGCGGTGGCACCCAGCAGCCCGAGCTCTTCGCCGATGGCGCTGAAGATGAAGTCGGTCTCGACGAAGGGGATGCGCGTGGGCAGACCCTGCCCCACCCCGGTGCCGATGGTGCCGCCGGCCGCGAGCGCGAACAGCGACTGCACGAGCTGGTAGCCGCGCCCGGTCGCATCGGCGAACGGATCGAGCCAGATCGCGACGCGCGACTGCACGTGATCGAACACGCGCCACGCGGCGAAGGCGCCGGCGCCGAAGAGCGTGAGGCCCACGACCACGTAGGCCGCTCGGCCGGTGGCGACGTAGATCATCACCAGGAAGATCCCGAAGAGCAGCAGCGACGAGCCCAAGTCGCGCTCGAACACGAGCACGAACAGCGACGCGGCCCACATGAGCAGCAGCGGGCCCAGGGTCCGGGGCTCGGGCAGCTTGAGCCCGAGGATGCGCCGCGTGGAGACCGAGAGCATCTCGCGGTTCTCCGACAGGTAGGCGGCCAGGAACAGGATGATCGCGATCTTGGCAAGCTCCCCGGGCTGGAACGAGAACCCGCCGAACCTGATCCAGAGCTTCGCGCCGTTGATCTCGCGGCCGATCAGGGCCGGCATCACCAGCAGCACGATTCCGGCGAGCATGATCGTGTACTTGTAGCGTGCGAGGCGTTCGAGCGAGGGCACCGCCACAAGCGTGATCACGAGTGCCGCCACCCCCACGAACAGCCAGGTCACCTGACTCGCGGCCAGCTCCCGGTCGAGCCGCGTCACGAACGCCAGCCCGATGCCCGCCAGGACGAACGCAGCCGGCAGTAACGCGGGATCGGCCTGCGGAGCGAAACGCCGCACCGCGAGATGAGCACCGAGGAATGCGACCAGCAGCGCTGCCGGTACCGCCAGCGACGCCCACGAGAAGTCGCGGGCCGCCTGCGTCTCCACGAGAGCGAAGACGAGCAGCACGGGCGGCGCGGCGGCGAGCAGGAGGAGCAGCTCGGTGGTCCGGCGGGTACGCATCGTCACTCCGCCGGCGACGGCGTGGACTCGAGCGACGCGGCGAAGTCCAGCGCTTCTCGGATGCTCTCGAAGCGGACTCCTTCGTCGAGCCGTGAGCGCTCGTTCAAGGAGAGCTGCGCGGTGTCGACCGTCGCCGTGTCGACGAGCCAGCGAAGGCGCAGACCGGCGAGCTCACCGGGTACGCCCTGGTAGACCGTGACGACGCCGTTCTCGGTGACCACGTACGCGCGCGTGATGGCGTATCGGTACGCGCCGTAGCCCGCCGCGGCCACGATGGCCGCCGCCGCGAGGACCCACAGGACCACGGCGATCCAGCCACGCAGGCTGCGGTCGGCTTCGCGGACGCCGGAGCCCGTCTTCGCACTCGCCTCGATGTCGACCACGATCACGCTGATGTTGTCGTGCCCGCCTGCCTCGTTGGCCGCCGCGACCAGCTCGGCCGCCGCGATCCCGGGATCGCGAGTAGCCGCCGAGAAGCTCGGCGATGCGTGAGTCCTCGAGCATCCCGGTGAGCCCGTCGCTGCACAACAGCAGCCGGTCGCCGGTGTTGGCGTCGATCTCGTAGGTGTCGGCGACCATGTTCGAGTCGGTCCCGAGCGCGCGCGTGATCACGCTGCGGTTGGGATGCACGCGGGCGTCGGCTTCGGTGAGCTGGCCGCGCCGGATCATGTCGGCGACCATCGAGTGGTCGTCGGACAGCCGGCGCAGGGAACCGGACGTGAGCAGGTACGCGCGCGAATCGCCCACGTGCGCGATGGCGATGGTGCCGCCCTCGACGATCGCGGCCGTCAGCGTGGTGCCCATGCCCGAGCGGCCCACGCCTTCCTTCGCGGCCCGGATGACCTCGCGGTTGGCTGCACGTACGGCGCGGGCGAGCGCGCTCGCGTCCGCACGGCGCGGCGCGTGGTCGCGCAGGGTCTCGACGGCGATGGAGCTCGCCACCTCTCCCGCCTCGTGACCGCCCAGCCCGTCGGCGACGACGAAGAGCGGCGGCTGTGCGAGGACCGAGTCCTCGTTGTGGGTGCGCACGCGGCCGATGTCGGTGACGGCCGCCCACGGTTGCTTGGCTCGCCCGCTCATGCGCGGTCGACCTTGAGCCGCACGGCGCCGACGTCGATCGTGTCGCCGGGGCGCAGGCGTCTGGGGCGTCGAGATCGCCCGGCCGTTGAGTACGGTCCCGTTGGTCGAGCCGAGGTCTTCGAGCACCGCCTCGTTGCCGGCGAGCGATACTCGCGCGTGCTTACCGGACACGAAGTCGTCTCCGATCACGATGTCGGCCCCGGGTGAGCGTCCGATGACGACCGGGCCGTTGACCGGTACCTTGACGCCCCTGAGCTCGGGCGGACCCTGCACGACCGAGAGGGTGAAGCTGCCGACGCCGGCGGAGCGCTGTCCGGAGACCAGACCGATGCCGGCTCGCACCGCGGCGAAGAGGAACAGGTAGAGCAGGGCGAGAAGGACCAGCCGGCCGGCGAGCAGCGCGACATCGATCATCGCGGGTCAGCCCCTCGGCTCGTGGTACATGAGCTCCGAGACGCCCACCGTGATGATGTCGCCGTCACGCAGGCGCACGCGGTCGACCTTCGCTCCGTTGACGAGCGTGCCGTTCGTTGCGCCCAGATCGACGAGCGCCCACCCCGTGCCCTCGCTCTCGATCGCCGCGTGCTGTCGGGAGGCGTTCGCGTCGCCCAGGCAGATATCGCATGCCTTGAGCCGGCCGATGACCATGCGCTCGCCGCGCAAGACGATGTCGTGGGCGACTCCCGGTACCGTGACCGTCGCCATCGCCGATGCCGGGGGAAGCTCGTCGAGGGCGTGCGCCTCGGCGTCGAAGAAGGCGGCAGCGGCTATGGGCTCGGCGACCGGCGCGTGGGGGATCGATGTCGCTGCGGCGCGCCGGGGTTCAGGTTCGTGGTGCGAGTCGGTGTCAGGCTCGGCGGTTTCGCCTATCTCGGCGGCGATCTCCTCGGGGGAGAGCAGCTCGCCGATGACCACGAAGCGGCCCAGCTTGAGTTCGTCGTCGATCAGGAAGCGCACCACAGGGCGGGTGCTGAGCAGGTAGTCGCGCTCGCGCGCGTAGCCGGTGAGATAGGTGGACAGCTCGCCGGAAAGCGTGTCGGCGAAGCCGCCGAGCTGGTCGCCGTCGGCGGGGGAGAGCAACACCGAGTAGAGCGTGGGCGCGTAGACCTTGCCCACACCGAGCTTGCGGCGGCGGTCCATCTCCTTGGCGCACGCTCGCGCGAGCTCGGCGGGTTGCACGGGAGCCCGGAACACGCCGGCGAAGACGCTTTCGACGGCGCCGGAGACCCGGTCTTCGAAGTCAGAGAGGATGCTCACGTTTCTCAGATCAGCCCCTGCGTGCCGCGCGCTCGAGCGGCGTGTCGTCTGTCTCGGCACGGATGGGTGCACCGAGCATGGCCACGATCAGTGTCAGTATAAGTGAGGCGGTGAGTCCGACCGCGAGGTCGTTGCCAGCCCATTGCCTGGCCATCGCATCGCCGTTGGCGACGAGGTCGGCGAGCAGGTACGAGCCGGCGAGCGCCGCCGAACCGCCCACTGCGCCCACGAGCGCCCCGAGGCGGGTCGCCCGGCCGCATGCCACGGACATGATGACGGCGGCGAGCGGCCAACCCGCGAGTGCGACGTAGGCCGCCGGGGAGGTCGCCAGCGCGCGGATGCTCGCCATGGCCAGCTCGGCGCTCCACACGTCGAGCGCGTACGGAGCCCACACCGAGAGGTACGGCGCCCCGGTAGCGGAGACCGCGCTCGCGAGCGCCGCGAGCACCCCGCCGAGAAGTGCGGTCGCCGCTGCGGGCAGCGGGGTGAGCGCGAAGCCCGAGAGCAGCGGCTGTGCGAGGCCCATGCGCGCGATCGACAGCACCGGGGCGGCGAGCGGCAGGACCGCGGCTCCCGCGCTGCGCCGTGCGAGGAGCCACCACCACACCGCTCCGCCGATGAGGACGGAGCCGCCCACGATCCATGCGCCGGAGACGAACACGCCCACTATCAGGCAGCCGAGACCGAGTCCGACACCCAGCGAGGGCGCCAGCGCGCCGGCCGCGGTGACGAGCGCGACGGCACCGAGCAGCGCGGGCCCGTCGAGCGCCAGGGGGGTGAGCCCCGCCCAGGCGAGCCAGCCCGACTCGGTGGCCGCCACGAGACGGAGAAGCAGCGACCCCACACGACCACCCAGACGGTCCCACATGCCCACGGAGTCCAGGCCGGGCTCGCCGTCGTCGGCCTCTTCGACGCTCGTGTCGACCATCTCGGCGAGCGACTCACAGCCCGCCGAGATGTCACCCACGTGGACCATCAGAGCGTCGGCGAACGCCGTGACCGACTCGTAGCGATCGCGGGGGTTGTTCTCGAGCGCCACCGAGAGCACGTCGTCGAGAGGCCGGGGCAGAGCGGGCTGGTACTGCGACAGGAGCGGAGGCTCGTAGGCCTGCAGGCGAACGACCGCCGCCTCGACGGTCTCCTCGGCGAACGGGTTGTCGCCGGTGAGCAGCTCGAAGACGAGCGCTGCGAGTGCCCATTCGTCGGTTCGTACCGAGACGGTCTTGCCCTCGAGCTGCTCGAGCGGCATGTAGCCGGGGGTGCCACCCCACGCCGGACCGTGACCCTGCAGCGAGGAGAGCTCCGCCATCCCGAAGTCGGCGACCTTGATCCGGCCGTCGCGGGTGACGAGCACGTTCTCGGGCTTGATGTCGAGATGGAGTACACCGTTGGCGTGGGCGAACTCGAGCGCCGCGGCGACCGAATCGACGACCGCGGCCGTCTCGTCGAGCGTCAGGGCTCCTCCGGCGATGTCGAGCAGCCTGCCGAGCGACGTGCCGTCGACGTGTTCCATGACGATGAACGCCTCGTCGGCATCGGTGTCGAAGTCGAAGACCGTGACGATGGCGGGGTGGTTGAGCAGCGCGGCCGTGCGCGCCTCGGCAAGTCCGGGCGGCCGCTGGACCACGCCGCGGGAGTCGACCGGCAACGGCAGGCGCTTGATCGCCACGCGCCGTTGCATCCGGGTGTCCCACGCGAGCACGACCGTGCCGAAGCCGCCTTCGCCAAGCTCTTCGAGCGGGCGGTAGCGCTCGAGAATCAGTTGGCTCTCCACCGCACCCCCTCGAGTCGAAGAACCACCCTCCCCTCGGGGTGTCGCGACGATTCTACCGCGAGGCGGGACATGGCACGCGGCGACCTGCTTGCGGAAGCGCGCCGAAGCGTATATATTTCGACGCTCGAACTATTCGAGAGTCGAAGAATCCCCCCGGAGGTTCCATGTGCGCGCTGGATAACCGGCTCGTGGACGAGCTTGACGAGACGATCATGCGGATGGGGCGGGTCATGTCGTCTCGGCATGTCGACACCGCCTGCTGTCCGCACACGCTCTCGGTCCCGCAGGCGCTGCTCGCGCGGGTCCTGAACTCGCACGGACCCACCAAGGTCGGTGACGTCGCCGCGATGCTGGGCGTGAAGCCGCCGGCCGCCTCGGCGATGATCGACGCGCTCGAGCGTGAGGGTTACGTCGAACGCGCCCACGACACCGAGGACCGCCGTGTGACGCTCGTCAGGTTGACGCCCGAAGGGCACGAGGCCCTGGCGGCCGCGGAAGGAGCGCGCCGAGAGGTCATGCGCCGCTACCTGAGCGTGCTGACCGAGTCCGACGTCCGCGACCTGCTCCGCATACACCGCACGCTCCTGTCGGCCATGGACGAAGGCCGCATCTAGCTCCAGAACCCCTCGCACCTCACCCCGAAAGAGAGACCCCATGGATCGCATCACCCGCTTCTCCCTGCGTAACGCGACGGCCGTCGTGCTCATCGTCGCGCTCGTCATCGCCGGCGGCCTGTGGAGCGCCGGCCAGCTCAAGAGGGAGACGATGCCCGACATCGCGATCCCGTACGTGATCGTGACGACGATCTACCCGGGGGCGGCTCCGGCCGACGTTCGCGAGCAGGTGACCGACGACATCGAGAAGTCGCTTCGCGGAGTGGAAGGACTCAAGCGCGTCCAGACCACCTCGGGTGAGTCGTACTCGCTCGCGGTCGCGGAGTTCGGCTTCTCGCAGGACATGGATGTCGCCGAGCAAGACGTGACCAAGGCGGTCCAGTCGGTCGAGCTGCCCGACACCGCGCTCGCACCCACCATCGACCGCATCGGATTCAACTCGCAGCCCATCGTCAAGCTGGCGATCACCGCTCCCGAGGAGAGTGCCGACGAGCTGATCGTCCAGGCGCGCGAGGTCGTCATCCCGTCGCTGCAGGGCATCGAGGGCGTAGGGCGCGCGACGATGGCCGTCGATCAGCCGTCACGGCTCAAGATCGTCTTCGACAAGAAGCGCCTTGACGACGAAGGCCTGACCGCCGACGCCGTCGTGCAGCAGCTCCAAGCAGCGAACCTGTCGTTCCCGGTGGGCGCGCTCGAGCACGAGAGCACCAACCAGCCGGTCCGCGTGAGCGGTGTCGTCGGTGACGCCGAGGACCTCGAGGAGTTCCAGGTCGCGGTCTACCCCAACCAGAACGAGCTGATGGGCGAGGCCTTCTCGGCGATCGGTGAGGGCATGGGTGAGCTGGGAGGCGCAGTGGGCGGTCTGGCCCAGGGCATGGGGCAGGGGTTCGCCGCGGTGGGCTCGGGCATGGGAACGCTCGGCGCCTCGACCGGTGAGGTCGCGGCTCAGACCGGGCTGGTCAACGGGGTGCAGCAGGTCCAGGCCCAGATGTACGCGCTCAAGTACGACACGCTGCCGCAGCTCAAGTCAGCGGCCTCGTCGATGCCCACCGACACGCCCGGGGCCGCCGCGATCGACGCGCAGATCAAGCAGATCGAGACACAGGCCATCCCGGGGATGAAGGCCGCGATCGACGACATGCAGTCGCAGATCAACGCCTCTCAGGCGCGACTGCGCGCCACCGCCGCCAAGGGCGGAGCCGGCAGCTCCGGGATGACGATGGGGTCGGCGAAGATGCCTGCGTCGTCGGGCTCATCGGCCGACGCGGGGATGCCTGAGGCCGAGATCGGGGTCGTGGCGCTGGGCGACGTCGCCACGGTGGTCGCGGTCTCCGGCGACGGTTCCGCGAGCCGCGCGAACGGTTCGACCGCCGCGCTCATCGACATCGTGAAGACCTCCGAGGCGAACACCGTCGACGTCGCGCGTGATGTCGAAGCGGAGATGGTGAGGCTCGAAGGCGAGCTTCCCGCCGGGTCGGAGACGGTCACCGTCTACGACGCCAGCAGGGCGATCAACGCGTCGATCTCCGGCATGGTGCGCGAGGGTGCGCTGGGCGCGCTGTTCGCGGTCATCATCATCCTGCTGTTCTTGCGCAACTGGCGCGCGACGATCATCGCCGCCGTCTCGATCCCGTTGTCGGTGTTCACGGCGCTCCTGCTGATCGGGCAGTTCGACGTCACGCTCAACGTCATGACGCTGGGAGGCCTCACCGTCGCGATCGGACGAGTGGTCGACGACTCGATCGTGGTCATCGAGAACATCTACCGGCACCTGCAGAACGGCGCGCCCCGCACGGTCGAGACGATCAGAACCGCGACCTCCGAGGTCTCGGGCGCGATCACCTGGTCCACGCTGGCGACCGTCGCGGTGTTCGTGCCGCTCGGCCTGGTCACCGGCATCATCGGCAAGATCTTCCAGCCCTTCGCGCTCACGGTGGGGCTGGCGCTGGTAGCGTCGCTGGTGGTCGCGGTCACGGTCGTGCCGCTCATGGCCCGCTGGATGCTGCTCAACCGACCGGTGCCCGCGAGTCACGTGGACGACGCGCGCTCCGCCGGCTGGTACCGCGGCCTGCTCGTGTGGTCGCTCGACCGTCCTGCCGTGGTCCTCGGTGCGGCGCTGGCGCTGCTCGTGGGCTCGCTCGCCCTCATCCCGATCATCGGTACCGGCTTCGTGCCCGAGAGTGCCGAGAAGTACCTGACCATCGAGATCACCCACCCCGCGGGCACCAATGCCACGGCGACCGACGGGACCGTGCGCGCGGTCGAGAAGATCGTGGCGCAGCAGCCCGAGGTCGAGTTCTATCAGGCTACCGTGGGAGGCACCAACACGTTCTCGATGAGCGCCAGCTCCGGCGGTTCGAACCGCGGGACCCTGTTCGTGAAGCTCGACAGCGAGACCGATACCGACGCGCTGCTCGATCGCCTGCGTGCCGAGACCCAGGGCATCGAAGTCGATGGTATCGACGTGGAGTATCAGCGCGTCGACAGCACCGGCCAGAACAGCGAGCTCGAGATCGCCCTCACGGGCAGGGACTTCGACGACATCGAGGCGGCCGCGCACACGATCGAGAAGGCACTCGAGGGCAACGAAGGCCTCGAGAACGTCTCGTCGAACCTGTCGGAAGGCGCGCCGCAGCTCGTGGTCGACGTGGACCAGGAGGCCGCGACCGAGTACGGCCTCAACGCCGCGATGGTCGCCGGCTCGGTGCGGGCGTTCGTCGCCGAGCAAGACGTCACCACCCTCAAGCTCGACGGGCAGGAGACCAAGGTCGTCTATGCGATGGGTGCGGCCGAGGGCGACAAGGTCAAGCAGGTCCGCAGTCTCAAGCTCAGCACTCCGCTCGGCGAGAAGGTGCGCCTTTCAAAGGTCGCCACGGTCGAGGAGACCGCATCGCCGGTCGCCATCCTGACCCGCGACGGCAACCAGTCCGTCTCGGTGAGCGGACGCATCACCGAGCGTGACTCCGGCGCGGTGATCAGCGACGTCAGGGCGACGATGGACGGGCTCGACCTGCCGCAAGGTGTCGAGTGGGAGCTGTCCGGAGCGGCCGAGCAGATGAGCGAGTCGTTCAAGCAGCTGGGTATGGCGATGCTCGTCGCGGTGGCCGCCGTGTTCCTGGTCCTGATGCTGGCCTTCGGCGAGGCGACGGCAGCGCTCGCGATCATGTTCTCGCTCCCGGTCGCTGTCGTGGGCGGCCTGGTGGGTCTGCTCATCGCCGGCGTGCCGCTGGATGTGCCCGCCATGATCGGCGCCCTGATGCTGATCGGCATCGTGGTCACCAACGCGGTCGTGCTCATCGAACGCGTGCAGCAGAAGCTGGGCGAGGGGCTGAGCAGGCGCGATGCGTTGCTCGATGCCGGCGCGACGCGCATGCGTCCCATCCTGATGACCGCCGGAACCACGATCATCGCGCTCGTGCCGCTCGCGGTGGGCTTCGGTGAAGGCACGCTGATCAGCCAGTCGCTCGCGGTCATCGTGATCGGCGGTCTGACCACATCGACGTTGCTGACCCTGCTGGTCGTCCCTGTCGCCTACGATGTGCTCGAAGCGCTGCGAGAGCGGATCTTCGGCCGGGCACCGGAAGCACAGGAGGCGTAGCCGGTCGCGACCGTTCGCGCATCGCTCCGGCCAGGCGGCATAATCGAATCGGGAACGAGACGCCCCTTGCGTGGCGTTCGATCGCGAGGCTCGGTGAGGGGGTGGCCATGGAGCGGTGGCGCATCAGCGAACATGGGGGTGCCTCCGGACTCGAAGAGCTCGAGTCCGCATGGCGCGCCCTGACGGCCGCCATGCCGAGTGGCCGGGCCCACCACTCCTGGGAGGCTGCGCGGGCCTACCAGGCCCACCTGCTCGCCCCCGGCGAGACCCTGCGCTACCTTGCGCTGTGGGACGATGCGCGCCTGCGTGCAGTGTGCCCGCTGCGAGACGGGGCCGATCACGTCTTGGGCGTCCCTGTGAGGGTCCTGAGCGCTCCCTGGGGCGGCGAGTGGCCCTTTGGCGACCCCGTGTGCCCCGAGGACGACGCACGCGCGGAGCTGCTGCCCGAGATCGCCGAGTATCTCCGTCACGCCCCAGGGGCCCGGCCCGTCGTCGCACTCGGTCCCGCAGACGCGGCCTCTCGCCTGTGGGAGGGCGCTGTGGTCGCCGGCGATCACCTCGTCTATGACGACGGCGCATGCAACCACGTCGAATGCACGGGCGATTTCGACGCGTACTTCTCGGCGCTGTCGAAGAACTTTCGCGGCAACCTGCGCAAGGCGCGCAACAAGCTCGCGAAGGTCGAGGGTGTCCGCATGATGAGCGTGACCGATCCTGCCGGGGTCGGGCGCGAACTCGAGCAGTTCATACGGCTTGAGGGCGCCGGCTGGAAGGGGTCGGCCAAGGGTGGCGAGGCCATCGCCTTGCGTCCCGAGAACGTCGCGTTCTACCGCGACCTGTTCGCCGGTCTCGCCACCGCGGGCCGCAGCGAGATCAATGCGCTGTATGTGAAGGACCGCTGCATCGCCTCTCAGTTGTGCGTGCGCTCCGGCGACGTCTACGAGATGTACAAGATCGCCTTCGATGCTCAGTACGCGCCACAAGCACCGGGACAGATGCTGTTCGAGCACACGCTCAGGCGCTGCTTCGCCGACCCGGAGCTCGCCACGGTCGATCTGATGAGCGACACGCCGTGGCACCACGACTGGCGACCGGTGCGCGCACCGATGAGCCGAGCGTACATCTCACTGGGCGGGCTGGAGGCTGGAGCGCTGATGCCGCTGGTCCGGCTCCGATTCGGGCCGGTGCGGCGGCTCGTTCGATCGCGCTCCGGTACGGGGGCTGATCGGCAGCAAGCCGGTGGGTGACCTGTTCGATCTCGTCGCGGGTCCGTAGCCGGATGATCTCGATGTGTTGGCGGGCGGTGTCGAGCGGGAAAGCCGCGCCGCTAGCCGCGGTGTCAGCGAAGGCGCTCTGAGGCGTATGCTGTGAGCGAGGAGCCTGGATTCTCACCGGCGTGAGAGGTGAGTCGCGCATCCGGCACAACAGGGGGGCGCAGGAGTGGACCGGCAAACCGACGCACTCACAGGGCGTTCGTCTGCGTGGAGTCGCGGTCGAATCGCGCTTGTCAGCGCATTGACCGTCCTGGCGGTGGGAATCGCAGTCGGCTGGTTCACGCTGCAGGGCATGTCGACCACGGCTCCGGAGCAGGCCCTCGTCAACGCTGCAGAGGCGGCGATGCGGGGCGACGCAGACGCAGTTGCCGCTTCAGTTGATACCAGCTCGCTTGTTGGCTCGGCGGTCGATGATGTCTTCTCGGATGCCGATGAACGCCGAGCGCTGATCTCCCTGTATCTGGAGAAACACCCGGGTGTGACTCGAGATGAGATCAAGCTGAAGGCGCAGGGGCTGCTGGACGAGGAGATGCGGGAGCACGTGGAGGCGGGCACGCTGCCAAAGCGCATCCCGCTGGGTAATGAGTCGCTCAAGGCACTCGCTGCCAAAGCGCTCGCCAAGCGTTCTGTCCGCGACGTGAGAATCGAGGGTGATGTCGCGCACGTTACTGCCACGGTGCCGTTCAAGGGCAAGGTGCTGACGGTGAAGGTGCGTATGAAGCGCTCGGGCGCCACGTGGAAGGTCGACCGAGTAGAGAATCTCGCAGACGTGTTGGATCAGGCCGGATACTGAACCCGGACAGCGGTATCCGGTGTCGCCGCTATCGTCTCGCCCCACTCAGCCTGCTGCGACCAACGATGATGTGGGCATGCCGCCCCTCATTCCTCACCGCCCACCATCCGTGGTGCCGCGATTCGTGCCAAGCGCTCGAGCTCCTCGGTCGTTATGGTCACGAACTCATCGCCTACAGCGTCCTGTTTCGCCATCGACATCAGCAGCCCCATGTCATCGCCGTTCCTGAAGATGGCCGTCGTGCCGTAGACGATCGCGCCGTCCGCGACGTCGTCGAGCACCTTCGGCGCCGCGACCTGTGCGCCGGCTTCCGTGGCCTTGGCGTGCTCGGCATCGAGGGCCTGGGCCATGGTGTCGTAGCCCTCAGCATCGACGACCGAGAGGATCGCGATCCGGGTGTCACCCGCGTCGTAAGCGTACTGGTATCGAGCGTCCGGATTGAGGTCAAGCGGGACCTGGGTCACCTCGGTGTCGCCACAGTCGGCGCAGGTGGAGGTGAAGACCTCGGGCGGCAGGACCTCGGCCGGGGTCGCTGCGGGCACCGGTGGAGCGATTTCGTCGACCGCCGCCGATTCGGCGCCCATCAGGTCGGTCGTATAGTCACGGTCTTGCTGCCCCCATAAGGCGAGGACCACGATCAGTGCGATGATCATTCCCATGAGAAGACCGCCGAGCCAAAGCAGACGATGGAAACGGTGCTCGCGACGCTTCCTGATCTCGTCGTACTCGGCGCTCGTGATCTCGCGCGAGGACTCCCGTGAGCGATCCTCCTTCTCTGCCTCCAGCTCCGCAGTGAACTCGTCGTTCGTCAGCGACATCATCCCGCGGAGGACGTCCACCCGTTCGTCAAACGCCGCCTGCTCCTCGGGCGTGTGAACGATCTCGGAGAAATCGCTTTCCTTGGAGTCGTTGCTCATGGGTACCCCCCTCTTCCACGTGCCCCCTTCGGTTATGTTCCCGTCATCCGATAGCCTTGCACGGGCGACCGCCGGGGCACTCGATCTCGACGCGGTGGCTGACGAGACGATGACCCTTAGCACCCCCAGATGCTCTACCTGTGTGTTTGCCGTCGCCCACCTGCGGTGCTAGTATCTGCTCTCGCGCTACGCGGGTGTGGCGGAATGGCAGACGCGCATGGTTCAGGTCCATGTGGGGGCAACCCCGTGAAGGTTCAACTCCTTTCACCCGCACCATCGAACCGACTGTGACTTCGCCGGAGCCTCGGCGGAGTCACTTTGTGTTTGTGGGTCGGAGAGGTCGCCGGACGCCTCGCACGCGCTCACGCCCAGCGGGTCACGGCGTCAGCGCATCATCAGCCCGGCGGCCGCTTCGAGTACCAGCAGCGCCGCGAGCCGCACGGTTCTCCGGTCGGCGGCGTCGATCGTCGCATCGACCTCGGTGATGTCGATCGCACGCACGCGCGGGTCGGCCCCGAAGGCGAACGCGAACTGCCTCAGCTCGTCTGCCGAGAAGCCCCCGGGCGCCGCCGAGGGGCAGGCCGGCACCACCGACCGGTCGCACGCGTCCATATCGATGTCGACGTAGACCGGGCGGCCACCTGCGCCCGCCCGCCCGAGCGCGTAGGCCAGCAGCTCGCCGGCGGGCCGCGTGCGGAACTCCTCGCGACCGATCACGGTGATGCCGTAGTCGCGCGCCCGCGCGGCGTAGGCGGCCGAGTTCGAGAAGTCCGCGATGCCCAGCTGTACGATGTTCGCCCCCGGCAGGCCCGCCTCGACGAGGCGGCGCACGGGTGAGCCGTTGTTCACGCCGTCCCGGAGGTCGTGGTGGGCGTCCACCGTCACGAGCCCTGCCCCCGCCAGCTGCGTGGAGTCCGGCCACAGCCCGCTCATGACGGAGTAGGTGATCGAGTTGTCACCGCCAAGTGCGAGGAGCAGCTCCGCACCGGCCGTGCGGGCGACTGCGGCGCGCACCCGGGCCTCCCCGTCCTCACCGTCGGGGTCCACGACGTCGCCGAAGTCGACTCCCGTGAGCCGTCCCACATCCACGCCGCGCGAGGTCGAGTACGTCGAGTACCGCAGCAACGCGTCGCGTACCGCTGCCGGCGTCGCATGCGCGCCGGTGGGAGTGATCGAGGTGCGGTGGGCGGGCACGCCGAGAAGTGCGACGTCGCACCGTGCGCCATCGGCTCCACTCGCGGGTACGAACCAATGAGCGGCTCGCGGCCACAGTGGATCGTTGGGAAGCTGGATACCGGTCACTGTCGCCCTCGGCCTTCTGTATTCTCGGCGGCTCTATCGTGATGAAGTGGATATTCCCAGCCGGACCCATCTAGACTGACGCTGCCTCGCCATCGCGGGGTGAACGGATCCACCACATGCCGCAACGCTACCACCCTGCGGCCGACTGTCGAGGGGGCACGGTGCCAACAACACATCCCGTGGTCGTGAGCATCGGTCCGCTGGACCTCGAAGACGTGGTCCGTGTCGCTCGCGGAGGCGTGCGGGTCGAGCTCGCGGAACAGGCCGTCGCCGCCCTCGAAGCGTCTCGGGCGCACGTGGAGATGCTCGCGGACTCCGGACGCCCCGTCTACGGCGTGAGCACCGGGTTCGGTGCGCTCGCGACACGCTACATCGAGCCCGAGAAGCGCAGGGACCTGCAGCGTTCCCTGATTCGCTCGCATGCAGCGGGGGCAGGCCCCTGTGTCGAGACCGAGGTCGTGCGCGCACTGATGCTGCTGCGGCTTTCCACGCTCGCGAGCGGGCGAACCGGTGTGAAACCGGCGACCGCGCAGGCGTACGTGAACCTGCTCAACGCTCGCATCACCCCGTGCGTGCCCGAGTACGGATCGCTGGGCTGCTCGGGAGACCTCGCGCCCCTGTCTGCGTGCGCCCTTGCGGTCATGGGTGAGGGCGAGGTCTTCGACGAGCGAGGCGTGCGGATGCCCTCCGATCAGGCCTTGGCCGCAGCCGGACTGGCGCCGGTCGAGCTGGCCGAGAAGGAGGGGCTCGCGCTCATCAACGGGACCGACGGCATGCTCGGCATGCTCGCCCTCGCGATCGCCGACTTGCTCGCCCTCGTGAAGCTCGCGGACATCGCGGCGGCCATGAGCGTGGAGGCGCTGCTCGGGACCGACCGGGTCTTCTCGGCGGACCTGCAGGCATTGAGGCCGCATCCGGGGCAGGCGTACAGCGCGCACAACATGACGCGGCTGCTGGCGGGCAGCGAGATCGTCGCATCGCACACCACCGACGATGTGCGCGTGCAAGACGCCTACTCGCTGCGGTGCGCTCCGCAGGTGGCGGGCGCGGTTCGCGACACGCTCGCGCACGCCGACACCGTGGCCCGCCGCGAGCTTGCGGCCGTGATCGACAACCCGGTCGTGCTATCCGACGGGCGCGTCGAGAGCAACGGCAACTTCCACGGGGCGCCCGTCGCCTACGTGCTGGACTTTCTCGCGATCGCTGCCGCAGACCTCGCGTCGATCGCCGAGCGGCGCACCGATCGGATGCTCGACGCATCGCGCAGCAACGGGCTACCGCCGTTCCTGGCCGGCGACCCCGGGGTGGACTCCGGGCACATGATCGCGCAGTACACGCAGGCGGGCATCGTGAGCGAGCTCAAGCGGCTTGCCGTTCCGGCGAGTGTCGACTCGATACCGTCGTCGGCCAACCAGGAGGACCACGTCTCGATGGGTTGGGGCGCGGGGCGCAAGCTGCGCCGCAGCGTCGACGGCCTCTCACGCGTGCTGGCGATCGAGGCGCTCACCGCGGCGCGCGCGCTCGACTTCCGCGCGCCGCTCGTCCCGGCCGCCGGCACGGGTGCTGCGCATGCCGCCATCCGCGAGGTCGTCGAGCCCGGCAGGCCCCGACCGCTGGCTCGCTCCGGAGATCGAGGCCGTCCACGACCTTGTCACGAGCGGGAAGCTGCTCGCCGCCGTCGAGCACGCCATCGGCGACCTCGACTGACCACGAACCGCGAACGAAGGGACCGACCACCATGACCGCAGGAGCCCGCCCCGTTCGTGCCCCGCACGGTACGACCTTATCGGCATTGGGCTGGCAGCAAGAGGCGCCGCTGCGCATGCTGATGAACAACCTCGACCCCGCTGTCGCCGAGAACCCCGACGACCTCGTCGTGTACGGAGGTACCGGCCGAGCCGCGCGCAGCTGGGAGGCGTTCGATGCGCTCGTGCGCACGCTGCGCACCCTCAAGGCCGACGAGACGATGCTCGTTCAGAGCGGCAAGCCGGTGGGCGTCATGCGCACCCACGAGTGGGCGCCGCGCGTGCTGCTCGCGAACAGCAACCTCGTTCCCGACTGGGCCAACTGGCCTGAGTTCCGCCGGCTCGAGCACCTGGGCCTCATGATGTACGGCCAGATGACGGCCGGCAGCTGGATCTACATCGGCACCCAGGGCATCGTGCAGGGCACCTACGAGACGTTCGCCGCCATCGCCGAGAAGCGCTTCGGCGGCTCGCTCGCCGGCACGCTCACCGTGACCGGCGGCTGCGGGGGCATGGGCGGAGCGCAGCCGCTCGCCGTCACCATGAACGGCGGTGCGGTGCTCGTCGTCGATGTCGACGCGAGCAAGCTCGAGCGGCGGGTGCACGACCGCTACCTCGACGAATGGACCAGCGATCTCGACGCAGCGGTCGATCGCGTACTCGACGCGAAGAAGGCGCGGGTGCCGCTCTCGGTGGGGCTCGAAGGCAACTGCGCGTACGTGCTGCCCGAGTTGCTGCGCCGCGGCATCGACGTCGACATCGTCACCGACCAGACCTCCGCACACGACCCGCTCTCCTACCTGCCGCTCGGCGTGAGGTTCGACAGATGGCACGCCTACGCGGAGAGCGACCCCGAGCGGTTCACCGATCGGGCGCGCGGATCGATGGCCCTCCACGTCGAGGCGATGGTGGGCTTCAAGGACCTGGGCGCCGAGGTGTTCGACTACGGCAACTCCATTCGCCGGGAGGCCGAGCTGGGCGGCTACATGCGCGCCTGGGAGTTCCCCGGCTTCGTGCCCGCCTACATCCGTCCGCTCTTCTGCGAGGGCAAGGGTCCGTTCCGCTGGGTCGCGCTCTCCGGTGATCCCGCCGACATCGCCGCCACCGACAAGGCGATCCTCGAGCTCTTCCCCGACAACCAGCCGCTGCACCGCTGGATCACCCAAGCCTCCGAGAAGATCGCGTTCCAGGGTCTGCCCGCGCGCATCTGCTGGCTCGGCTATGGCGAGCGTGACAAGGCGGGAGCGCTCTTCAACGAGATGGTCGCCGATGGAAGGCTCAAGGCGCCGATCGTCATCGGGCGCGACCACCTCGACTGCGGCAGCGTCGCGAGCCCGTACCGCGAGACCGAGAGCATGCTCGACGGCTCGGATGCCATCGCCGACTGGCCGCTACTCAACGCGCTCGTCAACACGGCGAGCGGCGCGACGTGGGTGTCGATCCATCACGGCGGGGGAGTCGGGATCGGCAGGTCGATCCACGCCGGCCAGGTCACCGTGGCCGATGGCACCGCGCTGGCGGCCCAGAAGATCGAGCGAGTGCTCACCAACGACCCGGGCATGGGCGTCATCCGCCACGTCGACGCCGGGTACGAGCTCGCCGGCGACGTCGCGGTCGAGCGCGACGTACGCATCCCGATGCAGGAGGGGGAAGCGCCCGCTTAGGCGCGGACGCACATGCCATGGCATCCACGCTCATCACCAACATCGCCGAACTCGTCACCTGTGACCCCACGATGGGCGACGGCTCGCCGCTCGGCATCATCGCAGACGCCGCCATCGTCATGGATGCCGAGAAGATCGCCTGGGTGGGCGCGGCCAGCGAGGCGCCTGCGGCCGATGCACGCGTCGACGCTGCCGGCCGCGCCGTCATTCCCGGCTTCGTGGACAGCCACACCCACCTCGTCTTCGCGGGCGATCGCTCCGCCGAGTTCGCGGCCCGGATGGCCGGCGAGCGGTACACAGGTGGCGGCATCTTCACCACGGTGGCCGCAACCCGCGACGCGAGTGACGACGCGTTACGCGAAGGCGCCGCATCGCGCATGCGCGAGATGCACGCGAGTGGCACCACCACGATCGAGATCAAGAGCGGCTACGGCCTCGGCGTCGAGCACGAGGCCCGCATCCTGCGCATAGCGCGCGAGTTCACCGCCGAGACGACCTTTCTCGGCGCCCACGTGGTACCCCCGGATCTCGGCAGCGACAGAGCGGCGTACGTCGAGCTGGTCTGCGGCGAGATGCTGGCGGCCTGCGCCCCGCTCGCGCGATGGGTCGACGTCTTCTGCGACAGGGGCGCGTTCGATGCCGATGAGACACGCACGGTCCTGGCGGCGGGCGTCGCGGCGGGGCTTCTGCCGCGGCTGCACGGCAACCAGCTCGAGTTCGGCCCCGGTGCGCAGATCGCCGCCGAGTTCGCCGCCGCCAGCCTCGACCACTGCACGTACCTCACCGATGGCGACGTGAGCGCTCTCGCGGGCGCGGGTGTGGTCGCGACGCTGCTCCCCGGTGTCGAGTTCTCGACGCGCTCGCCGTATCCCGACGCGCGCCGGCTGCTGGACGCGGGAGTGACGGTCGCGATCGCCACCGACTGCAACCCGGGCAGTGCCTACGTGACCTCGATGCCGCTCATGATCGCGCTCGCCGTGCGTGAGATGCACCTCACGCCGGCCGAGGCGCTCTTCGCCGCGACCGTGGGAGGCGCCCAGGCCCTGCGCCGAGACGACATCGGCCGACTCGCGCCGGGCATGCGGGCCGACGTCGCGATGCTTGAGGCGCCGAGCCACCTGCACCTCGCATACCGTCCGGGAACGCCGCTCGTGGCGCGGACCTGGGTGGGCGGGGAGGTCTGATCGGCCCTCTCTGAGCTTCTACCGGCCGCGGGGTTCGTGCTTCACGAACGTCCCCGCGCGGTACTCGGCGAACGCGAGTTCGAGCTCGTCGCGCGTGTTCATGACGATGGGCCCGCCCCATGCGATGGGCTCGCCCAGCGGACGGCCGCTCACCAGCAGGAAGCGCGCGCCGTGCGCGCCGGCTTCGACCCGCACCTCATCTCCGTCGCCGAGAAGCACCACCACTCCGGTGCCGGCCTCGACCGCGTCTTCTGCGGAGCCGAAGCGTGCCGAGCCTTCGAAGAGGTACGCGAAGACGGTGTGCCCGGGCGTGGTCGGGTGCGTCCAAGCCTTCTCGGCACCCACGGTGACATCGAGGTACTCCGGATCGATGACGATGTCGGTGACCGGACCGGCCACCCCGCCGGCCGATCCGCATACCACGCGCACGCGCGCCGCATCGTCCTCGACGACCGGGATGGAGTCGGCTTCGATCCCGCAGTAGCGCGCGTCGATCATCTTGTGGCTCGCGGGGAGGTTCGCCCACAGCTGGAACCCGCCCATGCGACCGGCTTCGTCGCCCTCGGGCATCTCCTGGTGGATCACTCCGCTGCCCGCGGTCATCCACTGGACGTCCCCGGGTCCGATGCGCCCGGAGTTGCCCATCGAATCGGCGTGCTCGACCTCGCCCGTGAGCATGTAGGTGATGGTCTCGATGCCGCGATGGGGGTGCCAGGGGAACCCCGCCGAGTAGAGCGCGGGGTCGTCTCCCCGGAAGTCATCGAGCATCAGGAACGGGTCGAAGAGGCGTTCTTGGCCCGAACCGAACGCGCGCCGGAGATGCACACCCGCGCCTTCCAGGGTCGCACGGCTCCTGAACAGCTCGCGAACCTCGCGTGTCGTGGACATCCGGGCCTACGCCTCGACGATCTCCACGAGCGTGATCTCGAATGTCAGGTCGCTTCCGGCGAGTGGGTGGTTGAAGTCGAGCACGACCGACTCGCTCGTGACCTCGGCGACGGTCGCCGGCACGCGCTGGCCGTTCTGGTCCTCGAGCTCGACGGCCCAACCCACCTCAGGGATCTGTCCGCCGAAGAAGTCGAGCGGGAACGTCTGCATCGCCTCTTCGGCGCGCTCGCCGTAGGCTTCGCCGGCGAGGATGGTCACGGTAGCGGACGCGCCGGGGTCAAGCTCGCGCACAGCGGCGTCGAAGCCGGGGATGACCTGGCCCGAACCGACCTCGAACTCGAGCGGATCGCGACCCTCGCTGGAATCGAACTGCGATCCGTCCGAAAGGGTGCCGCGGTAGTGAACGCGGACGGTATCTCCTGGATTGGCTGCCATGCTGCCTCCTCGGCGCGGCGTGGACGAATCCGAACACTCTAACGTATCCGGGTGTGACGTACGTCATGATTGCGCACGGGTATCTATTCCCTGGCACCGAACCACGGTACCGTGGGCAGGGGACCCCAGGCTGAGCGGACTTCGCCCGACCTGCCCAGCGACTCGACGGAGGAGCCTTCCCATGGGCGATGCATACTCACCCATCCGCGGAAAGTGCACGTGGTGGCGCGAGCAGGAGGTCGAGGAAGACATCTGGGATGTCCGCTTGCGCGAGTCAGAGAAGCGCGTCCGGTGTTGGTGTTTCGTCGAGGGCTTCGTCTGGACCGTCAACAGAACCGAGGTTCCCGAGAACTGCCCCGACAATCTCCATTGCAGGTACTACATCAGACACTGGTAGACTACGTCGCTTGGTGAGCGAGCGCCACGAGGGTTGTTGAAGCCGCCGACCCTCGACGTGCGCTCAGGAGTGCTGCGGCGACCGGAGATACTGCGTACATGAACTTGAGAGAGTTGCCGCAACGCAAGAAGATGGCCGTCTTCGCCGGCGTACTTCTGGCTCTCATGCTCGGCGCTCTTGACCAGACCATCGTCGGCCCCGCGATGCCTCAGATCGTCCAAGAGCTCAGCGGTATGGAGTCGCTCGCCTGGGTCTTCACGATCTACTCGCTCACGAGCACGATCGCCGTGCCGATCGCGGGCAAACTCTCAGACCTGTACGGGCGCAAGTGGTTCTACGTGGGCGGCATCTCGGTGTTCATGCTGGGTTCGGTGTTGTGCGGCGCCGCGGGCACCGATGCGATGAACGCGATCTTCGAGCCGCTCGGCATCACTGCCATGACCCAGCTGATCATCGCCCGCGGCATCCAGGGTATCGGCGGCGGCACGATGATGGCCAACGGCATGGCGATCGTGGGCGACCTGTTCGAGCCGCGAGAGCGCGGCAAGTATCAGGGCTTCACCGGAGCGGTCTTCGGGCTCTCGAGCGTCATCGGGCCTGCCGTGGGTGGTTGGCTGACCGACGCCGCGTCGTGGCGCTGGATCTTCTTCGTGAACATCCCGCTGGGCATCCTTGCTATCACCGTGCTGCTGGTCACGATGCCGCGCCCGCAGCTCGGAAAGAGTCACTCGATCGACTGGTGGGGCGCGATCGCGCTCATCACCGGCTTGGTCCCGCTGCTTCTGGCGCTGAACTGGGGTGGGAGCGTCTACGAGTGGGCGTCGGCGACGATCATCGGGCTGCTTGTGGTGGCCGTGGCCGTGCTGATCGGCTTCATCGCGATCGAACGCAAGGCCTCAGAGCCGATCATCGACACGGCCCTGTTCAAGGACCGTAGCTTCGCGGCAAGCATGACGGTGTTGTTCTTCTCGGGAGTGGGCCTGTTCGGTTCGATCATGTTCCTGCCGCTGTTCCTGCAAAGCGTGCAAGGGGCGAGTGCCGCACAGTCGGGTCAGATGCTCATCCCGATGATGATCTCGATGGTGAGCGGCTCGATCCTGTGCGGGCAGGTCATCTCGCGCACGGGGCGGTACAAGGTGCTCGGCGTGGTGGGCCTCGGCGTCGCCACCGTGGGCATGCTGATGCTGTCGCGTCTGGGCGTCGACACGAGCCGCGCGACCATCGTGTTCGACCTGATACTCATCGGCCTGGGTGTGGGCGTGACGATGCCGCTCTTCGCGATCGCGTTGCAGGCGCAGTACCCGACGCGAATCGGTGAGGTCACCGCAGCCACGCAGTTCTTCCGTTCGATCGGCGGCACGGTGGGCGTGGCACTGCTGGGCGGCGTGATGAATGCGGCGTTCGCACGCAAGCTCGAAGCCCTCGTGACCACGCAGGCCGAGACGTTCGGCGAGGCGGGTGCACGGCTGGCCGAGCTCGCCCAGGAACCATCGGCGCTGCTCAACGAGGGTGCGCTCCAGAAGCTCTCCGCGTCGCTGCCGCCTGAGACCCTGCAGGCGTTCCCGCTGTTCGTGGCCGATCTCAAGCTCGCTTTGAACGATGCGATCGCCGAGACGTTTCTGATAGGGGCGGGCGTGATGGCACTCTCCTTCGTCGCGATGCTCTTCGTGCGGGAGGTGCCGCTGGGGGCCAAGGTCAAGCGGCAGGACGCGGCGGAGATCGGCGGCGAGATCATCGCCTCTGAGACGGTGCAGCCCGCCGAGCACGAACCCGTACTCGTGGAGGTCCCTGAGAGCGATGACGAAGACCACCGGGAGTAGCAGCGCGCCCGAGCTCGGGGGGTTCGTGCGACTCGTGGCGGCGCACGGTCGCGAGCTCTACCGCGACTTCCCGTGGCGGCAGACGCGCGACCCCTACGCGGTCCTCGTCTCAGAGGTGATGCTGCAACAGACGCAGGTCACGCGGGTGGTGGCCTACTACGAGCGGTGGCTCGCCGACTTCCCCACCATCGACGCGCTCGCCGCCGCGCCACTCGAAGCCGTGCTCCGAGCGTGGCAGGGGCTCGGGTACAACCGCCGTGCGGTCGCGCTCAAGCGGCTCGCGGATGGCCTCGCCGAGGCGACGGCTCCGGGCCGGCAACCATGCCTGCCCCGCGAACGGGATGCGCTGCTGGCGCTGCCCGGCGTCGGCCCCGCCACCGCAGCGGGCGTTCGAGCGTTCGCGTGGGGCGAGCCCGACGCCTACCTGGAGACGAACGTGCGCGCGGTGTTCTTGCACGAGCTGTTCGCCGATCGAGACGGCGTGCCCGACCGCGAGATCGCGCCGCTCGTCGCACGTGCCGCACACGCCGCCGTCGAGGAGGGTATCGACGCTCGGACGTGGAACTACGCACTGCTCGACTACGGCGCCCATCTGAAGCGCAGCGTGCCCAACCCCTCGCGTCGGAGCTCCCACCACACGCGCCAGTCGCCGTTCGAAGGCTCCCGCAGGCAGCGCCGAGCGAGGCTGCTCCGCCTTGTCATGGACATGCCGGGCGCGAACGCGAGCGATCTTGCCGAGGCCCTGGGCGTCACCGAATCCGAGACTCGCGAGCTGCTCGAGAGCTTGCGCGACGAAGGGTTCATGACCGATGCCGGCGGTACCTGGAACATCGGCTGACCGTGTGTCGTCCGGGCTTCAGAATCCACCGATCGCGGCGGCTCGCACGCGGAGCTGTGACTGATATCACACGGAGCACGGAGATAGTCGCAGTTGCCCCTTCAGAGCACCCGGCGGAACGCCGAAAGACAAGGTAGGACCCGGCGAAAGCCACAGGCGGGGGTCCTGGCGCCGATTTCCACTGCGGCTTCGGGCGCGAGAGAAATGCAGACAGCCGTGGGACCCGTGGGACGCCCCTCCCGCGGGTCTTTCGTCCTCCTCAGACCTCGTGCCTCAGTCGTCTTCGTGGCGCCTCATGATCTCGACGATCGCACGCGTCTTGCCCGATTTCTGAGCCCGCTCGCGCGCGAGCTGCTCGCGCTTGGCCGGGTCGAGCATGTCGGCCACCCGCTGCTGGAGGTCTTTGGGTGAGAACGGCTTCGTGATGTAGTCCGCGGCCCCTTCATCCAGGGCGTCGAGCTGCTTCTGAAAGTCACCCACGGCCGAGAGGTGCACGACCGGGATCTCACTCGTCTTGGGGTCGGCGGCGAGCCGCTTGCGCACTTCGGTGCCGTCCATCTGCGGCATCATGACGTCGAGCAGGATCAGATCGGGCGCCTGCGTGCGCGCGAGCGCGATCCCGTCCAGGCCGTTGTCGGCGGTGATGACCTCGTACTGCTTGGCTTCGAGTGTCGCCTTCACCAACTTCAGGATCGATGGTTCGTCGTCAACGACGAGGATCAGTGCCATGGCTTCTCGGCTCCTTCCGATGCTGTTGTCCTACTCGCCCAAGACCCGGCGAACCTCGTTGACCAGGTCCTTGGGCGTGAACGGCTTGCAGATGTAGTCGGTGGCGCCGCAGTCGATCCCGATGGACCGTTCGGCCTGTTGACTCTTCGCCGAAAGCATCACGACCGGGATGTGCGCGGTCGCGGGGTGGGCCTTGAGCCGCCGGCATGCCTCGTATCCGTCGAGCGCCGGCATCATGACGTCGAGCAAGATGAGATCGGGCTGCTCGGCGACCGCGACCTCTATCGCCGAGAGGCCGTCGGAGGCCTCGAGCACATCGAATCCCTTGGAGGTCAGGGAGAAGGAGACGAGCTTGAGGATGTGCGGTTCATCGTCGACAGCGAGGATGCGCGTCACGGCTGCACCCCGATCTCCGCGTCAGCGAGCAACTGCTCGACCTGAGCGGCGATCTCGTCGGGCGACAGCGGCTTGTTGATCCGGCCGGCGACCTGAGCGAGCAGATCGGTGTTCGCGCTGTCGATCGGATGTCCCGTCATCACGACGATCGGGATCTCGGCCCACTCGGCCTTGGTCTTCACCCTCCGGATGACCTCGTAGCCGTCCATCCGCGGCATCCGCAGGTCGAGCAGGATCGCGTCGGGGCGCCGTTGCTCGATCGCCGCGAGGGCCTCGACCCCGTCGTACGCCATGGCTACCGAGTAGCCCCTGCGGCGCAGTGTCTCGGAGAGCACGCCGACCACCGGGCGGTCATCGTCGACCACGAGCACCAGCGGGGAGTCGACCGAGCCGACGAGGTTGCCCACGATGTCGAAGAGCCGCTCCTGGTCGATCGGCTTCTCGAGGTAGTTGGCCGCGCCGAACCGGCAGCTGCGGCCCTCGTCGCAGACGATCGAGAGCACGACGACCGGGGTGTCGGCAGTCTCGGGCAACTCCTTGAACCGCTGGATCAACTCGAACCCGTCGTTGTCGCGCAAGATCACGTCGAGGGTGATGACCTGCGGCTTCACTCGCTTCGCGGTCGCGAGCGCCTCTGTGGAGTCGTACGCCTTGTGCACCGTGTAGCCGCGCCGCATCAGGTAGGTCTCGATGAGCGTCGCTATCTCGGGGTCGCTGTCGACCACCAGGACGGTGCCCTTGGCGCCGTCCGGCGCGGAGATCTCCGGGAGCCGGATCATCTCGTCGGTGGCGACAGGCAGGCTGAACCAGAACGTCGAGCCCTTACCCACCGCGCTCTTGACGCCGATGTCGCCGCCGAGCAGTTCGATGATGCTCTTGCAGATCGACAGGCCCAACCCGGTCCCGCCGATCTCGCGGGTCATCGCGGAATCCACCCGGTAGAACTTCGTGAACAGCATCTCCTGGTCGTGCTTGCCGATTCCCAGGCCGTGGTCCCGGACCGAGATCGTGACCTTGCCGTCGGACAGTTCTGCCGACACCGCGACGTCTCCTCCGGCGGGCGAGTACTTCAAGGCGTTGCTCACCAGGTTGATGAGCACCTGGCGCACCCGGTCGCGGTCGGCGGCCACGAGAGGCAGATTCTCCGGCACGTGCACGTCGACGCTTCGACCGCTCTGGGTCAGCACCGCTCGGAAGGTGTCCACGGCGCCCTCTACCAGGTCTGATACGTAGAGCGGCTCGACCTTGAGGTGGATCCTGCCGGATTCGATCCGGGAGATGTCCAGCATGTCGTTGATGAGCTCCACCAACCGGTCGGAGTTCTCCTGAACGATGGAGAGGAACTCGCGCTGGATGTCGTTGATCTCTCCGGCGTCACCATCCAAGATCAGGTCCACGTAGCCCTTGATGGACGTCAGGGGCGTTCGCAGCTCGTGGCTGACCGTCGAGACGAACTCGTTCTTCATCTGGGTGATCTCGTACTCGGTGGTGATGTCGCGAATGGCCACCACCTCGCCGGTGGGGTCACCATCGCTGTCGATGATCGGGGAGACGCGGACCTTCACCACGCGGCGCGTGCCGTCTCGGTCTATCTCGAGCTCTCGCTCGGTGTCGTCGTCACCGGTCTCGTCGTCGGTGACCCAGTTCAGCTCCGGCTCTTCGAGAGGTCGGCCGGCGAGCTTGTGTGCGGTGGTTCCGAGGATCTCCGCAGCCGCGGGATTCGCGAAGCTGACCTCGGCGCTCGGTGACAGCACGATCAGCCCGTCGGTGGTGGCGTTGAGGACCGCCTCCACGCGCTGATGCCGGCCTACGAGCACGCTGTCGTCGCGGATGCTCACCGCGAGGTTCCGGGGGCCGGATCGCGCGTGCCACATGTGTACCGACAGGCTGCTTTCGCCCACCAGGACGCTGGCCGGACCGGGCGTGCAGCGCGATCCCGGCTCGAGGCAGCGGGTGATGCGCTCGACGAGCGCGGGGGCGTCCAGCGCGCCGGCCGGTTTGCCCACGGGGTTCTCGCTCAGGCCCAGCAGTCGCCGAGCCGCGGCGTTCGCGTGGAAGATGACGCCGTCCTCTCCCAGGCACAACAGCCCGTCGGCGGAGGCGTCGACCAGTCGTGCGAGGTCGGTGTCGTGCGAGCTGCGCGATGGTGTCGGGCTCATGGATCGCCTCTTCGAGGCCGTAGTCGTCCCCAGCGTGATTCACTTCGACAGCCGACAACCAAACCCTTTGTCGCTCGCGAGGGGAGAGCGCTTGCGAGCCACCCCGAGACCTCCCCTGGCTACGGAGGCGTCAGTCGACCGGTTCGTGCCCCTCGATCCGCTCGGCAGCGAGGAGCGCGAGCTCCCGTTCGACCACCGAGAAGGACGCGCCGCGTTCGCGCGCGATCCGGGCCACATCGTCGGCTTCGGGTCGCAGGCGGGAAGCGACGCCGGGCGGCCCGACCTTCACGCGCACCGCGCCGTACGGCGTGTCGATCGTGCGGACCGCGCGCTCGGCGGTCAGACGCTCGAGGTCCGTGCGCCGGACGCCGAGCGTGCCTGTGAGCGCGACGGCCCGCTGGGCGAAGTGCTCAGGGTCCGAGGAGCCGGGAGTCCCCTCGCCGGCGACGAGCACACTCAGCAGAAGACCCGAGCGGCCCTTCTTCATCACGATGGGAGACGTCCAGACGTCGAGCGCGCCTTCGGCGAGGAGCTGCTCGGCGGCGACGGCGAGCGCCTCCGGTGACAGGTGGTCGACGTTGCTCTCGAGGAGCGCGACCCGCTCGGGACGCACCGGCACGGTGCGGGGATCCGCGTGCCCGATCACGAGCCGGCAGATGTTGGGTGTGCCGATGTCGCGCGTGCCGGCGCCGTAGCCCAGTGTCCGCGGTGTCAGGGGAGGACAGACGCCGATCTCCGACGCGAGCACCTTGAGCAGCGCCGCACCGGTGGGCGTGGTCAGCTCGCCGGGCGACGAGCCGTCGCGATCGGGCGGGGCCGGGGACGATCGGCATGCCGATCAGCAGAGCGGCCGTGGCCGGAGCCGGCACCGGGAGCACGCCGTGGCTGGTGTCGACGGTGCCCCATCCTGTGGCGACCGGGGACGCGGTCAGCGACTCGATGCCCAGGGCCTCGAGTCCGGCGCAGACGCCCACGATGTCGAGGATCGAGTCGAGAGCACCCACCTCGTGGAAGTGGACGTCATCGACGGCACACCCGTGGGCGACAGCTTCCGCGCGCGCGAGCGCTTCGAAGACCTCCTCGGACCGCGTGCGCACGCTGTCGGCAAGCCGAGCGGCGCGCAGCGCTTCTCGGATGTCGCGCCAGTGGCGGTGGGCGGGCTGCTCGGCGGCGTCCACACTCACGCTGATCGCGCTGATGCCGTGCGTGGTCACGCGTCGCACGGTGACGCGCGCTTCGGGGGCGAGTTCGTCGAGCAGCCCCTGGAGGTGCTCGGCGGTGAAGGCGCTGTTCGTGGAGCCGGCATCCAGCAGCGCGCCGAGGAACTTGTCGCCCGAGACGCCGGTCGAACAGTCGAGGTAGCCGACGAGCTCTCTCCCGGCCGTCACGCGGTCTCGCCGGTTTCGGTCGATGCCTCAGCTTCGGCCCAGGCGGGGCGGTTGATCCGTGTCGCGATCACGGCGGCGCCGAAACCGTTGTCGATGTTCACGACGCCGATGCCTCCCGCACACGAGTTGAGCATCGTCAGCAGTGCCGAGACCCCGCCGAAGTTCGCGCCGTAGCCCACGCTGGTGGGCACGGCGACCACCGGCACGTCCACGAGGCCGGCGACCAGGGAGGGGAGGGCCCCTTCCATCCCGGCGACGGCGATGACCGCGCGCGCCGAGCGAAGCGTCTCCGAGTGGGCGAGTATACGGTGCACGCCGGCCACGCCCACATCGAACAGGCGGGTCACCTTGCATCCCATGATCTCAGCGCACGCGGCCGCCTCCTCTGCGACCGGGATGTCGGCGGTCCCACCGCTGGCCACGACGACGTGGCCCTCGCACGGTGGGTCTTCTCGGCGGTCGACGACGATGAGCCGAGGAGTCTCGAGCCAGCGCGCGTCATCGATGCGGCGTGCGACGGCCTGGAACTGCTCGGCGCTGGCCCGGGTTGCGAGCAGGACCTGTGAGCGGGAGAGGATCTCGCGGGCGATCGAGACGACTTGGTCGGGGGTCTTGCCCTGGCAGAAGACGACTTCGGGGAAGCCGCACCGCACGGCGCGGTGATGGTCGACGCGCGCCTCGGGCGCACCGCTCACCGCACCGACCTCCGAGAAGGGCGTCGCGGCAAGCAGGGCAGCCGCGTCTCCGGCGTCGGTCTGTCCGGCGGCGACCGCTGCGAGCAGCTCGTTGAGCGCGTCTCTGTCCACGTGACTCTCCCGACAGTCGTCTTCGTAGGTGATGAGCTGGGCGAATCAGGTCGTTCGCTATACTTGTACCACGATGCTTGAGACGGGTGTCGGTATGCGCGCGGACCGGCCCCTGTGGGGCTCGCGCGGATCGCTTCGAACCGACAGGAGAGTGACGCTCATGCCCCGATACGCATTCCTGGGTCCTGCGGGGACCTTCTCGGAGGAGGCGCTCCTCTCGTTGGGGATCGAGGACCTCGAGCCGGTCGAGTGCGCGAGCATCGCCGAGGTCTTCGAAGCCGTCGAGCGCGGGAGGGTCGATGGCGGGGTGGTTCCGATAGAGAACTCGGTCGAGGGATCCGTGCCCGCGACACTCGACGCGCTCGCGTTCGATACCCAGCTCGAGATACAGAGCGAGCTCGTGCTCGACATCCACCACTCGCTCGTCGTGGCTCCCGGCGTGACGCTCGCCGAGATCACGAACGTCGTCGCCCACCCGCAGGCCAGTGGCCAGTGCCGCCGCTGGCTCGACCGCCACCTGCCCGGGCGCCCGGTCACGGCGGCCAACTCGAACGCCGAGGCGGTTCGCACGGCCGTCGCGCAACCCGGGACGGCCGCGATCGGGCCCGTGTCTGGCGGCCGAGCTCTACGGCGGGGTGGTCCTGGAGCGCGACATCGAGGACTACGCGGGGAACCAGACACGCTTCGTGGTCATCGGCCACGGGATCCGCGAGCGCACCGGCAACGACAAGACCTCGCTCGCGCTGTTCATGAAGAGGGACCGCCCCGGCACGCTGCATATGATCCTGAGCGAGTTCGTCTACGGGGAGATCAACCTCACCAAGATCCAGTCGCGTCCCACCAAGCGCCAGCTGGGCGACTACATGTTCTTCGTGGACCTGGAGGGACATGTGAGCGACGAGCGCATCCGACTGGCGCTGGACTGCCTGCGCCTGAAACTGCGTGAGGTCAAGGTCCTGGGCAGTTATCCGCGGGCTGAAGCCCCGATCTAGCGCTCGCCGTCCTGCTCGTAGACACGGCCGACATCGTTGACCGAATCCTGCTCGGCGATCCTGGATGCGGTCTGGTCCTCGACGCCCTCGCTCACGACGATCAGGTAGCGCCCCTCGCCGAGGTCGACGACCGAGCTGGCCGAGACGCCCGATGCCTTGAGCACCCCATCAACGGTCGCGGGCTCCTCGATCCAGATCGAGATCACGCCGGGTACGGCAGCTGAGTCCTCCACCGCGGTGATCGACTTGCCGCCGGTGTCATCGAGTCCCTGGCTCCCGGCGATGCAGCCTCGGAACAAGAGCGCGGCCAGGAGCACGACGACGGCCAGCAGGAGGATGCTTGTGAGCGTCCATAGGCTGCGCTGCGGCCGAGTCTCGTCCTCGACCGGGACTGTTTCGTCCTCGGGCGGCGCGGTCTCTTCGGGCGGGTATGCGATCGGTTCCTCGGTCACGAGTGCCCCCTCGACGCATCCGTGTGCCATCGCGACATTCTCATCCTGAGTATAGCCGAGCCGTGATCGCGGGCCGCTGATTCGGCGTGCATCACCGTTCGTCACACCGCACGGCGCGGCCGCGCACAATAACCTATCATTGTGTGCGGAATAACTACGAGTGATTGAGGTGGCTCGAAGAGGACCACCTCGAGAGGAGGCGGAAGCATGTCCGATACGGCTACCGACTATCGGCAGATGTGGACCGAGCTCGGTCTCGATCTGCCGTCGCACGACGCTTTGCTCGGCGCGGTGGGACAGCTCTACGGTGATGCCTACCTGACGCAGGAGAACCGTCCCGAGGGCATGGGGTACCTCGACTTCGTCATGACCGAGGTGCACGGGTTGCGCGTCAAGGAGCTCGACGACTTCCGCAAGACCGGCGGCAAGGTCGTGGGCACGTTCTGCCTCTACGTTCCCGAGGAGATCGTCCGCGCGGCCGGTGCGTGGTGCGTGGGCCTGTGCGCCGGCGCCGAGTTCGCCTACGACCAGGTCGAGCAGATCATGCCGCGCAACACCTGTGCGCTCATCAAGAGCTTCATGGGCTTCAAGCTGGGCAAGGTGTGCCCCTACATCGAGTCGGCTGACCTCGTCATCGGCGAGACCACCTGCGACGGCAAGAAGAAGGCCTACGAGCTCCTCGGCGAGATGCACAACGTGTACGTCATGGAACTGCCGCAGATGAAGCGCGAGAAGGACCTCGCGTTCTGGCGCGCCGAGATCGCCGAGTTCATGGCCAAAGTGGAGGAGTTGACCGGCAACAAGGTCACCGCCGAGTCACTCAAGGCCGCCATCGTCGAGGTCAACGACAAGCGCCGCGCCCTGCAGCGCATCGCAGCTACCCGCGCGGCCAAGCCGTCGCCGATCAGCGGCAAGGACGCCCTGCTTGCCACGCAGGTCGCCTTCTACGACGACGTACCGCGCTTCACGCAGAGCATGAACGCGCTCGCCGACGAGCTCGAGAAGCGCGTCGCCGATGGGGTGGGCGTCGCCCCTGCCGGCGCCAAGCGTGTGCTGATCACCGGCACGCCCATGGCCCTTCCCAACTGGAAGCTCCACGACATCATCGAGAAGTCCGGCGGCGTCGTGGTGGGCGAGGAGATGTGCACCGGGTCACGTTACTACCAGGACCTCGTGTCCGAGGAGGCGGCGACCCTCGACGAGATGCTCGACGACATCGCCGAGAAGTATCTCGACATCAACTGCGCGTGCTTCACCCCCAACACCGGCCGGATCGACGACGTGATCCGCATGGCCAAGGAGCTTGGCGCCGACGGCGTCATCGACTACTCGCTCAACTTCTGCGGCACGTACCAGATCGAGTCGGGGGCTGTTGAGAAGGCGGTCCAGGCCTCAGGGATGCCGGTGCTGCGGATCGAGACCGACTACTCCATGGAGGACGTGGGCCAGCTCTCGACGCGCGTCGAAGCGTTCCTCGAGATGCTGTAGCCAAGAACCCATGCAGACCACGGCAGCGGAGTGCGGGGAGTGCACTCCGCTGCCGGCGCTTCCAAGGAGGGCGACCATGATCGTGCTGGGACTCGACATCGGGTCGCGGAGCGTGGATGCGGTGTGGCTGGACGCGACGGGCGCGGTGATCGACGCGGCGGTCGCCGACTCGGGCTTCGATCCGCCGAGTGTCGCTCGCGCCCTGTCGCGGCGGCGCGGATTCGACCGCATGGTCGCCACCGGGTACGGACGCCATTCGGCACGGGAGGCCTTCGAATGCGACGTCATCACTGAGATCAAGGCGTACGCAACGGGCGCATCGGCGTTGTATCCGCAGGCCGCCAGCGTGCTCGACATCGGGGGCCAAGACACCAAGGTCATCTCGTTGGGACCCGGCGGCAAGGTGCTCGACTTCGAGATGAACGACAAGTGCGCTGCGGGAACCGGCAAGTTCCTGGAGGTCATGGCACGCGCGCTTGGCTTCGAACTCGAGGAGATGGCCGACGCCGCGCTTGCGGCGCCGCACGGTGTGAACATATCGAGCATGTGCACGGTCTTCGCAGAAAGCGAGGTCACCGGTCTCGTGCACCGCGGGGAGGACCGCCCGTCCATCGCGCGCGGCCTGCACGAGTCGATCGCGAAGCGGACCGTATCCTCGCTCAAGCGGGTGGCCGCCCGAAGCCCTCTCGTCTTCGCGGGTGGGGTGGCGAAGAACGAGGCCATGGTCGCGCTGGTGCGCGCAGGCATGGACGCCGAGGTGCTCGTGCCCGAGGAGTCACAGACGGTGGGCGCATACGGGGCGGCGCTCGTGGCACTCGCCGCGATGGAGGTGCGCTGATGGCTGGCATGTGGCCGATGATGAAGAACTTCCTCAGGGACTGGCGCGCGTATCACGGCGAACTCCGGCGCCAAGACGCATGGATCCGGAAGTTCGGCGAGCAGAAGGGCTACTCGGTCAATCCCCGGTGGATGGTCTACACCAACCTGAGACTGTGGCTCGCCGACAGCGAGCGGATGTACGGCAGGCGGTACTGCCCCTGCTTCGAGCCGACAGGAGATCCGGTCGCCGACAAGAAGCTGATCTGCCCGTGCGCCTATCTCGAGCAGGAGGTGCGCGATCGGGGCTGGTGTCACTGCACCTTGTTCGGCCGCGAGGATCTCACCCCCGCCGACTACAAGCGGGCCGAGGGACAGTTGATGGACGAGTATCGCAACACGCCGCTCACCTGGGTCGAAGGCGCTTTGGACACGAGGGACCAGCACCGAGACGAACTACGTGGGCTGCCCGTGCCCGATGCGATTCATCAAGTGAAGCGGGCGCTTGCGGCCAAAGGGTTACCCCTGAGCGTGATCGTCGACACGAATGAAGAGAGCGAGCACCTGGCACGGCTTGCGCAGCTTCGCGGCTACGCTTGCGTGCACAGAGTGCGCGATGCCGATGGCGTACTCGTTACCTTGAGCTGAGCGCACGCTCGCCACCACCCCTCGTGTTGCTGCCCGGGGTGGTGGCGGTGGTGTATGCGCAACGTGCCTACTTGGCGCGATAGGTGACGCAGTCCGCGTGCCCTTCATGGCCACCCACGGTGACCCCGCTCGCCGTTCAATGGCGAGCGTCGTTGAAGGTTCAAGTGCCCACAAGGCACTCAGTGACGAATGACTCGTCAGAGAACTGCAACGCACCTGCGGTCGTGAATGTGTCGCACCTTGGATGATCGTCACCAACGGTGACGCCCGGCGCCGCTCAGTTGTGGCCCCGGTTGTACGATCAATCAGCGACCGCACATGTCAGCACGCAGCCGAGTTCGACTGTTGCCTGCATGGCGATCCACCTCCTTCTGAGGTGGATGTACCCGCTCAGAACTCTCCTGGGCCCAAGAATATCAACTTCCCAGAACTGACAGGTCTTTCCTATCAGAGATGCTGATTGCGTCCGCTCAGGTCCGTGCCCATCGACGGGTCCCACAGGCGCCAGGGGTTGTCGGGGTCGTGCTTCGCCGCATACATCGCCACATCGGCCTTGACGATGAGCGATCGCACATCGTCATGCTCGGCATCGAACAGGGCGAACCCGACGCTCGCGCCGATGGTGATGGTGGCCGCGCGCATCGCGATGGGCTGACGGACCTCCGCGAGTAGTCGTTCGGCGATCAGTTCGAGCTCCCCGGGGCCGTTGAGCCGGGGGAGTACGACCACGAACTCATCGCCACCCATACGGGCGACCAGGTCCTGGACTCGCACACCGGCGATAAGCCGGCGGCCGAGAGTGACCAACACGGAGTCGCCCGTCTCGTGACCGTAGGTGTCGTTGACCGGCTTGAACCGGTCGAGGTCGATGTAGGCGACCGCGAGGATGTCGTTGTAGCGTCGAGCGTCCGCCATGGCGTCGTTCAGGCGGTTCTCAAGCGCCGCACGATTCGATAGGCCGGTGAGCGGGTCGTGGAACGCCAGATAGACCAGCTGCGCCTCGGCCTCGACCCGCTCGGAGGTGTCGCGGATCACCGACACGATCACCGGCCCATCGGCGGTCTCCGCCTTGCGTGCCGACACTTCGGTCGGGGCGAGCGAACCGTCCTTGCGGATGATGCTGCTCTCGAAGGTGAGTGCGGCACCGGACAGGATGCGCTCCGTGCGCCCCGCACCCCCACGGTCCATGCGGGGGGCGACCCAGCCGAACGGGCCGATGCCGTACATCTCTTCATGGTCGTATCCGAGAAGCTCGCGAGCCGCCTCGTTGAAGAAGAGGAGTTCGCCGCGCGGCGTGTGGACGATGATCGCGTCGGAGACGGCGTCGACGATCATTCGCAAGACGGCGGCGCGGTTCTTCTCGGGCACGCCGTCGAGAGGGTCGAAGGCGGTGCCGGTGGCGTCACTGCCGTTGGGGAGCCGGAGCTGGATGTCTGAGGGATTGTCCATGGCTCCTAGGTACCCGTCTTCCTAGCCGCAGCTGTTGCCGGGGATGGACGACACTCCTCCACCACGCCCCGACCTCCATGCCCCACTACTGGGCAGCGACACTCCAGCCGGGCAGGCCGAGGCCCTTCGCGTCGTACATGGCCCGATCCGCCCGGATCATGAGGTCCTCTGCAGACTCGCCTGCGCGATACAGCGCCAAGCCCATGCTGGCCGTGAGAGCGACGGAGACGTCACCGAGGCGCATCGGCTTGGCGATCTCGTCGGAGATCTTGTGTGCGGCGTGCTGCAGATCATCAGTGCTCCTGAGGCGGGGCAGGAGCACGATGAACTCGTCGCCGCCCACACGGGCGACCGTATCGGTCAGCCGCACGCAGCCCGAGAGCCGTCGCGCCACTTCGCGCAGCGCATGGTCACCTCGCGCGTGGCCGAGAGTGTCGTTGATGGGCTTGAAGTCATCGAGGTCGACGAAGACCAGCCCGACCTGATCGTCGTGGCGATCCGACGCCGCGATGGCGTGCGTGAGCTCTTGGTCGAGCAGGGCCCTGTTCGCGAGGCCCGTGAGGGGGTCGTGATAGGCCAGGTGGCGCACCAGCTCTTCTGCCCGCACCCGGTCCGAGATGTCACGGACCACCGAGACGATCAGCGGCCCGTGCGGTCCCTCGATGCGGCGGGCGTTGATCTCCGAGGCGTGGGCAAGCCCGCAACCCGAGCCCTCTGTGCTCTCGAAGCGCGCCTCGCCGTTCGCACTGAGCTGGCCCAGCCGGTGAGCGATCTTGCGCCGCTGTTCCTCGGGGACCCAGCCCCACGGACCCTTGGCGCTGACCTGCTCGAAAGTCTCGCAACCCCACTGTCGAAGCGCCTCGGGGTTCGCGTAGAGCAAGACGCCATCGAGCGTGTGCGCGACGATCGCGTCGCTGCAGTTGTCGAGGAGCAGCTTGTGCAGGGCGGTGCCGTGTGACTCCGGAGCGGGCACGGGGGAGCCACCAGGGGCATCCTGGCCTGTCTTCGTGCCGATCGTCACGTCGCGTGCGACTGCGCTCACGCGGTACCACTCCCTAGCGCCGGCATGCTTTTCCGCTATTGTCGTAATCGGTGCCTTGAGCGGCTGTCTTGGTGACGACGGTCACATCGAAGAGAGAATCTTCCTCAAGATCGTGCCGGCAAAACCACTGACTCGGCGCGACGGTTGAGCTTCGCGAAATACGAGACACACCCGATCGGCGTGCCCGCCCTCCGGGACTGTCTCGGTCGCAGGCTTCATAGGATCGCCCATGACTACTTGGGGACGGTGAAGGTCTTGGTTCGTGCGCCGCTGTCTTCCCTGACCGCGCGGATCTTGTAGGTCTTGCCGCGCTTGAGGGTGATCGTGCCCTTCGAGGATGTCTTGTGCTTGATGTTCTTGCCGTTGTAGTAGACGGCCCACCCGGCCTTGCCTTTGCCGCCCGTCACCTTGAGGTAGTACGAGCGGGTGGTGGACGTCTTCGACTTCTTGGTCAGCGTGATCTTCACCGCCGAGGTGGTGTCGTGGCAACTCGAACACGCCTTCTTCTTGGGTGGTTCGGCGACCGCTTCGCTCGCTGTGCCGAAGAGCGCAGTGGCTAGCACCCCCGCGGCGACGAGAGCCATGACTGGTTTCCTCATACAGACCTCCGTGTGGCGGCCACAAGGCCGCGCTGCTCGAGCTGAACGTGTCTTTCTACAGTCGGTTCCGAGCGTGTGTCCCCGATGAGGCGGACGTGAGGAACCTCTCATCTCCGCCGCCCCTCCTCACGGCCGCGGGCGGCCGAGCCTCGGGTATACTCGCAACCGTCCCGCAGCAGACGCTCGGATGAGCGTCACAGCCGAAAGGCACCGTCATGCTCGACGCACGCTTCGTTCGCGACAATCCGGACGTGGTTCGGGCGGCGATGACCGCGCGCAACGCGTCGTGGGACATCGAGGCGTTCCTGGCCCTGGACGTCGAGCGCCGTCATCTGATCGGCGACACGGAGGCCCTGCAGGCCCAGCGCAACGACGCCAGCAAGGCCATCGGCGCTCTGATGCGCGACGGCCATTCAGACGAGGCCGAGACCGCCAAGCAGCAGGTGCGCGCCATCAACGACCGCATCGCCGCGCTCGACGAGCAGCTGGTGGCGGTCGACGCGAGAGTCCGCGAGCTGCTGATGACCGCACCCAACCTGCCTGACGCATCGGTGCCCGTGGGTGCCGACGAGACAGACAACGTCGAGGTGCGTCGCTGGGGCACTCCTCGGCAGTTCGACTTCGAGGCCAAGGCGCACTGGGACCTGGGCCCTGACCTCAACATCATCGACTTCGAGCGCGGGGTGAAGCTCGCGAAGTCGCGCTTCGTTCTGCTCGGCGGCATGGGGGCGAGACTCGAGCGCGCGTTGATCAACTTCATGCTCGACACGCACGGCGCCGCCGGGTATCGCGAGTGGTGGCCGCCGGCGCTCGCCAACGCCGAGACGCTCACCGGCACCGGGCAGCTTCCCAAGTTCGAAGACGACCTGTTCAAGACCGGCGAGGGCCTCTACCTGATCCCGACCGCCGAGGTGCAGCTCACCAACATCCACCGTGACGAGGTGCTCGAGGCCGAGCGGCTCCCGCTTCACTACACGGCGTTCACGCCCTGCTTCCGAGAAGAGGCGGGGAGCGCCGGCCGGGACACCCGTGGCATGATCCGCGTCCACCAGTTCGACAAGGTCGAGCTCGTGAAGTTCGCACGCCCTGAGGAGTCGATGGCCGAGCTCGAGGGGATGGTCGCCGATGCCGAGAAGATCCTGCAGCTGCTCGGGCTGCCGTACCGCACCATCGTGCTGTGCACCGGCGACATGGGCTTCGGCGCCGCCAAGACCTACGACATCGAGGTCTGGCTGCCCAGCTACGACGGCTACAAGGAGATCTCAAGCTGCTCGAACTGCCTGGACTTCCAGGCGCGGCGCGCCAGCATCAAGTACCGCTCACAGGGAGAGTTCAAGGGCTCGCGCCTCGTGCACACGCTCAACGGATCGGGGCTCGCGGTCGGCCGCACGCTCGCAGCGGTGCTCGAGAACTACCAGCGCGAAGACGGCACCGTAGAAGTGCCCGAAGTGCTCAGGCCGTATCTGGGAGGCGTGTCCGAGGTCGTCGCCGAGGGCTGATCGGCCGCAAAGCCGATCGGGGCCGACGGTTCGCACCGCCGGCCCCGGCTCAGAGGAGGCTCCACACCGTCGAGCGCGGATTACCTGCTACTTCACCTTCACGTACCTGTACGCGCTGTACTTCTCGGCGTTGATCCCGGTGCCTTTGAAGTAGGCGCGCAGACGCCACTTGCCCGTGGAGGTCAGCTTCACGCTGGCCCGGTAGCGGGAGTAGGTGTCGTAGTTGTACACCTTGGCGTTGACCGTCTTGCGGAGCCTGTACTTGCCGTTCACCTTCCGATAGCACTTGATGACGACGACCTTGGCCGTGGCGGCGGAGGCTGTCTGCTGGGGCTTGAGCGACCCATAGACCGAGTAGGTCTTGGTCCTCTTGCCGGTCGAGGGATAGCCGGTCGGCTTGCCCAGCGAGGCGCGCGGAGTGACCATCGTCGCGCCACTCAGTGCCGAGAAGCGCGCAAGGACCGGATTCAGGAACAGGCCCTCGGTCTCACCGTTGAAGCGAACCCGGAACCAGGACTTCCGATACTGAGCCGCTGCGGTGTAGCTGTAGGTGCCGTCGCTGCGGGTCGTGGTTGTCCCGACCTTGTTCCACGTGTGGCCTCCGTTGGTGGACTGGAGAACGTCGAGGGACCTGCCGCCCAAGTCCATCCCGTTCTCTGTGAGACGGCCTGTCAACACTGGCTTCGCGGCATAGTTGCTGATGGACGGGGCGCTGACTCCGACGGATGGCGCAGAGATGGCGCCAAGCTCGATGTCGCCGTTGCCCAGGATGAAGCTCGTGTCTGAAGACACGCATGCGATCGTGTTACCTGAGATCGTGGGCCACGTCAGGTGCCGCGGATCCGCAGTGGCGAGCGTCACGACCTCGTCTTTGGCGAAGTCGTATGCCTGCAAGAACGGCACGCCGCCGGCGTTGTAGGTCTCCCAGACCGCTTTGGTGCCACTGACGTCACAGTAGAAGCTGGTCTCATCGGTCCAGACGACCTTCTTGCTGTCGGTCGATATCGTGTACGCGCAGATGTCGTAGTCGAGGGCAGCAACCTGCTGCATGTACACCACATAGTCGCCGTCGATACGCGGCAGCGTCTGTTCGACGGCATCGGTGGTGACCTGCTTGACGGCACCGCTCGTGAGGTCCTTGATCTTCACTTCGTTCGCGTGGATGAACGCGACGCGGCTGCCTGAGATGGACGGCAAGTTCGCACCCGCCATCACGGTCGTGGTGACATTGGAGTTCAGATCGAACATCTTCACCCCGGCGGACGTGGCGTCGTAGTAGACGACGCGCGAGCCGGAGATGTCGGGCGCGGTCTGGTCGTTCGCGCCGGAAGCCACGACCTTCGTCTCGCCGGTGCTGATCTTGTACGCCTTGACGTCGAGATTGCCCCCGACATCATCTACGTAGACCACCCAACCGCCAGAGACCCTGGGTGCTGTCTGCTGGCCCGCGCCTGAGTTGACCGCGGTCTTCGCGCGGGTGCTGATGTTGTAGACGAAGACGTTCCAGTCGCCGGCGGCGGTCCCGGGTCCGGTGCCGTCTGCGTCGACTCGGCGCTCACAGTAGGCGACGTAGTTGCCGTCGATATCCGGCGTCGTCCACTCCTTCGCCGTCCCGACCACCATGACGCTGGCGTTCTTGACTATCTTCGTCAGACTCGCCCAAGGCGACCACGAGGCGACCTCGGCCCCGCCCGCCTTGACCGGGATGCTGAGCGCAAGCGCGGAGACAAGCGCGACAGCGATCCAAAGGTGAGTTCTTCGTTTGACCATTTGACTGCCCCCTCAATCCCGTGTGTGCCGGCAAGACGCGACGGGAGAGGGCCGATTGACGTTCTCGTGGTGCTGGCAGTGTGGCGAACCCCGCTGCGATGCGGGCGTTTCACGACTCTTGTACCCGTCGTGGGCGATTCCCGTTCGCCGTCTGCCGAATGCACGTGCCTGCTAGCGGCGCAGCATCCTCTGCGCGTTGCCACCCAGGATGCCGGTGAGTTCTCCGTCCGAGAAGCCCAGCGAACTCAGGTGTGCGACCTCGGCCGCGGCGTCCGTCCACGGTCCGTCGCTGCCGAACAGGACCCGGTCGGTTCCGTGGGCGCGAACCAGCTCGACGAACTCATCGTCGGGGAGGTGCCCCAGGGTGTAGGCGGTGTCGAGCCACACATCGCGGCCCTGAAGGTGGTCGGCGACCTGCTGCCACTGCCTGAAGCCGCCCAAGTGAGCGAGGATCGCGCGCAGGTCGGGCCACGCGTCGATCAGGCGCCCGAACGACTCTGCGGTGCCGCGCACCGAGGGGTGGATCACATCCGCTCCGGCGTGAAAGAGGACGATCATCCCGCGATCGATCGCGGCGCGCCATATCGGGCCGAGCCGCGGGTCGTGCGGCTCGAAGTCCTGATGCTCGGGGTGCATCTTGAAGCCCTTGAGCCCAAGCGCCGCCATCCGTTCGATCTCGGCTGCCGGGTCGTCTGTGCCGGGGTGCATCGCGCCGAACGCGACGATACGCGGGTCGGCGATCCCGGCGGCCCAGTCGTTGATCGCCGAAACCTGCGAGGGCTTGGTGGCCACCGGCTGCACGATCGAGATATCGACACCCGTGCGGTCCATCTCGGCGATGAGCCCGGCGATCGTCCCGTCGTAGTGGGCGGTGAGGCTGCCGCGCGCATTCGCGAGCAGGGCGGGCAGCGCCTTCGCGGCCAGCGCGTCGGTCCAAGCGTGGGTGTGGACGTCGATTATCGGCATGCCGAGAACGGTAGCAGATGCGCACGCTCCGGCGCGGGGAACAATCACCACGTAGCTCCCCGATCGACCGACCGAGAGGCGTGCCCGCTCATGACCACCTTCGCAGCCGACATCGCACCCACCGTCCTCGTCGTCTTCGGAGCGACCGGCGATCTCATGGCCAGAAAGGTCGTGCCATCGCTGTACTACCTGCGAGGCAAAGGACAGCTTCCCGAGAGGTTCCGGGTCGTGGGTTTTGGCCGACGCGACTGGGGTGACGCGGAGCTTCGCGAGCACATCCGAGGAATCCTCGCCGAGCGGGCCGCCGATGCGGACCCGGCAGACGTCGAGGAGTTCCTGGGCCTGTTCTGCTACCAGTACGGGCAGTTCCCGGATGCCGATTCCTATGCCGCTACCGCGGAGCTTCTCGGCGGCATCCAAGACGAGTGGGGGGTCTGCTCCAACAAGCTGTTCTATCTGGCCGTTCCCCCCGAGCACTACGAGATGATCTTCAGGAACCTCGCGTCGAGCGGGCTCACCGCCGAGTGCAGCGACCTCATGGGCTGGACGCGCGTGCTCGTGGAGAAGCCCTTCGGTGATGACGAGGGCAGCGCGCGCGAGCTCGATACCCTGCTCGCAAGCCTCTTTCGCGAGGAGCAGATCTACCGCATCGACCACTACCTCGCCAAAGAGATGCTGCAAGGCATCATGAACTTCCGCTTCACCAACAACCTGTTCGAGGCGGAGTGGAACCGCAGCGCGATCGCCAGCATCGACATCACGCTCCTCGAGGAGATCGGCGCCGAGAAACGCGGCGCGTTCTACGACGCCGTGGGCGCTCTGCGCGACGTGGGGCAGAACCACCTGCTGCAGATGCTCGCGCTGGTGGCGATGGACCAGCCCGCATCCGCCGCCCCGCACGACATCCGGGAGGCCCGCGCCGACGTGATCGAGTCCCTGTCGCTCATGACGCCGGGCGAGGTCGCGGAGAACACGTTCCGCGCGCAGCACCACGGCTTCCGCGATATCGGCGGGGTCTCTCCCGACTCCCAGACCGAGACGTACTTCCGCATCCTCACCCGACTCAACGGTCCGCGCTGGGCCGGCGTGCCGGTGATGATGGAGAGCGGAAAGCGGATGGGCCCCGCGTGCAAGCGCATCACGGTCACCTTCAAGCACCCGCATCCCTGCCTGTGCGACGGCCTCGAGCATCCCGCGAACAGGGTCGTGTTCACACTCGAGCCGTCGGACCGCATCGAGATCGTCTTCTTCACCAAGAAGCCCGGCTTCGAGAGCGAAGTGGAGGAGCGCACGTTCTCGTTCTTCCTCTACGAGAAGGCCGAGAAGGCACAGTACGTCGAGGAGTACGCCAAGCTGCTTCACGACTCGTTCCGAGGTGATCAGACGCTGTTCGTCTCCACCCGCGAGGTGGACGCGGGCTGGCGCTTCATCGATCCGATCACCGCCGGTTGGCGCGACGGATTGGCGCCGCTCGAGCACTACGAGCCCGACAGCGTCGATATCGTGAGCCGTGCAGCTGAGGCGATCGTCGCAGCGCAGACCGAAGGTCGCGTGGGTATGGCGGGTCTCGGAAAGATGGGTGCCGGCCTGGCGCGCAACCTCATCGACCACGGCTGGGAGGTCGTGGGCTGGAACCGCACCCACTCGGTGGCCGAGGCGATGGAGCCGGAAGGCCTGATGCCGGTCGCGTCGCTGACCGAGCTCGTGAGCAAGCTCGCGCCGCCCCGCGTGATCTGGCTGATGGTCCCGGCCGGAGCTCCCGTGGACGCGCTGCTCTTCGGTGCCGACGGCGCGCCGGGACTCGACGCGCTGCTGTCGCCGGGCGACATCGTCATCGACGCCGGGAACTCCTTCTACCGGGATGCGGCCCCGCGCGCCGAGCGGCTCGCCGAGCGGGGAGTGCGCTACCTCGACTGCGGGACGAGCGGCGGACCGGCCGGTGCGCGAAACGGCGCGACGCTCATGGTGGGCGGCGCGCGCGACGCCTTCGACGCCGTCGAGCCGATGTTCGCCGACGTCGCGACCCCGGGCGGCTACTGCTTCTTCGAGGGGCACGGCGCCGGGCACTTCGTGAAGATGGTCCACAACGGCATCGAGTACGGCATGATGCAGGCGATCGCCGAGGGGTTCGAGGTGTTGCACGCCTCGCCGTTCGCGCTGGACCTCGAGAAGGTCGCCGATCTCTATCAGCACCGGAGCGTGATCGAGTCGAGACTCGTGGGCTGGCTGCACGAAGCGTATCGGAGTTACGGCGACGATCTCGAGGGAGTGAGCGGGGTCGTGGGTCACTCGGGCGAGGGGGAGTGGACGATCCGCGTGGCCGCCGAGACGGGCATCCCCACTCCGGTCATCGATGCGTCGCTGGCAGCGCGGATCGCCTCTGAGAGCGCCCCGCGCTACGCGGGTCGTGTCCTCACAGCGTTGCGCGATGGCTTCGGAGGTCACGGACTGGGCCCGGGGGGAGGCCCTCGGCGGTAGCGCTCATCGAGAGCCGGTGCCGGCGGCTACTCCATGACCTTGGTGGCCTCGGCGAGGTCGAGGCGGAAGATGCGGCGCACCGGCGGGATCTCGGACAGGAGCAGCACCACGATCATCAGGACGCAGATGCGCACGATGCTCTCGGGGTAGATGAACGCCCTGAGGGTGTAGGCGTCTGTCTCGAACGAGGAGAACACCGCGTTGGTCGCCTGGAGGCCGAGCCAGATGCCCAGTGGCAGCGCCGCGAGAGCGATCAGCATGTTCTCCAACGTGATCATGATCGTGAGGCGCACGTTGTCCTCACCGATCGTGCGCATCGTCGCGATCTCGCGGGTCCGTTCCGAGACGTTGGCGGTGAACGTCGTGAAGACGACGACGAACGCCAACGCGGATCCGAACATCAGGAGCACCGTGCCGAACACGTTGAACAGCTCGAGCAGGGTCTTGAGCCGTTCGACGAGTCCCTCCTTCACCTGCACGCTCGCCGCTCCGGGCATGTCGTAGATCTCGTCTTGGACCCGCAGAGACCGCGCGGAGTCCGCGTCGATGTACAGGGCGTTGAACCGGTTGGCCACCCCGCCGATCAGGTCGCCGGCTGCGTCGAGCGAGACGAAGGCGGGCTGGCCCAACGTCTCCTCGCTGAGCGAACCCACGACCATCATCACCGGATCGTCCACGAGCGGCGAGTCCACCTCGACGCGCGTTCCCGTGTTCACGCCGAGCTTCTCGGCGGTCGAGGCCGCGATGACGAGCTCGCCCGCTGCGAGAGCCTCCGAGGGTTCGGCGCCGCGCGGGTTCACGAACCCGTGGAAGTCCGCCTCGGGGCGCATCGCCGTGAGCGAGACGTCCGCCTCGGCGTCTCCGTAGGTGATGGTGACGGGCAGCAGCAACGCCGGCTGGACCCGCTCGACCCCGTCGAGACTCCGGACTTCGGCGATGCGCGCCTCACCCACCGGCGAGTCGAACACCGCCGCGATGTCCCACCGCTCGACTTTGACGAACGTCTCGTCGAGCAGGAAGTCGATGGAGTCGAACATCGACACGGTCACCACCGACAAGACCATCGCGAACGCGATCCCCAGCACCGTGTAGAGGCTGCGGCGCCTCGCCCGGAAGATGTTGCGAAGCGGGACGCGGATGGTGAAGGTGCGTGGCAGCAGGGGCCCGAGTACGCGCTCGACAAGGGGGATGCGACCTCCGGCGAGCGACTTGTTGGGGTCGGCGTGCATGGCCACCGCGGGAGCGAGCCGCGCGGAGTTGCGTGCCGGAACCAGGGCGGCCAGCACGCATGAGAGCACGGCGATGCCCACGGCGATCGCGATGACCCCCGGGTAGACCCCGCTTTGGAGAAACGGTATTCCCAGCAGGCTCACGTAGCTCGCAGCGACCCCGCGGGCGCCCAGCAATCCGAGCCCGACTCCCAGCAGGGAGCCACCCAGCGCGATGATGAGGGCGAAACTGAGGTAGTGGGCCATGATCTGCAGGTCGGTGTAGCCGAGCGCCTTGGCCAGTCCGATCTCCCCTCGCTGTGCGGTGACCAGCCGAGAGAGGGCGATGAACAGCGACATCGAGCTGATCAGCAAGACGAGCACAGGCAGGGTGCGGGCCATCACCCGGTTCTGCTCGAGCTCCGAGCGAAGCCCGTCGACGCCGGGCTGATCGGCACGCGGCACGGTATCGACGAGCCCGTAAGGCCGGAGCTCATCCTCCAGCCGATCGGTGAGGACGTCGATATCGGCGCCCGGCGCCCTGACCGCGACGTCGTTGCCCGAACCGACCGTGCCCAGCAGGCGTTCGATCCCGCTCTCGGGGACGAACAGCACGGCGAAGTCGCCCGGTGAGGGAAGGTCGCCGGTGGAGCGGAGCGCATACAGGTACTCCGGGTCCGACGCGATACCCACGACGCGCACCTCGCGACGCTCTCCCCCTATCCGAAGCGTGAGCATGCTGTTGACGCCCGTGCCGGTCTCGGCGGCGAACTTGGGGTTGAGCAGCACCTCGTTGCGGCTGCCCGGCGCGGGGTAGCGCCCCGCCTCCACGTACACGTCGTTGACGGTCGAGCCCGGGCCGTTGGGCACCGAGATGATCCGCGCGGTGGCCTGGTCGCCGCTGGCGAGTTCGAGTCCCACGTCCTGGACGGTCCTGACTCGTGCCGCCACGACGCCGGGAATCCGCTCGATGTCGCGCGACGCAGACAGCGGCATGCGTTCCACGTGGCCGGTGATGTCGGCGAACAGCAAACGGCTGTAGGCGGTATCCAGCGACGCCCGAAGGTCGTAGTAGCCGTTCTGGAACGTCACGAAGCTCGTGATGCCGAGCGAGACCAAGACGATGAGCGCGATGAACTGCCCCTTGTGAGCCAGGGTGTCTCGCCACGCTTTGAGCGAGAGCATGCTCATGGGATCGGCCTACCAGGTCACGTCGTCGGGGTCGAGTGGCGAGCTGTTGAACTCTTGCGAGACGATCGCGCCGTCCCGAAGTTGCAGTACGCGATCGGCGATCGCCGCGAGCGGCATGTTGTGGGTGACGAGCACGACCGCGGCGCCCTCTTCCCGGTTGACGTCGCGCAGCGCCCCCAGCACGAGCTTGCCGGTGCGGAAGTCGAGGTTGCCGGTGGGCTCGTCGCCCAGGATCAGCTTCGGCGCCTTCGCGAGCGCGCGCGCCACGGCGACGCGCTGCTGCTCGCCGCCGGAGAGCTGCGCGGGGAAGTGGTGGGTTCGTTCGGCGAGTCCGACCTTGTCCAGCAGTTCTGCGGCGTCGAGCCCGGTTCCCTGACCGTCGCGCTCCGAGAGCTCGAGAGCGAAGCGCACGTTCTCCTCGGCGGTGAGGGTGGGGATCAGGTTGAAGAACTGGAACACGAAGCCGATGTTCTCTCGGCGAAACAGGGTGAGCTGTTTGCGGTTCAGGCCCGAGATCTCTTGCCCGTTGAAGACGATCGACCCGCTGGTGGGTGCATCGATGCCGCCGATGAGGTTGAGCAGGGTCGTCTTGCCCGAGCCTGAAGGCCCGAGGATCGCCACGAACTCGCCGGCCTTGATCGACAGCTCGGCGACGTGCAGCGCCTGAACCTCGACCTCGCCCATGTGGTAGGTCTTACGGACGTCGCGCATGACCACGAGGTCCTCGGTCTGGGGCATCGGTCAGCCTCTCTTCATCTTGCCGGTCATACCCCACCACGCCATCTTCGCTCCGCCCGACATCAGACGGCCCGCGGTGAGCATCGGATACACCTTTCCCGTAGTCGCGCCGGGCCTCTCGGCGATGAGGCGCGCAGCTCGGGCGCCCACTTCGTGAAGCGGCGTCCCGAACGCGTCGAGCGCGAGTCTCACGTTGCCCCTGGTGGCCTCGAGCCGAGGGCTGCACTTGATGTCCACGTAGAAGTCGGTGTCGACCATCCCGGGCGTGAAGGCGTTCACCGAGAGGTTCGCGATATCGCGATTCTCGGCGGCAAGCGAGCGCGTGAGGGAGGCGATCGCCGCCTTGCTGGCCGCGTACGCGGTCGTGTAGGGCGTTGCCGGCCCCTTCCACCCGCGCCCGCACATGTTCATCAGGTAGCCGCCGTGCTCCCGGAAGTACGGGATGACCGCCCGTGCGCCGTACATGTGGCCGAGCAGGTTGATCGCGATCAGGTCGTGCAGCTCCTCGGGGCTCTCCTCGTCGAGCGGGCGGTAGCCGTTGCTCACGCCCGCGTTGTTGAACCACACATCGATCCGGCCGTGGTTCGCGATCGCGTGATCGCGGAGCGCGACGATCTGGTCGTAGTCGCTGACATCCGCCGAGAAGCCCGTCGCGCTCGCCCCCGCGGCCCTGAGGTCGGTGGCGACCCGGGCGCTCATCTCGGCGGAGCGCGAGCTCACGACGACGGTGGCACCGCGCTCAGCGGCCGCCTGCACGATCGCGAGCCCGATGCCGCGCGTGGAACCGGTCACCACGATGACCTTGCCGTCGAGGGTCACAGCTCGCCTCTGACGACGCAGTGGGACGCGAGCAAGACGGCCTCATGGGGCGTGGAGGCATCCATGAGCAGCCCCTTGGCGTAGTACTGGTCGAAGGCGGTCCCCAACGCGAAGTCGAGCGCGATGACGGTGCGGCCGCTCTTGAGCGCGAGCGCGACCTCCGAGATGGTTCCCGCACCGCCGGGCAGCGCGATGACGGCGTCGCTCGCGAGCACGTTGATGATGTTGCGCGCATCGCCCATGCCGGTGGGGATGGCGACGTCGACGTGGGGAGAGGCCGCGACGGAGTTCTCGCCGGGCAGGATGCCGATCACGAGACCGCCCGCCTCCGAGGCTCCCATCGCCGATGCGGCCATGACGCCCGCGTCGCGGCCACCGTTGAGCAGCACCCAGCCCTGCTCGGCGATCAGCCGGCCCACCTCGTAGGCGTTCGCGGTGACGCTGTCGCTTGCGACGGCGCCGCCCATCACCCCGATGACCGTACGCATGCGCCCACCTCCCGGAAGCGATTATCGCACGCTTGGAGAGGTGGGCGCTGGTGACGATCGAACGGTCCGTGGGCGCGGCGGGGCTTCTAGCGCAGTGCGAAGACCACCACCACGTTGGCCGACACGTCGAGGGTACCCGGCTCGATGGGAACGCTCGCAGCATCGGCGGCCCGGAACTCCGCTCCCGCCATCGGCATCGGCGAGGCGTAGGTGTCCGAGGCGCTCAGACGCACGACGTCTCCCACCTGCTTGCCGGCGGCCTTCGCCATCGCTTCGGCGCTGCGGCGCGCGTCGTCCACGGCCTTCTGGATCGCCTCTTCGCGGAAGGTGGCGTCGTCGTCGACGGTGAACGAAGGCCCGTTCACGGTGTCGGCTCCGGCACCGGTCGCCGCGGTGATCGTGTCACCGAGCTTGGAGAGGTCGCGAACGGTCGTGCTCACCGACAACGACGCCTGGTACCCGGTGATCGCGGGCTTGCCGCCGGAGTCGGTCGTGAGCGGGAAGACGCTCACACTCTGCGTCTGGATGTCCTCATCGGCCACGCCCGCCTTCTTGACGGCGGCGGTGATGTCCTCGGCGACCTTCGATGCCTCGTCGAGCGCGACCTTCGCGTCGGCATTCTGCCGAGTGACTCCGAAGCTCATGACCGCCTGGTCGGGCGGTGCGGCGACCGTGCCGGTTCCGGACGCCGTGACCGTTCCCAGCTGCTCGGACTCGGGAGCGGTCACCACTTCGGTCTTGCAGCCCGAGATCATCGCAGTGCCGAGAAGGGCGACCGCGATCACCGCGGCGAGACGTGTGCGGTACGACATCGGTGCCTCCTGTGTGGTTCGAGCCGGACCGCACGCGGCCCGGCTTTCCGTCGCTCTCATGGACTTCGACGAGCGCGGCGACCACATGGTTCGCGCTCCCGCACAGAAGGTGCCCGAAAGCGGCCCGGTAAACGCGGCGGCCCCGCACGAGGTGCGGGGCCGCCGGTGTTCGCAGATGGTGCGCCGTGCAGGATTCGAACCTGCGACCTTCTGATTCGTAGTCAGATACTCTATCCAGCTGAGCTAACGGCGCACGGGCCCCTCACGGGGTTTGCGTATCCTGCCACCAGAGCACGGCGGTGTCAACCGACCGAACCCTGCCGAGCAAGGTGGATGTCAATGGCGGAGAGCGAGGGATTCGAACCCTCGAAGGGACTTTATGGCCCCTTACTCGCTTAGCAGGCGAGCGCCTTCGACCGACTCGGCCAGCTCTCCACGTACGCGCGGTTGCGGGTGGTTCGTGCTTGGACGCGCGAATGGATATAGTACCCGCGCGTGACTCATGCGTAAAGCAACGGTGCGCCGGTCGAGGGGCTGGGATTCGGCCCCCCGAGCGTCTACCAGATGTGCGCTCGCGTGCCCTCGCTGCGCACCATGGGCGCCGTCTCCGGGATCTCGAACGCGGCAGCGAACGCCGGAAGGTTCGACAACGGGCCGTTCACGCGTGTCGCAGCAGGCGAATGCGGGTCGGTCTTGACGATGAGCGTCAGGTATTCGTCGGTATAGCTCGTGCGCCAGACCGTCGCCCACGAGAGGAAGTACCGTTGTTCGGGGCTGAACCCGTCGATGGCCGCGATCGGCTCCTCGGCGAGCGCGGCACGTAGCGCGTTGTAGGCGATCGTCAGGCCACCGAGGTCTGCGATGTTCTCGCCGAGCGTGAGGCGGCCGTTCACGTGCAGGTCGTCAGCGACCGCGTACTCGTCGAACTGCTCCACGAGCACCTGGGCACGCCGCATGAACTCGGCGCGGTCCGCCTCGGTCCACCAGTCGCGCAGCTGGCCGTCGGCGTCGAAGTGGCTGCCCTGGTCGTCGAATCCATGCGTGATCTCGTGTCCGATGACCGCGCCGATGGCGCCGAAGTTCACCGCATCATCGGCGTCCGCGTAGAAGAACGGAGGCTGCAGGATTCCGGCAGGAAAGACGATCTCGTTGAGCAACGGGTGGTAGTACGCATTGACCGTGTGTGCGGGCATCGCCCACTCGGCCCGGTCGACCGGTTCGCCGAGTCGGCCCAGCTGCCGGTCGAACTCGAACGCCTCACACCGCATGCGGTTCTCGGCGTGGGAGTCCCGCTCGATCACGAGCCCCGAGTAGTCACGCCACTCATCAGGGAAGCCGATCTTGTAGCCGAATCCGCCGAGCTTCCTCAGGGCCTCCGCCCGGGTGGACTCCGTCATCCACTCTGCGCCCCGAATCGCCTGCTCCATCGCCGAGATGAGATGCTCGACCATCTCCTCGCACCGCTTCTTGGCCTGCGTGGAGAACGCGGCCTCGACGTAGAGCTGAGCCACGAGTTCGCCGATGTCTGCGGAGGCGGCGTTGAGCACGCGCTTCCAGCGTGGCTGCATCTCTTGCTGGCCGCCGAGCGTCTTACCGTAGAAGGCGAACGCCTCATTCTCGAACGCGGGCGCGAGGGCAGGCGCGAACGCACGGACCAGATGCCAGCGAAGGTAGTCGCGGAGCGCCTCGATCGGAGTCTCGGCGAGGGCGGCGTCGAGCGCCGGGAAGAAGCCGGGGTTGTCGATGCTGACCGTCGCCGACGTGACACCGAGCTCCGCGACGTACGGGCTCAGTCCGAAACCCGGCATGAGCTCATCGAGGGCGGCGACGTCGTATCGGTTCAGCGTGAGCCGGACATCGCGCAGTTGTTCGGCGGTATAAGACGCCTCGGCCAGGCGCGTCTCGAAGGCGAGGATGTGCTCGGCGGACGCACGAGCGTCTTCCTCGGCGTCCCCGAGGTTGCGGAGTTGATTGGCGATGTGGGAGACGTACGCCTGGCGGAGCGCTGTCGACTGCTCGTCGTCACGCGTGTAGTAGTCGCGCTCGGGCAGTCCGAGTCCGCCCTGGTGGACGTAGACGAGGTAGGCGTCCGAGTCCTCGAAGTCGGGTGCGACGCCGAGCGCGTGCAGAGGGCCCGCCCCGCAACGCTGCATATCACGCACGATGTCGCGAACGTCAGCGACGGACGAGGCGGCGCCGATACGCGTCAAGAACGGTTCGAGCGGCTTGGCTCCCGCAGCCGCTATCGACTCCTCATCCATCGCAGCGGCGAAGTAGTCGCCCACCATCCGGTCGGCCGAGCCGCGATGCTCGGTTCGGGCTCGCAGCGTCTTGCAGCAGCCGGTGCAGCAACTCCTGGTTGCGTGCATTGACGATCTGAGGTGCGCCCCACGATGCGTACTCGGACGGGACGGGGTTGGCCTCGAGCCAGCCGCCGTTGACGTATCGGTAGAAGTCGTCGGATGCCGCGGTGCTCGCATCGAAGAAGGCGGCGTCGATCGGGGGCGGAGCGTCGCTCATGAGTGGTCCTCCAGAAAGTGCCGTCGAGCTGTCACGTGTGCGCGTGCGCCCCGGTCGCCTTCGCCATGTCTTACCGACGGCGCGAGATCAGGCCCCAGACGAACAGGACGATCAGGGCGCCCACGACAGCGACACCGAGAGACGCCAGATTGAAACCGGTGACGCTGCCTCCACCGAAGAAGCTGAAGACCCAGCCGCCGACCATCGCGCCCACCACACCAAGGATCAGTGTGACGATGCAGCCGCCACTCTGATCTCCGGGCATGATCAGCTTCGCGACCGCACCGGCGACCAGTCCGACGGCGATCCAACTCAGTAAGCCCATGGTGGTCCCTCCTCGCGTCCTGGCATCAGTGGTGTTCCTACCCCACGAGGTTCGACCACCAGTGCGGCGGTAGTGGCGGAGGGGGAGGGATTCGAACCCTCGGAGCCTCGCGGCTCGCTGGTTTTCAAGACCAGTGCAATCAACCACTCTGCCACCCCTCCGCGAGGTGCGAGCAGCTCAAGAGGATAGCATGCCCGTGTCCGCGTTTGTCCGCGCTCGGGGCGCCCCTGCGCTAGACTCGATGGGGAATGCCGACGATCGCGAGGGGTGAGAGTGGAGCACTCGGACGAGACATTCATGGCGTTGGCGCTCGACGAAGCCAGGATGGCCGGTGCGATCGGTGAGGTGCCTATCGGCGCCGTGGTCGTGTGCGACGGAGCAGTGGTCGCTCGCGGTCACAACCGGCGGGAGGCCGACAACGACCCCGCCGGACACGCTGAACTGCTCGCGATCCGCACGGCGGCCACCCGGCTGGGCCGCTGGCGCCTCTCTGGCTGCACCGTGTACGTGACGCTCGAGCCGTGTCCTATGTGCGCGGGGTTGATGCATCAGGCTCGGATCGACCGCTGCGTGTACGCAGCACCCGACCCCAAGGCCGGCGCGTTGGGCACGCTGTATGACCTGCACGACGACAAGCGACTCAACCACCGCTTCGAGGTGACGTCAGGAGTCCTCGAGCGGGAGTCCGCGCAGCTCATGCGCGCCTTCTTCCGCAATCTGCGAAAGGACAAGTCGTGAGCATGCGCACTGCGATCAGGCGCGCCTGCGCGCTCGCCATCACCATGGCTTTCGCTGCAGCGTTCGCGCTACCGGCGGCGGCGTTCGGGCAGTCCTACGGCATGGGCCCGATCGATATCACCGCCCAGGTGCAGTCGAACGGCGACATGCGCGTCGCCGAGTCGCGCACCTTCACCTTCGACGGCGACTTCACCTTCGTGTTCTGGAAGATCGACAAGGGCGGAACCGAGGGCATCGAGAACATCGAGATCACGCGTATCGACTCCAACGGGCAGCAGCAGTACTACTCGGCGACCGATGATCCCGGCGCGCTCGACACCCGGCCCCCCGGCACGTACCTCGTGACCGACTACGGTGACTACATCGAGGTGCGCGCGTTCCACCGCACGTCAGACGACGACGCCACGTTCGTGCTTCGGTACAACGCGATAGGAGCCGCCAAGCGCTGGGCCGACACCGGCGAACTGTACTGGAAGTTCATCGGCGACCAGTGGGAGGTCGGCGCGCGTGACGTGCGCATCGAGGTGCTGCCGCCGGCGGCGCTCACGAAGGCCGACGTCAAGGCGTGGGCGCACGGCCCGCTCACCGGCACGGTACGCATCGGGGCCGACGGCGTGGTCACCCTCGCGGTCGCCGACCTGCCTCCCGAGACGTTCGTCGAGGCCCGCATCCTCTACCCCGCCGAGGCGCTCTCGCAAGCCCCGGTGATCGACCAGCCGCGCCTGCAAGAGGTCCTCGATGAGGAAGCGCAGCTCGCCGACGAGGCCAACGCGGAGCGTCTGAAGGCCCGCACGCTGGTGGGTGCGGTGTGGGGTGGTTCGCTGCTGCTGTCGCTGGGCGGGCTCGCCTTCGCCGCGTGGGCGTGGTGGCGCCACGGCAAGGAGTTCAAGCCGCAGTTCGTGGGCGACTACTTCCGAGAAGACCCGCGCCCAGACCTGCATCCCGCCGTCGTGGGAGCGCTGTGGCGCTTCGGCACCGTGAACGACACCGACATCGCCGCGACGCTCATGGACCTCGCCGACAAGGGCATCGTGCGCATGGCGCCCACGACGGTCGCCAAGGGCGGCATCTCAGGCATGTTCGGCGGCGAGGAGCAGACGTTCGTGCTCGAGCGCGTCCCGGAGAATGCCCGCAAGGCGACGCCGCTCGACGACAAGCTGCTCGACATCCTCTTCACCACGGTCGCCGGCGGTCGGTCGAGCTTCGCGCTCTCGGAGCTGAAGACCTACGCGAAGGCGCACGCCCAGACCTTCTCGGAGACGATCAAGGAGTGGAAGGGGCAGGCCGAGGGGCAGGCCGATTCGCTCGGCTTCTTCGACGGAGACAGCTTCGGGTGGCAGATCGGCATCTTCTTCGCGGCCGCCGTGGTCGCGGCGCTGGGTCTGTTCGTGTCCTTCGGGGTGGGCACGGTGTGGCCCGCCGTGCTGTGCGTCCCCTCCGCGATCGGGATGGCGCGCTTTCGGGCTGTTCATGAAGCGCCGCAGCGCCGAGGGCAACGAGCTGTTCCGCCGGTACGAGGCGGTCCGCAACTTCCTTCGTGACTTCAGCCGTCTCGAGGAGGCGCCGCCCTCCTCGGTGATCCTGTGGAACCGCTTTCTCGTGCTCGCGGTGGTCTTCGGTATCGCCGAGGAGGTCATCGAGCAGCTGCGCGTGAAGATGCCCGAGGTCGTGGCCGACCCGTCGTTCCAGACCACGTACTGGTGGGTCTACGCCGGATCGTACGGGCACTCGCCCGTGAGCAGCATCTCCACGTCGTTCGTGAGCGCCTCGCAGGTCGCTTCCAGCGAGATGTCATCGTCGTCCGGCGGCGGGGGCGGCTTCTCCGGCGGCGGCGGTGGTGGCGGAGGCGGCGGGGGTGGCGGCGCCGGGTAGTCGACGCACGACTGTGACGGCCGTCACAGGTACTTTTCACTGTGCCACGCCCCACCTGCAAGGCGGTAGCATGTCGACCCGAGTCTCTTAGATACGCCCGACTCCGAAAGGACCGCTGACCATGAGCCGCAAGTCGGTCTTCTTGTGCGCCTCGTTCGCCGCTCTCGCAACGCCAGCCACCGCCATGGCACAGGAGTCCGGAGGGTTCCTGAGCGCTCCCCCGGTCAGCATGATCGTGAGCCTCGTGGGCCTGGGGGTGGCCGTCATCCTCTTGCTCGAGGCGGTCGCCGTTCGAAAGGCCGCTCGCGGCGGTGCGATCGCCGAGAAGATCAGCTACGTCGTGCTCGCGGTGGTCTGCCTCGCCGCCTCGGCCCTTGCTCAGTGGGGGCGCAACTTCGTGGCCGGCGTGACGCTCGACCAGATCCAGTTCGCGTCGCAGGTGCTCGTGATCACCGCGATGGGCCTGCTGGCCGCCTACTTCGCCGGCGTCAGACGCGCGCTGCAGGGCTACCTGAAGGCGATGACCGGCGGGGAGGCCTTGGCGGTAGAAGCTGCACGTGCCGATCCGGACGAGGCGCCGCGTGGCTAACCTGCTCGCACAACGAGTCGAAGAGACGCTGCGGCCGGTCATAGGGACGGTTCTCGCGAGCGTCTCTGTCGATGTCGAGAGCAAGCGCATCGGCAAGACCACCGACACGCTCGAGCGCTCGGACCTCCCGGCTATCGCGGTGAACCTCACGAGCGCACTGAGGCTCGTGGTGGGTCAGGAGATGGCCGAAGCCGCATCGCGCAGGGTCCGCGACCTCGCGTAGCGTCGGCTCGCTAGAGGGGAAGCGAGCCCTCGGCTGCCTTGAGCACGCGGACCCCAACGGATGACGCATCGATATCGCGCCACGGGTCGACTCCCGCGGCGGCGCGCTCCAGAACCCGTGGTGGGGTGAAGCGGCGCCGCAGATCGTCGCCGGGATCGAGCTCCTCCCACGCCAGTGGCACCGCGACCGGCGGGCCCTCGAGGTAACGCGTCGAGTACGGGGCGACGGCGCTCGCGGTCTCGGAGTTGCGGACGTAGTCGATGAAGATCCGCCCCGGCCTGAGCGCCTTGGACATCTTGGGCGTGAGCTCCGCCGGATGCCGGGCCGCCAGCTGCTCGGCGATGTTCTTCGCCAGAGCGTGGACTCGTTCGAACTCCCACACCGGTTCGATGGGCAGCACGATGTGCAGCCCCTTGCTCCCGGTGCCCTTCACGAACGGCACGAAACCCAGGGCGTCGCACTCGTCGCGCACGATGGCGGCTGTCGCGACGATCTGCTCCCAGCTCAGATCGGGGCCGGGATCGAGGTCGAAGATGATGCGGTCGGGCCGGCGAGGTTCGTCGGTGCGCGAGAGCCACGTGTGGATCTCGGCGACGCCCATCTGGGCGAGCGCGACGAGACCGGCGGCGTCGGAGATCCGGAGCCACTCGTCGGCTTCGTCGTGGCCGCGCAAGACGTGGTCGAGCGTGCCCACATGCGCGGACAAGCCTTTGTCGGGATGGCGCTGGTAGAAGCACTTACCCTGGCCATCGCCCACGGGGCATCGCACGAGCGTGAGCGGACGGTCCGCGACTTCGGGCAGCATCAGGGGGGCGATGGCCTCGTAGTAGCGCGCGAGGTCGAGCTTGGTGAGCTCGCTGTCCGGGAAGAGCTGCTTGGCCGGGTTGGTGATGCGGACGCCCGCGACCAGGCCTTCCTGTGCGGCGGGCTTCGCAGGATCGGAATCCGGCGTCGTCGAGGGGGCCGGAGCAGCATCGGGGCCCCCGGCCTCGAACGCAGCCGACTCCTCGGCGGCCTCGGGCGACTCGCGGGTGATCGAGCGGACGTCGATGTCGTCGCGCAGGCCCTGGAAGCTGGGTTGGCGCAAGACGCCCTCGGAGGTCCACTCGGCGAACGCGACCTGCGCCACGAGCAGCGGCTCGACCCAGTGCAGCTGACCCGTGCCGTCGCGGGGCGCGGGGTCGAAGGGGGCCTCGGGCCGCTCCAGTTCCAGGAGTCGGGCGTGGAGCTCTTCCAGTACGCGCTGGGAGAAGCCGCTGCCGACGCGTCCCGCGTAGCGGAGCGACTCTCCGTCGTAGTAGCCCACGAGCAGTGCGCCGAAGCCCTTCCGAGAACCCGCCGGCTCGGTGAAGCCTCCCACGGCGAACTCCTGCGACCGACGGCACTTCACCTTGATCCACGAGCGAGTGCGTCCCGCGGGGTACGGGGAGTCCGCGCGTTTGGCCACGATGCCCTCGAGGCCCTGCGCGCAGGCGACCTCCATGAAGGCCGGAACGCCATCTTCGATGTACTCGGCGAAGCGGAGCGGGCCGTCGGGCTTCTCGCCGGCCAGGAGCGTCCGCAGCAGCTCCTTGCGGTCGCGCGTCGAGATGGGGCGCAGGTCGAACCCGTTCAGATGCAGCAGGTCGAAGGCGACGAGCACGATGCTCGCCGGCTGCGAGCCCAGCGCCTCTTGTAGCAATCCGAACCGAGAGATGCCGCGCTCGTCGAAGACGACGATCTCCCCATCGATCAGCGCCGACTCGGCGGGCAGTGCGGCCGCAGCTGCTGCGAGGGGAGCGAGCTTGTCCGTGAGGTCCTCGCCGTTTCGCGAGTAGCACCGCGCCGAGCCGCCTTCCACGGCCACCGTGAGCCGGTACCCGTCGTACTTGACCTCGCCGAGCCACCCGTCCGTCTGAGGCGGAGCCGTCACCAGCGTGCACAGCGCCAACTCCGGCGGCGCCACAAGTTCCCCCGCCACCGGCTGAGCCGCCGGCGCAGCCGGTGTGGTGGTTGAGGACGCTACTGGCGTGCTTGGGCCCGGCGAGGCGTTGGGAGAGGGCAGGTCGAGGGGGTCAGCGGAGCTGCCGTGCATTTGCACTCCGCTGGCCCCCTCGACCTGCCCGACGTCGTCGACCCGCACCCCCGAGATCACACTCAGCGGTTCATCGACCGTCACGTTGAACTCCGCCGACGGTCGGGCGTGATCGTCTCGCTCCTTGATGAGCAGCCAGTTCTCTCGCTTCTCGCCGGGCCGCGGCTTGAGTCGCACGAGCACCCACCCGCCGACGAGCTTCTCTCCGGAGAGCCGGATCTTGAAGTCGCCCTTGGCGAGCCCGGCGTGCGGGTCGGTGATCGGTTCCCACGTGCCGCGGTCCCAGACGATCACGTTGCCGCCGCCGTACTCACCCTTGGGGATGACGCCCTCGAAGCCTGCGTAGTCGATCGGGTGGTCCTCGACGTGAACGGCGAGTCGCTTGTCCTTCGGATCGTAGCTGGGACCCTTTGGCACCGCCCAACTGAGCAAGACGCCGTCGAGCTCCAGGCGGAAGTCGTAGTGCATGGCGGTGGCGTGGTGCTGCTGCACCACGAAGATGCGCTTCTCGCCCGAGGGTTCGCCACCGCTCGGCTCGGGAGTAGCCGAGAAGTCCCGCTTCTCTTTGTACTCATCGAGCGGCATAGGAGGCGTTCTACCCTGCGTCGGCGCGCGCTCGGCGTGCCTCCTCGACGCTGCGCTTGAGCAGCTCGGCGATGTCGACCACCGTCGCCTGCGGAGCCGGTGGTTCGGCGATCTCGATCGTCTCGCCGGCGGCCTTGCGGTCGATCACCGCGAGCAGGTCGTCTCGGTAGGTGTCGCGGTACTGCGTGGGGTCCCACTCGGCTTCGATCGTCTTCATGAGCTGGTCGGCGAGCGCGATCTCGGCGTCGGTCACACCCAGTTCCGCCACGTCGCTGCCGGGGACCTCGATCTCGCCGGGCTCGCGCAGTTCGTACGGGTAGCGCAGGACTTCGAGCATCAGCAGGTCGCCGTCGGGCACGAGCGCGCACAGGCGTTGGCGCGTGCGTATGATCACCTGCGCGATCGCGATGCGCTTGGCGCGCTTCAACGCCTCGCGCAGCAGGGCGTAGGCCTTGGCGCCGGGCTTCTCGGGCGCCAGGTAGTAGGGCGTGTCGAAGTACTGGAGCGGTACCTGATCGGCACAGACCGCCCCGATGACGTCGATCGTCTGCGTCGCCTTGACGTTGGCGGCCTTGAAGTCCTCATCGGCCATCGTGACCCACCGCCGTCGGGCAGCTCGTAGCCCTTGACGACGCGCTCCCACGGGACCTCCTCGCCGGCGGCGTTCACCCGCAGGTTGTGCACGGGCGTGAGGTCTTGGCCGTCGAGCAGGTGGAACGACAGCTCTTTGGGGGCGACAGCGGGCATCAGCCCAACCGGGATGGTGACGAGCCCGAAGGAGATCGTGCCCTTCCACAGAGCGCGCGGCATGAGCGCCTAGCCTCCCAGGCCGAGCCAGCGACCGGCGTAGAAGCCGGCTCCGGCGACTACCGTGTTGAGGGTCGTGCCCCAGATCATGTCGATGACCGATACCTGCCAGGCCCAGCCCTGGATCGTGGCGAGGTTGGTCAGATCGTAGGTCGCGTACGCGAGCAGTCCGAAGAGCGCGCCGCGCCACAGAGCACCGACGAGGGCGCCCTCCTTGAGGCCGGGCACGATGCAGAGCGCCACGATGCCCACCACGTAGAACAGGTAGAACACCCCGGCCACCGCCAGGTTGGGCTTCGGCGAGAGCAGGTCGCCCAGATACGGCTGGTAGATGCGGCTCGTCGCGGTGGAGAGCCAGATGAAGTCGAGCGCGAAGAACACCGCGGTGGTGATCCCGTAGAGCGCTACAAGCTTGCCTGTGGGCATGGGGCACCTTCCTTGGATAGGGGCGCTGTCACAGCGCCAACGACGACTGATCGTCCGGACGGTCCTCATCGCCCCGGATGAACCACGACAGCAACCCGGAGACGATGCTGATGACGAGCGCTCCCCAGAAGTACGGCCAGAAGCCGTCTTCGACGACGATGGTCCCGCCCAGCCAGCCCAGCCAGTTGTTCACGATCCACACCGAGATCCACAGGAGGCCGGCGTTGATCACCAGATTGAACAGGCCGAGTGTCATCACGATGCAGCCGATCATGCCGATCTTGAATATCAAGCCGAGTGTCGCGTTGATGAAACCGATGACGATGGCCGAGGCCGCGATGGCGACGAACGCGTTGCCGGTCACGTCGAACCCGGGGACCAGCAGCACTGCGGCGGCGACAGCGATCGATGAGATCAACCAGCGGAGCAAGAAGCGCACGTGAACCTCGCAATCCTAGGTGGAAGCACTTTCCTTACGGGCATAGATGTACCCATCCCGGCGCGTGCGGCGTTCATACCGGCGCGCGGTGTACGATACTGACCACCCAGTAACCACCGAGAAGGACTCGACGGCACCGTGCCCACACCCTTGGACATCGAAGAGCGCATGGCCGATATGGGCGGAGTCCTGCCCAGCGTCCGTCGGCAGAACTGGGCCGACGTGCTCATGCTCGTGCTCGTCGTGGGGCTGGGGACGGCAGCGATCGCGGGCACGATCGTGCAGGTACCGGCGTTCGTGTACATCGTCGAAGGCGCCGTGGTGGGCCTCGTGGTCGTGGCATTCTCGGGCGTCTACATGCGCATGATGTCGAGGCCCGACCACGTGCGGGCCCTCCAGTCCGACAGCATCCTCAACGTCGCCAGCGAGTCGCTGTCGTACCTGCGGCGCGGACTCACCATGGAGACCGCCGGCGAGGTCTGCCGAATCGTCTTGCGCGAGACCGAGGCCGCCGCCGTCGCGATCACCGATGTCGACCGGGTGCTGGGGTTCGCGGGGGTCGGCGAGGACCACCATCTGGTGGGTGGGCCCATCATCACGCGCGCGACTCACGAGGCTCTCGTGCTCGACGAACCCCAGATCCTCCACAGCAAGGAGGACATCGGCTGCCCGGATGCGGCGTGTCGGCTCCGCTCGGCGATCGTCGTGCCGCTCGAGATGCGCGGCAGTCCCGCCGGCACCCTGAAGTTCTACTACACCTCGGACCGCTACCTCAACGAGACGCAGCTTGCGATGGCCGAGGGGCTCGCCCGCCTGCTGTCGACGCAGCTGGAGGCGTCCGAGCTCGAGCGTCAGACAGAGCTGGCGACCGAGATGGAGCTCAAGGCACTGCAGGCGCAGATCAACCCGCACTTCCTGTTCAATACGATCAACACGATCGCGGCGTTCATCCGTACCGACCCGGCCGAGGCGCGTCGCCTCCTGCGCCAGTTCGGCACCTTCTATCGGCGCACGCTCGAGCAAGCCGACGACCTGGTGACGCTCGACAGGGAGCTCGAGTTCGTCGACACCTACGTGGAGCTCGAGAAGGCGCGTTTCGGCGAGCGCCTCGACATCTCCCAGGAGATCGACCCGGAGGCCCTCACGCTACCGACGCCCGCGTTCATGATCCAGCCGCTCGTTGAGAACGCGATCGGCCATGGCATGAGGCCCGACGGCTCGACACTGCATGTGCGCATCCGCGCGCAGGTTCTTGCCGACAGGCTCGAGGTGCGCATCATCGACGACGGCGTGGGGATCGCGCCGGAGCGGCTTGAGACGATCTTCGAGCCGGGCCTGGGCAAGGGGCTGGGCATCGCGCTGCGCAACGTCCGCGACCGGCTCAAGGGGTACTTCGGGCCCGAAAGCGAGCTGCGCATCTCGAGCACGGAGGGTGAAGGCACCACGGTGGTGCTGTGCATCTGCCCGCTGCCCGGACGCGACGCGGACGCGGACGCTTGCGCACCGTGCTCCTCGTCGGACGCCTAGGCGCCTGACCAGCCGGCTCTCGTCGGCGGTTCGTTCACCGCGCCAAAACCGCCGTTCGGCGGTGACGCCTCATCGCCGCTTGCCGCCCCAATGCCACCGCGCACCCTCGATTGACCAGCCACTCAGCCTGAACCGTCCCTCCGGGGCCCTGCGCGCGGCGTAGGGTTCAGTCGTCGGCGTGTCACGTCGGCGCTCGCACGTGGTTACAGGGATGAGAAGGAGGTGGAGTGGATGAAGGTCTGCATCAAGGGTGCAGCGGAGGATATCAAGGTCGGTGACATCCAGGACGTATGTCTCGACTTCGACCTGATTCTGCTGGCGACTGACGGTTCGGAACCGGCGGTGCTCGCTACGCAGTATGCGATCACGCTTGCCAAGACGTTCAACGCCCAGGTCAAGGCGGTCTATGTCGACGACGGGCTCGAGGCGCTCGAGTTGCCGGAGGAGATCGAGGCCGACGACGTCTGGGAGGGTGCGCATCCCTCCGTCAAGGGGCTCGGCATCGCGAAGATCATGGCCGAGCGCAACGGGGTGGACATCGAAGTCGCGATCGTCAAAGGCGGCGTGGCCAAGCGGATCATCAAGACGGCCCAGGATCTCAACGCCGACCTGATCGTTCTCGGCGAGACAGGTCGCACCGGCCTGAAGCGGCTCGGCATGGGTTCGATCGCCGAGACCGTCGTGAAGGGCTCCGAGACCCCGGTCTTCGTAGTCAAGTAGCTCAGACCTCAACCAGAAAGGGAGGTGCAAAATGGCAGACGGGACAATCACCGCTGAGAAGGGCAAAGTCGAAGTCGTCAACGGCATGCCCATCATGAGAGTGGGCAAGCACGTCGACACGATGGAGACCGTGGACACCGTGTTCAAGGCGCAGCGCAAGCTGAGCTTCACCTATGGCGCGATCTTCTTCCTCGTGACACTCGCCATCCCTGCCGGCTCCGTGTGGGTGGAGTCGTGGTACGCGACGCAGATATGGGGCGGATTCACGGCGAACTACCTGTTCGTGTCGCTGATCTACTTCGCATTCCTCTGGGGGATGGCCTGGACCTACTCCCAGCAGGCCGACAAGCTCGATCGCAAGCTCAACGCCATGGCCGACGAAGCCGAGAAGCGCCTCATGAGCGGCGGTGAGGCATCGTGAATACCGTCGCCGTCTCTCTGGTCGTCGCGCTGATCCTCTTCACGATCGGGCTTTCGATCTTCTCTCGCCGCTTCACCCGTACCACCGCCGACTTCTACCTCGCGGGACGCAAGGTCGGCTCGTTCACCAACGCCTCGGCGATCTCGGGCGACTACCTGTCGGCCGCCTCGTTCCTGGGCGTCGCCGCGGCTGTCTATGCTTCCGGCCTGGACGGCGTCTGGTATGCCGCAGGCTTCGCGGGCGGCTTCATGGTCGTCGTGCTCTTCATCGCGTCGGCGCTTCGCCGCTTCGGTGAGTACACGGTGGCCGACTTCGCCTTCGGCCGCTTCGGTACGAGCCGCATCCGGCTCGTGACGGTGGTCGCGGTACTCCTGACCTCGATGTTCTACATGGCACCGCAGATGTTCGGCGCGGGTACCACGTGGCAGGTCCTCGTGGGCGCCGGGATCCTGGGTATGGATCCATACACCTCGGGCGTCGTTGTCGTCGCCGCCATCATGATGTTCTACGTCGCCGTCGGCGGCATGAAGGGCACCACGCTCAACCAGGTGTTCCAGTTCTGGTGGTTGTGGTTCGCCATGTTCCTGGTCGTCATCTTCGCGTTCTTCAACGGCTTCAGCTACCCGGACGCGCTCGCCAGGCAGAACGCCTCGCAGCTCGTGGGTACCAAGACCATGACCGTCACGGAGTTCATCTCGCCCATCAAGGACCCCGCAACCGGCCAGCCGGTCCTCGACGACGCGGGCAATCCCAAGACGCCGATGGCCAACGCCGAGAAGACCATGCAGCCTGAGTCGTTCGCGGCCGTGATGGAAACGGTCAACGGGGTCGAAGGTACACCTGAAGAGGCCACGACCAAGATCGACGTGCTGCTGGGCCAGGGAAACAAGCTGCACAAGCTGCGCACCATGCTCTTTGGTGAGCCCGGGCACCGCTACAACCCGCTCGACCAGTTCTCGATGGTGCTGGCTCTCGTGCTGGGCACGGCCGGCCTGCCGCACATCCTCAACCGCTACTACACGAACCCCTCCGGCGCGGCCGCACGCCGGTCGACCTTCTGGGTCCTCGTCTTCATCGGCACCTTCTACATCTTCGCGCCGATCGTCGGACTCGCGGGACGCGGCATCATCTCTGACGCCGTTGCCAACGGCACGTACACCGCGACCGCTCCGTTGGTCGACGGGTTCCTGGTCAAGCCTGACCAGCTCATGCCCACCATCGGCCAGCTCTTGGGCGGTGACTGGCTCATGGGTATCGTGACCGCGGGCGCCTTCGCCGCGATGTTCTCCACGATCGGTGGCCTGCTCATCGCCGCAGCATCGGCCATCGGCCACGATGTCTACGAGAAGTACGTCAACAAGAACGCGTCGGAGGCCAAGCGCGTGGCAGTGGCCAAGATCTCGGTAGTGAGCTTCGCCCTGATCGCCCTGGGCATCGGGCTGGCGATCCCAGCCTCCGGCCTGGACAAGGCCTACCCGGCGCTCATCGCGATGATGGTGACGTGGGCGTTCTCGGTGGGCGCCTCGGCGTTCGTGCCGATGCTCCTGACCGGCATCTGGTGGAAGGGCACCACCGAGAGGGGCGCGATCGCGGGGATGCTCGTGGGCCTCATCGGCGCCATCAGCATCATCTTCCTGAACATCCTGATGGCCCTGAAGATCCTTCCGGCCACCGGTGCCCTGGGCTTCTTGGGAGCGCTGACCTTCCCGGTGATCTTCACCTTCCCGGCCTCGCTTGCCACCATCTACATCGTGAGCAAGCTCGACGGTAAGGTCCCTGCCAACATCGACGAGATCTGGATGCGCATCCACGGCACCGCCAGTGAGCGCCACGAGTCCGACGTCGAAGCGAGCAAGGTCGTAGCCTTCAGCGGAGGCAAGACCAAGTAACAGCTCCACTGGTGCTTGTCCGAGCACCTGGTGCATAGGCGGACCCTCGGCCACCCACCCTGGCCGGGGGTCCGCCTCTTCGCGTGCAGAAGGAGAGGCGCTACCGGAGCGGGTGAGCGAACGCGCCTACCGGGCGGTCGAGCAGCGAGCGCATGCCGCTGACGGTGCGCGCGCCGCAGGCCGTCTGACCCGTGGCTTCGAGCACGCGAGCCGCACGGTCGCCGATCAGCTCGGCCACTTCTGCGCCGATCGGCGCAACGGGGAAGATCAGTACCTGAGGCCCCTCGGCAGTCGTCTGCGCCGGCGCGACGTCCCACACCGCGACCACCCGCCCATCCACGCATACGACCGGCGCGGAGTTGTTGGCGGCGTCGAACACGAAGGGCCGCGCGACGTCGTCGAGGAAGCGCGCCCGGTCCGCGTAGCCCAGCATGAGCGGGTCGTTGGCGGGAAGCGCGGCCACGTTCGGCTGCTTCATGAGGGCCGCGCGTTCGAGCTCGTCGACGTCTGCAGCGTGCATCAGCCACGTGCCTTCCCGGCCCTTGAGCGCGATCTCGAGCAGCTCGTCCTCGAGCATCCTGACCGCACGGTCCACGCGTTTGAGGTCCATGCCGGTCCACCATGCGGCGTCGTGCCGGGTGACGGGGCCATAGCCGCGCACGTACGCGCGCAACAACTGCATCCGCGCGTCGTCGAGGCTGTACCGGCCCAGCTCGATGCCGGGCAGGACCTGTTGCGTGGGCGCGTAGAGCATCCGGCGATCGGACCGGCCGCGCTCTCCGCGGACACGCACGAGCAGCGCCTCGGCGTTCATGAGCGTCAGCACCGCGCCCAGGTCGGCCCGTGGATCCAGTCGATCGCGGAGCTCCTGCCGGGAGAGAGGGGCTTCGGCGCACGCCGCCAGCACTGCCGGTGCGAGACGCTCGTAGAGGGTGCTCGTAACCCCCCTGGACTGCGCGAAGTCCCGTGCGTAGCGGATCACCTGCCGCGAAGTCGCGCCGTGGATGACCGGTACGAAGTCGCGTCTCACGACCATGAGCAGACCGCGCATCCCGCGCCAGCGCACGAGGGAATGCCGCTCGTCGAGCGCGCTTTCGAGCGCTTGGGCGTCGAAGCCGGGAAGCCTCGAGGCGAGCGAGCGGTAGGGCGTGAGGGGGTCGGTCGCGGTCAGGCCGATGACGTCGTAGATCACCGAGTCGGCGCTCTGCTGCTCCCACGAATCGCCCAGATGGTGCCGGGTGAGCACCCGCGCGAGCACGCGTCCGGGATCGAAGACCGGGATGGCGGGCACCGTGCACACGGTGGCGTCGGGCGCGGTCTTCTCGGGAGGCAGGACCGTGCCGCTGCCGCCGGTCGAGCTCGCGAGCGACTCGACATCGATCGCGGCGATCTCATCGGCCAGGTCGGCGACGCGAACGAGCGCGGCCAGCACGCGGGCGGTCGCGAACGGCGAGGCGGCGGACTTGTCGGCGAAGGAGAATCGCTCGTAGCCGCGGTGGACGCGTCTCGGCTTCACGCGACCCTCGGAGTCGGTGTTGTACGCGATCAGGCACGCGGCGAGCTCTGCGACCGCCCGGCGGTCCTCTTCGCGGGCGTGCGGCCCGCTCCACAGGTCCGGGAACCGACCGACCGCATCGACCACGCCCAGCACGTCGTACCAGAAGCTCGGCCACCGTACCGTCTTGAACTGATAGCCGTGCCCGAACTGGTACGGCCGCTCCTCCGGCCGCCTGCGCCAGATCTCGAGCGGGGTGCGCGCGGCGTCACGCGCGTTGCGAGGACGCTGGTGCGCGGGCAGCATCGCGAGCGCCCGCACGCCCTCGAGGTCGATCTGCGGGCAGACGTCGAGCTTGTGTGCAAGCACGCTCAAGGAGCGCTTCTCGGGAGTGCAGCACCACCCGTGACCCTGATTGCCGGCGCGGATGTCCGATGACAGCCTCGCCACGGCCCTGGTGACGCGCGGGTCGTGAGCGAGGCCGAAGCGCAGCAGAACCTCCGTGACAGCGTTGTGCTCGCAGCGCGGCGAGGCGCCGGCGTGCGCTTGGGGCGTGGTCCCGGTCGCACGTGGACGGAAGCGGCCGGCGCGGTCCTGAGTCGCGGCGAGGGATTCGAGCAAGGCATCCACGACGGGGAAGTCGCCGTGCGCCACTCCCATGTCCGCGAGCAGGTTGAGCCGGTTGGGCAGGAACAGCGGGCTGTGGTGGTCTGCGACCGCGGCGGTCAGCCGCGGGGGGAGATCGTCGACGAGCGCACGGACGTTCTCATCGGCGATCACGAGGTCGTGAGCGCGCAGCAACGCCGGCTCGTCGAGGGCAAGCCCTACCACGTCGTGAAGCGTCGCCCAGAGCGCGTACGGTTCGTTCGAGCCGAGCAGCCAGGGGACCGGGTCGCCTTTCAGGCAACCGGCCCGCACCAGAGAGCGGACTGTCTGAGGAGTCGCACCAGGGTCCATGGCGCCATGATACGCGTGAGCAGGCCCGGCCCGCACGGCGCGATGCGCCGCGGTGCAGATTGCCGCGGGTGCTCTGGCTCGCTATACTCGCCGTTGCGCTCGTTGCGCCTTCGCGGAGAGCTGACCGAGAGGCTGAAGGTGCACGACTGGAAATCGTGTGTGCGGCTTTAAACCGTACCCAGGGTTCGAATCCCTGGCTCTCCGCCAGATCACCATCAGGAGCCGTCCGGCGTTCGCGCCCGGCGGCTCTTGTCGTCGACGGCGGCGGCGAAGCGAGCGACGGGCGCCTCGGGCGCGATCCGCACGCGCGTGGCCGACAGCTGCGACGCGGCCTCGGTCACCACCGCGGATTGCGCTTCGACCGCCGCGTCGAGCGCGCTTCGCCAGCGCGGTGAGATGCGCGCCGCGGCGGTCATGAGCTCGAACAGCGGACCGTAGGCGATCGTGGACTCCTCGAGCAGCCAGCGCGTGAGCATCTCTTGTGATGCGGGTTCGATGGACTCCGGCGCCCCGCGACTCAGCAGGTAGACGCGCGGCGACGCGGTCTGCGCGTCTGATCGAGAACCCGGAAACGCCTGCCGCGCATCGAGGAAGAAGCAGTGGTCGCTGAGCGACTCGTCGATCCGCTTGAGGCCACGCGCCACCCGCCGCGTCGGCGTGGTGCGGATGCCGTTCACGAGGCCGGTGGAGCCCGCGTACGGTCGAGCGCAGCGCACGAGCCTGCCGCCACCCCGTGGGCCTCGCGATCCTTCCCAGCTCAGGGTGGCCCGCGAGCACATCGAGCCGAAGCTCGAGAAGGCCCTGCAAGGGGATCAGCCGAGAATCACGTGTCAGGAACAGTTGGTCGTCGGCCACATACGTGTGGCCGGTGTCGACGAGGTGGACGAGCAGGCCCGTCTTTCCCACGCCCTGATCGCCCAGCAGCAGGATGCTTCCCGCCGGATCCGACGTTGCGGAGGCATGGACGACGACGGAGTCTCGGCCAAGAGCGGCAAGCGCGAGACAGGCGAGGACCACTCTTCGCCGAACGACGTCGAGGGGCATGGTGCGCTCGATGTCAGCTCGCAGTCGCCCGTCCTCAGAGAGCGAGATGCGGGCCCGTCCCTCTGGATCGACCACCACGAGCGCGTCGTCTGCGTACCCCATCGGGGGCCCGAACGACTCCCACACCACGGGCTGGGGGAGGTTCTCGACGAAGCGCACCAGCACGTCCGGATCGCCGATCTCGCCGGAGGCTACCCGCAACCGTCCGTACTCCGATTCGAAGAACCGCGCGGCCGCCGGAGGGGCGTCCTCGAAGCGAACCGTCAGTGGCGGTGTGAGGGGGATCGCGATGTCCATCGGCAGGTCTCTCAATGGCGGGGCCTTGCCAACAGGATAGCCCTACCGGGGCGGCTCAGGGCTGACGGCACGCGAAGACCCGCCCCGGAATCGGTGGCGGGCCTTCGTCGATCGGCGGATCGGGGGCCTCAGAGCCCGGCGAAACCGTTCTTGAACGCGCTCAGACTCTCCGGCGAACTCTCGATGCGCCAGTCTCGCTCCTTGTCCACGTTGAACCAGACGATTCCTTCGATGCGCGGGAAGCTGGCTCGGCAACACGCGGAACATCTCGGCGATCCAGGCGGCCTTGTCGCCGCCTTGGGTCGAGCAGCCCGTCTCGGTGATGATGAGCGGCTTGCTCGAGAGCCGTGTGACGGTCGCATAGGACGCACCGAACACGTTACTGAACGAGCGCCACGTGGACCACGAGCTGCCGGATCCGAAGTTGTAGCCGTCGAGGGCGATGTAGTCGACGTGATCGTCGCCGGGCCAGTAGGCCTCGATCGCGTTGGCCGAGGTGTCGGGCACGCTGTCGTTGTTGGGGGCCCACACGAACTTGACGTTGGTGGCGCCCTCCTCGGTGAAGATGGCGCGCACGTGGCGCCACGCGTCCACGAAGTCGGCAGGGGAGTTGCCGTTCACCGTGCCACCCCACGGGTACCAGTTGCCGTTCATCTCGTGCAGCGGCCGTAGCCAGACCGTCTTGCCGAAGGCCTTGGCGTCGCGCGCGTACGTCCTAAGGTAGCTGTCGTACGTGCCGCTCGAGATCGACTTGAGGCTGAACGCGGGCTGATCCACGCCCTTGGTGTAGTCCCAGAACTCGAGCGTGAACAGCGGGATCGAGCCGTTGTCCCAGGCGTTGGCCGCCGAGGTCCGGAGGAAGCCCTGGTTGGTGCCCTGGAACTGGTTCACCACCGAGAGCTTCGAGCCGAGCCTCGACTGCAGGTCGGTCACCGGGCGCATGTCGGCCGGGGCGCCAGGCAGGTATGCCGCCCACGAAGAAGTCCGTTGCGGCAGCGTCTGCCGGAGCCGGGGCGGGGGAGGCCGAGGGTGAAACGACCGGGGTAGGCGTGGGTGCCGGTACCGCCGGCTCCGAGCGCGGCTTGGCTTGGGTCACGGCCGGAGCTCCTTCAGCGATCGGTGCTTGGGGCTGCTGTGAGGTCGGCGGACTCTCGACCGCGGCGACCGGAGTCGTCGGCCGCGTGGTCACGGAACGGGGAGGCGCGACGGGCGCTGCGCTGCGTTGTCGGTGCCACCGCCTTCCGCGCGCCGACGCCTCGCCGGTGGTGCCGTCGAGCGGCACGGTGAGGGCGACCGCGGAAAGGAGCACGAGCGATAGTAGGGAGCGGACGAGGGCATATGAGCGAGCATGGTGCATGGTCCACCTCCGTGCGAGTGATCCGTTGTGAGTGGCGGAGGGCGGATCTCGCGCTCCTGCAACCCTCGACCGCTCCAACGCCTGTATCGAGCAAGCGGTCCGCCATCGGGGGTGAGAAGACGCCCGAGTGTGACGAATGTCACAAAACCCTCACGCGCCGGGGCTCGGTGCGAGCCTGCGTCGCTCGGGTCGAGGGCGAGTCGGGGGGCACCGGGGCGGCGTGGCTGCGTTTGCCCGCCGCGAGCACGCTCGGTATACTCGCGCCTGCGCCCTAAGGGGCCACCTCGCGGAGGGGTGGCAGAGTGGTTGAATGCGGCAGTCTCGAAAACTGTTTAGCGGGTATCCCCCGTTACGAGGGTTCGAATCCCTCCCCCTCCGCCATTCACGGCATGAAACGGCCCCGTCACCCGATAAGGGAGGCGGGGCCGCTTGTTTGCACTATCGTGGGGGCACGGTCGGGGAAAGGGGAGTGATGAAGACGCGTTTGGACGGGCTCGATGCGGTGAAGGTGATCGCGGCAGCGGTCATCGTGTTGGAGCACAGCGTGCTCCGTGGCACGCAAGGAGATTCGGTCGCGTACTTCATATACGGTGCCTGCCACGTCGCAGTCCCCACCTTCTTTGCTGTGGCCGGTTACATCGCGGGGCTCAGGCCGGCTTCGGGACGGCTGGGGGACTTCGCACGGCGCCGAGCGAAGCGTCTTCTGATTCCAGCGGCGTTCTGGATCGCGTTCTATCAGGCCCTTGCGGTGTGGCGGACAGGCACGGCCCCGTGGGGGGACTCGTTGGGTTCGTGGCTCCTCGTCAACTTCGGCGGTGGGGGCTTCGCGTGGTTCTTGGTCGTGCTGTTCCTCGTCTCTGTGCTCGCGAATGCGCTCGATCGGAAGGTCACGGGGCTGTGGCCATCCTACATAGGAGTTGCCGTCTTCGTGGTACTTGGGCTTGTGCAGCCCAAGGGTCCGATCGGCCTGGGTCTGGGCACCTTCAACGTGTTCATCTTCGCGTACGGAGCGGCGTACTGGGCCGCCATGCGGTTCGCGCGCACTCAGTGGCGCCCGTCCAGGTCCACCTCGATCTCAGCCGCCGGTGCGCTGGTGCTGCTCGCCGGCGTGTTCCAGCTCCTGCGGCAGTCCACCGGCCTGCAGAGCTGGTCGTGGCTCATGTACGCCTCGTCCTCGGTCGCGGCGCTGGCCGTGATCGCGATCGCGATCGACCCGGGGGTCTCGTGGGGCTGGGTGCTGAGACCCTTCGGGTGGGCGCGCGAGTGCACGCTGGGCATCTACATCGTGCACCCGGCGTACCTGGGCCTCATCTTCGGCATGATGCCGCCCGTCCAGCCGCTTCTGCGCACCTTCCTCACCGCGGCGGTCACGTTCCTGGTGACAGCGGCGGGCGTGGCGCTCGCTCGGCGATCCAAGGTCGGGCGAGCACTGCTCTGAAGGGGCATGCCGGTACCTGGGCACCGGGCGAGGGTCGAAGGTCGAAAAGGGTATCGTCCTACGAGTACTCGGCGTACAGACAACGACGGCGGTGAACATGCCTGACTACGGCCCGGTAGATGTCTTGGTCACGACCCTCGCCAACCCGGCATTCGACGGGCGGGTCCTGGCGGCGATAGAGCGGCTCACAAGTAGTGGTGCGATACGCGTCGTGGACGCCATGATCCTGCTGATGGAGGAGGACGGGTCGGTCCGCGGTCTCGACGTGGAGGACGTCGGGCCCAAAGACGCCGCACTTCTCGGCTACCGAAGGCTTGATGGCCCCGGCCTGTTCGACTCGGCGAGTGCCGAGCATTTCACCGAGGGAATGACGCCGGGCTCGGTGGTCATCGCGGTGGCATTCGAGAACACGTGGCAGACAACGATCACCGACTCGCTGAAGTCGGTCGGCGCCGAGATGTGCCTGTGGGAACGGCTGAAGCCCGATGCGGTTCACCAGGCGTTCGGCACGACTGGGTGGATGGAGTAGCGGGCCGCTGGTGCGCTTCAGGCCGCACGATGCAGTTCGAGACGGGCTGCCAGACGATGGAGGTACCGAGATGCAGTTCATGACGGTCTATCTCAACTTCGATGGCAACGCCCTTGAGGCGTTCGAGTTCTACCGCTCGGTGTTCGGCGGCGAGTTCGACGGGGTCATGCGGTTCCGTGACTTCGATGATGACGCGATGGGGGTTCCGGAGGCCGATCGCGACAAGATCGCCCACATCTCGCTGCCGCTCGCGAACGGCGTCGGTCTGATGGCGTCGGATGTGGCCGGGCCGCAAGCGGATTCATTCAGCCCGGGCAACAACGTCTACATCTACCTTGAGACCGAGAGCGGCGCGGAGGCCGATCGTGTCTTCGAGGGGCTGTCCGCTGGCGGGACCGTGGAGATGCCGCTTCAGGCCACGGCCTGGGCGGAGAAGTACGGGACCGTTGTCGACCGGTTCGGCGTGCAGTGGATGCTCTCGTACACGGGAGACGTTGAGTTCGTATTGTAAATAATACTTGACATCATGTCTGAATCCTTTTACAGTCGGGTATGTCAAACATATCTGACATCAAGGAGGCAGTCATGACATTCGAGGAGAAGGTGACGTGGGTGGCCGTGGTCGTCACGGCGACCGTCTCGGCCGTCTACTTCTGGGTCGTGCTCAGTCAGCTCGGTGAGGTGTCGGCGGCTGAGATCGCGTACCAACCGCCGCTCGTCATCGCGGTCGTGGCTTCGGTCGTACTCATCATCGTCGGGGCGATCGCCACAGCCATCGCAACGGCTGTCGGCGCCGCCATCACGGCCGAGATCACCGGCGAAGGCTCGGTCGACGACATCGGTGACGACATCGGCCGGACCGACGAGCGTGACGCCAGCATCGGCCGGCGAGGCGCGTTGGTCGGGTACTACGTCTCCTCGGTGGGCGTGGTCGTCGCGCTTGGCCTGACGATGCTCGAGTACGACTACTTCTGGATCGCGAACGCGTTGTATGCGGCGTTCGTGCTCGGGTCGCTCGTGTCATCGTCGGTGAAGCTCGTCGCCTACCGCAGGGGATTCTAGCCATGGTCAAGCCCACGCGCGTGACCAACAGTATCCGGGCGCTCCGGTTCGCCGCTGGCGAGATGACCCAGGCGGAGCTGGCCGACAAGGTCGGCGTCACTCGGCAGACCGTGATCGCGATCGAGCAGGGTCGGTACTCGCCATCGCTCGAGATGGCGTTTCAGATCGCCAGGGTGTTCGGAGTGTCACTCGACGAGGTCTTCCAGTATCCGAAGCAGGAGTCATGAGATCACACGGACCGGAGGTGGCCCGATGACAGCGGGTCAGACAGTACTTCTTGTTGGCGGAACCGGGCGCACAGGGGGCCGCGTTCTCGAACAGCTCCTGAGCCGCGACGTCGCTGTTCGCGCGATCGTGAGGTCTGCCGAGCGGCTGCCGGCCGGGGTCGCGACGAACCCGGGGCTGACGGTCGTGGAGGCAGACGTGTTGTCGCTCACCGACGCGGACCTCCGCACCCACGTGCGCGGCTGCGACGCGGTCATCTCGTGCCTCGGCCACACGATCGGCCTGAAGGGCATATTCGGGCCGCCGCGAGATCTCGTCACGCAGGCCGCGATGAGGCTGACCCGGGCGATCGAAGCCGAGCAGCCCCACGCGCCGGTGAAGTTCATACTCATGAGCAGCGTCTCGGTGCATCGACCCGGGGGTCTGGATGCGCGTCGGGGCGCGCTCGAGCGCATGGCCATGGCGGTGCTCCGGGGCCTCGTCCCCCCGGCGAAGGACAACCAGCGTGCGGCGGACTTCCTCTGTGGCGAGGTCGGTGCGGAGAACCCGTTCGTGCAGTGGGTGGTGGTTCGACCCGATACGCTTCTGGAAGGTGACATCTCGGAGTACGCGTTGCACGAGGGCCTCGTGAGTAGCCTCGCCAAGCCCGACAGCACCACCATGGCGAACGTCGCGCACTGCATGTGCGAGCTGGTCACGGACCCGAACCTGTGGGCCGACTGGAACGGCAGACTGCCCGTGGTCGTGAACGCCGGAACCTCGGCGAACTGACCGCGCGCTACGCTCCTGCCCAGTTCAGTCTTGCTGGCACGCACGGTGCTCCCTACCGGTGCGGCGCATCGTGCGACGAGCTCGCACGCTTCTGCCAAGCACCGGAGTCGACACACACCACCCGCATCGCTGTCCGAAGGGCAAAGCTCGTGAACAGCCGTCCTCCTTCCTCGCTACGAGCGCTCGTCGTGGGCGCGCTATGTACGGCGGTGTTGCTCGGCGGCTGCCTTCCTCAGGGCACAACGGGTATCGAAGAGAAGCGGGCCACCGAAGCGGCCCTCACCTACGGCGACGGGAGACGAGCACATGGCGACCATCTACCTCGCGGGCGGTTGTTTCTGGGGCGTCGAGAAGTACATCGCCTCGATCAAGGGAGTCGTCGGCACCGAGGCCGGCTACGCCAATGGCACCACCGATTCGCCAACATACCGTGACGTGGTCACCGGTCTGACCGGAGACGCCGAGACGGTCCGGGTGGACTACGACCCCACGGTAGCCCCGCTGCCGTTCATCCTCGAGCTCTTCTTCAAAGCCATCGACCCGACGTCGGTCAACCGCCAGGGCAACGACGTCGGCACGCAGTACCGCAGTGGCATCTTCTACTCCGACGACGCCGACCGTGCGGTGATCGACCGCTCGATCGCCCAGCTGCAGGCTGGCTACAACAAGCCGATCGCCATCGAGGTCACGCCCCTCACGAGTTTCACGACCGCCGAGGAGTACCACCAGGACTACCTCGACAAGAACCCCGGGGGCTACTGCCACATCGGTGGCGACCTGTTCAGGAGCGCCGCCGAGGCGGTCCCCGACCCGTCCCACTTCACGACTCCGCCCGCCGAGTAGGCTTCCCGCCTTCCGAGGCAACGCGCGCCAAGCGGGGCTGTCGCCACGCGGGACCGAGGGCCGGTTGGGTCACTCCCGCGCCCCAGGGGGTATCAAGAATCACGGGCTTCTCGGCCGGTCGGGTCTGTGACGACGCGGTTCGAGCCGATGAGCGAATCGGCGTGACGGGACGCGGAGGGAGCCAGCTGATGGGCCAGCCGGCGATCCAGGTGGAGGGACTCACCTACAGCTACGGCGACATCGAGGCGGTACGCGGCATCAGCTTCGAGGTGCAGCCGGGGGAGATACTCGGCTTCTTGGGGCCCAACGGTGCCGGCAAGTCGACCACGATCAAGATGCTCACGGGCCAGCTGCCGCCACAGGGCGGCGTCGCACGGATCCTCGGTGACGACATCACGTCGGGCTCCTCGGACTTCCAGGCCCATATAGGTGTGTGCTTCGAAGAGAAGAACCTGTACCTGGACATGACCGCGAAGGAGAACCTCGACTTCTTCGTGAGCCTGTACGGCCTGAAAGACGTCGATACCACGGAAGCCCTACGCCGAGTAGGACTCGCCGATCGTGCGAACGATCGCGTGAAGAGCTTCTCCAAGGGCATGCGCCAGCGCATGATGGTCGCCCGCTCGTTCATCAACTCGCCCAAGGTGCTGTTCCTCGACGAGCCGACCGACGGGCTCGACCCGGTCTCATCGGCAGCCATCCGCGCGACCATCCGGCAGGAAGCTGAGCGGGGAGCTGCGGTGCTGCTGACCACGCACGACATGTTCGAGGCCGATGAGCTGTCCGACAGGGTCGCGTTCTTGAACGAGGGCCAGATCGCCGCCCTCGACACGGCGGAGAACCTCAAGCTCAAATACGGCCAGCGCGCCGTCAAGGTGCGGACACGCTCGGGCGACGGAGTCCACGAAGAGGTCATCGCCCTGGGCCAGACCGACACGGGTGAACGGCTGAAAGCCGCCGTCACATCGCCCGAGCTCATCACCGTACACAGCGAGGAAGCCACACTCGAGGCGATCTTCATCGAGCTGACCGGCAGGGGGCTCGTGGGATGAGCCGTTCGGTGTCGCGCGGGACGATCATCGCGAAGATCCTCGACAAGGACGTGCTGCAGTACTCCCGCGACAAGGTGTATCTGATCCTCACCATCGCGGGCCTCGTCATCTTCGTCGCGTTCTTCTATCTGATTCCCGACACCGTCGACGAGACCATCACGCTCGGCATCCATCAGACGGACCTCGAAGAACTCATCGAGGAGTACGAAGAGGGGTCCGAGGGCGAGGGCCTCGAACTCGTCCAGTTCGAGACCGAGGCGATTCTCGAGGGCGTCGTGGCCGATGACCTCGAGGCGTGGAGGACCGAGGCAGGCGACGTCGTGATCGTGAACCGCGACGCGGGAGAGCCGCGCCCCGACAACGCCGAGCGGCTCGAGGTCGCCATCGGCATCGCGTTCCCGGAGGACTTCGCGATCAAGACCCGGGTGGGGGAGAACGCGACGGTGAAGCTCTACTCGGACGCTGCGGTTCCGCCGGAGATCAAGGGAGCGATGTCGAGCTTCGTGCGTCAGATCGCGTACGGGATCGCCGGAGACGACCTGCCGGTCGTGCAGCCCGACGAGCAGAGCTTCATCTTGGGGGTGGACCGCACCGGCGACCAAGTCTCACTGCGCGAGAAGATGCGACCGATGCTCGCGTTCTTCGTGCTGATGATCGAGACGTTCTCGCTCGCGTCGCTGATCGCGAGCGAGGTGTCGCAGAAGACCATAACGGCGATCCTGGTCACGCCCGCGACGATCGGCGACGTGCTGGCCTCCAAGACCATCTTCGGGTCGGTGCTCGCGTTCGTGCAAGCGTTGCTGTTGCTGATCCTCGTGGGCGCCTTCACCGCCGCCAACTGGTGGCTGCTCACGCTGATCATCCTCATGGGCGCGGTGATGTTCACCGGCATCGGCATGATCATCGGTTCTGCCGGCCGGGACTTCATGGGCACGCTCTTCTACGGGGTGGCCATCATCGTGCCGCTCACGGTCCCCGCGGTGGCGGTGCTGTTCCCGGGCTCTGCCGCTCTCTGGATACAGCTGCTGCCGACGTACGGTATCGTCCAGACGCTCAATCAGGTCGCAGCCTACGGAGCGGGCTTCTCGGAGGTGTCCATCTACGTGGCGATGACCGCCGCGTGGCTCGTCGTCGTGTACTCGGCCGGACTGTTCACGCTCAAGCGGAAGGTGGAGTCGCTATGAGCCCCGCGCGCGTGTGGCGACTGCTCCGCAAGGACCTCGCACTGGGGCCGCGTTCGCCGATCTTCATGTGGGCGATCGTCTTGCCGGTGGCGCTCACCGTGGTCTTCCAGTTCGCCTTCGGTTCGCTGTTCGAACCCAAGCCGCGGCTTGCGATCGTCGACGAGGGCCGCTCGCAGCTCACCCAGCAGTTCGTCGCGCTGGAGGGCATCGAGGTGACCGTCCTCGACGATGCGGCCGCGATGGGCGACGCGGTCCGGCTCAACGACTACGACGCCGGGCTCGTGCTGCCCGCCGATTTCGACCGGGAGATCCGGGCGGGCGAGAAGCCGCTGCTCGAGTTGTTCGTGAGCGGCGAATCGCTGGCGTCGAACCGGTTGATCATCGCCGTCACCACGCTCGACTTCGTCCGCGATGTCGAGGGCACGGTTCCCCCTGTGCAAGTCGAGGTCGTCGATATCGGCCGAGAAGCGCTGCCGCTGTCTCTGAGGCTCGTGCCGATCATCATGATGTACGCGCTTCTCGTGGCCGGTGTGTTCGTGCCGGGTTCGAGCCTCGTCGACGAGAAGGAGAAGGGCACGCTCTCCGCGGTGCTCGTGACGCCGGTTCGCGCGTCGGAGGTGCTGCTGTCCAAGGCGCTTCTCGGCACGCTGTTGGCGTTTGTGATGGCCGCGGTCACCTTGGCGATGAACCGGGCGCTCGGTTCGCGGCCGTTCGAGCTGGTGCTCGTGCTCTTCGTGGCTGCGGGCGTTTCGGCGACGCTGGGCCTGGTGGCCGGTGAGTTCGCGAAGGACTCCACAGTGCTGTTCAGCATCATCAAGGGCACCGGCTGGTTCCTGATGGCACCGGTGATCTTCTACCTGTTCCCCGACTGGCCGCAGTGGATCGCCAAGCTCTTCCCGATGTACTGGGTGATCGACCCCATCTGGCAGATCGCGGTACTCAACAGGAGTCTCGCCGACGTGTGGTGGGAGGTCCTGATCGCGGTCGGAATCATGGTGGCGCTGATCCCGGTCGTAGGCCTGCTGTCGAAGCGGATGGTCGTCAGGCTCGCATCCGACTGATGGACTGATAGAATGACTCGCGCGCGAAAGGCGTGAGGTCACCGCACGGATGAGCGGTCTCCGCCTCGGACACATGCGGCGCGGTGTACTGTCCAACCCGCCCCAGGGGGGTCCCGGCAGAGGAGCGGTATTGATCGAGCTCGTCGGTGTGAGCAAACACTTCGGAAGCCATCAGGCGCTGAAGAATGTGGACCTCGTGGTCCCCAGCGGCCAGAAGCTCGTCATCATCGGCCCGTCGGGCTCGGGCAAGTCGACGCTCATCCGCTGTATCAACATGCTCGAGAAGCCGAGCTCAGGCCAGGTCATCGTCGACGGCGTCGACATCACCGCGCACCGCGCGCCCGTCGCCAAGGTCAGGCAATCGGTGGCTATGGTGTTCCAGTCGTTCAACCTGTATCCGCACAAGACCGTCCTCGAGAACATCACGCTCGCTCCGATCGTCGTGTGCGGTGTGTCGAGGGACGAAGCGACGGAGTCTGCCCTCGGGTACCTCAAGCGGGTGGGTCTGAGCGAGAAGGCCGACAAGTATCCTGCACAGCTCTCCGGCGGGCAGCAGCAACGGGTCGCGATCGCGCGCGCGCTCAACATGCATCCCAAGGTCATGCTCTTCGACGAGCCCACTTCGGCTCTCGACCCCGAGATGATCCAAGAGGTGCTCGAGGTCATCATCGACTTGGCGAAGAGCGGCATCACGATGATCGTGGTCACGCACGAGATGGGATTCGCCAAGGAGGCTGCGGACCGCGTCATCTTCCTCGACGACGGCCTCATCATCGAAGACGGGACGCCGGAGCACTTCTTCGAGAATCCGCAGCACGATCGAACGAAGCTGTTCTTGAGCAAGATCCTTCGCTAGCGAACGCGCTCTATTCGGTTTCGACGAGGCCCTGCGGCCTCGTGAGTACCACCCGCAGTCTGAGCGTCACCGGACCCGGGAGCTTACCGGGGAGAAGGAGGAAGTATGAAGAAGACAGTATTGTTGCTCGCTCTCTCGCTCGTTCTGGCTTTCAGCGCCTTCGCGCTGGTCGGATGCGGCTCCAGCGAGCCTGCGCCGACGGAGACCGAGACCGAGATGACCGGGGATCTGCCCGCAGGCGTACAGGCCATCAAGGACGCCGGCGTTCTCAAGGTTGGCGTGAAGGCCGACGTACCGAACTTCGGTCTGCTCGATGCCACCACCGGCGAGTTCGAGGGCATGGAGATCGACCTTGCCCGTGCCCTCGCTACGCGCATCGGCCTTACCGAGGACGACATCAAGTTCGAGGCTGTCACCGCGAAGACCCGTGGCCCGCTGCTCGACAACGGCCAGCTCGACGTCGTGATCGCCACGTTCACCATCAAGCCCGAGCGGCTTGAGCAGTGGAACTTCTCCAACCCGTACTATCAGGACGAAGTCGGCCTCCTCGTGAAGAAGGATTCCGGGATCGCCGGCCTGGCCGATCTCGACGGCAAGAAGGTCGGCGTGGCGCAGGGCGCGACGACTCGTGACGCTGTTCAGGTCGAGGCCGACGCCGCCGGCATCAAGGTGGAGTTCGCCGAGTTCGCCACGTACCCCGAGATCAACGCCGCGCTCGAGTCCGGTCGCGTCGATGCCTTCTCGGTCGACAAGTCGATCCTGTCCGGCTACGTGACCGAAGACTCGGTCATCCTGCCCGACGGCTTCTCGCCGCAGGACTACGGCATCGCCAGCAAGAAGGGCACCGACGATCTGACGGCCTTCATCAACGAGATGCTCGCGGAGATGGAGTCGAACGGTGAGATGGCTACCCTCATCAAGACCTGGGGCCTGGACTGATCGTTCGCGATCAGGACGTAGCCACGCATGTCTGATCTCTTCGAGAGCATAGGCTTCCTGCAAGAAGGGCCGTTCGCGGTCCCTCGGTGGGAGGCGCTGTTCTCGAACATCGACGTGCTCGTGGCCGGAGCACTGATCACGTTGCTTGTGGCGACCCTGGGGCTGGCCGTCGCGCTGGCCCTGGGGATCGTCATAGGCGTCATGTCGGCGTCGCACTGGAAGATCCCGCGCGCCTTCGCTCGCGGCTACGTGGAGTTCTTCCAGAACACGCCGTTGCTCATCCAGGTGTTCATGCTCTACAACGCGATTCCGCTCATCTGGCCCGGGCTGTTCATCCCGGTCGTCTCGATCGGTATCTTCGGCGTCGGCATGTACCACGGCGCCTACATCGCAGAGGTCGTTCGAGCGGGGATCCAGTCGATCGGCAGAGGCCAGCTCGAGGCGGCGTTGTCGCAGGGATTCACCTACATCGGGGCGATGCGCTACATCGTCATCCCGCAGGCGATGCGCATCGTCTTGCCGCCTCTGACGAACCAAGCGGTCAGTCTGATCAAGAACACCTCGGTCATCGCGATCATCGCGGGCGGTGACCTCATGTACGCGGGCGACTCCTTCGCGGGCCGCTTCGGGCACTACGGCCCCACGTACTTCATGGTGGGCCTCATCTACTTCCTCATGTGCTTCCCGCTCGCGGTCCTGGCACGGCGTCTTGAAGAACGCACGAGGGCCGCTTGATGGATGTCGCCGTGACCAGCCCCGTCGTCGATATGCTGACCGACCCGGTCTTCTACATCAGCCTGGGCCAAGGTCTCATTCTGACGCTGCAGATCGCCGCCATGTCCATCGTGCTCAGCTTCGTCTTCGGCACGGTGATCGGGGCGATGAGGTACTCAGGGCTGCCGGTCATCAGCCAGCTCGCGGCGGCCTACGTCGAGGTCGTCCGGAACCTGCCGGCTCTGCTGCTGATCCTGGTGAGCTACTTCGTCTTGGGCCTGCCCGCGATGTGGGCGGCCACCATCGGCCTGACGATCTTCACCACGGCGATCATCGCCGAGGTCATCCGAGGCGGCTTGAACTCGGTGCCGACCGGGCAGTGGGAGGCGGCACGCTCGCAGGGCTTCTCGTTCCTGCAGTCGATGCGCTACATCGTGCTGCCGCCGTCCGTGGTCAAGATGACGCCGCCGATCGTCTCCCAGTTCGTGACCGTCATCAAGGACTCGTCGTTCGCCATGGCGATCGGCGCCTACGAGCTGATGTTCAAAGGCACCATCCTCGCAGCGACGTACTGGAAGCCGGAGCAGATCATCACCATCTACCTCGTGATCTCGCTCATCTACTTCACGATCAACTTCACGATCTCCAACGTCGCACGTGGCTTGCAGGCCAAGATGTCGGTTGGTCGCGGGACGATCGGCGCCTGACGCGGGATCAGCTCGGGTCGGGTTCGCCCGCGCACAGCCCGGGCCGTCTCGCACCCACCTCGACACCTCACGTGGCATCCGCCTCCTGTACGAGCGCGGCGAGCTTCCGGAGTGTGTTGCAGTTCCGCACCGTCATCTGAGCATAGAGCTCCGTGCCGACGAGCTTCATCATCCCGCTCTTGGTGGCGTTCGGTCGGTCGACGCGCCATAGCAGTGCTCCCGGGACGTATCTGACGTCGTCGATCTCGGGCCTGATGACGAGCTGATCGAGCACGCTCTCGTGGTCGACCGCCTCCCGCAGGAACATCACATCGCACTTCGCCGTCTGATCGTTGACCCAGGAGTCCGGAAGCGCTCCCATCAGGACCGCGAAGTCCCGAGAGTCGCGCACCAGCACCTTCACCGGGAATCCGAAGTCGGCCTCGATGGCGCGCGCAAGCGCGTCGGCGAGCGGCCCGGTGTCATGCGAATCGTGCTGAAAGACCACGTTGCCGGAGTTGATGTACGTCCGCACCGCTTTCATCCCGGCCCGCTCGAACGTCGCCTTGAGCCGCTTCATCTCGACGGTATTCTTGCCTCCGACGTTGATCCCGCGGAGCAGCGCTACGTAGGCCATACACCCATCCTCATCCTAGGGACTACTCCAAGCCGGGTTCGCCCGTCACCTCGATGAAGCTCGCCGTGCCCTGCACGGGATAGGACTCCGCCACCGGGCCCTCGAACCACACCGTCACGATCATCCCGACCTCCAGGTCGTCGGGTGCGACCCACCGCCCGCCGCGCGCGACGAGTGTCTTCTCGGTGATCCTGACCGAGGCCTTGTCGGAGACCGCTCCCGGCGGTTGCTCGCCACCCTCGACGAGCAGGGAGCCCCAAGCTCCTTGCTGGCCCCCACGGTCGATGCTCGTGATGGCTCCGACGATTCCGACCGGCTCGCCGGGAACCTCCACCGTCCCGGTTCGGCCACGTCCGAGAAGCCCGCAGCCTGCAAGCCCGACAAGCGCGACGGTGAGCGCCCCTGCGGCGAGGACGGATACGGTGCGTGCGCTCAAGCTCCTGTCGGTCCTTCTCCTCATGTCGGTTCTTCCTCCCGGGCCGGCGGCTGCCGGTCTCCTGCCGAGCGCCCCGCGTTCACTCGGGCCTTCGTGTCTAGGATGCCCGTTCGCGGCGCGAACGGTTCCATGTGTGGCGCCGGGCCGCTGAGGGTATTCCCCGTATCGAGGGTCCCATCGTGCGTTCGCGGATGTGACTCGAACGGTCAGGGAGTGCTCAGACAGCATCGACTGCAACGCGCGCAGGAGGGTCGATATGTCCCATGTCTCGGTGAAGTCCGGCTACACCGAACTCGTCGACCGGCTCAACCGTTTCCCCCAGGGAGCGCCGCCGTCCGAGTCGCTCTACCAGATCCTCGCGATCCTGCTGAGCGAGCGCGAGGCCGGGATCGTGGCGCAGCTGCCCATCAAGCCCTTCACCGCCGAGAAGGCCGCACGCATCCTCAAGATGGACGTCGCCGAGACCCGTCGCGTCCTCGATGAGCTGGCGAGTCGCGCGATCCTGGTCGACACGGAGCGCGACGGCGAGACCACCTACGTCCTGCCGCCGCCGATGGCCGGCTTCTTCGAGTTCTCGATGATGCGCATGCGCGGTGACATCGACCAGAAGGTGCTCGGCGAACTCTTCTACCAGTATCTCAACGTCGAGGAGGAGTTCATCACGAACCTGTTCGTCCGAGGAGAGACGCAACTCGGACGGACCTTCGTCCACGAGCCGGTCCTGACCAGCGAGAACGCCGTGCACGTGCTCGACTACGAACGCGCCAGTGAGGTCATCCGGTCCGCCACGCATCGCGGAGTCGGCGTGTGCTACTGCCGCCACAAGATGATGCACGTGGACCGCAACTGCGACGCGCCGATGGAGATCTGCATGACGTTCAACGGTGCGGCTGCGGCGCTCACCCGGCACGGCTACGCGCGCTCAGTAGATGTCGCCGAGGGGATGGACCTGCTGCAGCAGGCCTACGAGCAGAACCTCGTGCAGTTCGGTGAGAACGTGCGCCAAGGCGTCAACTTCATCTGCAACTGCTGCGGTTGCTGCTGCGAGGCGATGATCGCGGCGCGCAAGTTCGGGATGCTGAATCCGGTGCACACCTCGAACTTCCTGCCGGTGGTCGATGAGACTACGTGTAACGGCTGCGGGAAGTGCGTCATCGCCTGCCCGGTCGAGGCGATGTCGCTTGTCTCGGCGAACGATGGCCGCGACGCGAAGTCGCGAAAGGCCAAGATCGACGAAGACACGTGTCTGGGCTGCGGCGTGTGCGTGCGGACCTGCTCGCGGGCGGGGCTGAGTCTGCGCTCGCGCCCCGAGAGGGTCATCACGCCGCTGAACTCGCTGCACCGCGTCGTCGTCATGGCCATCGAGCGCGGCGACCTGCAGGACCTCATCTTCGACAACCGCGTGTTGTGGAATCACCGCGCCCTGGCCGCCGTGTTCGGTGTCGTCCTCAGCCTGCCGCCCATCAAGCAGGTCATGGCGAGCCGGCAGGTCAAGTCGCGCTACCTGGAGTATGCGATCACTCACTTCGCGAGGTAGCGTCCCGAGCGACCTGCGGATCATCCGCCGACGCGCCCCCTGTGGAGTGGAGCCGCTTCCTTGGTCCCCGCTTGGCTAAGACGTGTTGCACACTAATACGTATTGCGTAATACTATCCGTAGTGGCGCGTTGTATCGGGGACGCGCTCGGTCTACCTGGGGAGGCGGTTGAGATGGCGGACTTCGATCCCATGAAGTTCTTCGCACTGTGGATGTTCACGCACGACCAAGCCGACGATCTCATGGTGCAGTCGGTCGAGCGCGGGCGCGCCGGCGGCGGCGAGGGCATGTCTGGCGGACCCGACGCGTTCACGGACGGCTTCATGGCGATGGTCGCCGAGGAGAAGGCGCGCCTCAAGGAGCAGATCGCCTCCGGGAACGCCGGCGATGCGACGAGTCCTCAAGACGAGCGCCTCGATGAGGTCAGGTTCGAGGTCTCGGAGCTGCGCGGCCGCCTGGACCAGATGCAGGCGACGCTCGACGCGATCGCGGCACACGTCGGCGCCAAAGGGGCGTGACCGAGATGTCCGCGCGCTCGGGGGAGATCACGCGCGTACTGCTCGCAGCGGGGGCTCGAGGCCTCGTCAGGTCTCGATTCGGGCTTGTCTCGGCTGCTGCGCGGCGTGCCGCGTTCGCTGTCGAGTGGCACCGCGCGTTCGAGAAGCTGGGCGGCGCGTTCATCAAGCTGGGGCAGATGATCTCGGTGCGCCCCGACGAGTTCGGCGACGAGCTCGCCGGCGAGATGGAGCGCCTGTGTGACCGAGTGGCTCCCGTCCCGTTCTCCCGTCTCGCGCCGGTGATAGAGGCGAGTCTGGGTGCGTCGGTCGGTTCGCTGTACGCGTCGATAGACGAGACGCCGCTCGCGACCGCATCGGTTGCGCAGGTGCACGCCGCTGTCCTTGCGGCGCCCTACCGTCCGGTGTGGGGCGAGGAACTGCCCGCTGGTGCCGAGGTGGTCGTGAAGGTCATCCGCCCTGGTGCGGCAGACGCTCTGCGTACCGATGTCGTGGAGGCTCGGCGTCTTGCTGCCAGCGCTCTCGCGCGGTGGCTGGTGCGCGGAATCGATCTCGGCTCGCTGCTCGACGAGTTCGCGGCATCGCTGGAACGCGAACTCGACCTGCGCGTCGAGGGCCGCGTCGCCGACCGTTTCGCCTTTGACTTCCGACCGGACCCCAAGATCGTCGTGCCACGCATCGTGTGGACCCACTCGGCTCCCCAGGTGCTGACGATGGAGCGCATGTACGGATGGCGCCTCTCGGAACTCAGCGAGGCGGAGTTGGCGGGCGTCGATGCCCACGGGCTCGCGGTCCACGGCGCGACCGCCTTCATGCGCCAGGTGATGCTCTACGGTCGCTACCACGCCGACCTGCACCCGTCGAACCTCTTCGTGACTCCCGACAGCCGGATCGCCTACCTCGACTTCGGCATCGTGGGGCACCTCACGGACGCGGAACGTGGCGACATCGCCCAGGTACTCGCGGGCTTCGTCTACCGCGATGCCGACAGGGCGCTGCGCTACTCGGCGAACCTGGGTGTGGTCGTGCCGCCCGACAAGGTGGAGACGGTGCGGCGCGAGCTGGGCGTGCTGCTCGACGAGACGATGGCGGGCGGCAGCACGGACTTCCGGCACTTCGGGTTCGGGTTCCTCGGCTTGCTGCGTCGCAACGGAATCGCGATTCCGGGGGGCTACGGGCTGCTGGTCAAGTCACTCGCGACGGTCGAGGGCGTGGCGCGGCGGCTCTACCCGGACATCGACATCATGGAGGTGGCGCGACCGTTCGTGACGCGGATGATCGGTGAGAGTATCGGACGACCTGAGCTGCTGCAAGAGCGGCTGCCGCGCGTCTGGCGTGCCGCGATGCGGGAGATGCTGGCGTAGTGGAGTCGGTACACGGTGAAGTACGTGCGCGGGTGGGCAGTGGTCACGAGGGGGTGTAGGCATGTCGGAGAGCAAGAGTCGGTTCGACCTGCACGGGCTATACGGCGCGCTTCTCGGGGGCTTGATGGCGTCATTCGTCGGGATGGCGGCTTTCTGGCTGCTCAGCGTGGAGTCCGTCACCGTCAACGCGTTCGGCACCCTGGTCGCGACCCTCGGGGGCATGACCTGTGCCATCGGCTTCATGGTGGGCGGGCTCTGTTCGACCGCGAGACTGCCGTGGCTCGGGAGCGCGCTGCTGTTCGCGAGCGGGTTCACCACGCTGTGGAGCGTGGCGGTGTCCTTCGCGGCGGAGCCGCGGTGGGCGATCCTGGTCGCGCTGGGAGTGGCGATCGCCATGGGGGTGTTCCTGGGCTGGTGGCGCTTTGGTCGTGAGCCCAAGACGGTCACCACCGGTGGGGAGAACGTCGCGTGGATCCACTAGCTCCCTGGCTCGCGCAGACGCGCAAGGGCATCGTCGAGCTGTTCGTTCTCGAGCTGCTCAACGCGCGCGGGAGAATGCACGGCTACGGGATCGTGCAGGCCCTTGATGAGCTGGGGGATCTGGTCGCCGGTCTCAGCACGGTCTACCCGGTACTCAAGCGGCTCGAGGCGGATCGCCTCGTGGCCGCTGCGTGGGAGACCGACTCGCCGGGCAACCCGCGCAAGTACTACGAGATCACCTCGGACGGTGCCGCGTTCCTGCAGCGGGCCCGAGTCGAATGGCGGCGCATCGGCGAGGCCATGGCAACCCTGAGGGGGGAGGGCGCATGAGCCACATCGCGTCCGGGAACGTGGACGAGTACCTGTCGAGGTTGCGCTCCGAGCTCGAGGCAGCAGGTGCGCAAGACACCGACGAGCTCGTCGACGAGATCCGTTCACTGCTCGATGAGGCGGCCGCACAGGATCCCGAAGCCGCGGCTCGGGAGACGGAGCGGCTGGGGGATCCGGCAGAGCTCGCGCGGGGCATCCTGGCCGAACGAGGACTCGATGCGAGCGCCGGCATGTCGTCGGGGGTGTGGTGGCGGCTCGGTATCGCCGCTCCGACCGACCTGGCGATCGGGCTGTCGGTCCCGGCGGCGGCCGCGGTGCCGCTCTACGTCGCGGCTGTGTTCGGCCAGCCGCGCGGGTTCAGCGTCGCGATCGCGGTCGCACTGGGCGTGGCGACCCTCGCGTGGCCCTTCTTCATCTGGCGGCCGTGGAGGACGGGAGGGCGCACGCTCAGCCCGGGCATGACGCTCACCGGCCTGGCCGTGGTGCGTGCTCCCGGCTTCTGGCGCCTCGTCCGCCTGGCGGAGCTTGAGGCGATGGGCCTCGCGCCACGACGTCGGACTGCGCTTGCGGTGGTGGTCGCGCTCTTCTCGGCGGTTCTGCTCGCGGGTGCGTCTGTCATCCCTCTGGACGTGGGCGGGGCGTGGCTCGCCGATGCGGCCATCTCGGCGGAGTTCTCGGGGAAGACCACGGGTGGCGGCGTACCGATCGAGCCGCAGCTCCAAAGCGTCACCGAGCAGGTCTACATCGGCCTCATGGGCGCTCCCGGCTCCGAGATGAGCACGGCACGGTCGTATGTCGCGCCGGAGGCCTTGTCGGAGCTGGAGAGCCTGTGGGCCAGGGTCGAGGACGAGGGGATCCGCTCGGTGCGAATCGGCGAACCCCGGCAGGTCGCGACCGGGGTCTACCGGTTCGACGTGGACGAGTTCGACGATCAGGGCGCGACCGGCGCGAACCGAGTGGGCACGACGACGTTCACCGTGGGGCAGCGCACGTGGCTGCGCGCAGACGGCGTCGGCTCCGACTGGGTCGTCGTCGGCATCGAGCTGGGGACAGGGGCCGAGTAGCGCGACGCCGCTGGTGCGGTCGCCGCCGCCGCTCGCCTCGCACCGCGCGCCGCTAGGGTGTCAGGCCGTGTCGCGGGAAGACCGCCTCGCGGACCTCGCGAATGGCGGCCTGCGCCTGCTCACGCACCCGCGCGTCCTGCTCGGCGGGAAGCTCGAACCGGTCGGTGGCGCCCAGGCTGGTCGGCCCATCGCACTGCTGGAGCGTCTCGCACACGTGCTGTCGCCAGCTCTCGGGAAGCCGGTCATCGAGCTCGATGCCGAGCAGCTCGGCCATGACCCACGCCCACGCGCGCGGCACGACCTCCACGACGTGGTAGCCCCCGCCGCCGAGTGCGAGCAGACGACCTCCGCACAGCTCGTCGGAGAGCGCGATCGTCCTCCGAACGATGTCGCGGTAGCCCGGAAGCGTCATCGCCAGGTCGGTGAGCGGATCGGCGTAGTGGGCGTCGACGCCGAGCTGAGCGACGATGACATCGGGCGCGAACGCGCGTGCGAGCGGCGCCACGACCTCCTCGAACGCGAGCCGGTAGCACTCATCGGTCGCCCAGGCGGGCATGGGCACGTTGACCGCGCGTCCCTCGCCCTCGCCGTAGCCGGACTCCCCGGGGAAGCCGGTGCCCGGGAAGGCGTGCAACCCGCTCTCGTGCAACGAGACCGTCAGGACCTCGGCCGTTCCGTAGAAGGCCTCCTGAACGCCGTCGCCGTGGTGGGCGTCGATGTCGAGATACATCACGCGAAGCGAAGGGTCTGCCTCGCGCGCCACCGCGATCGCGACCGCTGCGTCGTTATACACCGAGAAGCCCGCCGCCCGCTGCCGGTGTGCGTGATGCATGCCGCTCGCGATCGAGAAGGCCCGCGGGTGCCGTCCGGACAGCACCTCTTGCAACCCCAGAGAGGAGGCTCCACAGGTGAGAGCTGCGATGTCGTGCATGCCGGGGTAGATGGGGTTGTCCTCGGAGCCGAGGCCCATGCGGGCGTGGAGTCCGGCTCCCCAGTCGCTCGACTCGCGGACGGCCTCGATGTAACCGCTCGTATGCACCAGCAGCAGATCCTTCTCGGAAGCCACGCGCGGAGTGAGCGTGTCGCAACGCTCAAGCACTCCGTACGCAGCGAGCAACTCGACGGTGAGCGTGAGCCGCAGCGGGTTGAGGGGGTGGTGCGGGCCCAGGTCGTAGTCGGCCAGAGCCGGGTCCCATATCAGTGCTGCCTGTGACACGTTCTCTCCCGCCGCGTCGTCGCCGCATCGCTGCTGCGATTGTCCCACGACTCTGCCGGGCGCGCGCACGCGCAGCTCCGCGACGCCGATTCAGGGAAGACTCACAGGTGGACACTCATAGCGGAGGTACCCACGTGAAGCGCATGCTCGATCCCACGTCCATCGTCCTGATCGGAGCGACCGACACCGAGGGAACAGTCGGGCGCACCATCATGGAGAATCTGATGCGCTCCACGGGGCGCGACCTGTATCCGGTCAACCCGCATCACGACGCGGTGCTCGGCGTATCGTGCTACCCCGGCATCGGCGATGTTCCCGTCCAAGCCGACCTCGTCGTCGTTGCGACACCGGCGGCATCGGTGCCCGAAGTGATCGCGGAGTGCGCTCGAGCGCAGGCCGGTGGGGCCATCGTGGTCTCTGCGGGCTTCGGCGAGACGGGCACGCTTGGGCAGGGACTCGAGCAAGAGATCAAGGATGCGCTTCAGGGGAGCCCGATGCGCGTCGTGGGTCCCAACTGCCTGGGTATCATCCGTCCGCCGGTGGGGCTCAACGCGTCGATTCTCACCGTGGAACCGGAACGCGGCAACATCGCACTGATCTCGCAGAGCGCCGCGCTGGGAACGGGGATGCTCGACTGGGCGGTGAGCTCCAGGATCGGCTTCTCGCTGTTCGCTTCTGTTGGCAGCATGGTCGACGTCGACTTCGCGGACCTCGTCGACTTTCTCGGCGAGGATCCCAATACGCGATCGATCCTCGTCTACATGGAGGACATCGGCAGCGCCCGTCGCTTCATGAGCGCAGCGCGAGCTTTCGCCCGCAACAAGCCGATCATCGTGCTCAAACCGGGGCGTTTCGCCGAGAGCGCGGCCGCGGCGTTGTCCCACACCGGGTCGATGACGGGTGGCGACGAGATCTACGAGGCCGCATTCCGCCGTGTCGGGGTCGTACGCGTCCACGAGGTCGCCGGCCTCTTCCGAGCCGCCGAGGTGCTCGACTCACGACGGTTGCCGGTGGGTCGCGATGTCGCCGTCGTCACCAACGCCGGCGGCCTCGGCGTCATGGCGACCGACTCGATCATCGAACACGGCGGCCGCCTGGCCAAGCTCCCCGACACCATGCTCGAAGCGCTCGATGCCGCGCTGCCCGCCTACTGGAGCCACGCGAACCCCATCGACGTGCTGGGAGACGCCGGCAGCGAGCGCTTCGCGGTCGCCGTGAAGGCGTGCCTCGAGGAGCCGGGCATCCACGGCATCCTGCTCATCTACACGCCGCAGGGCAACGCGCGTCCCGACGAGATGGCCGAGAAGATCGCCGCGCTCGCCAAGGGCTCGCAGAAGCCGATCATCGCCGCTCTCGTGGGCGGTGAGACCGTCGAGGACGGTCGACGAATACTGCAGGATGCGGGTATCCCCTGCTACGAGACGCCCGAGTACGCGGTCAAGACGTACCTCGGCATGTACGACTACTCGCGCAACCTCGAGCTGCTCTACGAGACTCCCGGCGAGCTGCCGATCGATGTCGCTCCGGCCAAGCACAATCTGAACGCCCTGTTGCGACGGGTGGCTGCCACGGGACGTCTCGTCCTCACCGAGGAGGAGTCGAAGCACTTCGTCACGACCTACGGCATGCCGATCGTTCGGCAGAGCACCGCCCACAGCGTCGAGGAGGCGCTCAGTGCGGCGGCGGATCTGGGGTACCCGGTCGTTCTCAAAGTGGTGTCACACGCGATCACCCACAAGAGTGCGGTGGGCGGGGTGGAGGTCGGGGTGTGCTCCCCCGACGACCTCGAGGGCGCATACGAACGGGTGATGACGCGCGTGAAGGCGAGCGAGCCGGAGGCCGAGATCGAGGGCATCGCCGTCCAGAAGATGGTGCGCGACATCGACTACGAGCTCATGCTCGGCATGAAGAAGGACTGCCAGTTCGGCTCGGTGCTGCTGTTCGGAGCCGGTGGGGTGGGCGCCGAAGGGCTCGCGGACTTCTCGGTGAGCCTTCCGCCGCTCAACCAAGTGCTCGCGCGGCGCATGATGGAGGGCACGCGCATCTTCAAGACGATGCGCACGTCCCCGCGAGGGGTGCCGCAACCGGACTTCTGTGAGCTCGAAGAGCTGCTCACGATGCTTTCGAACATGGTGGTCGACTTCCCCGAGATCGCGGAGATAGACATCAACCCGCTCGTGATCTCGCGAGGCAAGGCCCTCGTGGTGGACGCGCGTGTCGTCATCGATGAATCGGTGCTGCGAGGGCAGCCGGACGCTCCGCACCTGGTCATCACGCCGTACCCGACGCGCTACGTGTCGCCGTGGCGGCTGAGCGATGGGACCGAGGCCTTGCTGCGGCCGATCCGGCCCGAGGACGAGCCGATGCTCGGCGAGATGCTGGCCACCATCTCGGCACAGTCGCTGCGCTTCAGGTTCTTCGGCAACGTGCCCAGCTTCGACCACGACCGCCTCGTGCGCTTCACCAACAACGACTACGACCGGGAGATCGCGATCATCGCGGAAGTGATGGAGGGGCCCAAGAAGCGCATCGCCGGGGTGGCACGGCTGATGGGCGACCCCGAGCGCGGCGCCGGCGAGTTCGCGACGCTGATCCACGACGACTTCCAAGGCAAGGGGCTCGGATTCAAGCTGATCGACGTCATCATCGGGATCGCGCACGAGAAGGGCTTTCACGAGATCACCGGGTTCGTCGCGTCCGACAATCAGCGGATGCTCAGAGTCGTCGAGCAACTGGGGTTCCGAAGGATCGGGACCGAGGAGTGCGTCACTGAAATCCGGCTCGATCTCGGGTGACCGTCCGAGCCGGAGAGGGCGCAGCAGTGAAGCTCGCAGAACGGTCCCGCTAAGCGTGTGCACCATGCTGTCTGTGGTGCTCGGCGGGTGCGGCGAACATGGCCGCGAACATCGAGACCAGGAACCCGGCGATCATCACCAGTGCGACCATGATCGTCAGAGCCGCGATGCCGATGAGTACTGCGGTGAGCATATCAAGCACGACTATCGCCTCCCCCGGCACGTGACGTAGTGATGAATATATTCCCGTCGTAGATGAATAGCCGACCACCGCCCACCGATTCGGGTGCGTGATCGAGTTCACCGATGGCTACTCGCCGCCGCCGGGCTCCGTCTCGCCTTCGGCGTGGCAGTCGGTGCATGTTTCGAGCGCGAAGTCGCGGTGGTTGTCGGGAAGCGTGCGTCGCTCTCCGACCTGATGGCAGTACGAGCAGTCCTCGAAGTACCCCTCGGTTCCGTGAGGTATCGGTACCGCGTAGCTCGCAGCCAGCCCCGCCGGCGCCGGCTCCTTGTCGTAGTGGTCGGAGTCCACCGGATGACACAGGAGGCACTCGTCCGTCTCGTACGACAAGTGGCTCTCGGGCACACCCTGATCGCGTCCGGGGTCCCCGTGGCACAGGGGGCAGCGCACGTCGCCCATCGCCACGGAGTGTGGGACGAGCACACGCACCGCCTGCTTGTGGCACGATCCGCACGTCTGCACAGCGTAGTTTCGATGGGTGACCGGGATCGTGTCCCGATCGGTGCGGTGGCACTCCAGGCATGACTCCGTGCGCCTCGTGACGGGGTGTGGGTTGTCGGGCGCGGCGCTCAGCGCGTCGCGCGGCGGAGCCACCACAGCCAGTGCCCACGTGAACAGGCCGGCCGCCGCGAGGAACAGCGCCACGATGATCACGACGACGGCAGAGACGATACGATGGTTCACAGCATCACCGTCACACCATGTCGAATCGCTCGGTATGGACCCGATCCGCCGGCACACCTATCTCCGGCAGGACCTTCTCCATCGCGTCCATGAGAGGCCCCGGACCGCAGATGAAGTACTGGAAGCGCCGGTAGAGCCGCGGCGGCAGATAGTGCATCAGGATGTCTGAACTGATGAAGCCGCGCTCACCGTCCCAGCCGTCTTCGGCGGTCACGAGCACGGTCACGAGCGTCAGGTTGTCCATCCGCGCGGCCATGGCGGCCAGCTCCTCGCGGAACGTGAGCTCATGGATGTCGTTCGCGCCGTGGAACACGAAGATCGGTCGCACGTCGCCGCGGGTTTCGAGTGCCTGCAGCATCGAGTACAGAGGCGTGATCCCGACTCCGCCGCCGATCAGGACGTAGCCGGCGCCCTCCTCGCGATCGATCGTGAACACGCCGTGTGGGCCGTCGATCCAGGCGCGCGTGCCGGCTTCGACGTGGGGAACGACCTCGTTCGACCAGTCGCCGAGGCGCTTGATGGTGAAGGCGACCGCGCCGTCCTCCTCGGGAATGTCGCCGTTCGACGAGAAGGAGATCGGGTGCTGACTCGCGCTGAACGGCGAACGCCCGAAGCCGATCCAACCGAACTGGCCCGGCTCGAAGCGGAAGCCGTCGTGACCGACCGGGCGCAGCACCAGCGTGTGGGCGCTTCCATGCTCGCTGCGGTTCTCGACGACCTCCCACGGCCGCGTCCGTTGCGCAAGGGGCCTGAAGAGCCGGTACCGCAGGAACATGCCGATGAAGGACACGAGGTAGACCAGCCAGAGTGCCCGCACGACGGGGATCGCGGCAAAGCGTCCGATCCCCAATACATGTGCAGCCGCGATTCCGATGAGCGCCAGGGAAAGCGCACCGTGGGTCGTGTGCCAGACCTCGTAGGAGAGGTGCAGCTGACGCCGGAACACCGAGAGCCCCACCACGAGTCCGGCCAGCACGAATGCCGCAAGCCCCGCGAGAACCGGCCAAGGAGTCGTGGGAAGAGGACGCAGCAACGTCATCGTGTACGCGTGGTCGGCGAGCAGGAGCGCCGGATGGGCCAGAGCGAAGGCCATCGAGGCGATGCCTATCTGCCGGTGGAACTGGAGTAGCGAGTCGAGCCCGAAAGCCCCCGCGACGCCTCCGAAACGCGACACGAGAGCCAGTTCGGTGGCCATGAGCGCCAGCGCGATGTAGCCGCATGCCGCTGCGAGGTTCACGAGCGGACTCGCCGCCTGAGCAGGGTCGTAGAGGACCGCACCTGCGACAAGCGGAAACAAGATGACGGTCAGGTACAGACCGAACCACAGCACGCCGCGTGCGATCAGCCGCATGTCGAACTACCTCGCGATGGTTGGCACACGCCGATGACCGCTCCCCTCGGATCGCTCCCGGTCGAAGTCTACACAATCGGCCGGAGGCCAGGGGGCGACGTCGTGCGCCTAGTGGTGGCGCTTCACCGCCTTGCGTACCGTCTGCACGAAGTGGTTGGCGTCCATCTCCTGCTCGCGAGCGATGTCCATCGAGTATGCGAAGTCGTCGGTCTCGAAGACGATCGTGACGGAGTTCGTGTGGAACGAGGGCGCAGCCGGCACGTCGTCTTTGACCGTCGAGCCGAGAAGCCCCCCTGCGACGGCGCCGGCCGCCCCGAAGATCGCCCCGCCAACGACAGCACCCCCGACCACGGCTCCGGCGGACGTCTCCTGGGTGCTCGGCCCCGGCCCCTCTCTCACGACGTCGCGCATGAACTCGGCGCGGGTGATCTCGCCGAGCGGCATCGTGCCCTCCGGCGTGTGCAGGGCGTTCTCATCTAGCACCAGCTGCGCGAACTTCGCAGTGTGACCCACGGAGCCTCCTCATGTGCCCGGGTGTTACGACGGTCCTCGTCACTTCAGCGCGAGGTCGAGCGCATCGCGTCCTACCTCGAGTGTTGCTATGAGTTCCTGGATCTGATCCTTGTCGGGGCTTCCTTCGGGAGTCGCGTCGTAGGTCTCAGTCAGGCTGGCTATCCCGGCGTTGAACTGGTCGAGCGCGCTTTGGGCCGTTACCCTCTGCTCGGGCCCCGTCTGGGCAGCTGCCGCATTGAGGGTGGTCTGCAGCTTCTCGAGGTCGTCGTTGGACGGGGCCCCCGGGATCTCCTGCTTGAGGCCGAACACGTACGTGGAGGCGTTCGCGACCGACGTGCTCGCGGTCGCGATCGCGGCATCGAGCACGGGAGCATCGGGCGGCTCGGTAGGCCGTGGGCGACGAGCAGCCGACCAGCAGCAGGCCGCTCGCGACCAGGGCGGTGATGACAAGCGCCACGATCAGCGAAGTTCGGCGCATGGAGCTCCTTCCACGTAGGTGTTCAGCACTACGGTACCCATTGCCGTCGCTTGCAGACCGAGTCATGCCGATGTGGGGCTTGGCGCGGTCTGCGTGACCGTGGCTCCGGCGGGCGTCACTCGGTGGCGCCGGACGCGGCCTCGGTCAGCGACGCCTGCACGTCCTTGAGCTGCTGTGCGTATCCGTTCAGTTCGGTCTGGAGTTCTCCGCCTGCGGGCGCCTTGCTCGCTGCGGTCTCGATTCTCGAGATCAGATCGTTTAACGCGCTGGATATCTCCTCGACCGCGGCGACCTTGGCGTCTCCGGTCTGCTCGAGAGCCCGGGTCAATTTGCGCTGTATCTCCTGCAGACCGGACTTCACCTGCAGCCCGTCGATACGCGTCTCAAGCCCGTCGCCGATGGTGATGAGCTCGTTGACCGTGGCCTGAGCGGAGTTCAGTGCATCGTCGACGGTGCTCTGCTGCTGATCGGTCTGCGCCTCGATCTCTTCGGTCACCGGATCGACTGCGGTCGGCGTCTGGGGTGCGCACCCGGCCACGGCCACCGTGGCCAGTACAGACCATGAGAACCGCCAGAGACCATCTTGTTCTACGCATGCCTGCCCTCTCCTTCCGAGTGACGGCGTCGCGCGCTCTCGTCGCAACGCAATCAGAGGAGCACTCCCGTAAGGGTACTCTTACCACAAGGTAAGTACCCAAACCGCATCTGTCGATTGTGGGTCTCCTGTGCTTCAGTTCGCATGTCACGGGCAGTGGCAGGCGTCGCCGGGTGCTACCTGCCGCAGCAGGCTTTGTACTTGTTGCCGCTGCCGCACGGACACGGGTCGTTGCGGCCGGTACGGGCGGCCTCCTCGGCGAGAATGACCATGATCTGGTCGGCGGAGCGCCCTTCTCGAAGCAGCGCTGCCATCGCCTTCATGTGGCGGTCGGTGTGCGCGAAGAAGTGCTTCAATCCCTCGCACAGGTAGTTGAGTCCGGGCTCTCCGCCGGGCGTGAGCGCGATGCGGTTCTTGGGACACTCCCCGTTGCACGCGAACAGGAACTCGCACTCCCGGCAGTAGCCGGGGAGCGTGTCGCGCTTCGCTTCGCCGAACGCCTGCTGCTTGTCTGAGCGCACGAGCTCGCCGAGCGGCGTCTCCATGATGTTGCCGAGCAGATACGGCTCGTCGACGAAGTGGTCGCACGAGTACACGTCGCCATTGTGTTCGAGCGCCACGCCTTCACCACACGTGGGGCGCAAGACGCACAGCGACGAGTAGCCGCGCAGGTAGGCGGCGAGCACGCCGTCGAAGAACTGCACGAACATCTCCCCGACGTCATTGCGGACCCACTCGTCGAAGATCGCCGAGAGGAACTCCCCGTACGCGAGCGGTGGGACGCTCCGCTCGGTCACGGTGCCGGCCAGACCGTCGGCGGGTGGCGTCGCGACCTCGACGATCGGGATGAACTGCAGGTAGCGTGCGCCGAGCTCGTCTCGGAAGTAGCGGTAGACGTCCAAGGGGCGGCTCGCGTTCGCCGCGTTGATCGTGCACAGCACGTTGAACTCGGCACCATGTTTCTGCAGCAACCGGGCGGCGGCCTCGACCCTGTCGAAGACGGAGTGGCCGGTGCCGTCGTGACGGTAGGCGTCGTGCAGATCGCGAGGCCCGTCCAGGCTGAGCCCCACGAGGATCTCGTTCTGCGCCAGGAAGGCGGCCCACTCGTCGTCGAGGAGCGTGCCGTTCGTCTGGATCGTGCGCTCGACAGCCCAACCGTCGGGAAGGGCGTCACGCTCGGTCTCGAGTGCGCGCCGGAAGAAGTCGAGGCCCATCAACGTGGGCTCGCCGCCTTGCCACGCCAGTGTCACGAAGGGCACCTGCTGCGCGGCGATGGTCTGGCGCACGAAGGACTCCATGACCTCGTCGGTCATGCGGAAGTCGCTGCCCGGGTACAGCTCGGACTTCTCGAGGAAGAAGCAGTAGTCGCAGCGCAGGTTGCAGCGGGCCCCTGTGGGCTTCGCCATGACGTGGAATGCCGGGGGCGCCGTGTCGCTCATGCGTCAATACTACGCGAAGGCGATGGGCAAGACCGTCGCGACCGACTCGCTGCCGGCCGGCTCCTGCGTAGCGCCCCCCGACCGATCGGTCGGGGGCCTGCGTCTATAGCTCAGTCCGCGAGAACTCGACGGGCACGACCGCCCTACGAGGTTGCCCGGCGTTGACGCGCCTGCCAGTTGCCGCCGTAGGTACCGATGTCGATCACCAGGGCGAGCGCGATCCAGAGCCAGTCGAACCAGTTGATCCCACCGGGATACACGATCACGTACATGATCGTCGTCCACGGGACGAAGATCAGACCGGCGAGCGGCCAGATGAAGTTGCTGAACGTGAGCTGGAAACGTGCGGAGTCGACGAGCCACCACAGAAGGAATGCGAGTCGCGGTGCACCAGCGAGCAGTATGGCGAACAGACAACAACCCATGAGGCCCCCTCGATCGGAAGTGCAGTATCGGAGCACCTGAGAGGGTGCTCCCGCGTCCGGTCAACGCCGAGACTACCCTCGGATTCCCACAAACGAGCCGTTGATAACCGGTGGTGCTTCAGCCTTGTGTTTCGGGATCGGGGAAGATCATCTCGCCGATACACTCGGCGACGTGACTGAGCTGGCGCTGCAGCTCCTCCGTCTCCATGTCCTCAAGGTCGAACAGTGGCACGAACCAGTCCCCGCCCGCGACCCATCCGTACGCCAGCGCCATCGCAGCCGCGGCTGCGATGCGTGGGTCCACGCCCCGGCACGACCGCCGTGGCATGGCGCCCGATGCTACTGCGTCTCGGGCCAAGGCGACGAACATGCGGCCGTTCTCGATCGGCGTCTCCAGCGATGCGTATTCGACTCCGTCCATGGCGGAGCGGAGTTGTGCGCGTGAATGCACGGTTCGATCCAAGATGTCTGCGAACAAGAGCGGCAGTACTGCCCGGAAGTCAGGGTTGTCTCGTATCAGCTGCCCTCGCTGCGGTGCCCCTCGTTGAATCACCGCATTGAACAGATCATCCTTGGATCCGACGTACTGATGAACGAGGGCGTGGGTGACGCCGGCCTTCTCGGCGACCTCCCGGACGGTGACGGCGTGGGGGGCGCGGGTGGCGTAGAGCTCCTGCGCGGCATCGAGGATCTGCTCGGTCGTGGACTCACGAGATGCGCGGGATCGCCCCGCTGCCGTGGATTGTCTTGGCCGAGGTGTGGCGGCCTTCTTGACGTGCTGCTTACGCACGGCGCCGATCCCCCCTTGCGTAGTCGCTCCCGCGAGCGTTCACCAGTACACGAGGACGGCCGCCTCGCGCAACCGCGATCGCGCCCTCGGAGCCCAGCTCCATACATAGCTTACCAAATGGTAAGAGTCGTCGCCGTGGTTGTGCTCGTCTGAGTGGTTCACACCCGCGGAGTCGAGCCTCGATGCCCGACTCAGTCCGATCGATCCTGATCGTGCACGTCTTCCTCAGGCGTCGCGCCGGGGGGTGGCGTATCACCGCCGCGGGGTTTCAGGTGTGAGGCGTTTCTGGCCCAGCCAAGCACCCGCCCGCCGGTTCGAACAGCATGCCGGGGAGCGCTGGCGACGATCGGCGTCAGATCGGTCGCCGTGGGAGTCTGCCATCCCAGCCAGTACGTGATGAGGCGCAGGACGACGACGAGCACGACCGCCACGAGCAGGGCGAGCGGTTTCACCACACCAAGCCAGCTGACGAGCGAGACGTAGGTGACGCATCCGGCGACCGCCACCGACGCGTAGAACCCCCCGGGTCGCAGGACCTGGGGGACATCGTTGGTGAGAACATCCCTGAGCAAGCCTCCTCCGACAGCGGTGATCGTGCCCAGAAGGAGCGCCGGCACGATCGCCAGCCCTGCGAGGAGTGCCTTGTCCGAGCCGATGGCGGCGAAGATGCCCAAGGAGATCGCATCGATCAGAAACAGGCTCCACTGCAATCGATCGGCAACCGAGAAGAAGAAGAAGACGACCAGCCCGGCGACCACGGCCGAGATCAGTAGGCGAGGGTTCTCAAGGGCGTAGACACCGGTGTTCAGCAGGAGGTCTCGAATGATTCCTCCACCGAGGCCGGAGATGACCGCCAAGGTCAGCACGCCGACAAGGTCGAATCGGAGTCTCACGCCCACCAGTGCTCCGGCAAGCGCGCCGGCGAAGGTCGCCGTGATCTCGAAGGCAGGGGGCACCTGAGCGGCTACGGCTGTGACGGGCGTTGTCGTCGTTGCCGCAGCCGGCAGCGCGCTCGCCATGAACTCCTGCGCCGCGGTCGTGAGCACGCTGCTCAGTTCGGCAGGCGCGGCGGTAGCGGCGATCGAGGTCGTCGTGGCCACCGCCATCGCGAGCAGACTCACATGCTCTCCCTTCTGTCTCGCCGTGGGGGCTCGGAGACCCGCAGTTCGACGCCCACTTTCTCCGCCTGGCGAAAGAGTAACGAAAAAGGGAACAGAGTACCCGACTGCAATTTACCACGGGGTTAACTTAAGGTACTGTTCGTGCCGAGGGGCTCGGGTGGTCATCAAGGGAGGGCTGGAATGAACATCGCGGTAGTGCTTCAGATTCTGGTGGTGGTGGGTGCCATCGTTCTGGGAGTCCGGATGGGAGGCATCGGACTTGGATTGTGGGGTGTCGCGGGTGTCGGCATCCTGGTCTTCGTGTTCGGGCTTGCCGCCCGGCGCACCGCCCGGCTCGGCGATGCTCATCATCATCGCGGTCATCACTGCGGCGGGCGCGATGCAGGCGGCCGGAGGAATCGACTTCCTCGTGCAGGTCGCGACAAGGATCATCCAGAAGAACCCGAAACAGCTGAACTACATCGCGCCTCTCGTGAGTTTCGTGTTCACGGTGGCCGCGGGCACGTCGAACATCTTCTATCCGCTGCTCCCGGTCATCTACCAGACCGCCTACGACAACAACATCCGCCCCGAGCGTCCACTCGCGACCGCAACCGTGGCCAACGTCTATGGGATCACCTGTAGTCCGGTGTCCGCAGCGATGGCCGCGCTGATCGGTTTGATCGCAGTGGAACCCTACGACTTCTCGCTCGGCAAGGTCCTCATCATCACCGTGCCGTCAGCTCTCGTCGCGATCATCGTCATGGCGTTCGTGCAGAACAAGATCGGCAAGGATCTGGCGGACGACCCGGTCTATCAGGAGAAGCTCAAGGCCGGCCTTATCGCGCCGCCGAAGTCCGAGAAGGCCGCCGGCGAACCCCTGCCCGAGCTGCCCAAGGGTGCTGCGCTGAGCGCCTACCTGTTCCTCGCCGGCGTGGTGCTGGTCGTGCTGACGGCCTTCCCGGCCTTCCAGCAGATGGTGCCCGACGGAGAGGGTGGCATGGTGGCTGTCTCGGCGACCACGATCATCCAGATCATCATGTTCGTCGTCGCGCTGCTCATCGTGATCTTCACGAAGATCGAGCCGGGGTCCATCCCCAAGCAGTCGGTGTTCGGTTCGGGGGTCATCGCCGTACTTGCGCTGTTCGGTGTCGCATGGCTCGCCGACACCTTCGTCGCGGCCTATAACGCGCAGATCGTCGCGCTGCTCAGTGATGTGGCCACGGCGGCTCCGATCACGTTCGCGCTCGCGATATTCATCCTCGCAGCGCTCACCACGAGTCAGTCGGCGACTACCCGCACGCTCATCCCGATCGGCCTTTCGATCTTCCCGGCAGTCGCCCCGATCATCGCCATGTGGCAGGCGCTCTCCGGCGTGCTGTTCCTCCCGGCGAACGGTACGCAGCTTGCCGCAGTGGCCGTCGACGAGACCGGCACGACCAAGATAGGCAAGGCCGTCGTGAACCACTCGTTCATGGTCCCGCTGCTGGTGAGTACGGTCGTGGCGATCGGCGTTGGCCTGGTCATCGCGCAGTTCGTGTAGCCCTGAAGACGCAAAGGAGCTCCCAAGATGGACGAGTCACAGGTCAAGGAATCCGCTCGGGCGATGATGCCCGAGATCATGGACGAGCTCGCGACGCTCGTCACTCATGCGTCGTGCGCGTTCCCGGGCTTCCCGCCCGAGCCCGTTCACGCGGCCCGCGCACAGGTGATCAAGATGTTCGAGAACGCCGGCTTCGCCGTCGAGGAGCTGGACCTCGAGGGCGGTGGATACCCCGCGGTCTGGGGCGAGATCCCCGCGCCCGAGGGCGCGCCGACCGTTCTGCTCTATGGACACTATGACGTCCAACCTGCTCCGATGGAGCAAGGATGGGTCACGGACCCGTGGACGCCCACGATGAAGGACGACGGGCGCCTGTACGGTCGTGGAGCCGCGGATGACAAGAGCGGCCCCGCCATCCACGCGGGTACCCTGCGCGTGTTCGACGGCCGGCCCCCTGTGGGCGTGAAGGTCATCATCGAGGGCGAAGAAGAGACGCTTTCCCAGCTCGAGGCCTACGTTGAGAAGTACCCCGAGCGCTTCAAGGCCGACTGCATGATAATCGCCGACATGGGCAACATCGAGTGCGGCCTTCCCGTCCTCACCACGATGCTGCGCGGTCACTGCCAGTGCACGGTCGAGGTTCGCACCATCGACCACCCGCTGCACTCGGGCGTATTCGGTGGACCGGTCCCCGACGCATTCGTGTCTCTGATCCGCTTGCTGAACTCGCTGTGGGATGAGAACGGCAACACCATCGTCCCGGGGCTCGAGAGGTTCGACTGGCCGGGAGCCGATTACCCGGAGCCGCTCGTACGCGAGATGGCGGGCGTGCTCCCCGGAGTGCAGATCAACGGCGACGCGTCCATCGGCTCGATGCTGTGGAGCCAGCCGAACGCGACGGTCATCGGTATCGACGGGGTCCCGTGCATCGCGGATGCCGGCAACGTCTTGCTGCCGGTCGCCCGCGCGAAGGTCGCCATGCGTATCGCTCCGGGAGCTGATCCCGAGGCCGAGCTCACGAAGCTGATGGATCACCTCAAGGCGAACGCCCCGTGGGGCGTGCAGGTCGACGTCAAGAAGGTCAAGGCCTCCGACGCCTTCATGGCGCCCAAGGGCGGACCTGCGATGGCCGCGGCCATGGAGGCGCTTCGAGCCGCCTACGATGGCGTGGAACCGAGCGAAGTCGGCAGCGGCGGCTCGATCCCGTTGCTCGAGACGCTGATGAAGGCCTCCCCGGGTGCCGAATTCATCCTTCTCGGCGCCGAGGACGCCAAGGCCAACATCCACGGCGCCAACGAGAGCGTCCATCCCGATGAGATCGAGCGAATGATCGTCGCTCAGGCCCTGCTGATCCAGAAGCTTGCCGATCGAGCGAAGGGCTAGGTGCGGCCTATGTCTGACCAGGGCACTGGTAAGACCGGCGGGGTGATGACGCGCACGCAAGCGGTCTTCATCGGCGTCGGAGCCATGGTAGGTGCCGGTATCTTCGCCCTGCTGGGTGAAGCGGGATCGATCGCGCTGTCGGCCGTGTGGATCTCGTTCCTCATCGCCGGCATCATCGCTGCGCTGCAGGGCTACTCCTTTGCGAAGCTCGGGACGAAGCACGCGTCCGCCTCGGGCATGATGGGCTACATCGCCGCCGGCTTCGGCAAGGACAGCCGGATGACGTCGGTGTTCTCGTGGCTCGTCTGGGCGTCATCGATGATCGTCGTCGCGATGGTCGCGGTCTCCTTCGGCAGCTACGCCGCCACGGTCGTCATGGGCGGCGAGACGCCGTCTGCGACGCTGACACAGGTGATGGCCACGCTGATCATAATCGCGGTGGTCGCGCTGGGTTCGCTCGGCGGGGCGCAGGCGGTCGCGAAGATCCAGTCATTCGTGATCCGGCTCGTGATCATCGTGCTGCTCTCGCTCGCCGTCGTCACCATGTGGACGGCCGACTGGAGCATGCTCGCCCCTTCGACGTACCCGTCGGTCTCGGCGATCATCGGGAGCATCGCACTCACGTTCTTCGCCTTCCTCGGGTTCGGTGTGATCAGCTATACCGCGAAGGACCTCAAGGACATGAAGGACATGGGGCCGGCGACCTACATCGCACTGGCGATCGCAACGTCCACGTATGTGGCCATCTCGTTGGGCGTGTTCGGACAGTTGACCCCCGATCAGGTCACCGCAGCAGGGCCGACGGCCATCGCCCTGGCCGCCCAGACGGCGCTCACCAAGATGGCCGGAGGTATGTCCGGTCAGGGGGCCTACGCGATCGTGACGATCACTGCCATGCTGTCCACGGCAGGCGCGGTGAACGCGACCGTCTACCCCGTGCCGGGGCTTCTCGGGTCGCTTGCCGAGCAGGGCGTCTTCCCGCCCGTATTTCTGGAGAAGCGCGGACGCTTTCCCCGAAGTCTGCTGATCACGGGCGGCCTGATCATCCTGCTCGTGTGGGCGTTCGATCTGTCCGCCATCGCGTCTCTGGGTAGCGCAGTGGCACTGCTGATCTTCCTGATGATCTCCCTCGGGCACTTCAAGATCCGCAAAGACACGGGTGCGAGCGCGGTACTGCTGCTGCTTGGCATCCTCACGGTGATCATCACGCTCCTGGGCTTCTTCGCCACAACCATCCAGACGAGCCCAGCCTCCCTGGTGGCGTTCGTCGCCCTCGCGGTCGTCGCCGTCGTCGTGGACGCGATCTGGCGATCAGTGCGGGACAAGCGCGCGTCTGCATAGCCGATCAGAGCGACTGGGGCCTGAGAGCAGGGGCCCCAGGGTGAGAGACTCGTGGTAGTAGAGAGGCTACGTGATGAACGACACACCCGGCACGGATACGACGGGCTCACCTGAGACACCCGAAGCCCCCGACCCGACAGAAGGTGCGGCCACCCAGGACAACGAGGTCGGCGAGGTCTCGAATCGCCGGACGCTGTGGATCGTCGCCGGCGTCGTGGTGGCGCTGGTCGCCCTCGCCGGCATCTGGTGGTTCCAAGGTGGAGCGACGGTGCCGGAGGTCACCGGCGTGTCGCAGGAGCAAGCGGCGACGGACCTCGAAGCCGCGGGACTCGTCGTCGGCCAGACGAGCATCGAGCCCACACTCGGAGTCGCGCCCGGAACCGTCACGGACCAGACTCCGGCTGCCGGCTCGAGCGTGCGAGAGGGCGCGAGCGTGGACCTTGTCGTCGCCGCGCTGCCCACCGCTGACGTTCCCGATGTCGTCGGCAAGAGCGGCTCGGAGGCCGAGGCCGATCTGGCCGTGGCAGGGCTTCGCGTCGGCGACGTCACGGCAGTCTACTCGGAAGAGGTCCCGGCGGGCACCGTGGTCACGCAGTCACCCGAAGGCGACACCGAAGTACCCGTCGGCAGCGTCGTTGCCCTTGAGGTCTCAGCGGGCCCCCAGCAAGGTGCCGTGCCCGACGTGACGGGGCTCGTGTCTGAGGATGCGCAGGACGTCTTGGAGTCCGCGGGCTTCAAGGCCAAGGAGTCGTCGAAGGAGAGCGAAGATGTTGCTCCCGGCGTGGTGATCAGCCAGTCGCCTGACGCCGGCACGGTCGCACAGGACGGCACGACGGTCTCCATCTCGGTCTCGACCGGTCCTCCGAAGGCCGCCGAACCGGCACCTCCCGCGACCGATGAGAGCGACCAGCCCGAGACCCCGGCACCCGAGACGCCCGCTCCTGAGACGCCGGCACCCGAGGTCCCTGAGACGCCGCCCGCCGAGAAGCCCACGCCCGAGCCCTCGAAGGTCGCAGTGCCGGACCTGATCGGCATGCGTGTACTCGAGGCGATCAACGCGTTGCGCAAGGCCGAGCTTCAGTGGTCCATCGAGTGGGGTCCGACCGACGAGGGCTTCCTGCAGGTCATCGAGCAGGATCCGGCTGCCGCCACCGAGGTCGATCCGGGTTCGGCGGTCAAGATCACGATCGGTCTGCCCTCGTTCCTGTTCGGAGGTGCGGAGGTCCAGCCGCTGCCGACCGAGCCGCCGAGCGAGGCGGAGGACGCCGAGGCCAAGCCGCTGCCTGCGCCCGAGCCGGAGTCGAGTGCGCCTCAAGTCGAACAGCCGGACGAATCGCCGATGGAGACAGCGACGCCCTAGGCTCGATACACGCGAATGAAGCGAAAGGCCCCGGCGATGTCGGCTGGGGCCTTTCGGTCTGTCGGGAGGCGATTCGAGCGGTCGCCTCAGTCGCCGACAAGCTCGCGAATCCGCTGCTTGGTCGCACGCCTGACCGACACGACATAGGCGAGCAGCGACGCGCCTGTCAGGCCGAGGTAGAGCGCGAGTGACAGGCGCACGATCCCGCGGCCGTGGTTCGGGCCGAAGACGATGGCGAGCGCTGTGGCGATACCGATGATTCCGCCGGTGTACAGAAGCCACCGTGGCTTGGAGGTCTGAGCACCCACGTGTCGTGCGACCCAGAGGTCGGCGGCGCCTCGCGCACTTGCATAGCCTGCGACGATGAGTCCGAAGAACCGCTTGCCCGTCTCGGGATCGGCGAACAGCGCCGAAGCGATCGCCAGTCCGACGACGCCCATGAGAAGGGTCGGCAGGGCCGTGGTAGTGAACGTGAAGCGGGTTCCGGCGGTCTTGCGCTTCATGCCGAGCGCCCCGACGATCGCGCTTGCCGAGGCCACGGTGATCCACACCGCGAACCCCAGCGTCAGCTGCTCGACAGGCATCGGGTTCAGCACGACGATCACCGATGCAGCTGCCAGATTCAGGAGCCCGGCCCGCAGCAGGGCATTCTGGATGCCGCCGGTCGCTCTGATGAGCGGACTCATCGCCGGGCTGTAGTCGGTTGGTCCGTTCTGCTCGGCGAGCGCGATGCCCTCGGCGTCGCCGGGGTCGATCGCCCGCACCGCCTCGGCCGGGCTCATGTAGGGGAGACCGGGACCCCCGGGCACTTCGATCACGCTGAAGCCCTCTCGCTTCTCGGACACGCCGGTGAGGAACGACACCGGCGGCATGGTGTCGTCGGAGGGAATCACGAACACGGTCGGGGCCGGTACCTGTGCCAGCAGCTCCGCGGCGTCGGTCGCGAGCGCGCCGTTCTCGATCGATCGCACGATCGGCACGAGGCGCGCCTCGGCCTGCTCGGAGGTGGTCGTGCCCGCGCGCTCGTCGGAGGCGAGCCGTCGCATCAGCTCCCGCAACGCGAGCGTTCGGGCAGCTCGCTCGCCGGTGACCGAGTCTTCCAGTGAGGTCCCCGGCTCGAGCACGGGTGGCGAGAACGCGACCACCCCCGCGCTGCGATCCGGGACCGTCGCCGCGCATCCCAGCGCCACCAGGGCTCCGAATCCCTCTCCTGCGAAGCGCACGGGCTGCTCGGAGCCCCAGAGCTCACTCACGGTTCCCAGTACCGCGGCGACGTGGTCGGCGAGCGTGTAGTGGAGGCTCAGCGGCGCAGGCGAGTCCCCGAAGCCGAGCAGGTCGACAACCGCGACGTCGTTGTTGCGGGCGAGCACCTCGGCGGCGGGGAGCCAACCTTCTGACGTGCTCTCCAGCCCGTGGAGCAACACGAGTGGTGAGCCGTGGCCACCGCGCCATGCGACGTTGAGCTCACGGACCTCGTCTCGCATGATCTCCTCGGCGACCCGCTCCGGCATGTTCCAGAGCACCATGTGATCGGCCGCGAGACCGCCTATCCGCCGGATCTCCATGTCGGGCTTCAGGCGCTTGAGCGCGGGTGCCTGGCTGACCTTGACGATCGCATCGCGCACGCCGATCGCGTGGACCACCGGCATGGTGAGCTTGGGGAGATCATCGACCCAGGTGGCGGCGTTGACGGTGTTCGCGAGGTTCTTGCCCATGATCTCCCAGTGGGTGGTGAGATCCTCGGCGTGGAACGCCTCCTTGAGTGGATCTTGAATGACACCTGTCGCCAGCTTGTAGAGGGGACTGTCTTTCTGCTTCGAGCTCGCGAGGCGGTTCCACAGCCACTGTGATGCGAGCTCGTACACGTACTTGAGTCCGAAGTCACGGTGCGCGAGTGCTGAAGGCGGCAGGTAGAACGGGGCGTCGAGCAAGAAGAGCCGGCGAAGCCGATGAGGGTACGTCGATGCGTAGCGCAAAGCGATGTCGCCACCCAGCGAGTAGCCCACCAGCAGGAACGGGTCGTCGATGCCCAGGTCCTGCAGCGTGTTCTCGATGACGAGCGCGTGATCGTCGGCCGAGTAGTCGATGTCAAGCGGTTTGGGGCTCTCCCCAAAGCCGAGAAGGTCGAACGCGACGAACCGGTAACCGGGACCGATGGTGTCGATGACGGTGCGCCAGTCGCCTCCGTCGGAGTTGATGCCATGGAGCATCACGATCCCCGGCCCGGTGCCCTCGTCGAAGCGAGCATGCAGTCTCAGATCGCTGACATCGGTGCTCACGTCGATACCCCTGTGTCCCTGAACGGTCGCTTCTGCTTGGAGTGCATCGCGAATGAGCATACTCGACAGGGAGGCGCGCACCGTGTCGCTTCGTTCGCGACTGCTACAATATGACCAATCGGTAAGAACTGCACGGACTGCTTCGGACTGAGGGGGTCATCATGGGCCTGAGAGATCGAGCTGGCGGAGGGTTAGGCGGTGGCGGCGGCCTGAGAGGTGGAGGCGGCCCCATCCGCTATCAGATGCGCGAGAAGATGTTCGCGATCGGCGATGACGCCTGGATCGAGGACAGCAATGGCAATCGTGCCTACAAGGCTGACGGCAAGGCGCTCAGGATGCGCAGCACCTTCGTGCTCGAGGATGCGAGCGGCAACGAAGTCGCATCCATCCAAGAGAAGATGCTGCACATCAAAGACACCATGGAGATCGAGCGTGGTGGGCGTACGATAGCCACCGTCAAGAAGGCGCTCGTTTCGCCGGTCCGTGACCGGTTCGACGTGAAGATCGAGGGCGGCGGAGACTGGGACGTTCAGGGCAACATCGTCAATCACGAGTACGAGATCACGAGCGGCCGTGATAAGGTCGCCGAGGTTTCGATGAAGTGGTTCCGCGTTCGCGACACGTACGGTATCGAAGTCGCGCCGGGCCAAGACGTAGGGCTTGTGCTCGCGGTCGCAGTGGCGCTCGATGAGATGCGCCGTGGCCAGTAGCTGATTCATTCCGTTTCAACGAGAGGGGCACGACATGTTCAACGGTGGTTTGCTTGAGTTCTTCTGGTACATGCTTCTGTTCTACATCTGGTTCATGGTCATCTGGATGTTCATCCAGGTGTTCGCGGACATCTTCCGCCGCGAGAACCTCTCGGGCTGGGGCAAGGCGGGCTGGATCGCCCTGCTGTTCATCGTCCCGTTCCTGGGCATCCTGATCTACATGATCGCTCGTCCCAAGAACACCGAGCAGGACCAGCGCATGATGGCTGAGGCCCAGGCAACGCAGGCGCGGCTTGTCGGCGGCTCCGCCGTTGACGACATCGCCAAGGCGCAGGAGCTACTCGACAAGGGCGCCATCACCCAGGCCGAGTTCGACACGATCAAGGCCAAGGCGCTGGCGTAAGGTCGGCGCGCTCGCCCGGCGATCGATGCCGGAGCCGCTGAGTACCGCATGAATAGCCGAGGAGCCGCCCCACGGGGCGGCTCCTCTGGTTCTCAGCACCAACCACGAGGCCGGTCCGCTAGACGCCCGTGGGCCCCATGAGCGCCTTCTGCCGTTCGAGGTTGGCTTGCCTGCGGAAGTTGAGCGCTTCGACCGCCGAGCGAGAACAGGATCGCGAAGTAGACGTAGTTGCGGTCGAACTCCTCGCCAAAGCCGTCGGCGATCAGCAGCACTCCAACAAGCACCAGGAACGAAAGCGCGAGCATCTTGAGCGAGGGATGCTCCTCGATGAAGTCGGCAAGCGTGCCGGCGAAGAACATCATCGCCCCGATCGCGATGGTCATGGCGGTGATGATGATCCACGTCTCCGAGGTGAGGCCGACGGCCGTGAGCACCGAGTCGATGGCGAAGACCATGTCGACCACGACTATCTGCGCCACGACACCGGCCATTCCCGTGATCGAGGGCTTCCGGGGCTCCTCGGACTCATCTTCCTCCTTCAGCTCGGTCGCCTTGAAGATCTCGGTGACGGCCTTGTAGGTCAGGAACAAGCCACCGCCGAGCAGGATGGTGTCCTTGATACTGAACGCGTGTCCGAAGAGCGTGAACAGCGTCTCGTCGAGACCAAGGAGCCACGAGATGCCAAGCACCATGACGATGCGCCCGATCAGTGCGAGCGCGAGTCCGATCTTCCGTATCCGGTCCCGCTTCTCGGCAGGGACGTCTTGGGTCACGATCGCCAGGAAGATGACGTTGTCGACGCCGAGCACGAGCTCCAGGATCGTCAGCGTGAACAGCGCGACCAGGTTCTGTGGCGTGAGGAACTCAAGCATCGGGCGTTTCCTCCCCCTTGCATATGGACGCACACATTATGGACGAAGACCGCCGGGAGTAAAGGGAGCGCCGCCCGTGCTTCAGTCGGCGGCTTCCGGCAGTTCCCGGTCGGCTCGTGAGCCGTACGTGAACGTCCAGACGTGGGTGAACTCCGCGCCGAAGAGCACGAGCTGAAGAGAGTAGTTGACCCACAAGAGGAAGGCGATCACCGATCCGGCAGCGCCGTACACCGAGCCCGGACTGGCGTAGGTGAAGTAAGTCGCCAGCGCTGCCCGGCCCACGATGAACAGCGCGGCGGTCATCGCCGACCCGACCCACACGTCTCTCCACCCCACTGAGGTTCGGGGCAGATAGCGGTAGACGAGCGCGAACAACACGGTGATCAGTACGGCCGAGAGCACCGATTCGGTGGCGGTGATCGCCGACTCGCTGACCCGCAGGTAGGGAGCCAGGCGCTGCGACGCCGTCGAGATCACGCCCGACATGACCGCCGACGCCAGCAGCAGGACGGCGACAGCGATCACCATGAGAAACGCGGCCAGGTTGTGACGCCCGAGCACGGAAAGTGACCAGCGGGCACGATCCCACAGGGTGCCGTCCGGGGGTTCGTCGGGTTCGATGTCCCACATGCGGTCGAACGCGCGTCGCAGTTCGCGGAACATCCGCATGGAGCCCCACAGCGCGATCGCGAGTGCCACGAGCGAGCCGGCCGTGCTGAGCGCGCTCGGTTGGGTCGCTGCGACCAGGTCGCGGGCCAGCTGCTCTCCGAGCGAGCCAGCCACAGTGTAGGCGCGTGCATAGAGCTCTTCGCTCACGGCGGCCCGGCCCATGTACCTGCCGAGTACGCCCACGAGCAGCACGAGCATGGGGGCGAGCGACATCAGCGCATAGTAAGTGAGGGCGGCCGCTATCTCGTTCGCGCGGTCCGCTCGCCACTTCTCGAACGTGCGGCGGAGCAGATCGAACGCCTTCGAGGTCACACGCGGCACCCTCTCTGTGGGGACCACCCTCGGGCCGGCGGGCGTGAGGCCCTATCGGTCCTTGAGCGGCACGTAGGTCTGTAGCGGGGAGACGCTCTTGTACGCCGGTCGGATGATCTTGCCCCCGTTGGCGAGCTCCTCGAGCCGGTGCGCGCTCCACCCCACGACGCGTGAGATGGCGAACAGCGGCGTGTAGAGCTCGGCCGGAATGTCGAGCATCCGATAGACGAAGCCGGAGTAGAAGTCGACGTTGGCGCTCACACCTCGGTAGAGTCTGCGCTGCGCAGCGATGACCAGGGGGGCGATCCGCTCGACCCGGCTGTGCAGAGCGAACTCCTCCGAGAAGCCCTTCTCGGCAGCGAGCTTCTCGGCGAAGCCGCGCAAGATGACCGCCCGCGGGTCCGACACGGAGTAGACCGGGTGGCCCATGCCGTAGATGAGTCCGGCATTGTCGAATGCTTCTTTGGCGAGTAGGCGGTGCAGGTAGTCCGCGATCTGCTCGTCGTCCTGCCAGTCGGTGATGGTCGATCTGAGGTCGTCGAACATGCCCACGACCTTGAGGTTGGCGCCGCCGTGGCGCGGACCCTTGAGCGAGCCGAGCGACGCGGCGATCGACGAGTAGGTGTCGGTTCCGGTGGACGACACGACGTGCGTCGTGAACGACGAGTTGTTGCCGCCGCCGTGCTCGGCGTGCAGCACGAGTGTCATGTCGAGCACCAGCGCTTCGAGATCTGTGAACGTGCTGTTGGGGCGCAGCATGTGGAGGAAGTTCTCGGCGGTCGAGTACTTCGGCTCGGGGCGGTGGATGACGAGGCTCTTGCCGTGGAACTCGTCGAGGTAGGACTGATATGCGTAGACGGCAAGCATCGGGAACTTCGCGATCAGGTGCAGGCTCTGGCGCAGCACGTTCCTGGTCGACGTGTTGCTCCCCTCAGGATCGAGGGTGTAGAGGCCGAGTACGCCGCGCATCATGGCGTTCATGACGTCTCGGCTCGGCATGCGGAGGATCCCGTCGTGGATGAACGAGCGGGGCATCCTGCGCATGTCGGAGAGATACTCGTCGAACTGGTCGAGCTGCGCCCTGTTGGGGAGTGTGCCGAACAGCAGCAGGTACGCCGTCTCCTCGAAGCCGGGGTGGTGCCCGTCGACGAAGCCGCTCACCAGGTCCTCGATCTCGATCCCGCGGTACAGCAAGCGGCCGGGAGCGGGAACCAGCTGATCGCCCTCCGGCTTGGTGCCCACCACGTCGCCGATGCGGGTGAGTCCCGCGAGCACGCCCCGACCATTCTGGTCGCGCAGGCCGCGCTTGACGTCGTACTCGATGTAGAGCCCGGGATCGACCGGGCAGCACCGCTCGGCGATCGCAGTCCAGGCATCGAGTGCCGAGTCGCGGCCGCTCGGGACGCCGAGAAGGGGTTGCGGGCACGTGGCGTCGTTGTTCTGCGCCATGGTCTTACCTTTCGTAGGCGAGGGTCCTGATTGTATCGGAGAACGCTCTCGTCTGGTGCAAAGGCTACCCTGACCCTGCGAGGAGCGACTGCCCTTGGCAGAGAGGCACGCAAGCCGGTGCGGGAATAGAACAGGCGTATCCACTATCTGGGAGGGCGCGATGAAGTACGCACGCTGGGCGGCGTTGGCGCTTCTCGGCTTCGCGACGGGGTGGCTCGTGGTCGCCTACCTCACCGTCGACCCGATTCGCATGTCGACGGCCCTCGCGCTGACCGTGGTGTGCGGAATGCTGGGCGTCGGCCTGATCGTGTGGAGGTTCCGCGGGGGCGCAGTCGTCGCGGGCGCCATAGCCGCTTTCGTCGTCGCAGGTCTGCTGGGGTACTCCCTGAGCGCGTCTGTCGCCTTGGGCAGGGAGGACCAGCGCGAGGTGCCGGCTCTGACGCGCGCTGCCGGCGACCCGGGAGACGGGCACACAGCCGTCATCTACTTCACTCATGGTGAGCCCGAGACCTACGACCCGATCGGATGGCTCAACCAGTTTCGCGAGTTCGACGAGCAGAAGATAGCGTTCGTGCCGTTTCTCGTGCGTCCGCTCTTCCTCAAGCAGCTGAGGGACTCCTACCTGGTCGTGGGCTCCAGCCAGCACCGCCAGCGCCACCTGGCCATGGCGCGCGCGGTCGAGGACGAGCTGCGTGCCGACGGGTACACCAACGTGCGCGTCTATCCGTCGTTCCTCGACGACGACCCTCGACCTGACGCGGCCGTGATCCGCGCGCTCAACGAGGGCGCGAGCAACATCGTCGTCGCCGAGGTCTTCGTTTCGATCTCGAACCACACGGCCGAGGGCGAGGACCTCATCAAGGAGCTGGACGTGGAGTCTCTCGGCGTGCCGATCACGTTCGCCGGCCCCCTGTGGGACTCAGAGACCCTGCATCGTATGTTCGTCGAGAAGGTCGAGGCAGAGCGAGGTGACATCCCGCGCGACAAGATGGCCGTGCTGCTCGTGGGCCACGGCCAGCCCGACGAATGGGACCGAGAATGGCCCACAGAGACCGAACACGAGCTTGAGCTTCGCACGCGCATCATCGACCAGCTCGTCGAACAAGGGTACGAACGCTCGCTGCTCGATCTCGCGTGGATGGAGTTCAAGGAGCCGGAGGTGCCCGAACGTGCGGCAGAGCTCGCGTCATCCGGCGCTCGCAAGCTCGTCTACTTCTCCACCGGCATCAGTGCCGAGTCCATCCACAGTCAGTACGATGTGCCGGAACTCGTGGCCGAGGCGCAGATCGCCGATGACGTCGAGGTCGTGAACCTGGGCGCGTGGAATGCACACCCGCTCACGATCCAGGCCATAAAGGAGCGAGTCGAGCCGCTGCTCCCCGGAAGCGCTCGAGGCGAGAGCCCGAATGTGCCCTAGGGCCGCTCGGACACTACGGATCGGGCGTGCTCGGCTTCCTCACGTTGCGGGGGGTAAGGCGCGCGGCCTCGAATGGCTGCACCGCCATGGCTATCCGATACCGGCCACGTGGGTGGTCGTGCCCAGTGAAGGCGCACCCTCTCGCGGTGATCTCGAGCGTGCGATGCACCGCGTCGTGACGCCGGACGGGCGCTACGCCGTGCGCTCGTCGGCCGACGTCGAAGACGGGTCCGAGCGCTCGTTCGCCGGCCAGTTCGACACGGTGCTCGACACGGTGGGCGTCGAAGCCGTCGTCGATGCCGTCGAGCACGTCTTGAGCGGGACGGACTCTGCGAGTGCCAAGTCCTACGTGTCGGCGCACGGCGCGTCGGATTCTCGTGTGAGGATGGCGGTCATCGTCCAGGAGATGGTGTCCGCGGTCAGGTCCGGCGTCGCGTTCTCGGTCAACCCCGTCACGGGGCTGTCGGAGATCATCATCGAGTCGGTGGCCGGATCCGGTGAGAGTCTGGTCCAGCAGGGGGTCACCCCGGAGCGCTGGATACGGAAGTGGGGGGCGTGGCGGGCACTCCCGGAGTCGCCGCTGCTTCCCTCCGACATCGCCGACGGCATCGCGGACGACGTGCATCGAATCGCGCGCCGATACGGGCGGCCCGTTGACGTCGAGTGGGTCTTCGACGGTGAGACGGTCACCTACGTCCAGCTGCGACCCATCACCGGCGTGGGCGAGATCGACTACTACTCCAACAAGATAGCCCGTGAGCAACTCCCCGGCATGATCACGCCGCTCGTGTGGTCGGTGAACATCCCGATAGTGAACGGCGCCTGGATTCGGCTCCTCGAGCGCCTCGTGGGGCCGACGGGACTCAAGCCCGATGATCTCGCAGCCCGATTCTACGGTCGCGCCTACTACAACATGGGCGCGCTCGGAGTCGTGTTCGATCTTCTCGGCCTCCCGCGGGAGTCACTCGAACTGCTGATGGGCATGGAGAAGTCAGACGGGGCGCGTCCGCGGTTCCGACTCACGGTCAAGACGCTCATGCGCTTGCCGCGCGTGGCGCTGTTCGGCGTACAGCTCATGGGCTTCGAACGCCACGTCGAACGGCAGCTCAGCGTGCTCAACGCGGAGTTCGTGGACCTCATGGAGTCGGTGAACCCGGAATCGGATGACGCAGGGTCACTGGTCTCGGCTCTTGACTCCCTCAGGACCATCGTCGAGGCCACGGCGTACCTCAACGTGCTGACGCCCCTGCTGTCCGGGGTTCACAACAGGATGCTCACGTCCCGGTTGTCGAAGCTCGGGGTCGCCTACGAGTCGGTGGACTTCGCCAACCGCGATCCGGGATCGGAAGGAAGGGACCCCGCGTCGGGCATCGCCGCGCTGCGCCTGTTGAGAAGCGACCTCACCAGCGAGGCCTCGCTGGCGCTCACGACAGGTGGAATCGAAGCACTGCGGGACGAGGAGTCCGCGCGGGCGTTCGTTCGGGCGTTCGACGACTTCCTGAGAGTCTACGGGCACTTCTCGGACTCCGGGAACGATTTCTCGCGGGTGCCGTGGAGAGAGGACCCGTCTGCCGTGCTTCGGCTTCTCGAGGTACCCACGCCGGCAAAGACCTCGCGCAAGAGGGTGGTGCGCTCTGAGCTGGCCTCGATGCCCGGGGGCCGGCGGATCCTGAGAGCCTTCGACCGCGCCTCGCGCTTTCAAGTCCTGCGGGAGCGGGTCTCCTCGTTCTACACACTGAGCTACGGGTACCACCGGGTTCTGTACCGGGGCCTTGCCCGTCTGAGCGGTGTCGACGCTGTGGCGGACAGCGCGATCCTCTACCTCACCGACCCCGAGGTCCGGGATCTCGTGGTGGGTCGTCTCGATGGCGAAAGCGCACGCCGATCGATCGTCGAGCGGGCTGCCGAGGAAGAGGCGATGCGCGATGCTGTCGTGCCTGAGACGGTCTTCGGTGACGTGCCTCCGCCGTTGCAGTCGGACACTGAGGGGCGGCTGGAAGGCGTCGCTACGTCTTCGGGCCGATACACCGGTCGGGCCGTGAAGGTCTCATCGGTATCGGAGGCCCCGGAGATCGCGGCAGGGGATGTGATCGTCGTGCCCTACTCGGACGTGGCGTGGACGCCGCTGTTCGGGCGGGCGGGAGCGATCGTGGCCGAGGCCGGGGGATTCCTGTCCCACAGTTCCATCGTGGCACGCGAGCTGGGGGTCCCCGCAGTGGTGTCGGTCAACGGAGCGATGCAGCTCATTCCCGACGGCGCGCTGGTGACGGTCGACGGATACACGGGGTCGGTGAGCGTGCTCAAGCATGACGACCGGCCTGTCGGTGCGACAGTGGAGAGGCAGGAGTCGCTGTGAACGCGAGTCTGATGCTGGGCGCGGGACTCGTCGGCTACCTTCTGGGGTCGATCTCTTTCGCGCGGATCATCGTCCGGATGCACGGGCACGATGAGGTTCGGGCCATGCACCTGACATCACCCGATGGCGGGGCAGAGATGGTCTCGGATGCGGCGAGCGCGACCGCCGTGCGGCTCATGTTGGGCGCGAAGTGGGGTCTGTTATGCGCCGCCGGTGACATCTTGAAGGCGTTCATCCCCACGCTCGTCTTCCGGCTGGCGTTCCCGGGTGAACCCTATCTCTACGCCGCCGGGCTGATGGCGATCGTGGGGCACAACTGGCCGGTCTACCATCGCTTCAAAGGAGGGCGGGGCCAGTCGCCGATGCTGGGCGCGATGCTGGCGATAGCGCCCATCGGAGCGCTGGCCTGCAGTGTGGCGGGATTCGTGATCGGCTACTACGTGGTTCGCGACGCCATGGTCTCCGACAACCTCGGGCAGGTGCTCTTCATCCCCTGGGTCTGGTTGACGGGGCTGGGTCCCTGGGGGGTCGCATGGGCGGTGCTCGCCAACGTCGTCTTCTTCGGATCGTATCTGGGTGAGATCAAGCAGTACGTTCGGGGCAGACGCGCCGGACATCTGCGCGACCCCGACGACGTGATGCGGATGATGGAGATGGACTACGAGTGGCTCAGGCCGCGCGAGAAGGATGACGGCGGCTAGGACCTGCTCGCGCGTCTCGCGCGTCAGTCGATGATCCGGTACTGCACTTCGTGCACGCCGTTGAACCCGAGGCGGCGGACGAGTCCCGGCCCCAAGTCGAAGTCGCGCGCCTTTGAGCGAGGGCCGCGGTCCACGACCCGCGCCACCGCCTTCTTGCCGTCGTACCTGAACTCGACGAGGGTGCCGAAGGGCAGCGTCTTGTGCGCGACGATCATGGAGTAGGGACCGATTCGCGCCCCGCTCGCCCCGCGTCCGGTGAAGGTGCGGCCGTAGTGGGATGCCACTCCCGTCTTCCAGGCACCCGACCCGGTGGGTTCGGGCGCGGAGTCGCGCTTCGTGGCGACGGGGACCGGCCGCCGTGGCGCCTGCGGCGGCTGGGCAGTCCGGGCGCGGTACTCCGCGAGGGCAGCCTGACTCGCGGCCAGGTCCGCGCGCGCCCGGGCGGCCTCACGTGCGACCTGGTCGACCGCACGGGCTGCTTCGACCTGCAGCACCAGCAGCTCCGCAGCCGAGCGAGACGTCTCGCGGCGAGCGACTTCGAGCTCCCTGAGGCTCTCGGCATCAAGGTCGTTCATGCGGGTCAGCAGAGCCCATCGCGACGCGAAGTCCTGCAGGGTCGTGGCGCCCACCAGAACCGAGACGAACGAGGTATCGCCGGAGCGGTACATCGCAGCCGCACGCGAGCGGAGCCTGGTCTGGGCACGGTCCTCCTCGGCGATCAGCTCATCGAGCCGGGCTGAGGTCTTCTCGGCCTTCGCCTCGAGGTTCGCGACGCGCTTTCGTGCGGCCTCGAGGCGCCCGACGGCCTTGGCCACCCTGGCGCGGTCGGATGCCGTTGCGGCCGCGGACGGGGCCGCTGCAGCCGGCTGAGACGGCAGCCCGAGAAGGGATGCCGCGATCAGTGCGACGAGCGCGATGCGATAGGTATGGAGAAGAGACATGCCGAACAGTGTACCTAGCGAGCGGCCCGAACGCTTGCGCGCGCCTCTTCGGCTGCACCCGTTGGCCGAAAATGCTCCGTTCGGGGTGCAGTGTGCATAGAATGGGTGGGTTTCTGGATTTCGAGCGAACGAGGAGCGCACATGATCAAGGTGGCGGTGTGGGGTACGGGCATGATGGGCCAAGGGCTTCTCGGCTATCTGTTGGACCGGCCGAATCAAGTGGACCTCGTCGGCGTCATCGATCGGCATCCCGAGAAGCACGGACTCACGGTGGGCGAGGTCACCGGTCGCGACTGCGACATCCCGGTGACCGCCGACTTCGAATCCGTCCTCGCCACAGGGCCGGACGTTGTGTGCATCCTCACCGCGAGCAATCTCGGCGAGATAGCCGACCAGGTGGAGGCCTCCGTTCGAGCGGGCGCCAACGTCATCGGCATCGCCGAGACGCTCGCGTACCCATGGGCGAGCGACCCGGAGTGGGCCGAGCGCTTCGACGCGCTCGCTCGCGAGCACGGTGTCAGCATCCTCGGTACCGGGATCAACCCGGGCTTCGTGCTCGACGCGCTGCCGATCGCGCTTTCATCGGTGTGTCTGCGCATCGACCGCATCGAGGCCTCGCGGGTGAACGACCTGTCGCCGTTCGGACCCACCGTCATGGCGTCGCAGGGCGTTGGGACGACGGTCGATGAGTTCGAGCGCGGCGTGGCCGACGGCTCGATCGTGGGCCACATCGGCTTCCCGGAGTCGATACACCTCATCGCTCACGCCTTCGGCTGGGAGATCGACCGCATCGAACAGACCCGCGCACCCATCGTCACGAGCGTGGCGCGCGAGACGCCGGCCGTGAAGGTCGCGCCCGGCGACGTGTGCGGCTGCCGGCACATCGGCTGGGGCTACTCGGGCGATGAGCTCAAGATCGAGCTCGTCCACCCGCAGCAGATCCGCCCCGAGGCCGAGGGCCAGGACACCGGCGACTACATCAAGATCTTCGGCGACCCCGATATCACCATGTCCAACCAGCCCGAGATCCCCGGTGGCAAGGGTACGTATGCCAGTGTGGGCAACTACCTGCCGCTGATGGCCGATGCACGTCCGGGCATCGTCACCGTCGTTGACATGCCGCTGCCGCGCTTCTGGGCGCCGGTCCTGTAGAGAGGACGTCCGATGACCGACCGAACCCGCTGCGTGTCTGGAGAGTGGGTCGAGGTCGAGCGCGTGCTGCTCGAACCCGCCGATCGCTCCGTGAACCTCCCGCCTGAGACCGCCGACAAGCCCCTCACGCTGTGGATCAGCGGCTTTGCGGCCGCGGCAGCGGATCTGGGTGAGGAGGTCACCGTCGAGACGATGACGGGGCGCTCCGAGGCAGGAAGGCTCTCCGCGATCAACCCGGGCTACTTCCATACGTTCGGCAACCCCGTGCCGGAACTCGTGAGCGTGGGCCGCGACCTGCGCGCTCGCGTGGCCGCATATCGCACGGCGGGTGACTGACATGGCCAGCCGTTTCGATGAGGTGATGGCGCGCAAGGGCGAGATCATGGTGCGCGCGCTGGGGATGGACTACCGCGAGTTCGAGCGTTCGCCCGTCGCGTTCGACTACGACGCGATGATGGCCGCACACGGCTACTCGCTCGACGACATCGTCGGGATCCAGCGGGCAGGAGGGGTCGGGGACACGCCGCTGCTGGAGCTCAAGAACCTGACCGACCTCGTGCGCTCGTACAGCGAGCCGGGCATGGGCGGCCGCATCTTCGTCAAAGACGAGGCCGCGAACATGGCGGGGTCGTTCAAGGACCGGCGGGCCAGCGTGAGCATCCACGTCGCCGCCGAGAAGGGCTATGACGGCGTCATCGCGGCGACCTCCGGGAACTACGGCGCCGCCGTCTCGAGCCAAGCCGCACGCGCGAGCCTGAAGTGCATCATCGTTCAGGAGGCGTTCGACAGCCGGCACGTGGGGCAACCCGAGATCGTCGAGAAGTCACGCATCTGCGAGGCGCTCGGCGCCGAGGTCGTGAAACTCTCGGTGGGGCCGGAGCTCTTCTTCCACATGCTCGACCTGCTCGACTCCACCGGCTTCTTCGCCGCGTCGCTGTACTCGTCGTTCGGGGTCTCCGGCATCGAGACGCTCGGGCTCGAGATCGCTCGCGACATGACCGCGCTCACCGGAGCACCGCCCGACTACTGCGTCATCACGCACGCCGGCGGCGGCAACACGACCGGCACCGCGAGGGGCTTGAAGCGCGCCGGAGCCGCGGGGACGCAGATCGTCTCGGCGAGTGTGGACCTCTCGGGGCTTCACATGGCCAGCGACGACGACTTCAACCGCAAGAGCTTCACCACCGGGCACACGGGCTTCGGCGTGCCGTTCGCCACGTGGCCCGACCGTGCCGACGTGCCGAGAAACGCCGCGCGTCCGCTGCGCTACATGGACCGCTATCTGACCGTCAGCCAGGGCGAGGTCTTCTACGTCACGGAAGCGATGTCCAAGCTCGAGGGACTCGAGCGCGGCCCGTCGGGCAACACGGCCATGGCGGCCGCGATCTCGCTCGCTCGCGACGTCCCGCGCGACGCGACGATCGTGGTGCAGGAGACCGAGTACACGGGCGCCGGCAAGCACCACTGGGCCCAGCTCAACTTCGCGCGCGAGCAGGGCGTCGAGGTCCGATCGGGCGACCCGACAGAGAGCGTGCCCGGCACGTCGATCGTCATCCCCGAGCGCCCCGAGCAGATCCGCGCGAAGGACTTCGACCTCGCGCGCATGCGTCGCAGCTACGTTCGCAACGCTCTCTCACACGCCCCCGAAGGTTATGACCCCACCGCTGAGGACATCGCGTTCCTCGCCGCCGATACCAACAGCGATGCCGACACGGTCGAACAGACGATCGCCGGCCTCAGGGAGGCATAGAGCATGGTTCGTGAGGACACGTTCGATCACGCGCACCAGTACCTCATGGGGCTCACCGATGAGGAGCTGCGCGTTCGGTTCTGGCACCTGACGCAAGAGATCGTCGACCCGCTGGTCGAGCTCGCCCGCACGCACACCTCGCCGTCGATCGAGCGCAGCGTGCTCATGCGTATGGGGGTCGACTCACCCACCTGTATCGCGGTCGTGAGCGAGTGCGAGAAGCGCGGGCTTCTCGGCCACGGGGCGGGGCATGTCGTGCTCGTGTGCATGCAGGCGTGGGACGTCGATGCGCCCGCCGCCGCCGGCAAGCTCGCCGCAGGGGATGGCTGGGAAACCGTCGAGGCGAAGTGGGGGTCCGCGCGATGAGTGACACCCTGCCGCCGCTGGTGCCCAACGAGAAGCTGGACGTAGCGGCGCTGCTCGACGGGCTCGATCGCTATCATCCGCGTCGCAAGGGGTGGACCTGGCGTCGGAAGGTCACCGACCAGCGGCTCTACGAGTTCTGCTACCGCGAGACCGCCGAGGGGCTCGCGCAGAGCATCCCGCTGCCAGCCGCGCACTACTTCGACAACATCGACCCGCAGCCCGACTGCGTGGTGACCACCGAGATCGCCTCGGGTCGCCCCGAAGACGACATCCGGCGCATGCGCATGGCTGCCTGGCACGGCGCCGACCACATGATGGTCATCCGCACCGCCGGCCAGAGCCACATCGACGGCCTTCTGGAGGGTACGCCCGAGGGTGTGGGCGGCATCGCGGTCACCCGCAAGCAGTGCCGGCTCACCCGCCGGGCGCTCGACCTCATCGAAGACGAGGTCGGCAGGCCGATCAACTACCACAGCTATGTCAGCGGCGTCGCGGGACCCGAGATCGCCGTCATGTTCGCCGAGGAGGGCGTCAACGGCGCCCACCAGGATCCGCAGTACAACGTGCTGTACCGCAACATCAACATGTACCGCAGCTTCGTGGACGCTGCCGTGGCCAAGCGAATCATGCGCTCGGTCCGGATGCTGCAGATCGACGGCGCGCACAACGCCAACGCCACCGCGGTGCGCGCGTGGAAGGTCATGCCCGAGCTGCTCGTCCAGCACGCCATCAACTGCGCGTTCTCGGTGTCGATCGGGATGCCCAAAGAGGACATCGCGCTCTCCACGGTGCCGCCTGACGCCGCACCGGCACCGTGCATGCGCATGGACCTGCCGTACGCGCTCGCGCTGCGTGACCTGTTCGGCGAGTACAAGATGCGCGCGCAACAGAACACGCGCTACATGGAGTCCGACTCGCGTGACGCCACCGTGAGCCACGTGATGAACCTGATGATCTCTCGGCTCACGAGCGCCGACATCCAGTCGACGATCACGCCCGACGAGGGCCGAAACGTGCCGTGGCACTACAACAACGTCGCGGCGGTCGACACCGCCAAGCAGGCGCTCGTGGGCATGGACGGTATGCGTGAGATGGTCAGACTCGACCGAGAGAACCCTGAGCTGCGCAACCGGGTCCGTGAGATCAAAGAGCGCGCCGTGCTCTTCCTCGAGGCGATGCTCGATGACGGCGGCTACTTCGCGAGCGTCGAGGAGGCGTACTTCGTCGACTCGGGCGAGTACCCCGAGACCCACGACGACGGCATCCGGCGCACGGCCGACGGCGGCGTGGCGTCCGGCACCATCATCGAGCGGGCCGACGACTACCTCGCGCCGGTGTGCCACCACTTCGGCGTCAACCACCTACCGCGCAGCGTCGAGAAGCCCTGTCATGTGATCGGCGGCTGCACGCTGTGCGACCCCGAGAAGATCCCGTTCATCGACGAGCTCGACCCCACCGACAACATGAACGTGCGCCTCGAGCAGACAGCTCAGATGCGCGAGCGCGGGTTGATCACCCCCGAGGTCGAGTGGGCAGGTGACGGCATCGTCGCGGTCACGATGTTCCTCCCGGTGTCGGAGCTGGTCGCCGAGGCGGCGGCCTTGGAGCTGGGCCGCGCCATGAACCTCACCGATCCCGAGGTCATCCACAAGGCGGTCATGCACCCCGCCGAGGGCACGCTCGTCGAGATCAAGGGCTGCCTTGATGTCGCGATCGACCCGGCCACGCTCGTCATCTGCGAGCCGGTGCCGCCTCTGTCCGATGAGGAGATCAGAGAGTTCGTCGCGCAGAACAATGTTCGCTGCATCGCGGCGACGGTAGGCCAAGACGAGCATTCCGTGGGGATGCTTGAGATCGTCGACATCAAGCACGGCGGCCTCGAGAAGTGGGGCTTCGCCTGCACCTATCTGGGCACCTCGGTACCGGTCGAGAAGGTTCTCGACGCCGCGATCGAGCATGCAGCGCAGGTCGTCCTCATCTCGACGATCATCACGCACGGTGACATGCACCGCACCAACATGGAGAAGCTCGCCGACCTCGCCGTCGAGAAGGGCGTGCGCGACAAGCTGTTGCTCGTCGCCGGCGGCACCCAAGTCACCGACGAGCAGGCCAAGGGCTGGGGCATGGATGCGGGCTTCGGCCGCAAGACCAAGGGCATCGACGTCGCGAGCTTCGTGGTCAAGACGATGCGCGAACGGGGGATGTGATCGCCACCATGGAGCGCAAGAAGACCGTCGTCGTCGCGCTGGGCGGAAACGCGCTGCTCAAGCGCTCAGAACCCATGACCGCCGAGGCGCAGCGCGCCAATGTGCGCGTGGCCTGCAAGGCGCTGGCCCCACTCGCCGAGCAGTACAACCTGGTGATCGCCCACGGCAATGGCCCGCAGGTGGGACTTCTCGCCTTGCAGGCGGCCGCCTATCACGACGTGGAGCCCTTTCCGCTCGACGTGCTGGGCGCTCAGACCCAAGGCATGATCGCCTACATGGTCGAGCAGGAACTGGGCAACGTGCTCCCGTTCGAGAAGCCCATCGCCACGGTGCTCACGATGATCGAGGTCGACCCGCACGATCCCGCGTTCGACGATCCCACGAAGTTCGTGGGTCCGTGTTACGACGAGGCGAGTGCAACCGCGCTCACCGCCGAGAAGGGCTGGACGTTCAAGCAGGATGGCGACTCGTGGCGCAGAGTCGTCGCCTCACCCGAGCCCAAGCAGATCTTCGAGCTCGACCCCATCCGCTGGCTCATGGAGAAGGGCACGGTCGTCATCTGCGCGGGTGGCGGGGGGATCCCCACGGTCTACCTGCCCGACGGGACCCGCACGCTCGTCGGTATCGAGGCCGTCATCGACAAGGATGTCGCCGCAGAGCTGCTCGCCGAGAAGCTCGACGCCGACATCTTCGTCATGGCGACAGACGCCGAGGGTGTCTACACCGAGTGGGGCACTCCGGAACAGAAGCTCCTGGGATGCGTCACGCCCGAGGAGCTCTCACAGCACGAGTTCGCGGCGGGCTCGATGGGCCCCAAGGTCAAGGCCGCCGTGCGCTTCGTGAACGCGACCGGCAGGCGCGCGGCCATCGGGCGCCTCGAGGACATCGAGCGCATCGTCAAGGGCGAGGTCGGCACGAATGTCGTCCCGGCGGACCCTGAGAGCGAACGATGACCGAGCCCACCGTCGATGCTCTCGTCGCGGAGATCGGCTCGACCACGACGGTCGTCTCGGCATTTCGTGGTCTGGCGGCGTACCCGCACAGCGAGCCGCAGCTGTTGGGGCAGGGTTTCGCGCCTACGAGCGTGCTCGAAGGCGATGTCGGGGTCGGCGTGGACGCGGCGCGTGCGCACCTCGAGGCACGCGTCGGTCCGGTGTCTCCGGCGGTGACGATCGCGACCTCCTCGGCAGCCGGGGGGCTTCGCATGACCGTGCACGGGCTCACGCAGAAGATGACGGCCATGGCGGCACGCGAGGCCGCGCTGGGTGCCGGCGGCGTGGTCGAGTACGTGACGTCGGGGAAGCTGCGCGATGCGGACCTGGATCGCGTCGACGAGGTCCGTCCCGGCCTGATCCTGCTCGCCGGCGGGGTCGAGGGCGGCGACAGCGACGTGGTGCTGTTCAACGCAGAGAGACTCGCGGGTCTGCGCGCTCGCCCGATCGTCGTCTACGCAGGCAACTCCGTTGTCGCGGGCGAGGCGCGCGAGCTGCTCGAACGAGCGGGTTTCCGCGTCCGGGTGACGAGCAACGTGTATCCCGGGATCGACGAGCTCGACATCGTGCCGGCACGCGCGGTGATACACGACGCCTTCGAGGAGCACATCACGCACGCACCGGGCATGGAGCGTATCGGCGAGTTCGTGAGCGGCCGGATCCTCCCCACGCCCGGGGCGGTGCTCATCGCCGCGGAACTGCTCGCCGAGGCGGTCGGCGATCTGGTGGTCATCGACGTGGGTGGTGCGACCACCGACGTGCATTCGGTCACCGACGGGAGCCCGGAGATGGCCGCGCTCGCGACCGAGCCGGAGCCGCACAGCAAGCGCACCGTGGAAGGAGACCTCGGAACCTACGTGAGTGCGAGCCACGTCGCGGCGCTCCTGCCCGAGGTCGAGCGTCCGGCGGTGCTGCCGCCCGCGATCCCGGAGACTCCCGATGAGATCGCGGCGGCGGCCCTTCTCGCACGCACGGCCGCGAAGGCCGGCGTGCACCGACACGCCGGGGAGCTGCTGCAGCTCTACACGCCGCGGGGGCGACAGACGGTCGCGCGAGGCCGCGATCTGACCGCCTGCCGCACCATCATCGGCACCGGCGGGGCGCTCACCCGCCTGCCCGGTGGTGTAGCGATGCTCGAGGCGACGCGTTCGGACGCGGCCGGACGCGGCGATCGGCTGCTGCCGCCCCCCGATGCCCGGTGCGTCCTCGACCGCGAGTACGTGATCGCGGCGTGCGGCGCCCTGTCGACCCACTTCCCGCCCGATGCCGTGGTCGCGCTCATGCGCGCGAGCTGCGGCCTGTAGAGACGGAAACGCGCATGCTCGACATGGCAACGATCACGATCGACCTGGGCAGGATCGAGGACAACGCACGAACGGTCGTGTCGTCGCTTCCCGGGGTCGAGATCGTCGGGGTCACCAAGGTGGCCTGCGGTACGCCCGAGATCGCCCGCGCGATGCTGGCAGGCGGGGTCACGGCGCTCGGCGAGTCACGTCTGCAGAACATCGCGCGCATGCGTGATGCGGGCATCGATGGCCCCTTCTGGCTGTTGCGTTCGCCCACGCCCGCACTCGCCGATGAGACCGTCGCGCTCGCGGACGTCGCGCTCGTGAGCGAGATCGATGTCGTCGCGGCGCTGGACGCCGCCGCCGCACGCGTGGGGAGCACGTTCCGTGTCGTCGTGATGGTCGACGTCGGCGACCTGCGTGAGGGTGTGATGCCCGCGACGTTGCCGGCGTTCGTCGAGCGCGCCGCCGCATTCAGACACGTCGAGATCGCCGGCATCGGCATCAGCCTCACGTGCTACGGCGCGATCATCCCCACCGCCGAGAACCTCGGCGAGCTCGCCGCGCTCGCCCACACCGCCGAGCGCATCACCGGCCGCCCGCTGCTCGTGTCGGGGGGCATGTCCACGACGCTCGACGCCTTCGTCGCGGGGGAGATGCCCGAACGCATCGACAACCTGCGCGTGGGCGAGGCGATCGTGCTGGGGGTGAGCCCGGCGACCCGCGAGCGCATCCTTGGCTTGCACACCGATGCGCTGCTGCTCCGCGCGCCGGTCATCGAATGCCGGCTCAAGCCGTCCAAGCCGACCGGCATATCGGCCCAAGACGCGTTCGGCAACCGTCCCGTCTTCGAGGACCGGGGCGAGCGGCGCCGGGCCATCTGCGCGATCGGCCGTCAGGATGTCGTGCCCGAGCAGCTGCGCCCGGTCGACGAGCGCATCACCGTTCTCGGCGCCTCGAGCGACCACCTCATCCTCGATGTCCACGACCTGCCCGAGCCACCGCGACCCGGTGACGCGATCGAGTTCATCCCGGGCTACTCGGCGACACTCGCGCTCTTCACGTCCGCGTACGTGCGCAAGGAGTTCGTCGGCGGCTCCTGACGCTCGCGGGGTGCATGGCCAAGCGCGAGTCAGTTCATCGGAGTAGTGTGGTCAGTCACGAACGCGTGTTCGAAGTTCGCGCCGGGAGCCAATCGCCGATCAGGGCCGTCTCCAAGAGCACCACTGATCTGAGGAGCGACCATGTCGCAGATAGACGTCCTGATCGCGCGGATGCGCGCGCTGGAAGAAGAGATGCAGGCCGAGTTCGACAGACGGCGCGACGGCTTCTCCTTCGCCGTCAACGAGAGGCGCGTGCAGTTCAGCGAGGAGGTCGCACGACTCCACCGGCAGTCAAAGACCGGAGTCGTGCGCTATATCACCGGCGCGTCCCTGCTCACGTGGCTCACCGTGCCGGTCATCTATGTCGGGCTGCTGCCCATGGTGCTGCTCGACGTGTTTCTCTGGCTCTTCCAGACGGTCTGCTTCCCGGTCTACGGCATCCCGAAGGCGCGGCGTGCCGACTACATGGTCTTCGACCGCGGAGATCTTCCCTATCTCAACGCGGTCGAGAAGGTCAACTGCTTCTACTGCGGGTACGCGAACGGTCTTGCGAGCTACTTCAGAGAGATCGCTGCACGCACCGAGCAGTACTGGTGTCCCATCAAGCACGCGCGGCGTATCGTCTCGGCACACGATCACTACCCGGGGTTCTTCGAGTACGGCGACTCGGAGAGCTACCGACTCGGTCTCGAACGCCTTCGTAGCGCGCTCGCCGATGAACCGGACCGGCTGTAGGGGGGATACCCGTGCGGACACCGATGCTGCCGGGGGGATACTCTTCAATGGCGACATCGGGTCGATCGTCACTCACAGGAGGAAGGGCATGACCATGGCAGATGCACCGGGCGCCTACTCGGAGGCGGGACGGCTCAGGACGGTGCTCGTCCACCGGCCCGGTCGCGCGCTCGAGCGGCTCACCCCGGCGAATCGAGAGGAGTACCTCTTCGACGATCTCGTGTGGGTGGAGCGCGCGCAGCGCGAGCACGATGTGATGACGAGCGAGCTGCGCTCGCGCGGTGTCGAGGTCCTCTACCTCCACGAGCTGCTCTCCGAGACGTTCGCACACTCCATGGAGGCGCGTGTCGAGGCCCTCGAGGCCGCGGTGTCCTCGTTCACGGTGGGCCTGTCGCTCGTGGGCGAGCTCCGAGCCTACCTCCACGAGCTTCCTCCCGAGCAGCTGGCCGAGGTCCTTCTGGACGGCCTGCTCGTCTCGGAACTCGACGGGATGGACCTCGCCGCTCTGCACCGCCGCTCTCTGGGTGCGGTGCTTGCCGAGCCCGACAGTTTCGTTCTCCCGCCGCTGCCCAACAGCATCTTCACCAGAGACTCCAGCGCGTGGCTCTTCGGCGGCGTGGTGCTTCCTCCGCTGTTCCGGTCCACCCGCCGTCTCGAGGTGGTGAACCTCTCGGTGGTCTACCGCTATCACCCGCGATTCCGCTCGGCCGAGTTCGAGTACTGGTATCCCCCGGGTGGCAACGCCAGCCGCTTCGCCGTCGAGGACTTCAGCCAAGGGGTCTCGCTCGAGGGCGGGGACATCATGCCCGTCGGCAACCGGACGGTGCTGGTCGGGCTGGGCGAGCGCTCGACGGGCAGGATGGTCGAGCACCTCGCCCGCTCGCTGTTTCGCGCCGACGCTGCGGATCGCGTGATCGTCTGCCGCATGGCCCAGCAGCGCGCCTACATGCACCTCGACACCGTGTTCAACTTCGTCGACCGCGATGCGGTGACTCTGTATCCGTCGGTCGTAGAGGGTATGCGCGTGTACAGCGTGCGCCCGGGAGATGCAGAGGACTCGTTCGATATCGCCGAAGAGCGTGGCCTGCTCGATGCCCTGGCCAACGCGCTCGGCATCGATCGTCTGCGGGTGATCGAGACCGGCGGTGACTCGTTCCAGTCGGCGCGCGAGCAGTGGGACGATGCCAACAACGTCGTCGTCGTGGAGCCGGGCGTCGTGATGGGCTACTCCAAGAACACCCACACGAACGCCCGCCTGCGTGAAGCCGGCGTGGAGGTCATCGAGATCGAAGGCTCGGAACTCGGCAAGGGGCGCGGCGGCTGCCACTGCATGACGTGTCCCATCAGCCGCGAAGACCTGTAGCACCCCGCCGGCAGACGGTCGCACGTCGCACGGTCGTGTCGAGAGAGGAGGGCCCATGGACGCCGCAGCGCCTGCCCGTCCGCTGGTGCTCGTCACAGGGGCGAGCGGGTACATCGGATCGCATCTCATGGCGGCGCTGCCCACCTCGCGCTACCGCGTACGCGCTGCCGCACGCTCCCCGCAGAAGGTGCGCGCGGTGTCCGGAGTGGAGGTCGTCGAGGCCGACGCGCTCGACGCGGCTGCGGTGGCCAGGTCGCTTGAGGGGGTCGAGATCGCCTTCTACCTCGTCCACACGCTGGGCGCCGGTACGGGTTACGCCGAGCGGGACCGGGAGGCCGCGAGCCTCTTCGGTCGCGCGGCGCTGCAGGCAGGCGTGAAGCGCATCATCTACCTCGGAGGGCTCGGGGACGACGCGAACGTACTGTCGGATCACCTGTCCAGCCGGCATGAGGTCGGCCGCGTCCTCGCCGAGTCGGGTGTGCCGGTCATCGAGTTTCGCGCATCGATCGTCATCGGCACGTACTCCACCTCGTTCGAGATGATCCGCAATCTCGTCGAGAAGCTTCCGATCATGACCACGCCGAGGTGGGTGCGCATGCCGGCGCAACCGATCGCCATCGACGACGTCTTGGCCTACCTGCAGGCGGCCATCGAGTCCCCCGAACCATCGGAGTCCCACACGGTCTACGAGATCGGCGGCACCGACATCGTGAGCTACGGCGACATCCTTCGCCTGTACGCCCGGCGCCGCGGCCTGCACCGCCTCATCATCCCGGTGCCGGTGCTCTCGCCGGGGCTCTCGGGATGGTGGCTTCACCTGTTCACGCCGCGCGAGGCGACCGTGGGGCGCCAGCTTGCGTCTTCGCTGCGATTCCCCACGGTGGTGACCGACGACTCCGCCGCCCGCGACTTCCCCTCCATCAGGCCCATCGGCGTCAACGAGGCCATCGACCGCACCTTCGCTGCTGAGTCGGCCGAGCAGTCCGCCATGCGCTGGGCCGAGGAGTTCGGAGACACCGAGGAGCCCATCTCGCGCGTGCGCGCCGGCCGCTACATCGACTCGAGGACCATCCACACGGACTGCCCGCCCGAGGCCGCCTTCGACCCCATCGCCTGTATCGGTGGCGAGCGGGGCTGGTACGCCTTCGACACGCTGTGGGATATACGCGGGTTCCTGGACATCCTGGTGGGTGGGCCGGGTCACCGGCGGGGGAGACGCGACCAGTACGTGCTACTCGAGGGCGACCATCTCGAATGGTGGCGCGTCGAGAAGCTGGAGCCGACGAGGCTCTTGCGGCTGCGCGCCGAGATGCGCATGCCCGGCGACGGGTGGCTCCAGTACGAACTGAGCCCCGATTCTCAGGGCACGCTGGTCAGGCAGACGGCGACGTTCCACGCGAAGGGTTTGGGCGGCAGGCTGTACTGGTATCTTGTCCTGCCCTTCCACCACTTCGTGTTCAACGGGACCCTCGCGGGTATCGCGAGGGAATGTCGCGCACTGGTCGAGGGTCCGGACACCTGCCCTCTGCCGGGTGCCTACGAAGAAGCGCTCAAGCGCCGCGGCGAGAGCGCGTAGCCACCGTACCGAGGCGCATGCGCATCTCCCGTGCTTGCGGTACGGTGCTCACCGTCGTTCGTAAGCGGGAGGGGTGGGTCTTGCGCGTCCTTCGGGACTTCTCGGTGTCTTCTGTCGTGGCCGGCTTCGTGGCGGTACTCGTGGGCTTCACGAGCTCGGCCATCATCGTCTTCCAGGCTGCTCGTGCGTTGGGGGCGACGCCCGCGCAGACCGCATCGTGGCTCTGGGCGCTGGGGCTCGCCATGATGCTCACGTCGGTCGGGCTGTCACTGTGGTACAAGATGCCGATTCTGACCGCTTGGTCGACACCCGGCGCGGCGATGCTCGTGACGGGTGTCGCGGGCGTCACGATGCCGGAGGCCATCGGCGCCTTCATGGTCTGCGCCGCCCTGATCGTGGTCGCGGGTACGACCGGGTGGTTCGAGCGCATCATGCAGCGCATACCGCAGGCGCTGGGTGCCGCGATGCTCGCGGGCGTCTTACTGCGCTTCGGTGTCGAGGGCTTCGCGGCGATGAAGACGCAGCTGCTGCTGGTCTCGGTGATGATCGCGGTCTACCTGATCGTGCGGCGTCTTTCGCCGCGCTACGCGGTTCCGGCGGTGCTTGCGGCAGGCGTCGTGATGGTCGCCGCGCGCGGGCAGCTCGCGTTGGGCGACCTGAGCTTCGCGCTCACGAGGCCGGTGCTCACGATGCCCGAGTTCTCGCTGTCGGCGATCGTGGGCGTGGCACTGCCGCTGTTCGCCGTGACGATGGCGTCTCAGAACGTCCCGGGAATCGCGGTCATGCGCGCCGCCGGCTACGACCCTCCCATCTCTTCCTCCATGACGTGGACGGGCCTGACGGCGTTCACTCTGGCACCGTTCGGGGCGTACACGGTGAACCTGGCGGCCATCACCGCGGCGATCTGCGCGAGCGAGCAGGCCGATCACGATCCTTCGAAGCGCTACACGGCCGCCATGTCGGCCGGGGTCTTCTACCTGATCGTCGGGTTGTTTGGGGCGACCGTGACCGCGGTCTTCGCGGCGTTCCCCCAGGAGATGGTGCTCGCTCTCGCCGGGCTCGCCCTGGTGAACACGATCGGCGCCGGCCTTCTCGGCGCGGTGGAGGACGCGCAGTGGCGCGAGCCCGCGGTCATCACGTTCCTCGTCACGGCATCCGGGGTGAGCATCGCCGGAATCGGCTCGGCGTTCTGGGGGCTTGTCGCCGGAGTCGCGGCCACCGCCGTGTTGCGGTGGCGCAGGCCTGACGCGGCGTAGACGGGCAATGGCGCGCTCCTTGGCGTCCTGACGGGTACCATCCTGTTGGCTCTTCAGGGAGCTGCGGGGATTCCGCCCACCGAGCCAGCGAGGTAGTCCATGCCATCATCGAAGGGGAAACGCACGGGCGTCGTCATCGCGGCGCTGCTCGGAGTGCTGGCGGTGATCGCGGCGCTTGTGCTGGCGTTCCGCCCGACCACGGTGCCCGACGTGCGCAAGATGCCGCTCGCCGAGGCCACCACGCTCATCGAGCAGGCGGGATTGGCGGTGGGCACCCAGAGCCGAGTGGCGACGTCCGCGCTCGGGGAGGGCCGGGTGCTCTCGCAGCAACCCGGGGCGGGGGCGCGGACGCTCAGCCGGTCGTCGGTGGATCTGACGACGTCCGTCACGCCGGCCGTCCTGCCGGTCCCCGATGTCGTAGGCGCCGCGGCAGACGATGCGGCACGTACGCTCAGGGAAGCGCTGTATCTGCCGGTGACGGTCGACATCTTCTCCGCCGATCTGCCGGTCGGCGACGTCGTGAAGCAGGTTCCCTCGGCCGGGTTCGAGTGGTTGACGGGCCGTCCGGTCGCGTACGCGGTGGTCGTCGGCCCCGACGACGGCACGGCGGTCACGGTCCCCGACGTGAGAGGGGAGTCCATCGATGGCGCGCTGGCGGAGACCGCGGCAAGTGGTCTCGCGGCACAGGGTTTCGTGCGCGACCTGACGTCGCCTCAGAGCAACGTGGTCATCGACCAGCTACCCGAGGGCGGCGTGATGGTGCGTCCGGGTACGACGGTGCTGCTGCTCTTCACGGCACCGTAGCCAGGCCCGCAGACGGCGTCTACGTCCAGTCTTGCTCGGCGGTGAAGTCGACGGTCAGCCACGTGTCCTCACCGTGCGCATCGAGCGCGTCCGCGACCTCGCCTCGTATCGCATCGAGGGTCGCGATGGTGCCGATCTGGCGATCGGGAGGGACCACGATGTGGATCTCGATGAACTGGCCTCGCCCGACCTTCGAGGCATAGCTCGTGTAGCCGATGAACCCATGCCGCTCGACGATCTCGTCCATGGCGCAGCGGATGCCGGTATCGAGTTCGGTGGGCGTCATCAGGAGGATCTCGGAGAGCGCTTGGCGCACCGTTCTGATCGGCATCGCGATCATCGCCAGGCTGAGAAGCCCAAGCGCAGCGGGATCGACGTACGGCGCAAAGTGGGCGTAGGGCGTCGCCTCGAGCGCCCACGCGATGACGAACGCGATGACCAGAGCGGCAGAGGCGAGCGCCGTCATGAGCCACGCCTGAGAGTCGAGGTGAAGCAGTTCGGAATTGGCAGCACGGTTCGTGCGCTTCTCGTAGTAGTACATGCCGAAGCTCACCAAGGCCATGACGAGCGAGTAGCCGATCGCCCATCCGAGCTCGACGTCCTGGCCTCCGGCGAGAATGCTGCCGACCGCGCTCACGAACCCGTACACGCACAGGACCATGAGCATGCCGCCATAGAACGCCAGGCTCATGGGCTCGATGTGCCAGTAGCCGTACTGGAAGGTGCGGTTCTCCTCGCGCACGACCAGCCGAGCCACCCAGAGCGCAAGGAGCCCCATCGCCACGTCGATGACCGCGAAGAGGCCGTCGAACACGATCGACAGGGAGCCTGAAAGCAGCCCGAGCACCACGGCGAACCCGGCGATCGCGACCGTCAGTGCGACGGAGAGCTTCAGGATCCGCTGCTCCACGGCTGCGATGGTCACCAAGGCCCGTCACCCTGTCTCATCAGAACGGCCAGATCAGCGGCACCAGGAGCCTCCGCGCACGAACGCGGCGGGAGAACCCTCCCTCGCGTCAGGCACGCGCTCATCCAACGATGCCGACCAGGTATGCTTTCCCTTCCTGGTGCGCTCGGAACCGTTTGGAGTGCGTGCCGAGGTCGTGCACTATGTCCGTGGGGCGCACACGCGCCTCAGGTCGAACCGGGGAGTAGATGACGGTGCTGGGTGGTCAGCCGCTGGACGGGTGGATGCTTCTTGACGCAGCGATCGTGGTCTATTGGGTCGGTGTGTCCATCCTGCTCATCTCGGAGGACCGGGAGCCATCGACGACGCTGGCCTGGCTGCTTGTGCTGTTCGCACTGCCGTTCGCGGGCCTTGTGGTCTACTTCTTCTTCGGTCGGGACTGGCCTCATATCGTGCAGAAGGCACCGTCGACACGCCGGCTCCTCGAGGTCCTGGATCGCTTCATGCCTCACGTGCTCGCGCCCTACTCGGAGCAGTCTGTGTCGTTCAAGCGCTCGATTCCCGCGGGGCGGTTCTCCGCCCGCGTGATGGACCTCGTGGAGCAGAAGGTGGGAGCCCCTCCGCTGCCCGTGCGCACGTGCGAGGTGTACGGGTCGGGCGAGGAATACTTCGACGTCTTGCTCGCAGACCTCGCCTCGGCGCAGCGGTTCATCCACATGAACTACTTCATCTGGGGCCACGACGAGCTCACCGCCCGCATCACGGCGGTGCTCACAGAGAGGCTCTCGGCCGGGGTCGAGGTGCGCATCCTCAACGACTACATCGGCTGCATCGCATACTCCAACGACGAGCTCGATGAATTGCGTCGCGCGGGCGCCCACGTGGGCTTCGACATCAGACAGCTTGCGCGCGTGAACTACCGCAACCACCGCAAGATCACGGTCGTTGACGCCGAGATCGGTCACAGCGGTGGCTTCAACATCGCCCAGGAGTACATCGACGGCGGCGCGAAGTATCCCGCGTGGCGCGACACGGGGATCCGCATGACCGGTCCGGGCGTAGCCGACCTCGAGAAGCTGTTCGACATGCGCTGGTATGAGGTGTTCGGCGAGGACCTGTTCGATGAGAAGTACTACCCCGACCCCGCGTTGCCGCACGGCGACATCATGGTGCAGACGGTGCACCAGGGCTACGACGACCCGTGGAACTCGGTGACCCGCTCCTACCAGCTCGCGATCTCCGGCGCCCGCGAGTACGTCATGCTTCAGTCGCCCTACTTCGTCCCGGACCAGACCACGCTCGACGTGTTGATCAACGCCGCCGCCGGCGGCGTCAGAGTCGACCTCATGACGACCGCGTGGCCCGACAAGAACCTCCCGTGGTGGGCCGCTGAATCGTACTTCGAACCGCTTCTGGCAGCCGGAGCCCGCGTGTGGTTGTGGGAACCGGGATTCTTCCACGCGAAGGGGCTCATGATCGATGGTGAGGCGCTCTCGATCGGGACGCTCAACCTGGACATGCGCAGCCTGCGCATCAACAAGGAGCTGATGGTATGGGTCTACGACCCCGCCGTCGTGTCGACCGCCGAGAAGATCTTCGAAGACGACCTGCGTGAGTGCCGGGAGCTCACGCTCGACGAGGTCCGAGGATGGCCCAAGCCCCGCCGCTTCCGGAACTCCTCGGCACGGCTTCTGTCGCATCTGCTGTAGGCCGCTGTGCGGCTCCCGGTCCCGCGCGTGAGGTGGCTGACGCTGGCCGCCGGCAGGTGCACAGGATTCGCTCGGTCGCGTCGGGTCCGGGCGGTTCTCGGGTACATTCTTGTGTACAGCGGACGCACGCGGTCACGAGCATCGCGCGGAGGTCGCTTGATTCGGGGGGAGGCGTCGGGCCGTGCTGGACCGACTCCGCTACTACGTCCCCTACGCGTGGCACTTCGCGGTGACGCGAGACGCCGGGCCGCTGATCTGCGGTGTGGCGATCACGGACCGGTGCAACCTGCACTGCCGCGGCTGTCACGTCTCCAACAACGGCCTCGGGGACATGCCCGAGGACCGCGTGCTGGCGGTCTTGCAGTCAGCTTACGACCGCGGCTGTCGCGAACTGTACTTCACCGGCGGCGAACCCATGCTCTGGCGCGACGGAGCGCGGCGACTCGATGACGTGATCGCAGAGGCTCGGCGCATGGGCTACTACCACGTGCACGTCTACACCAACGGGACGCAGGGGCTCCACTGCTCGGCGGATCTGATGTGGGTCAGCATCGACGGCCTGTCGGACGTCTACATGACACGCCGAGGCGACCACTTCGCTGAAGTCGCGGCGGCGCTGCGGGAGCCCGACATTCCGCCGGTCGCGATCATCTACGTCGTCGACCGGTTCACCGCGTCGGGGGTCGAGCCCTTCCTCACGTGGGTTCGCGACAGCTCGGTACCCACGATCGGGGTGATGATCTACTTCCACACCCCGTACTACGGCATCGATGAGCTGTACCTCGACGCCACCGAACGTGCCGAGATCATCGGGAGCCTGCTCGAGATGAAGTCGCGCGGGCTGCCCATCATCAACTCGCGCGCGGGGCTCACGGCATTGCGCACGGGCGACTGGCCGCGCCGCATGCCGGTGGCACTCGTCAGTGACGCGCTCGGCGAGTCCGTGTGCTGCAGGGCGAGCGATGATGTCTGTCCGGACTGTGGATATGGGGCCTGCACCGAGCTGTCAGAGGCGCAGCGGCTGCGGCCGAGCGCGGTGTTGGGCATGGTGAGATACGCATGAGCGTCGCCGGGACAGGACTCTCGAAGGTCGCCACGCGATCCGTGCGCCGACATCTCGTCGGCCCCGGGCAACGCTGGGTCTTCGAGCCGCCGCCCGATGGCTGGACCCCACCGCCGGTGAGCCGCACGTCGCTCTACCTCCACGTGCCGTTCTGCCGCAACTGCTGTCCGTACTGTCCGTACACCAAGGTGCCGTACGAGGCATCTCTCGTGGAACCCTACACACGTGCCGCGCTCGCCGAGATAGACCTGTGGGCCGAGAAGATCGGCCGTGCCGAGGTCACGAGCGTCTACATCGGCGGAGGGACGCCGACCTTGGCGATGGGCAGCGTCAGAAGGGCTCTGCAGCGGATGCGCGAACGGTTCCACGTCACCGGCGATGTCTGCATAGAGACCAACCCCGCCGACGTCTCCGCGCGCACCGTGACCGAACTCCACAAGGCGGGAGTCTCGCTCGTGTCGCTGGGCGTGCAGTCGTTCAGGCCGGAAAGCCTCGAGGTCATCGGTCGTCGCTACGAACCCGAGACGGCACGCACCGCGCTGAGGATGCTCTCCTCGGCGGGCTTCGCGTCTGTCAACGCCGACATCATGTTCGCGCTTCCCGGGCAGCGGACCTCCGACCTGCTGAGTGATCTCGATGAGGCTGCGGCGCTGGGGGCCGACCAGATCACGACCTACCCGCTGTTCACGTTCCCCTACACGAGCGTGGGGACGTATCTCGATCTCAAGGGTGTCCGCCTCCCCGACCTGCGCACACGGCACGAGCAGTACTCGGCGATCTCCCGGTGGTGCGCGGCGAACGACTACGAGCGCGTGAGCGTCTGGGGTTTCAGGCGCGGCGACGTCCCCCGGTACTCGTCGGTGACGCGCGACGGGTACATCGGGATCGGCCCGGGGTCGGGTTCGCACCTTCCCGACGGCTTCGTTCTCAACACTTTCGACCTCACACAGTGGGAGGCGGCGCTCGATGCCGGGAGGTTGCCGATCGCGCTGCGGATGCCCTTCAGCGACCAGATGCAGGGTTGGTGGTGGCTGTACTGGCGCTTCTACGACACGAGCATCCCGGTGGGCGCGCTCGATGGCGAGCTCGGGCCGGACGCCGCCAAGGCCAGACGCTGGCTCTCGGCCGTGCAGACCGCGGGCCTCGCGCACCGCAACAACGGCTCGCTCGACCTGACCGAATCAGGCGCGTTCTGGCTGCATCTCGCGCAGAACCACTTCGCGCTGTCATACGTGAACACGCTGTGGACCGCGGCCCGACTGGCCGCATGGCCACCCGCCGTCGAGATCTGACGGCGCAGAGCAAGAGGGGTGACAGAGATGGACGATCAGCCTGCCGAGGAGATCGGCACGAAGCCACCGGCGGGGCGCATTCCGGCCGTGGCGGAGGTCTTCGGTTATGTGGGTGGCGCGTTGGCGCTTGCCGCTGTCGCGGCGCTCGTGGGGATGTTCTGGGTTCAGTTGGGGGTGTACGGCCGAGTAGGTATCGCCGTCGCCCTCGCCGTGGCGGGACTTGTCGGCGGGTTTCTCCTGGACCGCGTTGACGAGCCGGCCGCCCGCAGGCTCGCCCAGTTCCTGCTGTTCGCGGGGGTTGCCGGCGTGGGGGCGGCGGTCGGTTTCGCCGTTCAGCACATCGCGATCAACGCGTTGAGCCCGCCGATGAGGATTCCCGAGGCGTCGGCCAAGGCGGCCGAGTGGGCGTGGTTCAGCGGTGCGTTGGCCATCGCGATATCGGGCGGGCTGGTGTGGTGGCGACGCTCGTCGTGGCTGCAGCACCTCGCGTTCGGATCGGGGGTGGCTGCGACATCGCTGCTGGTACTGCCACTGCTGCCGGTCGAAGGCCCTGAGTGGGGCGCCGGTGCCGTTCTCATCTTCGTTTCGATGGCATGGGGCGCTCTGGCGCTGAGGGACGTGATCCCGCCACGAGTGGAGGGGCTCACCCTCGCGACGCTAGGCGTCGTCGGCGGGATCGAGATGATGGCTCTGATGCCCCAACCCACGCTGGCGTGGCCGCTCTGGCTCGGTGCGGCCACCTGCATCTCGCTGGTGGTCGCAGGGTCGCGCATGAAGGAGCTTGCGGTGCTCGGAGTGGCCGCTGCCGGGCTTGCGGTGTTCTCGGGCCAGCTGGTGGGCGAGTACCTGGGATTCGGTATCGTGGCGGCCCTCGGCCTGATCGTGATCGGATTCGGGCTGGTGGCCAACAGCGTCCGGCTCGCCAGAGTCCCTGGCGCCGAAGCAGCACCGTCCCGAGATGCTATCGCCGAGATCAGCGGGTACCTGGGCACCGCCTTCGCCCTCGGTGGCGCGGGCATTCTGCTCATCGAGTACTGGGAGGACCTTGGCGTCGCGGGGCGCATCATCGTCCCGCTCGTAGCGGCGGTCTTCGCGTATGCGTGCGCGATCCTGCACGAGCAGGCCGGGCACGGTTGGACGCATCGTCTGTCACAGGTGCTGTTCTTCGTGGGGGTCATGTCGGTGGGCTTCGCGGCAGCGATGATCGCCCGGCCGTTCACCGAGGACATATTCGGACCTCCGCTCGCCAACGGGTACGATCTCGCCGGCGCGTGGACCGGGCTGGTCGGCACGCTCGTCGCCCTCCCGACTGCCGTGGTGACGTGGTGGCGGTACAAAGGGCCACCCACCCAGCTCGCGTTCATCGGCTCGATCATCGGGGTGGTGGTCGCTGCGATGGCGACCGTGCCGCCGGACGACGTCCAGATCTGGATGCCCGCTACGGCGTTACTCGTGGTGGGCGTCGCGTGGGTGTCGCTCGGCCTCACCCGGAGGCTCCTGCCCAGCAACACGGCGATCGCGGCGGGGAGTCTGGTGGCTATCCAAGCGCTGCAGATGCTTCAGATGAACGACCAGGGCGGCGGCGTTCTCTGGGCGGCCTGGCTGGGAATCGCGCTGTGCGTGGTCGCCATCGTGGTGAGTGTCGTGCTCAAGCGAGGCGTACTGCTCGGCTTCGGGGCCTACGGGCTGGTCATGCTGACGATCACCACGTTGCAGGTGATGTTCGCGGGCCGCATCGCGGTGCCCGTCCTGCTGTTGATGATGGGGGTGGTGTTCATCGCAGTCGCCGTCACGGTCGTGCTGGTCTTGCCGCGGATGCGGCACACGCCGCCGCACTCCCCGCTGCCCGCGGCGTAGAGGTCGCGGCGAAGCGACCGGCTAACTCGCCTCATCGAACGCAGCCGTGAACTGGCTGCTGTACAGGTCGGCGTAGAAGCCGTCGGCCTCCAGGAGCTGCTGATGGTCGCCCTGCTCCACGATGCGGCCCTCGTTCATGACCACGATCGTGTGCGCGTCGCGGATCGTCGAGAGCCGGTGCGCGATCACGAAGCTCGTGCGTCCCTTCATGAGCTTGGACATCGCTCGCTGGATGAGCACCTCGGTTCGCGTGTCGACCGAACTGGTGGCCTCGTCCAGGATGAGCACCTGCGGGTCTGCCAGGAACGCTCGGGCGATGGTGAGAAGCTGGCGTTCGCCCGCGGAGATGTTCGCGGCATCGTCGGTCAGCGGGGTGTCGTAGCCCGCGGGCAACGTGCGTACGAAGTGGTCCACGTAGGCGGCCTTGGCAGCCTCGAGGATCTGCTCCTCGGTGGCGTCTTCTCGGCCGTAGGCGATGTTCTCGCGGATCGTGCCGCCGAACAGCCACGTGTCCTGGAGCACCATCCCGAAGGTCCCACGCAGGTCGTCGCGCGTGAGGTCGCGTATGTCCACACCGTCGATCGTGATGGCGCCGCAGTCGATCTCGTAGAACCGCATGAGCAGGTTCACGAGCGTGGTCTTGCCCGCGCCGGTAGGGCCGACGATGGCGACCGTGTTCCCGGGCGCGGCGTCCAGCGACAGGTGGTCGATCAGCGGCTGGTCCGGTTCGTAGCGGAAGCACACGTCGTCGAAGCGGATGCGGCCGGTGATCGAGGGTAACGTGCTCGGGGTGGTCGTCTCGGCGATCTCCTCGGCCTCGTCGAGCAGCTCGAAGACGCGCTCGGCCGACGCCGCGGTGCTTTGCAGGACGTTGGCGATCCCCGCGGTCTGGGCGATCGGTTGCTGGAGCTGGCGCGAGTACTGGATGAACGCCTGCACGTCTCCCAGCGAGATGGTGCCGTTGGCCACGCCCAGACCGCCGAGAACAGCGATCGCGACGTAGTTCAGGTTGTTGATGACCGTGATCGACGGCATGATGATGCCCGAGATGAACTGGGCCTTGAAGCTGGCCTCGTAGAGCCGCTGGTTCTGCTCGTCGAACACGTCGATGGCCTGCTGCTGGCGCCCGAACACCTTCACGATCGCGTGGCCGGTGTGCATCTCCTCGACGTGGCTGTTGAGTCTTCCGGTGTAGTCCCACTGTGCGGCGAACTGCACTTGCGAGCGCTTGGCGATGACGATGGTCACGCCTACCGAAAGCGGAATCGCGAGCAGCGACACGACGGCGAGCAGCGGACTGATCCAGAACATCATCGCGAGCACGCCGACAACGGTCAGCACTGCCGTGATGATCTGTGTGAGGCTCTGTTGGAGGGTCTGAGCGATGTTGTCGATGTCGTTGGTCACGCGAGACAGGATGTCTCCGCGCGGGTGAGAGTCGTAGTACTTGAGCGGCAGCCGCGCGAGCTTCTCATCGACCTGTCTGCGCATCTTGTACACGATGCGCTGCGCGACGCCGGCCATCAGGAAGCCCTGACCCCAGCCCAGCAGAGCGCTCAAGACGTACACCGCGACCGCCAAGCCCAGTATCCGGTGCAGCTCGCCGAAGTCCACGCCGCTGCCGGGGTCGAGCGTCATCGCCGCGACCATCTCGGCCTGGTTGGTCTTGCCCTCGGCGCGGAGCCCGGCTACGACCTGCTCTTGGGTGACGCCCTCGGGTATCTGCTGGCTGACAACTCCCGAGAAGACCACGTTGGTCGCGTTGCCGAGTATCTTGGGGCCGAGGATGCTGAAGAACACGCTTGCGGCGCTCAGGAGGAGCACGACGGCGATGAGCAGCGCCTGCGGTGCGAGGTAGCCCGAGAGCCGCGTGAGCGAACCCTTGAGGTTCTTGGGCTTGGCGATCGGTGCACCCATGCCCATGTGGCCGCCGCCGGGACCGAAGCCGCGACCGCCGCCCGGGCGGGCGGGGGCTGCTGGTGCTGCGCCCTTGGAGGTGGTGGCGCCTGCGTCGCTCACGCTACCTCCTCCTCGCTGAGCTGCGAGAAGACGATCTCGCGGTACGTCTCACAGCACTCCATCAGCTCGCCATGGGTGCCGATCCCTGCCACCGATCCGCCGTCCATGACCACGATGCGATCGGCGTCCATGATCGTGCTCACGCGCTGGGCGACGATGAGCACCGTGGCTTCGCGGGTTTCGTTCTTCAGTGCGGCGCGCAGCTTCGCGTCGGTCTTGAAGTCCAGCGCGCTGAAGCTATCGTCGAATATGTAGACCTCGGGACGCTTCACGAGCGCGCGAGCGATGGCGAGGCGCTGGCGCTGGCCGCCGGAGACGGTGCTTCCGCCCTGTGCGATCGGCGCCTCGAGCTTCTCGGGCATCTCGCGCACGAACTCGGCGCCCTGAGCGACCTCGAGCGCGTGCCAGATCTCGGTCTCCGAGGCGTCCTCCTTCCCGTAGCGCAGGTTGCTCGCGACCGAGCCGGAGAACAGGAACGCCTTCTGCGGCACGAAGCCGATGCGGCCCCACACGTCCTGGCGGTCCATCTCCCGAACGTCGACTCCGTCGAGCAGCACGGCGCCGTCGGTCACGTCGTAGAAGCGCGGCACGAGGTTGATGAGCGTGGACTTGCCGCTGCCCGTCGAGCCCACGATCGCGGTGGTCTCTCCCGGCCTGGCCGAGAACGACACGCCGCGCAGCACGGGGTCCTGGGCGCCCGGGTAGCGGAACTCGACGTCGCGGAACTCGACGCACCCGGTGATGCCGTCGAGCCGTGTGGGCCGGTCCGGGTCGGCGATCGACGGCTCGGTATCGAGCACCTCTTGGATGCGCGCGGCCGACGCGGCGGCGCGGGGCACCATGACGAACATGATCGTCGCCATCATCACCGAGAAGAGGATCTGCATGACGTATTGCAGGAACGCCGTGAGAGCGCCGATGGACATGGCTCCCGAGTCGACCCGATAGGCACCGAACCAGAGGATCGCGACACTCGAGAAGTTGAAGATGGCCATGAGCGTGGGCATCATCAGCGCGAAGATCCGGTTGACTCTGAGCTGCGTGTCGGTGAGATCGACGTTCGCCTCGTCGAAACGCCGCTCCTCGTAGTCGGCGCGCACGAACGCGCGGATGACGCGCACGCCGGAGAGCTTCTCGCGCACGACCGTGTTGACGCGGTCGACCTTGATCTGCATCGATTTGAACAGCGGCATCGCACGGCTGATCAGCGCGGCGATGATGAGGGCCATCAGCGGGATGATCACGACGATGAGCCATGAGAGCACGAGGTCCTGGCGCAGGGCCATGATGATGCCGCCCACCGCCATGATGGGTGCGAGGATCATCACGTTGAGCCCCATGACCACGAGCATCTGAACCTGCTGGACGTCGTTGGTGTTGCGCGTGATCAGCGAGGGTGTCCCAAAGCGCGAGATCTCCGTCGCCGAGAAGCTCTCCACGCGGCGGAAGATCGCGCTTCGCACGTCTCGGCCGAAGGCCATCGCGGCCCTGGAGCCCCAGTAGACTCCGGCGACCGACGCTATTCCGAGCAGCGCGGTGACGACGATCATGATGCCGCCGGTCCGCCAGATGTACGCGGTGTCGCCCTTGGCGATACCTTCGTTGATGATGTCGGCGTTGAGGTTGGGCAGGTAGAGGTTCGTGATCGCTTGCACGAACAGCAGCACGATGACGATCGCGAGCTCCTTGCGGTACGGCCTGAGGTACTTCTCGAACAGTCGCAGCATCAGCGTCCGTCTTCCTTCGACACGGCTACCGGGTTCACGACAGGCGAGCGGCCTTCAGACCTCACGGCGGCCCCGATGCTCTCGGTCAACCGATCGAGCAGCCGGATCAGCTCGCTTTGGTCGTCTTCGCTCAGAGTGCCGGCGGTTCGGGCGACCACATCTGCCATGGCCGCGTGCATCGCCTGGTGGGCGGTATGCCCCGCGCTGGTGAGATGGATGCGGATGAACCGCTGGTCTTCTCGGTCCGCGCGACGCTCGACCAGTCCCGCCTTCTCGAGCTTGTGCAGCATCACGGTGAGCGTGGGGCGCGAGATGCTCAGCGCATCCGCAAGGTCCCGCTGCGTGATGCCGTCGTTGTGCGCGACCTCCTTCAGGCAGAACGCCTGGGCCGGGGGGATTCCGACCTCGGACATCGTGGTGAACATCAACTGCCGGTGGGCATGCATCGCACGCAGGAAGGCGTGGAAGCATTGGTCGGGCAGCGGTCGCGCAGCGAGGTCGCACGGAGCGCCATGCGCGCGCGGGTGGGGGAGATGATCCATCGGGGACTCCCGAGTCTCGTCGGAGGGTGGGGTGTCACGTGACACCAGACGATGAGTAAGCTAATGATTAGTATACTAATCGAATCTTGGGCGTGCAAGTGCTGAGAGACTACAGGGGCCAAGGGAGTCCGGCATGAGCACGACCGCGAATACCCGCCCTACGTCTCCAGGACCACGAGTCGCGCCATCGTCGGCGAGCCGGTGACGGCGCGCCACCCGCGAGCCAACCACGTGCCCAGACGGCTCATCAGCCCGGGGGCGACGACGTCGGTTGCGGCCACGACGGGCACGGTGACCAGTACGCGACCGGCTTGGCTGTAGGTGATCTCGCCCAGCGGTTCTCCCGCTTCCACAGGTGCGCTGGTGTGCCGCTCGAGCTTCACGTCCCTCCGCACCGGCACCCTCTCGTCGAAGGCCGGAACCGCGACCGATGTCTCCGCGGCACGTGCCGTCACGGCCACATCCAGGTAATCCCTCACCGGCACGGCTCCCACGGTCTCGTTCACCGACGCGATGTCGGCGGCTGCGACCGCGGGCACGGTGGCCAGCACCCGCTCACCCTGCACGACCTCGACCCGGCCAAGCGTCTGGCCTGCGTACACCGGCAGATCGATCCTGTCCTTGGCGACGAGCCTCCGGGCGACAGGGCCTGCGAGGTCGAACACGGCGGTCGAGGTGGTCTCGGCGACGCGCACGGGTACGGTGCGGCGCGTGTCGACCGCGACCGGCACCGAGCCCACCGTCTCGGTGGCCGTCGCGACGGTCTGCACCTTCAGGTGATCGAATCCCCAGTCGAGCAGCCGCGCCGAATGCTTGAACCGTACCGAGCTGCTCGGGGCGCCGAGGACGACCGCCGTGAGCGATACGCCGTCGCGCTCCGCGGAGGCGACGAAGGAGTACTTCGCGTCATCGGTGAAGCCCGTCTTGCCGCCGAGGAGTCCGGGGTACGTCGCGAGGAGCTCATCGGTCGATTCGATGGTGCGGGCCTTGCGCTTCTCGTAGGCGGGCAGGGTGACGGAGCGGAGTCCTACGATACTGCGAAACGCCGGGTCGGCCATCGCCGTTCGAGCCAGAGCTGACAGATCGGCTGCCGAACTGTGGTGGCCCGCCTGATCGAGCCCGTGAGGGTTGGCGAAGCGCGTGTCGCGCAGCTCCAGCTCATCGGCGCGGTCGTTCATCTCGTCGACGAAAGCCGGGACGCTTCCGCTCACGTGCTCGGCAAGCGCGTGAGCGGCGTCGTTGGATGAGGCGACCAGCGCCAGCTCCAGGAGTTCTCTCACCGAGCGCCGCTCACCGGGCTCGAGTCCGATCGCGTAGTCGACCTTGCTCGCCGACTCCGAGATGACGACCTGTTCGTCGAGATCGGCCTGCTGCAAGACGATGAGCGCGGTCATCACCTTGGTCGTGCTCGCCATCGCGCGGGGAGTGGTCGCCTTCCGGGACCACAGCACCTGGCCGTCAGAGGTGCAGATCACACCTGCCGCCGCGCTTATGCTCGGAGCCACGCTCTTGGAGGGGTCGCACTCAGACAGCGGGACGCCGGCGATCGTGTCGCTGTCATGGCGTGTGGCGAGCGCGGTCGCGGGAGAGATGAGCATCGAGCACGCGAGTGCCACGGCCAGCACCGCGCGCGCCACACCACCCTGCCGTGTCCGGTGGCTCGACCGCCGCGATGCGGCCCTATCGGTGGAGTACGCGCGCAACAAGACGACCTCTCGACTCGATGTCGGGCACCTCAAGGGTGCCACATCAAGCAAGGCGCGAACCAGCCCGGCGCGCGTCGAACGCTACCGCAGTTCGAGACAGACCCTGGTGATGCCGTCGGATTCGGGAACCGCCGAGAAGCCGAGCGCCTCGGTCAACTCCAGCATCCGCACGTTGTCGGAGGTCACCGTGCCCCAGATCTGCGAAAGACCCTTGTCTTGGGCGATGCCGATGATGATGTCCACGAGTTTGAAGCCGAGCCCCTTGCCCTGGAACTCGTTGTGCACGATCACCGTGAACTCTCCCGAGCTTCCCACCGGGTCGACCACCAGCCGGCCCACGCCGATGATGCGCTTGCCCCCGGCGTCCGCGAGCTCCGCGACGATCGCGATCTCGCGCTCGTAGTCGATGTTGGTGAAGCGCACGAGGCGCTCGTGGGTGAACTCGGGGATTCCCTCGAAGAAGCGACTGGACAGCGCCTCGCGCGTCATCGTCGCCAGCATCTCGTCGATCATCCGCTCGTCTTCGGGCTTGATGGGGCGCATCAGCACCTCGGTCCCGCCGGAGAGCTTCCACGGCGCGACGAAGCGCGTGGGGTAGGGGGTGATCACGAGGTGCGGCGAGTCCGGCGACCCGGCGAGCACCGACTCGTCGATGATGATCCGCGCGTCGACCACGCATGGCTTGCCCTTCGAGATCACGACCGGGTTCACATCGATCTCCGCGATCTCGGGGAAGTCCACCACGAGGTTGGACAGCATCGTGATCAGCTCGTCGAGCGCCGCGAAGTCGGGCGGCTCCACGCCGCGCGGATGGTTGCTCATCGTCTTGAAGACCCGTGTCTCCTCCATCATGCGACGTGCGAGCACCGGGTTGAGCGGAGGAAGGCTCACGGCGAAGTCCGCGAGGCCCTCGGCACCCACTCCGCCCGCTCCGAACACGATCACCGAGCCGAACTGCTGGTCCTTCTTCATCCCGAGGATCAGCTCGTAGTCGATACGCCGCACCATCTTCTGCACCGAGACGCCCTCGACCGTGGCGTCCGGCTCCCGTTCGGCGACGCGTTCCAGCATGGCCGCGTAGCCTCGACGCAGATCCTCTTCCGAGCACAGAGCCCACCTCGACGCCGCCCGCGGCGTTCTTGTGAGTGATCTCGTGGGAGACGACCTTGAGCACCACCGGGTAGCCGATCTCGGCGGCCGCGGCGAGCGCCCCTTCGACATCGGTCACGGTCTGCTGCTCGATCACGGGCATGCCGTAGGTCGACAGGAAGCGCTTCGACTCCTCCTCGGTGAGAACCATCCTGCCGGTCTTCGCGACGCGCTTGAGCAGCGCCTGCAGGTTGTGGCGGGGAGGTGCGACGTCGGCGGCGATCTCCGAGGGGGTCTCGTAGAGGAGTTCGAGATTGCGTGAGTAGCGGTACATGCCCAGATACGTCTTGACCGCGTCTTCGGGCGTGTCGTAGGTGGGGATGCCGGCCGCACTGAAGATGCGCCGGCCGTTGGCCACGGTATCGCCGCCCATGAGCACCGTCATGATCGGCTTGTCCGAGTCCCGCACGAGGGCTGCGACCTTCTCGGCCATCTCGTCGGGGCGCGCGTTTCCCTGCGGCGTGTAGATGAGCAGGATGCCGTTGACCGAGGACTCGTCGAGGCATGCCTGCACCGCGTTGACGAAGCGGTCGGATCCGGCGTCTCCGAGCACATCGATGGGGTTGGAGTGGCTCCAGTACGCAGGGAGCACCTCGTTGAGCCGGGCCATGGTCTTCTCGGATAGAGGCGCGAGTCGCCCGCCGTGCTCGACGAGGGCGTCGGTGGCCATGACCCCCAGGCCCCCGGCGTTCGTGACGATCGCGACGTCGGCTCCCTTGGGCAGACGGCTCGAGTCGAGAACCGCGGCGGCGTGGAACAGGTCAGCCACCTCGTGCACGCGCACGACGCCCACGCGACGAAACGCCGCCTCGTAGATCTCGTCGCCGCCGGCCATCGAGCCGGTATGGGAGAGCGCGGCCCGAGCGCTCTCGGCGTAGCGTCCCGGCTTGAGAACGATGATCGGCTTGTTGCGGGCGAATCCGCGCGCCGCGCTCATGAACCTCCGAGCGTTCCCGATGTTCTCCATGTAGATCAGGATGCTGCGCGTCTGCTCGTCTTCTCCCAGGTAGTCGATGAGGTCCGCGAAGTCGACGTTGACCATGCCGCCCACCGAGGCGAACACCGAGAACCCGACGTGCGCGCTCACCGCCCAGTCGAGCATGCCCGTGCCGAGGGCGCCGCTCTGCGAGATCAGAGCGATGTTCCCGGGCTCGGGCTCGATGGTGAGAAACGATGCGTTGAGCCCCACGGTGGGGCGGATGACGCCCAGGCAGTTGGGTCCCACGACGCGCATCGGGCTGTCCTTGAGGATGTCGCGGATCCGCTGCTCGAGCTCGGCGCCCGCGGCCCCCGTCTCCGAGAAGCCCGCCGAGACGACGATGGCGCCGCTCACGCCCGCCGCGGCGCACTGTGCCAGCACGTCGGGGACGGTCGCTGCCGGCGTCGCGACCATCGCGAGATCGACGGGGCCGGGAATCTCGCCGACAGTCGGGTAGGCCGGCAGGCCGAGGATCGTCGCGTGCTTGGGGTTGACCGGGTAGACCGTGCGCCCGGCCGATCGCATCGCGTTCTCCATGATCGTTCTGCCGATGGTTCCTTCGGTCTCCGAGGCACCGATGACGGCGATCGAGCTGGGGTCGAACAACGTGTGCATGAGAACACCTCCGTACCGAAGGTTCCCATCTGCGACCGCTTCACCCCTTTCGGGGTGCCGAAAGCCGGCCTGTAGAGTCGCCCTCAGTTGACCTGGATGAGCGAATCGGTCGGTGCGTGGGAGTCTGTCAGCACAGGCACGTCGTCGGTCACGACCGGCGCTTCGTACAGGTCATCGCCGAACCGGTCGAACCCGGTGATCGTCACCTGGCCGCCCACCCGGTTCGCTATCTGCGCGAGGAGTTCTTCTCGGCTGGCGGGGCTGTCGGTCGCCAAGACGATGATGTTGCGGTTCCTATCGGGTGCCCCGTCGGCGCCGATCCCGATGGGGAAGACCCAGCGCTGGTTCCACACCTGCGAGGCGGTGCGGTACATGCTCCGGAACAGCTTGCTGCGCTCGCCCTCGACCGCGCCGATCACGTTGTAGGCGACGACACCGCCCGGCGACAGGTGTGCTTCGACTTCTCGGAAGAACTCCTCGGTGGTGAGGTGCGAGGGGAGCGCGTCGGCGTAGTACGCGTCCATGACGATGATGTCGTACAGCTCGTCGCTCGCAGCCAGGTAGCGCCGGCCGTCCTCGGCGGCGACGGTGATGCGGGGGTCGCGCGGCAGACCGAAGTAGCGGTAGGCGACGTCGACCACCTCGGGATCGATCTCGGCGACGTCGATCTCCATCTGCGGATAGTCGCGCCACATGCGCTTGACGAGTGATCCACCGCCCAGGCCCACGACCAGCACCTTTCGGGCGTCGGGCTTCGCGGCGAGCGCGAGGTGCAGATACTGCGGGTAGGAGAAGCTCGTCTCATAGGGGTCGGCGAGATACATCGCGCTCTGGTGGCTGCGGTCGAAGCGCAGGTGGCGCTCGGTGTCGTCCTCTGTCACGACGAGCCGGTGATACTGGGTGTCCTTGCGGTAGAGGACCCGCTCCTCGGTGGACTGCCCCGGCACCGCTCCGGCGGGGGCGAGCAGTGTCCCGCCGCCGACGATCGCGCCGAGCACCACGACTGCCACGGTGATCGCAGCGATCCCCTGCGTCCGGGGAGCGCGCGTCGAAGGGACGGCTTCCGTGTACCGAGAGGGGAGCGCCAGTGCGAGCAGCGCGGTCCCGAACAACACGAAGCCGATTCCCACCGCGAGCCCGTCGAGGGACAACAGGGGAATCAGCCAGAACGCGGTGGCGATCGTGCCCACGATGCTGCCCGCGGTCGAGATGGCGTAGAGCTGCCCTGCCGAGCGCCCCACATGGTCGATCCTGGTTCCCGTGGCGAGTCTGACCCCCAGAGGAGACACCATCGCCAGCAGCAGCGAGGGAACGAAGAAGACGATCGCAGACGCCACGAGCGCGCCGGTCCGAGCGCCAAGTCCGGCCACCAATGGCAGTACGAGCGTGGTCAGCGAGGGCACCACGACGGTGAACAACCCGGCGGTGGCGATCACCGGCGCGAGGGTGCGAGTCGAGCCCATGCGGTCGGCGATCTGGCCACCGAACCAGTAGCCCAAGGACAGCGCCACCATCACGATGGAGATGACCGCACCCCAGACGAACAACGAACTCCCCAGTGCAGGCGCGAGCAGACGCGCGGCGATGAACTCGAGCCCCATGAGGGACGCACCGCAGCAGAACACGATCACCTCAAGCATCGGCACCGCCGTTTCTCTTCACGCATACGAGCACGATGTCGTCGTGCAGGAACCCACCGGTGAACTCGAGCACCTCGCGCATGATCCTGTCCGGAAGTTGGGCGACGGGCACGTCGGTGAGCCGAGCCAGAATCTCCTCGAGGCCGGACTCGTCGAGCATGTGTGCACCGGAGCGGGCCTCGGTCACCCCATCGGTGTAGAGCACGAGCACCTCGTCTTCGGCAACGACCGTCTGCTGCGACACGAACCCCGCTTCATCGAAGGCGCCGATGAGCCCGGACTGCGAGGTCGCGTGCCCTATTCCGCGCGGGCCGACGACCAAAGGGGAGGGATGACCGGCGCCACAGTACCTGAGCAGCCCGGTGCGAGGATCGAGCATACCGAGGAACGCGGTCGCGAACATCTCGACCGGGGTGGAACGGAAGGCCAGGGCGTTGAGACGCCTGATGGTCCCGGCCGGATCGTCGTCCTCGATCACGTACGCGCGGATGCCGTCTCGCATCAACGTCGTCAGCCGTGCGGCTTCGAGACCCTTGCCGGAGACATCGCCGATCGCGATGGCGATGCAGCCGCTGTCGGTGGAGAAGACATCGTAGAAGTCACCACCTACGTTCGCTGCCGTGGAGGCGGGTCGATAGAGGAAGCCCACCTCGATGCCGGCGGTCTCCGACGGCGGAGCAAGGATCGCCTCTTGCAGCGTCTTGGCGATGCGGTGCTCGCGCTCGTAGAGGCGTGCGTTGTCCAGCGCTGCGGTCGCGATCTGCATCACGCGCTTGGCGAAACCGACCTGCGCGGGGCTGAAGTCGGCCGGGCGCTTGAGATGGTCGAAGAGCAGCGCTCCGATGGCGGTTCCCTGCACCACCAGCGGTACGGCGAGCAGCGAAAGCACCCGGGGGTCGCGCGCATCGATTCTCGGGTCAGAGCGCGTGTCTTGGACTCTGACCACACGTCCGGATGACATCGCGAGCGAGGCGGCCTCGGACTCCTCGCGCGTCAGTTCGGCCGAGATGATCGCGGGGCAGTCGACCGCGTGGGCGATCCGCCAGGTGTCGCGGGCGCTCACGGCCGCGCGGGCCGCTTCGCTTCCCAGGGCCGCGTGCGACAGGTCGACGAGATTGGTGAGGATCCGGTCCTTCTCGAGGGTGGCGCCGACGGTCCCGTTGATCCGCGCGAGCGCGTCGTCGAGCTCGCGTTCCCGGATGTCCTCGGTGACGTCCTCAGTGATCACGACGATCCGTGCGAGACGCCCCTCGGAGCTGAACTTGGGTGTGGCCGTGACGCGGATGATGCCCGTCGTTCCATCGGTCCGTACGAAGTCGATGACCGCTTCGGCGTACGCGTGCGTGGCGATCGCGCGCGGCGCGGGCCACTGCTCGGGCGTGAGCGGCTCTTTCGTGTCGTGGTCGTAGCCCTCGTAGAGGGAGAACTGGTCGACGCTGCGGGCACGCGGGATCATCCCGCCCCAGATCCGCGTGGTCGCCTCGTTGACCTCCAACACCGCGCCGTCGGGGTCGACCAGTGCCACGCCGATGGGAATCTCGTCCATGATCTGGCGCAATCTCGTGCGCTCGGTCTCGGTCTCTTCCATCGCACCGCGCAAGGCCTTCTCGGCGTTCGTCCACCCGATCATGTCGGCCGCCTGCCGAGCGAGAAGATCGAGGTAGCGCAGCGCCTGCGCATCGGGGCTGTGCGCCGTGCGGTAGTGCGTCGACAGCATCCCCAGGACAGCCCCGGACGCATCGAACAGCGGCGTGGCCTGCACCGCACGTACTCCCGCCTCCACCTTGGCCGCGAGTACCGCATCATCCAGCAACGCAGAGTCCTGCGCGATGTCTTCGACGACGATGCGCCGCGCCTGCTCGGCTCCCGCGCCATTCGGGTTCCGCACGACGGCAGCGCCGTCCACGTACTCGATGAAGGATCGATCGAACCCTCGCTGCGCGGCGATTCTCAGACGGCCCGATTCAGGGTCGAGGATCTGAAGGTGCCCCATGTCCGCACCGGTGATGGCGATCGCGGTATCGACTATGCGCGTCAAGACCGGCTCGAGGCACCCCTCCTTGACGAAGATCGAGCTCACCTCGTGCAGGCCGGCCGTCGCGGCGAGATCGGCGGCAAGCCGCGCGTTCGACTCACGGACCTGCTCGAAGAGCCGCGCGTTCTCCACTGCGATGGCGGCGTGTGCCGCGATCCCCTCGACGACACGGGTCTGTGCCTGTGAGAAGGAGCCACGCTGTCCGGGCTCGTCGAGCGCGATGTGACCGATGATCTCGCCCTTGAACATGAGGGGGACGAACAGGACGAGCCGCGCCCCGTTCGCCGCGGCGATGGCGCGGTCCTTCTCGGGAATGCCGGGGAGATCGTAGTCGAGCAGCCGCGTCTCCTTGGCGCGGATCGCCGCCTGGGATGTCTCACTCAGCTGGTCGAGCGGGATGACGCTTCCGGCTGGGGCTTCGAGTCCGCCGATGGCGACCTTTGGGTGGAGCACACCGCGTCGCGTATCGATCAGGTTCACGAACGCGCGCGATATGCCGGTGGCCTCGGTGGCGATCGTGGCCAGGCGCTCCAGCAGGCGGTCGAGTTCGATCTCCGAGGAAAGCGCCGCCGCTGCGGCGAGCAGCCCCTTCGTGACCGCGAGCTCGTGGGCGAGGGTGGCGGCGGTATCCGAGGGCGCGGCAGCGGTCGGGCGGTCGGCCGCGTCGGCCGTGTCGTCCGTGCTGTGGTTGGATTGCAGGCCGTCTTCCACGTCCCACCCCATGGCTTCTCACGCGGAGCACGTGATAGTTGTATTCCCTGCGGGCGGGGTCGGAACCTGCCGAACGCCTGCACTACCCACTTGACGCAAGCAAGTACTTACTTGCATAATGTCGGAGTAGGCGAAGTCCCACGGTGCCGGAGAGTGGTTGTCCAATGCGATCGAGGAGATCGATCAGAGTGCTGACGTTCGTAGGTATCGGTGTGCTTGCACTGCTCGGGCTCGGCTGGGCAGGCCTGAAGGTCACTCCGCAGCCGTTCGAGCCTTTCGTGGCGGACACGGTGGTTCCGGCCCGGACGCCGCTTCGCGCTGGACTGCCGGCGCCGGTCGACCGCTACTACCGGGTGCTCTATGGCGACAGCGTCCCGGTCGTGGACTCGGTCGTCATCACGGGCCGCGCCCGCATCAGGCCCGTCGGTCCGGTGTGGATGCCGGCGCGGTACCGATTCATCCACGACGCCGGCAGAGGCTACCGCCACTACATCGAGGCGACCTGGTTCGGGATACCGATCATGGCGGTCAACGAGCGCTACATCGACGGCACGAGCCTGATGGAGCTCCCGTGGGCGACCGATGAAGGCCCCGAGGTGGAGCAGGCGGCGAACATCGGCATGTGGGCCGAGCTCTTCTCGGCGGCCCCGAGCGTGCTCGTGACGGATCCGCGCGTCACGTGGGAACCCGTCGACGGCGACACCGCGATCCTGGAGGTCCCGCTGGGCGAGACCTCCACCGACCGGTTCATCGTGCGCTTCGATCCGGAGACGGGGTTGCCCGCGCTCATGGAGGCGATGCGCTACCGGGACTCGGCCTCGACCGAGAAGATCCTGTGGATCGCCGAGAACCAGTGGGATGACGCGTCGAGTGAACGGGGCTACGGCGCGGTGGGTACGGCGACCTGGCTCGACATGGGGGCGCCGTGGGCCTACTTCGCCCCCGAGGAGACCGTCGTCAACACCGACGTGGGCACCTACCTGCGCTCGCGAGGCCTGTGATACCGCGCGAGCGCAGGTTGATGGCGACAACCGAGGCGACAGCCCGTCTACCCGATCGGCTCCAGCTTCGCCGAGAAGTGCCGCAGGAACGGCGCCTGCTCGACGATCCGGTACCCCGGCAACGACGCGCGCTCTTCGAAGACCTGCGTGACGACCTCGATCACATAGTCCATGTGGCTTTGGGTGTAGGTGCGGCGTGGAATCGCGAGCCGAACGAGTTCCCGCGGACCGGAGACCTCTTCACCCGTCTCGGGATCGCGGTGTCCGAACATCAGCGTGCCGATCTCGCACGCGCGCACGCCGCCCAGCACGTACATCGTGTTCGCGATGGAGACCCCCGGTAGCTCAGTGGCCGCCAGGTGCGTAGCGATGCGCTTCGCGTCGAGGTAGATCGCGTGCCCGCCGGGGGGCCACAGGAGTGGCACGCCGGCGTCGCGCAGATGCTGGCCGATGTAGCGAGTCGAGACGATGCGGTAGTGCAGGTAGTCCTCGTCCACGCCCTCCTGCATGCCGATGGCAAGAGCCTCGAGGTCGCGCCCTGAGAGCCCGCCGTAGGTGGGAAAGCCCTCGGTGAGTATGAGCAGGTTCTCCTGTTCGCGCGCGACCTGGGGGTCGTTGGTGGCGAGGAAGCCACCGATGTTCACGATCGCGTCCTTCTTGGCGCTCATCGTGCAGCCTTCGGCCAGGTCGCACATCTCGCGCACGATCTCGCGCACGCTCTTATCGGCGTATCCGGGTTCGCGGAGCTTGATGAAGTACGCGTTCTCGGAGATGCGGCACGCGTCCAGGTACAGAGGCTTGTTGTAGCGGCGGCAGACATCAGCCACCGCCTTGGCGTTGGCCATCGAGACAGGCTGGCCACCGCCGGAGTTGTTGGTCACCGTCAGCATGACGAGCGGGATGCGATCGGCCCCGTACTCCTCGAACGCCGCCTCGAGGCGAGCGATGTCCATGTCGCCCTTGAACGGGTGGTCCGAGTCCATGTCGGCAAGCTCAGGCGAAGGCAGGTCGAGCGCAAGCGCGCCACGGAACTCGACGTTGGCGCGGGTCGTGTCGAAGTGGCTGTTGTTGGGCACGACGTCGCCTTCGGCGCACATCACCGAGAACAGGATGCGCTCGGCGGCGCGGCCCTGGTGGGTGGGGACGATGTGTTTGAACCCGGTGATGTCGTGGATCGAGTCGTAGAAGCGGAAGTACGAGGGGCTGCCGGCGTACGACTCGTCTCCTCGCATCACCCCGGCCCACTGGCTTGAGCTCATCGCCCCGGTCCCGCTGTCGGTGAGCAGGTCGATGATCACATCGTCCGAGCGCAGCGAGAAGATGTTGTGCCCGGCCTCGCGGAGCATCTGCTCGCGCTGCTCGGGGGTGGTCATCTTGATCTGCTCGACCGCCTTGATCTTGAACGGCTCGATGATCGTCTTGAACATGGCGCCTCCCGGTGCCACTGATGCGCGGCTCGATCTTCTAAGCGCGCGCGGACCGCCGCCTATTGTGCCTCGACGACGGGCCGCGTGTCTTCACTGATGTGAAGCCTCGGGGCCCGATTGCTTTCGAATGTGAAGTGAACCGAGAAGGAGGGACCTCAGCTGTGGGGTGCGGCAGGAGCGCCGAAGACCGCCGCACGATACCTGCCCATGAGGTCGCGGGTGACCGCGCCCACGGTGCCGTCGCCGACCGGCTTGTCGTCGATCAAGACGATGGGCACCACTCCGCGGGTCGTCGAGGTGAGAAACGCCTCGTCGGCCGCGAACGCCTCGTCGAGTGTGACGTCGGTCCGGACCACCGGGTAACGCTCCCGGGCGAGGTCGAGCACGAAGGCGCCGATGGTGCCATGCAGCACGTCGCTTTGAGGCGCAAGGATCGTGTCGCCGCGCACGAAGTAGACGCTCGCGCTGGCCGCCTCGAAGACCCGCTCGCCGTCGTGGTAGAGCAGGTCGAGCGCCTGGGCCGCGGCGGTGCGCTGCCGGTTACGGATCATCGTCAGGTAGTTGGTGGTCTTGGCCGTAGGCACTTCTCGGCGGTGTAGCTCGGTGAGCAGGCGACCGCCATCCTCGTAGAGCGACGCGGGCGGCTCGTGCAGCTCGTGCGTCAGGATGTAGAACGTCGGGGTCGCGGGATCGAAGCCCATGCCGTCGGTGGAGACGCCGCCGGTGAGTACCATGCGCACCGTCGCCTCGGTGTGGCCGTTGAGTCGCACCAGCTCGCACACCACGTCGGCGATCTCGGCGTCGGTCGCAGGGACCGTGAGTCCCAGGTGGTCGGCGGACGCGCGAAGGCGGTCGAGGTGCTCGGTCAGCAAGAACGGCTCGCCGTTCACCGTCCGCAACAGATCGAACACCGCGTAGCCGCGCAGCAGACCGATGTCGAACGGGGAGACCGTGGCCTCGTCGGCCGGAACGATCCGTCCGTTGAGGTAGACGTAGGAAGTGGACATGCGCCAGTTCTACCACATCAGCGCAGAGCGTATGCGATCCGCCCGTGATCATCGTTCGCGGGAACAATCAACGGTGGGGCGGTGCCGGGGCGGGGGAGTCCCGGCGGTGCGGGAGGGAGGAAGCCATGAACGGTTCGAGAATGATGGCGGCTGCGCTCGCGGTGACGCTCGCTGCGATGCTCGTGGGGTGTCTTGGCGGAACGTCCGGGGTCGGAGTCAAGGGCGGGTCGGCAGCTAACACGCAAGACGCGGCGCTCGTCTCTGAGCGGGCGGCGAGCACGGCGGTCGAGAAGGAAGCGCCCGACGCGGTGCTGCTCATCCGATGGATCTCGCAGTGAGTCGTGATGTGGCTGCCGCCCGGCCGCTGGAGCCGCTGGCCTCTACGGGTCCAGGCCACCGGCCGGACGTATCGGGTGGCCGTGACCCTCGGGTGTTGCCGAGCAGCCCGAGGACATGGCGGGGCTCAACCTCGATGCTGGCGCGATGGACGAGGCCGTCGCACCCACGTCGATCGAGGTGGAGGCGAACGAGGCAGTACGAGGCCGCAAAGAAGTACCTGGAGGAGCGAGGCGTGCTCGGCCGCATCCAACGTGATGATGTCGATGACGTTCGTAGAACTCCCCGGACTTCGACAAGCCGGCCACCGGGTGCTGGAGCATCGCCTTCCTCAACGGCACCAGCACCGTCGGAATGCAGCAGGTGACTCGTCGACGCGCCAGACAGGGGAGGGCGCTCCGGTCAGGAGTCGCGGGAGTCTTGTCGGACCTGCGACGCGGGGAACCGCGTGGCGCGTCGTGAGTCGCCGAGGCTACGAGAACAGCATCACGACATATCCCACGTAGAGCGCCAGGGAGACCGCTCCGGCCATTCGGCCGATGCGTCCCTTGATCAGAAGCAGCGGCGCGAGGGCGACCGCGATCGCGAGCATCACCCACACGTCCACTCGGGCGATCTGCTCGGCCACGCCGATCGGCCGTACCAGCGACGTTATGCCCAGGATGCCCAGGAGGTTGAAGATGTTGCTGCCAACGACGTTGCCCACTGCGACGTCCGAGTGCTTGCGAACCGCTGCGACCACGCTGGTCGCAAGCTCGGGCAGTGAGGTTCCCACCGCCACGAGGGTGAGGCCGATGACCGCCTCCGAGACGCCCAAGAGCAGTGCGATATCGGTGGCGCCGATGATCAGCAGACGCGAGCCGACGACGAGCGCGGCGAGTCCGCCAGCGAGGTAGCCGACGCCGGCCCAGACCGATGACGGCACCTCGATCTCCTCGGACTCGTGCACGTGCAGCTCGGCCGACGGAAGCTTCGAGTCCTTCAGCTCCGAGCGGTACGAGATCACGACGTACGCGACGATTCCCGCAGTGAGCACCGCCCCTGCTAGGCGCCCGATCTCACCGGTCTGAGCCACCAGCGCGATGGCCAGGCTGCTGGCGATCATCACGGCCGTGTCGCGTTTGAGCTCGCTGGGTCTCACCACGATCGGGGCGATGAGTGCAGCAGCACCCAGTACACCCAGGATGTTGAAGATGTTGCTGCCCACGACGTTGCCGATCGCGATGTCGCTCCGACCCTCGAGCGCGGCTCCCATGCTCACCACGAGTTCCGGGGCCGATGTACACCAGGCGACCACCGTCATGCCGATCAACAGAGGTGAGAGTCGGAAGCGACGGGACACGGCCACAGCTCCGCGAACGAGCCACTCCCCGCCGCCGAAGAGCAAGACGAAACCGCCGAGTGCGTAGACGTACATCATGCGGGGCAGACCTCCTGATGCCGGCACCGTCCGGGTGCCGCCCGCCACGAGCCGCTCGCGCGACCCCGAATGGCGGGGGCTGGTTGGCGCCGAAGGTCTTGCCGCGGGAGGACGCGCGACCGGGACACAGTGGTCCGTGATGACGATCGCGCTGTGCACAGGGCGTGCACCGGCTACTCCCCTTCGGGTGTGCAGATGCTAGCCTTTCACGGCGTTGGGCTCAAGTGCGGCAGGAGTGTCCGCGCCGGGGCGCTCGTGTCTCGAATGCAGTCGGGCGCGGTGGCGGTTGTGCAACGGTTCGTGGCGGTTCGACCCGCGAATGAATACAGTGGGGTCCGGAAACACGACCTCGAAGGCAGGTATCGATCGTGGAGGAACTGGTAGCGTCCCTTCCCCCCTACCTCAAGTACGTCGTCTTGGCCATGGTGCCCTGGATCGAGCTGCGGGGGGCGGTGCCTTGGGCCGTGCAGCAGGGCGACCGGCTCTACATGCCGCTCATCCTCATCGCCAATATCCTGGTCTTCTTCCCCACCTACTTCATCTTGCAGTGGGTCTATCAGCACATCCCCGAGGGCACGTGGCTGCACCGAAAGCTCGAGCACGCTCGCGAGAAGGCACGGCCGCTGGTCGACAAGTACGGACTACTCGGCCTCGCGGTCTTCGTGGCGGTCCCGCTGCCGGGCACGGGAGCGTACTCGGGCTCCGCAGCTGCTTGGTTGCTCGACATCGAATGGCACCGCGCCTTTCTGGGCGTTGCGATCGGTGTGACGATCGCGTGGGGCATCGTCTGGGGGGTCTCAGAAGGTGTCGCCAGGGGCCTGTCGCTGTTCTGAATCGGCGGGGGTGGGGGGGCTGGAGTGATGTGACCCGCATCACCGCGCTCGCCCGGAACACCCACACGGTGGTACGCTGGGACAGTTGTACTGTCAGGCGGCTCATCTTGAGATGAGGACCGCGCACGGCCGCCCGTGTTCGCGGGCAAGCGGCCAAGAGGTCGCGTCTCGGAGGTACTCATCAATGCGCAGCAGGCTACTCACCGCCGCGCTCGGCATCTCACTTCTGTTCTCGGGCATCGTCGCCCCGCCGCGCGACGTGGCCTCGGCGTCTGAGGCTACGGCGTACGCAGCCGCCGCCACGGACATCGCCTCGAGCGCTGCGGCCACCAAGCCGTCCCGGCGCTGGATCGGTTTCTACCAGCCCGGAACCCCGTCGAGCATCACGCCGCTCGCGGATACCGAGTGGTCCGCTCGTGCGCGTGCGAAGGTGTCGAGCTACTACACCGATGTGTCCTCGGGGTTCAACGCGACGTGGGCCGGGCGTGTTCGCGCGCGCGGCACCGTTCCGCTGATCACGCTGGAGATCTGGGAACCGGGCAAGGGCGTCAACCAGTCGAAGTACAGCATGGACGCCATCACCGCGGGCACCATGGACTCCTACCTGCGCCAGTACGCTCGGGATGCGAGGGCCTACGGTGGCCCCATATGGCTGCGTCCGTTCCACGAGATGAACGGTAACTGGTATCCGTGGTGCGGGACGGTCAACGGCAACACGCCTCAGAAGAGCATCGCTGCATGGAGGCACATCCGGAGCCTGTTCATCCAGGAGGGCGCGACCAACGTCCTGTTCGTGTGGTCTCCCAACATCCACAGCATCCCGTGGGGGACTTCCCCGCCGATCAAGGCGTACTGGCCGGGGGAGGCCTACGTCGACATCATGGCGCTCGATGGCTTCAACTTCGGAGCCATCGGCGGGAGGAACTGGAACACGTTCGAGAGCCTCTACACGGGTGCCTACAGGGAGGTCGCCGCGCTCTCACCCGCCAAGCCGATCATCGTGGCCGAGACGGGCTGCACCGCCACCGGCGGCGACAAGGCCACGTGGATATCGGATATGTTCGAGGTGATCCCGCGGAAGTTCCCCCGGATCGTCGGTGTCGTGTGGTTCAACTCCAACAAGGACCGTGACTGGCGCATCGATTCGAGTTCTGCGAGCCGCCAGGCCTTCGTTGCCGCGTCCTCGGGCTATCACTGGATCAACAAGACCGCCAACTCCGTCACGATCAAGTCGAGCAAGAAGACGACGAAGCGCAAGAAGGCGTTCACGCTCTCCGGATCCATGCGGGCGGGACGGTCCGGCGACAGAGTGCGCGTGGAGGTCAAGAAGCCGGGCTCGAAGACGTGGGCGTTGAGTTCCTCGCGCACACTCTCGGGGACCGCGTGGCGCTACAAGTTCAAGCCCGGACGCAAGGGGACGTACCGTTTCCGCGTCCGTTACTTCGGCGACTACCGCCGCAAGCCCGCGACATCACGGACGATCAAGGTGGTCGTGCGCTAGTCGCATCTGCCCGGGTGGATCCCCGGCTGGGCGGCCCCCGGGCCTCAGTGCTGCCCCGCGAGGATGTCCGCGGTCACGATCCGGTTCCGTCCCGAGTGCTTCGCGTTGTAGAGTGCGAGGTCCGCGCGGCTCATGAGCGCCCTCAGATCGAGCGCGTGCCCTGACTCGAGGGCGGCGACCCCCGCGCTGATCGTGATCGACATGCTCCGGTCGCCGAAGCGGATGTCGGCAGCCGCCACGGCGCGACGCAGCCGCTCGGCGACGGCAGTGGCAGCCGCGGAGTCCATGCCGTCCATCACGAGGAGGAACTCGTCGCCGCCGAAGCGGCAGGGGATGTCGGTCTCACGGGCATTGTCGCGCAGGATACGTGCGATCGACACGAGCACATGGTCCCCCGCGAGGTGTCCGTAGGCATCGTTGACCTGTTTGAAGTGGTCGATGTCGAGCAGGAGCAGCGCCAGGGGATGGTCGGCGGTCGACAACAGCCGGAGCTCCTCGGACAGCGCCGAGAGGTGCGCCCGGTTGAACAGGCCCGTGAGCGGGTCGAGCGACGCGCGCGCTTCGAGCGTCGCCTGCGCGATCCTACGCTCCTCCACCTCGCGTTCGAGGGCGAGGTTTCGCAGCCGCATGATCTCGGCGTCCTTCATGGCGCTCGATACCTGGTTCTGCACCTGAAGGTTCGTCAGGCGGCTCTGCGTCTCTCCGTCGGCCCGCGCCTCCTTCAGGTGGTGAAACTCCTTGAAGTGCTCGAGAGCGGCGCCGTGGTCGCCTTTCGCTTCGTAGATCTCCGAGAGCAGCTCGTGACACGTGTAGCGCTCCACGAAACGGCCTCGGTCCTCGGCGACCGCGAGAGCGGCCTGGGTGGCAGCGATGGCCTCGTCGTAGCGCCCGCGCAGACGACCGATGCGTCCGAGGGTGAGCATGGCGTTGGCCTCGTCCGGCACCGACCCGCACTTCCGGGCCATGGAGAGGCCGAGCCGGGAGTACTTCTCGGCGGAGTCGAGGTCTCCGTCCAAGATGCTGATCTCGGCAAGCGTGTCGTAGACGCCCATGTGCAGATAGAGGTTCCCGGAACGCTCGCAGTAGCGTTGAGAGGCGCGGGCGCAGGTGCGAGCATGCTCGAGGTCGTCGAGATCCATATAGGAGTAGGCGATGTTGTTGAGCGCGAGCGCCTCGCCCAGCTCGTCACCGAGCTCCCGGTGCATCTCCAGGGAGCGCTCGTGCGTGGTCCGCCCGATCTCAGGATGCCCCGCTGACGCGTGAACCGCCGCGATGCGGTCGAGCGCGAACGCCTGCAGGTTGCGTTCTTCGAGCCGTTCGGCGACATCGAGTGCCCTCATGAGGAAGTCGAGCGCGCGGACGTAGTCTCCCATGTGGTAGTGGGTCCAGCCCAGCGCCTCGTAGACCTCGCCGAGCGCGAGACTCGGCTCACCGGGTTCGAGAATCGCCAGTGCCTGAGTCGCCTGCGTCAGGGTTTGGCCCCATTCGCCTTGCACGCAGTTGCGGTGCGCGAGCAACCCCAGCGCCGAAGCGATGCCATGGGCGTACTGTTCGCCGTTGCAGTCGGTCTCGGTGGCGAGATCGAAGGCCTGCTCGGCCAGCGTACCCAGCCGTTCGTAGTCGAAGTACCGCAAGGCACGAGCCTGGGCCACCAAGGCGTCGACGCGTTCGCGCCGGTCTATGTCGGTGATGCCGCTGCTCATCGGTGCCTTTCGCGCTCGACTCGGCTCTCGGACAGCCCCGCTTCCGTTGCGAATCGACGTGAACCGGCTTTGCGACCTATGTCCTTCGTGGCTGCATATCGATGCGCTCAGGGGCTGAACGGCCGTCGGCGAACCACTCCGAATCGAAGTCGCCGTCGGCAATCTTGTCTATCGGCATCTTCAGGTACTTTCCCGAGGCTTCGACCGCGACCGTGCCGTCCGGGAGCACGATCTCCCCCGTACCTTCGAACAGACGGCTGGAGTCTCGCGTGATGCGGGCCACCGCTCTGATCTCGCTGTCGAGCGGGACCGGCTGGCGGTATCTCAACGACAACTCGACCGTGACGCCCCATGCGTCGGGATCGATCACGTTGACCGCCCTGCCGATCGTCTCGTCGAGGATCGCCGATGAGACACCACCATGCAGCCGCCCCGGATAGCTCTGGTGTTCCGGCAGCGGAGCGAACAGCCCCACCAGTTCACCGCTCTCGAGCTCGAGGAAGCGCGCTTTGAGGCTGTAAGGGTTCTGAGAGCCGCACACCATGCACATGCGGCTGACGTTCTGCGCTCCACGGACGTGTTGAATCACGGGGATCCCTTCGGGTGTCACGGCGTCGCGCACATGATACGCCCGCATCGTTGGGCACAGACATACCATCCGACAACGGAGAAGGAGAGCAGACGATGGGCGCGGACGAACTCGAGACGGTCGATCTGTCCTCGCGAGCTGAGTGGCGAGCGTGGTTGACGGCGCACCACACCCAGCCAGAGTCGATCTGGCTGCTCATCGACAAGAAGCGGAGTACCCGCGGGACTCTGTACTACGACGACGTGGTAGAGGAGGCGCTGTGCTTCGGCTGGATCGACGGCCGGGCCCGGTCCTTGGACGACGACCGCTTCCAGGGCATGATGGCGCCTCGACGGGCCGGGAGCGTCTGGTCGCAGTCGAACAAGGAGCGCGTAGCCCGGCTTGAGGCCGCCGGGCTCATGACGAGCGCCGGGCGTGCGGTTGTCGACGCCGCCAAGGCCGATGGTTCCTGGCACGCGCTCGACGACATAGACGCGATGCTCATCCCCGACGACCTGGCCGCTGCGTTCGCCGACAGCCCGACCGCACGCCGCTTCTTCGAAGCGTCGAGAGCCGGCGCGCAGAAGCTCGCCCTCGGGTGGATCGCGAGCGCCAAACGGCCTGAGACCCGCAGCCGCCGCATCGCCGAGGTGGTGCGGCTCTCCGAGGCGGGCATCCGCTTCGACCAGCGCTGACCCGTCTCAAGCCGTCAAACAGGGATTCCGCATCCCGCTCAAGCCGCATCAGAATCCCGATCTCTGTGCGCTCTTCGCGTTGACCCGCTTGCGGGGTTCACATACTATATGTTGTATCGTGATGCGCCAGACCACAACATCTGGTGTTACGAGGGAAACCAGTGCGTTCCGAATCGGGGGACAAGAGCGGGCGCTGTCCGCACCGGTACGTGGATGTTCGCGGCCGACTGTGGTGCCACTGGCACAAGAAGCCGGGAAGGCACGGCGCCACAGGCAGCGTCTTGAGCGGGTAGACCTGCCGCGAGATGACAGCACGAGGACCGGGCGGGGTGTCCCGGTGGTGCGCGTCGCGTTTCTCGGCCTCAGAGCCGTGAACGCCACGCCGCCGCCGACCCGCTCACGTGAGGGGAGTTGCGTCACATGGGGAGCGAGACCATCGGCCGTCCTGTGCTTGCGGGGGTCATCAAGCGTGGGGGCGAACGGACGGCCTTCGACGCCGAGAAGATCCGCTCGGCCATCGAGCGTGCCGGCAAGGCCACCAACGAGTTCGACGCTCCCGAGTCGCAGCTCCTCACGGCGCAGGCCATCAAGGTACTCGCTCATCGGTTCCCCGAGACCCCTCCCACGATCGAGCAGATCCAGGACGTCGTGGAGCAGGTCCTCATCAGCGCGAACCACTTCGCCACCGCCCGCGCCTACATCGTCTACCGCGAGCAGCGCGCCCGGCTGCGAAGCGACCGCAAGACGGTCGTCGAGGTCGAGACGTCGATCAACGAGTACCTCGACCGAGCCGACTGGCGAGTGAACGCCAACGCGAACCAGGGCTATTCGCTCGGCGGTCTGATACTGAACGTCTCGGGCAAGGTCGTCGCCAACTACTGGCTCTCGCACGTCTACCCGGCTCAGGTGGGAGAGGCGCATCGCGAGGGCGATATCCACATCCATGACCTCGACATGCTCGCGGGATACTGCGCCGGCTGGTCGCTTCGCACGCTGCTCACCGAGGGTCTCAACGGTGTGCCGGGCAAGGTCGAGGCCGGTCCCCCCAAGCACCTGTCCAGCGCCGTTGGCCAGATCGTGAACTTCCTCGGTACGCTCCAGAACGAGTGGGCGGGCGCGCAGGCGTTCAGCTCGTTCGACACGTACCTGGCCCCCTACATCCGCAAGGACTCGCTCTCCTACGACCTCGTTCGGCAGTCGATCCAGGAACTCGTCTACAACCTCAACGTCCCGTCCCGATGGGGGACGCAGACGCCCTTCACCAACCTCACCTTCGACTGGACCTGCCCCGACGACCTCAAGGGCGAGTATCCCGTCATCGGCGGCGAGATCCAGGAGTTCACCTACGGCGAGCTTCAGGTCGAGATGGACATGATCAACCGGGCCTACATCGAGGTCATGACCAAGGGCGACGCCAAAGGCCGCGTCTTCACCTTCCCGATCCCCACCTACAACATCACGCCCGAGTTCCCGTGGGAATCCGAGAACGCCGAGCTGCTCTTCGAGATGACGGCGAAGTACGGGCTGCCGTACTTCCAGAACTTCCTCAACTCCGAGCTCAAGCCCAACATGGTGCGCTCGATGTGCTGCCGGCTCCAGCTCGACCTCACCGAGCTGCTCAAGCGCGGGAACGGCCTGTTCGGATCCGCCGAGCAGACCGGCTCGCTCGGCGTGGTCACCATCAACTGCGCCCGCTTGGGTCACGCCCATGCCGGTGACGAGACCGCGCTCTTCGCCCAACTCGATTACCTGCTCGAGTTGTCACGAACCAGTCTGGAACTCAAGCGAAAGGTCATCGAGCGTCATATCGAGGGAGGGCTGTTCCCGTACACCAAGCGCTACCTGGGTACCCTGCGGAACCACTTCTCCACCGTGGGCGTGAACGGCATCAACGAGATGATCCGCAACTTCACCGGTGACGCCGAGGACATCTCCACGCCATGGGGCCACGAGTTCGCCGTGCGCTTCCTCGATCACGTCCGCGAGCGCATGGTCGCGTTCCAAGAGGAGACCGGCCACCTCTACAACCTCGAGGCGACACCCGCGGAGGGCACGACGTACCGCTTCGCCCGTGAGGACAAGAAGCGCTATCCCGAGATCCTCCAGGCCGGACCGGATGGCAACCCGTACTACACGAACTCGAGCCAGCTGCCGGCGGGCTTCACCGACGACGCCTTCGAGGCGCTCGAGCGCCAGGAGGAGCTGCAGCGCAAGTACACCGGCGGCACGGTCCTGCACCTCTACATGGGCGAGCGGATCTCCTCGGCAGATGCGTGCAAGAAGCTCGTGAAGCGCTCGCTCGAGAACTTCCGGCTGCCCTACATCACGATCACTCCCACCTTCTCGGTATGTCCGACGCACGGCTACCTCGATGGTGAGCATGAGTACTGCCCGAAGTGCGACGAGGAGCTCGTCGCCCGCAAGCGCGCAGCGGTCTGCTGCGACTAGAGGAGGGATCCACCATGGCCGAGATACTCAAGCCTGAGCACGACCTGATCGAGCTTTCCGATGAGGAGCGCCAGCCCTGCGAGGTCTGGACGCGCGTGATGGGCTACCACCGCCCCGTCGCGTCGTTCAACCAGGGGAAGAAGGGCGAGTTCGCCGAGCGCACCTGCTTCACCGAGCCCGGTGACAAGCTCAACTGATCTCCCCGTGGGCGGACTCGCCCGGCTGTCGAGTTGCGACTGGCCGGGCGAACTCGCGGCGACGGTCTTCTTGCAAGGGTGCCCGTGGCGCTGCCCCTACTGCCACAACCCCCATCTTCTGCAGGCGGGGGAGGGCGACGGGCCGACGTGGTCCCGGGTGAAGGCGTTCCTCGCCACCCGGATGGGCCTGCTCGACGCGGTGGTCTTCTCCGGCGGCGAGCCCACCGTGCATTCGGCCATCAGCGCCGCCGTGCGCGAGGTGCGCACGATGGGGTTCAAGGTCGGCCTGCATACCGGCGGCCAGTACCCCGACCGGCTCTCGGAGACCCTGCCGTCGCTCGACTGGGTCGGCTTCGACGTGAAGGCCCCGTGGGACGAGTACGCCGCGATCACGGGCGTTGCCCACTCAGGCGATATCGCGCGCGAGAGTCTCAGACGCCTCGTGCGCACCGGTGTCGACTTCGAAGTGCGTACCACCGTGCATCCCGACCTGCTCGACTCGGCGGCGCTCATCCGCATGGCCGAGGAGCTCTCGGCCGAGGGTGTCACCCGCTGGGTGCTGCAGCCCTATCGACCGGAGGGGACGGATGGCGCGCTGCGCACCGCGAGCTTCAGCGCGGCCCACGTTCCGCCGGGTCTGGCCGAGAGCTTCTCGGCGTTCTCGATCCGGTAGCGGTCGTCCCGGTCACGGGGTCACGGCGGCGCCCACGGTCCGCGTCGAGTCCAGAGTCTCACGCAGCTCCTCGAGTTTCGCGCGGTATGTCGTCAGATCGCCTCGGACCTGCGCCGCGTATGCCTCGGCGAAAAGCCCGTCGACCTGTGTCGCGCGCTGTGAGTCGGTGCCGCCGGTCGTTCCGAACGCTTTCGAGAGTGCGCCGGTGAGGGTCGGATCCATCTCCACGTGGTCGCCGCTGACCACGACCACCGCGACGAGTTCGGTGATCGCGGTCTTCTCGGCTTGCAGGAAGACCGGCTGCACATAGGCGATGGCTCCCTCGACCGGCAGCACGAGCATGTCGCCGAAGACCACCTTGCTCCCGCGTTGATTCCACAGTGAGAGCGTCGGCGAGATCGTGGGGTCCTGGTCGATGCGCGCCTTGACCTGCTGCGGGCCCAGCACGATGTGGTCCTTGGGCAGCGCGTAGACGGTCTGCTGCCCGTAGTCGGAGGGCTCGCAGCTCGCCGCCATCCATCCCACCAGATTGTCGCCGTCTTTGGGGGCGAACGGCTGCATCAGGTACATGCCGGACGTGCGCGCGTCGGGCGGGTCCAAGACGACGTAGCTCGGCTTGACCGGATCGTCGCTCTTCTCGCCCGAGATCTCCCACTGGTCCTCGCGGTTGTAGAAGACCCGAGCGTCGGTCATGTGGTAGGTGCGATAGATCCGTGTCTGCGCCGAGAAGAGCTTCTGGGGCACTCGGAAATGCGAGGCCAGCGAGGGCGGGACGTCGTTCGCACTCCGGATCAGCCCCGGGTAGATCGACGCCCAGGCGTCCCGGATGGGATCCTCGCCGCTCGCGAAGAAGTTCGTCTCTCCGCTCGCGGCGTCGACCGTGACCTTCACGGAGTCGCGCAGATAGTTCGTCCCGTCGGCGAGCGGCTGTGAGTAGGGGAAATGGTCGCTGGAGGTGTATCCATCGAGGATCCAGACGATGCGGCCGTCCACGATCGCGGGGTAGGGGTCTGTGTCGTAGGCCAGCCACGGGGCGAGCCGGCGGGCTCGGTCGCGCACGTCGCGATGGATCAGCACGCGGCTGTCCGGAGACACGTAGTCCGAGAAGAGCACCTGGTCCGAGCCGAGCCTGACCGCCCAGGACAGACGTCGCAACGCAGAGCTCAACCTCACACCGATCTCAGAGGTGTTGTGGTAGAAGACGTTCTCCTCGCCGGCGGGATAGTCGAACTCGTCGATCCCCGAGTCGATGATCGCGTACTCGGAGGTATCGGGGCCGAAGTAGATGCGCGGCTCGTCGATCTCGAGGTCGGGAGATGTCGCAGCCACGTCGCTCGCCACCCGTGGCGGGATGTCACCCACGATGAAGGTGGGGAAGCCCCGCTGGGTGGTCTCGTGCGCCGAGCTCATCGCGATGCCGTAACCATGCGTGTACACGAGATGCTGGTTCACCCACGTCTTGGCGTTCGCAGGCAAGGCGTTCGGGTCGATCTGCCGGGCCGCCACAAGCACCTGGCTCGGCTCGCCGTCAACGACGTAGCGGTCGGTGTCGATGCGGGACAGCTTGTAGTACGGCCGGATGGTCTGGAGTTGCGAGTAGGCTTGCTTCACCGAGTCGGGCGTCCACACCCGCGCGTGGCTGAGCGCCTTCGCGCTGCCCGCAGCGGCCTGGCCGGCCAGGCTCTCGAGCGCCGAGAAGCGTTGGGCCCGGACGTCCTCCAGTCCGTAGGCGGTTCGCGTCATGGCGATGTTGCGTTCAAGGTACGGCGCTTCGAGGGCGGCCTCATTGGGTGCCACCACGTAGTTCTGCATGAGGGCCGGCCACGCGTCACCCAGTACGATCGCGGCGACGGCCCACACGCCCACGAGCCCCGCGAGCAGGTGCCACCGCCGCGAGCGGGCGCCCATGATCGCCACCCCGGCGATGGCCAGGCCGACTGCGACCATCACCCACAGCGCCGGGATCGAGGCGTGGACGTCGGTGTAGCCCGCGCCCGTGAACTGCGAGTTCTTCGACAGGTCGAGAAGCCAGATCGACAGCCACGCGCCGAACGTCGCCGAAAGGACCAGCAACCCGAACAGCACCGAGAACAGAGGCTTGAGCTGCCACCACCTTCCGGTGAGGACCGGGCGGGTGTCGCCCGGTTCGGGGAAGATCGCGATGGCGATCGCGACGATGGCCGTGATGACGACGACCCCGTTGAACCAGGTGTTCGCCAGCTCGAGCGCAGGCAGCGTGAAGACGAAGAAGCCGACGTCTCTTCCGAACTGGGGATCGAAGATCCCGAACGGCGACTGGGCGACCGCGAGGCGGAACGTCATCCAGTGCGTCGAGAGGTTCCAGCTGATGAGGCTGCCCAGAATGAGCGATACCGTCGCGGTCGCGACGGTGAACCCTTGCTGTGGTCGACGCTGACGACCGGCCACGGTCGCACCCGCGAAGATGGCACCGGAGGCGATCACCGCAGCGATCACCCACAGCACCCCCTGCGAGGTGATCCGTGTGACGATGACGGAGGTGTGGCCCAGACTCTGGTACCACTGGAACTCCGTCCACAGGTAGTTCGCCGCAAACACGAGTAGAGCCAGCAGCGCCAGTCCCGCAACCGTTCCGGCTGCGAGCGCCGCCTTCATCGAAGCACGCATGCGCTTCATTCCAGGCTTCGCCTCTTTTCGATTGCGGCGCGATGGCCGCCGTGAAAGAGTCTACGCCCGATGCGGAGCGGCTGCGAAACGGCCGCTACCGTTCCGTTACCGGGTATCGCTCGAAGCCAGGCCTCTGCGCCGACGCCCGCTCATTCGGCGAGGCGTTCAGCGCGGTTCGGGTATCTTCCCTGAAGCCGGACGACCATCTATCGAAGGAGACCCCATGGACCCGAAGCAGCAGGTGTTGGATGCGATGAAGGCGGCCGGTGAGCCGCTCAACGCCGGGAAGGTCGTCGAGATGACCGGACTCGACCGCAAGGTCGTCGACAAGGCGATGAACGACCTCAAGAAGTCCGGTGAGATCGTCTCGCCCAAACGGTGCTTCTGGTCTCCGGCCTAGCGCCTGCCCCCAGCGGGACGTACTGAGAACCCGGTACGTCATTCGCGCGTCCAAGACCGTGGATGAACGCGATCAGGAGGTTCGCATGCGCAGGTATCTGGCTGTCCTCATGTGCTTGGCCGCACTTGTGGCCGTTGCGACCGCATGCTCTCCGGCGGAGCCGCCGGAGAGCGCACCGCCGCCGACCGCTCCCGGCGATCCCACCGGCTCGAGCCTGGCGCCGGGCCTCTACCCGCTGCCGGACGGCACCGTGCAGGCGATCGGCACGCTGGAATACCGTGATCTCGAGGGCGGCTTCTGGGCCGTCATCGACCGATCCGCGGCGGCGGGGGCCGAGGGCACGGTTGTGGCAGTCATCGCCAACGCCGACGAGTTCCCCGCGGAAACCGGGAGTCTCGAGGGCCTGGGGGTCATCGTGGCGGGTACGCAACTGCAGGGTGCCTCGATACGCATGGCCGGGCCTGAAGTGGAAGCGAGCAGCATCACTTCGAGCGGTGCGCCCGGCCCCGCTGAATAGGGCCGCCGAGGGACGGCGGACGCCTGCGAAATGCCCTGCGGGGCGACGAGACGTGCTCGCTCGTTGTATCCTGTCGGGTAAACGCGCAGGGGCGGCGCGCTGTATCGGCGTGTAGCGCGCCGGGCGACGAGGAGCACGATGGCACCGGACGACCCTGCTCAGACACCAGTGGCCCCCGCCGACGATCAGGCCGGCATCCACGATGATCGCGCTCGCGGGCTCGGCATCGCGCTCGCCGCTGCCATCATCGCACTGCTCGTCTTGTGGTGGATCTTCACGCAGACGACAGTGGTACCCGATGTCGTGGGTCTACCCGCCGTCGCTGCCAGGCAGTCGATCGTCGCTGCTGACCTCGTTGTGGGTGACATCTCGGAAGTGCGCACGCGCCAGCAGAAGGCCGGGGACATCGCCGACCAAGCGCCTGTCGGGGGGGCTCGCGTCTTGCGGGGGTCGTCCATCGACATCGCCGTCGCTCGTTCCTACGGGGTCGATGGGGCCGAGGGGATCGGCGCGCAGGAGAGCCTCGGATACGATCCTTCCTTCGACGAAACCGAGACTATCGCCGGTGACACCGATGGCGGAGGGGGCACCTCACGCTCCGGTGGACCGTGGGTCCCCAACGTCCAAGCGCTGACCGAAAGCCGGGCGCGATCCGCTCTGAGAGCCGCAGGGTACCGAGTCACTGTGAAGTACGGTCCTGTCACCACCGGGCCGGCCAAGGGCAGAGTCTACTTCCAGGATCCGGAGCCCGATGCCGCGGCCGCTCGGGGCAGCCTCGTGGAGATCTGGATCTCCACCGGTGGACCCGGCTCAGGCAACTCAGACTACCAGCGTCCCTACGCGCAGCCCGGAGAGAACTAGCGATGAAGCGCGTGATCTGGAACCGCTCTCTGGAGACGGGGCACCCCCTTGTCGACGACCAGCATCGCGAGCTGATCGCCATCTTCAACGAGCTCGCCGACCACACAGCTGCCGGCTGCGACGAAGAGACGACGAGTCAGCTGCTGATTCGGCTGAGCGACTACGTCTCGACGCACTTCTCGGACGAGGAGGCCCTGATGCGCAGGTGTTCTTATCCTGCCGAGCAAGCCATGGCGCACAGGGCGCAGCACGAGGACCTGTCGGTCCGAACTCGGGAGCTGGTTCTGGCGCACCGGTCGGGCGAGACGGAGACGGTGCTGCGGATGGCTGCGCTTCTGCGGGAGTGGCTCACGGTCCACATCGCGGAGGCCGACAACGAGTTGGCTGACCACCTGCGTTACCTGCGAGCCGACGAGGCCTGCTAGCCGCCGAACGCGAACAGCCCGCGAAGGAGCCGCATCACGCGGCTGATGACTCCCAAGACCACGTACGCACCGGCGAAGTAGCCCGCGCCCGCAGTCCGCTTGTCGGTGAGCAGATCCCCGTAGTCGAGCGTGATGTCGTGGGGGCCGTCGACATCGTCGACGGTGACGACGGCGCTGTCGGCGTTCAGGTCGACCGAGTCGATCGTGGAGAGGGCGGACTGTACCGCCCGCGCACCGGACACGGCATCACGCGAGACCAGTTCGGCGTCTGCCACGGGCGGGTCGAACGAGGCGGCCTCGCCTGCTACGGCCGAGCTCACGCATACCATCAACAGGACCGCGGTCGCGACTGCGACCGTCGCCGTACGCCTGAGCACCTGCCACCTCCGGTTCGAGAAGCGGGAAGGCCATCGCGCTTCCCTGGGAAGGAGCATCGGCCCCCGCGGCGAACGGCGAAGTGATTCGCGTCACATCGCCGTTCGAGCAGGCGGGGTTCCTGTGACCGGTATCACTGGCGGAAAGCGGCTTCGCGAGTCCGAGGTGCCTACACTCGTGCGGCATTCGCCTTGATCGCATCGCAGAGCCATTGGGCGAGGCCGTCGCGCTGCTTGTCGTAAGTCGCCTTGAACCGAGGGTCGGCGATGTACATCTCACCCAAGCAGACGTGCATCTCTCGCGACAGCGGGTAGAACCACGTGTCGATCTGTAGCCGGGCCTCCTCGGCGACAGCCATCGAACGTGGGTCCGAGGGCTCTACGCCCGCGTCGAGAAGCGCGATCATGCGCCCGCCCAGCGCTTCCTGCTCGTCTTTGAATCGCTGCCAGTCGGCCTTGGTGTACTTGCTCGTACGGCGGGCCGACTCCTTATAGGCGTCGGTGTCGCCCCAGCGCTGCTCGACCTCTTCGTCGTGCTCCGCAGGATCGAAGTCACCAAAGACCTCGAACATGTCTTCCTTCGTCATCCGTATCCCTCCTTCCATCGAGATCAGCGTCTTGTCTATCAGGCCCCTCAGGGCCTCCAGTCGCTCCATCTGCCGAGCGACCTGGTCGCGCTGGGCTACCAGCGCTTCTCGGCGGTCGAACGCGGGGTCGGCCATCAGTTCGCGAATCTCCTCGAGGCCGAATCCCAGCTCCTTGTAGAAGAGCACCTGCTGCAGCGTGGCCAGGTCCTCGTCGCTATAGAGCCGGTAGCCCGCATCGGAACGCTCCGAGGGCTCCAGTAGGCCCACTTCGTCGTAGTGATGCAGCGTCCGCACGCTCACGTGCGCGAGCTTCGCCACCGCGCCGACCGTGTACACCATCGCGCTCACCTCCGTGTCCGAGAGTAAAGCCTCACGTTACGTGAGGGTCAACACCCGTTCTCATCGTGATCGCGTCCGACCGGATCATCGGCGTTCAGTCTGCCGCGCTGCCTGTACCGTTGCTGCATTCACGGGTGATACGATTGCGACTCAGTCGCTGGCAAATCTGGGAGGGTCCGATGAGGTTCAGTCTCGTCCGGGTGGTCGTGATGATGACCGCTTCTGCGGTCCTGCTGGGCGGCTGCACTGCGCCGCAGCCGACGCAGGCGCCGGAACCATCCGCGCCGGCCGTCGAGGCGACCGTGCCCGCACCGCCGAGAGCCGCGCGCGGCGTCATCGTCTTCGACAAGGCCCACGGTGAGATCTTCGCGCCGGAGGACACCAGCGAACTCGGTCAGTCCGAGGCGGTGTCGCGCATGTCCGCTGCCGGCTATCGGGTGCGGGTCAACAACGACGCGATCACCGATGAGTCCCTCGACGGTGTCGCTGCGGTGTACCTGCCCGGGCCCATGCGTGCCTTCTCGAAAGACGAGGAGAAGGTGCTCGACGACTACCTTGAGCGCGGCGGCACGGTCATCCTCACCATCCATGTTCCGTATCCGATTCTGGGTATGCCCGCGAGATGGGGCCTGCCGGTGGCCACAGGGGTCATGCAGGCTGTGGGCACGGACGAGGGAGCCGATCCCGGCGTCTTCGGGACCGACTCGATCGTCGAGCATGCGATCACCAGGGACGTGAAGCAGGTCGTCGTCATCTCGGGGTGGCCCGTCAAGACCGATGCGACCAGGCTGGCGACCGCGAAGCTCGTGGTGCTTGCGGCCGGTAACGTGGTCGCGGACACCAACGCCAACGGTGCTGCCGATCCCGAGGACCTCCAACAGCCCTTCGGTGTGGTCGGGGTCGCGCCGGTGGGCAGCGGTCAGGTCATCGTCTTGGGTGACGACGCGATCTTCGCCAACATGGGCATCAAGCTGGGCGACAACGCTCGGCTGCTGGACAACATCCTGGAGCTCATCAGCGCTCCCAAAGGCGCCTAGCGATTCTCGGCCGTCTGTCCTGCGGGGCTCGTGCGGCCGCCGCCCACGCAGCGAGGCGAGGCGCAGCTGGGACAAGAACCCGAGCACCGTTCGAGCCATTGGCCGCAGCTCGGGCAGCGCGATGCAGCACCCGTGACGTCGGCCCCGCACGACGGGCAGGCCTCGCCGTCCTCGGCCCACGTGTCGTATCCGAGTATCTCGGCGCCCGGGACGCGGAGACGCTCGCTGGGAACGGGTTCCGGCTTGTCGGTGGGTCGCGCTGCCACGTCTCTTCGCCTCTATTCGCCGAGTCATCGCCACGGGGTAGGGAGCCGGGCCACTGAGAGGGTACCTACCACAGTGACGAGAAGGAGGTGCACAGGTGATGATAAGCAAAGAAGAGCTCATGGAGCGCAAGGAAGAGATGCTCGCCCGCCGAGAAGAGCTGATGGAGCGCGCCGCAGAGATCCGCGAGCGGTTCCAGGAGAACCTCGACGCGGACACCATCACGACGGCTGTGGGGTGGACGCTGGTAAGCGGTGGGTTGGCGTTCGGCGTGACGCAGTGGATCCGTGGGCAGCGGGGAGTCCTGGGGCTGATCGTGCCCATCGCGGTCCTGATCTCCGGTGTCGCGCTGCTCACCAACGGCTTCACCCACCGCCGCGAACGCCGGATCGGCGAGGTCGAAGCCGGCATCCGGATGCAGCTCGCCGAGCTGGACCCGATCGCACGCTGGCAGGTTCTGAGCCACGTGGGACGTGACAGTGCGCCGTTCGTGCGGCACGCTGAGAACTGACGACGACGGTTCGCACGGTGGATCGACGAGCGCCCCATCAGTGCGCGGGGCGCTCGTTCGTGAGCCGAGAAGGGTCATGCGACCACACATGACGGTGCTGCGCCAGTGGGACACGCAACGCTTGGTCTTGCGTCAGCTGGGCCCCGAGAGCGCCTCTGTGGTGTGTGACTACGGGTCGCGCTGCCGCGCGTCGCACCTCGCATGGGACCCGGCACGCCCCGCCGACTGGTGGGACCCGTCGACCGTCCGCGAGCGCCTGGCGTTCGAACTCGATCAAGCCGAGCAGGACCGCGCGCTGTCGCTCTACGTCGCGCTCACCACGGCGCCCCACCGGGTCATCGGGCGTGTGGGTCTGAACAACATCGTCCGAGGAGCCCTCCAGATGTGCTCGGCAGGGTACGGCTTGGCTCCGGAGTCGACCGGGCGCGGGTACATGACCGAAGCGCTCGATGCCGCAGTGAACATCGCGTTTCACGACCTCGACCTACACAGGGTCGAGGTGAGCGTCGTACCACGGAACACGAAGTCGCTCGCGGTCGCCCGGCGGTGCGGCTTCGTCGAAGAGGGCTTGTCGCGCCGCTACATCCGGATCGCCGGCGTGTGGGAGGACCACGTGCGTTTCGCCCGGATTCGCGAGGACGGGTGATGGCGCCCGGGCGTGAGCTGCTGAGTGTCAGGGACGCGAGCGTCGTACGAGACGGTCGAGAGATCCTGTGTGTCGATGAGTTCGTGATCCGGGAGGGCGAGCATCTGGCGATCCTCGGTCCGAACGGCGCCGGCAAGTCCACGCTGATCGGCCTGCTCACGCGCGACGTGCTTCCCGTGTGGGCGGACCCGTACCCGGTTCTGTTTCGGGGTGAACCGCGGATCGAGCTCGCGCAGGCTCGGCGTCTGCTCGGCGTCGTGTCGAGTGCACTCCAGCAGACGGTCCGTGCGCACCTGAGCGTCCACGATGTCGTGCTCGGCGGGCGGTTCGGTGCTCTCGGGGTGCCGCCGCATCTGCGCGCCACCGTCACGGCAGCGGATGAGGCGGCGACCCGCAGCGCTCTCGAGGAGCTGGGGATCTCGACGCTGGCGCAGCGCGACATGGTCACCCTGTCGACCGGCGAGGCCAGGCGTGCCCTGATCGCGCGGGCGATCGTACATGACCCGGCGGTGCTCGTGCTCGATGAGCCCACTGCCGGACTCGACCCCACCGCCGCGTGGCACCTGCGGGCGTCGATGCGCGATCTGGCTGCCGGTGGCCGCACTCTCGTTCTCGTCACGCACCACATCGAGGACATCGTCGACCGGATCGATCGAGTGGTGCTCATGAGAGATGCGCGGATCGTGGCCGACGCACCCAAACATGAGATCCTGACCGAGCGTGAGCTCTCGGCGCTCTTCGGGGTCGCGTTCACGGTCGAGGAGCGCGGGGGCGAGTACCGCCTGTGGTGAGGGGTGCTGCCCGGTGGACGGGCGATCGTGGGTATGCACTACGAGGCTGCATACCGATGGGAGCGTGAAGGTGGACGGGTTCGAGGAGTTCATGGACGCGGTGTCGCGCGGCTTCGAGCTGCTCGGTGTCGGGGTGATCATCGTGGGCCTGGGCATAGCGCTCGTTCGCGCCTTCCCCTACATCGCCCGCAAGGAGAACGGCGCTGCCTATGAACTGGTCCGGGCGACCTTCGGCAGGGCGGTTCTGCTGGGACTCGAGATCCTGGTGGCCGCCGACATCATCCGTACGGTCGCGGTGGATCCGACGCTCACGAATCTCGCTGCGCTGGGCCTGCTCGTGGCGATACGGACGTTCCTTTCGTGGTCGCTCGAGGTCGAGATCGACGGGCGTTGGCCGTGGCAGCGGCACAAGGTGCCGTGAGGCTGGGCGAAGCCTTGATTCCGACCACGAAGAGACTACTATGAACTCGTAGACGAGTTTTCGACGGCTGCGAGGTCCCGGGTGCTGGTGCGTCACGCCATACTGGGGTTGCTCCACCAAAGGCCCCGCCACGGATACGACATCCGGTCGGCCTTCGAGGCGATGGTCGGCGGCGCTGCCGTGTGGGACCTCAAGCCCGCGCAGGTCTATACGACCCTGCAGCGTCTCGAGCGCGACGGGCTCGTCGAACCCGCCGAGACCGAGCAGATCGCCGGGCCCGAGCGCGTGGTGTTCCGGCTCACCGACGCCGGCCGCGATGTGTTGGCGGAGTGGCTGTCCAGCGGCGTGCACAGCGACCACATCCGCGACCACTTCTGGGTGAAGCTGATGGTCGCGACCCGCACAGACGAGGTGGACCCGCGTGACGTGGTCCGGGCCCAGCGCGCGACTCTCTACCGAGAGCTCCACGCGCTGACGTCGAGCCGGGCTCAGCTCGACCGGGGTTCGGAACTCTCGCGGGTCACGCTCCTCGACAAGGCCGTCATGCACCTCGAGGCCGACCTGCGGTGGCTCGACATGGTCGAGGACCGCTTGACGGAGATCGAGAAGCAACCGCTGGCGGAACCCCTCGTGCGCCGGCGCGGTCGTCCACCCAAAGCCGATATCGCGCAAGCCGGATAGGAGATTCCGCGATGCCGATCGTGCAGGCCAAAGGACTCACCAAGGTATATGGGACCGGCTCGACAGAGGTGGTCGCTCTCGACCACGTCGACCTGAGCGTCGAACCCGGCGAGTTCGTCGCGGTGATGGGTCCGAGCGGCTGCGGCAAGTCCACGCTGCTCAACCTCTTCGGCGGACTCGACACCCCCACCGGCGGCGTGATCGAGATCGATGGCCAGCCCGTCTCGGGAATGACCGACGACGAACTCACCAAGTTGCGCCGCAGGCGATTCGGCTTCGTATTCCAGTTCTTCAATCTCATCCCGGTGCTCGACGCCGCCGAGAACGCGGCGCTACCGCTCACCCTCGACGGCGTCCCGGCGGCGCAGTCCCGGGCCAAGGCGGAGGAGTGGCTCGCCAAGGTGGGGCTCGCCGACCGCATGCGTAACCGGCCCGATCAACTGTCGGGCGGGCAGCAGCAGCGTGTCGCCGTCGCCCGCGCGCTCGTGACCGATCCGGCGCTCCTGCTCGCCGATGAGCCCACGGGCAACCTCGACAGCCGGTCTGCCGATGAGATCGCGCAGCTCCTCACGCAAGCGTCCTCCGACTGGGGGCGCGCGATCCTGATGGTCACCCACGACCCGAGAATCGCGGCGCACGCGCACCGCATCGTGTTCATGCGCGACGGCCGCATCGTGGACGACACGAGGATCGCCGGCTCCGCCGACGCTCAGGCAGCGATGGAGAGAGTCGGCCTGCTGTGAGCATCTCGTTCACACTCGCCTGGCGCTACCTGTGGGGCCGCAAGCTGCGCGCTGCACTCACCACGATGGCCGTGGTCTTCGGTGTCTCGGTCATCTTCGGGCTGGGGGCGCTGCTTCCCACGATGAAGGAGGCGTTCACACAGGTCTTCTTCGCGAGCGCGGGGCAGGTCGACCTGACGATCACCAGCGCGAGCGGCTCCAGCTTCGACGGGTCGGTCGCCGACGAGGTGTCCGGAGTCGAGGGCATCAAGGCCGCGGCGCCGGTGCTTCGCCGTCCGGTGGGCATGCCGCGGACCTCGGCCGTGAGCAGCATCCAGGTGGTGGGAGTTCAGCCGCGCACTGCCGAGAAGGTCCGCCACTTCCCCGTGGCCGAGGGCAGGATGCTCGACTCGGGCGACCGAGGCGTGACCGCGCTGGGGGCGAGTCTGGCGAACGAACTCGGAGCTCGAGTGGGGGGCTTCATCGAGATTCCCTCGGCGAGGGGGATCCGCCGCATGCGCATCGTGGGCATCCTCGACACGGTCGCCGCTGCGGGGACCCAAGAGGCCTACGTGCCGCTCCAAGACGCGCAGCTGATGTTCGGTGAAGCAAACCGGGTCAGCGACATCGAGGCGACCTTCGTGAACGGCGCGGACAGGGCGCTCGTCGAGGCGCGCGTGCGCCGACAGCTCGGTTCTGAGTACTCGGTGGGCGGAATCGAGGCCGGCAGCGAGCTGCTGTCCTCGCTGGAGGTCTCCGAGTTCATCTTCAACATGTTCGGTGTCTTCGCCCTGGCCATGGGCGGGTTCATCATCCTGAACACCTTCCGCACCGTGGTCGCCGAGCGGCGTCACGACATCGGCATGCTGCGAGCGGTCGGCGCACGCCGTCGCACGATACTCAACATCTTCTTGGTCGAGTCGCTCATTCAGGGCGTGCTGGGGACCGCGCTCGGGTTGGCACTCGGCGCTGCTTTGGCTTACGGGCTGATCGCCGCCCTCAACCCGCTCTACGAGAGCATCATCAACATCCAAGTGGGGGCGCCCCAGTTCCAGCTCTCCTCGCTGATCACCGCGATCGTGCTGGGAATCGGAGTCACCGTTCTCGGGCGCGCTGTCACCCGCGCTCGCCGCCTCGCGCATCACCCCACTCGAGGCGCTACGACCACAGATCGGTGAGGTCGAGGAGCGGCAGCGCGGTCGCCGGGCACTTGTGGGTATGGCGATGCTCGTCGCGAGTGGGGTTGCCATGTTCTCGGGCAACGCCACGGCGGTCGGTGCGGGCTCGGTGGGCGTACTCGTGGGGCTCATCCTGGTCGCTCCGGAGCTTGTGGCGCCCATCAGCAACGCCTTCGCGTGGCTGGTCGACCTCGTGTTTCGCTCGGAGGGTGAGATCGCCCGCTCCAACATGCAGCGCCAGCCCAGCCGAGCGGCCACGACCGCTGCCGCGGTGATGATCTCGCTGTCCATCATCATCGCGTTGCTCGGCGTCATGACGTCGCTCACGGGCGGCTTCCTGAACTACGTGGACAAGAGCGTCGCGGGCGCCGACTTCGTCTTGCTGCCCACCAACCTGCTGCTGGGCGGCGGCAACGTCGGCGCGAGCAACGAGCTCGTCGCCGAGATCGGCTCGACTTCCGGTATCGACTCGGTGGCGACGCTGCGAATCGCCAAGGGGCTCGTCGACGGTGTGGCGACTCAGGTGATCGGTATCGATCCGGCGAGCTATCCCAAAGTGGCGACGTTCGAGTTCTCCGGAGACGGCAAGACGTCGGACATCCAGCAGCTCTCGAACGGCCGCGGTCTGATCGCGAACGGCATCTTCGCGGCGCAGAACGGGCTCACCGTGGGGCAGCGTGTCAGCGTGACCACCGTCAACGGAGAGAAGCCCTACGAGGTCATCGCGATCGGCTCGGACTATCTGAACGCCAAGCTCGCGACGATCTACATCTCGCAGGAGCGCATGAAGGAGGACTTCGGCACCGAGAACAACGCGGCGGCCCTGGCCAACATGACGCCCGGGGCCGATCCGGCCGCACTGAACCGGCAGCTCTCGAAGCTCGTGGCCGACTACCCGCAGCTCACGCTCTACGACACCACCTCGTTCAGGGAGGCACAGGCGCAGACCCTCGCCCAGACGATGATCGGGATGTACGGGCTCGTGATCGTCCTTGCGATTCCCACCCTGCTGGCCCTGCTCAACAACCTCGCGATGAGTGTCATCTCGCGGACGCGTGAGATCGGGATGCTGCGCGCGGTGGGGTCGACCCGCGGGCAGATCCGCCGCATGGTCATGGCCGAGGCGCTGCTGCTGGCAGGGGTGGGCGTCACGTTCGGGGTGATCTCGGGCATCACCTTGGGCTACGCGATGGTCGAGGCGATGAACAACATCGGCTTCAAGATGCCGTACTACTTCCCGACAGGTGGGATCGTGGCCGGCGTCGTGGTCGGATTCGGTTTCTCGCTGCTCGCTGCGATCGTGCCGTCTCGCACCGCCGCGAAGCTCGACATCGTCGCGGCCCTGCACTACGAGTAGCGGGGCTTTCGGGGACATAGTCTGTGCATGATCGTGGATGCGCACTCGTAATCCGCCTCGACCAAGGAGCAACCATGATCGACATCGACGTACCGGGGCACCGCCGGCTGCTGCTGGAGCATCTCGTGCTCGACGTGAACGGGACGATCGCGGTGGGCGGGGTGCTCGCGCGCGGCGTCGCCGAGGCGGTCGAGGCCCTCGGTGCCGCGATTCATGTGGTCGCGGTCACCGCCGACACTCACGGAACGGCCTCGCGGCTGCGCGAGGTGTTGGGGATCGACGTTCACGTCATCGGCGCGGGGAGAGAGTCCGAACAGAAGCTCGAGTTCGTGCGCGAACTGGGCGCATCGGGTGTCGTCGCCGTGGGCAACGGAGCGAACGATGCGCTGATGCTCGAAGACGCGGCGCTCGGCATCGCGGTGGTCGGAGGAGAGGGGGCGTCGGCAGCAGCGCTCGCAGCGGCCGACATCGTCACCGTGTCCGTCCTCGATGCGCTTGCGCTGCTGTCGCAGCCGGCGCGCATCGCAGCCACACTGCGCAGATAGCGCTCAGGCGGTCGCAGGCCTCAGCCGATGCCGAGCCGGCGACGAACCGGCTCGCTTCTCAGCTCGCGCAGGGCATCGCGCGCGACCCAGCGCGCCGACTTCGACTCCGGGTGATCGCGAAGGATACCCTCAGCGGTGTCGATGGCAGCGGCGTTGCACGTGGCGGAGCGCTTCCCGATCTGGCGCAACGCCCAGTTGACGGCCTTCTTCACGAAGTTGCGATCGTCGGTGGCCTCGCGCGCCGTCAGCGGCAGAAAGGCGATGAGACGATCGTCGGGGGCCTTCTTGTCGTGGACCGCAAGCGCGCACATCAGTACGAATCCGGCACGCTTGACGAACGTCTCGTCGCGGCCCGCCCACTCCACCGCCTTGTCGTAGGCGAAGGGAGTCGGTACGAACAGCCCTTGCAGCTGGTCGCACACGTCCCACGAGTCGATGTCCCCGACCCAGGCATCGGCTTGCTGCGGCGTCACGAGTTCCGGGATGTCGATGAAGCCCGCGAGCATCCTGGCTTCGTGCACTCCCGAGGCCCACAGTTCAGCGGCGAGCCGGTGAACGAAGTCGGGATCGGAACGCCGCAGCGGGCGTAGCTCCTTGGCGATGGCGCGCAACCCCGGGATGGTCACCCCGAGCGTGCCGCTCGGGTTGATGCCGTAGCGCCGCATCCCCGCCACGTTGTCGGGGTTCGCCTGGGCTCGCAGGTCGTTCAGGATCGTCTCGGCGACGTCGGCGGGTGCGGTGTTCGAGTTCAGGTCCATTGGTTGTGTATGCCCCTGGCGGTGCACCCCTCAGGCCCGCCCTCCGAGCCACCGGCGCCATCCGCGTGACGCCGCAGCCGACGGCGACACCGGGTGCGCCTCGAGAAGGATCCTCTCGGCGGCTTCGATGTCCTCAGGTGCGTCCACCACGGTCAGCTCGTCAAGAAGGGATACCGCGAGCCCCCTGTTGCCGGCCGTGTGAAGCGTCTGAACCAGCACCTCGGGTGTGCCCCACGGGATGTCCTTGAACAGTGAGGGCACGGCCTTCCCGCGGGCGGTCGGTGCCAAGCCCAGAAGGTAGTAGCCCCCGCCGGTCGAGGGGCCGATGACACAGTCGGCCTCGTCGAGTCGGGCGAGCGCAGTGCGCAGATGGGTGGCTGTGAGCGCCGCGCAGTCGCTGCCGATCACCACGACCTTGCTCTTGGCGCTCGCGAACGTGCGCGAGAAGGCGAGCACGATCCGCTCCTCGCGATCGCCGTCACCGAGGTAGCGATAGCGAGGTCCGGGCCCCAGCCACTCCCGAGCCGCCCCCGCGAAGGCCGCATCGCAGCGGACCTCGACACGCGCATCATGCGAGCGCTTCAGCTCCAGCGCGACCCCCACCGCGTGGCGCGCGAGTCGGTCATGAAGGTCGACGGCGACATCGTCACCGAGGACCGAGCCTATGCGCTGCTTGACCTCCCCGCGGCGGGGATAGCGCACGAGCATCACGATGGTCGCCGGTGGTGCACTCATGTGATCCGTGTCCTGACCGTGGGAAGACTGCACGAAGCGGAGGGGCGGCACGTCATCGAGTGTACAGCGCGTGCGGTTCCGGCCTGCGGCCGCCAGTCGCGACGGTGTGTGCGGGAGGGTCGCCGGTGTGCCGATGATAGAGTGTAGAAGCAGTTCCGCCTACCGATCAGGAGCCCAGGGTGAGCCGCCCTCCGAGCAGAAGCAGATGGTTCTTCGCCGCAGGAGTCCTCGGCGTGATCCTCCTGGCCGCGGCCGCGCTGGGCGTGGTATCGGCGATCGGCGCGGGCGACGACGACATACCGGGCGTTCCCCTTCCGGCCTCCCCGGTCACCGGCGCGCTCGACGACCACATCGACTTCGACGACGTCTACTCCGTGCCGCTCAAGGTCAACGAGAAACTCGAGGTCTCGATGACCGGACAGGCGGGCAGTCAGTTCGACCTGTGGCTGTGGGGGCCATCGAGCACGAGCGTTCTCGTCGACTCCCCGCACAGCAGAGTCGTGCAGTCCTCACAGGACCCCGGTTCATCGACCGAGGCGTTCTGGTATCCGGCGAGGAACACCGGCACCTACTACCTCCACGTGTTCAATCCGCTCGACACCGCGACGACCAGCAAGGGCACCTACCAGCTGACGTACCGCATATCGGCCCTGCCCTCACCTGGGCTCGCCGTCAGGGGCCCCTCGGTCGTCGGCTGGAACAAGACGGCCAGCATCGTGGGTACCGCGACCCTCAACGGGCAGCCTCTTGAGGGCGCGCGCGTACTCGTGCAGTCGAAGGCAGCGGGCACGAGCTCGTGGAAGGACCTCAACTTCGACACGGCGGCGTATGTCCCCAAGACGCTCACGAGGGCCGGGGGCCGGTTCAGCCACGCGGTGAAGCCCACCAAGAAGACGCAGTACCGTGTCATCATCTGGCCTTCCGAGGACCGGGGGTGGCGTTTCGGCTCGCCGATGACGATCACACCCCGAGTGAGGCTGGGTTCGCCGCACGTGCCTTCTTCCGTGAGGCGCGGCGCCACCTTCGCCGCCTACGGCTACCTGGCCCCCCGGCACAAGTCGGGTTCGAAGACGGTGACGCTCACCTTCAGCAAGGGATCGAGCGTCGTCCGCGTCAAAGCCGTCAACTCGAACCACTCGTCCACGAAGTGGGGCAAGGCTTCGAAGTACAAGGCGCGGGTCAGACTGCCCAAGCGGGGTAGATGGAAAGTGGTCGCCAGCGCGCCGGGCGACTCCCTGCACGCCGCGACGTCGAGCGGGGTGCGCTACATCACCGTCAAGTAGGGTGCACCAGCGGGCCGTTGGCGCGGTGCTCGCTCTGACGCAGCCCCATGGAGAGACTCGTGCGCACTGTGGTACATGCTGTCGTCGCCTTCGCGGTGGCGTTCGCCGCCGTGGGCGGAACGCCGCCTCGTGCGTCGGCCGTCGCCTCGGAAACCCCGTCGCCCGTCGCGGCGATGGCTCCGGTTGCCGCACCTGACGCAGGGGTGCGGACCGGGCGGGTGGTGATCGGCTTCGATCCCGCGCTCGAGTCTGAAGTCGTCGACGTCGTCGAGCGGCTCGGGGGAACGGTGGAGCGGACGTCGGAGGGACTCTCCGCAGTGGCGATCGAGCCCCCCGCGGGCGACGGTGCCGAGCAGTTCGCTCAGGTCATCGCCGACCTGCCCGGCATCGAGTACGCAGAGCCGGAGCACGGTTTCACGATAGCGAGCGCACCCAACGACCCGGAGTACCCGAGCCAGTGGGGGCTACCGCGCATCGGCCTCCCGGCGGTGAGGGACACGACCATCGGCGTGCCTTCCGTGCGAGTCGCCGTGATCGACACGGGGCTCAACTTCGGACATGTGGACCGCCCGATCCATATCGACACCGCGAACGACCGGGATTTCGTCGATGGCGATGAAGTGGCCGATGACCAGAACGGGCACGGCACTCACGTCGCCGGCATCATCGCCGCCGCGACGAACAACGCCATGGGCGTCGCAGGCGTCGCGCCGGCGATCACCATCCTTCCGATCCGGGTGCTCGACGCACGGGGCAACGGTGACGTTCTAGCCGTAGTCGACGGCATCAGGCACGCGGCCGACCTCGGCGTCGATGTGATCAACATGTCGCTGACCACCGACGTCGATCAGACCGCCGTGAGAGATGCCTGTGCCTACGCGCGGCAGCGCGGCTGTCTGATCGTCGCCGCGGCGGGCAACAACGGTACGACCACCGTCGCGTATCCCGCTCGCTACCCGGGCGTGGTCGCAGTCGGTGCGACCACCCAGGCCGATGCGCGCGCTCCCTTCTCGCAGGGAGGGCCGGATCTCGATCTGGTGGCACCAGGGCAAGCGATATGGTCACTCGGCCCTCAGTCGAACACGGTGGCGTCGCGGACCGGCACTTCGATGGCCGCACCCCACGTGGCGGGGGCGGCTGCGTTGGTGCTCTCGGTCGTTCCCACGTGGACTGCCGACATGGTCGCCCAGTCACTCGCGAGCACCGCAGACGACCTCGGGGGCGCTGGCCCGGACAGTGAGTTCGGCGACGGGCTCGTACGCGCGGATCGTGCCGTGACTGCGGCGATCACGGCCACCGATGACGAGATTCCCGGCATACCGTTGCCCGGGCCCAACTTCAAGGGCCATGTGGACGCGGCGGCCGACACCGACGACGTGTACTCGCTGCGAGCACGGGCCGGAGACATCATCAAGGCTGCGATCACCAGCAGCGAGACGGCATTCACCCTCCGGCTCTTCGGGCCAGGCCAGACCTCGGTTTCATCGAAGGAGCTCGCGACGGCCACCACCGTGTCCACTTCAGGGGGCAAGATGCTCGAGTACACGGTCCCTGCGGGCGGCTCCGGCACCTACTACCTGAACGTTCGCGCGACGAGCGGCGCGGGTGAGTACACCCTCACCTGCGCTCAGCACCGCAAGACCCAGCTCACGCTCACCGGCCCGAGCACCGTGGGCTACAAGAAGTCCGCCAAGTTGGTGGGCGAGCTGTGGAATCCGGGCGTGGGCCCGGTCGATGGTGCGAACGTGACCATCGAGGCCATGCCTGCGGGTGCGAAGACGTGGAGCATCGTGGGCACCGTGAGGACGGAACCCGACGGTCGCTGGATCAAGTACGTGTCGCCCACACGCAAGACCGTCTACCGCGCTGTGTTCGCAGGGGCGCCCAATGCCCTGCTCGGCGTGGCAAGCAGCTGGAAGTCGGTCACGCCCAGGGCCTACCTCACCGCGCCCACTGCACCCAACCGCGTCTACAAGGGCCGCTACTTCCTCGCGAAGGGGACCTTGAAGCCGCGTCCCGGCTCCTCGTCGGTGAAGATCAAGGCGTACAAGTACGACGCCTCCAAGAAGCGGTACGTGCTCAAGAAGACCTATACGGCCAAGCTCAAGAAGGTCAGCTCGACGAAGACAGCGTACAGCGCCAGGGTGCGCTTCACCTCGCGGGGCAGGTGGAAGCTCGTGGCGTACACCAAGGCGAGTGTCCAGAACGCTGCAACGACCTCGACCGGCCGCTATCGCACGGTGAAGTGGTAGCGTCGTCTCACTGAGGCGCGAAGTGGCCCAGCACCTCTGACGCTAGCGTCTGCCCCCACGCCGTCCCATGACACGCCCGCCGAACGCTGCGCGCTTGGCGCGCTTGGCCGGACGACCGTCGAACGGCACGATCCGCCCGTCTCGGTAGGGGAAGTCGGGCAGGTCGATCACGGGCAGGATCTTGCCCAGGAAGTACTCGATCTCTCGCAGCTGCGAGATCTCGTCGGGACCCACCAACGTGAGCGCCCAGCCGGTCGCGCCGGCGCGTGCGGTGCGCCCTGCTCGGTGGACGTAGTCTTCGGGGTTCTCGGGAACGTCGTAGTTGACCACGTGGGTGATGTCGGAGATGTCGATGCCGCGCGCGATGATGTCGGTCGCCACGAGCACGTCGACCTTGCCCGCTTTGAAGTCCGCCAGCGCGTCGCCGCGCTGGGACTGGGACCGGTCGGCGTGCATGACGGCGACGCGGACTCCCATGCGCGACAGGATGGTCTCGACGAGGTCCGCGCGGCTCTTGGTCCGGGTGAAGACGAGGACGCGGTCGCAGCCGCGCTCGTTGAGGAGCGCAGCCAGCAGCTCGGGCTTCTGCGACTGCTCGACGGGCATGATCGCCTGCTCGATGCCCTCGGCCGTCGTGCCCTTGCGCGCGATCTCGACGTAGGCCGGATCGTGGAGGCTCTTGCTCACGAGCGAGGTGATCTCCTCGGAGAGCGTCGCCGAGAACAGCAGGTTCTGTCGCTGTGCGGGGAGGAAGCTCAGGATGCGGCGGACGCTGGGCCAGAAGCCCAGGTCGAGCATGCGGTCGGCCTCGTCGAGCACGAGGATCTCGACGTCTTTGAGGTCCACGTCACCGCGCTCCACCAGATCGATCAGGCGTCCGGGTGTCGCGACGAGCATGTCGATGCCGGCTTTGACCTTCGAGACCTGGGGGCCGTACTTCACGCCGCCCACAACGACGGCGACGCGCTGCCCGGTGTGCTTGCCCACGGCGGTCGCCACGCCCTCGATCTGGGCGGCGAGTTCGCGGGTGGGTGTGACCACCAGCGCGACAGGCGACTGAGCGCCGGACCCGATCCGCTGCATCAGCGGCAGCGCGAAGGCGGCGGTCTTGCCGGTGCCCGTCTGGGCCGCGGCAACGACGTCACGACCGCTCAGTACCAGCGGAATCGCTTGTTCCTGCACCGGCGTGGGAGTGGTGAACCCCAAAGCATCGACCGCGGCGAGTATGTCCTCGGAAAGTCCCAGTTCATCAAATGTCATGCGGCCATTATAGGGGTGCGAGCCGGTTCGTGCATGCGAGGGCGACCCATCGAGCCGGCAGACCGGTCGGGTAGACTCGTCACATGGGTCTTGAGGCGGCATCACTCTATGCGTGGCTGGCGGCGGCGCTCTACGTCGTCGTCTTGGGAATCGTGCTCTCGCTCATCTACGACGAGCGGGATCCGTCGACCACCATCGCATGGACACTCGTGCTGTTCTCTCTGCCCGGCCTGGGAGTGGTTCTCTACTTCCTGTTCGGCCGCAACTGGCGGCAGATCGGGAAGCGCAACCGTCGGCGACTGACCGCCTTCGAGCGCGGTCACCGGATCGTCAGACCGCTCTACGAAGAGTACGCGGCCGACGCCGCCGCGATCGCTCAGGACTCGCTCTCCGCCCGCGTCTCCCGCGCGATCCAGACGCAGAACGGCACGCGCCCGCTTCCCTGCGCGCACCTCGAGATCTTCCGAGGAGGTGCCGAGAAGTTCGCCCGGCTGCTTCGCGATATCGAACAGGCCGAGCGCTTCGTGCACCTCGAGTACTTCATCTGGGAGCACGACGAACTCACCGCTCGCTTCTGTGACGCGCTCGCCGCCAAGGTGGCCGAGGGCGTGGAGGTGCGCGTCCTCTACGATTGGGTGGGTTCGCTTCCGTACGGCAAGTCGCAGCTCAGGCAGCTCAAGGCCGCGGGCGCGCACGTCCACGCCGATGCTGCCCAGTGGTACAAGCTCAACTATCGCAACCACCGCAAGATCGCCGTCGTGGACGGCACCGTCGCCTACACCGGCGGGATGAACATGGGAGCCGAGTACATCGACGGTGGGTCGCGCTTCGAGCGGTGGCGCGACACCCACGTACGCTTCGGCGGCCCACTCGTTCACGAACTGCAGCGCTTGTTCTGCCAGCGCTGGTACGAGGTCGCCGGTGAGGATCTCATGTCGGCACGGTACTTCCCCACGTGCGATCCGGTAGACCCTCTTGAGCTGGTGTGGTCGCAACTGGCCGTCTCGGGTCCTGAGTCGCAGTGGGAGGCTATTCGTCAGGCGTTCGTCTTGGCGATCTCCTCGGCCGAGACCCGGGTCCGCGTGCAGTCGCCGTACTTCGTTCCCGACCAAGGGGTCATGGACGCCCTGGTGGCACAGTCGCTGGCTGGCGTGGATGTACGGTTCATGATGACCGGCCGTCCCGACAAGAGGTTCGCATGGTGGGCCGGGCACTCGTATCTGCACGCGCTGACGCACGCGAGCGGGAGGGCGTACCAGTACACAGCGGGCTTCTTCCACTGCAAGGGGCTCACGATCGACGGCAAGATCGCCGCGCTTGGGACGGCGAACTTCGACATCCGCAGCTTCATGCTCCACGACGAACTCATGATCTTCTTCTACGACGAAGGCGTCGCCGCCGCTCAGGACGCGATCTTCGAGGAGGACCTGGAGCAGTGTGTGACGGTGACGGCCGACGACCTTCACGATCAGGGTCGGCTGATCCGCTTCAGGAACGCGCTGGCGCGGCTTGCGAGTCGCGTGCTCTAGGTGTGAGTGCCCTGCTCTGTGCCGATCAGGTCGCTCAGCGCGCTGTCGAGCTCCGGGAACCGGAACGCGAATCCCGCGTCGAGCAGCTTCTGCGGGTGGGCCCGTTGGCTCATGAGCGTGTACGGCCCCACCTCGCCGAGCACGACCCTGATCGCTGGAGCAGGAACGGTCAGCCACGAGGGTCGGTGTGCCGCCCGACCCATGGCTGCGGTGAAGTCGCGCATCCGGACCGGGTACGGTGAGCACGCGTTGACGGGACCGGTGAGTTCGGGCGTCTCGATGGCGAATCGGTAGGCTCCCACGATGTCCGCGAGGTGAACCCAGGGGACCCACTGGCTGCCGTTGCCGACAGGTCCGCCCACGTACAGGCGCATCGGCAGCAGCATCTTGGGCAGCAGCCCTTCGCTGCCGAGCACGAGCCCCGTGCGCACGACCACCACTCTGCAGCCGCACTCGCCTGCGACCAGTGCCTCCCGTTCCCACTCCACGGCCAGGTCGGCCAGCCAGTCGCTCCCGGGAGCGTCATGCTCGGTGAGGGTCTCGTCACCGCGGTCCCCATAGATGCCCACGCCGCACGCGCCTACGTAGGTGTCGGGACCCGCGTTCGCGGCCCGGGCCTGAGCGATCGCCTCGACCAGCGCGCGGGTGGTGTCGATGCGGCTGTCTCGCAGAAGCCGCTTGACCCTTGCGTTCCAACGGCTGGCGATGGGGTATCCCGAGAGGTTCACCACGGCATCCGCATCGCGCACCGCGCTGGCCCAGGCGCCGGCCGAATCGTGCGGGTCGAACCCGTGCTCGATCACGCCGGTGGGAGGTGCGACGCGCCCGACCCGGTGCGACAGCCACGACACATCGTGCCCCGCGCCTGCGAGCTGCGCCGTGAGTTCTCGACCCACGAACCCGTTGCCTCCCGCGATGGCGATGCGCATGCTCTCGCTCACATCTCGTCGAGCATCGCGTCGACGGCTTTGACGGCTGCGGCCCGCTGCTCGGCCTCGCTGATCGTCGCCGGATTGTCGCCCGGCTGAGGCCCGTACGAACCGAACTGGGCGTGGTTGCCGCCCTCGATGCTCACCGTCGTCGCCGAGACGGGCAGGCGCGACCTTCCATCCGACCACGCCTGCTGGTCGAGCACCCCGTCGGCCGTGCCGACGATGTCGGTCACCGCGATCGGTGCCGACCGGACATCCGCGCCGTCGGGGGCGTAGGCGGCCAGCAGGGCAAGACCGGAGACAGGGGACCCCGACGCGTACTGTGCGGCCATCGCCCCGCCGAGCGAGTGGCCTCCCACGGCCCATCGGGTGACGAACGCGAGCTCGTCGTCGTCGATGAACTCCTGGGCGGCTCCGGCATCGAACACCGCCAGCGAAAGTGGCATCCTGGCGATCACCACGACGTGACCTTGTGCTGCCAGATCCAAAGCGAACGGCGCGTACGAGCGGGCGTCCACACGACCCCCCGGGTAGAAGACCAGCCCCGTGTCTGAGTCACCGCCGGCTGGCGTTGGAGAGAACACCCAGCCGTCGGAGCTCTCCACCACCTTCACGCTCTCGCTGCCGGCGAGCGCGGTGAGTGCCTCAGGGGAGGGACCGAGCGGTGTCGACGCCCAGACGACGAACGCGATCACCGCTGCCACGAGAATCCCGGCCGCGACCGCCGCGGCGATCAACCACCGGCTCCGCCGTTTCGGCGCGGGAGGTGCGGGCTCTGCGCTCGGGTTCACTGTTCCTCCTCGGGAGTGAATGCGGCCACGTCGCGGTCGTGTTCGCGGTCGCTCCATCGTCCTTGAACCCCGACGGCGAGCGCCCCGAGTTCCGCGTGCAGCATGGCGATCCCACAGTCGAGAGCCTTCGTGACCTTGGGCGCTTCCAGTGCAGAGTCGCGAGAGACGACCAGCGCTCCGTCATCAAGGCGCAGGCGCCATGGCTGTCTATTGACGGCACTGGGGGCGATCCTCACGCACTCGGCGGCGGAGCGCGCCCACGTCGGCCACTCCGCCACACCGGCGGCGATCGTCTCCAGCGGCTTACGTCTGTGAGCCCCGGCCATTCTTCGCATGACTCGCTCGACGCCCGAGTAGGCGTCGTGGGCGAAGCCGACCGGCGAAACGCAGACCACACGCTCGCCGGGCGATGTGTCGACCATCCGATCCACCTTCCGGGGATCGAAGAACCCTCCCACCCAGCAGGTGTCCAGCCCGAGCGCGGTGGCTTCGAGTATGGCCGCCTCGCCCATGTATCCGGCATGGGCGTGAGAGGTCGGGTGCGACTCATCGGCGATCACGGCGATGACGTGGAGCGCTCCGCGGATCTTGCCGTAGCTGCCCACGATCCCGGTGAAGATGTCCGATGACGGTTCCGGGATCACCACCACGCGAGCGTCCCCGTAGGGGCGGAATCCCTCACATGAGGCCGACAGACGCGAGAGGGTCTCGCGGCCGATCCGCTGGTCGGTGTAGCTCCTTCGCGAACGGCGACGGGACGCGGCCTCGTACCACGCCATCATCGCCGATGAGGGCGAACCGGGGGCCATCACGTGTGGCACCGCTTCAGTACCGCAGGAGGGCTGCGGCCCCGCGGATCGGAGAGTCCTCGCCACTGAAGGCGATGACGTCGCCTCCTTGCAGCAGGGTCTCGGCCGCGGCCAGGTCGACGAGGTCCCACCCGCACACGCCGATGGGGTCGGAGGTCGCGGCGTGCTCCCTCAGCAGACGCGGCGCGTCGGCACAGACCACCTCGGCAGTGAACTTCTCGCGGTCGAAGACGCCGAACGGTCCGGCGCCGTCGTCGAACAGCAGTGTCCTGACCCGACCGGCGACCGCGGCTTCGGCGATGCGAGCCGGGTCGCTGACGACCACGGCAGAGCCGGATCGTTCCGAGACCTCCGTCACGGCGGCGTTCCTGACTGAGGCGAAGTGGGGCTCCAGCGCCTTCAAGGCTTCCGCGTGTATCTGGTGCGGTGCGAGTTCATCGGTCGCGCCGAGGACCTGCTCACTCGAGAGGGCCCGGCACGTGTTGAGGGACCGATACGTGGCGATCGCGTACTCGACTCCCAGAAGCAGCAGCGGCACAGGTCCATCGCACGCGATCGTCTTGGCGACGACCCGCTCGACCTTGCGCAAGTAGCGCTCGAGGTCGTTCTTCTCGACGTCCTTCTCACCGCCATGCCCGTGGAACATGCCTTGGGCACGTCCCGCGCCCGCCTTCGCCTGCGGGCCCGCGAACGTCGACATCTGCATGGACTCCTCGCGCTGGTCGTACTTGAGTTCGTCTGCGAGCGACTCCGGGGCGCCGACCAGGGGAATGTGGACTATCGTGGCCCCGTCGCCCTTGAACAGCCGGCACCCGCTCTTATCGAGAGCCAGGGCGTAGAACCTCTGGTCGCCCTTGTGTGCAGCGAACAGAGGCCTGAGGTAGAACCGGTCACCCACGACGCACTGCTCGGGCAGCGGCGTATCGAGCCTGAGGACCTCGGTGGTCTCCCCGGACACGAACAGGGCCAGACCGTCGTAGCTCTCCCTCCAGAACGCGTCGTCTCTCAGGATCGCATCTGCCGGGGCGCACGTCGCGTTCGCGTCTGCGGTCGACATGCCACCGGCCACGATCTCGTCGCATGCGGTGCGGAGCAGGTTCTTGAAACGAATCCGGTCCTGGTCCTTCTCGGCGACGGTCCTGTGCGTGTGGAGGTAGAGCGAGATCGAGGGCCATCCTGTGTGGGCGGCGAGAGATCGCATCGTGTCTTCGTGGGTCATGGGTCGATACGCCTCCTTAGGGCTCGGAGAGACAAGGCGCCGCCCGGCAGCACACCCGGACGGCCGGCACCCGCTTGCTAAGGAGTGTGTTCCCACGGGCGGGGGGTTGCATTCGCCGGCGGGGCCGCACCGTCCCGCCTCGGCGGGTGTGGCTCTTGCCATGGAGTGCGTCGTATACTGTGCGCTCCGCGCGTGAGCGCGTCGAGCGGGTTCGGGCGGCGGCACGTCGCGAACCTGGTCAGGTCCGGAAGGAAGCAGCCATAAGTGGCCTCTGCCGGGCGTCCGGACCCGCTCGACGCGCTCGCCTGCGTTTCGCAGCCGATGTCACATCTCGGCGGTATACTCCTTGAGCAGAACGCACCCACCTCTCGCGGGGGAGTCAGAGGATCCGCATGGCGCACCAGTCCCTGTATCGCAAGTACCGTCCGTCCACCTTCGACGATGTGGTCGGGCAGCAGCATATCGAGCGGACGCTGCGAAACGCCGTGGCCGAGGGATCGGTCGCCCACGCGTACCTGTTCACGGGTCCCCGCGGTACCGGCAAGACCTCCACGGCCCGCATCCTGGCCAAGGCGTTGCTGTGCGACCGCGGTCCTTCGAGCGAGCCCGACGGAACGTGCGACCAGTGCATCGACGTCGCCGAGGGACGTCACCCCGACGTCTTCGAGCTCGACGCCGCGTCTCGCACCGGTGTCGAGAACGTCCGCGAGGAGATCATCGGGCGCGTGCAGTTCGCTCCCACCCGCGGGCGCTACAAGATCTACATCATCGATGAGGTCCACATGCTGTCGGCGGCGGCGTTCAACGCGCTGCTCAAGACGCTTGAGGAGCCGCCGCCCCACGTCGTGTTCGTCCTGTGCACCACGCATCCCCACAAGGTTCCCGAGACGATCCACTCCCGCTGTCAGCGTTTCGACTTCCACCGAATCGGCGTCGACGACATCGCGGACCGCCTGCGCTTCATCGCGGAGTCGGAGGGGTACCGCATCGACCGGGGCGCCTTCACCTTGATCGCTCGTCACGCCGAGGGCGGCATGCGCGATGCGATCACCACGCTGGAACAGCTGGCCGCGTTCACCGGCGGCGAAGTCACCGTCGACGACGTCGAAGGGCTCATCGGTCAGGTCGACTCCGAGCAGCTCTTCGAGGTCTCGGGACTCGTCGCCCGGCGCGACATCGCGGCGCTCTTCCGTTGGGTCGCAGCGACCGCGGAGACCGGCACCGACCTCGCCGAGCTCGTACGCGAACTCACCGGCCACGTGCGCGACCTGTTCGTGATCGCAGCGGTGGGTGACGGCACCGGCGTGGTCGACCGTACGACCGAGGAACTCTCGAAGCTGCAGGTTCAGGCCGTCGAGTTCGGCGGTCCCGACCGGCTTTCGCGGATGCTCGACCTTCTCGGCGAGTTGGCGGCTGAGATGCGCTGGTCGAGCGACCCGCGGCTCTCGCTCGAAGTCGCCCTGACGCGGATGGCCCGGCCGCAAGGCGAGATGACGCTCGAAGCCGTTGCGGAGCGCGTTGAGGCGCTGGAGCGCGGCCTGAGCACGAACACCGTCACGTCTGCCCAGCCGGCCGCGCCCCTGCCCGCGACCGCCGCCGCTCCAGGTCCGGTCGCGGCTCCGCCGGGGGTCACGCACGACGAACCGCACGAGCCGGTGGTGACCCCGGTTCGGCACCCGGGGCCCCTCGACCGAAGCAGCGCCAAGCGTAACTGGAAGGCGGTGCTGATCGAGCTCAAGAAGGCGAAGCCCGCCCGCGCGAATCTCTTCGCCAGCGTCGAAGTCGACATCGAGGCCGATGGCTCAACGCTCGTTGTCGAGTTCCCGGAGGATCAGGCGTTCTCGCTGCAGATGGCTGAGGAGCCCGAGATGCGCGATCTGCTGCGCACGGCCCTGACCAGGGTGTTCGGATTCGCCCCGCCTTTCCGCTATCAGCTTGGCCGCGGTGCGGTTCGTCCGCCGATCGAGATGGAGACCCCCGCGCCTGCGTCCAGGGTCGACATCTCGCCGGAGTCCTCCGATGTCTCGGCAGGCGATGCTCCGATGCCGGAGTACTACGAGACGGCTGCCGGCTTCACGGAACCGGTCGAGCAGCGAGACCCTGCGCCACAGAACGGACTCGATGCGGTGCTGAGCCAGCTCGGCGCACACATCGTCTCAGAACACCTGCATGATCCCGACGGAGAGGACGACACGTGAACTTCGGCAAGATGATGAAGCAGGCTCAGCAGATGCAGGCGAAGATGGCCGAGGTGCAAGAGCAGCTCAAGAACGAGACGGTCGAGGCATCTGCCGGCGGCGGCATGGTCCGCGTCACCATGACGGGAGATATGCAGCTGCAGTCGATCAAGATCGAGCCGTCGGCGGTCGACCCGGAAGACGTCGAGTTGCTCGAGGACATGGTCGCCGCCGCACTCAACGAAGCGATCCGGGCTGCGCAGGAGCTGGCCGCGACCAAGATGTCCGCGGTGACCGGCGGCGTCAGCATCCCGGGCCTCATGTAGCGCATGCGCTACCCAGCCCCGATCGCACTTCTCCTCGAGGAGCTCGAGCGCCTTCCCGGCATCGGGCCCAAGAGCGCTCAGCGAATCGCATACTGGCTTCTGACCGCCGACGCCTCACACTCCGAGCGTCTTGCAGCGGCGATCACCGAGGTGAAGCGCTCGATCCACCTGTGCCCGCGCTGCTTCAACTTCGCGCAAGGCGACGTGTGCGAGATCTGCGCGGACACGAAGCGTGAGACATCGATCGTGTGTGTTGTGGAGGAACCGCGCGACCTCGCGGCCGTCGAGCGTGTGGTCGAGTTCCACGGGCTCTACCACGTCTTGCATGGAGCGATCTCACCCATCGACGGCATCGGCCTGGAGCAGCTGCGGGTCCGGGAGCTTATCGAGCGCCTGGGCAGCGAAGAGATACGGGAGGTGGTCATCGCCACCAATCCCAACGTGGAGGGCGAGACGACCGCCCTGTATCTGGCACGGCTCATCAAACCCCTCGGTATCAAGGTCACACGGATCGCGAGCGGCCTTCCCGTTGGAGGCGACCTCGAGTACGCCGACGAGGTCACGTTGGGCCGCGCCATAGAGGCGCGCCGGGAGATGTAGCCTCCGGCGAACCGCCGGCTCGGAGTGGGCGGCGCGGTGCCGCAGCGGCATATGCGTCGGTGAGGAGCGTGTCCGGCGCGGAGCTTGGCAGTTTCTGACTGCCGTTCACCGACGCCACGCCGCCGCCGACCGCGCCGTTCGTGCCGTACGCCGTATCCGAAGGGGGGCGCCTCTATCCTGTACTGACCCCCGCGCGCCTGGCGTGAGGGTCGCCAAGCATCCCGAGTAGGAAGGGGACGACATGCAGCAGCTGACGGAGATCCGTTGGCATGCGCGTGCCGGCCAGGGCGCGGTCACCGCGGCGAAGGTAGTCGCCGAGACCGCGCTAGCCGCAGACCAGTACATGCAGGCCATGCCTGAGTACGGTCCCGAGCGCATGGGCGCGCCGATCAAGGCGTTCACCCGGATCAGCAATGAACCGATCGAGATCCACAACAACATCGAGAACCCGGACGTCGTCATCGTTCTCGACGAGTCCCTGGTCGACGTGGTCGACGTCGCCGAGGGCATCTCGGACAACGGGATCATCATCATCAACACCTGTTCGCCCGCCGCGGACGTCAAGCGCGTCATGGGCCTGGGCGACAACGTCCGGGTCGCGACGGTCGATGCGAGCGGTATCGCTCTCGACACGATCAAGCGCGACATCCCCAACACGCCGATCGTGGGTGCGTTCGCCAAGACCACCGGCGTCATCGATATCGAGGCGTTCAAGGGGCTGCTCGCCAAGAACCTGGGCAAGAAGTTCGGCCAGGAGATGATCGACGCGAACTTCGAGGCGGTCGACAGGGCGTACCGGGAGGTGACCGTGGCATGAGTTGGGACATCTCTCGCGTCGACAAATGGAAGTCAGATGAGTTCCCCCGCGGAGCGGTCATTCCCGAGGGCGGCAACTCCAACGACTACAACGTGGGTGGCTGGCGGTCCGAGCGCCCCTACCGCGACGAGGAGGTCTGCACCCAGTGCCTGCTGTGCTGGATCTTCTGCCCCGATTCATCGGTCGTCGTCGAAGGCGACAAGGTCGTGGACTTCGACTTCGATCACTGCAAGGGCTGCGGTGTGTGCGCAAACGAGTGCCCCACCAACCCCAAGTTCGGCAGGAAGGCCATCGAGATGGTTCCCGAGGGTTGCGAACTGAAGGGGGTGGAGTAGATGGCCGAGCAGAAGGTCGTCGCCACCACCGGTAACTCGCTCGTCGCCGAGGCCATGCGCCAGTGCAGTCCCGACGTCGTGCCGGCGTACCCGATCACTCCTCAGACCACGATCGTCGAGGAGTTCGCGAAGTTCGTCGCGAACGGTCGCACGCACGCCGAGTACGTGACCGTCGAGTCAGAGCACTCCGCGATGAGCGCCTGCGTGGGTGCCTCGGCGGCGGGTGCGCGCGTGATGACCGCGACGTCGTCGCAGGGCCTCGCCTACATGTGGGAGGAGCTCTTCATCGCCGCCGGTCTGCGCCTGCCGATCGTCATGGCGAACGCCAACCGTGCGCTCGCAGCGCCCATCAACATCCACTGCGACCACTCGGACATCATGGGCGCTCGCGATACCGGCTGGATCATCCTGTTCGCAGAGACCGCGCAGGAGGCCTACGACAACACCATCATGAGCGTACGCATCGCCGAGCATCCCGACGTGATGCTGCCGGTGATGACGTGCCTCGACGGCTTCATCACCACGCACTCGATCGACCGTGCCGAGATCATGGACGACGAGAGCGTCGTCGAAGTTCGTGGGCGAGTACGTGCCGCAGAACGCGCTGCTCGACACCGACAACCCCGTGAGCCACGGCAACTTCGCCGGGCTGGGCGGCCCCTACTTCGAGTTCAAGCGCCAGCAGCGCGTCGCGATCGACGGTGCCGCCTCGGTCGTGAAGTCAGGTCGGCGCGGAGTTCTCGGACCTGTCCGGTCGTCCGTTCGGGATGGTGGAAGGCTGGGGCATGGACGATGCCGACGTCGCCATCGTGGTCATCGGCTCGACCGCCGGCAACGCCCGGCACGTCGCACGAGATATGCGGCGCGCAGGGCGTGAAGGCGGGCGTGCTCAAGGTCCGCTGCTTCCGTCCCTTCCCGTTCGAAGACGTCAAGAACGCGCTCAAGGGCGTCAAGGCGGTTGCGGTGCTCGACCGCTCCGAGAGCTTCGGCGCCGAAGGCGGCCCGTCTGTCGCTCGAGGTCAAGAGCGCGCTCTACGACCTCGAGACGCGGCCCGCAGTCGTGAACTACATCTACGGGCTGGGCGGCTCCGACGTCCGGCTCGAGCTGATGGAGCGTGTCTACACCGACCTGTCCGATATCGCCTCAGGCACCGCGGTCCCCGCAGGCCTGACCTACCTCGGCACCCGATAGGAGGGACGCAGATGGCCACTCTCAAAGAGCTCACCGCAGTACCTGACCGCCTCGCCGGCGGCCACCGCCTGTGCGCGGGCTGCGGCGCCTCCATCGCTGTTCGCCAGATCCTGCTTGCCGCGGGAGACACACCCGTCGTCGCGAGCTGCGCGACCGGCTGCCTCGAGGTGTCGACCACGATCTACCCCTACTCGTCGTGGAAGGTCCCGTTCATCCACAACGCGTTCGAGAACTCGGCTGCCACGATGTCCGGGGTCGAGGCCGCGTTCAAGGGCCTCCAGCGCGCCGGCAAGATCCCCGCCGACAAGAAGGTCAAGTTCGTCGCCTTCGGCGGCGACGGCGGCACCTACGACATCGGTCTGCAGTCGCTGTCCGGTGCCATGGAACGCGGCCACGACATGCTCTACGTGTGCTACGACAACGGCGCGTACATGAACACCGGCATCCAGCGCTCGTCGGCCACGCCGATGGGCGCATGGGCCACCACCGCCGAGGTGGGCTCAGCGCAGCAGGGCAAGGTCCAGCGCCGCAAGGACCTGACGTCGATCATGGCCGACCACGGTATCCCGTACGCCGCTCAGGCGTCGATCAGCCACTGGAAGGACCTCACCATGAAGGCCGAGAAGGCCTTTGCGGTCGACGGACCCGCGTTTCTCAACGTGCTGTCGCCGTGCCCTCGCGGTTGGCGCTCGGTGCCGGGCAAGTCGGTCGAGATCGCGAAGATGGGCGTGCAGACCGGCTTCTGGCCACTGTTCGAGGTCGAGGACGGCGTATGGCGCGAGACCGTCAAGGTCGCCAACAAGAAGCCGATCGAGGAGTTCTTCGCTTCGCAGGGCCGGTTCAAGCACCTGCTCAAGCCTGAGAACGCGGAGTTGCTCGCCGCAACCCAGGCGGAAGTGGATCGATACCTCGACTACGTGAAGAGTCGCGCGGCCTGCGGCTCGTAGGTTGATGCCAGCTTCGCATCGATAGCCACATCATGTGGGCCCCGAGGCGCGTTCTCGGGGCCCACACTCGTCTACAATGCACGCGGGTCGTGCGTCGGCGTGATACGCGACCAAGGGGATACGGATGGCGCTGCATGATCGCCGGCGGGAGGCGACGACGCGCCTCTTGAGAAGGGATCAGCTGCGGCCTCGCGCCGCGGTCCAGACATGATGAAGCGTTCACGCCCGGGCACACGCCTGTACACCCAGATCGTCTATCCGCTGGTGGGAGCATCGGTTCTGGTCGGGCTCACAGCCGCCGCCGTGGCGGTACTGGTTCTCGGCGCATTCACCGGTGGTTCGGCCGGGGGTTTCTCGGCGGGCACGGCGCCCTTCCTTGTCGCCGCGTGGTCGGTGGTCGCGATGATCGCGTTGATCGGGCTCGGGGGTTGGGTCGCTCGACGTGTCTCGGACCCACTCGTCGAGCTCGCAGCCGGTGCACGCAGGATCGCCGACGGTGACTTCAGCACGAAAGTCCACGTCAACGGCTCCAACGAGGTCGCCGAACTCGCCGAGAGCTTCAACACGATGACCGATTCGCTGCGCGAGCGCTCAGAGGCGCTCACCAAGAAGGTCCTCGAACTCGCCACCCTCTACGAGATGAGCCGCGCCCTGGGTTCGACGCTCGACATGGACGAGCTGCTCGACTCCGTGCTCGAATCGGCGCTGCGCATCTTCGACCTCGATCTCGGCTACGTGGTCTTGCGTGACATCGATGCCGGATCGACACCGATCCGGGCGCTCCACCGTGGTGATCGACGCGACTGCGATACGTCGGTCCGCTCGTCGATGTCCGAGTGGGTCGTCCGCGAAGGCCGACCGCTGATATTCAATCCGGATGCGGCATCCGACGCGGGGCAGATAGACGCGGTCACCGGAGCGAAGGCCGCGCTGTGCGTGCCGTTGGTGTCCTCGGAGGGGACCATCGGATCGATCACGATCGGCTCGAGCGACCCGGCCTTCCGGTTCAACAGCGACGACGTGAGGCTGCTCTCGACGATCGCGAACCACGTCACGATCGCGGTAGGCAACATCGAACTGTTCGCAAGCCTTCAGGAGGCGTACCTCGCCACGGTGCGCTCTCTTGCCGCCGCAGTCGACGCCAAGGACAGCTACACGCATGGTCACTCGGACCACGTCGCCGCCTACTCGACACTGATCGCCGAGAGGATGGGCTTGTCACACGAGCAGAAGATCGCCCTCGAGATGGCAGCCTACCTGCACGATATCGGCAAGATCGGCGTCGCCGAGGAGATCTTGCTCAAGCCCGGGCGGCTCAGCGACGACGAGATGGAGCAGATGCGCCACCATCCGCTCATCGGCGCCAACATCCTGAAACCGGTTGCCTTTCCGTGGGCCATCGCGCCCGTCGTGCGCCACCATCACGAGGCGTGGGACGGGAGCGGCTATCCCGCGGGTCTGAGCGGCGAGGAGATACCACTGCTCGCGCGCATCCTGACCGTCGCCGACTCGTATGAAGCGATGACCGCAGACCGCCCCTACCGGCAGGGCATGAGCGTCGACGACGCGATCGCGGAGCTGAGAGCGTGCGCCGGAGCGCAGTTCGACCCGGGCGTGGTCGAGGCGTTCTTCGACACCGTGACCGGATCTGAGAGCACCGGTGAGGACGCGGAGGACGACGTTTCGGCGGAGACGACGCCCGAGGAGGTCCGGGCGGTCTTCTCGGCACTCGTCGACGGCGTGTTGGAGAGCTTCCGGCGCTTGGGTGGGCTGCGGCTCGCGGCGAACGTCGAGAGCGAGATCGATGGCTGTCTCAGCGCAGAGGGCCTGCCGTTCTCGGTGGCCGATGGGCGCGTCACCTGCACCCAGTCCCTGCCGATCCGCCCAGACGGGGAGGTCGGCGTGATGAGGCACGCATTGCGGCTTGTCGACGCTGCGATCGGACGGCTCTCGGGCGGTACGCTGGTGGAGCACTTCTATGACGACGCGCTCGCCGGGATGTCGGTCAGGATGCGCGGGCTCGTGAGCGACCTCGATCTCTATGGCGGCCGGCCCGCGAGCGATGTGGCGCACGCCTGCTCGGAGCACTACACTGTCACAAACCTTAACGAGCAGCGTGGCGCCGCTGAACGTGCATGATTCGCCCGCGGTGCCGCACGAGAGGCGAGCATGGCACTGGTCGTCACCAAGTTCGGCGGGACGTCGGTAGGCACCACCGACAGGATACGCGCGGTCGCGGAGCGTCTGGTCGAGCGCAGGCTGGCCGGCGATAGCGTCGTCGCGGTCGTCTCGGCGATGGGGCACGTCACCGATGAGCTCGTGGAGCTCGCCCGCGCCCTGTGCGACGATCCGCCTGAGCGCGAGATGGACATGCTGCTCTCCACCGGCGAGCAGGTCTCGATCGCCTTGCTCGCGATGGCGATCCACGCGCAGGGTGCCGATGCCGTCTCATTCACCGGTCCGCAGGTCGGTATCGTCACCGATGCGGTCCACAGCAAGGCCAAGATCACCGAGGTGCGCGCGGACCGCGTCAAGGCCGCGTTGGCACAGGGCAAGATCGTGATCGTCGCCGGCTTCCAGGGCACGACGGCCGACGGCCAGATCACCACATTGGGCCGCGGAGGATCGGATACGACAGCGGTCGCCATCGCAGCGGGCATCGGCGCCGACGTGTGCGAGATCTACACGGATGTCGACGGCGTGTACACGGCCGACCCGCGTGTCGTGCCCTCGGCGCGCAAGATCGACGCGCTGAGCTACGAGGACATGCTTGAGATGGCGGCGAGCGGTGCCGGCGTCTTGCAGATGCGCAGCGTCGAGTTCGCACGAAACCACGGCGTGGTCATCCACTGCCGCTCCTCGTTCAGCGATCTGCCCGGCACCATCATCAAGGAGGCCGACGAGACCATGGAACAGGCCATCATCTCAGGCGTCACACACGACACCTCGGAAGCCAAGCTCACCATCAGAAGCGTGCCGGACACCCCCGGTGTCGCGGCGACGGTCTTCGGGAAGCTTGCCGAGAACAACGTCAACGTCGACATGATCATCCAGAACGTCTCGGAGGCGGGAACCACCGACATCTCGTTCACCACGCCCAAAGACGACCTTCCCAAGGCGAAGCGAGTGCTCGATGAGGTCGTCAACGAGCTCGGCGCGCGCGAGACCCAGATCGACGAGTCGATCGCGAAGATATCGCTCGTCGGTGCCGGGATGCGCACCCATCCGGGGATCGCGGCGGGTATGTTCAAGACGTTGGCCGATGCGGGCGTGAACCTCGATCTGATCTCCACGTCGCCGATCCGTATCTCGTGTGTGATCTCGGCGGACCAGGTGACGACGGCGGTGCAGGCGTTGCATGCGGCGTTCGGACTCGACGACAGTGAGGTCGTCTCGGAGATATCGCCCGGCTGCTCAGGGGGGGCGTAGGGTCATGGCGTGGAACAAGACGATGCCGAGTCGACCCGTCGTGGCCGTTGCGGGAGCGACCGGCGCGGTGGGCCGCGAGATGCTGAAAGTGCTCCACGAGCGCGCCTTTCCCGCCGAGAAGGTCGTGGCGCTCGCCTCGGCGCGCTCCGTGGGCAAGCGGTTGCCGTTCGGGGACACCGAGCTGACCGTCGAGGAGCTGACGCCGGAGAGCTTCGCCGGCGTCGACGTCGCGCTCTTCAGCGCCGGAGCCTCGGTGAGCAGGGCGTTCCGAGACGCGGTGACGTCCGCCGGCGCGGTCATGATCGACAACTCCTCGGCGTTCAGGATGGACGCCGACGTGCCGCTCGTCGTACCGGAGGTCAACGCCGGCGACGTCGCATGGCACTCCGGCGTGATCGCGAACCCCAACTGCTCCACCATCCAGATGGTCGTCGCGCTCAAGCCGCTGCACGATCTCGCGCCCATACAGCGGGTCGTCGTCTCGACGTACCAGGCCGCTTCCGGTGCCGGCGCTGCCGCGATGGATGAGCTGTACGAGCAGTCCCGCGACTTCTTGATGGGACAGCAGATCCACGTCGAGCAGTTCGCCCACCGGATCGCGTTCAACTGCATCCCGCAGATCGATCTCTTCCTCGATGACGGCTCCACCAAAGAAGAGTGGAAGATGGTCGCGGAGACCAAGAAGATCATGCACGCACCCGAGATGCAGGTGAACGCGACGTGCGTGCGGGTTCCCGTGCTGCGCTGTCACAGCGAGTCGGTCAACGTGGAGTTCTCGGCGCCCGTCACCCTTGAAGCCGCCCGCAGCGCACTCGAGGCCGCCGCCGGCGTCACCGTGCTCGATGATCCCTCGACGCTCAGCTACCCCATGCCCGCACTCCTCGAGGGGACCGACGACACCTACGTGGGGCGGCTGCGCGTCGACGCGACGGTGCCGTCAGGACTCTCTCTGTGGATCGTCGCCGACCAGCTCCGCAAGGGCGCCGCCCTCAACACCGTTCAGATAGCCGAGGCGCTCCTGACCTGAGCGCCGTTGATGTTCGCTTCCGTGCAAGCCCGACAGTGAGGCAGGTGTTCTCGAAGATGACGGACCACAGCTGCAGGGACATCACATGCAAGATCCTGCTGGTGGAAGATGACGCGACGATCGGGCGTTTCGTTGAGCTCGAACTCGAACACGCGGGGTACGACGTCATGAAGGTGTCAGACGGGGTGTCGGCACTTGCCGCGTCCCAGACGTACGTTCCGGATCTCTACATCCTCGACATCATGTTGCCGGGCATGGACGGCCTCGAGGTCGCGCGCGCGCTCAGGGCGCAGGCGGTCACCACCCCGATCATCATGGTGACGGCGCGTTCCGAGACTCAAGACGTCGTGACCGGTTTCGATGCGGGGGCCGACGACTACCTGCGCAAGCCCTTCGAGATCTCCGAACTGCTCTCTCGCGTCAGGGCGCTGCTCAAGCGCGCCGATAGCGTGCGCCCGGTCCTGCAGTACACGGCCGGCAACATCGAGATCGACCCCGCATCGCGCAGCGTGGTCGTGGCGGGCGAGCCGGTGAACTTCACGGCCAAGGAGTACGACCTGCTCGAGTTCTTCGTTGTCAACGCCGGGAGAGTCATCAGCCGAGATGAGATCCTCGAGAAGGTGTGGGGCGGGCAGCACACCACCGACAGCAACGTCATCGAGGTCTTCGTGTGCCACTTGCGCAACAAGATCGGCGACAAGGACAACCAGACGATCCGCACGATCCGCGGCGTGGGCTACTTCTTCTCGAGGACGTAGATGCGCGACTGGTCGCTCAGGCGTTGGCTGCTCGTCGTATCGATCCTGTTCGCTGTGCTCGTTGTCGGCGGCGTCGCCCTCACGACGTACGTGATCGTCTCGGATGGCATGCGAGTGGTCGTCGCGGACACCGCCGAGCGGGTCTCGGCTTCGGCCCTCGCGATTCTGCGCGGCACGGTGGCCGAGGCTGAGCTCGCCGCAAGCGGCAGGGACCTCGCCGGTGATGAGCGGGCCGATCTCGCCCGTTCCGAGCTCGAGCGGACGATTCCCCTGGCCTTCCAGCGGGCCGGCCTGCCGGGGGGCTACTACGCCCTGTACGATGCCGACTCCGAGCTGATCTGGTCCAGCAACCCACTGGGAGAGCATCCCGCGTACGGTGCGACCCGCGAGCGCGCCATCGCCGACGGCGCGCCTACCGAGTCCACGAAGCGCGGCGGCGGGCTGGTCTCAGGCCTGATCTCGGATGCGAGCCTGGGCACGAGCGTCGTCCACACCCCGGTGCCGCTTCCCGGCGGAGAGGTCGGCGTCCTGGACGTCACGTACGTCGCCCGCAACGAGGAGCTCGTGATCGATGCGATCCGGCTCCCCATGGCGATCCTGGCACTCTCCGCGATGCTGATAATGGTCGTACTCATGCAGACCTCGATGGTGTGGGTGCTCAATCTGGTCGACGATCTCAGGAAGGCCGCCGACTCGATCGACGCGGGACGGCTGGAAGACCGGCTCCCCGACAGCGGCAAGAACGAGATCGGCGAGCTCGGGCGCTCGATCAACAATCTCATCGAGCGCCTGCAGCGCCGCGCCGACGCCCAGGCGCGATTCGTCGCCGACGCATCGCACGAGCTCGCCACGCCGGTCGCGGGCATCCGCGGCTACACGAGCATCCTTCAGGGGTGGGGCGCGGAGGACCCTGTGGTGCGTGGTGAGGCCATCGACGCGATCGACCGCGAGTCCAAGCGGATGGCTCGACTCACGAGCGACCTGCTCAACCTCCTTCAAGCCGATCAGGGCATACGCCTCAAGACCGAGCGTTTCGACCTCAACGCGCTCGCCCGCGAGCGGCTCGCCGCGACAGCGAGCCGGTACCTCGACAGGGACATCGAGTTCGAGGGCCCGGAAGACGAGTCGCTCCTCATGGTGGGCGATCCGGAGCGCCTGGAAGATGTCATCTCCATCTTGCTCGACAACGCCGGCAAGTACACGCCGCAGGGTGGTACGGTCGCACTTCGCACCCACCGCCGGGGCGAGGCGATCACCATCGAGGTCTCCGACACCGGCAAGGGCATCCCCGCTCATGAGCTGCCGCGCCTGTTCGACCGCTTCTTCCGCAGCGAGAGTGCGCGGGCCGAAGGGGAGTCGGGATTCGGGCTGGGACTGTCGATCGCCAAGACCATAGTCGACAGCATGGGCGGTTCGATCTCTGTCGACAGCGAGGTGGGCGAGGGAACCGTGTTCACCGTCGTCCTGCCTCGCGGCCGGATGTGACGGTCATCATCAAGGAGCGTGCTCGGATGGCCGATACTCCTCACGTGATAATGCTCACGTGGACCGGGGCGGCTGTCTGTGGCTCTCAAGGATATCGACATCGCGAGGCGCGCCTTCTCGACCCCTGAGTGGGGTGGGGCCGCCGAGGCGATCTTCACCGCCACCGGGATAACGGTGAGCGTGATCGACTTCGCCTCCGGCGAGCTGCTGGCCGGCGGAAAGCCGTGTGCGTACTGCTATCTGGCCACCGGCTCGTCCACCGCACACCCCGATTCGTGCCTCGACGATGCTCCCGCTCCGGGCAGTGCGTCGGGAAGGATCATCTGCCGGGCCGGGCTGCCCGCGCTGTACGCGCCGGTCACCTACGGCGAGCAGGTGGTGGCACACGTGATGGTGAGCGGGTTCGTCACCTCCACCCGCGAGCGCCGGGGTCGCTACGAACACCTGTTGGCGCGTGGTGTCGCAGAGGAGTCGGCGCGCCGCGGGATCAAGACGATCCCCGTGATCGCCCGGGGGCAGGCCGAGGCCTACCTGGGACTCGCGAGCGCGAGCGCGAGCACGCTGTTCGCCGCAACACGCGAGCGAATGGCCGCGGCGGAACGCGTCGAGGAACTCAAGCTGTTCGTCTCCACGGGGCATCAGGTCGTCTCCGCGAGCCTGATGGACGAAGAGACGATGTCGAACCTGACCACCGAGGCGGTGTTGCTCGCCGGGGCGGCAGCGGGTGCGCTCCTCAAACCGCACGGTGCCTCTCTCGAAGTGATCGCCCGCTCCGAAGCGTGGCGAGGCGCCACCGGCACGATGGTGCCGCGGGCCTCGACGGCGGCGGGCAAAGCGCTGGACTCGCGGCGCGTGGTGGTTTCGGGCGTCCGGCAGGATGGCTACGTCACGCTTGCGCTGCCCCTGCTGCTGCCGGAGCGCGCCGTGGGCGTATTCGAACTCAGGCTCGCGGCAGACGCCGTTCCCTTGAACAACGAGCGACTCACCCGGCTCGCCCGCTTCGCGCAGTTCGTGGCGATCGCGCTCGAGCGCGAGTCGGAGCGCGTCGCTGTCCAGCGGGCGATGGTCGGCTACTCCCAGCTCAACTCGCTGGCTTCGGCGCTGGGGGGTCAGACCGACACGGAGGGTGTCAGCCGTCTGTTGGTACGCGAGGTCGACAAGTCGTTCGAGTTCGCTGTGGCCGGCGTGGTGCTCAACGGATGGGGGAGCGACCGAGCCGACGTGATCGTCGAAGACGCGGTCTCCTCGGCCGACATCGACCACCTGCTCGGCGTGGTGACCGGCCGCGATCTCGAGGCGGCACCCTTCGAGCAGCTGCGCGTCGTCGCCGGCACCGGCGTCGTCGCCGCTTCGGGGCCGCTGCATGAGTGGGCGCTCTCCGCTGTCGAGCTGGGATACGGCGAGCTCGACGTGGGATGGCTGTTCGTGGCGCGGTGCGACGGCGAGAACTACTCGGCCCAGGACCGCGCGCTGCTCGAGGGCTTCTCGGCGCACGGAGGGCCGGCGTTCGGCCGGGCCGCGCTGTTCTCGCGGGTACGCGATGACTACGCGGCAACCATCGAGGCGCTGTCGGCCACTCTCGGCGGGGCCGAGAGGGCGACGAGAGACCACGCGGGCAAGGTCATGCACTACGCGGTGAAGATCGGCGAGGAGCTGGGGCTCGGGGTCGAGGCGGTCGAGCGACTCCGCTTCGCAGGCATCCTCCACGACACGGGCAAGGCGGGTATCCCGGGCGAGATCACCTTGAGGCCCACGAAGCTCACTCCGCAAGAGCTGCTGACGGCTCATAGCCGCGCCGAGATACAGCCCTCGATCATCGACCAGATCGACTTCCTGGACTCGTTGACGCCGATCATCTTGCACCACCACGAGAACTGGGACGGCAGCGGCTACCCACACGGGCTCGCAGGCGAGGAGATTCCGGAACTCGCTCGCATCCTCCGTGTCGCGGACGCGTACGACGAGATGACCGCCGCTCGCATGGGCGACAAGAAGCTCACGCTCGCTGCCTCGCGCAAGCAGCTCCGCGCGGCGGCCGGGGTGCACCTCGACCCCCGAGCGGTCGCCGCCCTTCTCGCAGTGCTCGACGGCCAGGTTGCGGCCGCCGCCACCGGCATCATGGCGTCCGACGGATCGCAGGCTCGACCGGACCTGCTCGCTTAGGGGTCCCAGGTGGTAGAATCCCTGCGCCGAACCCCAGCCTGCCGAAGGTCCGAGAGGCCGCCTTGTGAACCGAAGCCGATACATAGCCCAGGCGGGCGTGATCGCTGCCGTCTACGGGGCGGCCACCATCCTCACGAGCCAGGTACTGGGGGTGCTCGCGTGGGGGCCGGTCCAACTTCGCGTGAGTGAGGCCCTGACGGTCGCGGCGTTCTTCACCCCGGCGGCGATTCCGGGGCTCACGATCGGTTCCTTCTTCGCGAACCTCTACACGCTCGCCAGCACGGGAAGCCCGCTGGCTCTGCTCGATGTCGTCTTCGGCTCGCTCGGGACGCTGCTGGGCGCCTTGTGGATGTGGCACTTCCGCACGAAGACGGCGCTTGGGCTCCTCGGCCCCGTGCTCTCTAATGCGCTCGTGGTGGCGGCGTACCTTCCGCTGATCGTGAAGGGTCTCGGGCTGTATCAGATCCCGTTTCTGGGCATCGACCTCGAAGGAGCTTGGGTGCCCATGTACCTGTTCGGGGTCGTCACCGTCGGAACCGGGCAGGCTGTGGTGATGTACGGGCTCGGATGGCCGCTTCTCACGGCGCTTAGGCGTCTGCGCACAACCGATGTACTATAGGGAGAACCACTACTCGGGGGAGGCGGGTTGTCGCAGGTCGAACGGGAGATGAGGCGCTCTCGGGTAGCGGTGCCGAGCCAGCCTCTCATCGCTCAGAGCGGTGCCGACTGCACCGGCTGCTGGGCGTGTGTTCGTCATTGCCCTTCTCATGCGCTTCGCGTCATCGACGACCACGTGGAAGTGATCGCCGAGCGGTGCGTGAAATGCGGCGCGTGCGTGACCGAATGCCGCCGTTCAGGCCAGGTGGTCCGCGACGATCTGGGCCGCGTCCGTGAGCTCCTCGCTGAGGACCGCCCCGTGGTGGCGCTGCTCGCGAGCGAGCATGTCGCCGCGATGCATCCGTTGACGCCACTCAACCTCGAGCACGCACTGCGCTCCGTGGGCTTCAAGGGCGTCGAGACCACGGTGCTGGGCGAGGAGATGGTCGCCGCCGCCTACGAGATCGTCCACGAGCGAAGCGACGCGCACCTTCCCCGCTTGCGTTCCACCTGCCCGGTGACGGTCGACTGGGTGAAGCGCTTCCACCCGGAGCTCGCACCCGCGCTCGTACCGATAACCCCGCCCTACATCGCTCAGGCCAGGCTGATCCGCGAGCTCTACCCCGAGGACGTCGCGGTCGTCTACGTATCTCCCTGCTGGGCGCGCAAGGACGAGATCTACGCCGCCGAGCTTCTCGGTGACGTCGATGTCGCGATCGGCTTCGACGAGCTGCGCGTTCTGCTCGCCGACGTATCCGAGCCATCGTCCGATGCCCCGCCGTCGCGGCACGCCCGTGCGACGAAGGAGATATCGGCGACCGACGGATTCCCTCGGAGGACGCTGCGTGATCGCGATCTGACGAGCGACGAGATGCGCACCGTGCGCGGGCTCGACGACCTTGACATGCTGCTTTCCGCGATCAAGCGGGGCGAGGCCGGACCCGCCGTGGTGGACATGCTGTGCTGCGAGGGGTGCATCGACGGTCCGTGCGTGAACAGGGAGCTGTCGGTATTCGCGAAACGCAACATCGACATCGCCGAACGCCGGCGTCAGATGCCTCCGGCCGTCGATAGCCGCACGTTCCTCTCGGCGCTGCCGCATGTCGAGCTGACGCGCACCTTCTCACCCGAGCCGGTCACATCGCGCGAGCCTTCTGACGAAGAGGTCGATGCCGTGCTCCTCGCCGGCGAGTTCGTGACTCGCGACGAGGCGATCGACTGCGGCATCTGTGGCTACGACACCTGCGTGGCGCATGCCGCCGCGATATGGCTGGGGAACTCGACGTGGGCGATGTGCTTCCCCCTCGAGCGCAAGCGGCTCATTCGAGAGCAGGAACGTCTCTCGCATGCGTCGCTGACCGACGAGCTGACGGGACTACTCAACCGCCGGGCTCTCGACATGCGTCTGGCCGAGGAGGTCGCTCGTGCCGAGCGCTACGGCACCGCGCTGTCGCTTCTGGTACTCGACCTCGACCGCTTCAAGCAGGTCAACGACCAGATGGGACACGCTGCCGGCGACGCGCTCCTGCGTGCGGTCGGGGTGCTGCTGCGGTCCGAGCTGCGTACGACCGACCTCGCGGCCCGCTACGGCGGAGACGAGTTCGCGCTCGCGCTCCCGGAGGTCACCAAGACGGGAGCGTGGGCGGTCGCCGAGAAGATCTGCGCGAGCTTGCGCCGGCTGACCGTCGACTCGGGTTCCGGCGTGCGCGTCTCGACGACGTGTTCGGTGGGGGTCGCCTCGTTCGGCGATTCGTTCTCGGATCCGGAGTCGCTCATGCGCGCTGCCGACACCGCTCTGTACGCGGCCAAAGCCGCCGGGCGCAATCGCGTCGAGCTCGCCGCAGGGTAGAGACTCCAGTAGGACCGCGAACGGTCGTGGTTCCGGCTGGTGCTCCTGGAAGGTGTCTCACCTGTGCACGATGCGCTTCTTGCCACTCCGCGGGACGGCCGTATCCACTGCGGCCTGTGTCCCAACGACTGCACCATCGCCGAGGGCGCCCGAGGTGTGTGCGGGGCACGAGGCGTCGTGGACGGTGCCTTGCGGGCGCTGACCTACGGGCTCGTGAGCTCGGTGGCCGCCGACCCCATCGAGAAGAAGCCGGTCTACCACTTCCACCCCGGTACCCGGGTGTTCTCCTTGGGCAGCGTGGGCTGTTCGATGCGATGCGGCCATTGCCAGAACTGGCAGATATCGAGGCCCAAAGGCGACGACGGGTCGGTGCCCCTTCGATACCTCGACCCGACCGAGGTGGCCGAGCTTGCGCGCAAGGCCGGATGTCAGGGCGTCGCGTTCACCTACAACGAACCGGTGATCTGGCTCGAGTACGTGCTCGACGTCGCCCGCTTGGCCAAGGAGGCGGGGCTCTACACGGTCATGGTCACGAACGGTTACGTGACCCCGGCCGGGCTCGATCTGTTCGCTCAAGTGATCGACGTGTGGCGCACCGACGTGAAGGGTTACTCGGAGGCGACCTACAAGCGGCTGTGCAGGGTGTCGCATCCGCAGGCGGTGCGCACCGCAGCGGAGCTCGCGAAGCGGTTTCACGGCATGCACGTCGAGTGCGTGACCAACGTGGTACCGACCATCAACGACTCCGAGGACGAGCTGCGCGCGGTGGCGCACTGGATCGCCACGGGTCTGGGTCCGGACACGCCGTGGCACGTCACCCGCTTCTTCCCGTACCTCGAGTTCGCCGACCTTGAGCCCACGCCGATCGCCACGCTGGAGCGGGCACGCGAGATAGGGATCGAGGAGGGGCTCGACGTGATCCACCTGGGCAACGTCTGATGCACGGCGGGTACAGTCCTTCGAGAGGGCATGAGCCACGCCCGAGGAAGAGGGTCACATGACCGAGCCGCCGACCCAGCACATCGTTCCCCGTGTGCTCGTCTTCTTCGACTATGCGTGCCAGTTCTGCTATCTGGACTGGCCCCGCTTCCGAAGGCTGCGCAGCGAGCACGAGGCCGACATCTTTCTGGTCCCCTTCGAGCTGCGCCCTGCCATGCCCCCTGAAGGCGTGTCCTTCGACCAAGTGGGCCACGCGCACTCCGAGAAGGTCAAGGAGCACATGAAGCGTATGGCCGCCGAGGGCGGGCTCGAGCTGGTCTTCCCTGACTTCGTGCCCAACACCCACCTCGCGCTGGCCCTGGGCGAGTACGGGCGCGACATCGGTCCCGAGGCCCACGAGGCGATTCACGAGGCGGTCTTCTCGGCCTACAGCGGTCGGGGCGAGGACATCGGCAGCGAGGAGGTCCTTCTCGGGATCGCTGCGGACAAGGCGCTCGACACCGCCGACGTCGCCGCAGCGTTCGCCGAGGGCCGCTACGACGAGCGGCTACACCAGTTCTACCACCTGGCGCTCGGCATGGGCGTGTCGGCGACCCCGAGCGCCCTGATCTGCAACGAGCTGCTGATCGGCAGCCGCCCGTACCAGGTGCTCGCGGATTCGCTCGAGCGTTGCCTCGTGACCGAGCACAACGTAGCCACTCACCTCACCGTCGCTCCGCTCGAGGACGGCGAGGGCGGCAGCCGCGCCGAGGGGGAGCCGCCGAGCATCGTGCGGTGAGGCGGCATCACGCTCGTCGCCGTGTAGCGGTATCATGTCGAAGGGCTTCTGAGCGCCACGGCCCATGACCCGACACCGACACAGGAGTTGCCGCACACGTGGAACCAGTCGTCGTCATTCCCACGTTCTGGACTCGTCCGGCAGGCGGACGCGGCCGGACCACCACCGATGAGACCGCCGCGATCTACGACCACCCCACGCCGATCAACGAGCTTGAACCGGCGCTGATCCCGTGTCTGCAGTCGCTGCGTCAGGTTCGCGGGCTCGGCCGGGTCGTGGTGATCGTCGCGGTGACCGACGAGCGCATCGCCCACAAGGCCGAGGACCGCGTGCGCGAGATCGTCGACGAGTTCCCCGATATCGACGCGTTCGTCTTCGGCCCTGCCGAGATGGGCTCGCTCCATCGCCGTCTCGAGCAGCTCGAGTTCGCCGACATGATCGAGGGGGTCACGCTCACCGGCTACGGGGCTGTCCGCAACGCGGGCCTGATCGCCGCGGCGGTGCTGGGACACGAAGCCGTCGTGTTCCTCGACGACGACGAGGTCGTGCTCGAGCCGGACTTTCTGGAGAAGGCCGTCTACGGGCTCGGTGCGCAGCTCGAGGACGGCACGCCACTGCTGGCGAAGAGCGGATTCTACGTGGACGACCAGGGGCGTTACCAGCGCCACGACCCTCCGCATTGGTCCAGCATGTTCTGGCGGCAGAGCGACTCGTTCAACGCGGCGCTCGACATCGTCATGAAGCCACCGCGCCTGCAGCGCGCACGGATCGCCTTCGGCGGCATCTTCGCGCTGCATCGCGACATGTACACGGCGGTGAGCTTCGACCCGTGGGTCACGCGTGGCGAGGACATCGACTACGTCATCAACGTCCGCATGCACGGCGGCGACGTCTTCATCGATGACGAGTGGCGAGCCCTGCATCTCCCCCCGGAGCCCGTCAGTGAGGCACTGCGCTTCCGCCAGGACGTCTACCGCTTCGTCTACGAGCAGCGCAAGATCGAGTTCGCCAAGTCGCAGGTCGACTTGCGACAGGTCACCCCGAAGTCCATGGCTCCCTATCCGGGCGAGTTCATCGACTCCTCGGTCGGCTGGCGCGCGTTCGTGACCGGCATGCTGAGAGCGATCGGCCGTCCCGAGAAGGGGCGGTACTTCCAAGCGGCGCTCCACTCCGTACGCGACGCGGGCGATTTCGCGCGCGAGCATTGCCAGCACTACTTCGAGTTCCAGCGTCGCTGGCCCATCATGATGGAGCGCATCTGGGACGACGTGGCGCTCTCCAGCCTCTTCACCGGCGAGCGCCGGGTGGATCGCACGGCCATCACCGGTCGTTTCCCGGTCGTTCCGCCCGCCGAATAGGGGCTGCTGGTGGCCGAGTGGCTCGCCGCGAGCGCCATCGGGTTCGTGTCGGGTCTGCTGTCGGGCGCCTTCGGCATCGGTGGCGGCATCATCACCACGCCGGCGATCCGGCTGCTGCTCGGGGCGCCCGCGCTCATCGCCGTGGGCACGCCGCTTCCCGTGATCGTTCCCGGTGCTCTCGCCGGGGCGTTCTCGTACGCACGCGCGGGCCTGTCCGATGTCAGGTCGGGGATCACGCTCGCGTTGGCGGGCGTGCCCCTGGCTGTACTCGGAGCGTGGCTCACCACCCTCGCCGGCGGCACGGTCGTGCTCCTGGCCACCGCCGCGCTGATCGTCTGGGCAGCGACCGACATGCTGCTGCAGGCGACCGGACACCGTGCCGAGAAGACCGGACAGGGCTCCGCCGGCGTGCCTGCGCCCTCGACCGTCGTACTCGTGGGCATCGGTGCGATCACCGGGCTGTACTCGGGCTTTCTCGGGCTTGGTGGCGGGTTCGTGGTCGTACCGCTGCTGACGCGCTGGCTGGGGTTCCCGATCAAGCGCGCGATCGGAACCTCCCTCGTCGCCGTCACGATACTGGCCGTGCCCGGCACGATCACTCATGCCCTGCTCGGCCATGTCGACTGGGGGGTCGCGCTGGCTCTCGTCGTGGGGGTGGTTCCGGGCGCTCTCGTCGGAGCGCGCGTGTCGATGGGCTCGCAGGACCGCCACATCCGGATAGGCTTCGCGATCCTGTTGATCGCTGTTGCCCTGTGGTTGGGCGTCAGTGAGCTCGCGGGGGCGCTCTAGATGAGGATTCTGAGCGCCGCGACCGCCGAGCAGGCGCACGTACTGTGGCCGGCCGTCAGGGCTTCTCGGCTGTTCGCCTCTGCCGAGGGTTTCGAGGCGTTTCGGCTCGCCGACCCGTGGCGCGTGCGGGTGACCGAGAGGGGCGAGGGCGTCGTCATGAGCACGTGGCGGCAACACCTCGAGGTGCTTGCCATCAAGGGGTTGTGGGCGTCACCTGCCCGGATAGCTGCGATCACGGGGGAGTGCGCCACGGTGGCGGCCGACCACGGGTTTGGGAGCATCCTATCGCCGCTGCTGACGATCGACGCGCTCGCCCCCTACCTCGAGAGCGGCTTCAAGCTCGCCGAGCGGATCGTGGTGCTCCAGGGACTCGTCGACGAGGTCGCGCGCGCGGGAGGGCGGGCGGGCGTCGTGACACGCGCTGCGGTGACCGAGGATCTCGACGCGATGGAGGCGATCGACGCAGCGTGCTTCGACGCCTTCTGGGGCTACCGCCGTCCCGAGTTGGCCGAGGCGCTCCGTGCCGAACACGTGATCGTCGCGACCGACGCCTCCGGTTCTGTCGTGGGGTACGCATCGTGCGCCGCGCACGGCGGCAGCGTCACGGTGGGCCGACTCGCGGTGGACCCGGCGACGCAGCGGCGTGGTGTGGGCACATCGCTGCTGGCGAGCTGCGCACGATGGGCCGCTGAGTGCGATGCGTTCGCCCTGAGCCTCTGCACGCAAGAGCACAACCGGGCCTCACGAGCGCTCTACGCCGGCGCTGGCTTGCACGAACTCCCGGATCGCTACGCGCTTGCCGCGCGCGCTACCGAGGTCGCATCTCCTTCCTGACGTGTGATGACGGGTCTGATCGGAACCACGCGGGAGCTCGTCGTGGCGGTGCCGGCGGACGCATTCCGAGCCGTGGATGTGCGCTCGGTCACACGCATGCGGTGGACCGGGTTCTCAAGACCTCCGATACCTCTGGTAGACAGCGCGGGTACCCGCTGTCGCGGCTGCGATACGGACGAGGCGAGCGCTCATGAAGCTGAACGGACAAGAAGGCTTCACGTTGGTGGAGCTGATGATGGTCGTGGTCATCATCGGCGTTCTGGTCGCGATAGCCATACCGGTGTTCAGTGCGGCCCGCGCCTCCGCGGAGAGCAGGTCGTGCTTCTCCAATCAGCGGACGATCGAGGGGGCGGCTCAGCAGTACTTCGCGATCGACACCGCGATGCCGCCGGCAGGAGCTGTCGTTGCCGGCGGATGGTGCGTGCCGGCATTCATCCAATCTGCGCCATCGTGTCCCACCGACACCGCCGCGACGCCGTATGCCATCAACGCCGAGGGAACCGTGGGAAGCGGTGCCGCGGGAAACGCCGACGGCTGTCCCATCAACGGCACGACGGGTCACGGACACTTCTGAGCCACTGGACGCCGCGGGCTCCCAGGCAGATGATCGGGTCGACGTCATCTGTGAGCAGCGGGACTCAAGGGGGTGGACCGTGCATGAGGGCCGTGGTGGTCTACGAGTCACTGTGGGGGAACACGGAGGCTGTCGCTCGGGCGATCGTCGAAGGGATGGGAACCGGAGCGCAGTCATTCTCGACCGCACAGGCCACGAACGCGGTGGTCGCGGTCGCTGATCTGCTGGTGGTGGGGTCGCCGGTCCTTGGATTCACCGTTCCGTCGGAGAAGATGGTCGAGAGCATCAGGACCAACCCGACGCACTCCAAGCACCCGCCCGAGACGACGCAGCCCTCGATGCGTGCATGGTTGGAGCAGCTCGCCGAAGGAGCGGCCGCGTCGGCGGCGTTCGAGACACGCATCTGGTGGTCGCCGGGCGGCGCTATCAAGCACATCGAGGAGGCACTCAGCACCGCCGGTTTCCGGCCGGTCTCGAAAGGCGAGCGGTTCATCGTCGAGGGCCAGTACGGGCCGCTCAAGCCCGGCGAACTCGACCGCGCCCGCGAGTGGGGGAAGCAGCTCGTCGACTCCCTTGTGTGACCCATGGTGTGCGCACGCGCCGATAGCGGATAGACTGTCGGAGTGCGGTGCATGCCGACCCGGTGCCGCACGCATGAGGGCGGGGTCGCGCCGCACCGAGGAGGCGTGGATGCTCAAGGCACTGGTAGTCGACGATGAAGCGCCCGCGCGCTCCGAGCTGCGCTTCCTTCTCGGGGAGTCCGGTGGCGTCGAGGTCGTGGGTGAGGCCAGCAACGCCATCGAAGCGATGCAGCTGATCAAGGCGATCCCCTACGACGTCATCTTCCTGGACATCAACATGCCGGGACTGACGGGCGTGCAGCTCGCGGAAGCGCTCGCCGCCCATCCGCGTCCGCCGTCGATCATCTTCGTGACCGCTCACTCCGAACACGCGGTCAAGGCATTCGAGGTCAAGGCAGCCGACTACCTGGTCAAGCCCGTCGAACTCGACCGTCTCAAGCAGGCGGTGTCACGCCTCGCGCCCGTTGCCGAACAGGCTCCCGCTCGCGTCGAGCGAATCCCGGTGGAGAAGGCCGGCAAGAAGCTGCTCGTCTCGGTGGACGACATCCTCTACATCATGGCCAAGGACGACTACAGCTACCTGCATACTCCGGCCGACCGCTACCTTTCGACGATGTCGCTCTCGAGCCTGGAGTCGAAGCTCGAGCAGGTCGGGTTCTTCCGCATACACCGCCGCTATCTGGTGAACCTGTCGCGGGTCAAGGAGGTCGTCCCGATGTACGGGGGGACGCTCCTGCTGACGCTCACCGATGAAGCCGGGACACAGATCCCGGTGTCGCGCCGGCGCGTCCCCTCGCTCAAGAAGGCGCTCGGGCTGTAGAGCATGCGGCCGGCGCGCGCCCGGGTAGGGCTCATCTCAGACACGCACGGCCGACTCGATCCCCGCGTCCACGCCGCGTTCGAGGGTGTCGATGCGATCCTGCATGCAGGCGACGTCTGCGCCGACGCGGTCCTCTACGAGCTGCAGGCGATCGCTCCGCGACTTGTCGCGGTGCGGGGCAACTGCGATGTGGGGGATGACAGCTGGGGTCTCGAGTACCTGGCGCGCACGACGATCGAGGGCGTCCGGTTCCTCGTGATCCACGACTTCTCAGACCTGAACGAGATCGCCGGCGACGTCGATGTCATCGTCCACGGGCATTCACACCGGCCCGGTGTCGTCCGTCACGGCCGTGTGCTCGCGGTGAACCCCGGCTCGGCCTCGCAGCGGCGCATGATGCCCAGCCGCAGCGTGGCTATCGTCGAGATCGCAGACGACGGGTCGTGCGAGGTGAGCACCATCATGCTCGATGAGCTGGCGGCCCCCGGTATCTGAACGGGCGGGCTCTCGGGCCCTACTCGTCTTCCAGCACCACTCCGGCAGCGTCGGCGAGGCCTCGCGCCAGGTGGGCGACCGACTTCAAGCTCGCGTCGGTGAGTTCGAGCCACAGCACGCGCCGGCCCGCCGACGTGAGCGTCACCGTGTCGCCGGCCGCTTGCGCGCGGTGCAAGGCGCGCAAACCCCAGGGGCGTCCGGGCACCGGCACGTCGGTCTGGTCGCGGGTGCTGACGACCACGAACACGCCGTTGTCGGCTCCTCCCTTGTGCAGCTGCCCGGTCGAGTGCAGGTAGCGCGGACCGAGCTCGAGTGTCACGGGGACGCCGAGCTCCGCGGAGACCGGTGGCACGACCGACACGAGCGGCTCGAGCACAAGCGGCTCGTCGGGCAGATAGGCGAGTACCGCGAGGAAGTCGCCACGCCCCAGTGCCGCGACCGCGTGGCCGACCGCGGTGCCGATGCTCGTCTCGGCATGGGCGGGTGCGCTGAGTGCCCCCGCGAAGGTGACACCGGCGTAACCGTCGGCGGTCAGCGCGGTGACCGCGGGCGCCGTGACCGAGCCGTCGAGCACGCCGGCAGTAGCCGCCTTGGCGGCGGCTACGTTGGGCTGCCCGAACGGGTTCACGCCCATCAGCGGGCCCATGAGCGCGACCGCGTGTTCCCAGCGCACGAACTCGGCGGCAAGGTCGTACCCGTCGCGCAGCACCAGCTCGCACACCGGGAACGACGCGCTCCACTCCGCGGCCCATCCGGCCAGACGGTCGTCGTCCTCGAAGCGGATGACGGCCAGCGCGCGGTCGGAGCCGTAGCCGTGGGGCTTGTCGGCAGAGAGTTCGACCACGGGTACGATGCCCGTGCCCTCCTTGCCCAGCGACTCGGCCACAAGCTGCTCGACCCACAGTCCGAACGTGTCGAGCCCGGGCGACGCGATCACCGTGAGCTTGTCGCGGCCTGCGGAGTGGGCGTCGACGGCGAACGCCGCGAGCCGGGCCCCGGGGTTCTCGGCGGCGGGAAGCGCGCACGACGCCTCCATGGGCTCGGCGCGTGCCAGCAGCACATCGAGGTCGATGCCGAGAAGCGCCGCCGGCATCAGGCCGAACGTCGTGAGTGCGGAGTAGCGTCCTCCCACGGTGGGCGGCGCGGGGACGACGGCGCGGAAACCCTCGTCGTGTGCGAGCGCCTCGAGAGGAGAGCCGGGATCGGTGATCGCGATGAATCGCGCGCCCGCATCGTCACGGCCGAGTGCCTGGTCGGCGGCTTCGCGAAAGACCGCGTACAACGAGAGCGGCTCAATGGTCGTGCCCGACTTGCTCGCGACGATGAAGATGGTGAGAGCGGGGTAGACCTCATCGAGGACCCGTTGGACGGTCACCGGTGACGTCGTATCGAGCACGTGCAGCCGCGCACCGGAACCATCGCTCAGCACCGACCCGGTCACGAGTGACGCGAGCGAGCTGCCTCCCATGCCCAGCAGGACCACATCGGTCGCACCCTCGGCCAGCGCGTCGGCGGCGATCGTCTCGACGAGCCCACGCGTCGCGGCGGCGTCTGCCACGAGCTCGGTCCACCCGAGGTTCTGGACCACCTCGGCCTGGACCGCCGGGTCTGCCGAGAAGAGCGAGGCGTCTCGCGCGCGGAGTCGGGCCGGGGCGTCGAGTTCGGTGAGACGGTCCATGGCGGCCATCGGGGAGGTCCTTTCGCGTGGTGGCATCAGCGGGAGTATTCCCGTCGACCCGCCCGACTAGCTGCGCTCGGTGCCGGCGGCTTCGATCGGGACCGTCTCGATTCCTTCGCGCGCCTCGATGCGAGCGACCAACACGCCACCCACGACCACCATGGCGCCGCCGATGACGGTCGCCCACCCCAACGGCTCGCTGAGGAACACAGCGGCCAGCAGCACCGCGGTCACCGGCTCGACGTAGGTGAGGATGGCCGCATGGTCGGTGCGCACCCGCCGCAAGCCGCCCAGAAAGATGAAGCCCGCGATCGCGGTGTGCACGACGCCCAGCGTGACGAGCGCAGCGTATGCGGTCGGCGTGGTAGGTGCGTCGCCGCGCAGGTAGGCGGCGATCACGAAGGGCAGCAGCACCACCGAGGCGGTCGTGTACTCGACCAACATGAGCGCCCCGCTCGTGATGCCCCGCAGGATCTTCTTCGAGCGCAGCAGCAGGGTCGCATAGGTGAGCGCCGAGCAGAACGCGAGGAGCGCCCCCAGCTGTTCGGTCCTCGTGCTCACCTCGAGTCCGTGAGGCGCGAGGATCACCACGATCCCCCCCAGTGCCAGAGCGAGAGGGGCGATGACACGACGGTCGAACGGCTCGCCGGTCACGAACGGTGCCAGCGCGGCCACGAAGACGGGGCCTGTGTAGCCGAGGAGTTCGGCGGTCGCGACCGTCGTCATGTCGATCGCCGTGAGGAAGAGGAACCAGTTGAGGGTCAGGATGAGCCCCTGGCCCACGACCTGGAGCAGTTTGCGCCGCTCCAGCAGCAGGACTTCGCGCCACCCGCCATTGAAGAGGAGCACGCCCCCGATGACCAGCGCGGCGAAGAACACCCGGAAGAACACCTTGATGACCGAAGCGCCGTCGGCGGCTCGCAGGATGAGCGGGATCGAGCCCCAGATGAGACCTGCGAGAGCGATCCGTCCGAGACCGACGAGGCGGTCGCGAGGGGAAGTCGGTGTGTCCGGAGTCATGCCTGCGAGTCTAGCGGAAAAGCACGCGCGGCCACCGACCATCCACGTTGGCACCGAGGCGACCGGTGCCGAGGACACCACCGACGGCGAGGTATCCTGTGGTGTGCGTCGCGACCTGCCGAGGTCGTGCCGCGAACGACTCCAAACGGCAGGAGGCCAGGCGAGTGATTCGCGCACTGATACTCGACTTCGACGGGCTGATCATCGATTCGGAGACGGCGGTCGCCGGTGCCTGGGCCGAGATCTTCGCTTCCGAGGGACTCGAGTTCCCCGACGAGCTCTGGCGCTCGATGGTGGGGACGCGCGAGAACGACGGCGTTCTCTGGGTCGAGCTGGAGCGCCTCGCAGGGCACACCCTCGACACCGAGTCGCTCGACGCCATCCGCCGCGCACGCGGTGTGGAGCTTTCGGACGAGCTGCCGGCGCTGCCGGGGGTGACTTCGCTGATCGAGCGCGCCCGCGAGCTCGATCTGAGCCTGGCGGTGGCGTCGAGTTCGAGCCGCTGGTGGGTGAGCGGACACCTCGAGCGCCTCGGGCTCACCGAGAGGTTCGACGTGGTGTGTACGCGGGAAGACGCCGCGCGTTCGAAGCCATACCCCGATGTCTATCTCGAAGCCCTGGCGACCCTCGGTGTCGCGGCCGATCACGCGGTCGCGTTCGAGGACTCCGCGCCCGGAGTGGCGGCTGCCAAGGCGGCCGGACTGTGCGTGGTGGCAGTGCCCGGAAGCTACACCGAGCACATGGACTTCAGCCAAGCCGACCGAGTCCTCGGGTCGCTCGAACGGCTATCGCTCGAAGCCCTTCTCGCGCAGACCGACTGAGGCATCGGCTCGCGGGGAGCCCTAGCAGATGCGCGGAAGCTGCTCGCCCACGAGCATGTCCATGATGCGCGTCGCGCCGAAGCCGGTATGCACGTAGACCTTGCCGGGGGAGCCCTCGGCGACCTCGCCGATGATCGCCGCGTCCTCGCCGTAGGGCGATGCCTTCATCGCGGCGAGAGCGGCGTCGGCCTGCTCGGCGGGCACGATCGCGGCCATCTTGCCCTCGTTGGCCACCTGGAACACGTCGTAGCCGAGCATCTCCGAGGCGCCCCGCACCTGAGGCCGTACGGGAACGGCGGTCTCTTCGACGGTGATCGACACCCCGGAGGCGGCTGCCAGCTCGTTGAGCGTCGACGACAGCCCGCCACGCGTGGGGTCGCGGAAGCAGCGTGTGTCCGGTGCCGCCGCGAGCACGTTGGCGATCAGCGCGTTGAGCGGAGCGGCATCGGTCTCGATGTCGGTGGAGAACTCGAGACCCTCTCGGATGGAGACGATCGCGATGCCGTGGTCACCCAAGGTGCCCGAGATGAGCACCTTGTCGCCGGGCTTGCAGTACGAGCCGGAGAGGTCGACGCCCTCGGCGATCGAGCCCACGCCCGCGGTGTTGATGAAGACGCCGTCGCCGTGGCCCTTCTCGACGACCTTGGTATCGCCGGTGACGATGTGCACGCCGGCCTCGAGTGCCGCATCGCGCATGGAGGCGAGGATGCGTCGCAGGTCCTCGACCAGGAAGCCCTCTTCGAGGATGAACCCGACCGACAGATACAGCGGGGTCGCACCGCTCGTCGCGACGTCGTTCACGGTGCCGCAGACGGCGAGTCTGCCGATGTCGCCGCCGGGAAAGAAGAGCGGGTGCACCACGTAGGTGTCGGTGGAGAAGGCCAGCTTCGCTCCGCGAAAGGGCAGCGAAGCAGCGTCGTCGAGCCGTTTGAGAGCGTCCTCGGCGAACTCGGCGACGAAGATGTCGTCGATGAGTTCGCGCATCATCGTGCCGCCGGACCCGTGTGCGAGCAAGATGCGGTCTGAACGCATAGGAGCGGCCTTTCGACTCTGGGGACGGACGCGGCTAGGAGGCTTCCCGGCCGTAGTCGGTGAAGCGGTAGTAGGCGGCGCAGCTGCCCTCCGAGGAGACCATGCACGGGCCGATGGGGTGCTCGGGGGTGCATCCGCGGGCGAAGAGCTTGCACTCGAACGGCAGCGTGATGCCGCGAAGGACCTCACCGCACTGGCACCCCTTGATCTCCTTGGGCTCCGGAACCGTGACGGGGAGCTTCTTCACGGCATCGAACGCAGCGAACTCGTCGCGTATGCCCAGGCCCGTACCCGGAATCACGCCGATGCCGCGCCAGTCGGCGTCGATCGGTTCGAAGACCCGCTCGACCAGTTCGCGCGCGTGCAGGTTGCCCTCGGGGCTTACCCCACGCTGGTATCCGATCTCGATCTCGGCGCGGCCCTCTTCGAGCTGCTTGAGGATCATGTACACGCCCTGGAGCACGTCCACCGGTTCGAAGCCGGTGATCACGCCGGGCACCTTGTACTGCTCGGCGATGAACTCGTAGGGCTGCGAGCCGATGATCGTGGAGACGTGGCCCGGCAGGATGAAGGCGTCGATCTCGACATCCGGGTCGTTGATGAGCGCCTCGAGCGCGATCGGCACGGTCTTGTGGGCGCAGAACACCGAGAAGTTCCCGAGTCCCTGCTCCTGTGCGCGAAGGATGGCCGCGGCGATGAGCGGTGCGGTCGTCTCGAAGCCGACCGCGACGAAGACCACCTCACGGTCGGGCTCTTTGGCGGCGAGCGCGAGTGCATCGAGCGGCGAGTAGACGATGCGCACATCTCGGCCATCGGCCTTCTCGCGTGAGAGTGACGAGTAGCTGCCGGGCACCTTCATCATGTCTCCGAAGGTGGTCACGATGACCTCGGGACGATGCGACAGCTCGATCGCGGTGTCGATATCGTGGTTCGCGGTGACGCAGACGGGACAACCCGGGCCTGACAGCAGCGTCACACGCTCGGGCATGATCGCCCGCAGGCCGTTCTTGGCGATCGCCACGGTGTGGGTGCCGCAGACCTCCATGATCTTGACGGGGCCCGTGTCGGTTGCGTTGATAGCCTCGATCAGACCCCGGGCGATCTCAGGGTCGCGGAATGCCGAGAGGTCCATGCTCCGTTACGCTCCCTCGGCGACGAGTCCTTCGTCTTCTGCGAAGAACGGCAGCGACTTGAGCAGCTCGAGGGTGTCGTTCGCGGTCGCTTCGTCGACGACCTGCAGTGCGAAGCCCGCGTGCACGAGCACGAAGTCGCCGTTGACGGCCTCGGGGACCAGATCGAGTGAGATGGTGCGGGTGACGCCCATGATGTCCACGACGGCCATGCTGTTCTCCTGGCGCTCCACGATACGGGCCGGGATTGCGAGACACATATGGCTTCGACTCTCCTTACCTGCGCCGACACCGATTGTCGGCTACGTCAGATCATGCCTGTTCGCCCATGCTACAACGGCTTGGCCGAACGAGACGGCCCCGTCGTTGACCGGCAGTGATACGTGGGTAAGCGGTGCAAGCCCAGCTGTGCTGAGTCCTGCAACAGCTCCACCGAGAACGAGGCGGTTCATGAAGACGCCTCCGGCGAGAGCGACGTAGCGTGTGCCGGCACGCTGCGTCAGTTCCGTACCCAGATGGACTATACACTCCACGACTGCGCGGTGAAACCGCATGGAGATTACCCCCACGGGTATCCCGTGGTGAACGTCCGCGAGTACCTCTGCAAGCATCGCACCAGCGTCGATCACGAGAGGCGCACCCAAGACGTCCGACTGTGTCAGCGTCAGGGAGTATGAGCCCTCGGCGGACGTGTCTGCGGCGGCCTCGAAGAGGATCGCGGCTTCGCCCTCGTAGCGCGCGTCGTCGGCGACCCCGGTGATGGCTGCGACCACATCGAACAGCCTGCCCATCGAGCTGGTCAGCGGACAGTTCACGTCGCGTTCGATCATCGTGAGGATCGTTCGCTCCTCGCCGGGCGCAAGTCGTGAGAGCAGCGGTGCGGCTCCCGGATGGCCGAGCAGCCCGTACTCGTGCAGCACTCCCAGCGCCATCCGCGCGGGACGTCTGATGGCACCCGAACCGCCGGGCATCGGCACGTAGCGCAGGTGGGCGGCGCGCTCATAGCCGATCCAGTCACAGATCAGCGCCTCGCCTCCCCAGATGCGGCCGTCGGGCCCGTATCCGGTCCCGTCGAACGACAGGCCCACGACCTTCTCGGCGATGCCGTGTTCGGCGGTGACGCTCACGATGTGAGCATGGTGGTGCTGGACGCCTACCTTGGGCAGGTCTTGTTCGAGCGCCCACTTGGTCGACAGGTACTCGGGGTGCAGGTCGTGAGCGAGCAACGCGGGCTGCACGCGGAAGAGGTCCTTGTAGAGCTCGAGAGTGCGCTCGAAGCTGTCGAGCGTCTCGGCGTTCTCGAGGTCGCCGATGTGCTGAGACACGAAGGCGTAACCGCCTTTGACCAGGGTGAAGGTACTCTTCTGTTCGGGTCCGGCTGCAAGGATGTCGATGTCGCTTTCGAAGGGAAGGCGAATCGGGTGGGGAGCATAGCCGCGCGCCCGGCGTACCGGCTCGACGATGCCGCGCACGACACGGAGTACGGAGTCGTCGTAGCGGCTGTAGATGCCGCGGTCGTGCAGCAGGAACGCGTCCGCCACGTTGCCAGCCGCTCGAGCGCCTCGGCGTTGTCGGTCGCGATCGGCTCGTCGGACAGGTTTCCGCTCGTCATCACCAGCGGGCGACCCACGCGCGCGAGCAACAGGTGGTGGAGCGGCGTGTAGGGCAGCATGACGCCGATCTCCGTGAGGGCGTCGGCCACGCCGGATGCGAGGGGGGACGGGCCGGGGGGTCCCGTGCTCAAACAGTCCTCGTCGGCTTCGCCTCCTGCGGAACTGCGCGCGGGACCCCCCGGCCCGTCGCACAGCTCCGGGCGGCGCCGGAGCAGCACGATCGGGCGTGCGGGGCCGGTCAGCAGTTCGGCTTCCTGCTCGTCGATCTCGCAGTAGCGCGCGCGCGGTCTGCAAGATCGGGGACCATGATCGCGAGGGGCTTGCCCCAGCGGTGCTTGCGCTCGCGCAGGACGGTGACCGCCGCGGCGTTGGTGGCATCGCAGGCGAGGTGGAAGCCGCCGAGGCCTTTGACCGCGAGTATGCGGCCGTCGGTGAGCATCGATGCGGCCGCCGAGACGATCGCTTCGCTCCGTCTCTGTTCCGTGAGGCGGTCGCGGTGCGGGCGTGGCGAGATCTCGCACGACGGGCTCCAGGCCCAGTCGGCTTCGATCGGCGGGGCAGCATCGCCTGCGAGCTCCATCGCACGCGCCGGGTTCAGGTACAGCCGGGGGCCGCACACGAAACAGGCGTCGGGCTGGGCGTGGAAGCGGCGGTCGGTCGGGTCGCCGTACTCGGCGGCGCACTCGGGGCACATGGGGAAGTCGCGCATCGTGGTCATGGGCCGGTCGTAGGGCACGTCGGAGATGATCGTGAAGCGCGGCCCGCAGTTCGTGCAGTTGATGAAGGGGTAGGCGTGCCGCCGGTCGCTTGCGTCGTGCAACTCCGCGAGGCACTCGGGGCACGTCGCGATGTCGGGGGACACCAGTGTCATGGCGTCGGCGCGTGCCCGGGACTCGCGGATCTCGAAGCCGCGGAACCCCTCGGCCTCGACATCCTCGGCGAAGACGTGCTCGATCACCGACATGGGAGGCGCCGTGGCGCGCATGAGCTCGGCGAATCCGTCGACCTCTGCGGCGTCGCCCTCGATCACCACATGAACGCCGTCGCTTGCGTTGAGCACCCACCCCGCCAATCCGCGGGAGAGTGCGAGGTTGTAGACGAACGGACGGAAGCCGACGCCTTGCACGATGCCCTGTACGTGCAGCTGGAGGGCTTTCATGGGCGCCTAGTGGGCCTTGTGGTGGCGGCCGAAGCCGTCGGCCACGAAGCGATTGTTGATCGTGACGAAGAGGCGGTACCCCTGGTCGAGCAGGAGCATCGCCTCGTTGGCGGTGGCCTCGTTGAGCTCGTCGCGGGCCTCTTCGAAAGACGAGTCGTGGATGAAGGCGTTTCGCTCCGAGCGCAGCGTCCGCCATCGTCGGGGGAAGTCGCGGAATCCGAGCTCGGCGGCGGCGTCTTCGAACTGCATGCCGGTGAGGGCCGGGAAGAGCTTGCCGATCCGCTGGCCCACCGCGCGCTGCGTGTCGAGTACGGTCGCCCTCAGGCGCACGTTCGCTCCCTGCGCCTCCATGATGCGGGCGAGGATGTCCTCGATCAGCGACTCGAGGAACGTCGCGGCGAGGATCACGACGATCTCGCTCTCGCCCTCGGCCTGGTAGCGCCGGATGCGCGCGTCGAGCCGGCGCAGGCGGGGGGGCGGGAACTGCCTCCGGTCGCCGCTCACCGCCCCACATGCCGGACACGCGCTCGTGCCGTCCTTGAACGACGGGTCAGCCGAGAGGAACCCGCATCCGGGACACTCCCAGTACAGCGGCGTGTCGGCACCGGGCGGAGGCTGTGGCGTGCGTGGCCGCTTGTCAGGCTTCATGCAGCCGATTCTACCCCAGCTCACGCAACGAGTTCTTGAACCCGGGCGACTCCGACCTCAGTCTTCGGCCACGCACCCGCAGTGGTGGCATGGCCGCAGCGAGAGCGGGACTTCCAGCCCGCAGGAATCCAGCAGCTCCTCGTCCGAGAACACCTCTCGCGTGGGGCCGTCCGCGACGATGGCACCGCCGCTCATGACGATGGTGCGCTCGCACAGCTCGGCAGCCAGATCGAGGTCGTGGGTCGCGATGATCTTCGTGTGGTCGAAGGAGGCGAGCAGCAGCATGAGTCGACGCCGGGCACGCGGATCGAGGTTGCTCGAGGGCTCGTCCATCACGAGGATGCTCGGGCACATCGAGAGCACGGTCGCGATGGCGACCGCACGCTTCTCTCCTCCCGACAGCCGGTAGGGGGGCCGGTGCTTCAGTTCGGTGGCGCCCACTCGTTCCAGCGCGTCATCGACGCGGGCTTCGACGACCTCGTCGGGCAGACCCAGGTTCATCGGCCCGAACGCCACGTCCTCGGCGACCGTAGGCATGAACAACTGGTCGTCCGGGTCCTGGAACACCATCCCGACGGTCTTGCGGATGTCATCCAGTGTCTCCTTCACGACCGGCACGTCGCCGATGGCCACGGTGCCGTCCTGGGCGGGGTGAAGCCCGTTGAGATGCATGAGCAACGTCGACTTGCCGGCACCGTTGGCGCCGACCAGCGCGATGGACTCGCCGTGCGTCACCTCGAACGACACGCCATCGAGGGCGCGCGTGCCATCCGGGTAGGTGAACCCGAGCGAGGTGACCGAGATCGTGTGGTGGCTCATGACATCACCTTCGTAACCAGATCGCCCACGAGGAGGGGCACGTTGTAGACACGGAACACGACGAACGTGGCCGACCAGCCGAGAAGGAACGCCCAGTCGCTCGCCCGCATCTGCAACCGGTGCCGAGTACGCACGTGTCCGTCGAAACCGCGGCACTGCATCGCGTCGAAGATGCGCTGAGCTCGTGCGATCGCACGCAGAAGTAGGTGGCCAAGGATGTTGCCGTAGACCTTGAGTCCCATGCCGCGTCCGTGAAACGAACGCAAGGAGCGCGCTCTCGACAGACGCATGGCCTCCTCGGCGAGAACGAACAAGTAGCGGTACAGGAAGAGCAGCTGAGTGGAGAAGACGTCGGGCACGCCGAGTCGTTCGATGGCGGCACACACTCCCGTCATGCTCGTCGTGGCGATGAGGATGAGAGCCATGCTTGCAGTGAGAAGAAAACGCACGATGATCGACACGTAGCTCACCCAACCGCCGGTCACGGCGATCGGCCCGATATAGCCCACCACCTCCTGGTCCAGGAGCGGGTTGAATACGCCCACAAGCAAGGCGAACGGAGCCGCGACCAGCAGTCGTTTCCCCAGCTCGCGGTAGGGCATGCCGCTTTCGCTGAGCAACACGACCGGGAAGATGACGAACGGGATCAGTCCGAGCACGTCGTACTTGTCGAACGAGACGACGCACACCAGAAAGACGAAGGTCGCGATCACCTTCGCGCGCGGATCGACACGGTGCACGGGGGTATCTCGCTGCGAGAACTGGTCGAGCCAGCCCAGCTCGTAGAGCCCTGATTCGATCGAAGCCACGGCGGGGCCTACGCCAGGCCGTCGCCGGTGGTGGTAGCCACGAACTTGCCGTGCTTCACGCCCTTCGTGCCGATCAGACCATCCGCGATGCGCTTGATGACCCGGGCCTGCCCCCGCAAGACGACGACCTCGAGGCAGTGGTGCGCGTCGAGATGGATGTGCAAGGTGGAGACGATCTCCTCGTGGTGTGAGTGCTGATGCTCGGTGAGCTTGTCCGAGAGGTCGGTGGAGTGGTGGTCGAACACGAGGGTCACCGTGCCCACGGCTTCAGCGCCGTCATCGGACTCCCACTGGTCTTCCACAAGCGCGTTGCGGATGAGATCGCGCACCGCCTCAGACCGGTTGACGTAGCCCTTCTCGGCGATCAGGGCATCGAACTTACCCAAGAGTCGCTCGTCGGTTGAGACACCGAATCGGATGACCTCTGACATGCGGCCCTTCCCTTCACGCTTCGTGCCACGAATCCAGGGGCTTCGTGGCATCAACCGAGGCTGACGGTGCGTCTTCGTGCGAATTGCGGCGAAACGCTTGACCGGCTCTCGATCCGACAGTACGTTCGGAGCCAGAGTAACACGAGTCTTGAGTACGTGGCACTCGAAGCACACGAAGCGCCAAGGGGCGCATACGAGGAGGGACTCAGCCATGCATATGGCGGACGCGCTCGTTTCGCCCGCGGTGGGGGCGACGATGTGGGTGGCGACGGCAGCGACCGTCGTCTACTGCGCCAAGAAGGTCAGGGAGGAGAGCGATCCCGCGCGCGTTCCGTTGATGGGAGTGTCGGGCGCGTTCGTCTTCGCCGCGCAGATGCTCAACTTCACCATTCCGGCGACCGGGTCGAGCGGACACCTGGGGGGCGGGTTGATACTCGCGATACTCCTGGGGCCGGAGGCGGCGTTCCTCGTGATGGCCTCGGTGCTCACCGTGCAGGCGCTCTTCTTCGCCGATGGCGGCCTGCTCGCGTTGGGAGCGAACATCTTCAACCTCGGGTTCTTCCCGGCCTTCGTCGCCTATCCGTTCATCTACAAGCCCATAGTGGGGGCCGACCCGACTCGTGGACGCGTCATCTGGGGATCGCTCATCGCCGCCGTCGTGGGCCTTCAGCTGGGCGCTCTTGCTGTCGTGATCGAGACGGCGCTCTCCGGCGTCACCGAGCTGCCGTTCTCCACGTTCGCCCTGTTGATGCAGCCGATCCACCTTGGCATCGGGATCGTCGAGGGCCTGATCACGGCGGCGGTCGTGCTGTTCGTGATGGGAGCGCAGCCTGAACTCCTGACCCGCCGCGCTCAGAACAGACCTCTCACCGGGCTGAGCCTCAAACCCGTGCTGATCGGCCTCGCTGTCGCTGCCGTGGTCGCCGGTGGCGCGGTGTCGTGGTTCGCATCCACCAACGTGGACGGCCTCGAGTGGTCGATCGAGAAGGTGGTCGGGAGTCCCGAGGTCGAGTCTGATGATCCACTCCATGCGGCGCTGGCGAGCGCTCAGGAGCAGACGGCCTTCCTGCCCGACTACGGTTTCAAGGCTCCCGAGGCGCCCGAGGGCGCAGCCGAGGAGACTCCCGCATGGCCCGCGGTGGACCCGGGCACCAGCTTCTCGGGCATCGTGGGGGCGGCGATCGTGCTCGCTATGGCTGTGGCGATCGGTGCCGTGCTCAAGCGCCGCTCGAACGCACGAAGCGAGTGATTCGTCGCCGCTGTCGCTGAACGCAAGAAGGAGCCCTCCATCGTCCGGGGGCTCCTTCTGGCGTTAGAGTGCTGTTCGTTCTAGACGAGCTCGACGCTGGATTCCGGGGCCCCGGCCGCCGCGCCGGACAGCTCGTCGACTGCGGCATCCAGCTTGGCGCGCGCCTCGCCCAGCAGGACCGACGCCTGAGCCACGCTCGCGCTTGGCTTCGTGAGGTCGGCGTGGTCGGCGAGGTGATGGATCTGCTCGAGCCACTGCTGCGCCATCGCGAGCGAATCGTCTACCTGGCCGATCATGAGCTTCATCTGGTCGGTGTTGACGCCCTTCTGGCACATAGGCGAAGCCTCCTTGTGTGAGTCTGTTCTACAGCCAGGCGGACAGTTCGTCGACGAGCCTCTTCTTGGGCATGGCGCCCACGAGCTTCTTGACGACCTGGCCGTCCTTGAAGATCAGCAGCGTGGGAATCGAGAGGATGTCGTACTTGGTGGCGACGGCGGGATTCTCATCGACGTTGAGCTTGCCGACGGTGACTCCCTCGTTCTCGGCGGCCACCTCTTTGAGCACCGGCTCCATCATGCGGCAGGGGCCGCACCATGGCGCCCAGAAGTCCAGTACGAACGCCTTGTCGCTCGCTTCGACGGTTTCGGCGAAGTTCGCATCGGTAACCTGAACCAGATCAGACATGTGGTCCCCTCTCGTGGTGGAGCTCAGATCGAGCAAGCGGTCTGGGTATCGATGTAGCGCAACGCTTCGAACGCCGCCGAGGCACCCTTCGCCGCTGCGGTGATCACCTGCTTGAGTTCGGAGTCGGTCACATCGCCGGCTGCGAACAGCCCCGGCACCGACGTCCTGCCGTCGTGGTCGATTCTGATGTACCCGCTCTCATCGAGTTCGCACAGTTCGCGCGCGAGTTCGTTCATCGGGTGCACGCCGACGAAGATGAATACCCCGTCGAGGAGAAGCAGCTCGTCGGCCTCGCCACTGGTGGACTCGAGTCGCACGCCGGTGACTTTGCCGTCTGCGCCCATGATCTCGGCGATGTGCCGGCTCCAGTGCAGTTCGATCTTGTCGTTGGAGAAGCACCGCTCCTGGATGCACTTGGTCGCGCGCAGTTCGTCACGACGGTGGATCAGATGAACGCGGGACGCGAACTTCGTGAGGAACATCGCCTCTTCTACCGCCGCGTCGCCTCCGCCCACGACGGCGACCACCTTGTCGCGGTAGAGCGCTCCGTCGCATGTCGCACACCACGAGACTCCACGGCCGGTGAACTCGGCCTCGCCCGGCACTCCGAGCTTGCGTGGGACCGCGCCGGTGGCCACGATCACGCACTTCGCCGAGAAGCTCTCGTCTTCGCTCTCGATCAGAAACTCCATCCCGTCAGGCTCGAGCCTGCTCACCGGGGAGAAGGTCCGGATGATCGCGCCATGCTCCTCGGCCTGCCGTGTCATCAGGTCGCCGAGCTCCATGCCCGAGATCCCCTGAGGGAAGCCGGGGTAGTTCTCCACCCAGTCGGTCGTCACGATCTGACCGCCCGGCAGTCCCCGCTCGAACACCACGGTCTTCGCTCGGCCACGTGCGGCGTAGAGCGCAGCGGCCAGCCCGCCCGGGCCGCCTCCGATGATGGCGACGTCGATCGGCTCGCGTGTCACTGTGCGACTCCCTGGGTCGATTCGATCGAGCGTCCGGCCGCCTCGGCGTCCTGCTTGATCTGCTCGAGCAAGAGGATCGCCTGCTGGTTGACGGCGTGCTGCTGCTGGTCGTTCTCCGTCAGCGCGATGACCTTCTCGATCTGTGTGACGGCGCTTTCGTAGTCGGGGGAGCCCTTCTGCCAGAAGAAGATGCCGAGGTTGAAGTTGCCGTTGACATGGTTCGGGTCGTTGGCGAGAACCTTGCCCACTTCGCGGATCGCCTGGTCGGTCTGCCCGTTGTAGAACAACAGCGTCCCGAGGTCGGCGCGCGCCTCGTTGTCCTGAGGCGATTCGGCGAGGTAGCGTCCGAAGTACCGGATCCCCTGAGGTGCGATCTGGAACAGCGCGCCTTGCTGGCCGGCTGCGCGAGCCTGTTCGGCGTTGTCGAAGTAGTAGTTCGCCATCCTCAGCAACGACTCGGGGTCGTCGGGGTTGTCCTGCAAGGTGATCAGCGCGTCGTAGGCGTTCTGTTGCGCGGGTGTGAGCAGTGACTTGAACTCCGCGGGCAGTCCGGCGGTGGCGCCGGTGTTGGTGCGGTTCTGGGTGTAAAGGGCGATCGCGATCACCGCCGCGAACACCGCGATGGCCACCGCAAGGATCGTGATGGGCACCCGGTAGCGCTGGAACGGCCGGATGATATAGCGCCGGGCGAAGCCACCCTCGACTCCGTCGCCATGGCGGTCGACCTGGATCCCCAGTGTCTGCGCCTTGAGCAGCATGTTGAGGTCGTTGGTCACCAGCGTGACGTCCTTGTCCGGGTCGCCCTGAGCGGCGCTCCAGACCTGGAATGCGGTGGCAAGGATACGATCGTCGGAGTTGCGCGTGGTGAATCCGGGGGGAAGGGGGGTGTCGCTGTCGTAGGTGGCGACCCGCAGCGTGCCTCCGTCGGGAAGCTCCACGCCGTCGACAAGCGAGCCGTCCTCAGAGAGCTCGAACAGCAGCCGGCTCACTTCGCGGCCGCGGAAGCGCAGGTCCGGGTCGACCCGCGCCGTCTTGAGTTTGTCGAGCTCGCCCAGCACGGTCTCGGGGATGACGACGTCGGCCCGCGGGAACGACAGGACGGAGTTGGGATCTGCGAGCAATACGTTGGTGTCGAGGATGACGACCTTGTTCATGCTCAGCCTCTCGGATACGTGGAGGTGCACATCTTACTGGAAACGCGTCTGCCGGTAGTCGCTCAACACGAAAGGCACAGACCGGGCTTCAGCGTAGGACTTACCCAACACCATGTTCGCAACGGTAGCGGCGACGACCGTGCCGGTCACGTCGATCTCGGTCCACACCTGCACCTCGACCTCGGTCTGACCGTAGCGGGTGACACGCACGCCCGTGGGAGCCGCTTGAGCTACCAACTCCTGTGCCACCTCGTCACGCTCTGATTCTGCGGCCTGCTCACCCGCCCACGCGGTGAGGGCGAAGGTGGTATCGCGAAGAGTCCGCTGGGCGTCGAGGAAGCGCCACGCGTCGTTTGCCGCGAGGGCGAGAATGCCGATGGCGAGCACACCGATGATGAGTCGACGCATCAGTCCGCCTCCGGGACTCGATCGCGCGGTGTGTCAGGCTCCTCGGCCACCACGGCGGTCCAGCGAGCGCGCCGCGCCACCACGAACATCAGGACGCCGAGCACGATCACCACGCCGACTATCATCACCAGCCGGTCGAGGTAGGACGCACGTATCGGAACGACCTGGGTCACCAGTACCATCCCGCCCGAGGAGACCGAGACCGCGAGCTCGCCGGAAAGCGATTCGGGCATCTCGACAGGGAGCTCGATGAAGGTGTCTTGAGGCGGAAGCTGAACCGACTGCGAACTCTCGCCCACGACTCGCACGCCACCCGACGGCCTCGTGGACAGGCGCACGGTCAGGCTGCGGTCGGAGCCGTTCTTGATCGTGATCGGCACGTCGCCGCTGGACCCAGCGAGAGTGACGGGTTCGATGCGGAGCTCTATCGGCTCGAGCGTGTCGCGGGCCATGCGAACGGCGGTGCTGGCGAACGAGCGCCCGCGATCGGCGAGCACCCACTGTCCATCGACGCCGGCCCACGCCGACGCCTGGGCGATCAGCGAATCACGGTGCGCGGTGACAGCGTCGGGAGCCCCTTCGCCGAGCGCGCCGGAGAGTGCTCGGGCCCAACGGCGTCCCTCTTGGACCTCGGTCCAGTAGCCGCTGGGCGCACCGTCCGACGTAGGTGGCGTCACGAGTTCGACGGCCTTCTTCGGCTTCTTCGTGGCAACCTCGCCGACGCTTCGCGGGTTGATCCACGGTTGAGCGATGATCTCATCGGCAGCGAGCGTGAGCGCGTTCGCTGCCGTCTGCCCCGCACCGACCTCGCACGAGACCACCAGAGGGGACCCGGCCGACGACAGCCGCATCTCGAACGCTCGTCGCAGCAGCGCCTGCTGGTCGTTCTCGCCCACCGCCTCTGCGGCCTTCTCGTCGGCGACGAGCACCTTCATCTCATGCTTCTTGAGCAGATACAGACCCGCGGTCGCTGTCGAGGATCCCGAGCGTGTGCACGCGGGATCGAGCACCATATACTCCACACCCTGCCCGGCTATCGCGGGCAGCACCGAGGGCGGGACGCAGCCGCCGGCGGGAATCGTTCCGGTCGACGGAGTGGATTCGATCGAGGCGAAGACCGCCGAGATGCCCTCCGCATACTGAGGCGCGGCATCGGTCGCCATGTCGTGAGCTGACAGCTCGGAGAGATCGGGGTCGGTGTAGCCCAGCGACGCCAGCTCCAAGCGCCCGGTGTCGGCAGCCCTGCTGAGCGTGTCGAGGGTCTGGGCGTAGGCGACCGACACGCTGTCCGATGCCGGCACGCTCGTCATGCCCTCGGGGCCCGCGAAGACATACCCTTCAGAGATGCGCTTCCACTCTTCGAGCAGCAGGGGCGACAACGCCACGGTCATCTTCGCGTCGGGGTTCCCCAGCACCCACTCGGCGATCTGTCGCGCATCGTCGCGTGCACGGGTGAACTGGCCGGGGTCGGCCACGAAGCGCCCCTGCGGATCGGCGAGCGGCTGGCCGGAGATACGTGCCGAGAATGCGACGGGTAGCTTCGCGCCGGCCGGGTCGTAGATCAACAGGTCCGACTTCAAGGTGACGACGTCGAGCGCGCCCTTGGAGGACACGCGGACCTCGAGTTCCACCGGGTAGGCTCCCGGCGAGAGCCCCAGATCGTCAGTCGCGCGTTCGAACGACGCGACGGCCTCACCGGCGCCGGGGTCGTTGATGATGAAGGTGCGTTGCGTCATGAGTCTGCCCGATGGGTTGAAGACCTTCAGGCGCATCAGCACCGAGTCGGTGTCCTTGGTCGCTGCCACGCGACCCGTGAAGCCGTATGGATCGTCAACGGGTATCGCGAACGAGGTCGCCTCAAGCGATGCCCGCACGTCGCCGGTGGATGCGACGACCGAGGGGTTCGCAGCGGATACCGGGCGCGCGGCCTGCGTCGAGACCGGTTCGGCTCTCGCCGACAACGGTGCGACGGTGCCGAGAAGCACCACCACGAGCACGAGTGCACGGGCGGCGCGGCGGCGGGTCGTGCCGTGTGACGGGGTCATCGAGACGAGCGCTCCTGAGGTCGGGCACGCCGGGCCCGGACGTGTACCATGGTGGAGATACGGGCACAAGGATTATCGCACGACCCCTGAGAAAGGAACCGTTCTCCGATGTCGCAGATCGAGAACTCCATCGAAATACCAGACGTTCTCCCGCTGATCCCTCTGCGCGACCTGATTCTCTTCCCGAACCTGGTCGTTCCGCTGTTCGTGGGCCGTGAGCGCTCCATCAGGGCGCTCGAGGAGGCGATGCGAGGCGAGCACGTCGTCGCGCTGGCCACGCAGCGCCAGGCGGAGACGCAAGACCCCACGTCCGAGGATCTCTACGAGATCGGCTGCATCGCGACGGTGATGCAGGAGCTCAAGCTCCCCGACGGCACAGCCAAGGCGCTCGTCGAGGGCCAGGAGCGCTTCAGGATCGTCGAGTATCTCCAGACCGACCCGTACATGAAGGTCCGCGTCGAGCGCATCGTCGAGTCGACGGAGGTCGACGTCGAGACCGAGGCGCTCATGAGAGCACTCCTGGCCGACTTCGAGAAGGCGGCCGAGCTCGGCAAACCGATCCCGCAAGAGGTCCTGGTGGCCGCATCGGCTATCGAGGAACCCGGTCGCCTTGGCGACTTCGTCGCGTTCCACCTGAGCCTCAAGGTCGAGGAGAAGCAGGTCATCTTGGAGGCGCTCGATCCGCGCGACCGCCTCGAGCACGCCGCGAGATTCCTGCGCAAAGAGATCGAGATCCTCGAGCTGGGCAGCAAGATACAAAGCCGTGTCCAGGAGCAGATGACCAAGTCGCAGCGCGAGTACTTCTTGCGTGAGCAGCTCAAGGCGATCCAGCAGGAGCTGGGCACCTTCGACGAGATGCAGGCCGAGATCGACGAGTACACCGAGAAGATCAAGGCCGCCCACATGCCCGAGCCCGTCGAAGAGAAGGCGCTCAAGGAGCTCGGCCGGCTCGAGAAGATGCCTCCCGCGAGTGCCGAGACGAGCGTCATCCGCACCTACCTCGACTGGCTGGCGGGTCTGCCCTGGACAGACGAGTCCGAAGAGAAGCTCGATCTGGTCGAAGCGAAGGAGATCCTCGACCACGACCACTACGGCCTCGACAAGGTCAAGGAGCGGGTGCTCGAGTACCTCGCCGTGCACAAGCTGACCGACAAGATGCGCGGTCCGATCCTGTGCTTCGTGGGCCCCCCGGGCGTGGGTAAGACCTCGATCGGACGCTCCATCGCACGGTCGCTCAACCGCGAGTTCATCCGTATCTCGCTGGGCGGCGTACGCGACGAGGCCGAGATCCGCGGCCATCGGCGTACGTACGTGGGCGCGCTTCCGGGCCGCATCATCCAGTCGATCAGCCAAGCGGGCACACGTAACCCCGTGTTCATGATGGACGAGATCGACAAGGTGGGCATGGACTTCCGGGGCGACCCGACCTCGGCGCTGCTCGAGGTGCTCGACCCCGAGCAGAACTACGCGTTCCAGGACCACTACCTTGAAGCGCCGTTCGATCTCTCGGACGTCATGTTCATCACCACAGCGAACCTGCTCGACCCGATTCCGCCCGCTCTGCGCGACCGCATGGAGGTCATCCATTTCCCGGGCTACACCGAAGACGAGAAGGTCCACATCGCGCAGAAGTACCTGATCCCCAAGCAGCTCAGGGAGCACGGGCTGAGCGCGGGCAAGTTGGAGATCAAAGAGACCGCGGTCCGCGAGATCATCCGCCGACACACGCGCGAAGCAGGCGTCAGGAACCTCGAACGCACCATCGCGGCGATCGCGAGACAGGTGGCGCGCAAGGTCGTCGAAGGCAAGAAGACCAAGACGAGCGTCGGCTCACGCAACCTGCACGAGTACCTCGGCCCGCCCAAGTTCAGCTACGGGCTCGCCGAGAAGAAGGACGAGGTCGGCGTCGCAACCGGGCTCGTATGGACCGAGGTGGGCGGCGATGTGATCTTCATCGAAGCCACCGCGATGCCCGGCAAGGGCGGCATCATCCTGACAGGGCAGCTCGGCGACGTGATGCGTGAGTCGGCGACCGCCGCCCTGAGCTACATCCGCACCCGGGCGGTGGAGCTCGGTGTCGCCCCTGACTTCGCCGAGAAGTACGACCTGCACATCCACGTGCCGGCTGCGGCGATCCCCAAGGACGGACCGAGCGCCGGGATCACCATGGCCACCGCGCTCGCATCGGTGCTCACCGGGTGCGCGGTTCGTCGCGATCTGGCGATGACAGGCGAGATCACTTTGCGGGGCCACGTGCTGCCGATCGGCGGTCTCAAGGAGAAGCTTCTCGCGGCTCATCGGGCCGGCATCACCACGGCCCTGGTGCCAAAGGACAACGTGCGTGACCTCGACCTGTTGCCGCCGCATGTGCGCGAGGACCTCGCGATCATCCCGGTATCGACGATGGACGAGGTCCTTGCGCTCGCTCTGGTGGACCAGTGCGGCAAGCTCAAGCGGCCGAAGAAGGCACGCAAGGGCGCATAGTCGCGCGGAGCGAGAGACCCCGATACCGACACTGCAGCTTGGCTGCGGCCTTCAAGGAGGCACCATGCGCATCCTCGTCACCGGCGGAGCCGGCTTCATCGGCTCGAATCTCGTGCACGCCCTGCTGTCAGGCGGGCACGAGGTCGCGGTCATCGACGACCTGTCCACGGGATCCGCGGCCAATCTCGACCCGAGGGCCGCCTTTCGCAAGCTCGACATCCTCGACGAGGGGCTGGATGCCGCGGTGGCCGAGATGGCCCCGGAGGCCGTGGTCCACTTGGCCGCTCAAGCGAGCGTGACGGCTTCCTTGCGGGATCCGGAGCGCGACCGGGCGGTCAACGCCGAGGGTACCCGCAGAGTCGCGGCCGCCGCGAGGAACGCCGGTGCGCGCAGGGTGATCTCGGCGTCATCGGCAGCGGTCTACGGCGAGCCGGTTGAACTCCCGCTCGCTGAGACGTCCGCGACTTCGCCGACGAACCCCTACGGCGCATCGAAGCTCGAAGCCGAGGGGCTGTTGCGCGCCGAGCTCGAGGACAGCGGCGTCGACTTCGCGAGCGTGCGCTTCGCCAACGTGTACGGACCACGGCAAGATGCGCAGGGCGAGGGGGGCGTGGTCGCGATCTTCTGCGACCGCATCCATGTCGGCGAGGTGCCCGTCATCTACGGTGACGGCTCTCAGACGCGCGACTTCATCTACGTGGGAGACGTGGTCGGCGCGCTCGTGGCGGCGCTCTTCACCGACTCCGTTCTGGCCGGCGCGGGCCCTGCGTTCAACATCTCGACCGGACAGAGCACGAGCGTCATGGCGCTGCTGATGGCGCTGCGCCAGGCTGCGCAGTACTTCGGCCCGGTCGAGCACGAGCCCGCGCGACACGGAGACATCGTCCACAGCGTGCTCGACCCCTCGCGAGCCGAGGGAGCGTTCGGCTGGCGCTCGGCGGTGCCACTGGAGACCGGCATCGCCTTGACGTGGCGGTGGTTCTCCGCCCAATGAGTGCGAAGGCGACAGCGCCCGACGATCCGCTCGTCGCGCTCCGGGCGCTCTACGACGCGAGCGCGCGAGCACAGCTCGAGGCGGCCGACCGGCTGTGTCCCGGGTCCGACGCGGTCGAGCCGCGCGGCGCTCTGGTCGCGGGGGTGGCTCTCGTGAAGGGTCTGCCGGGTCCGGCGGAGGCGGGTGGTGGGGCTGCACTCTCGGGCGAGGACGGTACTGCGGCGTTCGCGGCGATGGAAGCGCTCGGCTGGTCGCCCGACGAGATCTTCTGCGTGCTCTCACGCCCCGAGCCAGGCGCCGATGCCGGATGCTGCGCGAGACGGATACGCGCTGCGATCGAAGCTGTCGACCCGCGAGTCGTCGTCGCTCTCGATGAGGTCGCCGCGCACGACGTCGCTCGCGGTTTCGGACTCGACACGCTGAAGCCCGGCGCAGAGGTCGAGGCCGCAGGCAGGCGTTTGGTCGCCGTGGATGGCTTCGAGGCGTCCTTGGGCGAGGAGGCCCGCAAGCGAGCGGTCTGGGCGCAGATGCAGTCCGCCCGGCCCGCCGGGCCCGTCTACTAGAGACCGAGAAACGAGAACGGGCCGATACTCTCGGCCCGTCGGTGAAGCGTTCGCGAATGGGGCCCTAGTCCTCTTCGATCTCCGTTATCGCGCCCATGGGGCACTCTTCCATGCACGCGGCGCATCCATCGCAGTTGTCGTCATGCACGGGCTCGGCGGCGTCGCCGACGATCTCCAGCACGCCGTTGGGGCACGCGTCCACGCAGATTCCGCAGGCCGAACACTCGTCTTCGTTGATGATGGGTCGGGGCATCTCTTGACTCCTTAGAGCGTTCGGGTCCAGGCGGGCTCGACGCCGCTTTTCGTCGCCACCATACAGACCACCTCCATGCCTGTAAAGCCCATTGCCTCTGCCGCCTCGCGCTTCGTCACGGAGAGTCCGTGGAGTCGCACTGCTCGAGGGGCGTGTGGGGTTTCCCAGCGTCGTGCAGGGGGTAGAATCACAACGGTCGTGGTACAAAACTTGATAATCAGACACTCAGATATTACAATAGCCACGTTGTCCGGGTCGGTGACCCGCGACATTCATCCGAAAACGACATAGTGCGGCCTCGCTGAAGGCCGCGAGCGAAAGGGGAACGAGAGCATGGGCAAGGTCATCGGAATCGACCTCGGCACCACGAACTCGGCGATCGCGATTCTCGAGGGCGGCGAGCCCACGATCGTGATCAATGCCGAAGGTGACCGCACCACCCCGTCGGTGGTGGCGTTTCGCAAGGACGGCGAGCGGATCGTGGGCAAGGCCGCGAAGAACCAAGCGGTCACCAATCCGGAGAACACGATCAAATCGATCAAGCGCTTCATCGGCCGCAAGTACGACGAGGTCTCCTCGGAACTCAAGACGGTCTCCTACAACGTCATCAAAGGTGGCGGCGGCCGGGTCGAGGTCGGCATCGAAGGAAAGAACTACACGCCCGAGGAGATCTCGGCGATGGTTCTCCAGAAGCTCAAGGCCGACGCCGAGAAGTACCTGGGCGAGCCGGTCACGCAGGCCGTGATCACCGTTCCCGCGTACTTCAACGACATGCAGCGCCAGGCCACCAAAGACGCCGGCAAGATCGCCGGCCTCGAGGTTCTGCGTATCGTCAACGAGCCCACCGCGGCCGCGTTGGCCTACGGCCTCGACAAAGCTCACCAGGAGCAGACGGTCCTCGTCTTCGACCTGGGTGGCGGTACCTTCGACGTCTCCGTGCTCGAGTTGGGCGACAACGTCGTCGAGGTGCGCTCGACCTCGGGCGACAACCACCTGGGCGGCGACGACTGGGACCAGAAGGTCATCGACTGGCTCGCCGACAAGTTCAAAGGCGACACCGGCATCGACCTGCGCGTCGACAAGATGGCTCTCCAGCGCCTCAAGGAGGCCGCCGAGAAGGCCAAGATGGAGCTCTCCACGGCACAGACCACGCAGATCAACCTGCCGTTCATCACCGCAGACGCATCCGGGCCCAAGCACTTGGACGTGCAGATGACGCGCGCCGAGTTCGAGAAGGTCACATCCGATCTGCTTGAGCGCTGCCGCAAGCCGGTGGAGCAGGCCATGAAGGACGCCGGCATCTCGATGGGCGAGATCGGCGACGTGGTCCTCGTGGGCGGCTCGACCCGTATGCCCGCGGTCCAGGAGCTCGTCAAGAAGATGACCGGCAAGGACCCGCACATGGGCGTCAACCCCGACGAGGTCGTGGCGCTGGGCGCGGCGATCCAGGGAGGGGTGCTCTCCGGCGAGGGCGAGAACTCGATCCTGCTGCTCGACGTGACCCCGCTGGCACTGGGAGTCGAGACGCTGGGCGGCGTGACCACCAAGCTCATCGAGCGCAACACCACCATCCCCACGCGCAAGAGCGAGATCTTCACCACGGCCGCCGACGGTCAGACGTCGGTAGAAGTCCACGTGCTGCAAGGCGAGCGCGAGATGGCTTCCGACAACAAGACACTCGGCCGCTTCCACCTCATGAACATCCCGTCCGCCCCGCGCGGCGTGCCCCAGATCGAGGTCGCGTTCGACATCGATGCCAACGGCATCGTGAACGTCTCGGCCAAGGACCTGGGCACGGGCCAGGAGCAGAAGATCACCATCACGGGCACCACGGCTCTCTCCGACGAAGAGGTCGACCGCATGGTCAAGGACGCCGATGCTCACGCCGACGAGGACCTCAAGCGCAAGGAAGAGGCGGAGGTCCGCAACACCGCCGACAGCCTCGTCTACGCCACCGAGAAGTCAGTGAAGGACCTCGGCGACAAGGTGCCCGAGGAGACCAAGGCCGCATGTGACAGTGCGATCGAAGAACTGAAGAAGGCGCTCGAGGGCACCGATGTCGAGGCCATCAAGGCCGGCACCGAGAAGCTCCAGGAGGCCAGCTACAAGCTCGCCGAGATCGTATACGCCGACGCTCAGGCCGCTGCCGAGCCCGGTGCCGAGGGTGAGGGCGAGCCTGCCGGCGGCTCCGACGAAGACGTCGTCGATGCGGACTACGAAGTCGTCGACGAGGACAAGTAGCGATGAGCGACCGCAAGCATAGCCACGGAGGGCGGGGTCCTGACGGGACCCCTCCTCCGCATGGACACAGCACTCCGGAGGGGTCCCGTCAGGACCCCTCAGTCGACGACCTGCAGGCGGTCGATCCGGAACTTGTCGCTGATCTGGGGGCTGAGTTCGAGTTGCGCGGGGACGTGGTCGCCGACGAGTTGGAGGCCGCGCGGGCTGAGGCCGCGGAGTGGCGGGACAAGGCGGCTCGGGCACAGGCTGACTTCGCCAACACCCGCAAGCGGCTCGAGGCGTCTCATTCGGATGCGCTGCTGCGCGCGGGCGAGCGCATCGTGACCAACCTACTGCCGGTGCTCGACGACCTCGACCTGGCCATCACTCACGCGGCAGACGGTGGTTCGGATGTCGCCGAAGGGCTGGAGGCGGTGCGCCGGAAGCTTCTCGATGTGATCGCCCGCGAGGGTTGCTCGGCGGTCGATCCGTTCGGCGCCGAGTTCGACCCTCTCAAGCACAGCGCTGTGCAGATGCAAGAAGACCCGGACCTGCCCGACCACACGGTGTGTGCGGTGTTCCAGAAGGGCTATGAGATGCACGGTCGGGTGCTTCGGCCTGCGATGGTCGTCGTCTCGACCGGGGGCCCGGCGAGGGAGTAGGCCCCCATGGCGCCCACCGGCAACTACTACGACACGCTCGGCGTCAAGAAGGACGCCTCGGCCGACGACATCAAGAAGGCGTTCCGACGGCTTGCCCGCAAGCACCACCCCGACAAGGGCGGTGACGAGGAGAAGTTCAAGGACGTCAACGAGGCCTATGAGGTCCTCTCGGATACCGAGAAGCGCGCCCAGTACGACCAGTACGGGCAGTACTTCGGCGGTCAGGTTCCCCCCGGCGCCGGCGGCGGATACCCCGGGCAAGGACGCCCGGGCGCCGGTGGCGCGGGCGGATTCCGCGTCGAGGACCTGGGCGACATCTTCGGCAGCGTGTTCGGGGGTGGCGGTGGCTACGGGGGCGGACCTTCGGGGCCGCAGCCCAGACGCGGCCGCGACGTTCAGGTCGACCTCGATCTGACCTTCGATGCCGCGATGAAGGGCACGAGCGCCAAGGTCGAGATCGAACGAGCCGAGACCTGCTCGGTGTGCAAGGGGTCGGGAGCCAAGCCGGGCACCGGCACGAGCACCTGTCCGACGTGCTCGGGCGCCGGTACCGTGAGTCAGGGTCAGGGGATGTTCGGCTTCTCGCGCGCCTGTCCGCGGTGCGAGGGTCGTGGCACCGTGATCGAACAGCCCTGTTCGGCGTGTCGGGGCAAGGGGCGCGTGCTGCGCAACAAACCGGTGACGGTGAACGTCCCGGCGGGGGCGACCGATGGCGGACGACTCCGCTTCAAGGGCAAGGGCGAGTCCGGAGTCGACGGTGGACCACCCGGTGACCTGTACGTTGTGAGCCGGATCCAGCCCCATCCGGTCTTCGCGCGCGACGGGGCCGACGTCACGATGGACCTGCCGGTCACCATCGCCGAGGCGGCGCTGGGCGCGCAGATCACGATCCCGGCTCCCGATGGGAGCAAGCTCAAGCTCAAGGTGCCGCCGGGCACGCAGCACGGCAAGGTGTTCCGATTCAAGGGCAAGGGCGCACCGCGGCTCAAGGGCAGCGGTGCCGGCGACCTGCGCGTCAAGGTGAAGGTCGTGGTGCCCGAGCACCTGACCGACGAACAGCGCGACCTGCTCGAGCAGTTCGCGACCGGTGACGGCCACGACATCAGGTCCCACATCAACTAGCGACACGGGCCGGGCCGCTGGCAGCGACCCGGCGAGAAGAAGGGCCAGCGAGATGGCGCGCACACACGGGGACAGACCGCTCTACATGATCAGCATCGCAGCCGACCTGGCCGGCGTGCACCCCCAGACGCTGCGCATCTACGAGCGCAAGGAGCTCATCCGACCGCAGCGCTCCGGCGGCAACACCCGCCTGTACTCGGAGGCGGACATCGAGCGTCTGCGCTTCATCCAGACGCTCACGCAAGACGAAGGCGTCAACCTCGCCGGAGTGACGCGGATCATCGAGATGCAGCGGGAGATCGATCAGCTGCGTGCCGAGCTGCAGGCCGCCCTCGACGTGCTCGCCTATCGCGATCAGGCCACGCGCGACCAGGCTCGCGCAGCCCATGTGCGGACGGCGCTCGTGCACGTCCAGCGGCGACCCGTGGCTCGCAGGGAAGGATGACGCCTATGTCTCGACAGCCGGGAGACCCGCGCCCCGGGGTTGTGCGGTGGCTCGAAGGCGTTCGCTCCGGGGAGACCTGGGGAGGACCGCTTTGAGTGATGGCGGCTTGGGTGTGGTCACGCCTGTTCAAGAACCGTACCGCCCCCGCTTGAACTGTGAGATGACGACGTTCCTGTAAGGAGCGATGGGGATCATGAGACTCGACAAGTTGACCATCAAGGCTCAGGAAGCACTCGAGGCGTCCCAGGGCATCGCCGATGAGTTCTCGGCCGCGCAGATCGAGCCCGAGCACCTGCTCAAGGGGCTGCTCGATCAGGCCGACGGGCATCGTGCGCCCCGTGCTGGGCAAGGTCGGGAGCGGACGTCGACGCGCTGTCCGCGGCTGTCAACGACGTGCTTGGCCGCCGCGCCCAAGGTGAGTGGTGCTGTCGCGCAGATCGGGCGTGTCACCGCGGCTGAACACGGTGCTCTCCGACGCCTTCAAGACCGCCGAGAAGATGAAGGACGCCTACGTCTCCTCCGAGCACCTGCTCGTCGCGCTTGCCGGCGACAAGGGCGACGCGGGCCGCGTGCTCGAGCGCGCCGGTGTCACGCCGGCGCGGCTCTCGGCAGCGATAGACGAGCTGCGGCAGGGCTCGAAGGTCACCGACCAGAACCCCGAGGCCCAGATGCAGGCGCTCGAGCGCTACGGCCGCAACCTCACCGAGATGGCGCGCGACGGCAAGCTCGACCCGGTCATCGGCAGAAACGAGGAGATCCGCCGCGCCATCCAGGTGCTCTCCCGCCGCACCAAGAACAACCCGGTGCTCATCGGCGAGCCGGGCACGGGCAAGACCGCGATCGTCGAAGGGTCTCGCGCAGCGCATCGTCGCCGGCGACGTGCCCTCGAGCCTGCGCGACAAAGACGTCATCACGCTCGACCTGCGCGTCGATGGTCGCGGGCGCGAAGTACCGCGGCGAGTTCGAGGACCGGCTCAAGGCGGTGCTGCGCGAGGTCGAGCAGGCCGAGGGGCGCGTGATCCTCTTCATCGATGAGATGCATACGATCGTGGGTGCCGGGGCGGCCGAGGGCGCGATGGACGCCGGCAACATGCTCAAGCCCGCGCTTGCCCGGGGAGAGCTCCACGCCATCGGCGCCACGACACTCGACGAGTACCGCAAGCACATCGAGAAGGACGCCGCGCTCGAGCGGCGCTTCCAGCCCATCGTGGTGGGCGAGCCGAGCGTTGAGGACACCATCGCCATCCTGCGCGGCCTCAAGGAGAAGTACGAGGTCCACCACGGTGTGCGCATCACCGACGGCGCGATCGTCTCGGCAGCCGAGCTCTCGAACCGCTACATCGCCGACCGCTTCCTGCCCGACAAGGCGATCGACCTCATCGATGAGGCCGCGAGCCGCCTGCGCATCGAGATCGACTCGATGCCCACCGAGATCGACGCAGTCGACGCGCAAGCTCACGCAGATGCAGATCGAAGAGCAGGCGCTGATGCGCGAGGAGGACGCGGCGAGCAAGGAGCGGCTCGAAACGCTGCGCGCCGAGATGGCGCACGTCACCGAGCAGCTCTCCGGCCTCAAGGCCACCTGGCTCTCCGAGAAGGAGGTCATCGAGGGCGTCACAGCAGCTCAAGGCCGAGCTCGACGAAGCGAGCACCGACGAGGAGCGCGCCACGCGCGACGGCGACCTGCAGCGCGCGGCGGAGATCCGCTACGGTCGCATCCCCGAGCTCGAGCGGCAGATCGCCGAGAGCCAGCAGCGGCTCGCCCAGCTCCAGGCGCAAGGCGCGATGCTCAAAGAAGAGGTCACCGAGGAGGAGATCGCCGAGGTCGTCTCGGCGCTGGACCGGCGTGCCGGTCTCGCGGCTCATGCAAGGCGAGATGGCGAAGCTCGCCCACCTCGAGGAGCGTGCTGCACGAGCGCGTCATCGGTCAGGAAGAGGCGGTCGGCGCCGTCGCCGGAGCGATCCGGCGCTCGCGCGCGGGGCTGTCCGATCCCGACAAGCCCGATCGGCAGCTTCCTGTTCCTCGGTCCCACCGGCGTGGGCAAGACCGAACTCGCCAAGACGCTCGCGAGCTACCTGTTCGACGACGAGCGCGCGATGGTGCGCATCGACATGTCCGAGTACATGGAGAAGTTCAGCGTGCAGCGGCTCATCGGCGCACCTCCGGGCTACGTGGGCTACGAGGAGGGCGGTCAGCTCACCGAGGCGGTGCGGCGCAGGCCCTACTCGGTGATCCTGCTCGACGAGATCGAGAAGGCGCATCCGGACGTCTTCAACGTGCTGCTGCAGGTACTCGATGACGGGCGGCTGACCGACGGCCAGGGACGCATGGTGAGCTTCAAGCAACGCCATCGTGATCATGACGAGCAACGTGGGCTCTCAGTTCATCCAGCAGTTCGCCGAGGGTGGCGCCGACGAGGCGCAGATGGAGCAGATGCTTCAAGGAGGCGTTGCGCGCGACGTTCAGGCCCGAGTTCCTCAATCGCGTCGACGACATCGTGGTGTTCCACGCGCTCACGATGGACGAGACTCGGCAGATCGTCGAGCTGCAGCTCGAGACGGTGCGCAAGCGGCTGGCCGAGCGCAAGATCGCGCTGGAGCTCACCCCGGCGGCCGACGAGCGGCTCGCGCTTGACGGCTTCGACCCGGTCTTCGGCGCGCGGCCGCTCAAGCGGCTGATCCAGCGCGAGGTGGTAGACCGCGTCGCGACCGCGATCATCCGCGGAGAGGTGCATGAAGGCGATACGGTGACCGTCGCTGTCGACGAGAACGGGTATCGCGTCACCTAAGGTCAGGCGCCACCCCGTGACACGTCCTGCGCGGTATGGTCATCGACACGGACCCTTGGCAGTGTGACTCGATGGGTTGCATTCCGATGTGCAGAGTGCATATGCTACCGATCTTGACTAGCATTACGGACGGGGCGGGGGCCCGTGGAGATCACTCGTCGCACCGACTACGCGATACGTCTTCTGTTGGAACTCGCTCGCTCCGGCGGCGGGCCCGTATCGGTGCGCGAGCTGGCGACCCGACAGTGCGTGCCCTACGCCTTCGCGCGGGCGGTTCAGCGCGATCTGGGCCTCGCCGGCTTGGTCACCACGCGACGGGGGGCGAAGGGTGGGGTGGTTCTCTCGGCAGCGCCGGAGAAGACGACGCTGCTCGATGTCGTCTCGGCGGTTGCAGGGCGCGCCGTCTGTGTCGGTGTGCTCGAAGCGATCCGAGCTGGTGTGCCGCTGTCCGGCTGGGTGCGCCACTCACCGAGGTCTGGTTGCGGATCGCCGACGAGTTGCTGCGCGACCACTTGGGAAGCAAGACCCTGGCGGGTCTTTGTGCGGAGGAACGGAAGTGAGGTGGGAGGATGGATGTAGTAGCGCTTTCGAAGCTGCAGTTCGCGGTCACGATCGCCTACCACTTCCTCTTCGTACCGCTCTCGATCGGGCTTGGCCTGGTACTTGTCTTGGCCGAGCGCCGGTACTATCGGAGTGGTAGGGCAGAGGACAAAGCAGCGTCCGATTTCTGGATCAAGCTGTTCACCGCGACGTTTGCCGTGGGAGTGGCCACCGGCATCGCGATGGAGTTCGCTTTCGGCACGAACTGGGCGACGTACTCGCGGTTCGTGGGAGACATCTTCGGCGCGCCGCTCGCCGCCGAGGGACTCTTCGCCTTCTTCCTCGAGTCCACGTTCCTGGCGGTCCTGCTCTTTGGCCGTTCGCGCGTCTCTCGGAAGTTCTTCTACGTGTCGGCGTGGCTGGTGTGGGTCGGCTCGCTGCTGTCGGCGCTGTGGATCATCATCGCCAACTCGTGGATGCAGACGCCGGCGGGCTACAAGATCGTCGAGACCTCGACAGGTACCAAGGCGCAGATGACCAGCTTCTTCGACGCCGCCTTGAACCCGTCCACGCTGCCGAGATACTTCCACACCATCGATGCGATCCTGATGGCGGGCGGATTCGTGGCCATGGGTCTGGCCGCCTACTACCTGCGCAAGGGCGTGCACACGAGCTTCGCCCGCACGACCATGGCGACCGGCGCGGGAATCGCGCTCGTCTCCACGCTGCTGATGTTGCCGCTCGGTCACTGGCAGGCCGTCAACGTCGTCGAGAACCAGCCCAGCAAGATCGCTGCGTTCGAGGGTCACTGGGACGACGGACCCATCCCGCTCGGCATAATCGGCTTCATCGATGAAGCCAACGGCAGGACCGTCGCGCTCGAGATCCCGGGTGGTGTGAACCTGCTCGCGGGGGACTTCAGCCGGACGAAGTCGTACCCCGGACTCAACAGCTTCGCTCCCGAGGATCGGCCGCCACTCCAGCTCACCTACCAGACGTACCACCTGATGGTGCTGTTGTGGGGCGCGATGCTCGTGCTCATCATCGCGGTGTGGCTGATGAACCGTTCGGGCTCGCTCGAGAAGAAGCGCGGAGTGCTCACCGCGCTCATGTGGGCGCCGATCATGCCGATGCTCGCCATCCAGCTGGGTTGGGCCGCTGCAGAGGTGGGACGCCAGCCGTGGATCGTCTGGGGTGAGCTGCGCACCGTCGACGCGGTCTCCAAGGCGGTTCCGGTGGGCGAGATATGGATCACGCTCATCCTGTTCGTCGCGTTCTACACCCTGGTCTATGTCGCGTGGGCCCGCGTGGTCATCGGCTTCATCAAGAAGGGCCCTGCGACCGAGGGCGGTCACGAGAGCGGAGTCGCCACCCCCGTTCCCGCTCCCACCGCGGCGCCTGCAGCAGCCGTGAGCGCGTTCTCGGCTGACTCAGGGGAGGTGAGGTAGATGGGGCTCGGTGAGATCTGGTTCGTGCTCGTGGGCGTGCTCTTCGCCGGCTACGCGATCTTCGACGGCTTCGATCTGGGGGTCGGCACGCTCTATCCCTTCCTCGGGAAGACCGAGGAGGACAAGGCGGTCTTGCGCCGCTCGGTCGGTCCGGTGTGGGACGGCAACGAGGTATGGTTGCTGACCGCGGGCGGCGCACTGTTCGCCGCGTTCCCGGCGGTGTACGCAACGGTCTTCAGCGGCTTCTACATCGCCCTGATGTTGCTGCTCTTCGCCCTGATCTTCCGGGCGGTGTCTCTCGAGTTCCGCTCGGTCGACCCTGCGTGGAAGAAGCTGTGGGACTGGTCGTTCTTCCTGGGCAGCGCGATTCCCTCACTTCTCTTCGGAGTGGCGGTGGGAAACATCATCAGGGGAATACCGCTCACCGCAGAAGGCGAGTTCATCACGGGCGGCGGTGACCCGATCTTCCTGGCCAACCTGCTCACCGCATTGAACCCCTACTCGCTGGTCATCGGCGTGCTCGGTCTCGTGTGGATCGTGTTGCAGGGCACCACGTGGCTGTCGGTCAAGACGACCGGCGAGCTCTATGAGCGCGTCAAGCGCACGCGCGGAGTCATGCTGGTCGTCTACGGTGTGCTGCTGGCGGCGGCGACGGCAGCGACTGCGCTCCTTGTTCCTGCAGCGTTCAGCAATGCGGTCGACGGCCCGGTGGGCTGGTTGTTCATCGTGCTTGCCATCGCTGGAGCGGTCCTCGTTGCCGTTGGGGCATCGCGCGGCAGGGACCTGCTCTCGTTCTACGGTTCGTCACTGGCAGGCGCGGCGATGGTGGGAATCTGGGCCGCCTCGATCTTCCCGTCTCTGGTGCCGTCGACGGGCGTGGGCGAAGCGCTCACGATCGCGAACTCACAGTCGTCGCCGCTCACGCTCACGGTGATGCTGATCATCGCGGCCATCGGCGTGCCGCTCGTGCTCTTCTACTTCTTCCTGATCTACCGGACCTACGCGGGACGTATAGACATGGCGACAGGGAACGACGGGCATTACTGACGCCGCACTCTCGGTATGTTCGATCGCGGGGCGTCGGCAGACGAAGCGCCGACGCCCCGCTTCACGTTCGTAGCGCGTGCGAGCCGCTCGCGCTCTCCGACAGACCGTTCACCCGGTTCGGTGCTGCGCGACGCGAGCATCCTGGGCGATACTTCCGAGGAATGTGCGTGCAGCCTGAACCGACGGACACGGACCGGGCACTCCGCACGTATGGGTGGGATACGGACACGACGGAGGACGTCCTGCATGGCACGGTCTATCTCGGCGCGAGCATGGCTCGTAGCGGCCGCTGGTCTGGGCATCAACTTGGCTCTGGGCGTGCTCTACTCCTGGAGCGTGATCGCGAAGTCGCTCTCCAAACCTGTCGCCGAGAACGGCTGGGGCTGGGGCTCCGGGCAAGCGAGCCTTCCCTATGCGATCGCCGTGGGGGTCTTCGCCGTGTCGATGGTGTTCGCAGGCCGGGCTCAGGACCGCTTCGGCCCCCGCATCGTCGCGACGATCGGTGGGGCGATGTGCGGTGTGGGGATGATCGTGGCGAGCTTCGCCACGCCCGAGTTCACGCTGCCCATCACACTGGGCTTCGGTGTGCTCACGGGTTTTGGGATCGGATTCGGATACGCCGCGGCGACCCCGGCCGCAGTGAAGTGGTTCCACCCCAGCCGCAAGGGCCTCGTCACCGGTGTGGTCGTGGCCGGCTTCGGCCTCGCGAGCGTCTACATCGCTCCGCTCACGAGCTGGCTGCTCGCCACGCAGCAGATATCCGGGACCTTCCGCGTGCTCGGAGTGGCCTTCCTGGTCGCGACGGTGCTGCTCGCGCAGCTGCTGGTGAACCCGCCGGCCGGTTACGTGCCGCTTGCGCCCCGTCTCACACGCCACAGCGCGCGGGTCCCTCGCGCGATCGATGACTACGAGTGGCGCGAGATGGTCGGTACGCGTCAGTTCAGGCTGCTGTGGGCGATGTATGCCTTCTCGGCGTTCGCGGGGCTCATGATAATCGGTCACATGGCCAAGATCGCGGCGGCACAGTTGGTCTCGGTCGACCTGGGCTTCCTGCTCGTCGCCGTGCTGGCGATAGGCAACGCCGGCGGACGCGTGGTCGCCGGCATGGTGGCGGACAGGATCGGTGGGACCAAGACGATGTTCGCCGTCTTCGTGGCCCAAGCCGTGATGATGGGCGTGCTGTCGATCGCGGGTACCGCGACCGCGCTGGTGCCCGCCGCCGCGGCGATCGGCTTCTGCTACGGAGCGAACCTATCGCTGTTCCCGTCGACGACGGCCGAGTACTTCGGCACCAAGAATCTCGGCGTCAACTACGGGCTCGTCTTCACCGCATGGGGAGTGGGTGGGGTCTTCGGCTCCATGACCGCCGGGTCGATCGTGGACTCCACCGGGACGTACGGCTTCGCCTACGCGATAGCAGCCGCGTTGTGCGTCGTGGCCGCCGGACTGACCTTCGCGACGAAGCCGCCCGCCCCCCGGGCGCACCTGGTGGTGCCTGAGGTCGAAGACGTGAGCCGCGCAGCGTAGCCCGCGCCTTTCGGCGACATCCGCTGCCGGTTCAGTGGTCGACGGCCGCGGCCTCGCTCGGTGCACCGAGCAGCGGTTCGTCTTCGCAGCCGCCGTCTCCCGGCCGCCAGCACAAAGCGAATCCGGCGATCAGCGCGCTCGCGGCGGTTATCGCGCCAGCTACCACGCCGGGCGCCCACGTGGTCGTGTAGTCGATCAGCGCGCCTGCCAGGATCGGACCCGGGATGCGGGTCATCGCCTGGATCGATGTGCTGAGCCCCAGGATGCCGCCCACTTCGTCGCGGTGGACCGCCTTGGTGAGTGCGCTCGTTGAGATGGTGTTGCTCACGGCCAGCCCGAACGACAACAGCGGCATCACCACGAGGAGCAACGTGAGTGAGGGCACGAATCCCCACACCGTGAGCGCGACGGTGGCGGCACCGAGCGACACGATCAACAGGCGGTCGTCGGACCATCGCTTCGTGAGCCTGCCGATCAGGAACGCCTGCATGAACACCGAGAGCACTCCCACATAGGCGAGGACGAACGAGTTCACTCGCGCACTCAGCCCAAGGGCCGCGAGGGCCCACAGGGCGAAGCCGCTCTCGAAGATGCCGAAGCTCAGTCCGATCAGGAAGCGGATGGACAGCAGGGGGCCGACCCGCTTGTGCCGGAGCGCTTCACCGATCGCTCCCACATCGAACCCGTTGCGCGCGCGTGCCGCGAGCCGGGCCTTGTCCTCGACGGTGAGCGACTCGGGCACGAACAGCGCCACGAGCACCACGTTGGTGGCGGCAAGGAGCGCGCCCAGCCATGCAGGCGCCGCATAGCTCACGCCTGAGAGCAACCCGCCCGTCACCGGTCCCAGAATGAACCCCAGGCCGAAGGCGGCGCCGATCATGCCGAGCGCCTTGCCGCGCTCCTCGGGCTTGGTCACGTCCGAGATGTACGCCTGCGCGACGCTGATGTTTCCGCCGGTGATACCGTCGATCGCGCGGCTGATGAACAGGATCCACAAGGACTGGGCAGTGGCCAGGACGACGAATCCGGCCACCGTGCCGAGTATGCTCGCGATGAGTACCGGCTTGCGACCGTAGCGGTCCGACAGGCGTCCCAGGATCGGCGCGCCGACGAACTGGAAGATGGGGTACATCGCGCTCAGCAACCCGATCTGGAAGGGCGTCGCGCCGAGACTGTCGGCCAGATAGGGGAGCAGGGGCAAGACGATGCTGAACGACAGCATGTCCACGAGCACCACGAAGAAGATGATGAGAAGCCGTCTGTCGCGCATGTAGCTAGAGATACGCTTGTGAGCGCTGTGCGTCCAGCGCTTTGTCCAATGGGTGGCGACGAGTATCCTGTCCCGAGTGCACTCAAACGAGGAGAGGCGTGAGTGGAGAGGCGATATCACAGTCCGTACAAGCACTGGGTCGAGGGGCTCCTCGTGGAACTCGGTGTACTGGCGGGATTCGTCATCCTCCTGATCGCGGTGTCATTCCTCGTGTCGTGGCTGGTCGGGTAGACCGCGATGTGGGTCCGGCTGCGGATAGGGGACGCACGGGTGGTCGCGCACTATCTCGGCGTCCTCGCGGTTGGCATCGCGATCACCATGGTGGTGCCGCTGGCGACGGCGGTGCTGCTCGCCGAGTGGGATCCCGCGCTCGACTACCTGATGGGCATCTCGTTCACTCTCGCGATCGGCGTGGCGCTGATGCTGGCCGACCCACGGCCGGCCGGTGTCAACAGACGCCAAGGCATGCTGGTCGCGGCATTGGGATGGCTGCTCGCCTCACTGGTGGCAGCGATACCCCTGTCTTTGAGCGGCAACTACGCGAGCTACATCGACGCACTGTTCGATTCGGTCTCGGGCTTCACGACCTCAGGGCTCACCGTCGTCATCGACTTGGACCACATGAGCCACGCCCACAACATGTGGCGGCACCTGACCCATCTCATCGGAGGTCAGGGGATCGTGGTCGCAGCGCTGTCGTTCGCGTTCGGGAAGCGCGGCGGGGCGGTCTCCCTCTATGTCGCGGAGGGCAGAGACGAGAAGATCCTCCCCAACGTCATGCACACGACACGCTTCATATGGTTCGTGACCGCGGTCTTCGTGTCCTTGGGGACCGCCGCTCTGTTCATCTTCAACCTCTGGGCCGGCATGTCCGGGGTGCGGGGCTTCCTGCACGCGTTCTGGATCACGGTCGCCGCCTACGACACGGGCGGCTTCGCGCCGCAGTCCATGAACGCCCTGTACTACCACTCGCCGATCTTCGAGTTTCTGACGGTGATGCTGATGCTGGCCGGCACCCTCAACTTCAACCTTCACGCCGACATCTGGCGGGGCGACCCCGGCGAGATCTTTCAGAACATCGAGACCCGGACCCTCGCGATCAACATGGTGGTCCTCACCGCCTTCGCCGCCGTGGGTATGGCTCTGGCGCCGCTGCTCAACGGCCCGTGGGAGATCGTGCGCAAGGGTGCCTACCATGTCATCTCGGCGCACTCGGGGACGGGCCATCAGACGCTCTATGCCGCGCAGTGGCAGTCGACGCTGTCGGCCAGCGCATTCATGGCCGTCCTCCTTGCCATGGCGGCCGGCGGCGCGGTGTCCTCGACGGCGGGTGGGATCAAGGCGCTGCGCATCGGGCTGATCTTCAAGTCGATACTGGACGGCGTCCGCCGCGCTCTCGCTCCGGACAGCGCGATCGTACGCACGCGCTTTCACCACCTCACCGAGCGGGTCCTGACCCCCGAGGTCACGGCGTCGGCGATGACGCTGTTCATCCTCTACTTCTTCACCTACGTTACCGGCGGTCTGATCGGCGCCGCATACGGCTTTCCGGTCGACGTCGCCCTCTTCGAGTCGATCTCGGCGACCGCCAATGTGGGGCTGACCGCCGGCATCACGGCGCCCACGATGCCCTTGATGCTCAAGGTCGTCTACATGCTTCAGATGTGGGCGGGACGGCTCGAGTTCATCGCCCTGTTCGTCCTCGCGGTCGGAGTGGTCACATCGTTGTTCCCCCGAAGGCGCAGGGCTTCCTGATGCGAAGACTCCACACCCTCTGCATCGCACTGGTGCTGCTCATGGTGGCCCCCGGATTCGCGTTCGCCGCACCTATGCGGATCGACACCGCGACCATCGCGCAGGCGGACCCCGATCTCGACGGCGTAGTCATCGTCTTCACCGGCGAGGCCATCGGCGATTCGCTGCGTGCACCTGCCGGCCAGCGGTGGGTCAACGTGCTTGAGGGCGCGACGGCCGTTGGGGTGGTGGCGGATCCCGAGTTGTTCGCCGGCATCGACGGCTTTGGCGAGTGGTCGAGAACCGGCACGCGCGTCGAGGTGACGGGGGTGCTCAACATCGCCTGCACGCAGCACGGCGGCGATCTCGACGTTCACGCGTCGGAGGTCCGGGTGCTCGCGCCTTCGGAACCGGTCGAACGCCCGATCTCGCCCGAGAAGGGCGTGGCCGCTCTCGGCGCTCTTGCGCTGGCGCTCGTCCTCGTGCTCCGTTTCAGGGCAGTGCGCGCACGTGACTTCTAGAGCCGCTCACGCGCGCTACCAGTTCACGAGACGCCGGTTGCCCTCGAGTGAGCGGACGTGCGTAGCGTCATGGACCACCTCGAGGCAGCCCCTGTACGCACCTTCGGAGTCCCGCATCGCGAAGTAGCGGATGTGGATGAAGCGCGGTCCCATCTCGATCCAGAACTCGGCGGTGTCTTTCTCGCCGGCCTTGAACGCCGCGAGGATCTCCTCGACTTTCGCGAGGCTCTTGGGCGGGTGGCAGTTGCGCACCAAACGGCCGATCGCTGATGGGGAGCGAGGGAAGACCCGCTCACCTTCCGAGTAGAACCGCACCCGGTCCTCCTCGTCGACGAAGGAGACGTCGAACGGAAGCGCCGTGAGCATGATGTTGAGCTGCTCGAGGGTGAGTGCGCCGGTCACCAGGGGAAGCAGCATCGCGCCCCCGAGTTCGGACCCGACCGGTGCAGCGGTTGCGGCGGCCGCACGCGCGGCGTCGCCGGCAGGGCCTTCCACCCACGCGTATCCGATCTCCGGGTCGCCCGCGGCGATATGCTCCCACTCGTCGTCGGTGACGACCTGCAGGGCCGTGGTGAACAGGATCTTCTCTTCCTTGTAGACCATATCGTCCACCATCGTGAGCAGTTCAGGCAGCATCGCGGTCAGCGAGGCGATGTCGCGGCCAGCGGCCAGTGCCCGGGCGGTGCGGATGCGGCCGCGGATGTCGTCATCGAGCCCCCACATGACTTTGGTCGGGCCCTCGACGCCGTGCGCCTCCAGCGCGGGGAACAGCTGGTGCTCCTTGCGCGTGTAGTGAACGTCGACCTCTGCAAGCCGCTCCAGCTCAGAGCTGATGACGCCGAGAAGCACGTCGGTGGGTGCGCCCGCTGCCAGCCCCTCGACTGCCGAGCGCAGGGTCGCGGTGATCTCGCCCACCACGACGTTCTCTCGCTGGTACGCGTCGATCGGATGACCTGCGGCGACCGTCGCGTCGGGCTTCTCCTCGAGCGCCTCCTTGAACACCGAGACGTGCACGTCGCACAGGCGCATCACGTCCTCGACCGGCATGCCCTCGGCGATGAGCGCCTGCTCCATGCGCGCGATCTCGGCGGAGTCCACGTCGGCGACGAGTCTGTCGAACTCGGCCTTCACATCGTCGACGGCAGCGCCGTCGTGCAGCTTGTGGATGAGCGCTTTGAGCGTCTCCTGCCGAGCGGCCCTCGTGGCCTCGTCGACCTCGGGGGAGGGCGCGCCTGCGCTCTCCTCGGCGGCGATCTCGTGCTGTGCGATCGCCGTACGGATATCGTCGAGGAACCTGTCGGCGGGGACCTCGGCCATCGAGGCGGCGGTCTCGAGCGTTGCAGCGCGAGCCACGGTGGCGCGAAGGACCGGATTCTGGAGCTTCTTGAAGTCCGGGGCGTAGGCCACAAGCCACTCAAGCAGGTAGGGGTAGCTCTCGAGCAGCTGGTGGACCGTCGTGGATAGCGAGATGTTCATGTCGGGTCTCCCTCCCGGAGAGGTCGTTACCCGAGAAGATACCTGACTTAATCAGTCATGTATTTGACGCAGGTCAAATCACGACAAGAATAGTAAGGATTAGTCGGTGGCGTCGCCGGTGAGCGTCTTGCCGACTGAGTACGCATCCGCGACCTTCGCGCCGATGCCTCGGTACTCGCGCGAACCTGCGATGTAGATGAGAGGGTCGAGAGCGGCGACGTCGACGATAGTGCCTTCGGAATCGCTGAGGATGTCCTCCTCGGCGTGCGCCTCAACGATCTCGCCGATGACGACGACGTAGCTGCCCACCTGGACTTCTTGGGTGACTCGACACTCCAGGTTGAACGGGCACTGCTCGATCAGCGGCGTCTCGACGAGCGACGATGGTGCAAGCGTGAGTCCCGTGAGCGCGAACTTGTCGGTGGTCCGCCCGTTGGTGGTCCCGCAGACGTCCACCTGCGCGGCCATCGCAGTGGTGGGCACGTTCACCGTGAAGCTGCCGTTGCCTGCGGATGAGCCCGAGGGTGTATCGGGACTCGCGAAGCCCCATCGCGACCGTCGGGTGGCGTGGAGGAGACGATGTTGATCCACGCCACAGCGAGCGTGTCGGCGTGCTCCATCGTGCCGCCCACGACGAGCGGGCACGGCATCGGATACAAGCGTTCCACCGGACCGAGTCGCTTCTTCATGTGATGTGCCTTTCGGTTGTGCCATGGAGTGAGTCGAGGATACGCCTTCGACTGTTCGGAGGGGTACGGGGCGCCGGCATGACTCGAAGCGACCACTGCGGGTCATGGCCGGTTCACGGGCGTCGACGATCGAGTGCGCAAACCCCGCTTTCTGGGTGCGCATTACCCCCTTGACGCTCCCGTCGGACCGTCTTAAGGTTCACGGAACCTGCATGGTGTGGTCGCCCTCCGGCGGCCCCGAGTCAGCGCAAAGGAGGTGTGATCGAGCAGTCATGGTACGCACGTCTGAGTTCGTGATGATGATGGACATGGTGATGACCCAGCCCGGGTCTATCGGCGCGTGCGCCGGATCCGGGCGGCCACTGGCCGACCGCTAGTACCGCGGTCGGGGTATCGTTCCCATCAGCAGCTTCACGAATCCAGAGAGCGAGACAGCCATGAGCGACTCGACCACACCCCGTTTCGACACCCTCGCCGTGCACGGCGGAGCCACTCCCGATCCCACCACCGGATCTCGCGCCGTGCCGATCTATCAGACCGTCGCCTACAACTTCAAGGACACCGACCACGCAGCGGACCTCTTCGGGCTGCGCGCTTTCGGCAACATCTACTCGCGCATCATGAATCCGACCAACGACGTGCTCGAGCAGCGCGTCGCCGGCCTGCACGGCGGATACGGCTGCACTTGCGGTGTCCTCGGGCCACGCGGCTGAGGTTCTCGGATCTGCTCAACGTCACCAACACCGGCGGCAGCATCGTCGCCTCCACGTCGCTGTACGGCGGCACGTGGAACATCTTCCTGCACACGTTTCGCCGTCTGGGCATCACCGTGCGCTTCGTCGAGCCGACCGACGTGCAGGGCTTCGTCGACGCGAGCGACGACACCACGACGGCGTGGTTCATCGAGACGATCGGCAACCCGCGCCTCGACGTTCCGGACTTCGCGGCGCTGGCCGCGGCGGGCCGAGAGATCGGCATCCCGCTGTTCGTCGACAACACCTTCGCAACGCCGTATCTGTTCCGACCCTTCGAGCACGGCGCCGCGGTCGTCATCGAGTCTCTCACCAAGTGGCTCGGCGGGCACGGCACGTCGATCGGGGGGATCCTTGTCGACGGCGGCAACTTCGACTGGAGCCAAGGCCGCCATCCCGAGTACACCGAGCCTGACGCCAGCTACCACGGTCTCAAGTTCTGGGACGTCTTCGGAGACTTCCCCGGTCTGGGCAACGTCGCGTTCGCCATCCGTGCTCGCGTGAACCTGCTGCGCGACCTGGGGAGCTCCCTGTCGCCGTTCAACGCGCAGCAGTTCCTGCTGGGAGTCGAGACGCTCTCGCTTCGGGTGCAGCGCCATAGCGACAACGCGCTTGCCGTTGCGCGCTATCTCGAGAACCACCCCAAGGTCGACTGGGTCGCCTACCCCGGTCTCGAGAGCCACCCCACCCACGCGAACGCCAAGAAGTACCTCCAGAACGGTTTCGGCGGCGTCGTGGTCTTCGGCGTCAAGGGGGGTATCGAGTCGGGCAAGAGACTCATCAACTCGGTCGAGCTCTTTTCGCACCTCGCCAACGTGGGCGATGCGAAATCGCTTATCATCCATCCTGCATCGACGACGCACTCGCAGCTCAGCGACACTGAGCTGGTGACCGCCGGGATATCGCCGGAGTTCGTGCGCCTGTCGATCGGTATCGAAGACATCGCGGACATCATCGCCGATCTCGAGCAGGCTCTGGAGCAGGTCTAGAACGTGACATCTGCAGCAGCAAGATCACCGTGGGACGACGTCGGTTCGGCCGGCGTCGTCCCCGCGCACGTCGTCGAGCTGTCCGACGTCCTCCTTGCGTCCGGTCCCGTGCTGCCTCGCATCCGTGTGACCTACGAGACCTGCGGCACGCTCGCTTCAGAGCGGGACAATGCGATCCTCGTGTGTCACGCCCTGTCGGGAGACGCACACGTGGCCGGGTGGCGCGAGGCCGATGCGCGAGCTGCGGGCTGGACTCCCGAACACGGCCACACCTGGAGTCCGGACGCCTCGGCGACGGGCGACCCCGACGCCGCGCCCTCGTCGTCGATCAAGCCCGGGTGGTGGGATGCGTTCGTCGGCCCGGGCAAGACCATCGACACCGACAAGTACTTCGTGATCTGCGCCAACGTACTGGGTGGCTGTTCCGGTACGACCGGTCCCAGCGACATCAACCCCGAGACGGGCAAGCCGTGGGGGTTGGCGTTCCCGGTCGTGACGATCGAGGACATGGTCGACGTTCAGGCGCGCCTGCTCGACCACCTCGGTGTCGATACGCTGCTTGCGGTCGTGGGCGGTTCGATGGGCGGCATGCAGGCACTGTCGTGGGCGCGGCGCTACCCGCATCGCGTTCGTTCGTGCGTGGCCATCGCGACCACGTGGCGTCTCGCCGCCCAGGCCATCGCCTTCAACGAGGTGGGGCGCACGGCCATACTCGGTGATCCGGCGTTCAAGTTCGGCGACTACTACGACACGGGCGTGCCGCGGCACGGACTGGCTGTCGCGCGCATGATCGGGCACATCACATACCTGTCCGACGAGTCGATGCATGAGAAGTTCGGCCGTCGCCTTCGGAACCGAGACGACCACGCGTTCGACTTCGTCACCGAGTTCGAGGTCGAGAGCTACCTTGCCTACCAGGGCAAGCGCTTCACCGAGCGATTCGACGCCAACACCTACCTCTTCATGACCAAGGCGATGGACTACTTCGACCTGTCGGAGGGGGCCGACTCGCTGACTGACGCCCTCGAAGGCACCCCGGTGCGATTCCTGGTGCTGTCGTTCTCGAGCGACTGGCTGTTCCCCACCTACGAGGGCCGAGAGCTCGTCGATGCGCTGCGCGCGGTCGACGCCGAGGTGAGTTTCGCCGAGGTGACGTCGCCCTACGGTCACGACGCGTTCCTGCTCGAGCCTGAGCAGCAGCACGCCTTCGTGGAGCCGTTCCTGACTCGGGCGCTTGCCGATGCTCGCGGAGAGGGAGGTGGGCTGTCGTGAGCCCTGCGAACCTCTTGCGCGCCGACCTGCGCCTCATCACCGAGCTCGTTCCCCGGGGGAGCCGTGTGCTGGACCTGGCGTGTGCGGACGGCTCGCTCATGGCGCACCTGCGCGACGAGCGCGGCTGCACGGTCCGCGGCGTCGAGATCGACCACGCCGACATGGCCGCGGCGATCGGGCAGGGCCTCTCGGTGGTGGAGAACGACCTCGACGTCGGTCTGGCGGGTTATCGCGACGGCTGCTTCGACATCGTGATCCTGTCTCAGACGCTGCAGGTGGTGAAGCGGCCCGCCTTCGTCTTGCGCGAGATGCTGCGTGTGGGCAAGCGAGGCATCGTGTCGTATCCGAACTTCGGGCACTGGAAGGTGCGCGGCTACCTCGCGGCCAAGGGACGGATGCCGGTCTCGCGCTCGATACCGTTCAGCTGGTACGACACCCCCAACATCCACCACACCACCATGACGGACTTCCGCGACTTCGTCGCCAGCAATGGCGGACGGATCGAGCGCGAGATCCCGCTGATCACCGACAACTGGCACCGTGCCGAGGTCAGACAGGTGCGCTTCTGGCCCAATCTCTTCGCTGACACGGCGGTGGCAGTCGTCACCGCGCGCGATTAGCGGGAGTCACTTCGCGGGTCGCAGCCTGAACGCGGACCACGTGTCGTCGATGCCGACGAGACCGAGAGGCCGCATGTCCGACCTCTCGGCGATCGCCCAGACCGAGTCCCGGTTCATGTCGAGCCCGGCGGCCTTCGAGCCTTTGCGGTAGAACACCCATATCGCAGCGTCGGGAGCCAGCCCCGCGACCGCCGGCGGCATGAGCTCCTCGAGCTCGGCGCAGGTGCTCACGAACAGGAACACGAGTTCGGCCTCGGCCGGGCCGACGAAGCTGACGTCGGCCGGAAGACCGAGGGACTCGACGACACCCGGCACCGGGTTGAGCACCGCGATGGTGGTCCCCGGCTTGATGCGGGCCTTCTCGGCGACGGTCTTCTCGGTCATCGGTGCCTCCTGCGGTTGCCGGATATCGGAGCGCACAGGGAGATGTACCCACTCGGGTATCCTAGTCGCGTGACTGAACCGACCACATCACCACGCGAGGGCGTGCTCGAGCGGCTCGGGTACACCGATCGGGAGCGAGCGTTGTTCGCCCCTCTGGCCGAGAACGGCTTCGAGCCGGCGCGCGTCGCGCGCGTCGACCGCGGTCTGCCGCTGGTGGCGACGGCGAACGGCCCCGAGCGGGCGGAGCCGGCGACGCACCTCGTCAAGTCGTCGGGTGCCGCGGCGAGCCGCGCGGTCGTGGGCGACTGGGTCGCGCTCGCTCGTCCCGACGGCCACGACATGCCGATCATCGAGGCGATACTGCCCAGGCACGGCGCCTTCGCTCGCAAGGACCCGGGGGAAGAGACCGGCGAGCAGGTGCTCATCGCCAACGTCGACACGGTCTTCGTCGTCCAGTCCTTCTCGGGAGGCGGCCTCAACGTCTCCCGCCTCGAGCGCGAACTGGTGCTCGCGTGGGAGAGCGGTGCGAAGCCCGTCGTCGTGCTCACCAAAGCCGACCTGTGTGAGAACGTCGAGGAGCAGACGGCGATGGCCCGCGACATCGCTTTCGGGGTCGACGTCGTCGCGGAGAGCGCGGTCACCGGCGTCGGCATCGAGGAGGTTCGCGCGCACGTTCCGACTGGCGCGACCGCGGCACTTCTCGGCGGGTCGGGTGTGGGGAAGTCGACGCTCGTGAACCGGCTCGTCGGCCACGAGCTGCAGGAGACCAACACCGTTCGCGCGACCGACGACAAAGGTCGGCATACCACCGTCGCCCGCGAGATCGTGCTCGTGCCCGGCGGCGGCGTGATCATCGACACCCCGGGCATGCGCGCACTCGCGCTGTGGGACGCCGAGGACGGCATGGCGGCCGCGTTCCCGGAGATCGAGGCGCTTTCGCAGCACTGCCGGTTCCGGGACTGCAGCCACGTCAACGAGCCGGGGTGCGCGGTGATCGCCGCTGTGGCCGCGGGCGACCTGCCCGAACGCCGACTGGCCAGCTACCGCCGCTTGACCGACGAGCTCATCGAGCTTGCGCGCCGCCAAGACGAGAAGGCGTGGGCCGAGAAGGAGCGCACGAGCAAGACCATCGCCAAGGCCGCCAAGCAGTTCTACCGCACGGAGCCCAAGCGCCGCGGACGGTAGTGACCCGGTCGCTGTGCGCTCGCACCCACCGATGGCCACGGGTCAATCATCCGATGTGATGATTCGCTGAGCCGCGGCGTCGCTTCTCCCTCCCCCGATGGTCTGAAATCGCGTGCTGGCTGTGGCAATCCTGCGACCGCCGCGCGCACACTCGACACAGAGACTCCTCGCCTGGGAGGGCGTCGGTCTCGGGACCTGCGCACGCTGAGGAGCGCGGTCGATACACCTGGGGGGTGGAGGCTGTGAGTCGGAGCCTCGTTCGGTTCATGTTCGCCTGGATGGCTGTTCTCACCGCATGGACCCTGATGCTGTCGGTCGGCGTGTTCGATCGGGCGCCCGCCTCGGTCGCCTATGCGGATTCGGCCGCGCTCGACGTGAGGGACCTCGTCGTGGTGCGCTACGAGACCTACTCCGACGGTCAACTCCAAGAGGTGCTGCCGCCCACGTCGATGCCGCTGTGGCAGTACGTGCAGGGTGGGGACGCTGCGGTCGAGGATCGTCTCGAGCGGTTCCAGCGGGCGTTCGAGGCCGATCTGCACAATCGCGACGACTCCTTCCATCTGACTCACGAGCTCATCGACGGCAAGGAGTGGTGAGGGCGGGGTAGACTGTCCATAGCGACGCACCCCCACGCCTGCGCGCTCTCACGTCGAGCCCTTGGAGCTGCTCAGATGCCCCGCGATGACCTGGCACCGTCCCTCATCCACCTGACCGATGTGGTCAAGACCTACGACACCGGCGAAGTCCCCTTCACCGCCCTCAGGGGCGTGAATCTCGACGTGGGAGCCGGTGAGTTCGTGGGGCTGATCGGCAAGTCCGGCAGCGGGAAGACGACGCTGATCAACATGATCACCGGCATCGACCGGCCGACGTCGGGCGCAGTGGTCGTGGACGGCTCACCGGTCCACTCGTTGGGAGAGAACGCGCTCGCGATCTGGCGGGGCAAGACGATCGGCGTGGTGTTCCAGTTCTTCCAGCTGTTGCCCACGCTCACCGTCATCGAGAACGTCATGCTGCCCATGGACTTCTGCAACGTGTACAAGGTCGACGAGCGTCCTACCGTGGCGATGCAGCTCCTGGAGCAGGTCGAGATGGCCGACCAGGCGAACAAGCTGCCCTCGGCGCTGTCCGGCGGCCAACAGCAGCGAGTCGCCATCGCGCGAGCACTGGCCAACGACCCGCCGATCATCGCGGCCGACGAGCCGACCGGCAACCTCGACTCCAAGACCGCCGACGCCGTCTTCGCCGCTTTCGAGGAACTCGTGGCGCGGGGCAAGACCATCGTGATGGTCACCCACGACAACGACCTGGCCTCCCGGGTCACCCGCGCTCTGCACGTCGCAGACGGTGAGATCGTCGAGGACAAGCGGCGCTGGCTCGAGGACGAACTCGCGGAGGAAGCCGCCGAGCAGGCCGCCGAGAAGGCGACCCGCTAGCCATGCTCGCTCCCCGCTGGCGCAAGGTCGCGCGCGACCTCACGAGTCACAAGATCCGCACGGCGCTGGTCGTGCTGTCGATCGCCGTGGGGGTATTCGCCATAGCCGTCGTCATGGGCGGTCGCGAGATCCTGCTGCGCGAGTTCGACGTCGACTTCGCGGCGAGCGTGCCGCCGTCTGCCGAGTTCGACACCACGGGGTTCGGTGATGCCGTTCCCGAGCGCGTCGCGGAGCGCGAGGATGTGCGCGCTGCGGAAGCACGGCGGCGCGTGACGGTCCGCTACACCGACGAGCCTGTCGCGCAGGGGGCGTCGACGGCGGGGTGGGACACCCTGCGCCTCTGGGCGATACCCGAATTCGGGCGCGGGGGCGTGCAGAAGCTCGTCCGCGAAGAGTACGCCGCCTGGCCTCCTCGACCGGGTGGAGTGATCCTCGAGCGCAGCGCGCTGCAACTCGAGAGGTTCTCGGTGGGCGACACCATCACGGTCGAGGCGGCGAACGGGACGCGGACCGAGATGCGCGTCGAGGGGTTCGCGCACGACATCAACGCGGTGCCGGCGCAGTTCCAAGGCGCCGTCACCGGTTTCGTGTCGATGTCGACGCTGCCGCTGCTTGGCGAACCCGAGGAGTTCAATCACCTCGCGATAGTGCTCGATCCCACGATCTCGCGGGCCGCGGCGAGCAGGATCGCGGCCGACGTGCGCGACACCGATCTCGTGTCGGGTGGCGTACGCACGCTGCGCCTCGCGGTTCCGGAGCCCGGAAGCCACTTCCTCGGAGACATCTTCAAGGCGGTCTCCTTGCTGCTCCTCGCGATGGGCGTCATGGCCCTCGCGCTGTCGGCGTTCCTCGTGGTCACGACCGTCCAGGCGATCATGGCGCAGCAGGTGCGACAGGTGGGCATCATGAAGGCGATCGGCGGCCGTCAGTCGCAGATCGCCTGGATGTACCTCGCGCTCGTCTTCGTCTACGGCGTGATCGCCGTCGCGATCGGGCTGCCGGTCGGGTTGTGGGTCGGGGCGTGGTTCGCGAACTACGCTGCCGGGATCCTGAACTTCCGCCTCGCCAGTGACGTCCCGCCGCAGTGGGTCATCGGCCTCGTGCTCGTGGTGGGCATCGTCGTCCCGATCCTTGCGGCGGCCTTCCCCGTTCGACGGGGATCGACGCTGCCGGTGGTGCGCGCCCTCGATGCCGCCGGGACCGGAGTGCGTTTCGGACATGGGCTGATCGACCGCGCTCTGGGTCTGATCCGCGGCCTTCCTCGGCCGGTGGCGTTGTCGCTTCGCAACACCTTCGTGCGCAAGGGGCGGCTGGCGCTCACGCTCATCACGCTGGTCCTCGCCTCGGCGGTCGTCATGGGCGTGTGGACGGTGCGCTCGTCGATGCTTCAGACCGTCGACGACATGGCCGAGTGGTGGAACTACGACGCGCAGGTGTTCATGGCGCGACCACAGCCGAGTGAGCCCCTCGAACGCGAGGCCGCGAAGGTCGACGGCGTGACGGCGGTCGAGACATGGCTCGAGTCCCAAGCCTCCCTCCAGCGACCCGACGGTACCGAGAACCAGGACCTGTACGCGCTGGGGGTGCCCGTCGACACGCGCTTCATCACCCCGCAGGTCGTGCAGGGACGCTGGCTCGAGAAGGGCGCCGAGGACGAGCTGGTCATCAACACGGATGTGCTTCGCGACGAACCGTACCTGCGCGTCAACGACAAGATGCGCCTGACGATCCGCGGCGAGGAGAAGGAGTGGCGCATCGTCGGCGTGGTGACCGGGCAGCTCATGGGCGCTGTGGCCTTCGTCGACCGAGAGGCGCTCGACACCGCCACGGGCGCGGGTGGGAACGTGACGCGGCTGCTCGTTCAGGGATCCGGGGGCTCGCCGGCCGAGCAGGATCGGATCGCCCGCGACCTCGAGCAGCAGCTCGACGAGGCCTCGCTGGCCATCTCGGGCTCCCAGACCCAGTCTGCGCAGAAGGAGACGATCGCGAGCCAGCTGGGCATCCTCGTGACCTTCCTCGTGATCATGGCGGTGATCCTCGCCAGCGTGGGTGTGATCGGTCTGACGGGCACCATGACGATCAACGTCCTCGAGTCCACGCGCGAGATAGGCGTCATGCGTTCGATCGGGGCGAGTCACGCGTCGATCTTCGGCATCTACATCACCGAGGGGATCGTCATCGGCCTGATGGCATGGGCCATCGGGGCCGTGCTTTCGTGGCCGTTCTCGGTATGGCTCGTGACTCAGCTCGGTGATGCCATGGTGCTGCCGCTCTCCTACGCGTTCTCTTACGTGGGCGTGGGGGCGTGGCTTGCGCTCGTGCTGCTGATCGCCACCGTCGCCAGCCTGCTTCCGGCATGGCGCGCGTCGCAGGTCTCGATCCGCGACGCGATCTCCTACGAGTAGCGCGGTACGTCGTCAGCCCTCGCGTCGCTCGCGACCCGTGGCGTAGACGGCGATCGCCGACTCGTGCGGCACGGGGCAGACGTGTTCGCAGACGCCGCAGCCGATGCAGCGCTCGGCCACGACGCGTGGCCGGCCCAGCCGCGCCGTCTTCCCCGAAGGTGTCACCACGTCGCCTTCGTCGATGACGATCGCCTTCTCGGGAACGGGACACAGCTCCTGGCACACGAGGCAGGTCAGCCCGTCGGCCCACGGCAGACAGCGGTTCTTGTCCACGACCGCGCGGCCGATGACGGTGGTGCGCTTGACGTCGAGCGAGAGGGGGGCGATCGCCCCGGTGGGACAGACCTTGCCGCACTCGTTGCACGACCACTCGCACTGGCCGACCTGATAGTCCATGTGCGGCGTGAACATCCCGAGCGCCCCGGCCTGGGCGACCGCCGGCTGCAAGACGTTGGTGGGGCAGACCTTCATGCACTGCGCGCACCGTGAGCACAGAGCCAGCAGGTCGTCTTCTCGGCGGCCTCCCGGAGGTCGGATGAGCCGGGGATCCCGCGTGACGCGGCGCAGGCCCGTGAATCCGAGGAACCCCACCGCGAGGGCGAGCGCACCGGCGCCCACGACCGCACGTCGCTGCGGCGCGTAGGTCGAGCGCCGCGGCCGCCGGCCCACCGAGATCGCGCCCGTGGGGCACGTGTCGGCGCACTCGAGGCCCAGCTGGCAGCGGCTGGTGTCGGTGGCCCGGTAGTCGTCACGCACGGCGTCAAGCGGGCAGACCTGTTCGCACCGGCCGCACGAGATGCACTTCTCGGCATCGACGACTCGGCCTACAAGCGCGAAGCGGCCGGTCAGTCCCAGCAGCGCTCCCAGGGGGCACAGGTGGCGGCACCACAACCGCGGTTCGAGCCAGGACAGTCCCACCATCGCGGTCGCCATCCCCAGTGCGAACAACTGGAGGTCGTAGACCAGGGGACGCGCGAAGATCAGTCGGCCCGACGCCGCATTGGTCAGGTAGTCGACGGGAATCCGCAACGGCTCGGCGAGGTAGAGCACGTCGCCAGAGAGTCGCAACACGCGGTCGAGCAGGGGGTAGAGCAGCACGGTCGCGGTCCGGGTGAGTGTCGCGATCGGGTCGAAGAGCAGGAACGCCCCCGATGCGAACACGCGCGAGCCCGCCACACGCGATGAGGATGAAGGCCGGAGCCTTGCGCAGTGCGTTCCGCGCCGCGGGCGACAGGCGGCCGAGGCCTTGGCTCGGCCCGAGCCACTCGACGAGCGCGCCGGTCGGACACAGGTATCCGCAGAAGGCCCTGCCCACGAAGAGCGGGGCGACCATCATGACCACCGCGGCGATGACCAGCGGTCCGACGATCACGCCGTTGATCGCCGAGTTGAGCGCGATCAGGGGGTCGGCGACGAGGAACGCGCCCAGGAAGACGCGGCCGAGCGGCCACACGGTGAGCGTCAGTAGCGTGAGGAACAAGGTGAGCGACGCCGCCTGGAGCCAGTGCCGGCGCCCGTGCAGACCGCGGCGTGGAGTCTGCGTGGTGCTCATGCGGTGCGCTCTTCGATGAGAAGCGACTCGAGGTCGGCGCTGCCCAGTCCTCGCTCCTCGCCGAGCATGACGTAGCTCAGGCTCTCCGGCTTGCGCCCGAACAGGGTCGCGCCGTATGCGTCGACCGAGACCGGGCTCGTGCCGGCGACCACGGTTCGGCCGGGGCGGACGTCGGAAAGCGAGCCTCCCGACGGTCCGTTGCGCACGAGCAGCCGCGTGGCATCCAGCACGATGAGCTGTGGTCGTACGAGCGTGTTGAGGTCGACGATCTTGCGATCGAAGTCCTGGTGCACCTGGCCTCGCCGACCGCCCATGATGCCCATGAGGTTCTTCATCGACATCGTGAGTCCGGCGAGTCCGTGGGTCTTGGCGCACGGGACGTTGATGACGACGTCGGCGTCGAAGACGTCCGTGACGAGCGGCCACTCCTCGAGCGCCTGGGCGTCGGGTATCTCGATGAGGTCGTAGTCACGCTCGGTCAGGACCTTCATCCGCCCGTCCACGTCGTTCACGGCAGCAGCGATGCCGGAGACCTGGTAGGCCTGCCGCGGAGGCGCGGTGGGGTGGTCGAACACCGTGACCGACTTCGCACCGGCCTCCCACGCGAGGCGGACCACCGCCGCGACGACCTCGGGGTTCGTGGTGGCAGCGTACTGTGGCTCGCGGGCGGTGAGGATGTTGGGCTTCACCACCACGACGTCGCCCCGTTTCACGAACCGCTCCATCCCGCCGAGAAGTGCGATCGCGGCTCTCGCGTTCTCAGCGGGGTCGTCTCCTCGGAACACGCCCAGGTCCGGCACCGATGGTGTCGGAGCCGACGACGCCTCGACGGTCGACGTCGCCGGGTCCGCGGGTGCCGGTTCGCGTCCGAACTCACGGCGCACCGGCGCCTGCCGCTGGGCCTCCGACCATTCGAGCATCCGAGCGCAGCCCATGAGCGCGCCCGAACTCACGCCCAGGGCGCTCAGGGCGGAGAGTCTGCACAGCTGACGGCGGTCGATCATCGGGTGGCCGATCCTCTCGGCGGGGCCGGGCGTGCGAGGCGCGCTCTGCTGGCTGACGACGCGGTCCACTCGTTGCATTGATACCCCGCGCCGCTTCGAACCGACATCCGGCCGACGCGCTTCGCGTTAGACTACGAGTCGTGCACGCCCGATTCGCCGAGAGGACCTGCCGCATGACGCTGCCGCTGCTGCGCCGCTTCCCGGGAGTCGCCGACCTGCCGCGGGTCGAGCTCACCGAGCTTCCCACGCCGGTCGATACGCTCGGCGTCGACGGCCTGTCCGGAGTCGCGATCAAGCGCGACGACCTCACGAGCCCGCTCTACGGCGGCAACAAGGTCCGCAAGCTCGAGTTCCTGCTGGGCCAGGCGATCGCCGAGAAGTGCACGAGCGTGCTCACGTTCGGTGCGTACGGGTCGAACCACGCGCTTGCGACCGCAGTGCACGCACGCACGCTGGGGCTCGAGCCTCACGTCGTGCTCTCGCCGCAGGCCCCGGGCCCGTTCGCCGCCGCCACGCTGCGTGCCCATGCCGCGCTGGGCACCGTCATCCACCTGGTCGACGGCTGGGACGGTCGCCGGGAGGCGGTCGCCGCGAAACGCGCGCTCGCTGAGCGCGACGGGGTGGAGCCACTGGTGATCCCGATGGGCGGCACCAACGCGGTCGGGGCGGTCGGCTACGTGAACGCGGCATTCGAGGTCGCGGAGCAGGGTCTCATGCCCGATGTCGTCTACGTCGCCGGCGGCACGCTGGGGACAGCGATCGGGCTCTCGATCGGCTTCGCCGCGGTGGCCCCGGCCACCCGCGTCGTGGCCATCCGGGTCACGCCGGACAGCGTGGCCAGCGGCGCGATCGCAGCCGGCCTCGCCTCACAGACCGTGTCGTTGCTGCGATCGCTCGACGCCGGCTATCCGGCGCTGTCCTTCTCGGAGCTGAAGTTCGAGCTGCGTCACGACTGGTTCGAGCCGGGATACGGGGTGGTCACTCCCGAGACGACCGATGCGGTCGAGATCGTCGCCGGTTCGGGGATCAGGCTCGAGACGACCTACACCGGCAAGGCATTCGCCGCCCTGCTCGCGGACACGGCGGCCGGCCGGCTCGACAACGCTCGCGTGCTGTTCTGGGACACCTACAGTTCGGCGCCCATGCCGGCGCCCGGCCCGGTCGACACGCTGCCCGAGGCGCTCCAGGACTACGTGGCGCTGTGCGACGAGATGTTCGGGCCCATGCTCACCACCTCCACGGAAGGCGACAGCGAATGACGTGGCGCGGCTTCGGCTCAGACAACCACTCGGGGGTCCATCCCGAGGTGCTCGCGGCCATCGCTCAGGCCAACAGCGGCCACGCGCACGCCTACGGAGACGACCCGTGGACCCGAGAAGCCCGCGATGTCCTGCGCCGGCACCTGGGCGACGAGTGCGACATCGCCTTCGTCTGGAACGGCACGGGCGCGAACTGCGTGTCGTTCGGCGTGTCGTGCCGTCCGTGGGAGAGCGTCGTGTGCGCCACGACCGCTCACATCAACTGCGACGAGTGCGCGGCACCCGAGCGGGTGGCCGGCGTCAAGCTCGTGCCCGTCGACACGCCCGACGGTAAGCTCACTCCCGAACTCGTGGGCCCGCACCTGACCGGCTTCGGTTTCGAGCACGCTGCGCAGCCGCGCGTCGTCAGCGTCTCGAACGTGAGCGAGCTCGGGACGGTCTATACGCCCGATGAGCTGCAGGCGCTCTCCGACATCGCGCACGCCCACGGGATGCTGCTTCATGTCGACGGCGCGCGGATCGCCAACGCCGTCGCCGCGCTCGGCAGCACCCTGCGCGAGCTCACCACAGACGCCGGTGTCGACATCCTTTCGCTGGGTGGCACCAAGAACGGCATGCTGGCCGGCGAGGCGGTCGTGCTTCTGGGCGAGGCGCGGAGTCCGGATCTCGCGTTCGTGCGCAAGCAGCTCACCCAGCTGCCCAGCAAGATGCGCTTCGTGGCCGCGCAGTTCTCGGCGATGTACGGTGGCGACCTGTGGCTGGAGTCGGCTCGCCACGCCAACGAGATGGCTGCGCGACTCGCTCGGGGCGCACGCGCCAGAGGTATCGAGATCACTCAGAGCGTCGACGCCAACGAGATCTTCGCGATCCTGCCCGCCGAGAGGATCGCGCCCCTGCGAGAGCGCTTCCACTTCTACGTCTGGGACGAGCCCCGCTCTGTGGTGCGTTGGGTGACCTCGTGGGATACGTCGCCCGAGGACGTCGACGCACTCGTCGACGCGCTGTAGCCGGCCGACCCGGACGCGAACGAGCCCTACCTGGCGGTTCCGGTGACCTTCCAGATGCTGCCGGTGTAGTCGCACACGTAGAGCTCACCGTCCTCGGCCTCGCCGAACGACGAGGGCACGACGGTTCCGCCTTCGATCAGGTCGCGTTCTTCGGGTCGGTCGAGCACGGTGCCGTCGGGAGCCGTACGGCGGATGCCCGCTATCCAGCCGGAGCCGAAGTCACCGTAGACGTACGTGCCCCGCATCGCGGGGTACTCGGCGCCTCGGTAGACGTAGCCCCCGGTGATCGAGTTGCCCTTGTCGTGGCCGTACTCGGCGATCGGGAAACGGAATCCGGACTTCGAGGGCTTGGAGCCCGACGGGTAGGCGTGGTTGCCCTCCCACCGGTTCCAGCCCCAGTTGACGCCCGTGGCCGAGTCCAGCTCGACGAAGTCGATCTCCTCCCAGGCGTTCTGGCCCACGTCGGCGATCCACAGGTCGCGGGTCTCCCGGTCGAACGAGAACCGCCACGGGTTTCGCACGCCGCTCTGCACGACCTCCGGCTCAGGCTTGCCCGCACCGCCCACGTCGAGCACGAGCATCTTGCCCAGAAGCGCTCGAGGGTTCTGGCCGTTGCCCTGCGGGTCGCCGCCCGACCCGCCATCACCCATGCCCACCCACAGCCTCGACGTACCGGGCTCGAAGACGATGCAGCCGCCGTTGTGGTTCCCGTACGGCTGCTTCACCGTGAGGAGCGCCTCCGGGCCCGTGAGCTTTGGCGAGTCGCTCGCAGGGTCATCGGCGGTGAAGCGAGCGACCACCGTGTCGCCGTTGCGGTCCGTGTAGTTGACGTAGAAGACGCCGCTGTCGGAGTAGTCGGGGGCGAAAGCAAGGCCGAGCAGACCCCGCTCGCCACCGGACGTGATCCGCCGCCGCACGTCGAGGTAGGCGCCGTCAGAGATGACGCCGTCGCGTACGACCCTGACCAGTCCGGCCTGCTCGACGACGAAGAGGCGTCCCGAACCGTCGCCCGCATGCGTGAGCGCAAGCGGCGCCTCGAACCCCCGGGCCACGGGAACGAGCTCGACGCGCAGATCCGCGAGCGCCACGGGTTCGGATGCCGGTGTCGCGGTGGGCTCGGACATCGCCGGTGGTGCGGGGCTCGGGGTCGCGGGCGGTGTCGTCGCCGGTCCCGCGCATCCGGTGATGAGGATCGCGAATATGAGTGTGGTCAGCATCAGAGCGCACGCGTGGCTCACGGTGCGGGGCATGGTCCACCTCCCGGGTCGGCCTGCACAGCGACACCGTGGCTCTTGGGGTGACATCCGGCTTGCACGCATGGTGATTCCTCCTCATGCGCCGCGGCGCTCGATCGAACGCGACGCTCGTGACTAGCAGACCCGCAGCATCGCCCCCGCGGTCTTGACGATCTGCCGGTGCAGGTCCTCGTAGGAGCGACCGGAGTCGTGAGTCAACCTGTCGACAGCGCAGAAGGCGGTCATCCCGTAGAGGGCGTATCCGGCGAAGTCCGGATCGACGTCGGCTCGGAACTCGCCGCGATCGACGCCCGACCTGACGACACGGCATATCGTGTCGACCGATTCGTGACGCGTGCGTGAGAGTGTCTCGTACCAGGGCCGGTCGTCTCGCCACACCTCGCTCATGAGGAGCCTGCTGTACGCGGATTCCTTCGTCAGGAACTCCAGGAGCGCCCCCACGAGCCGTTCGATCGCCTCCTGTGGTTCGTCCGAGCACGCATCCTCGATCGCCTTGAACGTCTCGGTCAACCAGGAGCTGTGGTCCTTGATCACCGCGTCCATCAGCTCGGCTTTGCCGGTGAAGTGGTAGTAGACCGTGCCCTTGGCCAGCCCGGCGCGCTCGACGATGTCGTCGATCGACGTGTTCTCGTATCCTCGGACGCCGACAAGCTCGACCGTCGCGTCGAACAGGCGTCGTTTGGTCGCTTCGTTGCGAGGTGTCATCTGGTTGGATCCCCTCAGATTCGTGAGCCACCCGGGTATCGTCGAGTTGATACCCTTTGCATCGTCGTTCTTACGTGCGTGGCCTGCGCTACGATGGGCGCATGCTCCTACTCGTCGACGGATACAACATCACGATGCGGGATGGCTCCACGAGCGGTCTCGGCAAGGAAGCGCAGCGCGACGCACTTCTCGGTAGGCTGCGGGCGCATGCTCACACGTTGGCGCCCAAAGGCGCTATCGTGGTCGTGTTCGACGCTCGCGCACAGCTCGGGCGCTCGTCGGAGGGTGGTGCTCCGGTCAAGGCGGTCTTCGCCGCCGACGCCGACGACGAGATCGTGCGCCGCTGCGCCGCGGCCCGCGGGCAGGTCACGGTGGCCACCGACGACCTGCGGATGCGGGCGCGCATCAGCCAGGATGTTGGAAGGCACGTTCGCTTCCTGAGCGGCTCCGACCTGACGGTGCAAGCGCTCGGGGCGTCGCGCGCCAGGAGTGCAGGCACACGGATCGCCCGAGAAGAGGGACTGCCGCCGGGCGCGAACAAGATCACCGAGGAGCTCAAGGACCTGTGGCTCACCGAGGAGGACACGTGAGGGGTATTCGCTTGTGAGCGGGGTCATCGTGAACGTCATCGCCATCTTCGTGGGCACCGCGATCGGCTTGGCGTTCGGCAAGGTCATAACCGAGCGCTTCCGCGGCATCGCCTTCTCAGCGATAGGGCTTGCGACCGGCATCATCGGTGCGTCGATGAGCATCGGCGGCCTCAGCGCGATGGGGAAGACGGATATGGGCGACTACGCGTTTCTCGTGTTCGTCGGATCGCTGATCCTCGGTTCACTGACGGGCGAGGCACTACGGATCGAGTACTGGCTCGATCGCGTGGGGCGGGTCCTGCAAGACCTGTCGTATCGGATGCCATGGATCTCGACCGCGCCCCGTACGGCTTCGGACGAGCCGGGGGAGAAGGGGCACACGCTGGTCGAGGGGTTCGTCACCGCATCGCTCCTCTTCTGTGTGGGTGCGATGACGGTGCTCGGGTCGATACAGGACGGCTTGGGCGACCCCTCCATCCTCTACCTCAAGGCGACACTCGACGGGGTCGCCGCGCTGTTCCTCGCCACGACGCTGGGCATCGGCGTGGGCCTCTCGGCCATACCCGTGCTGATCATCCAAGGTGGGCTCGCGCTGGGGGCTTCGGCGCTGGAGCCGCTGATGACCAATGCGGTCATCTCATCCATCTCCGCTGTGGGTGGAGCGCTGATCCTGTCGATCGGCATCGATCTTCTGGGCATCAAGCGGCTCCCGGTCGGGAATATGCTGCCCGCGATCATCTTCGCGGCCGTGGCGGGAGGCATCCTTGGCTGATCCACTCCAGCCGGCGGGAGTCGTGAGCGACGATCCCGAGCAGCCGGCGGGACTCGATGCCGCTCGTCTGCACGTGCGGACGGCGGGTTACTGCGTGCTGTGTGACCGCATCGTCGAGCGCGGAGACGATGGAGCGTGCGCGCGTAACCCCGACCATCCCGCGCAGGCCGTCAGCGGCACCGTGATACTCGCCGAAGACGAGCCGGTCCCCCAGCTGCCTCGGTTCAACGTGGGAGCCTTTCTCGTGCCGCCGGTGTGGGGGCCCGCCCACGGGCTGTGGGCCGGAGCCATCTTCCTCCCCATGTGGCTGTTCATGGACAGTGTGATCGCGACAGCGATCGGGCGGGGGAGCGCGTCCGCGGCAGGCGGCGTCGCGATCGTCGCACTGACGTTGGGGGCTCAGGCGTGGTTCGCCAAGCGCGCCAACGGCCTCGCGTGGCGCCGCGTCTCCGACCGGGTGCCCATCGAGGAGTTCGCGCGGCGCGAGCGGGTCTGGGCCGTCGCGCTCGTTCCTGTGGCTGCACTGCTGATCGGCTGGGCTGTCTACTACCGCCTGGTGCTCGCGGGCTGATCACGGTCGCGTGGCGCCGCCGACCCTCGAACGTCATGCCTTGACAAGCGTAACAATGTGATGTTACGCTATTCCGTGACGGAGGAGGTGCACTGATGGACAGCGAGCTGATCTCCAAGAAGGAACTGCTCCAGGTGGCTGACATCAGCTACGGCCAGCTCTACCGATGGAAGCGCAAAGGCCTCATTCCCGAGGACTGGTTCGTCCGCAAGTCGACCTTCACGGGACAGGAGACGTTCTTCCCGCGCGAGAAGATGCTGGCCCGTATCGACAAGATCAAGGACCTGAAGCGCGAGGACGTCTCACTCGACGACATCGCCGATGCCGTGACGCCCGACCTGGGCGAGGTGAGCATGACGATCGCCGAGATCCGCGAGCGAGGGCTCGTGTCGCCCGAGGCGCTCGAGCTGTTCTCGGCGGTCCGCGAGGGCGACCGGCCGCTGGTGTTCGGCGAGGTGGTGTCGCTCGCCGCACTCGACCAGCTGCTCAAGACCGGCGACCTGAGCCTCGACGAGGGCCGCATGGTCTTGCAGACCCTGCATGACCACTACCCCGCGTTCGAGGGCGCCGAGGCCGACCTTGTGTTCGTGCGACGCATGGGGATGTCGACCGCGCTTCTCGTGACGACCAGCGCCGAAGTGCGCTTCGAGTCCGCCACACGCGTGATCGCTCGACTCAGTCTCGCCGAATGCGCCGAAGCGCTCAGCGCGAAGATTCGATAGGAGGAACACTCATGGCAGCCGAGCAGGTCAGAAACGACATGAAGATCAACGGGGCGGTGTCTCCGCTCCCCGGCGGTACCTACGGCGCGCTCGCGATCAACGGCGCGGGCAGTATCGACGGCGACATCGACGCCACGGACGTGCGTATCAACGGCGCGGGGAGCCTGCACGGCAGGCTCGTGGCGCAGACCGTCACGGTCAACGGAACGGGCACGTTCAACGGCTCGGTGCAGGCCCACGAGATGACGGTCAACGGCGATGCGAGCATCCGAGACGGTGCGGGGATAGGCCGGTTCACGGTCAAGGGCAACGCGAGCATCGGCGGAGGGCTTGCGGCCAACGACATCGCCGTTCGCGGGTTCTTGAAGACGGCCGGCGACTGCGAGGCCGAGTCCTTCTCGGCAGAGGGCGGGTTCGCGGTCGGTGGACTGCTCAACGCGGGCGTCGTCGACATCAAGCTGTACGGAGCGTGCTCGGCGCGCGAGATCGGCGGCGAGAAGATCAGTGTGCGCCAGTCGCAGGGCTTCGAGTCGATCACGCAGATCCTCACGTTCTGGACCGATAAGCGCCTGACCGCCGATACGATCGAAGGCGACGAGATCTACCTCGAGGCGACCACGGCCAAGATCGTACGGGGCGCCAACGTCACGCTCGGGCCCGACTGCAAGATCGAAGCGGTCGAGTACACCGGCACGTACTCGGCGGCGCCCGGCGTGATCGTGGGCGACGCACGCAAGGTGGAGGCTGTGGGCTAGGTGGCCGAACCCTGCGACTCCGGGCGCAGTGAAGGGGCGCGCCGCAGCCCCTGGTGGAAGGGTGCCCGGGGTGAGTGGTACCTCGTGGTGCAGGTCGCACTGTTCGCGCTGGTCGCCGTGGGCCCGGCGACTCTCCCGGGCTGGCCGATGTGGCCACCCGCGGTCGCTCGGGTCGCATTCGTGCTCGGGGTGGGTCTGGCGTTGGCGGGCGCGGTACTCGCAGCCGCCGGCCTGATGCGGCTCGGCGACAGCCTCACGGCGCTGCCGTACCCGCGCGACTGCTCGCGACTCGAGACCGACTGGCCCTACTCGGTGGTGCGCCACCCGATCTACAGTGGCCTGATCATGGGGGCGCTGGGCCTCGCGCTGATGAGAGCCGGGTGGCTGTCGCTGCTCTATGCGCTCATCCTGTTCGTCTTCTTCGACGTCAAGTCGCGAACCGAGGAACGCTGGCTCACCGAGAAGTACCCGGACTACCCCGGTTATCGCCGTCGTGTGCGCAAACTGATCCCGTGGGTCTACTGACGGCAGCGACCTACGGCTGCTCGCGCCACCCCGCCGGCACGAAGGCCGTGGGGCAGACGTCGCTGAGGAAGCATGCACCGCAGGCCGGTCGCTTCGCCGTGCAGACCTGCCGCCCGTGGGTGATCAGGTCGTAGTTGACGCGGTGCCACTGGTCGGGCGGGAAGATCGCCATCAGATCGCGCTCAACCTTGTCCTGGTCCTTCTCGGTGGACAGGCCGAACCGGTGGGCGAGTCGGAACACGTGTGTGTCGACGGCGATGCCCTCGACCTTCCCGAACGCCTCGCCCAGCACGATGTTCGCGGTCTTGCGGGCGACACCCGGCAGGGAGGTGAGTCCCTCCATCGTGTCGGGCACCTCGCCGCCGAACTCGGCGACGATGATCTGGCAGGTGCGGATGATGTTTCGCGCCTTCTGGTGGAAGAAGCCGAGCGTGCGCACGTACTCCTCGACTTCGAGCTGATCGGCGCCGGCGAGATCCGCCGGAGTCGGGAAGCGCTCGAAGAGCGCAGGTGTCGCCTTGTTCACCCCCACGTCGGTCGTCTGCGCGCTCAGGATCACCGCGATCAGGAGCTGGTACGCGTTGGCGAAGTGCAGCGCCGCGTGAGGGTCGCCGTACGCCGCCTCGAGGCGCTCGGAGTAGATCGGCGCGAGACGCGCGCGCTCGGCGTGAGCGAGTTCGGGAATCGGCTCGGCGGACTGCTTGGCGGCCATCGTCACTCCATGCGGTCGTATGGCGGGCGTGAGGCTTCGCGCTACACGATACCTTCGATGACATCGACGATGAACCTCGCGGCCTCGACGACGAGTTCGGGGTCCGCGAGCGCGGGGACGTCGGCTTCGGTATGCGCGACCTGTGCAGCGAGTTCGAACAGCCCCGTCGACGTGATCGCCATCGCCGGCACGCCGCGCATCGCGAAGACCATGTGGTCGCTCATCGGCCATTCGGGGCCTGGGGCGACCCTCGGGTGGCCGACGGCGACGTCGAGCAGACGTTTCGTGAGGGCCTCGTCGCACCCGTAGAACGAGATCGCGTTGTCGTCACCCGCACGGCCGGCGGCGTCGATGTTGATCGCGAGCTTCACGTCCGCCAGCGAATCGCCGTACGCCGAGAGATACGCGACCTCGCCGTATGCGGCGAAGTTGTCCTCGCCGTTGAAGGGGAGCAGCTCCACGGTCAGTGCGGGCGTCGTCTCGGCCAGCAGATCGGCGAGCGCGAGCAGTACCGCGACTCCGGTGGCGTTGTCGAGCGCGCCCGGCGTGCCGTGCCGCGAGTCGATGTGCGCGCTCACGAGCACGCGCCCTTCTCGGTGGCCGGGGCGTCTGGCGATGAGTTGCTCGCCACGGGCGGCGACCTGTCGCGACTCGATCTCGAGCTCGACGGTGGTGCCCACGAGTTCGAGCAGGGCGGGCGCGTGGGTGTGAAGCAGGTACGCCGAGGGAAAGCCCAGGTCAGCGTCCTCGAACAGGGGAAACGGGTGCAGTGCGGCTGCCATCGGCGTGCGGTCGGTGGCAGCGATCACCGCTGCGGGCGCCGTCCGGTCGAGCGCGCGGAGAAGCCTCGCGTGCTCCTCGGTCTGATAGAAGGGGTAGTGGCGGGGCGTGAGTTGCTCGGCGGCGATCTCGCCGTGGAGGAGCAGGATCGCGCCGGTCGCGTCCGGGTCGTCGAGTTCGGCGGCGGTGGCCGCGGCCATGAGCGGCCGCGCGCCCGCGAACGGCGGCGAGTACGGACCCACGTGCAGCTCGAAGACAGACTCACCGGCGCGTAGCCGTGCACCGGAGTACTCCCAGTCGACGCAGTCGAAGCCGAGCCGCTCGACCTCGAAGCCCGCCGCGCCGGCAGCTGTCGCGAACAGCTCTGTCGCGTCCCGGTTGCCGGGTCCGCCCACATGGCGGTCGGGGTGGGTCAGACACAGGGCGTCGAGGCGGGTGCGGGCATCTTGGACGTGGTCGCGTGGCACGAGGCCTCCTTGGTCGCGGTGCACCGCAGGAGTCTTTACCCGTCCGGGGGCGCGACGTGCGGTGCGCCCGGCTTGACCCGTTCGGGCGGCGGGCATACTCTGTGCACCCCCGCAACGGGCATGGTCGCGCGCGCCGCGTCCCGCCGTTCGCGGGCTTTCGTGCTGTTCACATGCGTACCTGAAGGAAGCCGCTCATGCTGATCGATCGCCTCTCCATCTCCTTCAACGCATCGGCCGCGTATCGAGCGGTCTCGCAGACTCTCTCGCGCGGCGAAGATGTGTCGCTCGCAGTGCCCGGTCTCGCCCGTCCCGCGATCGTCGCTTCGCTGTACAGCGCGGCGCCGCGGCCCATATTCGTGGTGGTGTCGGGGACCGAATCAGCCGAGCGCTTCTGGCGTCAGACCGCCGCTCTTCTCGGCCGCGAGCGCGTGCTGCTGCTGCCGGACCGCTCCGACATGCCGTGGTCGGACGGCGGACCGGATCTTGCGGAGGTCGGGGCCCGCGCCCGCGCGTTGCACGCTCTCGACAAGAACCGGCCGGTCGTCGTGGTCGCCGCGGCCCGCGCGCTGCTGCGCTCCGTCGCGCCTCAGGGTTCGCGCGTCTACGAGCCGCTCGTGCTGGCCGCAGGGGCCGAGATCGATCTGGAGGCCGCGAGCGCGCAGCTCGTGAGGATGGGCTACGAGCGCGCGGAGTCGGCCGATACCACCGGCACCTTCGCCGTTCGCGGCGGCATCCTCGATGTCTTCGGCGCCGGTAGCCAGCACCCCGTCCGCGCGGAGCTCTTCGGCGACGAGATCGAGACGCTCAAGCGATATGTCCCGGGGACCGGGCAGACGATCGGCGACTCCGGGCCCGTCGAGATCTACCCGTGCCGCGAGCTCGTGCTCTCGCAACGAGGTGCCGAAGCCGCCGCGCGCGCTCTGGGCGATCGCGCGCTCAAGGACCCTGAAGTCATGCGCGAACTCGAACTCCTGGGCGAGGGTGTCGCCTTCAACGGCGTCGAGCGCTACCTCCCGTTGCTCTACAAGCGCGCCGCCGCTCCCACCGAGTACGTGGGCTCCGAGGCCCTCGTCGTGGTCGCGGAGCCTCGCTCGCTGTTCGACGACACCGTCCGCCGCCGAGAAGAGCTGGAGACCGCCGCCAAGGCCGTCGGCTACCGCTCCGCCGCGCCCGGCAAGCCGGCGCTCGAAGGCCTCTACCTGACCCCGGCCCAGCTCGACTTCGGCGAGCGCCAGCGGCTCACCTTGATGTCGCTTCTGCGCGCCGGGGCCGGAGTCGACGCCGAGCTTGCCGTCCGCCGCCCCGAGGTCTCAGGTGGGGAGGAGAAGTTCGTGGGCGGCGTGCGCTCGCTGCTCTCGGCCGGCTACGGTGTGGCGCTCGCCATCCCGGACCGCCGTACGCGCCGCCGCGTGGGGGACCTGCTCGTCGAGGCGGGTGTCTCGGTGACGGAACAGCGCGAACACGCGCACGAGGCAGACGCGGAGAGAAGCGGGCTCGAAGTCGGGACGGTCGACCTCACCGACGTCGACATTCCGTCGGGCTTCGTGGTCCCCGAGGCGCACGTCGCGGTGATCTCGATCGACGACGTCTACCCCCGCTCGAGCCAGCGCCGACGCCGCCGAGAGATCGACCCCACACGCGTGACGTTCTCCTTCGCCCCGGGTGACTACGTGGTTCACGTGACCCACGGCATCGCGCTGTTCAGAGAGGTCATCCGCCAGGAGGTGCTGGGTGCCGAGCGCGACTATCTGCTGCTCGAATACGCGAAGGGCGACAAGCTGTTCGTACCGGTCGAGCAGATCGACCGCGTCACCAAGTACGTTGGTCCCGACGGCGCCGCACCGCGGGTCACTCGGCTCAACACCGCCGACTGGAGCCGGGCGACCGGCAAGGCACGCAAGGCAGCTCGGCAGCTCGCCTTCGACCTTGTGGATCTGTACGCACGCCGCTCCACCGTCACCGGTCACGCGTACGGCCCGGACACCTCGTGGCAGCTCGAGATGGAGGCGATGTTTCCGTACGAGGAGACGCCCGACCAGCTCGCGGCCATCGCTGATGTGAAGGCAGACATGGAGTCCGACAAGCCTATGGACCGGCTCGTCTGCGGCGACGTGGGCTACGGCAAGACCGAGGTCGCCATCCGCGCCGCGTTCAAGGCCGCTCAGGACGGCATGCAGGTCATGGTGCTCTGTCCCACCACCATCCTCGCGCAACAGCACTATACGAACTTCTCGGAACGCTTCACGCCCTTCGGCGTGAGAGTCGAGGTCATGAGCCGCTTTCGCACCGACGCGCAGCAGAAGGCCGCGCTCGAGGGGTTCCTGGCCGGCGACGTCCACGTGCTCGTGGGCACGCACCGGCTGCTGTCGCGCGACGTGAGCCCCAAGACGCTGGGTCTCGTGATCATCGACGAAGAGCAGCGCTTCGGCGTCGAGAGCAAGGAGCAGCTCAAGAACTTGCGTGAGCAGGTCGACGTGCTCACTCTGTCGGCCACACCGATCCCACGCACGCTGCAGATGTCGCTGTCGGGTGTGCGCGACATGTCGATCATCGACACGCCGCCGCCCAACCGCTTCCCGGTCAACGTGCACGTCGGTGAATGGGACGAAGACGTGGTATCGGGTGCGGTCCGCCGTGAGGTGGAGCGCGGGGGGCAGGTCTACTACGTGTCCAACCGGGTCAAGACGATCGACGACGCGGTGCGCCGCGTGACCGATGCGGCTCCCGAAGCCCGCATCATCGTCGCCCACGGCCAGATGTCCGACAAGCAGCTCGAGGCCGTCATGGAGCAGTTCGCTGCCAACGAGGCCGACGTGCTTGTGGCCACGACGATCATCGAGTCGGGCATCGACAACCCCCACTCGAACACGCTGATCATCGAGGACTCCCAGCGCCTCGGTCTGGCCCAGCTCTACCAGCTCAAGGGCCGAGTCGGGCGCAGCCACGTCAAGGCGTACGCGTACTTCCTCTTCCCGCGCACGGCGTCGCTCACCGAGCAGGCCATCGAACGGCTCACCGCGATCAAGGAGCACGACGAGCTCGGCAGCGGCATCAAGATCGCGATGCGCGACCTCGAGATCCGCGGCGCGGGGTCGCTGATCGGCGCCGAGCAGAGCGGCCAGATCTCGGCGGTCGGCTTCGACCTGTTCGCGCAGATGCTCATGGAGGCCGTCACCGAGGCGCGTGGCGAACCGGTGGTCGCCCACCCGGACGTACGGGTGGATCTGCCGGTCGCCGCGTTCATCCCTGAGGAGTACCTCGCCGAGGTCGATGAGCGCGTGCGGTACTACCGGCGCCTCGCCGGATCGCCCACGATCGAGGCGGTCGACGCTGTCGCCGCCGAGCTCGTGGAGCGCTTCGGCGCGTTGCCCGAACCGGCGCGGCACCTGGTCGACATCGCGCGCATCAAGTCGCTCGCCGCGGACCTCTCGGTCACCTCGGTGTCGGCCGTTCGCCACCGGCTGGTCCTCTCGCCGCTCAGCCTCGATGACGAGCAGCGCGGCCGGATGGGGGCGCAAGGTGGCATCTACATCGAGCGCAAGCGGGAGCTCACCATGCCCTTGGGTTATGGAGAGTCGGTGACCACGGCGGCGCTCGGCACCCTCGGTGCTATATACTCTCGACAGTCTGAACCCAGCGCTTGGAAGGAATAACGCGCATGAGATCGTTCCGGATCGCACTGGTCGCCGCGCTCGCCGCGGTGCTTGTCTTCGGCGCATTCGGCTGCACCGACAAGAACGTGGCAGCCAAGGTCAACGGCGAGACCATCACGCTCGAAGAGCTGGACAAGCAGGTCGAACAGCTCAAACAGCAGTACCCGCAGATGTTCGAGGGCGCTGACGGCGAAGGCCGCCTCATCGACTTCAAGCAGCGCCTGCTCGACCAGCTCATCAACCAGAAGCTCGTCAGCCAGGCTGCGAAAGACAAGGGCATCGAGGTCACCGACGCCGATGTCGACAAGCAGATCGAGCAGCTCAAGGCCGGATTCAAGGACGATGCGCAGTTCCAGTCCGCACTCGAGAGCGCCGGCATGACCGAGGAGTCGCTCGCCACCCAGGTGCGCGACCAGCTCCTCACTCAGAAGCTCATCGAGACGATCGCGAGTGACGCGAAGGTCTCGGACGCGGAGATCAAGGCCTACTTCGACAACAACGAGGCGCAGTTCTTCCAGCAGGAGGCCAAGCGCGCCTCACACATCCTGTTCAAGCCTGAGGACAAGGAGAAGGCCGCTGCGATTCTCAAGCAGGTCAACGAGGGTGGGGACTTCGCTGCACTCGCGAAGGCCAACTCGGTGGATACCGCCACCGCCAGCAAGGGCGGGGACCTGGGCTGGCCCACGACCGCGTACGTCGCCGAGTTCGAGACCGCGCTGGGCGAGCTCAAGGTCGGGGAGACGTCCGAGCTCGTGCAGTCACCTTACGGCTGGCACATCATCCGGGTGACCGACGAACGCGAGGGCTCCCAGCAGAAGCTCGAGGACGTGAAAGACCAGATCGTGCAGATCCTCCAGCAGCAGGCCAGGGCCGATGCGTACCAGAAGTACCTCGACGAGCTGCGAGGCAAGGCCGAGATCGAGATTCTGGTCGAGGAACTCAAGGCGAGCACAAAGGGTTCGGCTGAGACGTCGGCCACCAAGTAGATCGCCGACCGAGGGGTGGTCGGTCAGGGAGTGGACGCACACGGGTTCGACGAGCTGGTGGAGGTCATCGCGCGGCTGAGGGCTCCCGACGGGTGCCCCTGGGACCGCGAACAGACGCACGGCTCGATCGCGAAGAACATGGTGGAGGAGGCCTACGAGGCCGTCCACGCTATCGAGACGAGTGATGTCGCCGGGCTTCGAGAGGAGCTCGGCGACGTGCTTCTCCAAGTGGTGCTTCACGCTCAGATCGCCGCCGACGAAGGAGAGTTCCTCATCGACGAGGTCGTGGCGGGGATCACGGCCAAGCTCATCCGCCGGCACCCGCACGTCTTCGGCGACGAGGTCGCCGGCACGTCGCACGAGGTGCTTGTGCACTGGGACCGGATCAAACACGCCGAGAAGGCGGGGAAGGCCGCAGGGCTGCTCGATGACGTCCCGCATGCGTTGCCGGCGCTGATGCTCGCCCAGAAGATCTCCCGCAAGGCGGTCTCGGCGGGCTTCGAGTGGGAGTCGCTCGATGGCGTGATCGAGAAGCTCAACGAAGAGGTGACCGAGCTCGCTGAGACCGAGGTCGGAAGCCCCGAGGCCGCCGAGGAGATCGGCGATATTCTGTTCACGGTGGTGAACCTCGCGCGCAAACAGGGCATCGACGCTGAGACGGCACTGCGCGGTACCTGTGACAAGTTCCGCAGGCGCTGGAGCGGGATGGAGCACGACGCCGCAGCGTCCGGCGTGAACATAGGGGACCTGACGCTGGCCGAGCAAGAAGCGCTCTGGCAGCGCGCCAAGGAGAGGGAGAGAGCATGAGCAACATCATCGACATCTACGCCCGGGAGATCCTCGATTCTCGTGGCAATCCCACGGTCGAAGTCGAGGTCGCCCTCGATGACGGCAGCTTCGGCCGAGCGGCGGTGCCGTCGGGCGCATCCACGGGCGCGTTCGAGGCGGTGGAGCTTCGCGACGGCGATACCGCGCGCTACATGGGCAAGGGCGTCCGTACCGCGGTCGAGAACGTGAACACCGTGATCGCCGAGGAGATCGTGGGCCTCGACGCCAGCGACCAGCGGGCGGTCGACGCTGTGTTGCTCGAGGTCGACGGCACCGCGAACAAGGGGAAGCTGGGGGCCAACGCGATCCTCGGTGTATCGCTGGCGTGTGCGAAAGCCGCCGCAGAGTCCACTGAGCTCACCCTGTACAGCTACATCGGCGGCGCCAACGCACACGTGCTGCCGGTGCCCATGATGAACATCCTCAACGGCGGCGCGCACGCCGACAACAACGTCGACTTGCAGGAGTTCATGGTCATGCCCGTCGGAGCCCCCACCTTCGCAGAGGGCCTGCGCTGGTGCGCCGAGATCTACCACACCCTGAAGAAGGTCCTTCAAGACCGTGGTCTTGGCACCGGCGTGGGCGACGAGGGCGGCTTCGCACCCGACCTCGAGAGCAACGAAGCGGCCCTCGCGCTCGTGGTCGAGGCCGTCAAGGCCGCGGGATACACCCCCGGCGATCAGGTGATGATCGCCCTCGATCCGGCTGCGACCGAGTTCTTCGACGCCGACCGTGGCGTCTACGTGCTGGCCGGAGAGGGACGCGAGCTCTCATCGGCACAGATGGTCGACTTCTGGGCCGACCTCGCGGAGCGCTACCCCATCATCTCGCTCGAAGACGGCATGGCCGAGGAGGACTGGGACGGCTGGAAGCTGCTCACCGATCGGCTCGGCTCGAAGATCCAGCTCGTGGGCGACGATCTGTTCGTCACCAACCCGGAGAGGCTCGCCCGCGGCATCGACAGGGGGGTCGCCAACTCCATCCTCATCAAGCTCAACCAGATCGGGTCGCTGACCGAGACGCTCGACTGCATCGAGATGGCGAAACGGGCGGGCTACTCGTGCGTGATCTCGCACCGTTCGGGCGAGACCGAGGACACGACGATCGCCGACCTGGCGGTCGCGACCAATGCGGGTCAGATCAAGACCGGAGCTCCGGCGCGTAGTGACCGCGTCGCCAAGTACAATCGCCTGCTTCGTATCGAAGAAGAACTCGCCGAGTCGGGCGATTACGCGGGCGCCGACGCGTTCTACAACATCAGGCCCTGACCCCTTCAGGTTGGACACGCAGGTGAGCTGTTCGGAAAGCCGCAAGACGTCGCAGTCTCCGGGAGACCTCGAGCACTTCGGGGTCCCGCTGGAGACGACGCTGGAGCGTCGCGACCGGATCGCCAACCAGTACGACTACGAGTTCGGCATCGACCGGGTATTCCCGGGGCTCGTCGAGACGCTCCTCGAGGAGGTTCCGCAGGGGGGTCGGATCCTCGAGGTCGGTGCGGCCACCGGGCTCGTGACGCCCGCCCTGCTTGCCCACTCCGGAAACCTGATCGCGCTTGAGCCGAGCCCCGGCATGCTGCGGCATCTTCTGGCGAAGGAGGTCGCTGAGGCCCCCAACTTCCGGGTCGTGCAGGGCATGGCGGAAGACCTGCTCCACGATCTGCGCGTCGACGTTGCGGTCGTCACCTTCACCCCGCGGCGGGGCACCGGCCTTCTGCGGCTGCTCCACGTCCTCGCCACTCACGTCGACGACAGAGTGGTGATGATGCTCGACGACGACAGCTCCCTGGAGTGGGCGTTCCTGGCACGGGCAGCCGCCGCACAGGGCTTCGCCGTCACCCTGCGCCTCGTCACCGAGAAGTGCGAGCCGCCCGCCGAGCCGCGCCGGGCGGTCGTGCTGACCGCCGGCGTTGCCGGCTGGCTTCCGCAGCTCGAAAGCCACGCCGCCTGGGAGCTCGAGGCGAGAGTGGTCGACGTTCCGTTCCCCGCGCCTCGTGGGACGGCGACTCGTCTGGTGCGCTACTTCCTCAGCAGTACCGACCGCGCGATCCTGTTCAGAACCGAGCTCGAGGGTCTCGACCGCCTTTACGGCAACCTGCGCACGGCCGCGCACAGGCTCGCCCGAGACGAAGTCACGGTGCGTCGCTCGGACGAGGGCATCCAGCTCGTGAGGCTCCCGCGGGTGGGGGAGTAGCCGGGCTGGGGTAACCTAGACCCATGCGCGGTAGTGGGCTGCGCCGAGAAGGGGGCCACGATGAGCGACGACTCCGCACAGGTGATGGGCCTCAAGATCCTCAGGGCGATCGTGTGGCTCGTCTACATGCTCGCCTCGGCGGCAGTCATCGTGATCGCCTTCGCGTTCTTCCTGCTCATGTTCGATGCCAGCGCCGAGGCCAGCTTCGTCGCCTTCATCTACGAGGCGGGGCTGAGGTTCTCGCAGCCGTTCATCGGCATGCTTGAGCCCACCGAGCTCACCAGCGGTGGCGAGATCAGCTGGACCGCGCTGTTCGCCATCGCCGCGTACTCGGTGCTCGCGTGGATCATCGGCAGTGTCCTCAACTCGATCTCTCGCGGGATCAGCAGGCGCTCGGCGCCGCCGGCCGTGCGGTCCGCGCCCGCATCTTCGCCACCGGAGGAGACCGGATCTGAAGAGCCTCCGGCGTAGAACCACCGTGACCGCCGGCACACTCGGCCGACGTGTCGTCGCCACGCTCGTCTCCGCTCGCCGCCGCGAGTGCCGCCAGCTCACTCCTCGGGTACCTACTGTGAAGCAGGCAGTCGTGCCTGCTTGGAGGAGGGTCCTCTCATGCGCCGCACCAAGATCATCGCGACACTCGGCCCCGCTACCGATGCGCCCGGCGTTCTGGCCGGCATCATCTCGGCCGGAGTCGATGTCGTCAGGCTCAACGCCGCCCATTCCAGCACCGCCGAGCTGGCCGAGCGGCTGTATGCCGCTCGGGAGGTCGCTGCCTCCGCGGGTAGGGAGATCGGCGTTCTCGTCGACCTGCCCGGTCCCAAGATCCGCGTCGGCGAGGTCGCCCCGGGGACCGAGCTCATGGCGGGCTCGGCGTTCCGACTGCTGTCGAGCGACTGCCGCGGCGACCGGGACAAGGCCTGCATCTCGTATCCGGGGCTCGCAGACGACGTGGGTCCTGGCGATCGGGTGCTCATCGATGACGGACGTATCGAACTCGTCGTCGAATCCGCCGGCGACGGAGAGGTCCTCACGAAGGTCGTGACCGGAGGTCCGCTCTCGGCGCACAAGGGCGTCAATGTCCCGGGCGTCACGCTCTCGGTCGAGGCGATCACGCCCTACGACAAAGACGTGCTGGAGTGGGCGATGGGGGCCGATGTCGACTGGATAGGCCAGAGCTTCGTCCGTGCTGCTCAGGACGTCGAGGACCTTCGCGCCTGCATGGTGGTGCGCCCGATTCCCATCGTAGCCAAGATCGAGAAGCACGAGGCGGCAACCGAGATCGACGCGATCGTCTCGGCGGCCGATGCGGTGATGGTCGCCCGCGGCGACCTGGGCGTCGAGACCTCGCCGGAGCAGGTGCCCGTGCTGCAGCGCAGGATCGTCGCCGCCGCCCGCGCTGCGGGCAAGCCGGTTGTGATCGCCACCGAGATGCTCGACTCGATGCGCAGCAGGCCGCGTCCCACGAGAGCCGAGGCGAGCGATGTCGCCAACGCCATCTTCAATCGCGCCGACGCCGTGATGCTCTCAGGTGAGACCGCTGTCGGGGCCTACCCGGTCGAGTCGGTGAACACGATGGCGCGTATCGCGCTGACCGCCGAGGAGGCCTGGCCACCACCGCGCCCGCCGCGTGGCGAGAGCGGCGACGATGTTCAGGCAGCCGTGAGCGCGGTCGTGAGCGAACTGGCGCAAGACCTGCACGTCGCCGCGATCGTGACGCTCACGCAGTCCGGAGCCACTGCCCTCGCCGTCGCGCGCTACCGGCCGGAGGCTCGGATCGTCGCGGCGACGCCCTTCTCCCATGTGGTGCGCCGCCTCGCGCTGGCGTGGGGCGTTCACGCGCTGGAGATCCCGTTCTCGGTGGAGACCAGCGCTCTGCTCGACAGCGTCACAGCCGCGGTGCGCGACGCGGGTTACGCGAAACCGGGCCAGCGCCTCGCGATCACCGCCGGGCTCGCCACCCGTACGCCCGGAGGAACGGACTTCGTCCATGTGCGCACGGTCTGAGGGGGCATCGAACAGACGTTCGTATCCTTAAGCCTCAGGTAGACGTCTAGGCGACATGCGATGCGTGAAGTGCTAGGATGCAGGCGTTCGGACCGCACGGTTCGGAAGCTTGTTCCGCTGGCCTGCACACAGACCTTCTCAGGGGCTCATGGCACCGAGGAAAACGCGCACCGGGGCTTCAGCGACGACGAGGCGATCATCCGCCAAGGGTGGTTCGCGCGCGTCGTCTTCTTCACGTGCCTCATCGGCGCGAGGCGCTTCGGCGGCCAAGCGTCGTCCCGCAGGCACCCGCGCACCGGTCAAGAAGACCAAGAGGCCGGCGGACCCGAGCCGCTGGTGGGTCGTGCCGGCGACGGTCGTGGCGCTGCTCGCGGTGTTCGCCTGGACCTACTACCCCGTGGCGCGCGTCCAGTACCGAGAGACGCGCGAGAAGGCCCGCCTGAGTTCCGAACTCGCATCGCTGCAGGCGCGGAACGACCGGCTCCGCAAACAGGTCGATCGGCTCAGGACGCCCGAGGGGGTCGAGGACTACGCTCGCAGCCAGCTCGGTCTGGTCAAGAAGGGCGAGAACGTGGTCGTGGTCGTCGACGGCAACACGGCCGCAGAAGCATCCGCGGCCCTGGCCGCCCCCGAGATAGACAGCGCCCACGCCGCCGAGCAACCCGCCGGGCCATGGACCGCCTTCCTCGACCTCGTCTTCGGCGTGCAGTGAACCCCGACGAGCACACCGAGGCGCAGAAGCGTGTCGTGACAGCGCAACTGCGGCGCGAGCCCAGGGACCCGTGGCGGGTGTCATCGCGTTGCCGCTGGGGGTATCCGACCACGATCGCGTCCCCCTCGCTGCTCGCGGACGGAACACCGTTTCCGAACCTGGTGTGGCTGACGTGTCCCTTCCTCACCGAGAGGATCTCGGCCTTGGAGTCTTCCGGGGCCGTCGCGGACTTCGCCCGAGACGTTGCCGCAGACGAGCAGCTGGCGGAGGCGTTGCACCGCACCGACGAGCGGCTCCGCGAGGCGCGCCGCATGGAGAGCGGCGGCGAGGATGCGTGCGCCGATGTGGGGCTGGCCGGTCAGCGCGATCCGCTGGGCGTGAAGTGCCTCCACGCGCATGCCGCGATCGAGCTCGTACGGCTGGGAGATCCCATCGGTCGCGAGGTACTGGATCAGGTGGGTTACCAGTGTTCGAACCAGAGGTGCAAGACACTGATGGGTCCACCGAACACGCGGGAGTGATCATGGGCACGGGGCACCGCCTCGCCGCGATAGACATCGGCACCGTCACGACCCGCCTGCTCGTGGCCGACGTGAGCAGCGAGTCGATCATAGAGGTCGGCAGGTCGACCGATATCACGCAGCTGGGCGAGGGGGTGACATCGTCCGGGCGGCTCTCCCCCGAGGCCATCGAGCGGGTCGCCACGGTTGTACGCCACTACGCTGCGACGATGGCCGAACTCGGCGTGGAGCGCTACTCGGCGTTCGCCACCAGCGCGAGCCGCGATGCCGAGAACGGCCCCGATTTCGTGCGCAGGATCGAATCCGAGGGCATCGCGCTCGAGATCATCAGCGGTGGCCGCGAAGCGGAGCTGTCGTTCAGGGGCGCCACGGCGCAGCGCACGGGCGAGGGGCTCCTGGTCGTGGACTGTGGGGGCGGTTCCACCGAGCTGATCTCCGGGTGTGTGGCCGTGGAGAACGGCGAGCGCACGGGCCGGATCGACGTCGCGCGCTCGATCGACGTGGGCAGTCGCAGGATGACCGAGCTGTTCTTGCACTCCGACCCGCCCACGCGCGCCGAGCTGGGCGCTGCGGGCTCGTGGGCCGCTTCCGAGCTTCGCGGCTACTTCGCCCGGCTCGACGAGCGACCCCGCGAGCTGATCGGCCTGGCCGGCACCGCGACCTCGCTGGCCGCGATCGAGCTCGGGCTCGCGACCTACGATCCGGCCCGGGTCCACGGGTTCGAACTCTCGGGCTCGCAGCTGTCGGATCTGCTCGAGATGCTGGCCGGCTCTCCCGCTCGCGAAGCGCCGCCGGGTGGTGGGACTGCATCCGGAGCGTGCGGGGGTCATCGTGGCGGGCACACTCATCTTCGAGACCGTCCTGGCGCTCTCGGGTCTGGACCACATGATCGTGAGCGAGCACGACCTCCTCTATGGGATACTTCTGGAGACCTATCACGACCTGCGGGAATAGCCTGTCGAGCACAGCGGAAGCGCGGCTTGGCCGGTGGCGGGACGATGTGAGCGAACGGCGGCGTATCCGAACGGCACAGGAGGCGGACTTAAAATCCGCTGACCCCTCGGGGTTTGTGGGTTCGAATCCCACCGCCGCCACCACACCCGCCCTCGGTTTCGTGATGTACGGCATGGAGCGAGAGCACGGCGAGTGCGATACTTGAGCGCACCGTGAGCGATACGCGGCAGGCACAGGACGCTTTTCGGGCGAGAGGAGGTCTGGCGGAACGTGGCAAACGATGCTTCGGCCCAGCTCTACCAGGCCTTCGTCAGTCAGGACCCCGCCCACGCGATCACCGTCATCGAGAAGGCGCGTGCCGGAGGTGTGCCGCAAGCCAAGCTGTTCGACCAGCTCTTCGCGCCGGCGATGGCGCTTCTCGGAGGGGCGTGGGCGAGCGGGGCGATCGACGAGTACGCGTTCACGCAAGCGGCGGTGGTCGCCGAGCAGATCACGAGCTTCGTCACCACCCCCTCGGCGGCCCAGGACTCGGGTATCACCGTGCTGGTGGGCGCGATGCACCGCGACCTTCACGCGATCGATAAGGACATCGCCGCCGCCGCCCTCAAGGAAGCGGGGCACCGGGTCATCGACCTCGGCACCGACGTGCGCCCGGCCGAGTTCCTGGAGCGTGCCGAGGAGACCGGCGCGCGTATCGTGATCGTGTTCGCGCAGACGGTCTCGTCGGCGACGAGTGTGTCGCGCGTTCGCGAGATGTTCCGGGCGGGCGGCCGAGAGGACCTCGTGCTGCTGGTCTCGGGAGGTCCGTTCTGGGCCGATGTGCGCCTCGCCAAGGCGGTGGGCGCAAACGGCGTCGTCCGCGGTGCGGAAGGCGCGCTCAAGCTCGTGAAGAAGGCGGCCGCCAAGACCGGTGCGGCCTCGTGACGCCGCGGGGCAGACACGTGCTGCTCGCCGAGGGTCTGGCTCGGCAGGGTCACGTCGCTCCTGCGGTCGATGCCTGCTACGAAGCGCTGAGCGTCGACGCGTCGGACCCTCTGGTCCACGCGCTTCTCTCCGAACTGTTCCTCACCGGGGACTTCTACGAAGAGGCGATCCGCACCGCATCGCAGGCGATCGAGCTCGATCCCGACTGTGCTCCCGCATACCTGTCGCTCGGCCTCGCCTACGACCGGCGCGGGGGGATGTGGGACCAGTCGATCCTGGTGTGGCACGAGCTCGCCGAGGTGGTACCCGACCTGGTGACCGCTCATGTGCAGCTGGGCGAGGCGTTCGCGGCCGCCGAGTTCGAACAGGAGGCCATCGACGCGTGGAGGCGCGCGCTCGAGCTCGATCCGCTCGAGGCGCGCGCTATGTACAACCTCGCCGTCGCCGCGCTCAAGCGCGAGGGCATGGCCACGGCGCTGCCGGGCTTCCGCAAGGCCGGCGAGCTCGACCCGAGCCAAGACGACTTCTACTTCGCGCTGGCCGACGTCTACGACGACGGCACGGCCGCTCCCGACCCCGCCGACGTCGCTCCCGACCGGGCGAGCCGACTCGACGCCGCGTTCGCACTCGCCTTCGAGGAGGACTACTTCTCGGCGATGGACCTGATACGGCTGGTGCTCGATGAGGACCCGGACGATGCGCAGGCGCTCGCGCTGGCCGGTTACCTGTATCTCAAGCAAGACTCCGTGAACGAGGCCATGGCGGTCGCGTTGCGCGCTCTGGCCATCTCGACGAAGACTCCGACCGCGGTCTACGTGCTCGGTGCCGCGTTCGCGAAGCGCCCGGGGCTGAGCCGCAATGCCGCCCGGGTCTTCGGCGCACTCGCCGCCGCGGTCCCCGACCACCCGATGCCCCACGTGCTCAACGCCGAGTCTCTGCTGGGCCTACAGCGCTACGGCGATGCGATGACGGCGTACCTCAGGGCGGTCGAACTCGACCCGACGCTCGTGCGGGCGCGGTTCGGACTGGCCGCGGTGCTGCTGGCAGAGGGCGAGCACTCTCGGGCGCACCACGAGATGCGCCGGGCCGCCTACCACGACACGCGGCGCCAGGGCCTGTTCTGGCGGCTCTACGACGCCTACGCCGAGGGAAGGGAGTAGCCCCGATGCCCACCAAGCGAAGCGGGCCCCGCCCCCCGCGCCCCCGCATCGAGCGCTACGTGGAGCCCGCCCCCGCGCCGATCGCCGAGCTGCCCCATCCCGAGCCGATCCTGCCCGCCGAGAAGCCTGCGCCCGCAGCGATCCCTGCCAAGGGTCCTGAGCGCAACCCGCTCTTCTTGGTGGGCGCGTCGCTGTATCCGCTCGACTCTGAGGCGCAGAGCCCCGAGGAGTGGTACGAGCGCGATCTGGGCACCGACCTCGAGGCGCTCGCGAAGGCCCGCTGTTCGCTGGTGCGGGTCTTCATCGGTTGGCGCGTGCTCGAGCCGCAGGTCGCCCAGTACTCCGAGGCGATGCTCGAGCGGCTCTCGGCGGTGATCGACGCGATCCGCGAGCGCAAGATGGCGGCGATCGTGTGCCTGTTCGCCGATGACCGGCACTCCGAGCTCTCCGACGTGACGTGGGGAACTCGACGCGATCCGCGCACGGACTCCTATCTGGTGCAGCGCGAGACGGCGCTCGTGACCGCGATCGCCACCCACCTGAAGGGCGAGAGCGGTGTGTTCGGCTGGCAGCTGGGCAACGAGGCGTTCCTGTCTCGCTTCGAATCCGCGGAGGCACTGAGCGGCTGGTTCGATACGCTCAGCGAGGCGATCCGCGAGGTCGACCCGGCACGCCCCGTCGGTCTGGGCGCCGATGCCGAGACGCTGTTCCAGGCGACCGGGGTGGATGCCCGCGACGTGATCGACCGGTGCGAGCTGCGCCTCTCCCATTCGACTGCGGCCTATCGCGCCTACGCGGCCGAGGGCCCCTTGGGCAGCGGCCCGTCCACCTACGTCGATGCGTTCCTGCTGCGGGTCGCTCATCGCGGCCGGCCGGTCATCCTCGATGACATCGGTGCCCTCTCCCCGGGTTACTCGGTGGCCGAGGAGGCCGCGCACGTCCGCACCGTGCTGTGGAGCGCTCTTGTCAACCGTGCCGGCGGGACCATGGTCCGCCGGCTGCGAGACATGGAGACCGAGAAGCGCGAGCCGTACTTCATCGACCCGTTCGAGACCCTCGTCGGTGTCGCGGACGCCGACGGCATGGCCAAACCCGCCTTCCTCGAGATCAGCGAGTTCGTCAAGACGCTCGCCCGTATCGACCTGCGCAACCACACGCTCATCGCCGAGCGCACCGCCGTCGTGATGCCCGAGGAGCGGTACCGGCCGCTTCCGAGCCTCGCTTCGCTCTACGACCCGCGCGCGTGTCTGCAGTCGTTCATCGCAGCCAAACGCGCGCACGTGCCGGTCACGGTGGTGCGCGAGACCGACGACTTCTCGGGTCAGCTCGTACTGATCGTGCCGAGCGCCTTCGACCTGTCGGATGCGACGTGGGAGCGGCTCGCGACGTTCGTCCAGGGGGGCGGCACGCTCCTGCTGAGCTACGGCGGCGGCGATGCACATCCCGCGATCCGCGAGATATTCGGCGTCGAGTCACTCGGTGACGACGGCCCGCGCGAGGTGCTTTCGTGCCGCATCGCGCAGCCCGACGTCTTGGGAGCGCTGCGCAGCTTCGACGTGCACTTCGACGTCCCCAACTTCGCCTTGCTGTCGAGCGGCGGCGCCACCGTCGTGGCCACCGATGCCAAGGGCAGCCCCTTGCTCACCGTCAACCAGGTGGGGCAGGGCAAGGCGGTCTACGTCGCCATACCGCTCGAACGGGCGATCGCGCAAGGCGATCCGTGGGCGACACCCGCTGCCGTCGCGGATTTCGCGGTCGAGGTCTACGGGGCCGTTGCGCGCGGTGCGGGCTGCGGCGCCCCACTGAGCTGCGACGCCCCGGACGTCGAGGTCGCCTTGTTCCAAGGCGACGGCGAGGACATCCTCGTGCTGATCAACCACTCCACCCGCAAGCTCACAGCCGCGCTCGAGACCGACCGCATGGTCGTGTCGATCGCGTCGGTACGGCAGGGCGCCCCGGTCGCTGTTGGCGGCCGCAGTTTCGGCGTCCCCCTCGCCCCGAGCGGCGTCGCTGCGCTCAAGATCGCCTACGTCTGACTCGGCACGGACTCGAGAGGGGGGAAGCAGATGGAAGAGCGCATCAGGCTCACGAGCCTGTCCAGCAAAGCCGGTTGAGCGGCCAAGTGGGGTCCGGAGGACCTCCAAGCGGTGCTCGACAAGATCGCGCCGGGCAACTCCGATGCGCTCATGCTCGGCTTCGAGACGAGCGATGACGCGGCGGTCTACCGGCTGACCGACGACATGGCCGCGCTGCTGACCATCGACTTCTTCACACCCATCGTCGACGACCCGTACGACTTCGGGCGCATCACCGCAGCCAACGCGCTGTCCGACATCTACGCGATGGGCGGGCGTCCGCTCACCGCGCTCAACATGCTCGCCTTCCCGTGCTCCATGGGGGCCGACATCGTGGGCGAGGTCGTCCGTGGCGGCGCCGAGAAGGTCACCGAGGCCGGCGCTGTCACCGTGGGCGGCCACACGATCGACGACAAGGAGCCCAAGTACGGGTTGTCGGTCTTCGGGGTCGTGCATCCCGACAAGGTCGTCCGCAACCGCGGAGCGAGGCCCGGCGACTCGATCTACCTCACCAAGCCGATCGGAACCGGAGTCTGGGGCACCGCGCTCAAGCGCCAGCTCGCCGATGAGGACGACGCCCGCGAGGTCATCGAGTCGATGGCTCAGCTCAACAAGGGAGCGTGCGAGGCGATGGTGGAGGTCGGCGTTCACGCGGCGACCGACGTGACCGGCTTCGGGCTTCTGGGCCACCTGCACGAGATGGCCGAGGCGAGCGGCTGCGCGGCAGAGCTGGTGCTGGGCAGCGTGCCGCTCTTCGCAGGTGCGCTCGACTACGCCCGCGATGGCGTGGTCCCCGGTCGCACCGCCGACGTGGTCGCGTGGGCGGACGACTTCGTCACCTGGGAACACGCCGACGAACGTGACCTGTGGATGAGGCTGCTGTGCGACCCGCAGACCAGCGGGGGGCTGCTCATCGCGGTGTCGGAGGAAGCCACCAACCACCTTCGGATCGAGCTGGAGGTCCGTGGCGTGATGGCGGCGCCGATCGGTCGGTTCACCGCCGGCGAGCACGGGCGGGTCTCGGTGGTCTGAACGTCGGATCGCCGCGCTATAATCGGAACGCTGGTAGACGATTCCGGTTTCGCTTATGGAGGTCCCCATGGCCAAGCGCCTGCTGTTCCTGTCCGACCGCATCGGTCGCGGTGATGATGAGCTCGGTCGGGCGCTCATGAAGAACTTCCTCTACTCGGTCGCCCGCAACGCCGACGCCCCCAAGGCCGTGATGTTCATGAACGAGGGCGTGCGCCTCGTGTGCGAAGGCTCGAGTTCCCTCGACGACCTGCGCCTGCTCGCCGAGAAGGGCGTGGCCGTGAAGGCCTGCGGCACGTGCCTCGACTTCCTCGGTCTCAAGGACCAGGTCGCGGTCGGCGACATCGGCACCATGCCCGACAGCGTCGCAGCACTTCTGGGTGAGGACGACGTCGTGACGATCGGCTAGGCGTGTCTCGGGCGAGGCCGACGGCCGCTGCGTGTACGCTGAGAGCATGAAGCCGAGCAGACCTCCTGTGCCTCTGGGCGCCGAGCGCCCCTACAACCCTGATGCCGAGCTGGTGCGCTCGTTCGGCGTGGGGTGTGGCGTCCTGATCCTCGTGTTCCTGTGCGGGTGGGCCACGATCGCGTTCTTCTGGCTGCGCTGAATCGTCGTCACGGCGACAGGGCCGGGGCCCATGTCAGCGCCTTCCCTCGGGTAGAATCGACGATATGGATATGAACTCACTGCTGCGTGCCCTGCCCAACACCGACGATGTGCTGGCGCAGCCTCAACTCGCCTCAGCCCTCGAATCACTGCCCCGGGCCGTCGTGCTCGATGCCGTGCGTGCCGCGGTCGACGAGGCCAGAGCACGCATCCTGGCAGGCGAGGAGCTGAGCTTCTCGGCAGAGGACGCCGCCCGCGATGCCGCGGGCCGGGCCGTTCTGGCGTCTCGCCCCTCGCTTCGCCGCGTCATCAACGCGACCGGCATCATCGTGCACACCAATCTGGGTCGCAGCGTGCTCAGCGAGGCTGCGGTCAAGGCGGTCGCGGAGGTCGCGACCCACTACTCCACCCTCGAGTACGACGTGGAGAGCGGCGAGCGCGGTAGCCGCCACGTGCACTGCGAGGAACTGCTGTGTCGGCTCACCGGCGCCGAGGCTGCCATGGCGGTGAACAACAACGCCGCCGCGGTGATGATCGGGCTGGCCGAGCTCGCTCGCGGCAAGGAAGCGATCGTGAGCCGCGGGCAGCTGGTCGAGATCGGTGGCAGCTTCCGCATCCCCGACATCATGCGCGAGTCGGGCGCGACGATGGTCGAAGTCGGTACCACCAACAAGACGCACCTGCGCGACTACGAGTCGGCTCTCACCGACAAGACCGGCCTGCTGCTGAAGGTGCACTCGAGCAACTACCGCGTCGTGGGCTTCACCGCCGAGGTGAGCGTCCGTGAGCTCGTCGAGCTGGGAGCGCCACATGGCGTGCCGGTCATGGAGGACCAGGGCTCGGGGGTGCTGTTCGACCTCCAGCGCTACGGCCTGCCCCACGAGCCCACCGTGGGCGAGAGCGTCGCGCAGGGCGCCGCGGTGGTCACGTGCAGCGGTGACAAGCTGCTGGGCGGGCCGCAGGCGGGTATTCTCGTGGGTCGTCACGACGTGATCGCCCGCCTCAAGAAGCATCCCATGGCGCGCGCCCTGCGCCTCGACAAGATGACACTGGCAGGCCTTGAGGCCACTCTGCGTGCCTGCCTCGAGGAGGAGCGCGCGGTGCGGGAGATCCCCACACTGCGCATGCTCACGATGGGAATCGACGAGAGCCGCGCGCTTGCGAAGCAGCTCGGCGACCGCGTCCGCGACGCGGTCGGAGCCGGCGGCGAGGTCACGGTGATCGACGACATCGCCCGAGCCGGTGGCGGTGCTCTGCCCGTGACGGATATCCCCACGGCGGTGGTGGCGATCGCACCGTCGGCGATGAGCGTGGACAGTCTCGAGGCATTGATTCGCCGCGGTGCAGAACCCGCTATCGTCGCCCGCGTCAAGGACGACAGGCTGCTCATCGATCCCCGTACGCTCGTGAACGGCGAGGAGCACGATATCGTGGTGCGGCGCTTGCGCGAGATATTCTCGGCGGGGGCCTAGATGCCTTCGCTCGTCCTTGGTACGGCCGGGCACATCGATCACGGCAAGTCGTCGCTGATCAAGGCGCTCACCGGCACCGACCCCGACCGCCTCAAAGAGGAACAGTCTCGCGGCATCACGATCGAACTCGGTTTCGCTCGCCTCGAGTTGCCGTCCGGACGCTCGATGGGCGTCGTGGACGTGCCGGGCCACGAGAAGTTCGTCCGGCAGATGGTGGCCGGCGCGACCGGCGTCGACGTCGTCTTGCTCGTGGTGGCCGCCGATGACGGCGTGATGCCGCAGACACGCGAGCACCTCGCGATCATCGACCTGCTCGGTGTGGAGCGCGGTGTCGTCGCGCTCACGAAATCGGACCTCGTGGATTCCGAGTGGGTCGAGCTCGTGCGCGCTGATATCGAGCAGCTGCTGGCCGGGACCTCGATCGAGGGCGCGCCGATCGTCGCGGTCTCTTCGAAGACGGGCGCCGGCCTTTCCGAGCTGCTCGCGGTACTCGACGACGTCGCTGTCGACGCGCCCAGCAAGCACGCGGAGCTTCCGCTGCGCCTGCCGGTGGACCGCGTCTTCACCATCGCGGGGGCCGGCACGGTGGTCACCGGGACCATGTGGTCCGGCTCGGCGACCAAGGACGACCCGGTCGAGGTCTACCCATCCGGCGTCGAGGCGCGCGTGCGTGGCGTTCAGGTGCACAGCGAGCACGTCGAGCGGGCTCACGCGGGCCAGCGTGTCGCGATGAACATCGCCGGCGTCGAGCGCGAGCAGATCAGCCGAGGAGACATCATCGCCGCGCCCGGCACCCTCACCGTCACCGATCGATTCGACGCGCGCTTCACCTACCTGGGCATTCCCGGCGATGACAAGCCCTTTGAGTCAGGCACCCGGGTGCACGTGCACCACGGCACGCGCGAAGTGCTGGGGCGTGTGTTGCTCATCGAGCGGGAGTCGCTCGCGGTGGGGGAGAGTTCGCTCGCGCAAGTCCGCCTTGAGGCCCCGCTTGCTCCGCGCTACGAAGATCGCTTCATCGTTCGCAGCTACTCGCCGGTCTTCACCGTTGGCGGCGGCATGGTGCTCGATGCGTTGCCGCCGCGTCGCACGGTGCTCAAACCGCACGAGCGCGAGCTGCTCGAGGCACTGCTGGCTCACGACCTGTCGTCGGCGAGCGTTGGATTGCTCGCGTCGCGCGCGCTACCCATGACCAGCGCGCAGGTCGCAGCTGCCCTCGGCGTGCCGCGCCCGAGGGTCGCCGACGAGCTCAACAAGGGCGAAGCTCGAACGGATCAAGGTGGGCACCGAGACCGCATTCATCACCGCCGAGGCCCTCGACGGGCTGGTAGGCGAGATCGAGCGCGAGATTCTCGCGTTCCACGAGGCGGACGCGAAGGCGACGGGGCTCGCCACCTCCGCGCTGCGGGACCGCGTCGACCGACGGCTCGCACCCAAGGCCTTCGACGCCGTGCTTGAAGTAGCCGAGCAGCGTGGGCTCGTCATCGCCGAGAAGGGTGTCGTCCGCCACCCCAAGGCGGCGGTGTCCGCGATCGCCCAAGAGGCCGAGGCCCGACAGAAGCTGCTCGCTTTGCTCGACGCGCAGGGGCTGGCGCCGGCCGGAGTTCGCGATCTGGCGACAGAAGCCGGCGTCGATCCAGGGGTCGCCCGCAAAGTGCTCGGTCAGCTCGCGACCGACGGCCTCGCCGTGCGGGTCTCGAGCGAGATGCACTTCTCGGTGGCGGCGATGGCGCGTGCCCAAGAGGCGCTGGTGGCCCACCTGGAGGCGAATCCGGGCGGGGCATCGGCGGCGGACTTGAGAGATGCGCTCGGCGTGAGCCGCAAGTACGCCATCCCGCTGCTGGAGTACTTCGACGTGCAGGGGGTCACGCGACGCGAGGGTGACGTGAGGGTGCTGCGGCGCTCCTAGGACGGCTCAGGGATGCGCGGAAGTGCGATCACGAAGCGGGCGCCGTGCGGGTCGGCATTCTCGGCGTGGATCGATCCTCCGTGCAGCTCGATGAGTCGGTTGGTGATCGCGAGACCGAGCCCCGCGCCTCCGCTTGCGCCGTCGCGGCGCGAAGTGGGCGAGCGGTAGAACCGATCGAACACCCGACCCAGGTCTTCGTCAGGGATGCCAGGGCCGTCGTCGGTCACGGTCAGCCGCACGCTGGACTCATCGGAGTTGCAGCTCAGGGTGATCCGCCCTCCAGGATGTGTGTGCGCCACGGCATTGCGCACGACGTTCACGAGCGCCTGGTCGAGGAGGTCGGGGTCGCCCATGACCCACAGGTTGCACGGTCCGTCGATCGTGATCGCGCGCTCAGCCAGCGAGCGCCCCCGAGCGGCCGCCTCCTCGAGTAGCGTTCGCGCCTCGAGTGGCTGGAACTGGGCTCGACTCGCGTCTTCGAGGCGGGCGAGCGAGAGAAGCTCGTCGAGCAGGCGGCTCATCCGTACCGACTCGTGCTCGATCATCTCGATGCTCTCTGCCGCCTCAGCCCCTGTGGCCCTGCCTGAGCGCAGTAGTTCGATGTTGCCCCGGACCACGGCCACGGGCGTGCGAAGCTCGTGGCTCGCATCGGCGACGAAGCGGCGCTGATCCGAGAACGCGTACTCGAGACGGGCGAGCATCTCGTTGAGTGACGACGCCAACGAACCCAGCTCGTCGCGAGGGCCGTTGTAGACGATGCGCCCTCCGGGGCGCGCATGCGAGATGGCTTCGGCATCGACGGCCATGCGGCGCAGCGGCGAGAGTGCGCGTCGTGTCGCGAGGTATGAGAGCGGCAAGGCAAGAGCGAGCGCGATGAGTCCAGCAGCGCTGAGCGTGGCGGCAACGCCTTGCGCCGTGGATTGGATCGGCCCTTCCGCCAAGGCGGCCTCGAAGACTCCGGCGGGCTGACCGCTGGAGAGGATGGGCGTCGCTAGGACCCGGTACGTCTCGCCATCGAGCGTCACCCGGCGATACGCCGGTCCAACGGTGTCGGTCGTGGGGCCGCCGGGAGCGTCTTCGATCCTGACGGCGGAGTTCGAGATGACCCGACCGTTGGAGAATCGCACGAGCAAGATGGGCGTGATGCCACCCGACTCGCTTCCGGTGCGCGCGGTCAGATACGCACGCGTCGCATCGATCAGCGCGGCGTCGCTCGGTGCCCCCGCCATGGCCGCCGAGTACGCTTCCGCTTCCTTGACGAGGGTCTGGTCGAGCGAGTAGGTCAGAGTTCGAACGGTCGCGCCGTACGCGACGACCACGAGAAGGGCCACGACCACACCGAGCATGACCGCCATGGCGAGCAAGACGCGAGAGCTGGCCGACAGGCGCGACTCTACGCTCGGACACGGTATCCGGCTCCGCGCACTGTCTCGATCACAGACGGTTGCTGTGGCCGGTCCAGCTTTCGGCGAAGGTAGCTCACGTAGACGTCGACCACGTTGCTCTCGGTGTCGAAGTCGATACCCCAGACGGCGTCGAGGATCTGTTGGCGTGTGAGCACTTGCCCGGCGTGCCGCATCAAGTACTCCAGCAGTGCGAACTCGCGCGAAGGCAGGTCCACGCTCTTCTCGGCGTAGGTGGCGATGCGTGTCCGGGTGTCGAGGGTGATTCCTCCTGCTTCGATGACTCTTCCGGACGCTTGCCCTTGTCGGCCCGCGGCGCGTACGCGCGCCGCAAGTTCGGCGAAGGCGAACGGTTTGACCAGGTAGTCGTTGGCGCCCATATCCAGGAGGTCGACCTTGTCCTCGGTCTCACCGAGGGCGGACACAACGATCACCGGCACGTCGGGCTTGACCTGCCTGATGCGCTCGAGGGCGTCTTTGCCCGAAGCGTCGGGAAGCATCAGATCGAGAAGGATGACGTCGAACTCGTAGGTCAGAGCCATACCCGCGCCTTCGGCCGCGGTGGCGACCCGTTCCACCTGATGGCCCTCCGAAGAGAGCCCTTTGGCCATGAAGGATGCGATGCGATCCTCGTCTTCGACGAGAAGGATGTTCACGGGCGCCCCTTAGCGATCGAGTAGTTTTCGGCTACTGCGCATTCATTCCCATTGCCCCCGCGAAACGATTAGTCGTGGTCGTGGTCGTGGTCATGGTCGCGATCGTGATGGTACTCATCGCGAATCGGGGGGACGGCGGTCTCGTGATCGTCGTCATCATCGTCCGAGTCGTCCTCGTCTGACTTCTTCTCGTCGTCCTTCTTCTTGTCCGAGTCCTTCTTATCGGACTCCTTCTTGGCGTCTGAATCCTTCTTCGCCTTCTCGGGCTTCGGAGCGCTGCGCTTGCTCTCCGGCTTCAAGGTGCTCTTCTTGGGCTGGGAGATCGCGGTCGATTGCGACGCACTGGGCTTCGCCGCGCTGGCGGCTGCGGCTCCTTCGCGGGTTCGACCGCGACAGGCGCCGCGAGGGTCGTTGCCGCGGAAATAGGAGCGGGCGGCGGTGTGGCACTCGTCTCGAGCGGGCGGTCCGACTCGATGACCAGCGGGGTCGACTGATCGTTGCGTACCTGTGCGCTTGCGTTGATCGCCAGACCGGCACCCGCTGCGAGCAAGAGCAGGCAGACCGCGAGCACGATGAGTCTCTGGCTGAGGGGCTCATGCATTCTCGGCGATCCTTCCTGTGGACTCGTGGGCTCTAGTCGTCATCATCATCACGTGGGCCGCTTGCGCTGTCGTGGCATTTCGAGCATGTGTGAGAACTATATCCGCTCGGGTGACAGTTCGAGCACTTGAAGCTCTTGTAGCTGTGCTCGCCGCCGGGGATCCTGGCGTGGGAGAAGGTCGCGCTCGACCAGGACTTGCCGGGCGAGTGGCATGAAGAGCACGAGGATCCATAGTGGCTCGACGGTGCCTTATGGCACGAGGAGCACGCGTTGGAGCTGGGGTGCCGGAACTTCCATGAACTGCCGGTTCCGTGGCATGTCACGCACGAGCCCGACTTGTGACCCGAGGGGCGGTTGTGGCAGTTCGTGCATGTCGATGATGAGCCGGGGTGGCTGAACTTCCACGACTTGCCGGCACTGTGACAGCTGGTGCACGATCCCGACTCGTGCTTAGCGGGGCGCGCGTGGCACGTAGCGCAGTTCCCGCCACCGGGGTGGCTGAACTTCCACGACGATCCGCTCTTGTGGCAGCTCGAGCACGATCCCGACTCGTGCTTGGCCGGCCGGGTGTGGCACGACGTGCACGAGGCCTTGCTGCTGGGGTGGCTGAACTTCCACGACTTACTGCTCTTGTGGCAGGTCGAGCACGAACCGGCCTTGTGACCGGCAGGCCGCGCGTGGCACGAACTGCACGAGGCCTTGCTGCTGGGGTGGCTGAACTTCCACGACGATCCGCTCTTGTGGCAGCTCGAGCACGATCCCGACTCGTGCTTGGCTGGCCGGGTGTGGCACGACGTGCACGAGGCCTTGCTGCTGGGGTGGCTGAACTTCCACGACTTACTGCTCTTGTGGCAGCTCGTGCACGATCCGGCCTTGTGCCCGGCGGGCCTCGTGTGGCACGAGGTGCAGTTCGCGTTGGAGGGGTGCTTGAAGGCCCATGTCGCACCCGTCTTGTGACAACTTGTGCACGAGCCGGAGCGGTGCTTGACCGGACGCGCATGGCACGTGATGCACTCCGCCGATGCGCTCGGATGGGAGAACGCCCACTTCGGACCGTTGTCGTGGCAGGTGGTGCACGCTCCGTCACGGTGCTTCGCCGGGCGCGTATGGCAGTTGGCGCAGTCTGCCTCGTCGGTGTGGGCGAACTTCCATGAGGCGCCGCCGTCCGTGTGGCAGGTGCCGCAGTCGCCGGTGTAGCTGTGCTCGGCAGGGACCGCGTGGCAGGATCCGCACTCCGGTGCGTTCTCCGGATGTGTGAAGGCGAACTGGGAGTTGGTCGTGTGGCAGGTCTGGCACGATGCGGTCTTCACGGTCTGGCTCGCGGTGTCGTGCTTGGGTTCGTGGCACGAGTCGCAGCCGGTCTTCGCCATGTCGTGACAGCGCGAGCACGGCTCGGCCGCATGGCCCTCGAGGTTCGCAGAGCCCTGGTCGACCGAGGCGACCTCTCCCGAGAAGCTCTCGCGCTCGTTGGTGCTCAGTACGCCCGCTTCACTCAGCGCCGCGGTGCTGACCTCGTGACCTGCCGTGGCGTGGCAGTCCTGGCACGACCCGCGATCTGCGTGCGCGTCGTGGTCGAAGCCGGTCTCGGTGACCTGGATGTCTGCATGGCAGCTCTCGCAGCGCTCGTCGGGAACCGGGCTCACCTCGGCGAGCGGGAACGTGGGATCGCCGGAGACGTGGACCCACAGCTCCTTGAGGGCAACGGCCTTGTGTTCGAGTCGAGCCACGGTGCCGGGCTCCACGTGGCATTCGATGCAGCTGACCCCGGCGTGTGGCCCTTGGGACCACGCGGAATGGAAGGGCTGCATCTCGTGGCAGGCCGCACGGCAGAACTCGGGGCTGTCGGTAGCCTGGGCCACGCCCACGGCGCCGGCGACACCGGCTACCAAGGCGACCATCAAGATCGCCGAGGCGATCAGCTTGTTCGACCCTATCCAGCTGCGCACTCGAGTCATTCGTCCTCCACGGTCCGACACTGATGCGTTCACGAGTATCGGCGCGCGGAGTGAGTGAATCGTGAGAGCGAGGTTAGGCAACTCTCACCAGAGCGATGCTTCGCAAAGGGAGGCACCGCGCCTACCTGCGGATTGACACCGCCGCGGGTCCTCCGCACAATGCCCCCACGGAGGCGGATGGGTCCTGGTGGGCTCCGCGGTCTTCAAAACCGTCGTGGGGGGTGAAGAGCCTCCTGGGTGTGTTCGATTCGCACACGCTTCCGCCACGCGACTTGAAGAAGCCGCCCCTTTCGGGCGGCTTCTCGTGGCTAGGGCGCGCTCTGAGTGTCGTTCGATGCTCTCAGACGAACCCGATCATCGTCCGAGAGTGGCCCGCCAGTGCCTGCGGACAGCCGCCTTGCCACCGTCCTTGTAGGTCTTCACGAACCGGTACGTGCTGCATTCCCTGCAGCACTCCCAACCGTGAGCGTGCGTGTGTCCGTCGCGCTGTTTGCGCCGGTGAAGGCCCTTGCCGAGGCGCCATGAGCGATTGAACTGCCACATCCCACGGTGCTGTCCTGAGTGGGCGTGCCGTGCGCCGGAGGACTCGCGGGCCCCTTCGAACACGATGTCGACGCCTGCCTTGCGCAACCAGGCCGCATCAGCGGGGGAGAGGTGGTAGTAGCGTGCTGCATCGGTGATCTCCGCACGGAGGCGGTTCTTGCTCCACGCCTGCGCGTGTGCGGTTGTGGCGATCGAGAACAGCAGCAGTGCCATGGCGGTGATTCGTAGGATCCTCAAGCAGTCTCAGCCTCCTCGGCCGGGGACAGGTCGGCAGTGCTTAGGTGCGTTCGGAAGTGCTGAAGCGATCCACATCGTTGTCAGCGTCTTCCACGTGGGCGTTCTTTGGAGCCAGTTCGTCCGTACGCAAGCCCCGCGCCACTTTCGTGCGCGGCGAGTTCGCTGAAGGGCCGCCGGGAGCCAGATAGGTGGTCGCGCGAAGGGCCCTTCGCGAAGTAGAATGTCGCGTGCCCCGGTGTCGAACGCCTGCGGCAAGGGTGGGCCGGGTGAGCCGATTCTGCTCCGTCAGTACTGAACGAGGAGACCCCTATGCGTCTACGCGCTGTCGCTGTCATCGCTCTCGCCTTCGCGCTCCTGGCCGTCACCGGGTGTGCGCGGCTGGACGAGGCACTCACGCCACCGCCCAAGGTCGTGACCGAGGAGGCGACGGTAGCGGCGGACGGGGCGTCGGTGGTCGGCGAGCTCTCTGCCGATACGCCCCAGGGCCTCCCGCTGTGGCCGGGTGCTCAGGTGGTCGAGTCCGTCTCCACCGACGATTCCTACAGCCTGACGATGACCACCGGCGATCCTTACGAAGACGTCCTCGCGGGCGTGGCAGCGGGCTTTGAAGCCGCCGGCTGGGATGTCACCAGCGAGGAGAGCACCGAAGGCGGCCGTGTCGCGGTGCTCACGCTGGCCACCGACGGCCAAGAGGGCTTCGTCACCATCACCGAGGTCGATGGTGCGCTGATCCAGCTCGACTACGTCCTCGTCGCCACCGAGTAGCCGTCCCGGACCTCTCTAGGTGCTGCGGCGTGCTCGCCGTGCGTCCTTCACCGTCTCGAACGCGGCGAGGGCCCTCAGCCGTGCCTGCGCGTGGTCCACGATCGGGTTAGGGTATGTCGAGCCGAGCCGCACGCCGGCCTTCGTGAGCGCGTCATCGGGCGCGTCCCACGGGCGATGGATCCACCTACTCGCCAAGCCGCTCAGCTCGGGCACCCAGGTTCGTACGTAGGATCCGCCGGCATCGAACTTCTCGCCCTGCGCGACCGGATTGAAGATGCGGAAGTACGGAGCTGCGTCGAGTCCGCACCCGGCCGTCCACTGCCAGTTGAAGACGTTGACCGCCGCGTCGTAGTCGGCAAGCCGTTCCGCGAAGAAGCGCTCGCCGTCCTGCCACGGGATGAGCAGGTCCTTGGTGAGAAACGACGCGCACACCATGCGTACGCGGTTGTGCATCCAGCCGGTCTCGAGCAGCTGGCGCATCCCGGCGTCGACGAGCGGATAGCCGGTCTGCCCGTGTGCCCACGCGTCGAACCCGCCAGCATCCTGCCGCCAGGGGAACGCCGAGAACTCCTCGCGCAACGCACTGTCGACGGCCTCCGGGAAGTGGTGCAGCACGTGGTGGCTGAACTCCCGCCACGCCAGTTGGCGCAAGAACGGCTCGGCGTTCTCTCCTCCCACCGCGAGTGCGGCATGAGCGACCTGCCCCGGCGACACCTCTCCCCACGCGAGCCTGAGCGACATCTCGCTCGTTCCGCGCAGGTCCGGTCGGTCGTGGTCGGTCGGGTACCGGTGCAAGGCGCCGCGCACGAACTCCGCGAGGCGCTCGCGCCCCGGGACCTCGCCGGCGGCCCACCAGCGCACGACGTCAGGGCCACCGCGCGGCGGAGAGAGCGGACCGGCGGTGGCGGGCATGAGCGGCAGCGCACGAAGTGGCTGCGGCACGGGGGCGACCTCTGCGTCCCACGCGCTTCTCCACGCGCGCCAGTAGGGAGTGAACACCCGGTAGGGACCGCCCTGCTTGGTTGCGAGGGCGTCTGGTTCCACCAGCACCTGCCCCCGCTCCACCACGAGTTCGAGCCCGGCTGCGTTGAGGGCCGCTCGGGCCTCGGCCTCCTCGGCGAGCCCCACGGGTGACCGGTCGCGCTGGCACGTGACCCGGCCCGCCGAGCACTCGGCGGCGAGCGTCGCGAGGGCTTCCCCGGGCGCTCCGGTGCGGATCACGAGAGCGCTGCCCCGCGTGCGCAGCTCGGCGTCGAGTGCTTCGAGCGAGCGCGGCAGCCAGGCCCGGGCAGCGATGCCCGGGCGGTGGGCATCGGCTCGGTCGTCGTGGATGTATGCCGGCACCACCGGTCCCTCTCCGGCGGCAGCAGCTGCGAAGGCGGGGTTATCGGCGAGCCTGAGGTCTTTGCGGAACCAGTGGATCGTCGCGGTCACGAGTGCCTTCCTCGGTGGTCGTGGTGATCGTGCATACGATTGTTCCCGATGTGCGGCTCCGTGCGCTACGGCATTCACGGGTATGAACCTGTCGGTCATCACATACGCGAGGAGAGGCGCCCGTGCCAGAGATCATCACCGAGAAGGTCGCCATCGGCATCAGCGCGTGTGTCTACCGGTGTCCGGTGCGCTACAACGGCAAGTCCTTCGACGCGCTCTCGCTCATCGGGCGCGAGCAGCAGGACTTCGTGTGGACCCCGGTGTGTCCCGAGTGCCTTGCGGGTCTGGGCGTGCCGCGCATGCCGATCCACCTCACCGGCACCGGCGCCGATGTGCTCGCGGGTGAGGCCAGAGTGCTCGACCGTCGCGGCCACGACCGTACCGCCGATGTCGTCGCCGGCTGCCGGGCCGCGATCGAGTCACTCGAGCGAGCGGGCGTCGAGGCGTTCGTGGCCAAGGAGTCGTCGCCCACGTGCGGGCTGTACAAGGCGCGGGTGGGCAAGAAGCGCACCGAGTCGTCGGCGGGCGCGGGCGTCTTCGGAGCGATGCTGCTCGACCGCGGCTGGTTCCTGATTCCCGATGAGGGCCTCGCCAACGCCCTGCTGTGGTGGGACTGGCGCCGGCGTCTGCACGCGTGGCTGTGGCTCAAGCGGCGTACGATCGCCACCAGCCGCGACCTGTACGACGTCTGGCACGTGGTCAAGTTCGTGGTCCAGGAGACCAACCGCCCCATCGCCGATGAGATCGGCCGCTCGCTTGCCGCGCTGCCCAAGAACCCGCCCGCCGAGCAACTCGACGAGCTGCGCACACGGATGCTCGACGCTCTGCGGGCACCGTCGACCCGCGCTCGGATCAAGGGCGCGCTCATGAAGGCGCACGCTCACGCCCGAAAAGCCGGCCAGCTTGATGCCGTCGACACGTCGATGCTCTCGGTGGGCACGGAGGAGGGGTCGGCCACGGTGGACCGGATGGTCTCGGACCTCACGCGACTCGAGCGCATCTCCTTCGACAACGACCTGCTCATAGGCACCTCGCCGGTCATCCGGCGCGACCGCAAGACGCGTGGTAGCCCGCGACGGCATCGCTCAATCCCCCGATTCCTGAGGAGGAAACCATGGACGCCCTCGACGCGATCATGACCCGACGCTCGATCCGTCAGTTCACGCACGATCCCGTGAGCGACGGCGACATCGACACCCTTCTGCATGCGGCGATGGCTGCACCCAGCGCAGGCAACCAGCAGCCGTGGCGCTTCGTGGTCGTGACCGACCGCGGGCAGCTCCACGCGCTGGCAGAGGCCACGCCGTACGCGGCTCCGGTCGGCCGGGCCCCGCTTGCGATCGTCGTGTGCGGCGATGCGCGGGCCGAGAAGCACCCGGGCTACTGGGTGCAGGACTGCTCGGCGGCGATCCAGAACACGCTCCTGGCCGTCAACGCGGTCGGGCTGGGTGCCGTGTGGATCGGCGTGCATCCGATCGCGGAGCGGTCCAGCCACGTCGCGCGCATCTGCGAGGTGCCGCACGGCATCGTGCCCCTCGCGATCCTCGCGGTGGGCCATCCCGCTGAAGCCAAGCCGCCTGCCGAGCGCTACGAGCCCACCTACGTGCACCACGACCGCTGGCGTGAGTAGCGGCTCCTACGGCACAGAGGTTGCATGAGAGCCTTCTGAGAGTACGTCCACATGTTCTTCATACACGGGTAGTACGCTCGGATACGCGACGTGGCGCCGGCAAACGCTGCGAGCGGCCCCAGGGGGCCGAGGATCTCTATGGGTAGGGTGGTACTGCATGCGACCGATCAAAGGATTCCTCGCACTGGCGCTCAGCGCCTCACTCGTGTTCTCGGCGGCTCCCGCTGGTGCGGCGGAGATCATTCGTTCGATCTCCTTCGCGGACTCGAACACGGGCTACATGAGCGGCGTCAGCTCAAGCCCCCTTGGAAGCAAGGGCTTCATCTCGGTGACGCGGAACGGTGGCGCCAACTGGGCGGCCCAGTGGCTGCCGGGCTACAACGACATCGTCTCCGTTGCGGCGGGCAACGGCCAGAACGCGCTCGCCGTTCCCAACTTCAGCAAGAGGCTGTGGCAGACAACCAACTGGGGATCCGCCTGGACCTTGACGCCAACGCCCGGTGTTCCCGGTTCCAGCATGAATCTCGCCGCCGCCGAGCGCTTCAGCGGCGGGCGGATCGTGACCGTGGGTAAGTACGACGGCGCCGAGGGCAGCGCCTACGGCAAGTACGGCCTGATCGCCACCAGCGATGACAACGGTGCGAACTGGACCAAGCGCTGGTGGGGGCCGGTCTACCCGCCCGCTGGAGAGGCCGAGGCTCTCGCGACCAACGCCGACATGCGCGACGTCGACACCTTCGGCGCGGGAACGTACGGCTGGGCGATCGGCAACGAGCGCAATCCGGGAACCGGCGGTGACTCCGCCACCTACAAGCAGATCCTGATCTTCAAGACGAGCAACGGTGGGCAGAGCTGGACGCAGCAGACGTCGTCGGTGGTTCTGAATGGGCTTTCGATGACCGCCGTGGTCGCTGTGAGCGATCAGGTCGCCTACATCGCCGGCACCTCGGGGGTCGTTCTCAAAACCGTCAACGGCGGCACGAGCTGGACGCCCATGGTGATACCCGGCAGTCGCAGCATGAACGGCATCGATGCGGTCAACGCCGACACCGTTGTGGCCGTGGGCGAGCAGGGCTGGGTCGCGGTCGCGACGACCAAGAACGGCACCACGAGCTGGACCACCAAGCAGGTGTCTGGAAAGCAGCGTCTCCGCTCCGTCAGTGTCGTGACACCCACGACTTGGATCGCAGTGGGCGATGGCAACGCCGTCTACAAGACCACGAATGCCGGAGGAACGTGGGCACCAGTCTCGGCGGCGGCACCCCCGCCTCCGCCGGCAACGCAGTCCGGGGTGGCCACCACCTTCACGAGCACATCGGGCAGTAAGTCGGGCCTAGCCTATGGTGCCAAGACCGCCATCTACTCGACCCTCAAGGCGTCAGGTCCCTCGCTCGGCGTTCAGCTGGTCCAGCTCCAGCGTTCGAGCAACGGCAAGACCGGTTGGTCCACCATCGCCACGGCGGATACGAACGGTTCGGGCTACGTCGCCTTCGGCCTCCCGGCGGGCTCGAGCGGCTACAACTACAAGAAGGCCTACTTCCGACTGGTGTTCCCCGGTGCGGCAGGCTACAAGGGCACCACGAGCGCCGTGCGCTCCGTCGATCCCAAGGCCTACCTGGGCAAGCCCTACACCTCGACCAAGAAGATCAAGGCCAAGAAGACCTACACGTGGCGCGCGAAGCTCAAGCCGCGCCACACCGCGGGGACCAAGCCCGTCAAGCTGCGCTTCGAGCGCAAGGTCAACGGCAAGTACCGCTTCTACAAGAACGTCTACGCCAAGGCGTACAACTCCTCGACCTACTCGCGGGTCAAGGCGAGCTACAAGCTCCCCAAGACCGGCAAGTGGCGGGTGCGCGCCTACCACGATGACGCGGGCCACTACCCCACGTACTCCAGCTGGTTGTACGTGACCGCGAAGTAACTCGGTTCTCACAAGTACGAACGCCGCAGGTGTCGCGCCTCGGGTAGCATGGAGACATGTCTGACTCGAGAGCGACACCTGTGCTGTGTGCCCGGAATCTCTCGGTGGTCTTGCCGGGAGACGGCGGACCCCTGCACGTGATCGGCGATCTCGTGCTCGATGTGGCATCCGGTGAGGTCGTTGATGTCGTGGGCGCGAGCGGCGCGGGCAAGACCACGCTGCTGCGCGCGCTCGCACGGCTGTTGCCCGACGTGAGCGGTGAGCTGCTTCTGGACGGCACGTCTGCGCGCGACGTCTCTCCGCAGCGCTGGCGCACCCTGGTCGCGCTCGTACCGCAGAAGCCCGCGATCGTGGCGGGTTCGGTCCGCGACAACCTGCTGTTGCCCTGGCAGCTCAAGGTCCGCTCGGCAGAGCAGGCACCCGCCGATGACACGCTGCGCGCGCGGCTCGACTCGGTGAGCATGAGCGACGTGGCGCTCGACCGCGACGCCGGGCGCCTGTCCGTGGGGCAGCAGGCTCGGGTGGCGCTTCTGCGCGTGGTACTCACAGGTCCGCGCGTTCTCATGCTGGACGAGCCGGATGCGGCCCTCGATGACACGAGCGCGGCCGAGGTGGCTCACATCACGTCGGAGTTCGCCAGCGCCGGCGGTGCGGTGATCCGCGTGCGCCACCAGCGCACCGATCTGCTGGCGGCACGTCGGCTCAGGCTGGCCGGCGGCGTGCTGACAGAGGCGGCGACGTGAGCGAGACCGCAACGACCGGCGGAGTCATCGTCATAGGCTGGTGGCAGCTGCTCCTTGCTACCGGGCTCATGGTCCTCGTGGGAGCGCTGTCGGTGGCCCTCAAGCTGGGCGTCGCCAAACAACTCGCCATCGCCACTGCGCGAACCTACGCCCAGCTCCTGCTTCTCGGGCTCGCACTGGGTTGGATCTTCGGGCTGGACAGCCCTTATGCGGTCATCGCGATCATCGTGCTCATGACCGCCGTCGCCGCGGCGACCATCGCCAAACGCGCTCCCGATGCTCCGGTCGGCACCTCCCGCATAGCATTTCTGGCGATGCTCGGCGTGGGCATGTTCGTCACCTTCTTCGTCACGGGCGTGATCGTCCAGGTCGAACCGTGGTACCTGCCGCGCTACGTGATCCCCATCGCCGGCATGGTGCTCGGCAACTCCATGAACGGCATCGCGCTTTCGGTCGAGCGGACCTACTCGGACCTCGACACGCGTTCCGATGAGATCCTGGCGCTCACCGCCCTTGGCGCGACGCCCTGGGAAGCGGCGTTCCCCAGCATCCGAGTGGCGCTTCGCGCAGGACTGATCCCGGGCATCAACACGCTGTCTGCGGCCGGCATCGTCTTCATCCCCGGCATGATGGCGGGTCAGCTGCTCGCCGGCGCCGACCCGCTCGCCGCGGCGCCGTACCAGATCGTCGTGATGATGATGGTCGCTGCGGCCGACGTGCTCGGCTCTGTTGCGACCGTCTTGCTCACCTACAAGCGGCGTTTCACCGCCGACGACATATTCATCGAGAGAGTCAGCCGGGACGGCTAGAAGCTGCCCGTCCGTCTGATACGATTGCCAGACCGCCGCGTACGCCCAAGGGGGACTTGAGTTGACCGGGTTCGAGCTGTACTTGAAGCGCAACTCCAAGAAGTTCGACCGGTACCTGGCCACGTTCTTCGTCGACGGCACGCATCCCGACATGAAGCGCTACCTCTACGGCCCGCTCGCGCAGTTCAGCGACAACGCCGGCAAGCGCCACCGCCCGCTCATCTGCATGCTCGCCTGCGAGGCGGTGGGCGGAGACCCGGAGAAGGCGCGCGCCGCGGCCGCCTCGGTCGAGCATTTCCACACGGCCGCGCTCATCCACGACGATATCGAGGACTCCTCGCTCACCCGCCGAGGAGAGCCGTGCCTCCACATCCGCGAGGGCGAGGGGCTGGCCATCAACGCCGGCGACCTCGCGCTGTCACTCGTGACCGGCTCGGTGGTCGACGATCCCAATCTCGACGACGCTACCAAGCTCAAGGTGCTGCACGAACTCGTGGACATGACCACGCGCACCATCGAGGGACAGGCGCTCGACATCGGCTGGGCGCGCGACGACCGCTTCGACCTGAGCGTCGACGACTATCTGCTCATGGCGAACCACAAGACCGCCTTCTACTCGGGCGCGGTTCCCCTTGCCATCGGGTCGATCATCGGAGGCGGCACCGCCGAGCAGACCCGGGCCCTGCGTGACTTCGGCATGGCGGCAGGGCTCGCCTTCCAGATCCAAGACGACGTGCTCAATCTCGTGGGTACGCGGGAGGCGACCAAGAAGGACTTCAGAAGCGACATCACCGAGGGCAAACGGACGCTCGTCGCGGTCCATGCGCTTCAGCACTCGGCTGAGCGCGATCGGCTGCTCGAGATCTTCTCGGCACGCGAGACCGACCCCGCCGCGCTCGCCGAGGCGGTCGAGATCATGCGCGAGGCGGGCTCGATCGACTACGCGAATGATTACGCGCGCGACTTGGTCGTCTCGGCCAAGCAGTCGCTCGAAGGGGCGCTGCCCAAGAGCAAGGCGAGGGACATGCTGCTCTCGATGGCCGACTTCTTCGTCAAGCGCAGTTCGTAGGCACCACCGTGGGGGAGAGGACCGACCGGCCGCAAGGACTCACCGATCGGGAGTGGCTCGTGCGGGGGGCGGCGGGGATCGCGGTCTACTTCCTGCTCGCCATGGCTCCCGTCCTGCTCATGCTGGTCGGTCACGGGCGTCCACCGCGTACGATGCTGCGGGAGTTCTCGGTGGCCATCGCCTTCGCCGGTCTTTCGGTCATGGGCCTACAGCTGCTGCTCGCTGCGCGCTTCAAGGCGCTCAAGGCGCCGTACGGTATCGACGCGGTGTATCACTTCCATCGTGAGGTCTCGCTCGTGGCGCTCGGCCTTGTGGCGTTGCACCCGGTCCTGCTCGTCATCGACGACCCTGCCACCCTCGAGCTGTTCAGGTTCTTCTCGGCCCCCGTGCGTGCGCGCTTCGCCCTCCTGAGTCTGGCTGCGACCGTGCTCGTGGTGGTGCTGTCGTACTTCCGTGGGCGTCTGCGACTGGACTACGAGACGTGGCGACGCTCGCACGGCGCGCTCGCAGTCGTCCTGCTCGCGGCCGCCGTTGTCCATGTCGAACTGGTGGGCTACTACGTATCCACACCCGCCAAGCGCGTGCTGTGGCTCCTGTACCCGACGGTGTGGGTCCTGGTGCTGGGATGGACGCGTATCGCGAGACCGTACCTCATGCTGCGGAGGCCGTGGCGGGTCGCCCAGGTACGCGAGGAGCGGGGGCGCGCGTGGACCCTGCGTCTTGAACCCAGCCACGCCGCACCATTCTCGTTCGACCCCGGGCAGTTCGTGTGGCTGCATCTGCGGCACTCCCCATTCGCGATGGCCGAGCACCCGTTCAGCATCTCCTCGTCGGCACAGGATTCGAGCGCGATCGAGGTGACCGTGAAGGAGCTGGGCGATTTCACCGCTCGCATCGGCGATGTCACGCTCGGTGAACTCGCGTACGTGGACGGACCGTACGGCCAGTTCTCAGTGGACCGACACCGCGCACGGGCGTACGGCTTCATCGTCGGCGGGGTGGGTATCACACCGGTCATGAGCATGTTGCGGACGATGGCCGCGCGTCGCGACACGCGGCCGCTCGTGTTGCTGTACGCAGCATCCTCGCTCGAAGAGATGACGTTCCGAGAAGAGATCGAGACGCTGGCGGCCGGGGTGCTGAACCTCGACTTCGTTGCCGTTCCGGCTCGCCCCGAACCGGGCTGGACGGGCGCATCGGGGTTCGTGACGCAAGAACTGATAGAGCGGACGTTCGGCCCCGGTCGCACGGAGTTCGAGTACTTCGTGTGCGGACCGGAGCCCATGATGCGTGCGGTGTCCGTGGCGCTCGGTGCCTCAGGCGTTCACGCTTCGCAGATTCGCTACGAACTGTTCGGGCTGGTGTGATCGTGCGGCATCGCTACTCGACACTTCTCGCCGTCACCCTCTTCGCGGTCCTCGTCGGCCTGTCTCTTCTGTTCGCATACGTGCAGACGCGCTGAGGCACCGTGCTCGCTGTGGGAAAGAACCGATAGACTGCTTGTGCCGGGCAAACCCCTTCTCGAAAGAGGTGCTTCTCTGATGCGCGCTTCGATGATCACCGATTCCATCCACTGGGTGGGCGCCATCGACTGGAACCTGCGGGACTTCCACGGCTACGAGACACCCCATGGAAGCACCTACAACGCGTACCTCGTGATCGGCGACGACAAGATCGCGCTCGTCGACACCGTGAAGGTGCCGTTCGTTCCCGAGCTGCTGCAGCGCGTGCAAAGCGTCGTGCCGCTCGACAAGATCGACTACATCGTGGTCAACCACATCGAGCCCGACCACAACGGCGGCATGCGCCTCGTGGCCGACGCCTGCCCCAATGCCAAGCTCGTCGCGAGCCCGGGCGGCGTGCGCGGGATCGCCGAGTACCACGGGCCCGGCATCGAGGTCGAGGCGGTCACCGGCGACAGCGTGATCGATCTGGGCGGCAAGACGCTTCGATTCCTTCCCATGCCCATGGTCCACTGGCCCGACTCCATGTTCACGTACTGCCCCGAGGCCAAGACGCTGATGCCCAACGACGCGTTCGGCCAACATGTGGCGTCGTCCGAGCGGTTCGCCGACGAGCTGGGCGTCGATCTGGCACTCGAGGAGATGACCGAGTACTACGCCAACATCCTGATGCCGCTGGGCAAGCAGGTCGCCAAGGCCATCGAGAAGGTCGTCGCGAACGAGTGGGAGCTCGACGTCATCGCACCGTCGCACGGGGTGTGCTGGCGAGGCGATGACGTGGGAACCGTGGTGACGGCGCTGGCCGATCTCGCGTCCGGCGTCACCCGCGACAAACTGATCATCGCCTACACCACCATGTGGGGATCGACCGACATCCTCGCCCGCGAGATCGCCGACGGAGTGGCCGAGACCGGCGTCGATGTCGAGGTGTACGACCTCGCGGTCGCGGCGTACTCCCACATCATGCGCGACCTGCTCGAATCGCGGGCGATCCTTCTCGGCTCACCCACGCTGCACCATGGCATGCTCCACCGAGTCGCCGGCTTCCTGCAGTACATGGCCGGTCTCAAGCCCGCCGACAAGATCGCCGGCGTCTTCGGCTCCTACGGCTGGTCGAGCGGTGCCACCAAGCAGATGACCGCGCGCCTCGAGGACATCGGTTTCGGCCTGCCCGAGAAGGACTTCACCCAGAAGTTCCGCCCCACCGATGAGGACCTTGCGAATGCTCGCGAATGGGGTCGCACCTTCGGCGAGCACGTCTTGGCGATGGGCCGCGGCGAAGATGTGATGGCGGCCGGGGCCGAGGCCGAAGTCGATGCCGGCTCCTAGGTAGCCCTAGCCCCGCTTCCACTTCGAGAGCGCTTTCGCCGCCGACTCGACGGTCAGCGCGGGTTCGGGTGCGTCCGGCTCCAACTCGCGCAGCTGCGCGAACATCTCGGCGAGCAGCGGCGGGCGGATGTTGCCTGCGGCGAGTGTCGCGACGTGGCTGAAGACCTCGGCGGGTGTGCCCTCCAGCACGATCGCCCCGCCTGCCGCCAGAACGTAGCAGTAGTCGGCGAACTCAGGCACGGTGTCGATGTCGTGGGTGGACATGATCACTGTGCCGCCCTTCTCGGCATGCTCGCCGATCAACGCGATCAGCTCGCTGCGGGACGACGGGTCGAGGCCCTCGAACGGCTCGTCGAGCACGAGCAGGTCGGGGTCCATCACGAGAGCGCCGGCGAGGGCGACCTTTCGCTTCTCGCCGCCGGAGAGGTTGTGCGGCACGCGCGGCGCGAGGTGCTCGATGCCCACGCGGGCCAGGGCGTGCTCCACGCGCTGACGCACCTCGGCCTCGGGCAGCCCGTACTGCCGAGGCGAGAACGCCACGTCGTCGAGCACGTTGGGGGCGAGCAGTTGTTCGTCCACGTTCTGCAGCACCACGCCGATCCGTTGCCGGATCTGCTTCCACCCGCGGGCGGGGTCGATCCCGAAGACCTCCACGACGCCTTCCTCGCTGCGCAGAAGGCCCAGCAGGTGGAAGAGCAGCGTCGTCTTCCCGGAGCCGTTGGGGCCGAGCACCGCCACGCGCTGTCCCTTGAGGGCCACGACGTCGAGGCCGCACAGCGACACCTCGGTGCCGTCCTCGTAGCGGTGGCGTACGCAGCTCACGCGCACGACCTCATCGGGATGCGCGGGGCCGTGGGTGTGGGGGGGATGGGGGCTCACGCCGTGTCGTCCTTCCTGAAGAGCGCGACAAGTGCGCCGCCGGCGAGTATCGCGACTCCGAGGGCCGCCGGGATCCATGCGTAGGGGTTGAGCGGCTGCCATGCGAGGCGCCAGACGATCGCCAGAGATGCCACGATCACGCCGCTCGCAAGCACGGCGACATCGAGGGCACGGGACGTGGACGGCTGGGCGGTCACCACGAGCCTGCCGTCGTAGCCCCGCAGGTGCATGATGTCGTGCGTGCGCTGCGAGAGGTCGATGGAGTACAGCAGCACGCCACCCAGCGCGCGCGTCACCGTGCCTGCCGACCGGACGGGATTGTGGCCCACGATGCCCGCGCGCAGCCGCGCTGCGGTCAGCGTGTGCGAGAACTTCTCGAGCAGCAGGAACAGCGAGCGGTACGTCATGAGCAGCGAGTCGCCGATGATCGCAGGCACGACCCGCTGGATCGGCGCGAAGACCTGCGGGTACGGCGTCGTGAACATCAGGAGAACCGCGGCAAGCGCGGCGGTGACCGCCTTCGCCACGATGAGCGCCGCGGCGAGCCATCCCGCCGCGGCTGCGAACGCGAAGATCGCCGCGAACAGGCCCGGGTAGGCCGCGAGCACGAAGATCTGCTTGGCCGGCAGCCGCATCGCGAGCACGGCGCCCGCCAGCGCGAGCGCGATACCGGCCACGACGAGCAGGTTGGTGCTCACGATGACCGCGACGAGCACGCCCGCGACCGCTGCCAGCTTGGAGAGCGGGACCGCGGCGTGCAGGGCCGAATGGCCCCGCGTGGCGCTGGAGTCCACTTGGGCGAGGTTCACTAGTGGTGTGCCCCCTCATCGCCCACGGGCGCGCGGGCCTCCTGAGAGGGTGCGCCCTCGAACACCAGTCCCGGCCGCACGCGGGCGACGAAGCTCACGATGAGCGCCGAGATGAGCGCTTCGAGCACCCATCCGATGGCGCCGAGCGTGTAGACCATGGTCGCGAAGCGTCGTATCGAGAGCGACCCTTCCTCCTCGGCGGCGTGCTCTTCCTCGCCGGCCACGAGCACGTTGGTCGCGATACCTTCGGCGAACGGGTTGGAGAAGCTCAGCGTCGCCGGGTCGAACGCCCCGGACTCCCGTGATGCCGCCGGCGAGCCGCCGAGTGCGACGATGCCCACGAGCAGGGTCGTCGACATCGCAAGGGCGAGCACCGCCGCTCCGGCGGTGGCCACTCCGGCGCGCCGGCGTCCCAGCACCCGCACGAACGCGTGGAACAGCGCCCAGCCCAGGGTCATCTCGGCAGCGATAACGAGCGTGTTGAGTCCGATCACCGTGACTCCGCCGTGTCCCACCAAGGCGAGCATGACGTCGACGACGAGCGCGGTGATGATCGACAGCCACGGGCCCAGAAGGATTCCGGCGACCACGGTGAGGTTGATGTGGTAGGCGATCGGGATGATCTCGGAGGACATGCCCACGAGCATCAGGGCCGCCATCGCTCCCACGAGCGGCACGCGCCGGCGCAGGTCCAGCGTTCGCGCCCGGTTCACGGCGAGCGCCACGAGCGCGAACGTCCCGACCCAGCCCGCTGCGATCAACCACAGGGGCAGCACACCGTCGGGGATGTGGATGTGAGACATCTAGCAGCCCTTCGTCTGCGAGGCGCACTCGGGGCACAGCCCGTAGAGCGTGACCTCGTGGCGGGTGATCACGAATCCGTCCGCCCGAGCCGGCGGGACACCGTCGCCCGCGGACAGCGGGCACTCCGCATGCGCGGTCTTGCCGCAGCCGTCGCACACGATGTGGTGATGGTGCGCGTGCGCCGCGCATCGCGCGAACAGCGCCGCGCCGTCGCGCTCGCCCACGCGCTCGAGAAAGCCGGTCTGCTCCATCGAGGCGACCGAGCGGTAGATCGTCGCCGTGGCCCCGGCGCCGGGGTTCTCGGCACGCACCGCTGCGGCGAGCTCGTCCACCGTGAAGGCCGACCCGATCCCGTCGGCGGCTCGTGCGACCCAGAGGCGGGGTTCGCTGAATCTCGCGCTTCCGAATGCTCGCTGGTACAGGTCGTTCATCGGAGTCCTCCCGGACCGGTCAAGTGAGAACCGTTCTCACAAGAGACGAGTGTACCCCACCAGCACTCGGCACTATCGGCAGGGGAGGAATCGGGTACGATGATTCATAAGCTATGAGTTATACGTCGATGTCTACCAAGGAGTCTGCGTTATGAATGTCTCGCAACTACGCACGTTCATCGCGGTCGTCGAGCAGGGGTCGTTCTCGGGAGCCGCGAAGACGCTGAACATCTCGCAGCCCGCGGTGACGATGCAGGTCCAGGCGCTCGAGGCCGATGTGGGGGCGACACTGCTCGACCGCCGCTATCGGCGGATCGATCTCACCGAAGCCGGCAAGACGCTGCTGCCGCACGCCCGGCGCGTGATCGAGCAGCTTGGGCAGGCGAAAGACGAGATCTCGGCCCTCTCGGGACAGGTGACCGGCCGGCTCGCCATCGCCGCGAGCACCACCCCGGGTGTCTATGTCATCCCGCGCCTGCTGGGTTCGTTCCTCTCCACGTATCCCGAGGTGGGTGTCACGATCGCCGTCCACGACACCGCCGAGGTGGTCGCCGCGATCGAGTCGGGCGAGGCGCAGATCGGCGTGACGGGTGCCACGGTTCGCGGGGCCCGCGTCAGTTTCGAGGAGGTCGGCGTCGACGAGCTCGTCGCGATCTGCCCGCCATCGCATCCGCTCGCGGAGCGCTCCGGTATCGCGCTTTCCGAACTCGCCGAAGAGACCTGGATCTTCCGCGAGTCAGGTTCCGGCACCCGTCAGGTCGCCGAGAGGATCCTCGCTCAGCACGGCCTCGAGACCCAGGAACTCAGGGTGGCGGTGGAGCTCGGGACCGGCGAAGCGATCGTCTCGGCGGTCGAGGGCGGTCTGGGAATCGCGATGCTGAGCCGCCACGTGGCGGCCAAGGCGCTTCAGGCGGGAACGGTCTCTGAGGTCCGCGCCGTCGGGCTTCCGGCCACCCGGCCGTTCTACGTGGTGCTCCCCAAGGCGACGCCCACGCGAGCCGCGATGGCGTTTCGCGACCACCTGATGGCGGCGCTGCAGGGCTGATGGCGGCGCCCCAGTTGGCCCGCGCTGGGAGCGCGGTCCGATCGATGGGGTATTCTCTGTGTATGCCGTGTCGGGAGCACGGCCCATACATCTCCGAGTCCACGATGCCTAAATCCGCATCCGGCAAGGCGCGTGGACCGATAGGGTGGGGACTGGAAACGACCCCGCCTCCCATTGTGGAAAGGGGAGTTCGCATGAAGCACAGGAGGTATGCGCCCGTCCTGAGGCGCGCGGCGGCGTTCGCGCTGGCCGCAGTACTCGCAGTGTCGCTCGTCGGTTGTTCGCAGCCGGCGCCCACGACGCCAGCGGAGGAGCCCGCCGCCGAGCCCACCGAGGTCATCCTCTCGTCAACGACCTCGACGCAGGACTCCGGACTGTTCGACGAGCTCATCCCGGCGTTCGAGGCGGCCAACCCCGACTATGCGGTCAAGGTCATCGCCGTCGGAACCGGTGAGGCCCTGAAGCTCGGTGAGACGAAGGACGCCGACGTCGTGCTCGTTCACGCCACAGCCGCCGAGGAGAAGTTCGTCGCAGACGGCTACGGTATCGAGCGCGAAGACGTGATGTACAACGACTTCATCATCGTTGGCCCCGAGAACGACCCTGCCGGCATCAAGGGTTCGGCAGACACCAACGCTGCCATGCTGGCGATCGAAGCGGCCGGCAAGGACGGCAAGGCGGTGTTCGTCTCTCGCGGCGACGACTCCGGTACCCACAAGAAGGAGCTCCAGCTGTGGGCCGGTGCCGGCGATCAACCACGCCGACCCCCGACGCGGACGACTGGTACGAGTCAACAGGCCAGGGCATGGGTGAGACCCTCAAGGTCGCTTCCGAGAAGGGCGCCTACACTCTGGCCGATCGGGCCACGTTCCTCACCGCTCAGGAGTCGCTCGATTCGGTGATCCTGTACGAGAAGGATCCCGCGCTGTTCAACCAGTACGGCGTGATCGTCGTGACCGACGCGAAGAACCAGGCCGGCGGCCAGGCGTTCTTCGACTGGGTGCTTGCTCCCGAGGCCCAGACGCTCATCGGCGAGTTCGGCGTCGAGCAGTTCGGCCAGCAGCTCTTCGTACCCAACGCGCAGTAGCAGGATACCTTGCAGGGCTGGGACATCTACACGATAGCCCTGAGGGAGGGACTTGCGCTCCTCACTTCGGGAACGGTCGACGTCTGGACGGTCATCCAGACGTCGATCCGCGTGTCGGGGGTCGCGGTCACGATGTCGCTTGTGATCGGCCTGCCGCTCGGTCTGCTGCTCGGCGTGAAGCGTTTCGTCGGTCGCAAGGTCGCTTTGATCGTGTTCAACGCCGGGATGGGACTCCCGCCCGTCTTCGTAGGGCTCCTCGTCGCGATGGCTTTGTCGCGGCGAGGGCCCTTCGGCGATCTTTCGCTCCTGTACTCACAAACCGCGATGGTCATCGCCCAAGTGATCATCTCGACACCGATCGTGGTCGCGATCTCCGCGGCAGCCATCTCGGCAGTACCGCGTGAACTGAGACTGCAGGCGACTTCGCTGGGTGCTCGGCCCTGGCGCGTGGGGGTTCTCACCCTTCGCGAAGCGCGCATGGGACTGATCGCGGCGGTCGCCGGAGGGTTCGGCTCGATCATCTCGGAGGTGGGCGCCGTACAGATGGTGGGCGGCAACCTCGAAGGCGAGACTCGCGTGATGACCACCGCCATCGTCCAGTACACCCGCATGGGCCGCTACGGTGAGGCTCTCGCCTTCGCTCTCATCCTCATGTCTATCGTCGTGTTCGTGAACGTGATGCTCACCTCGATGCAGACCTCCGCTGAGAAGTGGGAGGGATCGCAGTGAGCGGCGCGCTCACGGTCGTGGGCGAGGGGATCAGCAAGACCTTCGCGAAGTCCGGGTTCTCCATCTCGGTCGACCGTATCGAAGCTCCTGCGGGTAGGACGCTCGCGCTCCTCGGTCCAAGCGGCTCCGGCAAGTCCACGCTACTCAAGATCCTGGGCCTGTTGGAGCGACCTGACGCCGGGCGGGTCCTGCTCGACGGGGCCGAGGTCCACAAGGGCGAGCGGGATTCGCAGCTCAAGATGGCCGCGGTCTTCCAGCGCTCCTACCTGTTCAAGGGGTCTGTCGAAGAGAACGTGGGATACGGCCTCGCGGTGAGAGGCGTACCCAAGGCGCAGCGGAGCGCCGCGGTCGAGTCGGCACTCGAGCGAGCGGGGCTCGCTGGTTACGGTCCGCGCAGCGCCTTGGCGTTGTCGGGCGGTGAGTCGCAGCGGGTCTCGCTTGCGCGGGCGCTCGCGATCGAGCCGCGCGTGCTGCTGCTCGACGAGCCACTCGCGAACCTCGACCCACTCCTCAAACGTCGCCTTACTCGGGAGTTCTCTCAGATAGTGCGCGACAGTGACGTCACCGTCATCTGGGTCACGCACGACCAGGACGAGGCGATCGTCGTCGCAGACCACGTTGCCATCATGCGCGCCGGCAGCATCGCCGCATGCGGGCCCGCAGAAGAGGTGATGACGCTGCCCACCGACGAGTGGACGGCTGCATTCCTTGGGCTTGAGGAGCCCGTCGACGGCGTGATCGAAAGCTCGCGCGACGGCCTCGTGTCGATTGCCGCCGGCGGGTGTAGGGTGGTCGCGGTGGGCGAGGCGGCCACAGGCGCGGGTGCCCAGTTCGCGGTTCGCCCCGAAGATGTCCTTCTCTTCGAACCGGCTGCCGAGCTGCCCGCATCAACTGCGCGCAACAGATTGCTCGGCCACGGTCGTCGGCATCGACCCGCGAGGGGTCACCACACATGTCGTCCTCGATGCGGGCGGCGTGAGACTTGCTGCCAGCGTCTCGCGCGCGTCGATGCAGGATATGGCCTTGGCCCCGGGTGTCTCGGTGCTCGCCGTGTTCAAAGCGACCGCAGTGCGCTGGAGACTCATCGAGAAGTCCTGACGTGCGGATACAATGTGACGGAGTGCGGATCCGGCCGGCACCGGAGACGCTTCAGGGTGGCTCCGAAGGGTAAGGGACGAGAGTGACCTCTCGAGATGACATGCGCCTTCCGATGACCGCGGCCGTTCTGGCCGGCGGCCGTTCGCTGCGCATGGGTGTGGACAAGACGCTGCTCTCTCTCGACGGCCGCACGCTGGTCGCGCGCGTCTGTGACGCCGTGGGATCGGTGTGCGAGCACACCGTCGTCGTGACCAACCGCCCGGAGGCGCTCGACGGAGCCGGACTGCCCGATACCGTCGAGATCCTGCGTGACGAGATCGCGTACCAAGGTCCGCTCGGTGGGCTGGCCACGGCGCTGTCGAACGCATCCACCGAGTGGGTGCTTGCGGTCGCGGCCGACATGCCTCACCTGGAACCGGGCATCGTACGCGCACTCTATGCCGCTCGCGGCGACGGCGATGTCGTGGTGCCCGTGACCGACAAGGGCCCTGAGCCCCTGCTGGCGCTCTATCGTACCCAGGCGTGTCTTGGCCCGGCGCAGAACGTGCTCGCCACGGGGCGTCGTCGTCTGGTCGCGTTGTTCTCGCAGGTCAAGGTGGTCGAGGTGCCCGTCGATGACCTTCGCACCGCCGACCCCGATCTGCGCTCGCTGCTCAATGTGAACACCCCCGCAGATCTCGCCGACGCGCGCGACGCGGTCCCCGACCAGCCCAAGAAGCCCCGCAGGCTCGAAGTCGTCGAGGTCGCCACTCGGCGGGCGCGCACCATGCCCAGCGAGCGCCCGGTCACGATCCACCTCAACGACACCGAGATCGCCACCGTGCAGGCCACGCCGCACGACCTCGAGGAGCTCGGCATCGGCTTCCTGCTCTCCGAGGGCCTGCTCACCGACCGTTCGGCTCTCATCGGAGTGGATGCGGACGCCAAACGCGGGATGGTGTGGGTGGCTTCTTCCGAGCAGGTGCCCGCAGACCTCTCCGAGCGCACGCGCTATCTCACGAGCGGCTGCGGCAAGGGGATGACGTTCGCGAGCATCGGCCACGCACGCGGTCTCGCCCCGATCGAGTCGCCGATGACCGTGACCGCCGAGCAGGTCTACACGCTCGTGCGCGAGCTTGGCGATGCGGCGACCATGTATCGCGATAGCGGCGGCATGCACGCCGCCGGGCTGGGCAAGGACGGGTCGCTGCTGGTCGCCCGCGAGGACGTGGGCCGCCACAATGCCATCGACAAGGTGCTCGGCCGGGCATGGCTCGATTCCATCGCGACCGACGATGCGATGCTCCTGGCGACCGGTCGCCTGAGCTACGAGATGGCGGTCAAGGCGGCCAAAGCCCGCGTCCCCGTCGCGGCCTCGCGCAGCGCCGTCACCGACCTGGCTGCCGACCTCGCCGACGGGCTCAACATCGCGCTCATCGGCTACGCGCGCGGCGGCAAGCTCACCGTCTACACGCACCCCGAACGGGTGCTCACCTCCAAGGAGGCCTAGCGTGATCAAGACCATGAGCGTCGAGGAGGCGCGCGAGCTCGTCTTCGAGCGCGTCGAGGCCCTGCCTGCCGAGCAGGTCTCGCTGCTCGACGCATTGGGCCGCGTGCTCGCCGAAGACGCTACGAGCGACATCGATGTGGCGCCATTCGACAACTCGGCGATGGACGGCTTCGCGGTGCGTGGCGCCGATCTCGCCGGTGCCGCGGAGGGCTCGCCCGTCGAGCTCGACGTCGTCGCGCACATCGGGGCGGGCGACTGGTGGGACGGCGAAGTCGGCCCGGGCCAGGCGGCCCGCATCATGACCGGCGCGCCGGTGCCCGCGGGTGCCGATGCGGTGGTGATGGTCGAGTTCACCCGCGCGGTCACAGGTGACGGTGGCATCGGCACGCGGGTGGCGTTCGAGCGCGAGCCCAAGCCCGGCGAGCACATCCGCCGCCGCGGCGAAGAGGTCCTCGCCGGTGACGTGGTGCTCTCAGCGGGCGAGGTCATCGGGCCTGCGGCCATCGGTCTGCTCGCGGCCACCGGCCACGCGACCGTCGCCGTGCACCGCCGGCCCCGCGTCGCGATCATCTCCACCGGAAGCGAGCTCGTCGAGGTCGCCGAGAAGCCCGGCCCGGGCATGATCCGCAACTCCAACAGCTACTCCATCGCTGCGCAGGTGCTCGCTGCCGGCGGCGTCCCGGCGCGCTTCCCGATCGTCCCCGACGACATGGAGGCCACCAGGGAGGCGTTCACTCGAGCCGCCGACGAATGCGACTTCATAGTGACGAGCGGTGGCGTCTCGGTAGGCGACTTCGACTACGTGAAGCCCGTTCTCGAAGAGCTGGGCGAGATGACGTTCTGCAAGGTCAAGATGCGCCCCGGCAACCCGCAGACCATGGGCGCCATCCGCGGGGTGCCCTTCTTCGGCCTGCCGGGCAACCCCACATCGACCTACGTGGGCTTTGAGATCTTCGTGCGTCCGAGCCTGCGGATCATGCAGGGTCACTCGGCGATAGACCGGCCCGTCACAAAGGCACGGCTTTCGCACGACGTGAAGAAGAAGCAGGATCGGCGCTACTACCTGCGCGGGCGCGTCGAGCGCGCCGGTGACGGGTACGAGGCGTCGTTGCCGCACAGCCAGTCCTCGGCGCTGCTCACGGCCGCTCATCGCGGGAACTGCTTCGTGGTGCTGCCCGAAGGCGACGGGGTGTTTCCCGCCGGTACGCTCGTCGACTGCGTACGGCTCGATCAGGAAGAGGGCACGCCATGAGCGACAAGGGACCAAAGCCACTCGACCCGCGTTGGGTGAGCCAGGTGACCGTGGCGATGATGGACGACATCAAGGCCAAGGCCGTCGACGGCAAGGTGACCTGTCCGGTGCTGCGCAAGTATGCCGAAGACACCGGCGTGCCGTACAAGGTGGCCGGCGCCGCAGCAGACATGGCCGGCATCCGCGTCCACAACTGCGACCTCGGCTGCTTCTAAGCGGCCTCAACGAGACTGGGGTAAGGAATGACACACACGCCGTCCACGGTCCCCGTGGTCTCGGTGGTTGGGAAGGGCGACTCCGGCAAGACGACCTTCCTCGAGAAGCTGATCCGCGAGCTCACCGCCCGCGGTGTCCGCGTCGCGACCGTCAAACACCACGTCCACGACTACGACATCGACACGCCGGGCAAGGACTCGTGGCGCCACGCGCGTGCCGGTGCCGTGGCCACGATGGTGTCGTCTCCCGAGAAGTTCGCGCTCATCCGAGAGGTACAGGTGGAGCCGACCCTGCCTGAGATCGCGCTCATCGCCGCGGATTCCGGCTGCGACATCCTCCTCACCGAAGGCTACAAGCGCGAGGGCGTGAACCGCATCGAGGTCAGTCGAGTCGCGCGCTCCGACGAGCTCATCTGCATGCCGGGCGAGATGCTCGCGCTCGTCACCGACAACCCCGATCTCACGTGCGACGCCGTGCCTCGCTTCGGGCTCGACGATGCCGTTGGCGTCGCATCGCTCGTACAGGAGCGCTTTCTCAGCGACGGGGTCGGGGGTGGTGCCGCGCGCAGTTCCGCAGGCGCGCAGCGCCGAGGACTGTCTGAGCACGGCGCCACCTCCGACCCCGCAAGCCGAGGGGGTGCCTGATGGCCATCGACTCTCACGGGCGCCGGATCGACTACCTGCGTATCTCGCTGACAGACCGCTGCAACCTGCGGTGCGTCTACTGCATGCCCGAGGAAGGCGTGCAGTGGAAGCCGCACGCCGACATCCTCACCTTCGAGGAGCTCGAAGCGTTCGTGCGCATCGCGGTCGGCGAAGGCATCGGCAAGATCAGGCTCACGGGCGGCGAGCCCCTGGTCCGCCACGGCGTGGCCGACTTCGTCAGACGGCTGCGCGATAGTGTCGGCGTCGAAGCGGTCGCGCTCACGACCAACGGCACACTCCTGCCGGCGCACGCGGCGGCGTTGCATGCTGCGGGACTCTCGCGCGTCAACATATCGCTCGATTCGCTCGACCCCGAGGTGTTCACTCGTGTGACGCGCGGCGGCAAGCTCGCCGACGCTCTCGCGGGCATCGATACCGCATTCGATGTCGGCTTCTCGCCCATCAAGCTGAACGTCGTCGTCGTCCGCTCGCTGCATCAGGACCTTCTCGGCTTCGCGAAACTGACCGTCGACCGGCCGCTGCACGTGCGCTTCATCGAGTACATGCCGGTGGGCGAGACGGGCCGTGAGGGAAGCGGGTGTGCCGAAGACAGCGGCGGCTGGACGCGGGCCGACCACGTCCCCAGCGACGAGGTCGTCCGGACGCTGTCCGAGCAGACAGCGGCCGCGGGGCTGGGCGGGTTGCTTCCGGTCGAGAGGGACTCGGCGCCGGGTGGATGGGGCCCTGCGCGCTACCTGCGGCTCGAAGGCGCTCAAGGCACCATCGGCGTGATCTCGCCGCTCTCGCACCACTTCTGCGGCGAGTGCAACCGCCTGAGGCTCACCGCCGATGGCATGCTGAGGCCGTGCCTGTTCAGTGACATCGAGTTCGACGTGCGCACAGCGCTTCGCGAGGGTACGCTCGACGATGTGCGGACCCTGGTGCGCACCGCGCTCGACACGAAACCCGAAAGCCACGAAGACCGCGTGGGTACGTTGCGCAAGATGTCACAGATCGGAGGGTGAGATGGCCCACGACTCATCGGGTCTCACGCATCTCGACAGCGCCGGCCATGCACGCATGGTCGACGTGGCCGACAAGGGCGTGACGCACCGCCGCGCCGTTGCCGCCGGACAGGTCAACATGCAAGCCGAGACGCTCGAGGTGATCACCGGCGGTACCGCCAAGAAAGGCGACGTGCTCGCCACCGCTCGGATCGCCGGGATCATGGCGGCGAAGCGCACGAGCGACCTGATCCCGCTGTGCCATCCGCTCTCGCTCACCCACGTGAGCATCGAGCTGGAGCCGGCGTTCGCACCCGGGCCCTGCATCCGCATCACCGGAGTGGCCGAGACCGACGGCAAGACCGGCGTCGAGATGGAAGCGCTCACCGCAGTCTCAACGGCAGCGCTCACGGTCTACGACATGTGCAAGGCGATCGATCGCGGCATGACGATCACTGACATCCGCCTGCTCTCCAAGGAGGGCGGGAAGTCCGGCACCTGGACCCGCGAGGAGGACGCCAGATGACAACCGCTCAGCCCGGCGACACAGGCACCATCGTGTCGATCAACCTCAGTGAGAAGAAGACGATGCGAAAGAAGCGCTTCGAGGCCGGCACGCTCGTGCTCGACCGCGGCTTCGACACCGACGCACACGCGGGCGACTGGCACCGGCAGGTGTCGCTGCTCGCTCAGGAGTCGATCGACGAGATGGTCGCCAAAGGCCTCGATGTGGGTCCGGGCGACTTCGCCGAGAACATCACGACGCTGGGTCTCGATGTGATGACTCTGCCGGTGGGCAGTGTGCTGCGTGCGGGCGACGTGGTGCTCGAAGTCAGCCAGATAGGCAAGGTCTGCCACAACAAGTGCGCGATCTACTACCAGGCCGGCGACTGCGTCATGCCGCGCGAGGGCATCTTCGCAGTCGTTCGCGCCGCCGGTGACATCGCCGTTGGCGATAGCATAGAGCTGGTGAGTCTGGGTGACGGCCGGTGTGACCGCTCGCCGGAAGACTCGATCATCGCGTCAGCGCAGGTGCGCGAGGCCAACGAGTGCAAGAAGGTGAACGAAGCATCGTAGGGGGAGAGCCCATGGGCGACACGCTTCGCATCGGCGTTCTGACCTGTTCCGACACGCGCGGTGAGGCCGAGGACACGGCCGGCAAGGCGCTCATCGGCCTCTCCGAGGAGCGCGGCTGGGAACTTGCCGGATACCAGGTGGTTCCCGACGACCGCGCGGCCATCGCCTCGGCGTTGACCGAGATGTCCGACGAGGCGGGAGCCGACGTGATCTTCACCTGCGGCGGCACCGGCCTGTCCGTGCGCGACGTCACCCCCGAGGCCACCCGCGACATCGCCCACCGCGACGTGCCCGGCATCGCCGAGCACCTCCGCGCCGAGTCACTGCGGGTCACCAAGCGCGCCATGCTCTCACGCGGCGTGTCCGCCCAGCGCGGCACGACGCTCATCATCAACTTCCCCGGCTCCGAGAAGGCCGCTCGGGAGTCGTTCGGCTTCGTCGCCGATCAGCTCGAGCACGCAGTGAAGATGATCGCCGGCGGCGGGCACTGATGGCGCCCGAGTCCGACGCGCTCCCGCGCCCCACCGTCTATCTCGACCACGGCGCCACGTCATGGCCCAAGCCACCCGAGGTGCTCGACGCCGTCCGCGATGCGCTCACGGTCTACGGCGGCAATCCCGGCAGGGGAGCGTATCGGCTCGCGATGGAGACCGGCCGGGCGATCCACCGTGCGCGCCGTGACATCTCCTCGCTTCTCGGAGTACCCGATGCGCGCGACCTGAGCTTCCAGCCCGGCTGCACTCAGGCGATGAACCTCGTGCTGTTCGGGTCGATCGCGCCGGGTGACCGGGTCGTCGCGTGCTCGATGGAGCACAATGCGGTCGCCCGTCCCCTCAATGCGCTCGCCGCTCGGGGCGTGACCGTCGTCGTGGTCGATGCCGATGAAGCGGGAGTGATCGACGCCGATGAGGTCGAGGCCGCGGTGGCCGCGGCGCCCACGCGCGCCGTCGTCTGCCAGCACGCCGGCAACGTGACCGGTGCGATCCAGCCTGTCGCCGACCTTGCGGATATCGCGCATGCGCACAGCGCGCTGCTGCTCGTGGACGGCGCCCAGGCAGGTGGCCACCTCGCGGTCGATCTGTCGACGCTGGGCGCGGACGCCTGGGCATGCTCGGGGCACAAGGGGCTGCTCGGTCCGCAAGGGGTCGGTGTGCTCTACCTCGCCCCCCACTTCGAACCCGTCGAGCTTGTGGCCGGCGGCACGGGCGGCGGCTCGAGCGAGGAGCCGCTCCAGCCCACGGTACGCCCCGACCGCTACGAGGCGGGCACGCTCAACACGCCGGGGATACTCGGCGTGGGCGCTGGAGCCGCGCTGATCCTCGCACAGGGCGAGGAGATGCGAGACCGCGACTCGGCGCTCGCCCGTCGGCTGCACGAGGGCCTGCTCGAGATGGGTGGCTTCCGCGTCCTCGGACCCGAGCCGCACGAGCCGCGCGTCCCGCTGCTCTCCGCGGTTCACGACCGTATCGAGTCCGACAGACTGTCGTTCGCGCTCGACCGCCGCTACGGCATCGCCACGCGTGCCGGACTGCACTGCGCCCCCTGGGCACACAAGACGGTGGGGACGCTCGGGACCGGCGCGCTGCGTTTCGGGGTCGGCTACGGGAACACCTCGGCCGACATCGACGCGGTCCTGGGCGCCCTGAGGGAGCTCGTGGGTGATCTGGCGTGACGTCTCGCATCCCCCGGCAGTTCGCGGTGCTCGGGTTCGTGTCGACCCACGACGCGCTCGATGCCGAGGCCTTGCTCGAGGACATGGGAGTCGAGGTGGTTCCGATCCCCGCCCCGCGGAGCGTGGGCGCGCTGTGCGGCATCGCGCTGCGCATACCGCCTGAGCAGGCCGAACGCGCCAAGAGATACCTCGAACGGGCGGGGATCGAGGTCGCGGGAACCGCGTCCATCGAGGACGTCTAGAGGTGGCCTTCGCGTTGACACCCCTGCCAGCCCCCCCTATCCTGCTCGTAACTGCTGTTACAAGCCTTGGGGCTCGCGCTGTGGCGTCCGGACAACGCCGCTCCACTCTCAGAGCGCGAGCCTGCACGAGCTACCTGCCTGCGATCGGGCACTACACGGGAACCAGGGGTTTCATGCGATGACGCTGACGCAACTCAATGTCTGGATGGACATCGTCTTCACGTCGCTCTATGCCGTGATCGTCATCGCGTTGTCAGGCCACTTCTTCGGAAACGTCCTCACCGGCCGTGCCAAGCGGCGCTTCGGAGGGTGGGAGTGGCCGCACCACGACAGCCACCCCGGCTTCCTCCCCAAGTTCCTCCACTTCCAGCACGTCTTCAGCATGTTCATGCTGGGCGCATCGGGGCTGCTGATCCGCTTTCCGCAGTTCGACCGCACGCCCATGCGCTGGGTCCACTACGTCTTCATGATCATCGTCATCATCAATCTCGTGTGGCGGCTGTGGTACGCGTTCGGTTCACGCCAGCGTGACTACCGCGAGTTCGCGATCACCAAGCGCGACATCACCACGGCACCCAAGGTCATCCTGTACTACATCTTCGTGAAGCCGTCGAAGCCCCACCTCGGCAAGTACAACGTGATGCAGAAGGCGACCTACACCATCTTCGCGCCGCTCCTCATCATCCAGGCGATCACCGGCCTCATGCTTTGGAGGCTTGAGTTCCCGATCGTCGAAACAAGCCTGTATGAGTTGGCGGCCGGCGTGATAGGCGCGACGGGCATCTTCTGGGTCCGCACGTTGCACTACCTGATCAACTGGCTGTTCATCATCTTGACCACGATCCACGTCTACCTTTCGGTCACCGAGGACTTCCCCGCGTTCCTGGACTTCTTCGGTCTCGGCGCGCTGGACCGCAAGAACGCCGCGGACGGACGTCATGATGATCACGGTCATGGCGATGAGATCCACGAGCCTGCGCCTGCATACCCCTCGGCCGACCACTCGTAGTCAGAGGAGAGCGAACCGTCGTGCGCACCAGAATCGCCGCCGCTGCACTTCTCGCCGTGCTGGCGCTCGCCATGCCGGCGGGTGCCTACGCTGCGGAGTCGGCGTCGCCATCCCCCGACTCGACCGGAACCTACGATCTCGAGTTCACGCTGCCCACGGCGGGCAAGTCGGGCTGTCAGGTCTGCCACGGCGACCCCAACCTCGTGACCTCTTCCACCGAGACCACCCAGTCGATCTACGTGAGCTCGGAGACCCTGGCTGCGTCAGCGCATGCAGAAGAGGTGTGCACCGGATGTCACATCGACTTCGCCTACAAGACACCCCACGACAACGTCGCAGACGGAGAAGACTGGCGGTCGACCGCGAAGCTCGCCTGCAAGAACTGCAAGCAGCACCAGCCCCAGTTCACCGAGTACGCAGCGGGAGCGCACAGTCCGGCAGGCGAGCCCGGCAAGTCCCAAGCGCAGCTGGTCGCGGAGCGCGAGGCGGCCGGCAAGCCGACAGCGGTACCGTTGTGCGGTGACTGTCATGGCGGTCACGAGATCGCGTCAAAGGAGGACACCGCCGCTGTCGAGGCCTACCACAAGACCGGGCTCGATGTCTGCGGCGGAGAGTGCCATGCCGACTACGCCTCGACGTACATCGACTACTACCACGGGGCCGCCTACCGCGAGGGTGCGCCCGATGCGCCGGCGTGTTGGGACTGCCACGGCACCCACGAGATCTTGCCGGCCGATAACCGTGCGTCGATGGTCAACGAGCAGAGACTGCCCGAGACCTGCGGGCAGGAAGGCTGCCATGCAGGTGAGGTCGATGAGGAGTTCCTCGCATACGCACAGCTCGTCCACGGCAAGGACGAGTTGCTGCAGGAGAACCCCCTCTGGGCGGCGTATGACGCGGCACGGGCTGGTTTCCAGCAAGCAGTAGACACGATCAAGTCGTGGTTCAGCTAGCGGGCGCGTGTGACGCGCCTGCGGGGATGAAGGGGCAAGACGACATGGCGGATCGAATCCGAGTACGCCCCGGCAGGCTGCTCGCACTTGCGCTCGCGAGCGTCGCGATTCTCGCTACGCTGGGGCAGGGTGTGGCGATGGCGGCAGACGCAGCACCTGAGGACCAAGACCCTCAGAGCTTCGAGCAGATCTTCTTGCAGCTGCAGAACACCCCCGTCTACAAGGACGCCTGCACCAAGACCTGCCACGGCAACATCTCCCAGACCACGAACTACGCTTCGTCGATCATCTTCAAGCACGGGTACCACCAGCTGGTCTCATGCAGCAGCTGTCACCCGCGATTCCCACACCGGGCCGATGCCAACATCGAACGCCCGGACATGAAGGGTTGCTTCGACTGCCACGGTCTGCGTCACGGGCCGATGGGGCTGATCGCCTCCGACGCGTGCGAGGACTGTCACGTGACGCCCAAAGAGCGCCTACGCCCCGCATTCCACACGTTCGGCTGGTCCGGCCAGGAGCATGTCGAGCCTGCGAACCAGGAGTTCAACACGAAGTGCGCGATGTGCCACAAGCCCGAATCCTGCACCACGTGTCACGACGCCGAGGGGATCCGTTGGGCTCCTGAGAGCTGGGCCTACGACGCGGGCGACGGCTGCCTCAGCTGTCACGGGAGCGAGGGGCTGACCAAGCAGTCTTCGGCCGGCTTCAAGTCCTTCGAGGTCAGCGGCGTATCGAACTCCGCGCACGCAGACGTGACGTGTCAGCAGTGCCATCCCGACTACCGCTACGACGACCAGCCATCTGCCAGCCAGCTGTGGAACATCAACGCCGGCCAAGCCTGTTCCGACTGTCACGCCAAGCAGGAAGACGCGGCCCTCAGTGACGTGGTACCCGCGTACAACGCTTCGACGCACGCGGCGGCGATCGAGGAGGGCAACTACGAGTCGGCCACGTGTGCCTCGTGCCACGGCGGTCACTTCATCACGCGTCTGGACACCGAGATCGCCAAGCAGCAGATGCACATGTCATCGTTCCGCACGTGCGCACGATGCAAGCAGCACGGTGACGAGTACGACACCTACGACGACTACTATCACGGCAAGGCCTACAAGCAGGGTGCGCAGGATGCTCCCGCGTGTTGGGACTGCCACGACTCGCACAAGATCCTGCCGGCGGCAGACCCTGAGTCGACCGTCAATCCGGCGAATGTCGCCGACACCTGCGGCACCGAAGGCTGCCACCAGGGTACCGACGAGCAGTTTGGCGCAAGCTCTGCTGCTCTGATACACACCAAGGTCGCCGAGCAAGAGGCCAACCCGATCCAGCGCATCATCGCGCGGATAACCGGGCGGTAGTCCCTGACCGGAATGGAGTAGTGCGGCGTAGGTGATGAGCCGCCCCGACAAGAGAGTCATCGCATGGGGGGTGGTCGCGGCACTGCTCGCGGCCGCCTTCCTGCTTGCGTACGCACCTTTCGGCGATGCGGCCGAGGAGCCGGTGATCGACACCGCGGCTCCCGTCGACGCCACCCAGTGCGCACCCTGTCACTACGACTTGGGCTCGGTGGAAGTGCCGGGGTTGAAGTTCGGTCACGGAAACCACCTCCTGGTGAGCTGCGAATCGTGTCATGCGCGCATGCCGCACCGGGGCGGAGCCACCGAACGGATTCCCATGGAGGTCTGTTTCGCCTGTCACGGGCTGCAGCACCAACCCCGGGGCGAGCTCGCGACGGGAGAGTGCGAGGACTGCCACACCAAGTCGTTCGAGCTGCGCCCCGCAAGTCACGTGGAGGACTGGGCCGAGCGCCCGCACGTCGACATGAGCGAGGCCACGGGGCTGAACGACTGCATGATGTGTCACGATGCCCCCGAAGACTGCGACGCGTGCCATGCCGACAAGGCGCCCGACGTCGGGCCCATGCCCAACGTCTACCATTCCGTGATCTACCCGCGCGACAAGGGCCCCTCGGTCAAGATCTACCCCCAGGGCCAAGTCACGATGTCGCAGTGCGCGTTCTGCCACCCCGACCTCGACGACTTCCCCCCGGGACGCCTCATCTTCGCGCACGCAGACCACCTGAGACGCAACTACTCGTGCGAGTCGTGCCACCCGTCGTTCCCTCACACGGCTGAAGGCGCAGCGAAGCCGGACATGCTGTCGTGCTACCGCTGCCACGGCGTCCAGCATGCGGGCTTGGGGGAGGTGGCCACCGAGGAGTGCGCGTCGTGCCACCCCAAGGAGTTCGAGCTCGTTCCTGAGAACCACACCAAGAAGTTCATCGCGGGCCAGCACAAGAAAGAAGCCGACAAATCGCCCGAGTACTGCGCGATGTGCCACCCGGGCTCGTTCTGCGTCGACTGCCACCGCGGTGGCGGCAAGAGCCCCAACGCGCCCGATGAGCCGGTCATCCCCGCAGATCACAAGAAGCCCGAATGGATTCGCCAGCACGGCGGCCTCTACTTGGACGGCGAGGGCGCGTGCGGCTCCTGCCATACCGATGAGTCGTGCAAGCGCTGCCACGAGACGCCCATGCCTCACCCGGTTGGTTGGCTGAGCGAGCACAAGCCGGCACCCGGAGTCACCAATGAGGACTGCAACGTCTGCCACACGGACCGGTCGACGTGTCAGTCGTGCCACCACGAGACGGTGAGCCAGGGCCTGCTCATCGAGGCGAACTGCACGCCGTGCCATCCGGAGATGAAGAAGAAGCCCGCCACGAGCATCAAGATCCAGGGCTACGCGGAGCACGCCGTCCACTTCGGCGTCGCCGAGCAGACGGGCGAGCCATACACGTGCGAGGAGTGCCACGTAGGGTTCTCGACGTCGCCGTCTTCACAAGAACACCAAGGAACCGGTGGCCCGAATTCGTTGGCACAGGCCGGTCATGATGTCAGACTCTGCTACGGATGCCATGGGGCCTTGGACCTTCAGAATCGGCAGATCGCTCCATGGCCCGGCGTCGAGTTGTGTATTCGCTGTCATACCGACATCAACGTCTAGGCACGCTTACTGCAGATGTCGCATGAGCAGGCCGTGCTTCAGTTGCAGGAGTCATCGTTTCGGTCTGATTCAGTTCTCATCGGATGTTGAGCGCCAACAGACAGCCCCGGCAGGCTGAGGCGCCGACTGGCGTAAGGGAGTATCGCGTGCTCGATCTCAAACGGGTGCGACCGCTCGACGTGGCCCTGGTGGTCGTGTTCGCCGTGGTCGTCATCTTGGGCGCTTGGCTGGGTTACGCGGTGTGGGCGGGCCGCCAAGCGGTCGTCGCTTCGACACCCGCCGTTCGCGCCATCGTCGAACTCGAAGCCACCGTGCGCAGTCGCCCCAACGACTACAACGCGCGGATGCGGCTCGCCCAGGCCTATGCCGTCGCGGGACGTGACGCGGACGCTCGCGAGCAGTACGAGGCGATCCTCTCGGTGAACGACCAGTACGTGCCCGCGATCTCGGGTCTGGGATTCCTCGCGCTCACCGAGCAGGACTGGAAGACGGGGGAGACCTACTACCGCAGGATCATCACGCTGATCAAGGACGATCTGCCCCTGGGGGGCGAGGACACACTCGAGACCGCGTACTACTACCTGGGTACCGCGCTCTACGAACAAGGCAAGTACGAGGAGGCGGCGCAGTACTTCAAGGAAGCCCTGCGTCTCAAGCGGGACTCATCCGATGTCCACTACGCGCTCGCCGTGGCGTACCGTGCGCTGGGGGCCGACAAGGCGTATCGAAACTCGCTCGAGGACGCGCTCCTCTTCGATCCCGCTATGCCGGAGGCCAACTTCGACTTGGGTGAGATACTGCTCGAAGAAGGCGATGAAGCAGGAGCAGCAGAGAGGTTCCGCACCGCGGCCGACTCGGCTCCCACGGTCGATAAGCCCGTGCTCGCGCTCGAGAAGCTCGGCGATTCCGATGCCCGGCTCGCGGAAGCCAAGAGCCTGATGGCTAGCGACGTCGAGAAGGCGCTGACAGAGGCCCGCATCGCGGCTGCGATCGACCCCAACAATGTAGAGGCGAGGCTCCTTGTCGCGCAGGGGTTCGAACAGACCGACGACAAAGAGAACGCGGAGGAGTCGTACAGACGAGTCCTCCTCCTCGATCCTGAGAACGAGACAGCGACCCAAGGACTGAAACGGGTGACCGATGGTTCGTGAAAATGAATCGCTCGAGACGCAGCCCGAGAACGCTCCCGGGTCTTCTTCGACGAAGCTGACGCGCAGGGAGACCGTGCGTAGGTACATCCTGCTGGCAATCCTGCTGGTCCTGTTGGCGCTGTTGGCGTATGCGGCCTACTACTACGCGCAGAACCGCAGGCTACCCACGTTCGACCTGGGGCAGCCTGTTGCCGCGATTCAGCCGCCTCAGTATCTGTTCTCGATCACGGGGACGGGCGTCAACGAGTTGCAGAACCCCGTGGGGGTGGGCGTGTCGGAGAGCGGACGCGTCTACGTCGTCGACTTCCGCAAACGCCGCATCAGCGTCTTCACGACCAACGGCCGGTTCCTCTTCTCCTTCAACAAGACCGACGGAGACGTGCTGAGGAACCCCGTCCACCTTGTGGTGAAGGGTGAAGAGGTCTGGGTGACCGACCGGCGTCAACGCACCATCTACGTCTACGATCTCGACGGCAACTTCGTCCGCGAGTTCGATGGCGGCTCGGACATAAGCTGGACTCCGCTCGCGCTCGCCTTCTCTCCCGCAGGCGAACTGCGCGTGACCGACGTTGGGAACACCGACCAGCAGAGGCTGCTGTTCTTCGATGAGCAAGGTGAGCGAGTCGCCATGGTGGGGCGCACCTTCCAGGCGTTGCGGCTCGACGACACCCCCGGGGGCTTCTTCTTCCCCAACGGGCTGGCAGTCTCGCAAGACGGGAACGTCTACGTGTCCGATGGCAACAACCGCCGCGTCCAGGTGTTCGACTCCACAGGTGAGTTCCAGTCCTTCATCGACACGTCCGGCATCCCTCGCGGCATCGCTATCGACGCCGAGGAGCGCCTCTATGTGGCCGATGCCGTGGCGCACACGATCGACGTCTACGACCTCAAGGGCGCTCGGCTGACACAGTTCGGCTCCCGGGGATTCGGCCCGGGTCAGTTCAACTACCCCAACGATATCGCCCTCGACAAGGGTGGCCGCATCTACATCACCGACCGCGAGAATCATCAGGTCCAAGTCTGGGGCTGGCCGGTCGCCGGCTTGCCGCCCGTTCCGGTGCCCGCGTCACCCCTGGGCTGGCTCGCGTGCCTGTCGCCCTTGCTGCTCTTGCCGCTGCTCCTGTTGCTGCGCAAGATCCGCTACATCGTGACTCCCGACTTCGTGGAAGCGATGATCGACGCCGAGATGACCGAAGCCATGTCGCGCAAGCGCCGGCTGCGCCTCGTCGCACCCGAGCAGGATCGCCCGCTGTACGCTGGCCGTGTCGTGGGCGAGATACAACTCGACCACCTGCTCGAGTTCGCCCCCTACTCTGAATCCGACGCACGCGTGTTCGAGGAGCGTTACGAACTCGACGAGCGAGCAGCGATGCTGATCTCCATGGCTTCGCGTGTCCGCGGGCTTGCCACCGAAGACAGGGAGTTGCGGCGCAATGCGGTCGTCGCCGATGTGCGCGCGACCGATTTCGAGGACTTCAAGAGAGACTATCTGGATGAGTGATGTAGATCCAAAGGAATGGTGATTTGACGGGTTTGTGTGGCGGTTGTATGCTCTCTGGGCATAGTTTGTAACGAGTGTTACAAGTGGCGGACGGGTCCCGGCAAGGCGCGTCGCCGCGGTACGGCAACCATTGACAGACACCATAGGACGATCTCCGAGCCCCTCGGACCTAAAGCACTCGCGTGCCATGGTCGCCGGGCCGTCTAGGGTTCGATCGGGAAACCGGTGAGCCTCCCGCGCTTGAAAAGGAGATCGCGAATCTCAAGAGCGACCTACCGGCGGAGTTACCGGTCGTTCCTGTTTTCGCGTTCCTTAGGGGTAAGGGAGGCACGACGCATATGTGTACAACGACCAGTGCATGGCATACGCCTTCGGCGACGCCGCGTGCTGGTCTTTTTGTATTCCGCTCCGGCGGGCACGGTCAGTCCACTACGAAAGGAGAGGTCACAGGCACCGATGCCACGCATCGCCCCGGTGAGGGGCAGGAGCACCACTATTCGTCTGATCACCAAAGGTCAGAAGGGAACCAGTAATGGCAACTAGGGACACCGGGCAGATGCCCTCGGGAATCAGCAGGCGTGATTTCCTGAAGGCTACAGCTGCCACTACAGCGGTGGCCGCCTGTGGTCTGGACTTCGCCTTCGATGCCGAGAAAGCCGCGGCATACGAGGACAACCCCGACTACACGGTCACCTTCACGACGTGTCCGTACTGCTCAGCGAGCTGCGGGCAGCGCGTCGTGAAGAACAACACCAGCGGCGAGATCGTCGATCTCTACGGTGACTTCGAGTCTCCGATGAACTCGGGCGGTCTGTGCTCGAAGGGCGCAGGGTCGCTCCAGCTCGTGAACAACGAGCGCCGCATCGGCGCGTGGGCCGGCTCTCACCCCGAGGACGATATCTTCGCGTACGACCCCGCGTTCGACGCGACCGGCGTCGCCTATCGTCGCGAGGGCGACGATCCGTGGACCAAGGTCACGCTCGACGCGGCGTTCACGGAGGCCTCGCAGCGTCTGATGGCTGCGCGCGCGACCGATACCGCCGGGTGGGATCCTGCCGCCCTCAAGTACAACACCAAGGGCGTCGCGTTCTTCGGCTCATCGCACATGAACAACGAGTCGAACTACGTCTACCGCAAGATCATCGCGAACTTCGGTTCCAGCAACGTCGAGCATCAGGCCCGTATATGACACAGCTCCACGGTGGCCGGTCTGGCCGCCGCATTCGGGCGTGGCGCAATGACGAATCACTGGGCCGATATGGCGAACTCCACCTGCTTCATCGTGTGGGGCGCCAACCCGGCTGAGAACCACCCGGCGAGCATCGCGCACATCGGTCGCGCACGCTTCCCCAAGGACTTCTTCGCACCCAGCGACCCGCGCAGCAACAAGACGCCGGCCAAGCTCATCGTCATCGATCCTCGCAAGAACCGCACCGCGGCTCTGTGCAACGAGGCCAACGGTGACCGCTATGTCCGTATCCGTCCGGGTACCGACATCGCGCTTGCGAACGGACTGGTTCGCTACATGATCGACAAGATCGAGAACCTCGATCCGGCCGATCCGGTTCGCGTGAACTTCTTCGCGTTCCTCAACCAGAACGGCGCAGGTACCTTCTTCAAGGATCAGAACTCTGCCGCCGCCAGCGCTGTGGCCGCTACCACCGGTGCCGGCTACGCGAACGGTAACTCGAAGTACACCGACGCCCGCTTCCTTGTTCGTGGAGACGGCTTCGACTACGAGCGCGCCCGCGTGAACGCTGACGGCACGATCACGACCGATCCTGCGAGCGCCACCACGTGCTCGGACTTCCCGCTCAAGGCCGTCACGGTCGACGCCGATCCCAACACGGTCTACAACCGCCTGAAGGCGCACGTGGAGCCGTACACGATGGCGGTCACCGCGGACATCGTCGGTTGTACCCAGCAGGACATCGCGTTCGTGGGTGACGCCTTCATCGCAAACAGCCGCTGCTCGTCCGGCACGTCCACCGATCCTCGCGATCCGGCGTACCGAGCGACGACTCTGCTCTACGCGATGGGCCTCACGCAGCACACGTGCGGCGCCCAGAACGTGAAGTCCTTCTCCGTTCTGCAGATCCTCATGGGCAACATGGGTCGCGCCGGTGGCGGCATCAACGCCCTGCGTGGTATCCACAACGTTCAGGGTTCGACCGACATGGGCCTGCTCTACGGCAACATCCCCGCCTACTCGGCCAACCCGACGGTGCAGATCGACGCCGACGCCAACGCATTCGGCAAGTACATGGACGGCCTGTGGGGCAACCCGACATCCGGTACCGGCAACCGTGCGACGATGGACCTGTCGTACGACGACTCCTACAACAATGCGTCCATGGGTCTGCAGCAGCGCGGCTTCTACAACATGACGCTCAAGTGGTTCGGCAACTACACCCAGGTCGATGGCCTGGCCGGTGCCGCGAAGCGTGCTGCCGTGGATGCCTGCTACTCGCTGTGGCCCAAGGGTCAGGGAAACAACCACATCACGATGTTCCGCAAGATGGTCGACCAGTCCACCAAGGCGGCCGTTGTCTGGGGCCAGAACCCCGCGGTCACCGAGCCCAACCAGGGCGCGGTCCGTCAGGGCCTCTACAACCTGGACACGCTGGTATGCACGGACATGTTCCTGACCGAGACCAGTGCGGTCTCGCGTAAGCCCGGCGGCGTCACGCTTCCTGTTCCCGGCGTGCTCAGCCACGTCGAGAAGGCCGGGCTCGGCCACGAACTCCGGCCGTACGCTGCAGTGGCGCTACGAGAACGTTCGTCCTCGCGGCAACAGCAAGGACGACACCGAGCTGCTGCTCAGGTTCGCCAAGGCTCTGAACGATGAGGGCGCCTTCGGACACATCGCGAGCGTATGGAACGCCGCAGGAATCACATACACCTCGGTCTACGACCAGCTGTATGGCACTCCCTACGGTGGCTTCCTCACCACGACGAGTGACTACAACGCCGTGAGCGTCTCGACGCAGATGGCGACCATGCGCGAGTTCGTCGACAACGCCAACTCGTACCCCACGCCACCGTCGTTCGGTTCCGAGGCCGTCTCCGAGCTCATGTACCGGGAGATGTGCACCGGTGTCGCTGCGGGTGGAACGATCTGGATCTACACCGGCGCCTACAACACCGTCGCGCACGGGGCAGCAGCACACGAACCAGGCCGCTTGGGCGACAGACAACCGCTCCAAGAACCGCGACAGGGTCGATCCCAACGGGACGCTTGGCTTTTCCCGGCTGGGGCTTCGCTTGGCTCGTCAACCGCCGCGTGCTCTACAACAACAACCCGGGCACCTACTTCACGACCGACCCGTCGACCCACGAGGTCCCCGGAGATGTCAACGACTTCTTCATGGGGCCGGACTCCTGCGGTCGTCTGTTCGTGAGCCGCAACACCGCTCAGGTACTCAACTACTCGCGCTGGTACCGCAAGGTCCAGGGTCTTGCCGACAAGCCCACGCCTGTCGCTGCTGCTGACACCACCAGTCCGCACTATGCAGGCGGAGCGGTCGCCGGTGTTTCGCTCGCCGGCAACTTCCCGGCGCACGTCGAGCCCTACGAGACTCCGCGTCAGAACCTGCTGCCCATATGGGGCCGCAACACGAACGGCACCACGAACCCGATCGGCACGACTGCTGGCTGGAACCTGGTTCCCAACGACACTATCGTTGCAGGTCGAGACCTTCCTGCGTCGCAGTTCCCGCTCGTGCTCACCACCATCCGGTGCGTCGAGCACTTCCAGGGCGGCCCGATCACCCGCAACAACCACTGGAACGTCGAAGTCCGAGCCGGAGCCGTGGATCGAGCTCAACTCCACCGATGCCCGCACGTTCGGCATCAAGGACGGCGAGATGGTCAAGATCGTCACCGCGCGGACCGAGGGTCTGCCGGGCGACATGATGCCCAAGTACGGTGAGGGCTTCCGGGCCCGCGTGGGTGTCGGACTCGCAGGCAACCAGCGCGTCGCTGCGGGTGTGGTCGCGATTCCGTGGCACTGGGGTGATGTGGGACTTTCCACCGGCTCCCGAGCCAACGACCTGTGCATCGATGCAGGCGACTGCAACACGACGATTCCCGAGTCCAAGGCGTGCCTGTGCCGTATCGAGAAGATGTAGGGAGGTGTGACCAATGGCTATCAATGAAATGGCTGTTTTCCAGGACGTAGACAAGTGCATGCGCTGCAACGGCTGTGTCGTTGCCTGCAAGCGCGCGTGGAAGATGAAGAACTTCGACGACATCGAAGACGTCAAGCCGGCTCGCTCAGTCGTCAACCCGCGTCAGCGGCTGGCGATCAAGAGCCAGAAGCGCGTCGACATGGGTCCGTTCATCCGCTTCACGTGCTGGCACTGCCCGAGTCCGCCGTGCGCGCCTCGTTGCCCGTTCGGTGCGATCAAGAAGGAAGCCACCGGGGCCGTCAGCGTGGACAACGCCAAGTGCGATCCGTCCGCGTGCGTGACTGCGGCCGGTACGTTCCCGTGTGCCGATGGCTGCCAGCGCGGCGGCTACCCCAAGGTGGATGTCGCCTACGAGTCCGGGCCCTACGCCGGACTGCCCAAGATGAACAAGTGCACGCTGTGCCACGGTCGCGCCGGCGCCGATGATCAGGTCGGACCCGATGCACTTCCCACACGTGCCACCACCGCTGAGATCGCCGCTGTTCCCGAAAAGGCCCACGAGCCGGCCTGCGTGTCGAGCTGCCCGGCCAAGGCGATGAAGTGGGATACGCGCGAGAACATCCTGCTGATGCTCAACACACCGGCCAACGGCTACATCTTCGGCCCTGGCTCGGTCGCACCGGGCACCAAGAACTGGATGGGCAACGGCTCGCTGTACTGGGGTAGCAAGACCACGCTACTCACGCCGGCCAAGGCCGACCCGTTCATCGAGGACCATGTGGCCCCGATGGCCTCCAGCCTGCTGTCCGGTGGTAAGATGATCTTGCCGACGTTGTTCGTCGGTGGGCTCGCAGCCCTGTCCGCCCGCCGTATCGCAAACGGCGACGCTGCTGGTAAGGAGGTGTAGAGACGATGATAAAGACACACAAGCTCGTACTCGCGTTCGTCCTCGCGGCTCTAGTCGCCCTCGCGCTTCCCGCGCTGGCCTCCGCCAACTTCGCGATCCACGGCAACTATGTCGATGACACCGATGCGTGTGCCGGTTGCCACCGCGCCCACACGTCGGTCTCGACCATCACGTGGACCAACGGCAACGACGTCGAGCGCAGCGCGTTGCTGGTCAGCTCCGCCGCTCTGATGAGCGAGTTCTGCTACGCCTGTCACGACGCGACGGGCCAGGGCGCCGACACCAACGTCCAGGAAGGTATCTACGAAGGTACCGACTACGGAATCCAGGGCGGCACCTTGAACGGTGGCGGTACTGAGTTCATGCCCGTCTACAACGCGAGCCTCGGCACCACGGTGTCGGCTCCCGTGACCTCGGAGCACGAGTTCAGAGGCTCCAGTTGGGGCGCGTTCGGTGGCGGCGAGTTCGGTGCCGCTAATCCGCCGGCCACGCTTCCTGACGGCTATCCCTCCGACGGCGGACAGGCCGGTGAGTCGGTCCAGATCAAGATGGACTGTGCCACCTGCCACGACGTCCACGGTGCGGCCAACTACCGTCTCTTGAAGGCGCAGGTCAACGGCAACAACGTCGGTGGCTACAGCTCTACGTCGTTTGGTCCCGACGGCGTGACCGACCCCGATCCCGACGGCTGGGTCTCCTCGGTCGAAGAGGGTTGGCCGGTCGGCGGTTTCCGCCTGCACAAGCCCTACGACGGTGTCAATCCCCCGACAGGTGTCGCCTACACGCCGGACTACACGACCCCGCGCTACGCCAAGGGTCGTAACACCGACGACGGCCGCACCGCTTTCGAGACCGGCATGAGCGGTTGGTGCGCCGGTTGCCATCAGACCTACCTGCTTCCGGAGCAGACGTTCTCCAAGACGGTCAACGGTGTGACCACGGACTACGTGGCCTCCGGCAACGTCTATGACGCCGGCGACGGATCCGGTCTGAAGCTTCGCCATCGTCACCCGGTCAACGTTCCGCTGTCGAACTTCAGCGGCGCGATGGACCTGGTCGTCGACAGCGGTCTGCCGCTTGCGCACGATATCGATCCCTCCCTTGCCGGTGACACCGGTGGGAACGACTCCACCGACTGGATCGACTGCTTGAGCTGCCACCGTGCTCACGGTACGGCTGCTCAGATGGAAGGTTTCGCTGCTGACGGTTCACTGCCGCTCACTGACGGTGTGCCGCGCAACAACTTCGTGGGCGATCCCAGCGCGCTTCTGCGCATGGACAACCGCGGCGTGTGTGAGGCGTGCCACAACAAGTAGCGTGCATGTCAGCTGCGGGTGTGTCGGCACGTGCATCTGATTGTGCCGAAAGGGCCGGGGGCGATTCCCCGGCCCTTTCAGCTGCCTGAAGGGAAGTCCACACATTCCTCACGTGATGCACAGAGTGCGCGATATCGTGCCCCTCGCGGTCGCGGCGGTGGGCATGGCGATGGTGTTCGTCTTCTCGACCGTCGTCATGCACCAGGTCCCCGACGCGGTGCAGGTGGGGGTCTTCTGTGTTGTGGCCGGCCTGCTCGGTGTCGCCTCCTTGGGCGCTCGGGCGGCGCTCGCCGCGTCACGGGCTCATCCGGTCGAGGCATCGTTCGCGGCAGCGGGTGGAGTGGCCGGCTTCTGGCTCGCTCCGCTCATCACGCTCAGCCAACGAGCATCGGATGCCCCTTCAGGGGCGGTGGTGCTGTTCCTCACTACGGCCCTGTGGGGAGTGATCGCCTGTGTCACCGCCTGGGTCTTCGCGAGGAAGACGACCGCGGCCCTGGCGCTGGCCGGGGCGGTCGCATCTGCGGTGGGGTCGGCGGCCGTTCTTGCGAACTGGGAGCGGCCCAGTTCGTTCTCTCCCTTCATCAAGTATCCCCAGCAGGAGGTCTCTGATCCTGCTCGCCGGAGTCGTCTTCGCCGTGGGCGCGCTGGCCCTTGTCCGAGCGGCCCGCGAACTCGACCGGCGCGCGGTGACGCTCGTCGCCGTCGCCTCGGCGGCCCTCGTGAGTGCCGTTGTCGCCATCCCGCAGCTCCCTGGCGCGGTAGGCGAGCTCTCGCGGCTCTCCTCGGAGTTCGTGTTACTCGGCGTGGGCGCCTATGCACTGGCCTGGGGCTGGTCCAACGTCGTGACCACGCGTGGAGTCGTCGCGGCGGCTCCGTCGCTCCTCGTGGCACCGGCCCTGCTCACGCTGCTGTCGGTGCTCGAGCGGATGACGGGCGTCTACGGCCCCAACCCCATTCAGTGGCGCGGCGCCCTGCCGGGTGCGGTGCTGTGCGTGGTCGGCGCGATAGTCGTCTATCTGGCCGCGGCGCGCCCTCGAAGCGATGGGTGGAGATCCGGCGCGCTGCTGATCGCGCGCGTCTGCGCGGGTCTGGCATGTGCGGCCGCGCTGGTGGGACTGTTCCTGCCGGCACTCCGGGCCACGTCGGTCGGTACGCTGCCGCAGCCGTTCGAAGCGACGTGGGCCATGCGCGGCTTCGAGAGCGCGGCGAGTTGGCTCCCGGTGGCAGGGGCGTTGGTGCTGCTCGCAGCGTCGCTGCGTGCCCCGCACCGGCTCGGCCGAACTGCAGCGGTGCTGGCCTCGATCACGACGTTTGTCGCAGCGTGGGCGTACCGTCCGCTTCTGGATACGCCGCTGCATACATGGAATAACTGGATTCCTTCTGACGTTCAGCAGACATATGGCACCGAGTATGCTCGTTTCTCGGTTGAGGTCATCACGAGCCCCGTCTCGATCGCCGCGGTAGTTCTGTCGGTTGTCGGTGCGTTGGCTCTGGTGATCGCGGCGCTCAAGGTGGTCACCGTGGAGGATGAGACATGATTCGGATAGGCAGAGCGTCGCTCGTCGTCATCGTCACGCTGTGCGTCGCCCTCACGGTGGGCTGCCAGCCCAAAGTCGAGGTCAAGACCGGCAGCCGGCTGGTATGCACCGAGGGGCACGTGATCTCCGAGAGCATCAAGACCATCGAGGTGCCCGCCGACAAGATATCCGACTACCGGGTCAAGACGGTGGTCAAGACCTGCGACGAACATGCGGTGGTCCTGCCCCTCTACGAGCAGGCCCAGGTCGCGATCGCTGCAGGCGACCTCAAGACCGCCGAGGAGAAACTCGCGCAGGTCGTCGCCGCAGACCCCGCGTTCCGCAAGGCGAAATCGCAGCTCGATTCCGTGAAGGCGGGGCAAGAGCCCGCTGTCGACAACGAAGAGCCCGCACCGCCTGCCGAGGCACCGGCACCTGACACCAAGCCGGGCGAGGGTGACACGAGCGCACCCGCCGGGTCCCTGCTGAAGTGGGCACCCGACGTCGTGCGCGGATTCACGGCGACCAAGCCCACGATCGACCTGCTCAACATCGCACGCGAATACGTGCCCGGATCGGGCTCCGGTCCGGTGTCGTTCGTGATCGTCGCCGAGCAGACACAGACAGCGGCCGGCGCGCAGGCGGCGCTCAACACGCAGGTCAAGCAGCAGTATCCCGCCGATACCGAGACCATCACCGTCAACGGGCGCAAGGTCTACTTCGGTACCAACAGCCGCTACGCTGCACTCGGCTTCACCGACGGGTCGGTCATGGTGGCTCTGGAGATGTCGGTCAAGCCGGGCGATTCGCCCAAGAGCCTCAAGAAGGCGCTCGTCGCGGCCGCCGAGCAGCTTCCTTAGCGCTTTGTCCTCCCTGAATCCCCGGTTCGCGGTTCGCCGTGACGTATGGCATTCGTTGACACCCCCTAGGGGCGTACCTATGCTTGATGTGACAGATGTTGCATAGTTGGTGACCGCGAGCGCGTCCTGAATCGGAGACGACGCTCTTTTCTGACTTGGCGGTCTTCCGTGGTGTTCGCCTGACAAGCGCGCACCCCGAAGGCGCGACCTAGGGAGTAGTGCCTCGAGCGTGGTGGGCCGCGTCGACAGACGGCTCGTCTTGTGGCTGGCAGCGATTCTGGTGCTGGTCTTCGCCTTCGTGTTCGCGACCGCACGTTTCGGCGACGCTGCCGAGGACCCCGTGATCGACACGGCGGCGCCCATCGAGCCCACGCAGTGCGCCCCGTGCCACCTCCAGCTGGGCGACGTGGATGTGCCGGGGCTGATCTTCCGTCATGGCAGCCACCTGCTCGTGAGTTGCGACGGATGCCACTCCCGGATGCCGCACCGCGAGGGAGCCACCGAGCGGGTGCCCATGGAGACGTGCTTCGCCTGCCATGGGATCCAGCACGGGCCCGCGGGAGAACTCGCTACCGGCGAGTGCACAGACTGTCACACGCCGTCGTTCGAGCTCCGCCCCTCCAGCCACGGCGACGACTGGAAGGCGGCGCCGCACGCCGAGGCCGCCGATGCGAGCGGTGTGAACGGCTGCATGATGTGCCACGACGCACCGGCCGACTGCGATGAGTGCCACGCGCGCGAGGTGCCGGACGTCCCCGCGATGCCCGATGTGTACCACTCGGTGGTCCTCCCGCGCCCCAAGGGGCCGTCGATCAAGATCTATCCGAAGGAGAAGGTCTCGATGTCGCAGTGCGTCTACTGCCATCCGGACCTCGATGCCATCACCCCCGGCCGGCTCATCTTCGCCCACGCCGACCACCTCAGGCGCAACTACTCGTGCGAGGCGTGCCACGCCGAGTTCCCCCACGATGAGACGGGCGCACAGACCCCCGACATGCTCTCCTGCTACCGCTGTCACGGCCTGCAGCACGCATCGCTCGGTGGTGTCGCCACAGAAGAGTGCGAGAAGTGCCACCCGCCGGGCTTCGATCTGAAGCCCGAGGACCACACGAACAAGTTCGCGCGCAAGACCCACGCGAAGGACGCTCAGAAACAGCCCGAGAACTGCTCGATGTGTCACGCGACGCAGTACTGCGTCGACTGCCACACCGGTGAGGGCGTGGGCCCCAACGCCCCGGCGAAACCGGTCGTTCCCGACGATCACAAGGATGCGCGCTGGCGAAGCCAGCACGGCGGCAAGTTCCTCGCGAACGAAGGGCTGTGTGGCGTGTGCCATACGGGCCCGTCGTGTCAGGAATGCCACCAGACGGTCGTGCCACACGCCGCCGACTTCGTCTCCAATCACAAGCCGCCAAAGGGCATACCCAAGGAAGACTGCTACATCTGTCACACCGATCGCACCGAGTGCCAGGGATGTCATCACCGAGACGTCAAGACCGCAGAGCTCACCGAGAAGAACTGCACGCCGTGTCACGATGAGATGAAGCAGAAGCCCGGCGACGGCGATCGAGAACAAGGCCTTCGCGGAACACGCTGTCCACTTCGGTGTGGCCGAGATCAAGGGAAAGCCGTACCGCTGTTACGAATGCCACGTGAACTTTGGCACGTCAGAAGCTGCAGTCAAGATCGCGCTGCAGCAAGGACACGACCTGCGCCTCTGCTACGATTGCCACGGCGCGCTGGACCCGTTCAACCGCAAGATCGCGCCGTACAAGGGTGCAGCCCTCTGTGTTCGTTGCCACAAGGACGTAGGGGTGTAGTCTCGTAGCTCTCACAAGTGAGTGATACTCACCGGCGCACCGGCATGCGCTGACCAAGAATCGAGGTTACATCGAGCATGACTGAACCACGCGCGGAGACTCCGCAGAATGCAGGCAAGACGCGAAATCTCGATGTTGGGCTCAACGTGGCGGTTGCGGTGCTTCTGGTGGCGACCCTGTCGCTCGCCGCATGGTTCGGCTACAGCGTGTGGCAGAACCGCCAACGCGAGGAGTTGACCAACGCGCCCACCAGGGTCGTCAAGAGCCTCCAGGAACAGGTGCGGCAATCCCCCAACGATGTGATCCTGCGCGTCCGGCTGGGCGAGGCGCTCGGTGCCGCGGGTAAGTACCCGCAGGCCATCGAGCAGTTCAACGCCGCGCTCAAGATCGATCCCAAGCACATCGGTGCCCACCTCGATCTCGGCATGGTGGCGATGCTCACCGAGAACGACGACGAAGCCGAGACGTACTTCAAGAAGGTCATCGAGCTCACCGAGGAGGCCCAGTTCTCGAAGGTGGACGAGCGACGTGAGAACGCGCTCTACAACCTCGGGCTGCTCACCTTGCGCCAGCAGAAGTACGACGAGGCGGCCGGCTACTTCAAGGGCGCGCTGCGGATCCGCAAGGATGCCTCGGACACCTATCTCAACCTCGCGCGGGCTCTCAGAGGGCTGGAAGACTACGATTCGGCGATCACCAACCTCGAGTTCGCCATCGCGTTCGACCCGGGCTTTGCAGAGGCCCACTACACGATGGGCCAGGTCTACGAGCAGAAGGGCGACAAGGTCAACGCGTCGTACCACTACTTCCAGGCCGCGCGCCTTGCACCCGATGCCGAGCCGCCTCAAGAGGCCCTCGCAGCCTTCGGCACGTCGACCGAATGGTCCGCTCGCGCTGCGAGCGAGCTGGAAGCAGGCGAGCTCGACCAGGCGCTCGAGTCTGCCCTCATCGCACGCAACCTGGACCCCGAGAGTGTGGCGGCGGTCAAAGTGCATGCGCAGGTGCTGCTGGCCCGAGGTGACGTCGAGGATGCACTCGAGGTCTACCTGAAGGGCCGCGAGCAGATCTCCGCAGAGAACGGCGACATCGCCACCGGGATCTCGGGAATCGAAGCCGACCACCCCGCTGCCGCGCTCGCGGTGTATCAGCGAGCCCTCAAGGCGAACCCCGACGACGAGTACCTGAAGACCGCCGTCGAACGCATGGAGAAAGAGTCGTAGCTTCGCACCCGTTCGTGCTTATCAACCCGGGCGATCGAACCGGAGGCTGAGTTGACCAGAAGACAGAAACGAAAGATCGCGATCGTCGCGGTGCTCCTGGTGCTGCTGGCGCTGCTCGCGGCGTACTACCTCTACTACCAGAGCACCAAGCAAGCTCGGGTTCGACATCGCGCCCACGGGTGTGGATGTCGTCGAACCGCCGCAGTACCTCTTCTCGTTCAATGGGGGAGCGAGCGATCAACGTATGCAGCGTCCCATCGGCGTGCTCGCGGCCGACGGAGATGTGTACGTGGTCGACTCGGCGCGCCACACGATCGACGTGTTCAATCCCGACGGCGACTACCAGCGCAGCTTCGGTGCGTCCGAGACCGTCGTTCCGCTCTACATCGCCAAGAACCCGCTCAACGGCTACCTCTACGTCTCCGATCGCCGGGCCCGCACGATCCACATCTTCAATCCCGAGGGCGAGTACGTGGAGCAGTTCGACCCCAAGCTTCCCAAAGAAGAGCTGCCGGCTTTCGAGACCGGCGGCGTCCAGTGGGCGCCGGTCGCTGTGACGTTCGCTCCCGACGGCACGATGTACGTCACGGAGATCCTCAACGGACACCGGCTCGTCATCTTCAAGCCTGATGGCACGTTCGAGAAGTCCGTGGGCACCGTGGGGATGGTGACAGACGCCGAGCAGGGCCAAGAGGTGTTCCAGTTCCCCAACGGCGCCGCGGTCTACAACGACCAGGTCTACGTCACCGACAGCAACAACCGCCGCATCCAGGTCTTTGACAAGGACGGGACGTTCGATCGCATCATCGTGACGCAGGGCTTGCCGCGCGGCATATCGTTCCTGTCACCGTTCCCGTCCGATGAGACCACCGATGCCGCTCGCTTCGTCGTCGTGGACACCCTTGCCCACGACGGGACCCTCTGGATCGACCGAGGGCACCAAGATCCTGAACTTCGGTCAGCAAGGTCAGCTCGAAGGCCGAGTTCAGCTACCCCAACGGCGTTTCGGTCGGTGAGCGCAACAGGATATTCATCACCGACACCGCCAACGGGCGCGTGCAGGTATGGGGCTGGCCCGACCAGGTCTCGACGGTGCCGATCCCGCGTGTGCCTCAGAAGTGGGGCTACTGCCTGCTGCCGCTTCTGCTGCTGCCGCTCCTGCTGCTGCTGCGCAAGAAGAAGTTCTTCGCCACGGCCGACTTCATCCACGCGATGGTTGACAACGAAGAGGTCCACCTCCTGCCTGCGCGCAATCGCAAGTGGCTGGTGACCCTCGGCGACTACGAGGACCTGAAGGACATCAAGCAAGGCGAGGTCGACTTGGGCGAGCTGCTGCATGAGATCGAGCACTCGGAGTCCGATGCGCGGGCCCTGATGGAGAAGCTCGAGATCCCCGAGGCGCAGGCCGTCGTGCTCTCGCTGGCTCAGCGCTCCCGGATCTTCGCCACGCAAGACGCGGAGCTCCGCAGGCTGGCCAAGACGCTTGAGGTCGACGTCGTCAACAGGATCGAGTTCATCGAGCGGTTCACCAAGCAGTCAGACGGCAACGGACCGACGGCTGACGGCTCATCTGGCAGCAGTCCGGTCAGGTCTGATAGTCAGTAGGTCGCGGTTGTGAATGGTTCCTGATGACGCCCGGGGTGCTGATGCCCCGGGCGTCTCGTTCTTGTGACCTGCGTCACATCACGAGCTCAGCAGGCGTGTGGAGGTTCTGTGTTGACGGGAGGCGATTCATCGCATAGGATTGCCGTTGTAACTTGTGTTACAAGCCCCGCGCACATGAGCGACGTACCCGAGTTAGGAGGGGTACACCGGGTAGGACCAACGGGTTGGAGCCGGCACGAAGACCCGCTTGGCCGGAGCACCTCATACCTCTCTGTAGCCCTTCTTCGTCGCACAGGTACGAGCCCCGACAAGCAGCCTCTCTAGGCATTCGTGATGCGCCATCTCCGTGCGGTCCCCGAGCTGTGGATCGAGAGGAGGTGGCGCGTTTTCTTTGCACCACGCTCGGAAAGCACGGGAAAGCTTGATGAGTACTGTTCACCGATTTGAGTGAAGGAGGAGAGAGTATGGCCATAACCAGGCGACAGTTCGTAACCCGCTTGGGCGCGCTTGCCGCCGCCGTCGGCATGAGTCAGAGCAGAGTCTCGAAGATCGCCGAGACGTTTGCGTACAGCGCAGACGGCACCGATCTCGGCGGCACGCTGGGCAAGCCGCGGGTCGTATGGATCCACGGTGCGGAGTGCACCGGTTGTTCGACGTCGCTGCTCGGCATCTTCGAGGATGCCAACGGCATCGCGGTCGAGGGCACTGACGTCACGACGGGTGCGGCTGCGGGTCTCGCGAGGATTCTGCCGACCCAGCTCGGCGGCAACAACTTCACCTACCATGCGCTCGGGTACAACGTCGAGGGTCTACGACGCCATAAACATCGCAGATGTCGTTGTCGACGTGATCGATCTCCAGTACCACGAGACCGTCATGGGCATGGGTGGAGACCTCGCCGCTCAGTGGCTGCAGGACTTCATGACCTCAGCCTCGAACACGGACAGCCGTTCGTGCTCGTCGTCGAAGGTGCGCTGCAGGACCATCTCGGCGGCGGCGCATGGGGTGACGACAGCGACACTGACGTGCCGTGGTGCTCGATCGGCATGTCCGCCGACGGCAACCATCGAGCACGACATGGCCGAGACGGTCGTCGCGCTCGCAACCAAGGGCAACTGCGTTGCGATCATCCCGATCGGTCAGTGCGCCACCTTCGGTGGCTATCCGGGCTGCAAGCCTCCGATCTCCGAGGCGGTTGCCGGCTTCGACCCGCTCGCAGTCGCAGACGGGCGCCATGGGCACGTACGACTACCTCGTCGCCCACGGCCACGCCGCTGCGGCCAGCAAGGTCATCAACGTTCCCGGGTGCCCCACCAACCCGTGGTGGTTCGTGCTGACGGTCGTCATGTTCCTCGTCGACCTCGTCAACCCGAGCCGTCCGCTGGGCGTCGCTGGACTGCTCGGCGGACTGTCCGAGTCAACCGAGCGCGATCGACAGCGACCGTCGTCTCAAGATCGTCTACGGCACGCCGATCCACGGCCCGTACTGCTCGCGCTATCGGGACTACGTAGCCATGCCGCCGCGCTTCGCTGAGAAGCCCGGCGACCCCGGCTGCCTGCAGAAGATCGGCTGCAAGGGCCCCGCGACCAACTCGCTGTGCGGCATGCACGGCTGGAACGGTCAGCAGCCCCAGAACGCCGGCGCGCTCTACGGAGCCGGCAAAGATGTCTCTACCGTCAACCCCGCGCCGAACGGCGCCAAGACCGGCGGTCACTGCACTCGCGCAGGCCATCCTTGCATGGCATGCACCGAGAAGGGCTATCCGGACGCTTCGTGCCGTTCATCGCTCGTTCTTAGAGGAAGGAGGGAGAATAGATGCCTGTTGAAATTGGAACCCCTTTGGGCGCTGCTAACGGAACCACCATCGTCGAGGTCGACCCGATCTCTCGTATCGAGGGCCACCTCGGCGTGAAGCTGTCAGCAGTCCGGCGGAGCGATTCGTCGACTGAGGCTGATGTCCACGGTAACCTGTGGCGCGGTTTCGAGAACTTCCTGCTCGGCCGCGAGGTCAACGATGCCATCACGTTCACGCAGCGTATCTGCGGTGTCTGCCCCGTTCCTCACGGCATGACGTCGACGTACGCAGCCGATGCCGTTCTGGGCTACAGCCAGAACCACATCACGTTCGCCGACGAGCGGCGGCTACGGCGTGCCGGCCAAGGCGGTCTACATCCGCAACATCGTGCTCGGCTCCGAGTTCCTCATGTCGAGCATCACGCACTTCTATCACCTGGCTGCGCCGAGCTACGTTCAGGGCCCGCGCGATTCCGCCGTGGACCCCGTACTTCGACCAACAGCTACTACGCTGCCGCGCTCGGCAACGTGGGCACACAAGCGCCGTCCCGACCAACACCGCCGGCTTCTCCGACGATGTGTGGTCGACGGTCATCCGCAGCTACGTGCTCGGCGCTGCGCATTCGCCGTCTCACCTTCGAAGCCGGCGCGCTGTTCGCCGGTCGTATGCCGATGACATCGTGTCTACGTGGCGCGGTGGCGTCACGTTCGACAAGTACCGAGGTTCTCACCGATCGCTGCGACAAGTTCCGCAGCGATCATGGAAGAGATCGGCACGCTTCGTCATCCAGGAGTACGTGCCGATCGTCCTGACGCTCGGCGCCCTGTATCCGAGCTTCGACAACAGGTTCAACACGGGCGGCTCGAGGCTACGGCGGCGGCGTGGGCAACTTCCTCGCGTGGGGCGCGTTCCCGAACCCCGCGACGACTCGCTCACGCTTCCCGGCGTGGTGTCCACTGGTGCCAGGGAACGACGCCTCTTCACGGCGACGAACAAGGCCGAGATGCTACGGCCAGTTCATCGACCCGGCGTCGCCGAACAGCGTGCCGACAATCTCACAGAGGACATCGCCAACTCGCGCTACGAGGACTATGCGGTCGGCGAGTTCGACACCGGCAACCGCTGCCTATCCTGGCGACGTCTCTCGCACGCAGCCCAAGCGCTCCAACGGCTACACGTACTCCAAGGCTCCACGTTGGAATGGCCAGCCGATGGAGGTCGGACCGTTCGCGCGTCTCGTCGTCGCCGGCTTCTACCCCGTCAACGGCAGCACGCTCGCTTCAGCACCGTTCCCGGCTACGGTGCCTACACTCAGGACCGTCAACGCGCTACCGGTCTCGACCCGCGCATGATCGCCCCCGACATCGCTGTCGCGCTGGTGCGTGCCGACCTCGCGCGTCGCACCTCTGCGCGGACGGCTCTCGCGTGGACTGACGTCAACGCGGGCAACATCAGCACGTTCACGTACGACCAGTCGTCGAGGCTTACAACGCCACAGATCGTTCGCGGCGTACACGAAGCCGGCATCTACAACGGTCGATCACCGGGCACGACTCGGCGCACTGCATCATCGGTCTCAAGGGCGGTCTGTCCACCATGGATCGTCTGCGCGCTCGTGCGCCTCGAGTCGCTCGTGCTCGTGCAGGCCATCCTCGGCGACGTACGACAAGTCGACGCCGACCTTAGCGTTCGGTGCCGGCGACATCGCTCCGGCTGGATCGACGGCCTCGCGCACTCGCCGCTGGTTCTCCCAGCTGGACCGACAAGCCCATTCCCGTGGGTCGAGTTCCAGGGCTGGGGTGCCACCGAGGCTCCGCGCGGTGCGCTCATGCACCAGTGCACGATCGTCAACGGCAAGATCACCAAGTACCAGTGCATCGTCCCCACGACGTGGAACATGTCGCCCAAGGACACTCGACAACCAGCGTGGTCCGATCGAGCAGGCGATGATCGGCGTCGCCCTACTCGCTGGCGGGTGCGAGCTATCACTAACCAGGCGGGTGGCACGGTCCACGACCCAAGGTGGCGTCGAGGCCCTGCGTATTGCCCAGTCCTTCGATCCGTGCATCGCTTGCGCGATCCACTAGCCACAAGGAGGTGAAGATGTTGAAGCGAATCTCAATCCTGTTCCTCATGGTACTCGCGTGCTCGCTCGTCTTCGCCGGAGCGGCCTTTGCGAACTTCGGCCCTCACGGTGGTTATGTGGACGACACTGATTCGTGTGCCGGTTGTCACAGGGCACACACCTCGTTCTCGACGGTCGGCTGGACTGACCAGCTGGGCACCGAGCACGGCAGCGCACTGCTCGTCGGGTCGGCGACGACCATGACCGAGTTCTGCAACGCCTGTCACGGTAGACCTCGCTCCGGGTGCTTCGACCAACGTCGTCTACGGCGTGTTCGACTCCGGCCCCACGGGTGAGCTACGGCGACACTGCGTCGGTGGCGACAACTGGCGGCGTAGCGTGTCACAGTACGAGTCCGAGTCGGCGTTCAACGCTCCGCTCAACGGTGGTGGCTTCACGCAGATGCCCGATCCGTACGTGTGGGAGACGAGTCGCGACCGTCAGCTATGCTGCTGCGACGTCGGCTCACAGCATGGAAGCCGCCGGTCCCCTCTGGGGCGCCGGCACCTCCGTGCCCACCTGGCCGAACCTGACCTGCACCGACTGCCACGATCCTCACGGCACGTCGAACTACCGCCTGCTCAAGGCTGAGGTCAATGGCAACACCGTTGGTGGCTACGAGGCCGACGGCGAGACCCCGGATGCCTTCGTGTTCTCGTACGAGACCGGCTATCCGGATCCCGCAGGTGCCGTACAAGGGCTGGCTGAAGCACGAGGACGGTGCCGCGCAGATGGCTGCCTACAAGCCGGACTACACCGGCGGCACCAAGATTCTGCACCAGGACGCCACGGGTGCCGAGTCGATGTCGGTCTGGTGTGCTTCGTGCCACGAGAACTACGCCACCAAGTCGAGGGCAACACCGCCGACAACGGTGGCGCCGGTGCCACCTACGACTACGACGGCAGCGTGGGTGCTCCGAACTCCGAGAACGGCGTCGTCGGCGCGGAGATCCGTCACCGCCACCCGGTCGACATCACGTTGGCCGCCGGTTTCGGTCCTGGCCGTGCTCTGCAAGAGCAGGTCGTGTGAGGATCGCGCTGGGTGCCGCTCGAGCTTGATGAGGGCAACACCCCGGCGACGACCGCTCTTCTATCAGAACTACATCGGTTGCCTGACCTGCCACCGTGCGCACGGTAGCTCGACGACGATGTGCGGTTGGTCTGCGGCGTCGCTGTCGACCAACGCAGCGGGTACCGTCATCCCTGTTCAGGACGGTATTCCTGGTGTTGCGCCGGACAAGACCAGCGATCCTGGTATCGCCGGTGGCGCATCCGGCTATGGTCGGCACCTGCGCACTCCTCCGTGCCAACGAGCGCGGCGTGTGCGAGCGTTGCCACAACAAGTAGCGAGACGCTGAGACGCTACGGATCCGCGCACGCGGGTCTGCAGAACGCACGGGGGGCCCTGGACCGTGAGGTCCGGGGCCCCCTCTGCGTCCAAGACTCGCACGCTGGGCTCCACCACAACGACGCGCTGCAACGCTATCCTGTTGATGCCGTAGCAACGACCTCTGAGATTGAGGGAGAAGCTGTGACATCGTACTCCGGAGGTGCGCTTCGACATCGCCCGGTACCAGCCGTTGGGTCTGGTCGCCAACCCGTTCCGCTGACGTCGATGAAGGAGGGCCGGTGTAGGGACTCGCTTGAGATCGCAGCAGCGTCCAACAGGCTTCTTGCGGCACTTGTTGCCGCCTCGAAGATGAAGAGCGCCGAAGCCGATCGTCGTGAGGAAAGACGACCGAAGTCCCAAGTCTACTACTTGCGGGCGCCATCGGCATGGCCGAGCGGTTCTGATCAGCGACGACTCCCTCAACTGATGTACGCCTACATACAGCTCTACATGATGCGCAAGGGCCGTGTCCGCTCGACGCTGGCAACGTGAGCGAGAGCGCATCGCATTCCGCTGCTTCGAGCAGACGCTCGCCGCCTACATCGACACCATGCTCGCTGATGCCCGACGACAAGCTCGCATCGTTCAAGGTGCTGGGCGCCGGAGGCCCTCACCGAGTTCGCCGATCCGTTCCGAGCGACCCGGTAGCCGTCACCAATCGACTACTTCGGCGAGCCGGAGATGGAACGTCGACCCGAGCTGGCGACGGTCGCCGACATTCGGCTGAGCGGGCTCGACGACGACATCGACGAGTCCGACGACTCCGCGGAGATCGACGCCACCGTGGGTGACGCGCCCGGAACGGGGATCGGGCTTCCGGAGGCCGATGAGGCCGAGCTGAAGCGTCAGAGGTCGTCGACTACATCATCGAGTACACATCAGCTCATCTGTCGAAGGTGGTAGCACGCGGGCTTCCGGGTCTATCGGGAGCGTGGACTGGCAGCCATGTCGAGCGAGTGGAGAATCACGAAGGCTCCCCGCAAGACACTGGTCGCACTAGCGGGCCTCGCCGGCAGCGCGATTCGACAAGCTCGTGATCGTCTACGACGAGTTCGAGGGCTGGCTGCAGATTCTCGTCGGACCTGCGTCACACCATCAGTGATGACGCTATCAGAGATGCGGTGGATGCTCGACGGCAGTCGGCGGTCTTCGTCTTCTTGCTCGAAGACGGTGCCGCGCCCGAACTCGAGGAGCAGTTCAGCGCCGGCCGCAAGACTCAGATGGGACTTCTCGGGGCTCGACAGCTTGCAGAACGAGCCGGACGTGCTCGATCCCATCATCGTAGGTCGAGTCGTGGATTCAGGCCGCGACCGATCGCCGAGACCGCGCCTACGCTGATGATCCGGTGCTTGTCGGCGTTGGCCGACGACGCATCCGGGAGTCTCGAAGTGTTCGTCGGCATGGCGGCGTCTGCCATCGAGGACGCAGCGTCAGCGGTGCGGTGAGCGCGCTGGACGACGCGGCGCTCGCCGCTGGTCGAGCCCACTGACGAGGAAGCCTGAATCGGAGTGAACAGGTACAGAGACAGGAGACAGACGAGAAGCCGGGCGGGCGGCGGCTCTGGGCAGACGTCGAGCCCAAGACGCAAGAGCGTGCTGAGCGGCATTGCGGCGTGGCCTGCTGCTCGCCGGCGTGATCTCGGCGTCTCGGCCCTCTCGGCACCCCAGAGCACGAGTCCGTTGAACACCCAGCTCGGCGCCAATGACGGCGACACGCTCTACGAAGGGCGCTCGTCGCGCTGTCGTCGGGAGACACCACTGCGGCCATCGTGATGCTCGAGCAAGTCGTCGAAGCCGACCCCGGCAACAAGAGGCGCAGCGCACACTCGACTCCGCGCGCAGCTCGGCCAGCGGTACCTCGGCCGGCTCGGATTCGGATCCGCTGAAGACAATGAGCCGGTCGACCCTGCAGATGAGCAGCAGAGTGCCCCAGCCCCCGCCCCTGCGCCGGCGGCCGAGGACCCCGCGTTCGGCAAGCCGACCGATGACCTCGGCGGCGCTGCTGCCGCCGTGCCGCCGCAGGGTATTCGCTCGGTACCCAGAACGTGGTGGGTGACGACGCGACGGTCTCCGGCACGGTAGGCGATCCGGACGCTGCGTCATTCGAGGGCGCAGTGGTCGGTGCACTACCGCGCGTCGAAGGCGGATGCACAGGCATTCGTGGAGCAGACGAGCAAGAGCCTGTATCCTAAGAACGGCAAGACGGTCAGCATCGATGGTGCTTCTGCGTATTTCGGCACGGACGGCACGCGCTTTGCGACAATCGTCTATGTCCGAGGGCGCTACGTGTTCGAAGTGGTTCTGACGACGCTCGACGGCAAGCCGTCGGCGCTCAACAACGAAGCCGGAAACGCCGCCAAGGCGTTTCCGGACAACATGTAGGAGGGATCCGGCAATGCCTCCGAAAGTCCTGCGGCTCTTTGCGGTCGCCTTCGTGTGTTCTTTGGTGTTCGCGCCAAGCGCGTGGGCGGCTGATCCACCCACGGCGAGACAGACCATCGTCTCGACCGACTTCAACGCGAGTGATGGCGGCTTCGCGCTCGCCGAGATCGCCAGCGAGCGTCCATCGGCCGCATTCTGGGGACGAATCGCGAGCGTCCGCAGGGGGACTTCAGGCTACGGTCTGTGGTGTGCAGGTACCCGGCAGTACCCCACCGTGGCGCCGTCGACATTCTTCCCTACGCTATCCCAAGATCGGACTACTTCGCAAAGCGCGAACGCGAGCCCGTTGGTCCTCTCGTCGGGCACGACGCCGAAGCGACTCGGTTTCCTGACCACCAACACCTATGAAGTGTGGAGCGCGGCGAGTGGTGGCACCAGATACGCGGCGAGCGCGTACAAGATCGCGACCGATGCCCAAGGCTACACGACCATCGCGCGCGTTGGCACCGCGATAATACCAGCGGCTCCACCGTCTATGTCACCTACAACTTCATGACATCGGGCACGCGGGGTCAGGCCACGCTCGCGGCTCCCGCAGCTTGCCGACTACTACCGATCGTGGGCGTCGTTCCACTACAACATGCCTACTCTGGGCACGAACGACATCTTCGGCTTCTACTGGCAAGACCCTGGTGAGCCCGAGTCACCAACGAGAGTCACTACTCGTTCCCCAAGACGGCCGCCGGCTACGTGGCAATGGTGTGAGTACGAACTGTCGGGTGGCAGCGCAGTCGGCTCTCACGCGTTCCTGGCAAGCTGTGGTTCCAGTTCTTCGACATGAGCCCGGGTGCGGGTGGGGTAGCGAACGGCCAAGGCCCCGCCATCGACGACTTCGCGATCACCGGCTACAAGTACGGGCCGGTGCCTTGGGGCTCGATAGCGCTGCAGCCCGGCGACGGCACGCCGGTGGCGATCGCCGAGTACAAGGATGTCTACTCCGGCGTTTCCTGCGGTCAAGACTCACCGGATCGGACTCAGGACAAGCCAAGCTGTCTTGGACCCCGCCGCCCACCTCGGTCACGAACGCAGCTCCTGATACTCGACCATGAGCTACCGCGTGTGGCGCAAGTCCGGCTCCTCGGCGTGGACCGAGCTCACCAGTTCGCTGGACCGCGCGACGATCCGATCGATCCAGGACGCGCTGGCAACGGGCAGCTACACCTACGCGGTTCAGGCATGGGATCCGGGTGCGGGCTCCTCCTATGGCGAACTCACGCAGAAGGACGCTGTCGTGGTCGGGCTCGGGCGTGCCCGAGCCGCGTCACCGCGATCGAGTACTCGATCGATGGGGCGCGCCGAAACAGACCGTCAACTCCGCCTCGCACACCATCGCCGTCCCGGCCCGAAAGACGCCCTACTCGGTGAGGTTCAGAGTCAAGGATGCCGAGAGCAACTGGTCGCCGCTACAAGACCATCGTCTTCCAGGTCAACGCGAACACCGCCTTCACGTCGATGTCGGGCAGCCAGGTCCGCTCCTACGGGAAGGCCGGCTCGCTGTCGGGTTACCTGAAGGCGGGCAGCGCCCCTGTGGGCGGTGTGACAGTCGCTCTTCAGCGCTCGAGCAACGGCAAGACCGGATGGACCACGATCGCGTCGAAGAAGACCTACAGCTCGGGCTCTGTCAGCTTCGCCATCCCTGCGTCCTCGAGCGGCTACAACTACTCGAAGGCTTACTTCCGCCTCGCCTTCAGCGGTGCGCCCGGCTACAACGCGGCCTCACCGAGCGCCGTGCGCTCCGTCGATCCCAAGGCCTACCTGGGCAAGCCCTACACCTCGACCAAGAAGATCAAGGCCAAGAAGACCTACACGTGGCGCGCGAAGCTCAAGCCGCGCCACACCGCGGGGACCAAGCCCGTCAAGCTGCGCTTCGAGCGCAAGGTCAACGGCAAGTACCGCTTCTACAAGAACGTCTACGCCAAGGCGTACAACTCCTCGACCTACTCGCGGGTCAAGGCGAGCTACAAGCTCCCCAAGACCGGCAAGTGGCGGGTGCGCGCCTACCACGATGACGCGGGCCACTACCCCACGTACTCCAGCTGGTTGTACGTGACCGCGAAGTAGCGCTCGGAGCGCGAGCGAGCATGTGGACCGAAGTGTCGAGCCGACGCCCCCCAGCGGCGTCGGCTCTTCGCATGCAGGACGGTGCGCTGCAGTGACCTACGGCACGATGTAGACCTGGGTGCCGACCTTGACCCTCTCGTAGAAGTCCTCGATGTCCGACATCCTCATGCGCATGCATCCGTGACTCGCGGCGGTTCCCACCGACCCGATATTGTTCGTGCCGTGGAAGCGGATCCCCGAGGCGCTCAGGTTCAGAGCGCGCGTGCCCAGCGGGTTGCTCGGGCCCGGCGGGATGCGGTCGGGCATGTCGGCCCCCCAGCCGCTCTTGGCCGGGTTGACCCACGTGGGGCGGTAGCGCTTCTGGACGATCTCGAAGTGGCCGGCGGGCGTCGGGTACTGGGGCGTACCGATCGCGCACGGATAGGTGACCTCGAGCTCCTCGCCATCGAACAGGCGGATGCGGCGCTGCGAGAGGTCGACCACGATCGTCTTGCCGATGTTCTTCTCGGTGACCTTGGGCTTGAGGGCCTTCACGGGCAACGTGACGTTCTTGGATTCCGCGAGTGCGTCCTCTCCGGAGTACGCGGCCCTGAGCAGTGCGGCCGCCCCGGCGACGTCGGTGCGGGCACCCTTCTCCGACGGCCTGAGTTCGACCTTGCTGCCCACGATCTTGACCTTGGCATTGACCGCCTTGCGGTCCACCGCGTCGGCGACTCCGGCAAGCCACGCGTCCAGCACGGAGTCATCCACCGTGAAGAGCGGCTGGATCTCGGCCTGGAGCGGTTCTCCGGTGAGGTCGTGGCGCAGGCGCTCGAGGTACGACGCCGAGCGACGCGGGCTGAACGCCTCGTCGAGCATGCCCTCGGTGTCGACGCTCACGGCGCCCCGGGGGTCGAACGTGAACTGCCGACCGTCGGCGATCACGATCACGGGGCGGAGTAGCGGCGAGGAGACCGACTCTTCGATGGCCTCGCGGGCCTGCTGTTCGGTCATGCCGGAGAGGTCGGCTCCCGCGATCGAGACACCGCTGGCGACGTAGGTGCGCGCGGCGTAGTCATTGACCGCTGCCCACGCCATCGTCGCCGAAAGCGCCAGGAGCGCCGTGGCGACCACAACGAGCAGGATGCGCTGCGTGATGGTTCGTGCGTTCAAGAGACAAGCCTTTCGCCGATCAGGAATTGGTGACTCGCATCAAATCATTATAAGGGGTCGCGCAACCCCTGCCGAAGAGTAGGGTGAAGAGGGAACGTTCCAATGAGGTTCGAAGCCGCCGACCACGTGCGCGAGGAGGTGCCGTGAGTCTGAGGAAGGCGCTCGCCGCACTGCCCGACGACCGCACGACCCGGTCGGCGATCCATGGCGTCGTGGCGTACCTGGACACGCACAGAGAGGTACCGTTCGAGCTCCGGGGGATCACTCGCGGAACCGGCCTCGATGACGTGAAGGTGGAGTCGGTGCTCAGTGCTCTGGCCGATGCCTACGTGATAGACTGCGACGGCGACCCGCGCTCGGCTTCGTGCACCTACCGGCCCGATTCGGTACTCCTGCTCGAAGTACGCCAGTTCCTCCGGACCTCCGGGGGTGGCGACGTCAGATTGCAGCGCGGCGTCGACCGTTTCCGAGGGCGGCACAGCCCTGGTATCTAGGGACGCTTGAGGAGGGTACTTCGATGAGGCCGGTGCGTGTCGGCGACCGCGGAGCGGCCGTCGAGGACATCCAGCGCCGCCTGCGCATCCTGGGCTATGACTTGGGGATGACCGGCATCGACGGCGTGTTCTTCGGACGTACCGCAGATGCCGTCCGGGCATTCCAGCAGGAGAACGCGCTGGCCGAGGACGGCATGGTGGGAGATGAGACGTGGTCGGCGCTCGTCGACGCGACTTTCACGCTCGGCGACCGCATGCTCTATCTCAGGATCCCTTACTTCCACGGGCATGACGTGGGATTGCTGCAAGAGGCGCTCAACGCGCTCGGCTTCGCGTGCGGAGCTTCAGACAGGATATTCGGCCCCTTCACCGAGCACGCCGTGCGCGAGTTCCAGCGCAACTCCGGTCTGGTCGCCGACGGGATCGCGGGCGAGGGGACGCTCAGGGCGATCTCAGCGCTTCGGCATATCTGGGAGGGCAAGGCCGCAGGTTCCCACTCCGCGGCCCGTACCGCGCCCGTAAGAGCCTGTGAGGGGCTCTCTCGGGTCGATCTTGCCGTGAGCGGCATCGATTCGGATGGAGTCAAGGTCGCCGAGCGCGTCGCCAACCTCGCGCTCGCGGCCAATCCCGATGCGCGCATCACCGTCGTGGGATCGTTCGATCTCCCTGCCGACACCGCTGCTGTCCTGCGGATTTGCGCACACGGCACGGCGTCTGCTGAAGTAGGGCACCCCGTGGTGCGCCTGGACTCGCCCGATGCCCTTGTCGGCAGGTTGCTCACCGCGATCGCCTCGGCGAAGTCGTCGTGCGCGGAGATCGTCATCGAGCTCGACGATCTGGGTGCAGATGACGAACACGCGCAGCAACGTTCGGCGGTGGGACTGCTCGACGCGCTGTGTGCCGTTTTCGACTGATTCGGGCGCAGTGGTAGAATCGTGCGGTGTGTTCTGCCCCCGGTCAGCCAGGGAGGAAACGAACTGACTACCCGATACAGGGCGCTTCTGGCGCTGATACTCTCATCGGCACTCTTCCTGAGTGCCTCTTCCGCGATGGCCGTTCCGGCAAGCAAGATGGAGCGCGCTCGCGCAGTCAAAGCACAGGTCGAGAAGCTCGATGAGCGCATGGAGATCGCATCCGAGCGCTACAACGCGGCCGCCGAGAAGCGGGCCAAGCTTCTCGCCCAGAAGAAGAAGGCGGCCAAGAAGCTCGCGAAGGTGCAGAAGCGCACCAAGGTCGTCCAGAAGCACCTCAACACCCGCGCCAACAGCATGTACCGCACAGGCCCCGTCGGGTTCACCGAGGTCCTCCTCGGCGCGGAGTCGTTCGAGGAGTTCGCGACCACCTGGGACGTGCTCAAGGACATAAACGGCGAAGACGCCGATGCGATCGCCGAGCTCAAGGTGCTCCGCGCCGAGGTCAAGGCGACCCACAAGGAGATCGCGGCCAAGGAGAAGGCGGCGGCCGGCCAGGTCGCGGTCATGCGCAAGAACCGCAACTCGATCCGGTCGCAGCTCAGCGAGCGCAAGCGCAAGCTCGCAGGACTCGAAGCCGAGATCCGCTCCCTCCAGGCCGCTGAGGAGGCGAGGCGCTCCGCCGCGCGAACCGTCGCCTCGAGCAACCCGAGCGGCGGACGTCGCTTCCCACCGCCGTCGCGCGCGCCCCGCAGCGAGGTCATCTCGGTCGCGAAGAAGTATCTTGGCGCTCCGTACCGGTGGGGTGCGAGTGGCCCGAACTCCTTCGACTGCTCGGGCTTCACGTCGTTCGTCTACCGTCAGGTCGGGGTGAGCCTGCCGCGCGTGTCGCGGGCGCAGATCCACGCGGGTGAGCGCGTCAGCCGTTCGGATCTCAAACCGGGCGACCTGGTCTTCTTCGGTTCCCCGATCCACCACGTGGGCATCTACGTGGGCGGCGGCACCATGATCCACAGCCCTCGAACGGGCGATGTGGTTCGCTTCGCGTCGATCAACCGCAGCAACTACGCCGGCGCCTCCCGCCCGTAGCTCTTTCTTCGCCTCGCGCTACAGTTCGCGCCCCCGTTCTCCGATAGGTGAGAACGGGGGCGCGGTTATGTTCTGAGAGAAGAAGGGTGCGGTAGACTTGCCCGCAAGGCAGGGTGTGGACACAACGGGAGATGAATCGCGTGGCGGAGATAGACGGCCTGCTCAAAGTAATGACTGAGCGCGGTAGCTCAGATCTACATATCAAGGTAGGAAGCCCGCCGGCGGTCAGACTCAACGGCAGGCTCGTCGTGCTGACCGACCTGCCCACACTCTCCTCGGATCAGACCAAGGTTCTCGCACTCGGCATGATGGACGAACGCCAGAGGGTCTCGTTCGAGAACCATCGGGAGACCGACTTCGCCTACTCGCTGCCCGGCGTCGGTCGTTTCCGCGTGAACGTCTTCCACCAGCGCGGCAGCATCGGTATGACGCTACGGCGTGTGGCGACCGACCGGGCGACGATCGAGCAGCTCGGCTTGCCGCCGGTCATCCGACGCCTTGCCGATGAGCCGCGGGGGCTGCTTCTCGTGACCGGCACCGCGGGCTCGGGCAAGACCACCACCCTCGCCGCCATGATCGACCACATCAATCACACCCGCGAGGGTCACATCGTCACGGTGGAGGACCCGATCGAGGTGCTGCACAAAGATGACAAGTGCATCATCAACCAGCGCGAGATCGGGATCGACACCGAGAGCTACGCAGACGCACTGCGCCACGTCGTGCGACAGGACCCCGACGTCATCCTCATCGGTGAGATGCGAGACCATGAGACGGTCTCGGCCGCGCTCACCGCAGCCGAGATCGGCAACCTCGTGCTCTCGACGCTTCACACGATCGACGCCGCCGAGACGATCAACCGCGTCATCGACTTCTTCCCGCCCTACCAACAGAAGCAGGTGCGGTTGATGCTCGCCGCGACGCTCAGGGGGATCGTGTCATTGCGGCTCATCCCGTCTATCCAGGGCGGGTTGGTCCCGGCGGTCGAGGTGCTCGTCATGACCGGCACGATCCGCGAGTACATCACCGATGCCGAGAAGACATACATGATCCGCGACGCGATGGAGGAGGGGGAGTACTACGGCATGCAGACGTTCGACCAGTCGCTGCTGCGCCTCTACCAGGACCGGCGCATCACCCTCGACGACGCGATCTCGATGTCTCACAACGCGCACGACTTCAAGATCAAGGTGAGGCACGCCGGCACGAGCGCTCAGTCCGCGGCCGAGAGCGGCATCTACTGACGCTGGGTGCGCCGGCGGTCCAGCACGACGAGGACGACGACCGCCAGAGCAGCCCCCGCAGTGTCGACGGCCCAGTCCAGCGGATCGGATACCCGCCCCGGTACGAACGCCTGGTGAAACTCGTCGGTGACCGCATAGGCCGAGGCGATCACCACGGCCAGCACCGCCGATGCGACCAGCGGCCGGTCCAGGCGCAGTGCCGCGTAGAGCAGCCCACCGAGCACCACGTACTCGATGAAATGCGCGGGGGTGTTGAACCCCCCGGGTACCTGCGAGCCCTGCAGGGACGAGGCTCCGAATATCGCCGCTGCCCATAGTGCGACCGCGCTCCAGCGGACACTCCTCGAGCGCAGGAACGCCCGGGGGCTTCGAGCCGTATCGGTTGTCGCGGGTCGAGGCATTGCGCGAGTCTAGCACTCCCTTGACCCCGGCACCCATGCAGTGAGAGCGTGGGTGCTCACCTCCGCTCTCGCACCCGTCAGGAGTCTGAATGCAGCGTCGTTGGTCGTTGGCCGCAGTGGTCGTCTCGGCTGCGTGCTTCGGTACTCTCGCCATCCTCACGCCGCTTGCTTATCGGACGGGCGCTGAGCCGTTGCCCCTGCTCGCGTGGCGCTTCTTCTTCTCGGCGATCCTGCTGGCCGTCGTGGCGGGCGCACGCGATGTCAGGGCGCTCGTCGTGCCGGTCGCCGACATCGGCCGGTACGCGATCCTCGCGCTCGCGGGGTATGGTGCGGCGTCGATCTGCTTCTTCTACGCGCTCAAGTTCGCCGACGCGTCGGTGGTCGCGGTGCTGCTCTACGCCTACCCGGCACTGGTCGCCATCTCCGGTTGGCTGTTCCTGGGGGAGAAGGCGACATGGAAGCAGGGGGCGGCCGTCCTCGTCACCTTCCTGGGCTGCGCGCTCGTGGTCGGTCTGGGTTCGTCGGAGAGCTACGCTTCGTGGCAGGGGATCGTGCTCGGTCTGGGCGCGGCGGTGGGCTACACGCTGTTCAACCTCCTGTCCGCCCGGTGGTTGCCGGGGCGCTCGCGGCTCACGATGATGGCGTACACGTTCGGCATCGCGACGATCCTGCCCGCCGTGGGCGCGCTCGCGACGGGTGGGCGGGGTGGACTCTCGGTCGCGGGATGGGAGGCGGCGACCTGGTGGCTGCTCGGCGCCATCGTGCTCGTACCCACCTTCGCGGCGGTGGTGCTCTACCTGGAGGGGATCAGGGGGTTGGGCCCCGCGCAAGCGGCGGTCGTCTCGACACTCGAGCCGCTGTTCACGATCGCACTGGCCGCCCTGGTGTTGGGGGAGCGGCTTGCACCGCTCCAGCTCGCCGGCGCGGCACTCGTCCTGGCCGGCGTGGTAGGAGCCGAGGTCGCGGCCCGCTCGGTGGACGCACCCGCGCCCAGCTAGCTCAGCAGCGAGGCGAACCAGGCGTTCACCGCGATCCAGCTCGCGAGTGCCACCGCTGCCTGGGCCCCCCACGCCGCGACGACCGCTCGGCGCGCTCGGGTGGCGGGTTCTCCTGTGCGCCGCAGTGCGACGTAGCTGATCGCACCCGATACGAGCCACGCGACGAACGCCGCCAGTGGCACCACAGCCACGGCCCACACGACCGTTCCGGCGACCCATGCACTGCGCGTGCGTTGTGCGCTGCGACGATTCGTGCCGAGGACGATCGTCATGATCCCCAGCCGCCCCACCGCCCAGCCCAGTGCCGCGGCTCCTGCCGCCGCCGCCGCGATGCGATCCTGCCCGGGCGCGGTGAGAGCGACGCGTGCGAGCGCGCCGCCGGACACGCACCCGAGCGCCAACGTCACGTATGGCCACCGGGACAGAGGCGACAGGTCTCCCGACGCGATCACCCCCACCTCGCCCCGGGTCGCGCGTGCGGCCTCGAGGGTGGCGGTGACAACCGTCTGCAGCGCTGACCTCCAGCCGTGCAGCAGCTGCATGAGGGCGTGCCTGCGCGGGCGTGAGCCAGATGAGCCGCGTGCTACCATTCTGCGGAGTCGTACCCCTTCGATCGCACGGACGCTATCTGGTTCGTGCGTCCCGATTCGCCGTATTCGTCGTCGCACAGTGTACTCGACGTGTGACGTGCGAACCGTGGGTTCAGACGAGGAAGTCTCGATCGCGCAGTGGACCACTACCGAACTCTACAGGTGACCAGAGACGCCGATCCGGAGGTCGTGGAGAGGGCGTACAAGACCCTGTCTCGCAAGCACCATCCGGACCGGGTCACGGGCTCGGGGCAGTCCGATGCGACTCGCCGGATGCAGGCCATCAACGAAGCGTACGGTGTGTTGCGCGACCCCGCCTCCCGGCGCGCCTACGACGCGACGCTCCCTCCGGAGCACGCCGGTGGATGGGACGTCTTCTGGGAGCGGGGACTCGTAGGGCTGTTCATGGACCGGTACGGCTCGCGAGGCTGAGTCTATCGCCCGCGTGTCGCCCAGCGCGCGATCGCCGGGACCTTGAGTCCGATCACCTGCGGCGGGCAGAGTTCCTGGCAGCAGTAGCAACGAATGCAGGTCGAGTGATCGAAGGCGGGGCCATCGGGTCCCACAACGATCGCGTCGACCGGGCAGTTCTGCTCGCAGGTGCGGCAGCGCGTGCAGCCCGCCTGGTCAGCAAGCACCGGGCGAGCGGTGGTCCACGACCGCAGTCTCCGGCCCAACCAGGGCGGCATCTTCGCCGAGATGTCACGAGCCGGGAGTGCGAAGTCGGGAGGCGCGAGGTCTCGCCATGCGACGCCGACCACGTCGACCTCGTCGGCCGAGGACGGGCCGAGTCCCCTGCGGGCAGCCGCCTTGTTGGTGTAGACCTCGAGCGGGTCGAGACCCGCGATGGCGGCTGCGACGACGTCCAGTGCGACACAGTCGGCCGAGGCCAGCACGGCGCCGATATGTCGCGGATTCCCTCCGGCGGGCCCGTCGCCCTCCATGCCCACGACGGCGTCCATCACCGCGAGAGACGGCCTGCAGGCGAGCATCAGGTCGACGAGCATCGACCCGAAGTCGTCCCGGTCGGGGACCTTGAGGTGGAACTGCGCCTTCTCCAGGCCCGGGATGCAGCCGAACAGATTCTTCACGGCGCCCGTGAACATCATGAAGCCGTGCGTCTTGAGCTTGGGCACCGAGATGAGCACGTCGGCATCGACGACCTCTCGGCCCAGCGTGAACGCTCCGTAGAGCGAGCCCTCGGTGCTGGGGGCGCGGACGCAGTCGTCGTCGAACAAGACGAGCTCGACGTTCTCATCGGCACACACTTCGCCGATGCCCGACTCCTGCCACACCTTTCGAACCATTCCCGGGGTGTTGGGCCCTCCGGGGCTGTCGCCCACCACCGGGACGCCGCCGGCGGCCCTCACCGACCGTATGAGCGATCGCACGAGTTCCGGGTGCGTGGTGACCGCCCGTTCGGGCACCGCCTTGGCGAGCAGGTTGACCTTGAGCAACACGCGCTGTCCCGGAGACACGAACGCCGCCATCCCCCCGAGGGGAGACAGGGCGGCGTCGAGTGCCGTATCGAGACTCTGTGCCGTGTACTCTGCGCAGCGCGCGATGGTGACTGTGCTCATGCGCCGAGTCTAGCGCATCGGCGCTCTCAGACCTCGGACTGCTCGCGCTCGAGGAGCTTGTTGTGGACGGCGCGCATGATCGCCGGGTAGCTGACCGCGCCGTCGTAGACCAGAACACCGTCGACCGCGGTCACGGGGTAGAGCAGACCGCGATTCTCGATCTCCTCGGTGATCTTCGCGAAGGGGGATGCGGGTTCGGGTTCAGAGACGTCGTGGTAGAGCACGAGCGCGTCGTCGCCGTAGCGGCGCTCGATCTCGGCGCGGACTATGGCTGTGATCTCCTCCGGAGACCAAGAGGGGCCTCAGCCACCCGAGAAGCACTCGGTCGCGGTGGGTACGTCATAGACCTCGATCGTGACGGGTCCGGCCATGGGAGTCTCCTCTAGTTTGGGTGGATCGCTCTGCCGGGGCACACGCGAACGCATGCGCCGCACCCCGTGCACTTGTCCTGTAGTACTTCGTACCCGAGTGCGCCCGGGTAGGCGCCTCCACTGATCGCGACTATCGCACCTTGCGGGCAGGTCCGACGCGCGGGGCATCCCGGTGAACGGTCGCACGTGGCGACATCGACTCGATAGGTGGTCATGCGGTCTGCGGCTCCTTGCTTTCGGGGCTCGGTCACTGCCCGTGAGTATACCCCGAGGGGTATACGCCGCGCAAGCGGCCTGGCCGCTTGCGCGGGAGAGGAGCCACGAGTCCATCTGGTCGACGCGAGGCAGGAGCCCGCGTTCTCGCGTCGAAAGGCACGTGAATAAGTACTCTCGGCGGTTGTGAGCACGGGGCGCTTCCTATAGAGTTTTCATGAACGCCGCATGAACGAACGTTTAGTACTGGCAAGGACACCCGCACCGAGCAAGGAGAGATGCATATGGCGAAGATCTCCCTGGCCGGGTTCAAGGACCCGGTCCGTCGACCGCGATTCATCATCTGGACGGGTGTAGCCGTTCTGGTGTTGGCTGCGGTCATGATCGTCGCATTGGGGGTGACTTCGACCCGCTGGTTCTGCTCTGAAGGCTGCCACAAGGTCCAAGACGACTCGATCATCGCCTACGAACATTCGACGCATAGCGAGATCAGTTGCATGGCCTGCCACATGCCGGCCAACGCGAACCCGGTCGTCTTCATCCTCCACAAGGCCGAGGCGCTCGGTGAGCTGTACCTCACGGTCACCGACAACTTCGAGCTTCCGCTCAACGCGGAGAGCCATATCGCGCTCACGATGGTCTCCTCGCAGTGCACCCAGTGTCACAACATGGACAACCGTGTCCCGACGCCGAGTCCGGGCATCAAGATCGACCACGCGGTCCATGCGGAGGTCAACGCCGCCTGCACCGTGTGTCACAACCGGATCGCGCACCGTGAGGACTTCGAGCTCACTCTCAGCAACCCTGAGAGCAAGGGCGGAGAGCCCAATACCAAGCACACGGACTTCATGGGCATGACCGCCTGTTTCCGCTGCCACGGACTCGAGCAGGGTGCAGCAGCTCCGGGCGAGTGCGCCAAGTGCCACACGCCCGAGTTCAACCTGAAGCCCGCCAACCACAACGAGGCCGGCTTCTATCCCGGCGGTCACGCCGAGATGGCTCTCGAGGCTCAGGCTGAGGTCGAAGCCGCCGCCGCACACGGCGAGGGCACCGAGGGAGAGGGTTCGGAGGAGGGTACGTCCACCGGTGGAGAGGGTTCCAAGGAAGGTACCGCCACCGAGGAAGGCACCTCGACCGAGCCGCAGAGCTTCCTGGGCGTAGAGAAGGCGTATGCATCGAGCGGAGGGTCCGACGCGGAGCCCGTCTCCAAAGAAGAGGTCCCGCAGGTGCTCGCGGCGCAGCGCAGCCACGGATCCGATCCCGGCGCGAGTGTCGGCGCCGAGCTGCCTAAGGTCGACTCCATCTTCTACTGCGGCACCTGCCACACCGAGCAGTTCTGCAACGACTGCCACGGCGTTCAGATGCCTCACCCGGCCGAATTCCTGGAGCCTGCGGATCCCAAGGATCCCGCCGGTCACCCGGTCCAGTCCAAGGACGAGAAGCTCGCCGCGAAGTGCGTGATGTGTCACGGCGAGAATCAGAAGACGTTCTTCTGCGACAGCTGCCACCACGGCAGCGCGGTCGGCTACGAGTTCGACAAGGCCGTTCCGTGGACCGCGAAGCAGCACCCCAAGGCCGTTGCGCAGTCCGGTGTGAAGGCCTGTACCGAGAAGTGCCACGTCGCCAAGTTCTGCGTCGACTGCCACAGCGGCAGCAACGTGGTCCCGTCATCTCACAAGGACGCCAAGTGGACCCGCAACGAGAAGACGGTCACCGTCTACGGGAAGACGCCGGCGGCGCCTTCGGCCCAGCACGCCCTCGATGCTCAGAAGTCGATCGAGTCGTGCGAGGTCTGTCACGGAACCGGCGGCACCGAGGCCGCGTTCTGCAAGGGCTGCCACAGGCTTGAGATCCCGCACGCGGCGGAGTTCAAGCAGAACCACGTGTCCAGCAAGAACAACCAAGAGACCTGCCGCAACTGCCACAGCTGGAAGGAACTCTGCAGCAACTGTCACCACATCGATTCTTCGTTCAGCAAGTCGTGGATCTCGGTCCATGGCGGTTCCGTCAACAAGAACGGTTCTGACGGGTGCCTGAAGTGCCACGGCGGAGAGTCGGGCACCGACAAGAAGTTCTGTGTCGACTGCCACCAGAAGAGCAAGGTCGTTCCCGCATCGCACAAGGAGAACACCTTCGTGAGGGATCGTAGCGAGAAGGACGCGGTCCACGTACAGCTCTTCGAGAAGGACGCAGCGACATGCACCTTCTGCCACGCGGGCGAAGCGGCCGAGCTGCCGAACTCGAAGTTCTGCACCTCGTGCCACAAGTTGCCGATGCCGCACCCGGAGGGCTTCGGAGCCGAGGGCAAGGGCAACGGTGGCGAGCACCAGAAGCTGTTCGAGGAGAAGAAGACCACGAAGGCGGTGTGCGAGAACTGCCACACCTCCACGTACTGCAACTCCTGTCACCACAAGGGTGCACCTGCCGACCAGCCGTGGGTGCGTTACCACCCCAACACGGTGAAGAAGGACGGTGCCACGGCGTGCTTCGACTGCCACGAGGAGACGTACTGCTCCGCGTGCCACGTCAACCTCGCCAAGAGGGGTCTGCTCAACTAGAGACCCGGACGACGTACTCGAACAGGAGCCCGGCCCGACAGGGTCGGGCTCCTGGCTTTTCCGCGTATCCGCGGCCTCCATGCGTTTCAGCAGGTAGCCGGGGTTGGCGTAGAGTCAGGGGCGTGCTAGCATAGCGCCTCGCCGGGATGTGGCTCAGCTTGGTAGAGCGCTCGGTTCGGGACCGAGAGGTCGTGGGTTCGAATCCCGCCATCCCGACCATCGACCTGAAACGGCGGGCCGCTCACCGGGCCCGCCGTTCCCGTACCCGGGAGGTGCACGTGCTCGAGGGTTTCCTGCAGTGGATGGGCCTCGGGTTGTGCCACCAGCTGCCCGAACGATCGTTCTTCGGTGGCGGTGTGCAGGTGCCCGTCTGCGCGCGCGACACCGGGATCTACATGGGCTTCGTCGCCGCCTTCGCGTTGCTCGCGATCGTGCATCGGGGCGAGAGGCCGCGCGGGTTTCCTCGATGGCCCGCATGGGCCGTGATGGGCGTCTACCTGGCCGCCATGGCCTGGGACGGTCTCTCGTCGTATTCGGGACTGCGGGTGACGACCAACGATCTGCGGTTGATCACGGGTTTGGGTGTGGGCATCGCAGCGGCGACCGTGGTGTACCCGATGCTCCAAGACGAGGTGTGGAGGATCTCCGGTCCGGGGCGGCTGCTGGAGCCGGCGTGGCGCTTCTGGGCGTGGCTGCTGCTGCTTCCCGCTTCGTTCGGCGTCATCCGCTGGGGTGCGCCTCTTCTGGGAGTGGGCTATCCGCTTCTGGTCGCCGTCTGCATCGTGTTCACCTTGGCCGCTGTGAACCTGGTCATCGTGGGGATGCTGCCCATGTTCGATCGGCGTGCCGAGAGACTCTCGCAGCTGGCGCTCCCGGTGCTTGCCGCCGTCGTGCTCGCCTTCGCTGAGATCGCCGCCGCGAGTGCGCTCAGGCTGTTCCTCGAAGGCCTCGTCTAGTACTCTCGCTGCCCGAGCCGGGATGTCAGAGCGGTGAACTAGGCTTCTCTACGAACATGCGTTCGTTGAGGAGGCTGGGTGTCATGGGTCGGAGGTCATGTGAACAGGTGGTTGTCGATGCGATCGCGCAGCAGCGTCGTCGTGCCGTAGCCCAGGGAGTGTGCGAGCACGTTGTCGATGAGGCGGGTTCGGCGACGCGCAGAGCACTCTCCGGAGCACGCGGTTCCGAGCGCTGGCTCATGTCCCGCGTCGAGGGATACTTCTGGACCGTCGTGAGGCGCAGGCTCGTCCGCGCACGCTCCCACACCAACATGACCGCCCGGTTCGTACTCGCTGCCGTGGTCGAGGACCTCAGCGCCTCAGGGCGTGATGGTGATGCCGTGTGGAGCGAGATCGAACGCGGATGGGCCGATCGGGTGCCGAGTGGCGTGCTGGAGGAGTACCGAGCGAGGCTGACTGCTTAGTGGGCTACTTGACCGCCGAGAACAAGACGTCGCCGTCGTCGCTCACGACCCACAGTCTGAGGTCGTTGAGCGATCCGTCGGCCGGTCCGATCAGCTCGACGACCAGCAGGGCGTCCTCGCCATCGAACGTCGCGCGCTCCACGTATACCGGGACGCCGGCAGTGCTGGGAAAGGTCGCCGTGATCAGATCGGTTGCCTGAGCGGCGGTCTCTCCTCGGCGGCGCAGTCCGACCAAGGCGTCGTGGCGCAGATCGGCGGATTCCGCGACGGCGCTTCCCAGGGCCTCGGGTTCCTCCACCCGGTCGAACACCGCCTTGACGCTGTCAAGAGTGTAGGAAGCGCCCTCATCGGCCCACTGAGGTCCTGATGCCGCGCAGCCGCTCAAGACGAGGCCGACGAACGCCAGCATGATGGTGACCAGTAGGGGCGTGCGGGCCACGGAGTACCTCCATGTCGGGTAGCATCATAGTAGTCCAACCCCGAGCGCCATGTGCTCATCGGAGGCGAGATGCAGTCCACGATCTGCTTCATATCTGATTTCGGCTTGGACGACACGTGGGTCGGCGTGTGCCACGCGGTGATCTTCCGAGCCTGTCCTCAGGCCCACGTCGTCGACCTCGGCCACCACATCCCTCCGTTCGACATCCGCAAGGGAGCGGCCACGGCTGCGGCCGGCGCGTACCAGATCCCCGACGCCATTCACCTCGTGGTGGTGGATCCCGGCGTCGGTGCCGGCAGGAGGGACCTGTGTATCGTCACGTCCGGGGGTGCGACGCTCGTGGGTCCCGACAACGGCGTCTTGGTCCCGGCGGCGGCGCGCGTGGGCGGAATAGAGGCCGCATACGAGATCGACGCCGCCAAGATCGACTTCCGCAGCCCGCTCGCCACCTTCCACGCGAGAGACATCCTGGCTCCCTGTGCGGCAGCTCTCGCGTGCGGCGTGCGTGCCGAGTCGCTCGGCTCGCTGATCGACCCCTCGGAGTTGGTGCCCGGCCCCTTCGAGATGTGCCGCCTCGAGAATGAGCAGGTCATCGGTGAGGTGCTTGAGTCCGACAGGTTCGGGTCGCTGCGATTCAACATACCGGCCGAGCAGATCGACGAGCTGGGTCTCAAAGTCGACACCCTGGAAGTCACCCTGGGTCACAACACCATCACCGTCCCGAGGCGCCTCACCTACGGGGATGCGCGCGTCGGTGAACCCGTCGCACTGGTCGACTCCTCGGGCTGGCTGACGCTGGCCCTCAACAGGGATTCGGCTACCGAACGCTACGGGGCCGTCCCCGGCACGACGGTTCGGATCCGTCCCGTGCGCTGATGTCAGAGCCACACGGTAGCTTGACCGAGACGAAACGGATCAAGGACATCGGTCAGGTGGACCCATGCAGGCGCGATACATCAACGAACTCACCGAAGGGTCACGGGTCGACGCCACCCTGTTGCTGCGCTCGAAAGAGGTCAGGGCCGCGCGGACCGGTGAGGCCTTCCTCGCGGTGGAGCTCGCCGACAAGACGGGCTCGATAGGCGGGGTCCAGTTTCGGCCGCCGCGAGTGGCGCTCGACGTTCCGGTCGGCTCGGTTGTCAGTGTGCAGGGCGTGCTCACGACCTATCGCGGCGCTCGTCGTGTCTCTCTCGAGCGCCTGCGCGCGGCGGAGTCATGGGACCCATCCGACCTGATCGCCTCGAGTCCCCGGACCGCCGATGAGATGGCCGCCGAGTTCACCTCGTTGGTCCGGTCGGTCTCCGACCAGCGTTTGCGCCTGCTGCTTCGGGCGATCTTCGGAGACAAGGAGCTCTTCGCTCGGTTCTCCCGATGCCCCGGCGGGCAATCGCTCCATCATGCGTATCTCGGCGGGCTGATCGAACACACCAACGCGGTGGCTGCCATGTGCGCGCGGATCGCCGGCTCATACGAGGGCGTCGATCGAGATCTGCTCGTGACCGCCGCGCTCCTTCACGACATCGGCAAGATCGACGAGCTCTCGTGGGATACCGCCATCGAGTACACAGACGAGGGCCGGCTCTTGGGACACGTCAGCTTGGGGGTGCGTCGAATCCACGAACAGGCGGTCAGGGTCGCTCTGGCCGACGGGGTTCGCCAACGGTTGGAGCACGCGGTGCTGTCCCACCACGGCGAACTCGAATGGGGCTCGCCCAAGCGTCCATCGACGATCGAAGCGCTGCTCGTCCACCACGTCGACAATCTGGATGCGAAGGCCGCAGGCTTCATGCAGGCGCTCTCCGGTGCCTCCCGTGCCGAGGAGGCGTGGACCGACGCGGGCAATCTGTTTCGACGTCCGCTCTACGCCCCGCGGGCCCTCGAAGACGATCGTCCGGTCGAACCCGCCGAGGATGCTCAGCACTTTCGGCTGACCGCATAGTCGGGCTGACGACCTCGGTTCCGGGGTACGAACATCGTCTAGAATCTTGTGAGCGAACGAGTGTCGATACCCGTGCCTGAGGAGGAGCCCAGATGTCAGAGCTGCCTATGGTCGAGATCGGTGTCTTTGGGGGGAGCGGCTTCTACGAGCTGCTCGACGATCCCAGGGAGTATCGCCTCAACACGCCGTTCGGGGCACCCTCATCTCCGGTCATGGTGGGTGAGATCGGGGGGAGGGCCGTCGCCTTCCTACCGCGTCACGGCAAGGAGCACCAGCTGCCTCCGCACATGATCAACTTCAGGGCGAATCTGTGGGCGATGAAGGAGCTCGGCGTCTCCCAGATCATCGGCCCCAACGCGTGTGGGTCGCTCCAGAAACACGTCGAGCCCGGCCACTTCGTCATCTGCGACCAGTTCGTCGACCGCACCAGCGGCCGCAAGGACACGTTCTACGACGGACCGATCACGACTCACGTCTCGTCCGCAGACCCGTACTGTCCCACGATGCGGAGCATCGCGGTCGAGACCGCTGACCGCGCGGGGATCACGGCGCACGGCACAGGGACGGTCGTGGTGATCCAGGGTCCGCGGTTCTCGACACGCGCCGAGTCGAGATGGTTCGCCGGCCAGGGATGGGAAGTCATCAACATGACTCAGTACCCCGAGTGCTATCTCGCTCGGGAGCTCGAGATCTGCTACGTGAACATCTCGCTCATCACAGACTACGATGCGGGCATGGAGGGTGTCGCGCCGGTGACCAACGATGAGGTCGTGCGGGTCTTCAACGAGAACAACAGCAAGGTGAAGGAGCTGATCTACGGAATGATCCCGCAGCTTCCGACGAAGCGTGACTGCATCTGTGCCAGCGCGCTTGAGGGCGCGGCCTTCTAACTCGACACGATCTCGTTGCCCGGCACCACCTCGTGCACGCTACAAAGCGGAGGCCCTTCTTGTTCGACGTACCCTCCATACGGATCGGAAAGATCTTCGGGATTCCGGTCGAGGTCAACGCGAGCTGGCTCGTGATATTCGGGTTGGTCACGTTCTCACTGTCGACGAGCTACTTCCCGTCGATATCGGAGGCCGCCCGCGCACCCGGCCTCGCCCTTGCGCTCGTCGGTGCCGTCACCTCTCTGCTGTTCTTCGCGTCTGTGGTAGCTCACGAGCTGTCCCATTCCCTGGTCGTCAAGGCAGAGGGTGGCACGGTGGAGAAGATCACGCTGTTCATCTTCGGCGGTGTCGCCCAGATGGACGAGGAGCCTCGTTCTCCCGGGCGCGAGTTCCTCATGGCCGCCGCAGGGCCGGGGATGAGCCTGCTGATCGCGGCGGTCTGCTTCGTCGCGTACGTGGCGACGACGACTCGGGGCATGCCGTGGTGGGTCTGGGCGCCGCTGCAGTACCTTGCCGTCATCAACTTCGCGCTCGGGCTGTTCAACCTCCTGCCCGGCTTCCCGCTCGACGGAGGAAGGGTGCTGCGCTCGATCCTGTGGGCGCTCACAGGCGATCTGCTCAAGGCCACACGGTGGGCGTCTCGGTCCGGGCAGGTTCTCGGCTGGCTCATGGTGGCGGCCGCCGTGACCGGCGTGCTCAATGGTCGAGCGGACTTGATCTGGTTCGGGCTGATCGGCTGGTTCATCGCTTCGCTGGCGGGTGCCGCCTACCGCCAACAGGAGGTGAAGTCGCGCCTCGCCGGGGTGAACGTCTCAGCGATCATGACCCCGGCTCCCGAGTACGTGCACGGCGACCTGATGCTCGACCAGCTCGTCCACAGCCACTTCCTGGGCGCTCGCCACAGCCGCTATCCCGTGATGAGCGAGGGTGCCATCGTGGGCTTGGTGACCCTGCCCGACGTCAAACGGGTCGACCGGTCGGACTGGCCCTTCGTGAGCGCACTCGATGTCACGGACCGGAATCTGGATGAGCTTCTGGTCGACGAGTCCACGAGCGTCGACACGCTCATCGCACGGCTCGCCGGGGACAAACCGGGTGCCTTGCTCGTCGTTGGGGACGGTCGCTTGGTGGGCATCGTGACCAGGGCGGATCTTCTCGCGCTCTTGGAGACCCGCGCGAACTGACAACCCGCGGACGCATCCTGCGCCTTGTGGGTGTTTGTAACACTTGTTACGATATCCGGGTGTCAGGCCGCTGAATCGTCCGGCAGCGATTCGAGGTATGTTCCGTGAGTGGGTCAAACGATCACGTGCGTGTTCCCCAGGGAGTCATCGAGCGGCTTCCCTACTATCTGAACGTCCTGCTGCACCTGCGCAGCGAGGGGCGGCAGACGGTCTCATCGGCACGCCTGTCCGAGCTCGCCGAGGTCAATGCCGCTCAGATCAGGCGCGATCTCGCCTACTTCGGGTCGTTCGGGAAGCGCGGCGTGGGCTACGACATCGCGATGCTGGTCGATCAGATCCAGCACATCCTGGGCTCGGATCATGCACACCGGATCGCGATTCTCGGCGCCGGGAACCTCGGGGCTGCCGTTGCGAGCTACGAAGGGCTGCGCGCGCGCGGCTTCGTCGTGGCCGGCATATTCGATTCCGATCCACGCAAGGTGGGTCAGCGCATCGCCGACTTGATCGTTCGCGATGTGAAGGAGCTTCGCCGAGTCGTCGCCGAGCAGAACATCAGATTCGGCGTCATCGCGGTTCCACCGGACAACGCTCAGGTGGCCGCCGACTTGTTGTGCGACGCCGGCGTGAAGGTCATCCTCAACTACTCGCCTTCGTTCGTCGTGGTTCCCGATGATGTGACCTTGCACAACACGGATCCGGTGCGGGAGATGCTTCACACGCTCTACTATCTGTCCCGCACCGATGGCGTGGCGAGTGCTTAACGCAGATGGTACGCTAGCGTTCGTGCGTACACTCGGCTGACCGGCATCGGCCGTTGACCGATCGACTGGAGGTAGGGAAGACATGCGGATCTTCGGACTCGGGCCCACAGAGTTGGCCATCATCCTCGTGATCGTTCTCGTCTTGTTCGGCCCGAAGCAGATTCCCAAGCTGAGCAAGATGTTCGGCAAGGCGATGAAGGATCTCCGGGAGGGCATGGAGGGCAAGGACGACAAGGACGAGGAGTCGGCCGACCAGGCTGCGATCCCCGCGGCGAAGTCAGAAGCCGCTTCCGACGAGGCCAAGAAGACCGAGGACGCCTCGGTCTAGACCCTCCTCGGCCCAGTTTGGCTGCGCCTGATACGCGGTGCTTGCCAGGGTGCGATATTCGGCTATACTTTCGTGGACATTTCGGCGGGCTGCTACCTCTACGAGGGGCAGCCCGTACGCTACGGTCGTGGCGACCGGACGCACCCGGCGCACGATCCCGAGGAGCAGATCAATGCACAAAGAGGTCGCGCTTACCCCAGAGGGCCAGGTCAAGCTCGAGAATGAGTTGCAGCACCTCGAGACGGTTCGCCGCCGCGAAGTCGGAGAGCGGATCAAGGAGGCCAAGGAGTTCGGCGACATCTCCGAGAACTCCGAGTACGACGACGCCAAGAACGAGCAGGCGTGGGTCGAGAGCCGAATCATCGAGATCAACCAGATCCTCGCTCACGCGACGATCATCGATGCGCCCAAGAAGAGCGACAAGGTCACCCTCGGCTCCAAAGTCGAGATCAAGGACGTCGAGACCGGTGACGTGCACCTCTACCAGGTCGTCGGATCCGCCGAGGCGGACCCCACGCATGACCGCATCAGCAACGAGTCTCCCGTGGGTCAGGCGATCATGGGCCACAAGAAGGGCGAGACCGTAGAGGTCACCACTCCGCGCGGTTCGATCATCGAGTACGTCATCGTCTCGATCAAGCGATAGCCGTGGCCGACGAGCCCATCGCCGGCGCACCTGCCGAGGACGATCCCTTCATCGTTCGGCGCGCGAAGCTCGACTCGCTCCGCTCAGCCGGGGTCGAACCCTACGTGAACGGCTTCAATCCCGACGCACGATCCGCCGAACTGGCCGAGCGCTACTCGGCTTTGGAGAGCGGTGCTGAGACCGACGACGTCGTCACCGTCGCCGGGCGATTGGTCGCCAAGCGCGACCAAGGCAAGATGGCCTTCTTGGTCCTGAGAGACGCCACCGGCGAGATCCAGCTCTTCTGCAGAGTCAACGTGCTCGGCGACAGCGCCTTCGAGGCCGTGAAAGACCTCGATCTGGGCGACTGGGTGGGCGCCACGGGCATCGTGCTGCGCTCCCGCCGAGGAGAGCTGTCGGTCCAGCCCGCTGAGGTCACGTTGCTGTCGAAGTCGCTCTCTCCTCTTCCCGAGAAGTTCCACGGGCTCACGGACACCGAGACACGCTACCGCCGTCGCTACGTCGACCTGATCGCGAATCCCGAGGTGCGGGGCGTGTTCGAGACGCGCTTCCGCGTCATCGCGGCCATTCGTCGCTTCATGGAGTCACAGGGGTATCTCGAGGTCGAGACCCCCATGCTGCAGCCCATCCCCGGCGGTGCGACAGCGCGGCCGTTCGTGACACACCACAACGCCCTCGACATGCCGCTCTTCCTGCGCATCGCGCCTGAGCTCTATCTCAAGCGGCTGCTCGTGGGAGGTTTCGAGCGGGTCTACGAGATCAACCGCTCGTTCCGCAACGAAGGGATGTCGCCGCGGCACAACCCGGAGTTCACGATGCTCGAGGCGTATCAGGCCTACGGGAACATGCAGTCGATGATGGACCTGACCGAGGGAATCATCACGCACGCGGCTCGAGAGGTTCTCGGCACCCTCGACGTCGAGTATCAGGGCGTGTCGATATCGCTGCAGTCTCCGTGGCGCCGGGCGACCATGGCCGAGCTCACCAGCGAGGCGGCCGGCGTGGACATCAGCGTGCACACGCCGATCGAGCAGCTTCGTCAGCTGTGCGAGACCCACGAGATACCCGCCGAGAAGAGCTGGGGCCCCGGCAAGCTGGTGACCGAGCTGTTCGAGAAGCTCGCCGAGCACACCCTCGTGGAGCCCACGTTCGTGACGATGTATCCCGCCGAGACCTCGCCGCTGGCGAGAAGGAACGACGAGGATCCGGAGCTCACCGATCGCTTCGAACTCATCGTCACCGGCCGCGAGTTCGCGAACGCGTTCTCGGAGCTCGTGGATCCCGTGGACCAGAGGGGTCGCTTCGAGGCCCAGGCCGCCGCCAAGGATGCCGGGGACGACGAGGCGATGTGGGTCGACGAGGACTATCTGCGTGCGCAGGAGTACGGTATGCCGCCGGCGGGGGGCCTCGGGATCGGCATCGACCGGCTCGTGATGCTGCTGACAGACTCGGCGTCCATCCGTGACGTGCTGCTCTTCCCCCACATGCGCCCCGAGGCCTGACGCCCGGCCCATTCACAAAACCTGAGTGCGATACGCTTAGATTGCGTGGCACCTCGCTTGCTTATCCTGTGAAGTCGCCGTCGGCGTCGCAGCTGACGGGTATACTTCGCGTAGAGTGCAATCGGTCCCTTGAGCGACCGTCGGTTTGTGAGAGGTGTTGTTCATGTTCGAACGATTCACCGAGAAGGCGCGACGGGTCGTCGTCTACGCCCAAGAAGAAGCGCGCATGCTCAACCAGAACTACATCGGTACCGAGCATCTGTTGCTCGGTCTGATTCGCGAGCAGGACGGAATCGCCGCGAAGGCCTTGGAGTCGCTCAACATCTCGCTCGAGGACGTTCACGCGCAGGTCGAGGACCTCATCGGCAGGGGTACGTTCGTGCCCACCGGCCACATCCCGTTCACACCGCGCGCCAAGAAGGTGCTCGAGCTGTCCTTGCGCGAGGCGTTGCAGCTCGGCCACAACTACATAGGCACCGAGCACATCTTGCTCGGTCTGATCCGCGAGGGCGAGGGTGTGGCCGCTCAGGTGCTCCTCAACCTGGGAGCCGACTTGGAGAAGGTCCGCTCCGCGGTCATCCAGCTCCTCTCGGGCCACTACGGTAAGCAGCCGGAGATGGGTGAGGAGCGGCGCGGGGGCGGCGGGCAGTCGATGCTCGACGAGTTCGGGCGCAACCTCACTCGTCAGGCCCGCGACGGCAAACTCGATCCGGTGATCGGCCGTGAGAACGAGATCGAGCGCGTCATGCAGATCCTGTCCCGCCGCACCAAGAACAACCCGGTTCTGATCGGCGAGCCCGGTGTGGGCAAGACCGCCGTGGCCGAGGGGCTCGCCCAGCGAATAGCGAGCGACGAGGTCCCCGAGACCATCAGAGACAAGCAGCTCTACACTCTCGATCTCGCGGCCCTCGTTGCCGGGTCGAAGTACCGAGGCGAGTTCGAGGACCGGCTCAAGAAGGTGATCAAGGAGATTCGCGAGCGTGGCGACATCATCCTGTTCGTGGACGAGATGCACACTCTGGTCGGTGCGGGAGCGGCGGAAGGCGCGATAGACGCCGCGAGCATCATCAAGCCCGCGCTTGCACGCGGCGAGCTGCAGACCATCGGCGCGACGACCCTCGACGAGTACCGCAAGTACGTGGAGAAGGATCCCGCACTCGAGCGCCGCTTCCAGCCCATCCAGGTGGGCGAGCCCTCGGTCGAGGAGACGATTCTGATCCTGAAGGGCCTCCGTGACCGCTACGAGGCGCACCACAGGGTCAGCATCACGGACGCGGCGATCGACGCGGCCGCCACACTCGCCGATCGCTACATCGCCGATCGGTTCATGCCCGACAAGGCCATCGACCTCATCGACGAAGCGGGCGCCAAGATGCGCATCCGCATGATGACCGCACCCCCGGGCGTGCGAGAGGTCGAGGACCGGCTGCGGCAGGTGCGCGCCGAGAAAGAGGCCGCGATCGAAGCGCAGGAGTTCGAGAAGGCCGCCTCACTGCGCGACAAAGAGAAGCAGATCCTCTCGGAGAAGCGCGAGATGGAAGAGGAGTGGCTCAAGCCGGACAGCCGCCGCGTCGTGGAGGTGACCGAGCGAGAGATCGCCGAGGTCGTTTCGATGTGGACCGGAGTACCCGTCACGGACCTCACCGAAGAGGAGACCGCGAAGCTGCTGCGCATGGAGAACGTGCTGCATGAGCGGATCGTGGGTCAGGATGAGGCGGTCACCGCGGTGAGCAAGGCGATCCGCCGCGCTCGTGCCGGTCTCAAGGACCCCAAGCGGCCCGGCGGATCGTTCATCTTCCTCGGACCGTCCGGAGTCGGCAAGACGGAACTCGCGAAGGCTCTTGCGGAGTTCCTATTCGGCTCCGAGGACGCGTTGATCTCGCTCGACATGAGCGAGTACATGGAGAAGCACACCGTCTCGCGACTCATCGGCTCGCCTCCGGGCTACGTCGGGTTCGACGAGGGCGGACAGCTCACCGAGATGCTGCGGCGCAAGCCGTACTCGGTCATCTTGTTCGACGAGATCGAGAAGGCCCATCCCGACGTGTTCAACGTCCTGCTTCAGATCCTCGAAGAGGGACGCCTGACCGACGCCCAGGGCCGCAAGGTCGACTTCAAGAACTCGATCGTGATCATGACGAGCAACATCGGCGCGCGCGATATCGTCAAGAACCAGTCGCTCGGATTCACGCCGCGAGCTGCCTCCGGGCTCTCATACGAGGACGTCAAGCAGCGCGTCACCGGCGAACTCAAGACCGTGTTCCGGCCGGAGTTCCTCAACCGGGTCGACGAGGTGATCGTGTTCCACGACCTCACGTCCGGCGAGATCGAGCAGATCGTCGACCTCATGGTGTCGAGGACGCGGGAGCAGCTCATGGTTCACGGCATGGGCATCGTACTGACGCCGGAGGCCCGCACGTTGCTTGCGGCTCAGGGCTTCGACCCTGCGCTGGGTGCCCGCCCGCTGCGTCGTTCGATCCAGCGGCTGATAGAGGACCCGCTTTCCGAGCAACTGCTCGCAGGCAACTGGCAGGTCGGGGACGTCATCGAGGCCTACGTGGAAGGCGATTCCCTCGCGTTTCGCAAGGGTGAAGGCGACGTGGCCGTTCCGGCCAAGCGCCATCCTGAGGACAAACCGGCCAAACCGGTGCCGGCTTCGACCAGCCGCTCCGCTCGCAAGCCGCGCGGCGGGCAGAGCGCCGGCGGCGCCTCGGGCGCATAGCCCATGGCACGGGCGCGCACGACCTGGCGGTGTCAGACCTGTGGAGCTGGTGCGCCCCGCTGGGTCGGGCGGTGTCCGGAGTGCGGAGAGTTCGGCACGTATGTGGAGGAAATCGAGCAGTCCGAGCCCTCGGCCCGGGCTGCTCGTCCTGTAGCCACACGCGTCTCGCTCGACTCCGCGGGCTCGGGGGAGTCGCCGCGGCTTTCGTCGGGCGTCGCGGAACTCGATCGGGTCCTGGGCGGAGGGCTCGTCGCCGGGTCGCTCGTGCTTCTCGGCGGTGAGCCGGGGATAGGCAAGTCGACACTCCTTCTGCAGGCCGCTCAGTCGATCGGGGCAGGCGGCGCCGAGGTGCTCTACGTATGCGGTGAGGAGTCCCCAAGTCAGGTGGGCCTGAGGGCCCGGCGGCTCGGTGCCGACTCTCCGGCCGTCTCGCTGCTGCCCGAGCTCGATGTCGTCGCTGTCGAACGGGCGGTGCGAGAGCGCCCGCCGGGCGTGCTGGTCGTGGATTCGATTCAGACGGCGTATGACTCGGACCTCGCTGGCGCACCCGGCAGTGTCGGGCAGGTGCGTGCGTGCACCGCTCGGCTGATGCGGATCGCCAAAGACCTCGGAGTGACCACGCTGATCGTGGGCCATGTGACGAAGGATGGTTCCATCGCGGGACCGCGTGTCTTGGAGCACATGGTCGACGCGGTCCTGTACTTCGAGGGAGACCGCGACCATTCCTTCCGGATCGTGCGGGCCGTCAAGAACCGCTTCGGGTCTGCGAGCGAGATCGGCATCTTCGAGATGACCGAGGAGGGTCTGCTCGGCGTCGGCTCTCCCTCGGCGAGTCTGCTCGCCGAGCGGACGCAGGCGGTGGCCGGCTCGGTCGTCATGCCGGCGGTCGAGGGTTCGCGCCCGTTGCTTGTCGAGATACAGGCGCTCGTCACGCCCAGCTACCTGCCTGCGCCTCGGCGGCTTGCGACCGGCATCGAGACGGCGCGTCTGCTGCAGGTACTCGCCGTGCTCGAGCGCCGTGCCGGACTGTCTTTCGCGGGTCAGGACGTCCTCGTCTCGGTCGCGGGCGGACTCCGGATCGCCGAGCCGGCGGTCGATCTTCCGCTCGCTCTCGCGCTGGCATCGGCACTGCGCGACACCCCCGTACCGCTTGCCGTGGCGGCGTTCGGCGAGATCGGGCTCACGGGACATGTCAGGGCGGTGTCGCACACTCAGGCACGTGTTCGCGAGGCACAGCGCTTCGGGCTGGGACGAATCGTGGGTGCGGCGCCTCAAGCGGGCACACACGACTACGAGGGGTTCGTGCAGGTGAGCACGGTCCGAGAAGCGCTGGATTCCCTCGCCTAGGCGATGGGTCTCACGGCAGGGCGGTTCATCTGGCAGAATCGTGAGTGATCAGAAGGGGAGGGAAGATCGCCGTGGCGGACAAGCGTACGTTGGACGAGACCATGAGCGCCGAGCTCAGGAAAGTCGCCCCCGGCACCCGTCTGCGCGAGGGTCTCGACATGATGATCTCCGCACACACCGGTGCCCTCGTCGTGATCGGCGATCCCCCGTCGGTGGAGCCGCTGTGCAGCGGAGGCTTTCTGATCGACATGCCCTTCACCCCGCAGCGCCTCTTCGAGCTGGCCAAGATGGACGGCGCGATCGTCCTCGATGCGGAATGTGACCGGATCATCAAGGCGAACGTCCACCTCGTTCCGGACCCCTCGCTGCCCACGGCCGAGACCGGCATGCGCCACCGCACCGCCGAGCGGGTCAGCCGACAGACCCGTGCGCTCACGATCGCCATCTCCCAGCGTCGCAACGTGGTCAATCTCTACCTGATGGGGCGAAGGCTCACTCTCGATGACATCGAGATGCTGCTCGCCAAGGCCAGCCAGGCGCTCCAGACTCTCCAGAACTACCGCCAGCGGCTCGATGAGATGCTCGAGCGGCTGACGCTGCTCGAGTTCGAGGATCTGGTGACCCTCGGAGACGTGGCCGAGGTCATCGGGCGCTTCGAGATCATGCGGCGCGTTTCGCGTGAGGTCGGTCGTTACACGGTCCAGCTTGGTACCGAAGGCCGTCTGGTGAGAATGCAGTCGGACGAACTGAGTGCGGGAGTGACCGAGCAGTTCACGTTCGTGTTGCGCGACTACGCTGCGGACCCGGCCTCACGCAAGGTCACCGCAGTCCGAGAGCGCCTCTCCGACCTGCCGCCCGACCGGCTCCTGGAGCCCGAGTCCATCGCCCACGAGCTGGGACTGAAAGCATCAGAGCACGCGGAAGAGCATCTGAGGCCGCGGGGCTATCGTGCGCTGGCTCAGATACCGATGTTACCCGGTAGTGTGGTCGGGCGCATCGTGGAGCGGTTCGAAACGCTTCCGGAGCTGGCGCGCGCGACGGTGGCCGAGCTCGACGCGGTCGATGGAGTGGGAGAGCGCCGCGCACGGGCGATCTCCGCGGGTCTGGCTCGTGTGAAGGCACACGTCTCGGTGTGACTCTCGCAGCCACGAACGGATGTTCGGCCTGTGATACGATCGATGAGGACTGTGTATGTTAGCGACTAAGCACTGGTCAACCCCGGTGCGAGAGGAGGTGAGGGCGCAGCGGCCCCGGCGCCGCGATCGCCACACACCATGCTCCAGGCCATAACCCGCTTTCTTCTCGTGGTCGCGGGACTCCTGGGCGGATACGTCGTCACCACTGCCGTTGACTGGCAGGCACAGCTACCCGGACTCACCCAAACCTACGTCATCTTCCTTTTCATCATGCTCGGGGGAGCCATCGGGTACGTGCTTGGCGGAATCGTCGGACGCGAGATGACCGCCGCTTGGTTCCGTGTTGAGACCAGACTCGCCGAGACTTCGGCCGCCGACATCATCCTCGGCACCGTTGGACTCATCGTGGGGCTGCTGGTCGCCTTCTTGGCTGCGCAACCGCTGCGGCTCTTGCAGCCGCCGGGCTTCGCCATCGTGATGATGGCGCTGCTGACGGTCGTGGCCGCCTACGTGGGAATCGGTGTCGCCCTCACGCGCCGCCGCGAGTTCGCTGCGATGTTTCCCAAGCTCGCGCCCGCGGATCTGGTCAGCAAGGGCGAGAGACTCATCATTCTGGACACCAGCGCGGTGATCGACGCACGCTTCGCCGACATGCGTCGAACAGGGTTCCTGCCGGGGAAGCCTCGGGTCCCCCGGTTCGTCCTCGCCGAGCTCCAGACGCTCGCGGACTCGGCAGACGACGGCAAACGCTCACGTGGCCGCCGCGGACTGGATCTGCTGATGGCGATGCCGGACTCAGACGCGCTCGAGGTCGTCGAGATCGACTACTCGGATATCGCCGCCGTCGACGACAAGTTGATGCGTCTGGCTGTCGACGCCAACGCGACGATGGTCACGGTCGACTACAACCTCACGAAGGTCGCGAGAGTACGAGGCATCGAGGTGTTGAACCTCAACGAGGCCGCTGCCGCCCTGCGTCCGAGCTTCCTGCCCGGGGACGGGATTCGCCTGCGCATCAACAAGGCGGGCAAGGAGCCCGGTCAGGGGGTGGGATACCTCGAGGATGGAACCATGGTCGTCGTCCAAGACGGCCGGGGGTTCGTCGGGACCGAGACCGATGTCGAGGTCTCCTCGGTGCTGCAGACCTCGGCGGGTCGCATGATCTTCGCGCGCCCGGCTCCCGCCGAGACGCAGGGCGACGAGGTCCTCTGATGCCGGCCGGGGTTGCCGCAGTCGTGCTGGCCGGGGGCAGCGGCGAACGCTCCGGACGAACCGGGGGCAAGCAGCTCGCCGTGGTAGCCGGTCGGCCGGTGGTCTCGTGGAGCCTGTTGGCGCTCGATGCAGCCGGCCTGTCCCACATCGTGCTCGTGTGCCCGCACGAGTACAGCGACGAGTATCGGTCTTCGGTGCTCGAGCCACTCGGGCTCTCCACCCCGGTCTCGCTCGCCGACTCAGGCCCCACCCGGCACGCTTCCGTGCAGGCGGGGGTAGCGGCACTGCCGTCAGACACTGAGATCGTCGTGGTGCATGACGGGGCGCGGCCGCTCGTGTCTTCTGCGGTCGTGCGCGGTGCGGTGGCGATGCTTGCCGCACACGCCGATGCCGATGGCGTCGTGGTCGGCCACCCGTCGGTCGATACGCTCAAGCTCGTCGACGCCGGTCGTATCGTCGAGACCGTGGACCGGCAACTCGTGTGGAGCGCGCAGACACCCCAGGTCTTCCGTCTGCCGGTCTTGATGGCGGCTCATGCGGAGGCCGAGCGCGGCGGTCCCGGTACCGATGACGCGGCACTTGTCGAACGCGTCGGGGGCGCCGTTCTGATGTTCGAAGGGCCGCGCGACAACATCAAGGTGACGCTGCCTGAGGACTTCGCGTTCGTGGAGTCGGTGCTGACGGGTCGGATCGACGGAGGGTGAAACGATGCGCATAGGGCTCGGATACGACGTGCATGCGTTCGCCGCGGACCGCAGACTGGTGCTGGGCGGCGTCGAGATCGACCACGCCCGCGGTCTTGCGGGACACTCGGACGCGGACGTGCTGGCGCACGCGCTGATGGACGCACTCCTCGGCGCCCTGCGTGAAGGAGACATCGGGAAGCTGTTTCCCGACACCGACCCGCGTTTCGCCGGCGCGGACTCGCTCGCGCTGCTCGCCGAGGTCGCCGGCGTCGTCCGCACCAAGGGATTCCGTCTGGTCGACGCCGACTGCGTGCTCGTGCTGGAGGAGCCCAGAGTCTCCCCCTACCGGGAACGGATGCGTGAGAATCTCGCCCGGGCGATGGACGTGCCGGTCGACTGCATCGGGGTCAAGGCGACCACGACCGAGCGACTCGGGTTCGAAGGGCGCGGCGAGGGCGTGGCTGCCCAGGCCGTCGTGCTTCTCGAACCCATCTGAATCGCATGAAACACCTGCTAGACTTGGCGCACAAGCGGCCTTCGGTGCCGTACACCTCGAGGAGCGGTGGTTCGGAACTCACGATGCTCTCGCGCATGGCAGACGACATACGGGCGGTCAAGGAGCGTGACCCGGCCGCGACCTCGACGGTCAGCGTCCTCATCAACTACCCCGGCCTCCATGCTCTGTGGGCACATCGCTTCAACCACTGGCTGTGGAACCACGGTCGCACGGTGATCGCACGTCTGGGCTCTCAGATAGCTCGGTGGTTCACGGGCATCGAGATCCACCCCGGCGCGACGATCGGTGATCACTTCTTCATCGACCACGGAATGGGCGTGGTGATCGGCGAGACCGCGATCATCGGCAACGACGTCACGCTCTATCAGGGTGTGACGCTGGGAGGCACCGGCAAGGAGTCCGGAAAACGTCACCCCACGCTCGGGGACTGTGTCGTGGTCGGGGTGGGTGCGTCGGTACTCGGTGACATCACGGTGGGGCAGGGCAGCAAGGTCGGTGGCGGCGCCGTGGTGATCCAGGATGTGCCTCCCAACTGCACGGTGGTCGGCGTACCGGGACGGGTGGTCGTGCGGTCCGGAGAGCGCGTGGACGCGATCGATCTGCACCATGAGGACCTGCCCGACCCGGTGGTCGAGATGTTCCGTTGCCTTCAGCGGCGGATGGACCGCCTGGAGCGGCGAGCCGCGGAGGCTGAGGACTCCGAAGATGAGTCGGGAGCCGCCGGCTCCGAGATCGGAACGTGCCCCGTTGATGACGAGTCGCCCATCTCTGTCGAGTTCGAGGGCGGGTACTGGGAGATCTGATCGGCGCTTCGATGACGGCGCCTTGAGAGTGGAAGGGTTCGGATGCGCGTCTACAACACCCTGACAAGAACCAAAGAGCAGTTCGAACCGAGGGAGCCGGGCAAGGTCTCGATCTACGTGTGCGGCCCCACGGTCTACAACCACATCCACATCGGCAACGCGCGGACGTTCCTCTCCTTCGACGTGATCCGCCGCTATCTGGCTTGGAAGGGCTTCGACGTCACGTTCATCCAGAACGTCACGGACGTCGACGACAAGATCATCAACCGCGCCAACGAAGAGGGTCGTCCCGCCTCCGAGGTCGCGGCCGACTACACCGAGGCGTTCATAGCGGGCATGCGGGCACTCGGCGTCGAAGACCCGACCGTGCGCCCCAAGGCCACCGAGACGATCCCGCAGATGATCGACATGATCGAGCGGCTCATCGCAAGCGAACACGCCTACGTCGTCGACGGCGATGTCTACTTCTCGGTTCGCAGCTTTCCCGCCTACGGCAAGCTGTCCGGCCGCGACATCGACGAGGTGCGTTCGGGCGCGCGTATCGAGGTCGACGAGCGCAAGCGCGACCCGCTCGACTTCGCACTGTGGAAGTCGGCGAAGCCGGGAGAGCCTCACTGGCCGAGCCCGTGGGGCGATGGCCGCCCCGGCTGGCACATCGAGTGTTCGGTGATGTCCGAGCAGGAGCTCGGACTGCCGTTCGACATCCATGGGGGCGGCGCCGACCTCACCTTCCCGCACCACGAGAACGAGCTCGCACAGTCCGAAGCCGCCACCGGCGTCCCCTTCGTCAGGTACTGGCTCCACGGCGGCATGCTTCAGGTCAACGCCGAGAAGATGTCGAAGTCGCTCGGCAACTTCCTGCTCCTCAAAGACGTGCTGGAGCGCTACCCCGCGCCGGTGATCCGCCTGCTCATGCTGCAGACCCACTACCGCAGCCCGCTGGACTTCTCGGACAGCCGGCTCGACGAGACCACGCACGCGTACGGACGCCTCGAGAACCTCGTGCGCAATCTGCGGTGGGCGCGTTCGCTCGCCGCCTGCGGCTTGGGCGCACCCGACGAGGCGTGCAGCGGCCTCAAGCTGCACATCGAGACCGCCCGCGACAAGTTCACCGCCGAGATGGACGACGACTTCAACACCGCGGGTGCACTGGCCTCGGTGTTCGAACTCGCGAAGGCCGCCAACGTCTTCCTGGCCGACTACCAGGTCGACCTGTGCGCCGATGACAAGGACGCCCTCTTGCAGGCCGAGGAGATCGTGGTCGAGCTTCTCGGCGTGTTGGGCATCGAGATCGTCGAACCGGTGGAGGCGGAGTACCCCGCAGAGGTCATCGGTCTGGCGCGTGAGGTCGCGGGATACGGCGGCGAGTCGACGCGCGAAGCCGTGGACGCGCTGCTCGCGTGTCGGGCGGCTGCGCGTATCGAGAAGGAGTGGGCGCGAGCCGACGCGGTCCGCGACGGGCTCACCGCACTCGGCTTCTCGATCGACGACACGCCGCAGGGCGCGCGCGTCACGTACTCGGGCTGATCGGCGTGCTGCTCGAAGGCCGCAATGCAGCACTCGAAGCCCTCCGTGCGGAGATGCCGCTCACGCGCATCCTGCTCGCAGAGGGAACGAAGCCGGACAGGGCCCTGGACGAGATCGAGCGGCGCGCCCGGCAGGCGGGGGTGAAGGTCGAATCGGCCCCACGCCGGGAGCTCGACCGCATGAGCGAGCGCGGCGCGCACCAGGGCGTCATCGCCGAAGCGTCGCCGTTCCGCTACGCCGATCTGGGCTCGGTGCTGCGTTCGACCGAGGGCCAGGCGCAGAGCTTGGTCATCGCACTCGATCACGTCACCGACCCGGGTAACCTGGGTGCGGTGGCGCGTACCGCCGAGGTGGTGGGCGCGGCGTGCGTCGTCGTCCAGAAGCGGCGCAGTGCCGCTGTCACGGCCGCCGCCTGGAAGTCGGCCGCGGGTGCTTTGGCTCATGTCCCGGTGGCGCAGGAGCCGAACCTCGTGCGCGCGCTCGAGGCGCTCAAGAAGGCGGGCTACTGGGTCGCCGGGGCGTCAGAACATGCCGACCAGGGCGTGTGGGAGGCTCCTCTTGAGGGCCGCATCGCGCTGGTGATGGGCTCAGAGGGAGAGGGGCTCTCGCGCCTGACGCGCGAGACGTGCGACTTCCTCGTCTCGCTTCCGCAGGCCGGGAAGGTCGGCTCGCTCAACGTGGCTCAGGCCACCACCGCCCTGTCGTACGAATGGCTCCGGCGGGCGCAGGCACACGGATGACCCGTCGCATCCTGCTCGTCGACGGCTACAACGTGTTGAGGCTGACGCCTCCCTACCGCGAGATCGCCGACACGGACCTCGAGGGCGCTCGCGTCGCGCTGGTGTCCGATGTCGCGGCGTATGCGGCGGGTGAGTGGGAAGCGACCATCGTGTTCGACGGGGGAGGGAATCCGCACTCCGACGGCGTGCCGCACCACGAAGCGGGAGTCACCGTCGTGTTCTCGAAGTTCGGCACCGAGGCCGACACCGTCATCGAGTCGCTGTCGTGCGCTGCTCGGGAGCGCGGCGATCAGGTCGAAGTGGTCACCAGCGACGCTCAGACCCAGTGGACGGTGTTCGGGCGAGGCGTCGCGCGCCGCTCCTCACCCGAGTTCGGGCGGAGTCTGCGTGATGGCGATGCCGACTGGAGAGAGCACACGCCTGCCGGCAGTTCCCGCAGCCGGGTCGAAGACCGGGTCGACGACGCGGTCAGAAGACACCTCGCGCGCTGGGCTCGCGGCGAAGACTGACCCTTCGTCCCCATTCGGGGACCTTCCGTCCCCACATCCGCATGCCGTCCCTGCGCGCGCTTGACCATTGTGCAAGGTATCAGATACGTTCACCAATGTAGGTTCACGCTCGTCACCGATGCCGGGCGTGAAGCACGTCCTTTCCCATGCCGGAGGGACTGCGATCCAAGGGGGTATCGCAGTGGACGATCGCGGGCGACTCGCCGTACGGCATTCCCACTGCACGAAGGGAGCCGACACGGCGCTGGTATTGGCCGCACAGGAGGGGGATCAGCTTGCGAGCTGCGAGCTGGTTCGGCGCTACCGCGCCCTCATACGGTGCAAGGCCCGACTCTACTTCTTCGCCGGCGCCGACCGCGAGGACGTCATCCAAGAGGGGCTCATCGGCCTCTTCAAGGCCATCCGCGACTACGACCCGACTCGCGAGGCGAGCTTCCACTCGTTCGCCGAGTTGTGCGTGACCCGGCAGATCATCACCGCCGTCAAGGCGGCCACCAGACGCAAGCATGCACCTCTCAACGGATACATCTCGCTGTCAGGGCCGGTCTCGCCCGACGAGGAGGGCGAGCGACTGCTCTCGGACATCATCGCAGCACGAGAGATATGCGATCCGGCCGAGATCGTGCTCGGCGCGTGGGAGAGCGACTTCATCAGAGGGGGAGTCGTCGATTCGCTTTCGGAGTTCGAGCACGACGTGCTGAAGCTGTACACGGGCGGCATGTCCTACGTGCAGATCGCCGAGAAGCTCGAACGTCACACCAAGGCCGTGGACAACGCACTGCAGCGCATCAAGCGCAAGATGGAAGTGCAGATCCGGCGCTGTCACGCCTGCTGATCCGAGCGAACGCTGGCAAGCATCTCGAGGTATTCGCTACACTGCTTCGAGTTCGCTGGCGTGGCGCAATTGGCAGCGCACCTGATTTGTAATCAGGGGGTTGGGGGTTCGAGTCCCCCCGCCAGCTCCATCACACCCCCGGCCGGGCCGCAGTCGCCTGAACGGGCATCGAGCCGAAGCCGTCGCCCCAGGCGGCTACTCCGAATCGTCGCCGTGCTCTCCGGGTGTACGTGGCTGCTGGTTCGATCCCCACAGGACCTCGACCACCTCGACCGGCTTGGCGATGTTCTTGAGCTCGAATGTGCCGTGGGAGTAGGTGCGCAGGGCACTTGTCTCGACCGACAGGAGATTCGACGCTGCGAAGACCTGTCCACCGTCGGCGAGGTTCATGATCCTGGCCGCGAGGTTGAGTGCGTTGCCGATGAAGGGGCGCCCGCTCTTGTCGAGGACGACCTCTCCGCGCGCAAGGCCGATTCTCACGCCGATCTCGCGGCCTGTGTGCTTCGTCTCGTTGTGCGAAGCCAGCGCCCGCTGAATCCCCACCGACGCCTCAAGAGCGTCCACCGGCCGGTCGAACGCAGCCACCAGCCCGTCACCGCCGGTGGACTTGCCGTGGCCGTGATGGCTCTCGATGATCGGAAGGACCAAGTCGCGGTGCTTCTGGATCGCCTTGGCGGTCACGATGCTGCCGTCCTCCTCGGTCATGCGGGAGAACGACTTCATGTCCGTGATCATCACCACCTTCGTCGTGGTGTGATCGCTGGCAAGCTTCTCCTCGGCGGTGGCGATGAGCCGCAGCAGGTCGTCGACCTCGGCGTCTTCGGTGGCGACCGAGTGGCGCATCGGCACGGTCAGCACCGGAAACGCGAACTCGTAGACTGCGACGAACGCGGCGGCGAGCACTGCAGAGCCCACCGTCGCCTGGGCGACGTCTGCCCACGGGATCGCGATCCTCAGCGCCATGCTGAGGGCCACGGTGCCCGCAGCCGGCACCACGGCACCGACAGCCGCCGCACCTGCCATGAGCGCGACACTCCTGCGCGCCCGTGCTTGGCCGATCAGGCCTGCCGTCACCACGGCTCCGAGCGCCCAGATCGCCGGCTGAACGAGCAACGCGACCGGCGTGGAGACGCCTGCGATCGCAGCGATGAAGCCATTCACCGCACCCGCGTCCACCGAGGAGAACGCCTGGGGGACCCACGCGCCGGAGAACAGGGACGCCGGTGCGTCGGCGAAGTCGAGAAGGGGAGCGGAACCGGCGACGAGCGCGGTGCCCGAGAGGATGGAGTCAGCGCCCACGGCGATCCCCGCGGCTTCGACGGCGAGGCACGCAGCCGCTGCCGCCACGGCGCCTTCGGTCGCGCCCATGAGGAAGCCGGCGATGACCGCCGCCGCCCACACGGGTCCGAAGAAGGCACCGAACAGGGCGGTGGCGATCAGGAGGAACACGCGGCCGCCATCGGCCCCCAGATACCGGACGCTCACCACGGCGAGCACAGCGAAGGCGATTCCGGCGACGGGATTGATGGCGATCAGAGGCACGGCGAGGCACAGGACCGCGACGGTCACGCCGAGGTCGATCGAGGTGACGGCGAGCCCTCCGACAACCAACGCGAGCACGGCGGCACCCCATGATGGCCTGAACTGCATGCTCAGAAGCCCGGCATACGTCGCGGCGGCCACACCGGCCGCGCGCAACCAGACCAAGAGCTGCTCGTTCTTTCGTCGTGCCCGCTTGGCCATGCGCCACTCCTTCGGGGACGGTGCCGAACACGCGGTGACCGTTCCATAATGCCGCATCGCGCGCCGACGTGTGCGGTAGAATCCACCGAGGCCGTCGAACGCGGCCGACGGCTCAGGTCTTCGAAGGAGCGGCAGTGGCACACGAGGAGTTCTTGGTCAGGGTACCCATCTTCGCCGGCTGCACTCCGGCTCAGATCGCATCGATCTCGGCTCTCGCGCAAGACAGCTACTATCAGCCCGGCCAGATCATAGTCACTCAGGGCACACCCGGTCAGGCGTTCTACCTCATCCTCACCGGTCGGGTCGAGATCCTGCGCGACGGCACCTCGCTCGGGGCGTTCGGTCCGGGGGACTTCTTCGGGGAGATGTCGCTGCTCGATCAGGCGCCGCGCTCTGCCACCATTCGGGCCCTCGAGGCCACAAGCTGTCTCATGCTGTCGAGCTGGGACTTCAGGTCACTGCTCGAGCAGCAGCCCGGCATCGCGATCAAGCTTCTCGAAGTGTTGAGCAGGCGATTGCGAGTCGCAGACGAGCGGATCGGTCGCTAGCTGTCCCGTCGCGGGTCGTCTCGTGCGGTTCGGAAGCGCACGATTCGGCGAAAGGGCGTGCTCCTATCCTTCGGGCGTGGTATCTTCTCATCTCGCTGACGGGTGCCGATGGGCACGCCCGGCACCGTTGTCGGCGTTGACACCCACGGGACCGATGGCTTACTATCCCGTTCGCCCTCGCCGAGGGGCTTTTCTTCGGCGCGCAACTTGAAAAGCGTAGACAGGTTCTATTTTTTTGTTCACGGGGGTGTGCCCGAGTGGCTAAAGGGGACGGGCTGTAAACCCGTTGGCTATGCCTACGATGGTTCGAATCCATCCGCCCCCACCATGAACAGCACGTCGAGCGCCCAGCGCACGACTCAAACGCCCACATAGCTCAGTCGGCAGAGCACTTCCTTGGTAAGGAAGAGGTCACCGGTTCAAGTCCGGTTGTGGGCTCCATCCGACTTTACCGTTCGCACATGGCCACGATCGCGAACAGGTGCGGCGGTGTAGCTCAGCTGGTTAGAGCACACGGTTCATACCCGTGGAGTCGCTGGTTCGAGTCCAGCCACCGCTACCAGGGAAGACGCGTCACCGAGTAGGGTGGCGCTTGCAGGTTAGAGACAAGATTCGTCCGATTGCGGAATACAGGAACTGGGACGGGCCCGTTCAGGCACAAGCCAAGAGCCCCGTCGAAAGAAGTCCCCGAAGGAGGAGACTCATGGCGAAGCAGAAGTTCGAGCGCACCAAGCCGCATGTCAACATCGGTACCATCGGTCACGTCGACCACGGCAAGACCACTCTCACCGCCGCGATCACGAAGCGTCAGGCCGAGAGAGGTTTCGCCGACTTCACGCCGTTCGACCAGATCGACAAGGCGCCGGAAGAGCGCGAGCGCGGCATCACCATCGCCATCGCTCACGTCGAGTACGAGACCGAGTCCCGCCACTACGCCCACGTCGACTGCCCCGGTCACGCGGACTACGTCAAGAACATGATCACGGGTGCTGCGCAGATGGACGGCGCTGTCCTCGTCATCGCCGCCACCGACGGCCCCATGGCACAGACCCGCGAGCACATCCTGCTCGCCCGTCAGGTCGGGGTTCCCTACATCGTCGTCTACCTCAACAAGTGCGACATGGTCGACGATGAGGAGCTCATCGAGCTGGTCGAGATGGAGGTCCGCGAGCTGCTGACCGAGTACGAGTTCCCGGGAGACGACACTCCGATCATCAAGGGTTCCGCGCTCAAGGCTCTCGAGGGCGACGAGGCATGGGTAGGGAGCATCGACGAGCTCCTGAATGCCGTCGACACCTACATTCCGCTGCCCGAGCGTGACATCGACAAGCCGTTCCTGATGGCCATCGAGGACGTCTTCACGATCACCGGTCGCGGTACCGTGGCCACCGGCCGTGTCGAGCGTGGCGTCGTGCACGTCGGCGATGAGGTCGAGATCGTCGGTATCCACGAGGAGACCAAGAAGACGGTCGTCACCGGTGTCGAGATGTTCCGCAAGCTCCTTGACGAGGCTCAGGCCGGCGACAACATCGGCGTTCTGCTCCGCGGCATCGCGCGCACGGAGATCGAGCGCGGCCAGGTCCTGTGCAAGCCGGGCTCGGTCACCCCTCACACGGAGTTCATGGGCCAGGTCTACATCCTGACCAAGGAAGAGGGCGGCCGTCACACGCCGTTCTTCGATGGCTACCGCCCGCAGTTCTACTTCCGGACCACCGACGTGACCGGCGTCGCCCATCTTCCCGAGGGCACCGAGATGGTCATGCCCGGCGACAACGTCGTCGTGCGTGGCGAGCTCATCCAGCCGATCGCGATGGAGGACGGCCTGCGTTTCGCCATCCGTGAGGGCGGCCGCACGGTCGGTTCGGGTCGAGTCATCGAGATCATCAAGTAGCAGTAACCTGTCTTTCGCAGCGAAACGCGCGGGGCTCGGCAAGCCTTTGCCGAGCCCCGTTTCGCCGCCTCTCCAGGGAGGTCTGCGAGTTTGACAGTGCCGAAAACCGGGTGCTAGAGTACCCTACCGCGCCTGCGCCCTTGAGGCGTGCAGAAGCGTGGCACAAGGAGGATTCATGCGAACGTTGGTGACGCTGGCGTGCACTGAGTGCAAGCGCCGCAACTACACCACCAAGAAGAACAAGCAGTCGAACCCGGAGCGCATCGAGTTCAAGAAGTACTGCAAGTGGTGCAAGACTCACACGGCGCACAAGGAAACTCGCTAGTCGCCGGATGGGATGCAAGGACGCAGGCCAGTAGCTCCAATTGGTAGAGCGCCGGTCTCCAAAACCGGATGTTGGGGGTTCGAGTCCCTCCTGGCCTGCCAGATCACACCCGTCGCGATGTCACGTCGCGACGTTTGTTGCGTGGCGGCCTCACAGGTCGCCGGAACGGACGGGTCACTAAGATGGCTAAGGCAACGACAGTGGACGCGAAGCCGAACAAGGCTTCGAAGCCCAGCAGCGGCAAGTCGAGCAAGCCCAATATCTTCGCGCGGCTTGCTCAGTACCTGCGCGATGTTCGGTCGGAGATGAAGCGTGTCGTGTGGCCGCATCGTCCCGAGGTGATCAACTCGAGCTTGGTCGTCGTTGTCACGCTCCTGTTCTTCGTCGCCCTGACGTTCATCGTCGACTCGCTCGTGGTGCAGGCGCTTCAGCTCCTGTCCCAGATCTCGGTGGGCTAGCCCCATGGCCAAGAAGTGGTACGTCATTCACACGTACTCGGGTTACGAGAACAAGGTGCGGGCGAACTTGCTCCACCGCATAGAGTCCATGGGCATGCAAGAACAGATCTTCGACGTTCGCATCCCAACGGAGACGGTCACTGACATCAAGGAAGGTGGCCGCCGGGTCACCTCGGAGAAGAAGGTCTTTCCCGGCTACATCCTTGTGCAGATGGAGCTCGGCGACGAGTCGTGGTACGTCGTGCGCAACACGCCGGGCGTCACCGGCTTCGTCGGCAGCCAAGGCAAGCCGGTCCCGCTGTCGCGGGACGAGTTCAACCGGATCACCAAGCGCACGGAGACCGGTGCCAAGCAGAAGACCACGACTGATTTCGTGGAGGGCATGAACGTCAAGGTGACCCACGGGCCGTTCGCTGAGTTCGACGGCACCATCGCCGAAGTCAACATCGACCGCTCGACCGTGAAGGTCATGGTCACCATCTTCGGCCGTGAGACACCCGTCGAGCTGGGCTTCGATCAGGTGGCCCGGGTCTAGAATCGGAAACGCTCGGGGCGACTGCGCCGGTGGACCGGAGCTTCTCGCAGTCTCACCCCGTACGTATAGAGAGACAATCAGCGCCGCCCATCACGCGGGAGGCGCACGAGGACAGGGACGAGTAAGAAGATGGCCAAGAAAGTCGTTGGATTCATCAAGCTCCAGATTCCCGGTGGTCAGGCCAACCCGGCACCCCCGGTCGGTCCGGCGCTCGGTCAGCACCAGGTCAACATCATGCAGTTCTGCCAGGCCTTCAACGCCGCGACTGCCGACAAGAACGGCACGATCATCCCCGTGGAGATCTCGGTCTACGAGGATCGTTCGTTCGACTTCATCCTCAAGACCCCTCCTGCGGCCGTGCTGATCAAGCAGGCGCTGGGGATCGAGAGCGGCTCGGGCGTTCCCAACCGCGACAAGGTCGGCCAGATCACGCAGGCGCAGCTTCGTGAGATCGCCGAGATCAAGATGCCCGACCTCAACGCCAACGACGTCGAAGCCGGCATGACGATCATCGCCGGGACCGCCCGTTCCATGGGCGTCGTCGTCGTCGACTAGAACGTTTCACGGACTCATCGCCGGCACAGGTCCGGCGTGAAGTGGGAGGGATGACACAGCGCTTCGTGTCGCCCGCCATGACCACAGGAGGCTCACATGCCTAAGCACGGAAAGCACTATCGCGCCGGAGTCGCGACCTATGACAAGGACGAGCTCCAGACGCCGCTCGCGGCGATGAAGATCGTCAAGCAGGTCGCGACCGCCAAGTTCGACGAGACCGTAGAGGCCCACTTCCGCCTCGGCGTCGACACCCGTCAGGCCGACCAGCAGGTCCGCGGCAGCGTCTCACTCCCGCACGGCACCGGCAAGAACGTCCGGGTCGCGGTCTTCGCCGAGGGCGAGAAGGCCCGTGAGGCAGAGGCTGCCGGCGCTGACGTCGTGGGCAGCGAGGACCTCGTCGCCAAGATCGAGGGCGGCTTCTTCGACTTCGATGCCGCTGTCGCCACCCCCGACATGATGGGCAAGGTGGGCAAGCTCGGTAAGGCGCTCGGCCCGAGGGGTCTGATGCCCAACCCGAAGCTCGGGACAGTCACCATGAACGTCGCCCAGATCATCACCGAGCTCAAGGCCGGACGCGTCGAGTATCGTGCCGACAAGTTCGGCATCGCGCACGTGGTGCTCGGCCGGGTCTCGTTCGACGAGAAGCAGCTCGTGGAGAACTACGCCACGCTGCTCGACGAGATCCTTCGCGCGAAGCCGTCATCCTCGAAGGGCAAGTACATCAAGTCGATCACCGTCGCCTCCACCATGGGCCCGGGTGTCAAGGTCGATCCCAGCCTCGTGCGCAATCTGATAGAGGGCTAGAGCCGCTCTCGATCAGGGCCGCCTTGACAGCGACGCGTCGGGCGGTCAGACTTCGGCGTCGCATTGAGAATCTGATAGCGCGTACGATCCGCTGCCGAAGACAGCCGGTGTCCGGAAGATGGTCCGGGCGTAATGGAGCAACAGCTCCGCCTGCCGAGGTGGTCGCATGAGAGCCGTCACGCTCTCACGAGCAACAACTGCTCGCGGCCCCCGTAGCCTCTTCAGGCGATGGGGGCCGTGTTCGTTTCCCGGGATGATCCCGGGACGGCGCGGCCCGACCGCGGTCCCCGCATGGGGGCCTGAACCGGCCGGGTGTGCGTGCGTGGAAAGGAGGGATGATATGCCGACTGTTACCAAAGAAGCGCTCGTTGCTGAGATCAAGGACCGATTCAACGACGCGGCGGCGGTGATCATGGTCGATTACCGCGGTCTGACGGTCAAGCAGATGCAGCTTCTGCGAACCAGCGTCCGCGAGGCCGGTGGCGAGATCAAGATCTACAAGAACTCGCTCACCGAGATCGCCGTTCGTGAACTCGCGCTACCCAGCATGGACGCATTCCTCGCAGGGCCTACGGCGTTCGTCTTCATCGAAGGTGACGCGGTCGCCCCGGCCAAGGCGCTCACCACGTTCGCCAAGGCTAACCAGGCGTTGGAGCTCAAGGGCGGATTCGTTCAGAACCAGATCGTGGACTCCGCCGGAGTCAAGGCCATCGCAAGCCTGCCCTCTCGCGAGGAGCTGCTCGCGAAGCTTCTCGGCACCATGCTCAACCCGCTCACGGGCACCGTTCGTGTGCTCAGCGGTCCGGCGCGCGCGTTCGTCACCGTTGTCGACGCCATCGCCAAAGACAAGGCCGCTTAGCTGCGGACCGAACATGCTGTGCGACCGGCGAGCGCCGCGTCGCGTGAACAAGAAGGAGAAACGAAATGGCTGTAAGCAGGGATGAGATCATCGAGGCTTTGAAGGAAATGCCGGCTCTGGAGCTCTCCGAGCTCGTCAAGGAGCTTGAGGAGATCTTCGGCGTGTCCGCCGCTGCTCCGGTCGCCGCAGCCGCTGCCGCTGCGCCCGCCGAGGCCGCTGCCGCCGAGGAGAAGACCTCGTTCGACGTCGTGCTCGAGGGCTACGGCGACAACAAGATCGCCGTGATCAAGGTCGTCCGCGAGCTGACCGGCCTGGGTCTCAAGGAGGCCAAGGACCTCGTCGAGGGTGCCCCCAAGGCCGTGGTCGAGGGTGTCGCCAAGGACAAGGCCGAAGAGGCCGAGGGCAAGCTCAAGGACGCCGGCGCCGCTGTCGCCGTCAAGTAGCAACCGATCGCGACGGTCCGCCCCGCGATCGTAGCGGCGGGCCGAAAGGGAAGGGCCGGGATCCTCGGGGTTCCGGCCCTTCACCGTCTTTCGATTCCCCGAGAAAACATCTTGACGCAAGGACGGGCTTCGATTAGCCTGTTAATTTGCGACTAATGTCGGCCGCTCCATCTTCTGAAGGAGGAATCGCCTGGTGCCCCGCGGAGAAGGATCCCTCGTTCTCAGCGCCGACCGGCGCGAGCGTCGCAGCTTCGCGAAGATACCCGAAGTTCTCGACGTTCCAAATCTCATTGCAATTCAGAAGGACTCTTTCACGTGGTTCCTCGACGAGGGCTTGCGTGAGACCTTCCAGGACATCTCTCCCATCGAAGACTTCACCGGCACCCTGGCGGTAGAGTTCGGGGCTCACGAGTTCGGTGAGCCAAAGTACTCCGTAGAGGAGTGCAAAGAGAAGGACATGTCCTACCAAGCGCCGCTGTTCGTTGACGTTCGTTTCATCAACAAGGAAACGGGCGAGATCAAGGAACAGTCGGTGTTCATGGGCGACTTCCCGCTCATGACCGACCGCGGTACGTTCGTCATCAACGGTACCGAGCGTGTCGTCGTCTCGCAGCTGGTCCGTTCGCCCGGCGTGTACTACGCCGAGGAGATGGACAAGACCACCGACAAGATCAACTACACCGCAAAGGTCATCCCGGCGCGAGGCGCATGGCTCGAGCTCGAGACCGACCGCCGCGACATCGTGAGCGTTCGAGTCGACCGCAAGCGTAAGCAGCCTGCCACGATTCTGCTCAAGGCGCTCGGCATCGCCGAGACCCGCGAGGAGATAATGGAGATGTTCGGCAACTCGGAGGCCATCGAGCGCACGCTCGAGCGGGACTTCACCGAGAGCCGGGAAGAAGCGCTGCTCGAGATCTACAAGCGCCTTCGCCCCGGCGAGCCGCCGACGGTCGAGTCCGCACGCGCCCTGCTCGACGGGCTCTTCTTCAATCCGCAGCGCTACGACCTCGCGAAGGTCGGTCGCTACAAGGTGAACAAGAAGCTCGGGCTGACCCTGCCCGACGAGCAGTCCACGCTGACGCCGGAAGACATCAAGGCCGCCATCTACTACCTCGTCAAGCTGTGGCACGGCTCCGACGGGTATCAGGTCGACGACATCGACCACTTCGGCAACCGCCGCATCCGCAGCGTCGGCGAGCTGATCCAGAACCAGTTCCGGATCGGCCTCGCACGCATGGAGCGCGTGGTTCGCGAGCGCATGACCACCCAGGACGTGGACGAGATCACGCCGCAGTCGCTGATCAACATCCGCCCCATCGTGGCCTCCATCAAGGAGTTCTTCGGCTCCTCGCAGCTGTCGCAGTTCATGGATCAGACGAACCCCGTCGCCGGCCTCACCCACAAGCGCCGCCTGTCAGCGCTCGGTCCGGGCGGCCTGTCTCGTGAGCGCGCGGGCTTCGAGGTTCGCGACGTTCACCCGAGCCACTATGGCCGCATGTGCCCCATCGAGACGCCTGAAGGTCCGAACATCGGCCTGATCGGCTCGCTTGCGACGTTCGCACGGATCAATCCGTACGGCTTCATCGAGACGCCGTATCGCAGGGTCGTCAAGGGCAAGGTCACCACCGATATCGACTACCTCACTGCCGATGAGGAAGAGAAGCACGTCATCGCTCAGGCGAACGAGCCGTTCGATGCCAAGACGGGCAAGTTCGGCAATGCCAAGGTGCTGTGTCGCGTCAAGGGTCAGGGCGCCAACGGTCAGTTCGGTGAGCCTGAGGAGCGCATCCCCGTCGAGGTCAGCTACATGGACGTCTCGCCGCGCCAGATGGTGTCGGTGGCGACCGCGCTGATCCCGTTCCTCGAGCACGACGACGCGAACCGCGCGCTGATGGGCTCCAACATGCAGCGTCAGGCGGTGCCGCTCCTTCGCGCATCCGCCCCGCTCGTGGGAACCGGCCTTGAGTATCGCGCGGCCAAGGACACCGGCGAGATCATCCTGGCTCGCAGGTCGGGTGCCGTCGAGCGCGTCGACAGCCAGATCATCGTCGTGCGCGCGTCCGAGGACGGCACGCTCGACGAGTACCACCTGCCCAAGTTCCAGCGCTCCAACCAGGGCACCTGCATCAACCACCGCCCGCTGGTTCGTCAGGGTGAGAAGGTGGAGGCGGGAGAGGTGCTTGCCGACGGTCCTTCGACTGAGAGCGGCGAGCTGGCGCTGGGCCAGAACCTCCTGTGCGCGTTCATGCCGTGGGAGGGCTACAACTACGAAGACGCGATCATCCTCTCCGAGCGGGTCGTCAAAGAAGACATGCTCACCTCGATCCACATCGAGGAGTACGAGGTCGAGGCCCGCGACACCAAGCTGGGCCCCGAAGAGATCACCCGCGAGATCCCCAACGTGGGCGAGGATGTACTCCTCAACCTCGACGAGGACGGCATCATCCGCGTGGGCGCAGAGGTATTCCCCGGAGATGTCCTGGTGGGCAAGGTCACTCCCAAGGGCGAGACCGAGCTCACTGCTGAGGAGCGCCTGCTGCGGGCCATCTTCGGCGAGAAGGCTCGCGAGGTTCGCGACACGTCGCTCAAGGTGCCGCACGGTGAGACCGGGCGCGTCATCGCCGTTCGCCAGTTCAGCCGAGAGGCCGGCGACGATCTGAGTCCGGGCGTGAACGAACTCGTTCGTGTCTATGTGGCGCAGAAGCGCAAGATCCAAGAGGGCGACAAGCTTGCGGGCCGCCATGGCAACAAGGGTGTCATCTCGAAGATCCTGCCTGTCGAGGACATGCCGTTCTTGGCCGACGGGCGCCACGTCGACATCATCTTGAATCCGCTGGGCGTTCCCAGCCGAATGAACATCGGCCAGCTTCTCGAGACACATCTCGGGTGGGCCGCTGATGTCGGCTGGAGCGATGACAAGAAGGCCAAGAAGGCCGTTGACGGTCCTATCCACGTCGCGACACCCGTGTTCGACGGTGCGCGTGAAGAGGAGATCTCCGAGGTCATCAAGGCGGCCAACGAGAACCTTCTGCTCAAGCACCAGGAGCGTTTCGGCAAGCAGGCCATGCCTTCTCTGGTCCCGAGCTTCACCGAGCGCGGCAAGACCCAGCTGTTCGACGGGCGGACGGGTGAGCCCTTCCGCGAGCCTGTCACCGTGGGCAAGATCTATATCCTCAAGCTGTTGCACCTGGTCGACGACAAGATCCACGCCCGTTCGACCGGCCCGTACTCGCTCATCACCCAGCAGCCGCTTGGTGGTAAGGCGCAGTTCGGTGGACAGCGATTCGGTGAGATGGAGGTGTGGGCTCTCTATGCGTACGGCGCAGCCTACGTGCTCCAGGAGATCCTCACCGTCAAGTCCGACGATATCCTCGGCCGTGTGAAGGCCTACGAGGCCATCGTCAAGGGCGAGAACATACCTGAGCCCGGTATCCCGGAGTCGTTCAAGGTCCTCGTCAAGGAGATGCAGTCGCTGTGTCTCGACGTCGAGATCATGTCCGAGGACGGCAAGGAGATCGAGCTCAAGGAAGAGGACGAGGACATCTTCAAGACCGCCGAGGAGCTTGGGCTCGATCTGGGCGGCGAAGAGGATGCAGGCTCGGACATCGATTCGGTCGACGCTCTCGAACAGCTGCTCGAGGCCGATATCTCGGCTCTCGACGCCGGCGCGCTCGGTGAAGTCGACCTGTCTTCCGACGAGGAGGAGTAACACGTGCTCGATGTCGATGTGAACAACTTCGATCGCCTGCGCATCGGCCTGGCGTCGTCTGAGCAGATCCGCCAGTGGTCTCGTGGTGAGGTCAAGAAGCCGGAGACGATCAACTACCGGACGCTCAAGCCTGAGAAGGACGGACTCTTCTGCGAGAAGATCTTCGGTCCCACCAAGGACTGGGAGTGCTACTGCGGGAAGTACAAGCGCGTCCGCTTCAAGGGCATCGTGTGCGAGCGCTGCGGTGTCGAGGTCACTCGTGCCAAGGTTCGCCGCGAGCGCATGGGCCATATCGAACTCGCAGCGCCGGTCAGCCACATCTGGTACTTCAAGGGCGTACCGTCGCGTATGGGATACCTGCTCGACATCGCCCCCAAGGATCTTGAGAAGGTCCTCTACTTCGCGTCGTCGATCATCACCTCCGTCAACGATGAGGACCGCGAGGCCGACATCGCGATGCTCAAGGAGGAGCTCACGGCCGACCTCGAGCAGCTCGATGCCGAGAAGGCCGAGGAGCTCGGCGAGGTCGAGTCCGAGCGCGACCGGCTCATCGCCGTCGCCAGAGGCGAGGCGGAGCCCGAGGAGGGCGACCTCGTCGACGAGGACACCTCGGTCGCTGATCGGGTCAAGAAGCTCGAGAAGGAAGCCGATCGCGACATAAAGGACATCGACGAGGAGTTCGTCGATCGCAAGCTGCTCCTCCAGGAGGCCTTTGACGCGTTCAACAAGCTCACGGTCAAGTCGCTCATCAACGATGAGACGCTGTACCGCGAGATGAAGGTCCGCTACGGGACCTACTTCCGTGGCGGAATGGGCGCCGAGGCGATCAAGGACCTCCTCGCGCAGCTCGACCTTGAGGCACTCGCCGAGGAGCTGCGGGTCGTCATCCGCGATGGCAAGGGCCAGAAGCGTCAGAAGGCGATCAAGCGCCTCAAGGTCGTCGACTCGTTCAAGAAGAGCAGCAACCGTCCCGAGTGGATGATCCTCGACGCTGTGCCGGTCATTCCGCCCGACCTGCGTCCGATGGTCCAGCTCGACGGCGGGCGCTTCGCGACATCCGACTTGAACGATCTGTACCGGCGCGTCATCAACCGCAACAACCGCCTCAAGCGGCTGCTCGACCTGGGCGCCCCTGAGATCATCGTCAACAACGAGAAGCGGATGCTGCAAGAAGCGGTCGACGCTCTGTTCGACAACGGCCGCCGCGGCCGCCCGGTCACGGGCCCCGGCAACCGTCCCCTGAAGTCCATCTCGGACATGCTCAAGGGCAAGCAGGGCCGCTTCCGCCAGAACCTGCTCGGCAAGCGCGTCGACTACTCGGGCCGTTCGGTCATCGTCGTCGGCCCGGAGCTCAAGCTGCACCAGTGCGGTCTTCCCAAGGCCATGGCGCTCGAGCTGTTCAAGCCGTTCGTCATGAAGCGACTGGTCGATCTCGACCACGCGCAGAACATCAAGGCAGCCAAGCGTCTGGTCGATCGTGGCAAGGGCGTCGTGTGGGACGTGCTCGAGGAGGTCATCGCCGACCACCCCGTCATGCTGAACCGCGCCCCCACGCTGCACCGTCTTGGCATCCAGGCCTTCGAGCCGATCCTGGTTGAAGGTAAGGCCATCCGGATCCACCCGCTTGTCTGCACAGCCTTCAACGCCGACTTCGACGGCGACCAGATGGCGGTTCACCTGCCCCTCTCCGCAGAGGCGCAGGCAGAAGCGCGCATCCTGATGCTTTCGACCAACAACATCAAGAGCCCCGCTCACGGCCGTCCGCTCACGACGCCCACGCAAGACATGGTCATCGGTCTGTACTACCTGACCGCCGACCGTGAGGGCATGCCGGGCGAGGGTCGCTCCTTCTTCAGCGCCGACGAGGCCGTCTTGGCCTACGACAGCCGTGCCGATCTCGACTTGCAGGCCAAGATCGCGGTCCGTCTCTCCGAGGACACCATGGTCCAGGTCAAGGTCGGTGAGGTGGAGCTGAGGAAGGCAGGCGAGCGCATCGACACGACGGTGGGGCGGATCACCTTCAACCGCTCACTGCCGTTGGACCATGCGTTCGTGAACCACCCGATCGACAAGAAGGGCATCAGCCGCATCGTCGAGGAGTGCTCGGTGGCGTACACCACCACCCAGATGGGCGTCATCCTCGACGAGATCAAGCGCCTCGGCTTCCACTACGCCACGCGCGCCGGCCTGACCGTGTCCGTCTACGACGCTGTCATCCCCGAGAGCAAGGGTGCGATCCTGGCCGAGTCCGACAAAGAGGTCGCCAAGATCGAGGGCCAGTACGAGCGTGGCCTGATCACACGCGATGAGCGCCACCGCCAGATCGTGGAAGTGTGGACCCGCGCGACCGACGATGTCGGGGATGCGATGGCCGACGCCTTCGAGAAGTTCAATCCGATCTACATGATGGCGTACTCCGGAGCCCGAGGTAACATCAAGCAGATCCGCCAGCTGGCCGGAATGCGTGGCCTCATGGCGAACCCCAAGGGCGACATCATCGACCGCCCGATCAAGGCGAACTTCCGTGAGGGCCTCACCGTTCTCGAGTACTTCATCTCGACTCACGGTGCCCGCAAGGGTCTTGCCGACACCGCGCTCCGTACGGCCGACTCGGGCTACCTGACCCGGCGTCTGGTCGACGTGGCCCAAGACGTCATCGTCCGTGAGCTCGACTGTGGCACCGACGAGGCGGTCGTCTTCCCGATCCTCAAGGACGACGGCAACGTGGACCACAACCTCGTGGGCCGCTGCCTGCTCAAGCCTGCGGTCAATGCCGAGACAGGCGAAGTCGTTCGCGATGCGGGCTACTACTTCAAGAACGACGAAGACGTTCGTGAGGTCGCCGACGCCGGGGTCACCCACGTCGAGGCGCGCACCGTCATGACCTGCCATGCCAAGTACGGTATCTGTCAGGCGTGCTACGGCTGGGATCTCGCCAGCGGCCGTCCGGTCGACATCGGCACCGCGGTCGGCATCATCGCCGCCCAGTCCATCGGCGAGCCCGGCACGCAGCTCACCATGCGTACCTTCCATACAGGCGGTGTCGCGGGCGAGGACATCACGCATGGTCTGCCACGTGTCACCGAGCTCTTCGAGGCACGCAAGCCCAAGGGCCAGGCCGTGATCTCCGAGGTCGCCGGTGTGCTTACGATCGCGGACGTGGACAAGTCACGCGAGCTCACCGTCAAGCCCGACAATGCCGAGGATGGCGAGGAGAAGGTCTACACCGTCTCCCGCCGCGCCCGCCTGCGTCCCGGTGTCACGAACGGCGCCGCGATCGAACTCGGCCAGCAGCTCACCGAAGGTTCTGTGAACCCTCACGACCTGCTCGCGCTCAAGGGCCCCAACGAGACGCTCCGCTACACGGTGGAGCAGGTGCAAGACGTCTACCGCTCACAAGGCGTGGACATCAACGACAAGCACATCGAAGTCATCAGTCGTCAGATGCTGCGCAAGGTCTCGGTCACCGAGTCCGGCGATGCGGGCTTCCTTCCCGGACAGCTCGTCGATCGTCTGGACTTCGCGTCGGCGAACGACACCGCCATCGCTTCGGGCGGCGAGCCTGCCAACGGGCATCCGGTGCTGCTGGGTATCACCAAGGCCTCACTCGCCACCGATTCCTTCCTGTCGGCGGCGTCGTTCCAAGAGACCACGCGCGTTCTGACCGATGCCGCTATCGCGGGCAAGGAAGACGTGCTGCTCGGCCTCAAGGAGAACGTCATCATCGGTAAGCTCATTCCTGCCGCCACCGGCATGAGGCGCTACCGCGATGTGAAGCTCACCTACAAGGGCCAGCACATAGAGGCCGGTCCTTCGGTCGAGGGCCCCTTGCCCGAGTGGGCGCCCGAGGAGCTCAAGGAGATCGAGGCCTTGCTTCCGGTGCGTCCGGAGCCCGGTGCGTTGACCGAGGCCGACCTCGAGGGTGTGTTCGGCGATTTCGATCTGGAAGACGCGAGCGACATCGATGTGTCGGCATTCACCGGCATGACCTTCGATCCGAACGCCGAGATCCCGGTCGACGCGTTCGCCGAGAACGTCGAGGTGGTGGAGGTCGATGCCGCGCCCTCCGAGATCGTCAGCCTTTCCGGCGACCTCGAGTCGTTGACGCTTTCGGATATCGGGGTGTCCGCCCGATGGGTCAACAAGTTCGCCGAGGCGGGTGTGGCGAGCGTTGCCGACCTGAGTGGCAAGTCGGAGGACGAGCTGCTGGCGCTACCCGGTATCGGCCAGAAAGCGGTCGAGGAGGTTCGCGCGGGCCTCGAGGTTCACGGCCTCGCGATCATGGCGTAGCAGCAAAAGAGCACTACCAGGCGCCCCGTCGCTTCCAGCGGCGGGGCGCCGTGTTCGCAGGGGAGGGCACGCCCGGGGGGCTGAGTAGATACGCCCGGGTGCGTGGCGTTTGACATCCCTCTCGGCGATTGCTAGAGTTCGACGCTGTGACTTCATGCTCGGTGATTGCGCACAAGCGCCAGCCGAGTTTGTGAGATGGACGAAAAGAAGGAGTGGAGCGTTGCCGACTATCAACCAGCTGGTCCGTAAGGGCCGCAAGGCGGCCACCGACAAGAGCAAGACTCCCGCGCTCAAGGGCAACCCGCAGAAGCGCGGAGTGTGTACGCGTGTCTACACGACGACCCCCAAGAAGCCGAACTCGGCGCTTCGCAAGGTGTGCCGTGTGCGTCTGGTGAACCAGATGGAGGTCACGGCCTACATCCCCGGCATCGGGCACAACCTCCAGGAGCACTCGATCGTGCTCGTACGTGGTGGTCGTGTTAAGGACCTCCCCGGTGTTCGCTACAAGGTCATTCGCGCTGCGCTGGACTGCTCGGCGGTCGCGAATCGCAATCAGAGCCGTTCGCGTTACGGCGCGAAGAAACCGAAGTAGGACTGAACGCTACGCGCCCAGCCTACTTCGGCGCGTGGCATCCAGCAGACAGCGCGGGCGCTGCTACTGATGCCACGACCAGTCACTGAAGGATTAGAGGAGAAGCCAGGATGCCCAGACGTGCTGCAGCTGTTCGCCGCGAAGTCGTGCCGGACGCCGTTTACAACAACCGACTTGTCACCCAGCTCATCAACAAGGTGCTGCTTGACGGCAAGAAGTCGACGTCCGAGCGCATCGTCTACGGCGCGTTCGACCTGATCGAAGCCAAGACGAGCACCGATCCGCTGTCGGTCTTCAAGAAGGCGATGGACAACGTCCGTCCGACCCTTGAGGTCCGCCCGAAGCGTGTCGGTGGCGCCACCTACCAGGTGCCCGTCGAGGTCAATTCCCGCCGTTCCACCACCCTGGCGATCCGCTGGATCGTCGGCTTCTCGCGCAAGCGCCGGGAGAAGACCATGACCGAACGCCTCGCCGGCGAGATCATGGATGCCGCCAACGGCACCGGCTCCTCGGTGAAGAAGCGCGAGGACCTGTACAAGATGGCCGAGTCGAACCGGGCGTTCTCGCACTACCGCTGGTAGTCGAGGCCCGATTCGCGACGAGAGACAACAGAGGCAGAACGCCCCATGGCTGAGAAGAAGTACCCGCTCGACAAGACGCGCAACATCGGCATCATGGCTCACATCGATGCCGGTAAGACGACGACTACCGAGCGCATCCTCTACTACACGGGTAAGACCCACAAGATCGGTGAGGTCCACGATGGCGCCGCCACCATGGACTGGATGGTCCAGGAGCAGGAGCGCGGCATCACCATCACGTCGGCCGCGACGACGTCCTTCTGGAAAGACCACCGCATCCAGATCATCGATACGCCCGGCCACGTCGACTTCACCGTCGAGGTCGAGCGCTCCTTGCGCGTGCTCGACGGCGCGTGCGCCGTCTTCTGCGCCGTGGGTGGCGTGGAGCCGCAGTCGGAGACGGTCTGGCGTCAGGCGGACACGTACGGTGTCCCGCGCATCGCCTACATCAACAAGATGGATCGCTCGGGCGCGGACTTCTACAACGTCGTACAGATGATGAAGGACCGGCTCGACGCTCGCCCGGTCCCGCTTCAGCTTCCCATCGGCGCCGAGGACCAGTTCATCGGCATCATCGATCTTCTCGAGATGCACGCTGTCTTCTTCAATGAGGACGACAACGGCATCAACCCCACCGAAGGCGAGATCCCGGCCGAGCTCAAGGACGATGCGGAGATGTACCGCCACGAGCTGGTCGAGACCGCAGCCGAGCAGGACGACGAGCTCATGATGAAGTTCCTCGAGGACGAAGAGGTCTCCGTCGACGAGCTCAAGTCCGCCCTGCGCAAGGCGTGTATCGCGAACGCGTGCACACCGGTCGTGTGCGGTGCCTCTTTCAAGAACAAGGGAGTCCAGCCGCTTCTGGACGCCGTCATCGACTACTTGCCTTCGCCGCTCGACATCGCGGCGATCAAGGGCACCGATCTGAAGACCGAGGCCCTGGTCGAACGGCCCGCAGACGAGAAGGCGCCGTTTGCCGCGCTCGCGTTCAAGGTCATGACCGACCCGTACGTCGGCAAGCTCACGTACTTCCGGGTCTACTCGGGCACGCTCTCCTCCGGCTCGTATGTGCTCAACAGCACGAAGGGCCACAAGGAGCGCATCGGCCGCCTGCTTCAGATGCACGCGAACCATCGCGAGGACATCGACGTGGCCGCCGCCGGCGACATCGTCGCCGCCGTGGGTCTCAAGAACACCACCACCGGTGACACGCTGTGCGCCGAGAACGCCCCGGTGCTTCTCGAGTCCATGGTCTTCCCGGATCCGGTCATCGACATCGCGATCGAGCCCAAGACCAAGGCCGAGCAGGACAAGCTCGGCGGCGCGCTCGCCAAGCTCGCCGAGGAGGACCCGACCTTCCGGGTCCGCACCGACCAGGAGACCGGCCAGACGATCATCGCCGGCATGGGCGAGCTGCACCTGGAGGTCATCGTCGACCGCCTGCTGCGCGAGTTCAAGGTCGAAGCGAACGTCGGTAAGCCGCAGGTCGCGTACCGCGAGACCGCCGGCAAGGCAGTGAACAACGTCGACATGAAGTTCTCGCGCCAGACCGGTGGGCGCGGTCAGTACGGCCATGTCGTCATCAACGTGGTGCCACAGACTCCCGGCGACGGGTACGAGTTCGTCAGCAAGATCGTCGGAGGTTCGATTCCCAAGGAGTACGTCCCCTCGGTGGACAAGGGTATCCAAGAGGCCCTGACCTCGGGCATCATCGCCGGCTTCCCGGTCGTCGATGTCAAGGTCGAGCTGGTCGATGGTTCCTACCACGAGGTCGACTCCTCGGAGATGGCGTTCAAGATCGCGGGCTCCATGGCGATCAAGGAGGGTCTGCGAAAGGCCTCACCCACGCTGCTCGAGCCGATGATGGCCGTCGAGGTCGTCACCCCCGAGGAGTTCATGGGCGACGTGATCGGCGACCTCAACCGACGCCGTGGGCACATCGACAACATGGAACCCCGCGGCAACGCGCAGGTCATTCGCGCCAAGGTGCCGTTGTCTGAGATGTTCGGCTACTCGACCGACCTGCGTTCCAAGACGCAGGGACGCGCGGTCTACAGCATGCAGTTCAAGGCTTACGAGCAGGTGCCCAAGTCGGTCGCCGAGGAGATCGTGAGCAAGGTCGGCGGTAACGCGTAGCATCGATTCTAGGGCCGGAAAGGTCCGGGCAGACAGCCTGGTCCCCCGGATGACGGAGGGTAGAGAGTTGGCGAACCAGAAGATCAGGATCCGCCTGAAGGGCTACGACCACGAGATCGTCGACCAGTCGACGAAGCTCATCGTGGACACGGCGCAGAAGACGGGTGCGAAGGTGTCGGGTCCCATCCCGTTGCCGACCGACCGCAGCGTCTACACGGTCATCCGCTCGCCGCACGTGAACAAGGACAGCCGCGAGCAGTTCGAGATGAAGACGCACAAGCGTCTCATCGACATTCTCGAGCCCACGCCCAAGACGGTCGATTCGCTGATGCGTCTCGATCTGCCTGCCGGCGTCGACATCGAGATCAAGCTGTAGCTCTGGTATAGTCGTCGGTCTGCGCTCTGCGTGCAGACGGCGTGAGTTCGCGGTCCGCTGGGAGAGGCGCCATGAGGGCGTCAGCAGAAGTCCCATGACCGCCTGAGGTAAGGAAGATGAGCATGGTCAGTACTATCCTTGGCCGCAAGCTGGGGATGACGCAGGTCTGGGGCGAGGATGACACCCTCGTTCCCGTCACCGTCATCGAGGCCGGCCCCTGCGTCGTCACGCAGGTGAAGACAGAGAAGAAGGACGGCTACCGAGCCGTCCAGATCGGCTTCGGCGATATCGCCGAGCGCAAGGTCAACAAGCCCATGATGGGCCACTTCGAGAAGGCCGGCGTCGAAGCCAAGCGTTTCTTGGCCGAGGTGCGGCTGGACGAGGGCGACGAGGTCAAGGCCGGCTCGACGATCACCGTCGACGTCTTCGCCGACACCAAGAGCGTCCACGTGACAGGTGTGAGCAAGGGTAAGGGCTTCGCCGGTGTCATGAAGCGGCACAACTTCAAGGGTGGCCCCGGCGGTCACGGCTCGCACTCCCACCGTGTTCCCGGTTCGATCGGGCAGTGTGCGACGCCATCGCGCGTCTTCAAGGGCAAGAAGCTTCCCGGTCACATGGGTACCGAGACCGTCACCGTACGCAATCTCGACGTCGTCAAGATCGATGCCGAGCAGAATCTGCTTCTAGTAAAGGGCGCCGTCCCCGGCGCCAAGGGCGCGCTGCTGACCATCCGTATGGCGTAGCCGTCCGGCACCGGAGACACGAGGAGAACCAAGAAATGGCAACGATCGAGATCAAGGACGCGAAAGGCAAGAAGGTCGGCAGCGCCGACCTCGCCGACGGCGTCTTCGGGATTGAACCCAACACGTTCGCCGTGCACCAGGTGGTACGCAGCCAGATGGCCGCTCGCCGCTCGGGCACCCACAGCACGAAGACGCGCGGTCTGGTCTCCGGCGGCGGCAAGAAGCCGTGGCGCCAGAAGGGCACCGGCCGTGCACGTCAGGGAACCACGCGTGCACCGCAGTGGAAGGGCGGCGGAGTCGTCTTCGGACCTCACCCGCGCAGCTACGCCTTCAAGGTCCCCAACAAGGTCGTCAAGCTCGCGATGCGCTCCGCGCTCTCTGCGAAGCTCAGCGACGAGTCGCTCTACGTCGTCAAGGATTTCGGTTTCGAGGCGCCGTCGACCAAGGACGCCGCCGCCGTACTCGCGGCGATGGGAATCAGCGGTCGCGTGACGATCGTCGTGGAGAACGATGACATCAACTCACTGCTGTCCTTCCGCAACCTGCCCAAGGCGCGCGTCATCATGGCGTCGGAGGCCAACACCTACGACCTGGTAGACAACTCAGCCGTCCTCTTCACCGAGCCGGCCCTTACGTGGCTCGAGGGGGTGCTGTCCTAATGTACGATCCTCGCGATATCATCATCCGTCCGATCATCTCCGAGAAGTCCTACTCGATGATCGAGCAGAACCGCTACACCTTCGAGGTCGCCAAGACCGCCTCGAAGCAGCAGATCGCCCAAGCGGTCGCTGAGATCTTCAAGGTGACTGTGACGAGCGTGAACACCATGAATGTCACCGGCAAGCCGCGCCGCGTGCGCGTTGCCAAAGGCAAGACCCGCAATTGGAAGAAGGCCGTCGTGACGCTGAAGCAAGGCGACACGATCGACCTGTTCCCGACTGTCTAGGTAACGGACCGCGAAGGTCCAGTGGGTGTCGGCATACGGCTCGCTATGGAGCCGCCCGGCACCGTGGTAGTCCGGCGTCGGAGCCGCAGCCAGTCCCTGGCGGCCCGGCCATCGGACGGAAGGAGTTGAGATGGGACTTAAGAAGTACAAGCCGACTTCACCAGGGCGACGGTTCCAGTCGGTCTCCGACTTCTCGGAGATCACCTGCACCACGCCTGAGAAGTCGCTGCTGGAGCCGCTGCACAAGAAGGGCGGCCGCAACAACAACGGGCGGATCACGACCCGGCACCAGGGCGGTGGCCACAAGCGCCGCTACCGTGTGATCGACTTCAAGCGCAACAAGGATGTCGTTCCCGCCAAGGTCGCGACCATCGAGTACGACCCCAACCGGTCGGCTCGTATCGCCCTGTTGCACTACGCGGACGGTGAGAAGCGCTACATCCTCGCACCCAAGGGGCTCAAGGTCGGCGACACCGTGGTCAACGGTGCCGGCGCCGACATCAAGCCCGGTAACGCGTTGCCGCTCTCGGATATCCCCGTGGGTACGGTCGTGCACGCTGTCGAGCTTCAGCCCGGCAAGGGCGCCGCGTTGGCCCGCTCGGCAGGCACGTCCATCCAGCTCATGGGCAAGGAAGCCGGCTACGCGATCCTGCGCATGCCCAGCTCCGAGATGCGCCGTGTGCTGATCACCTGCCGCGCCACGATCGGCGAGGTCGGCAACTCGGAGCACGGCAACATCTCGATCGGTAAGGCCGGGCGCAACCGCCACTTGGGCAAGCGCCCGAGCGTGCGTGGTACCGCCATGAACCCGGTCGACCATCCGCACGGCGGCGGCGAGGGCAAGAACAAGTCCGCCGGTCGTCACCCGGTAACCCCGTGGGGCGTCCCGACCAAGGGCCACCGCACGCGCAGCAAGAAGAAAGCATCGAGCCGTCTCATCATCCGGCGTCGTAAGAAGTAGGAGAGGGAGTCTTTAGCAGATGAGCAGAAGCCTGAAAAAGGGACCTTTCGTTCAGCCTCGCCTTCTCGAGCGCATCCATGCGATGAACGAGGCCGGCGAGAAGAAGGTCATCAAGACATGGTCACGTTCTTCGACCATCTTCCCCGAGATGGTCGGACACACGATCGCGGTCCACGACGGCCGCAAGCACGTCCCGGTCTATGTCACCGAGTCGATGGTCGGTCACAAGCTCGGCGAGTTCTCGCCGACGCGGACCTTCCGCGGTCACAAGGCCTCCGACAAGAAGGGCAAGAGGTAAGCGATGGAAGCCAGAGCAGTTGCACGTTTCCAACGTGTGAGCCCGCGCAAGGCGCGCCTGGTGGTGGATCTCATTCGCGGCAAGTCCGTCGATGAGGCCCGCAGCATCCTCAGGTTCTCGCCCCGCGCGGCCGCCGAGATCGTAGAGAAGACCCTGAACAGCGCCGTGGCCAACGCGGAGCGAAATCTCCACGTCCCGGCATCCGACCTCCTGGTCGGTTCGACGTTCGTCGACGAGGGTCCGACTCTCAAGCGCATCCAGCCCCGTGCCATGGGCCGTGCGTTCCGTATCAACAAGCGCACGAGCCACATCACCGTGGTCGTCACGTCGCGAGAGGAGGCGTAGGAGCCGTATGGGACAGAAGGTCTATCCGGTCGGCCTGCGTCTGGGCATCACGGAGAACTGGCGCAGCCGCTGGTATTCCGGTAAGGACTACGCCAAGACGCTCGCCAACGACGTCGAGATTCGCCGTTACCTCGAAGCACGCCTTCGCCGCGCCGCGCTCTCGCGTATCGAGATCGAGCGCAAGGGCGACAAGACCGCCATCGAGCTGTGGACCGCCCGTCCGGGCATCGTCATCGGCAAGAAGGGCGCAGAGGTCGACATCTTGCGCAAGGAGCTCGAGAAGATCACCGGCGGTTCTGTTTCGGTGAACATCATCGAGATCAAGCGCCCAGAGCTTGATGCGAACCTCGTGGCTCAGTCGGTCGCGGAGCAGCTCGTTGGCCGCGTCGCATTCCGCCGCGCGATGCGCAAAGCGGTCGCGTCGGCCATGAAGAGCGGGGCGCTCGGCATTCGGATTCAGTGCTCGGGTCGCCTCGGTGGCGCCGAGATGGGTCGTCGTGAGTGGTACCGCGAGGGTCGCGTGCCGCTTCACACTCTGCGAGCCAAGATCGACTACGGCACCGCGCAGGCCAGGACCACCATGGGTGCCATCGGCATCAAGGTCTGGATCTACCACGGTGAGGTTCTCCCCGGACAGAAGCCGCCGACGCCGGCCATCGAGGGCACTCGTGCTCCTCGTCCGCGTCGTGAGGGCCGTAACGAAGGGAGGCGCTAGATGCTTCTGCCCAAGCGCGTGAAGCACCGCAAGGTGCAGCGCGGAAGCAACTGGAAGGGTAACGCCAAGGGTGGTACCCAGGTTCACTTCGGCGAGTACGGGCTGAAGGCACTCGAGCCGGCGTGGATCACCAACCGCCAGATCGAGGCCGCCCGTGTCGCGATGACTCGTTACATGAAGCGCGGCGGTAAGGTCTGGATCACGATCTTCCCGGACAAGCCGGTCACGCAGAAGCCCGCCGAGACCCGCATGGGTTCCGGCAAGGGTAACCCCGAGAAGTGGGTTGCCGTGGTCAAGCCCGGAAAGGTCATGTTCGAGATCGCCGGCGTGCCCGAGGATGTCGCCAAAGAGGCGATGCGACTCGCGGCGCACAAGCTGCCGATCAAGTGCAAGTTCGTGACCCGTGCTGACAGCAGCGGGGAGGCGTAGATGAAGACGACGGAGATTCGCGAGCTCAATGACACCGAGCTCGTAGACAAGCTCAAGGCCGCTCGTGCGGAACTGTTCAACCTCAGGTTCCAGCTCGCTACCGGCCAGCTCGACAACACCGCGCGTATCGCGGTCATAAAGAAGGACATCGCGCGCCTGCACACCGAGCTGCGCTCGCGCGATCTCGCCGCCCAGCGTGACGCGGCCGCGTCATAGGTTGAGGAGAACGAATGACTACCGACCGTAATCGTCGCAAGGTTCGCCAAGGGGTCGTCGTATCGACCGCTGGCGAGAAGACCTGCGTGGTCAAGATCGAAGAGCGCAAGAAGCATCCGCTCTACGGCAAGATGATCACCATGTCCAAGAAGCTCCACGCTCACGACGAGGAGAACGTCTGCGGTGTCGGTGACACCGTGGTCGTCATGGAGACCCGCCCGCTTTCGAAGCTGAAGCGCTGGCGCCTCGTCGAGATCGTCGAGAAGGCCAAGTAGGCACTTCGGCCGCCGATGTGCGCCACGTGCACGTGGGTGCACCTCTCACGACCGAACGTAACGGAGGGTTTGTAGATGATCCAGGCAGAGAGCCGGCTGAAGGTCGCCGACAACTCGGGTGCGCGGAAGGTTCTGTGCATCAAGGTTCTCGGCGGCTCCAAGCGCCGGTACGCGCGGGTTGGCGATGTCATCGTGTGCACGGTGAAGGAAGCCATTCCGAACGGTGCGGTGAAGAAGGGCGACGTCGTCAAGGCGGTCGTCGTTCGCTGCAAGAAGGAAGTCCGCCGCGCCGACGGTAGCTACATCAAGTTCGACGACAACGCCGCGGTTGTGATCGATGCGCAGGGCAACCCGCGTGGCACGCGTATCTTCGGTCCGGTCGCTCGCGAGCTTCGCGATCGCCGGTACATGAAGATCGTGTCGCTCGCGCCGGAAGTGCTCTAGGAGGAACAGATGACGAAACTGAGCATTCGCACCGGCGACAAGGTCAAGATCATCGCCGGCAAGGACAAGGGCAAGGAAGCCAAGGTCCTCGCCACGCTGCCGTACAAGCAGCGGGTGATCGTCGAGCGCATCAACATGATGAAGAAGGCGACCCGTCCCACGCAGCGAAACCCCCAGGGTGGCATCCTCGAGATCGAGGCGCCGCTGCACGTCAGCAACGTGATGCTGGTGTGCCCCGCCTGCTCGCAGGCGACCCGCCTCGGCCGCAAGCGCGTCGACGGCGTGCGTGTACGTGTGTGCAAGAAGTGCGGCAACGACATCGACAAGTAGTCGGTGTAGCGATACCGGCTCCCTGTTCTGAACAGGGAGGTGCAGGGTCAGGAATCCTGCACTGAGAACCCCAGATGGAGGAAGTAGCAGAAATGGCACCACGACTCAAAGAGAAGTACCTGAAGGAGGTCGTACCGGCTCTCAAGGAGCAGGGCGGCTATGACAACGTCAACCAGATCCCGCGTCTTGAGAAGATCGCCGTGAACATGGGTGTGGGAGCCGCGGTCCAGGACATCAAGCAGCTGGATGCGGCCGTGAACGACTTGCGGATCATCACCGGTCAGCAGCCCGCGATCACGCGGGCCAAGAAGTCCATCGCCGGTTTCAAGATCCGCGAGGGTATGCCGATCGGCGCCAAGGTCACGCTGCGTGGAGACCGCATGTGGGAGTTCTTCGATCGCCTGGTCGCGGCGGCCATCCCGCGTATCCGCGACTTCCGCGGCCTGTCGCCCAAGAGCTTCGACGGTCGGGGCAACTACTCGATGGGTGTGACCGAGCAGCTGATCTTCCCTGAGATCGACTACGACAAGGTCGACCGCACTCGCGGCATGGACATCACGTTCGTCACGAGCGCGAAGACCGATGAAGAGGCCAAGGCTCTGCTCGACGCCTTTGGTTTCCCGTTCAAGAAGTAAGTCAGGAACCCTCGGCGGGAGATGCGCCCGCCGCGAAAACGGAGGTTTGGAAGTGGCAAAGAAGTCGATGATCGCCAAGGCCAAGCGTACGCCGAAGTTCAGCGTGCGCCAGCACAACCGTTGCAGCCGTTGCGGACGTCCCCGTGCTTTCTATCGTCAGTTCGGGATGTGCCGAATCTGTGTGCGCGAGATGGCTAGCCGAGGCGAGCTCCCCGGCGTGCGCAAGGCGAGCTGGTAGGCCCCATACGCACGTTCGGAGGAGAGCCATCCGGGCTGGCGCGATAGCTACGGGCTTTCGCGAACCGCGGACAGGACTCATCCCGGACCATAGGAGGAATTCATGAGCATGACCGACCCCATCGCAGATATGCTGACGCGTATCCGCAACGCCAATTCGGCGTACAAGGCCTCCACCACGATGCCTTGCAGCAAGAAGCTCGTCGAGATCGCCCGTATCCTCAAGCAGGAGGGCTACATCGCGAGCTATGAGGTTCTCGAGAACACTCCGCAAGACACTCTCGAGGTCACCTTGAAGTACGGCGCTCGCAAAGAGCGCACGATCACCGGCCTGCGCCGCATCAGCAAGCCCGGTCTGCGTGTCTACGCCAAGAAAGACGAGCTGCCCCGCGTGTTGGGCGGTCTCGGCATCGCAGTCATATCCACCTCTGCCGGAGTGATGACCGACCGGGACGCCAAGAAGGCCGGCGTCGGCGGCGAAGTCATCGCTTACATCTGGTAACCCGACGGTACCAAGGAAGGAAGGGAAGCAATGTCACGAATCGGCAAGCAGCCCATCCCGGTCCCGTCTGGGGTCGAGGTGAAGATCGACGGCTCGACCGTCACCGTGAAGGGACCCAAAGGCGAGCTCTCCCAGACGCTTTCGGATGTACTCTCCATCACCATGGATGACGGAATGGTCGTCGTCACGCGGCCGGACGAGAGCCGTGAGGCGCGTTCTCTGCATGGTTTGACCCGCACCCTGATCGCCAACATGGTCACGGGTGTGTCTGAGGGCTACTCCAAGAACCTCGAGATCGTCGGCGTCGGCTACCGCGCCACTCTCAAGGGCTCGGACCTTGAACTCGCACTCGGCTTCAGCCATCCCGTCGTGGTCGTGCCGGAGCCCGGCATCACGTTCGAAGTGCCGGCGCCGACCAAGATCACCGTTCGCGGCATCGACAAGCAGCGCGTGGGTCAGGTCGCTGCCGACATCCGCAAGTGGCGCAAGCCCGAGCCCTACAAGGGCAAGGGTGTCCGCTACGAGGGTGAGTACGTACGCCGCAAGCTCGGTAAGGCCGCCAAGTAAGCGAAACGGATCGGCTCGGGAACGAGCCGTGTGAAACGAGGAGATCGAGGTCATGGACAAGCTCAAGGCGAAGCAGGCAGCGCTGGTCCGCCGCCACCGCCGCGTCCGCGGCAAGGTGAGCGGAACCGCCGAGCGCCCGCGCCTGTGCGTCAACCGCACGAATGCTCATATCTATGCTCAGCTGATCGACGACAAGAGCGGTGTCACCATCGCTTCCGCGTCGAGTGTGGACTCGGAGCTCAGGTCCGCTCTGAAGTCCGGTTCGAACATCTCCGCGGCGACCGCCGTCGGCGAGGCCGTAGGGCGTCGGGCGATCGAGGCAGGTGTCACCGAGGTCGTGTTCGACCGCGGCGGACGCCTCTACCACGGTCGGGTCAAGGCTCTTGCAGACGGTGCTCGCAGCGCCGGCCTGAAGTTCTAGGGAGGATGTAATGGCGCGCAGGGAAGCCCCGGTATCGGAGCTCCAGGAGAAGGTTGTCTACATCAACCGTGTATCCAAGGTCGTCAAGGGTGGTCGCCGTTTCGCGCTGACCGCTCTGGTGGTCGTGGGTGACGGTGCAGGCAACGTCGGCGTTGGGATGGGCAAGTCCCAGGAGGTGCCCATCGCCATCAAGAAGGGCATCGAAGACGCCAAGAAGAACATGTTCAAGGTGCCGGTCATCAAGGGCACCATCCCGCACGAGATCTACGGCGTCTTCGGCGCCGGTCGTGTCCTGCTGAAGCCGGCCGCACCGGGTACCGGTATCATCGCCGGTGGTCCGGTTCGCGCGTTGCTCGAGCTTGCGGGCATCACCGACGTACTGAGCAAGTCGCTCGGCACGGACAACGCGCTCAACATGGTCAAGGCCGCCGCGGAGGGTCTCAAGTCGCTTTCAAGCGCCGATGAGATCGCGCGTCGTCGCGGCCTCTCGGTCGCCCAGATCTACGGCTGGGAGGAGTAGGCCATGGCGAAGAAGACCGTATCCAAGTCGCTCAAGGTCACTCAGATCAAGAGCACCATCGGCTGCCCCGCCGATCAGAAGGCGACCGTGCGTGCGCTCGGTCTGAAGAGGATCAGGGACTCGATCGAGCAGGTCGATAATCCGACGGTCCGCGGGATGATCTTCAAGGTGAAGCACCTCGTCAAGGTAGAGGAGCTCTAACGAGCAGACCGAACTTCGGGGCCCGGTGGCATGAGCGCCGGGCCTTCGGTGTCTGATACGATGCCGAGATGTGTCCAGTCAGCCGGCGGCGAGCGGCCGGCAGCGGCGGGGGAACCCGCCGACAGCGTTCAGAGGAGAAGCACAACAATGCAGATTCACGATCTATTTCCGGCGCCCGGGTCCCGCAAGGACCGCAAGCGCGTCGGTCGCGGAAACGGTAGCGGCCACGGCAGCACCGCAGGTCGCGGCGACAACGGTCAGAACTCCCGCGCCGGTGGGGGCAAAGGGCCTGGGTTCGAGGGTGGGCAGAACCCGCTGCACATGCGCCTGCCCAAGCTCCCCGGTTTCAAGAACCGCAACCGGGTCGAGTACTCGGTCGTGAATGTCTCGAGGCTCGAGGACATCTTCAGCGACGGTGATGTCGTGACGAGTGAGGCGCTGGTCGAGAAGGGCGTCATCAAGTCCGCCTCCGAGCTCGTCAAGGTGCTGGGCGACGGTGAGATTTCCAAGAAGCTGACGGTCCAGGTCGACAAGGTGTCCGTCCCGGCAAAGGCCAAGATCGAGGCCGCGGGAGGGACGGTCGAGACTCCGTGCTAACCGCAATCGCGAATGCGTTCAGGGTTCCTGAGCTCCGTCGCAAGATACTGTTCACCCTGTCGATCATCGTGTTGTACCGCGTGGGATCGTTCATCCCCGTGCCCGGCGTCAACACGCAGATCATCCAGAGTCAGGTCCAAGACGCGGCGACGCTCAACTTGCTCAACCTGTTCTCGGGCGGCGCACTCGAGCAGTTCGCGGTGTTCTCCCTTGGCATCATGCCCTACATCACGTCATCGATCATCATGCAGCTACTCCAGGGCGTGATCCCCAAGATCGAGCAGTGGTCCAAGGAAGGCGAATCCGGTCAGCGCAAGATCACGCAGATCACCCGCTACATGACGCTCGGTATCGCCACGATGTCGTCGCTCGGGCTGCTGACGCTGTTTCGCAGTGTGCCCGGCGCGCTGCCGACCTCAGGCCCCGGGCTGCCGCCGTTCTGGTTCACGAGCTTGGTCATCCTCGTGACCCTGATCGCGGGTACCGCTCTCATCATGTGGTTCGGCGAGCTGATCACTCAGCGAGGCATCGGCAACGGCATGTCGCTGCTGATCTTCACGAGCATCGTCTCGCGGTTTCCGGTGGCCATCGTGCAGTCGGTTCAGTTCGGAAGCGGACTGTTCACGGTCCTCATGATCGTCATCGTCCTGTTCATCATCGCGGCGATCGTCACCATGGAGCGTGCTCAGCGCCGTATTCCGGTGCAGTACGCCAAGCGTGTGGTCGGCCGCCGTGTCTACGGCGGCAGCGGGACCTATATCCCGCTCAAGATCAACGGGGCCAACGTGGTTCCGATCATCTTCGCCTCTGCGATCCTGTTCTTCCCCACGCAGCTCGTCCAGCTCGTGCCCAACCCGCCGGCATGGCTGCAGTCAGCCGCCACGGCGCTCACGCAGGGCCCGCTGTACTGGTCGCTGGAGTTCGTGTTGATCGTGTTCTTCACGTACTTCTACACCGCACTCGTCTTCAACCCGATCGACCTTTCGGACAACCTTCGCAAGAGCGGTGGGTTCATTCCCGGCGTCCGTCCCGGCTCGGCGACCGTGCGCTACATGGAGAACGTGCTGAACCGGATCACGCTTCCCGGCGCACTGTTCCTGGGTACGATCGCGGTCATTCCGTCGATCATCTTCAGCGCTACTCAGAACACCTTGATCCAGCAGTTCGGCGGTACGTCGATCTTGATCATGGTGGGCGTCGCCCTCGAGACGATGACCCAGATCGAGAGCCAGCTGAAGATGCGTCACTACGACGGGTTCTTCAAGTAGGAAAGCGGAAGGGCGGGCGAGCATGAACATCGTTTTGCTGGGAGCACCAGGCGCTGGCAAGGGCACGCAGGCCGAGAGGATCATCGCGGCCTACGGCGTACCTCACATATCGACCGGTGACATCCTGCGCGCCGCGGTAGGCAACGCCACTCCGTTGGGTCTCGAGGCGAAGCGCTACATGGACGCCGGTGAGCTCGTGCCCGACTCCGTCGTCATCGGGCTGGTGAAGGACCGCCTCTCGCAGCCCGACACCGAGCCGGGGTTCATTCTCGACGGCTTTCCCAGGACCACGGCGCAGGCCGAGGCGCTCGATGCCGAGCTCCGGTCGCTCGGGAAGCACATCGACGCCGCAGTCGCGATCACGGTCGATCCGGAGGTCATCGTCGGCCGTCTGACGTCTCGGCGGACGTGCCGTTCGTGCAAGCGCATCACGAACGCCGCCGAAGGAGACACCTGTACGGCATGCGGCGGCGATCTCTACCAGCGCGATGATGACAACGAAGCCACGGTGCGCAACCGCCTCGATGTCTACGATCGATCGACGGCTCCGCTCATCGACTACTACCGCGGCAAGAACGTGTTGCACGAGGTTGACGGTGACAGGCCGGTCGACACCGTGTGGTCGGACGTCGAATCGGCTCTGGAGGGCTCGTAGGCCTTGATCGTTCGCAAGTCCGCTTCGGAGATCGAGATCATGCGAGAGGCCGGGCGCGTCAGCTCCCGGGCTCTGCGTATGGTCGGCGAGGCGGTGAGGCCGGGTGTCACGACGGCCGAGCTGGACGAGATCGCGGAGACCGTGATACGGGACGCCGGCGCCGTACCCGCGTTCAAGGGGTACCATGGCTTTCCGGCGACGCTGTGCACGTCGGTGAACTCGCAGGTGGTTCACGGGATTCCTTCTCGGAAGGTCGTCCTGAACCCGGGAGACATCCTCTCGGTGGATGTGGGAGCGGTTCTCAACGGCTACTACGGAGACAACGCATCGACGTTTCCGGTGGGAGAGGTGTCCGAGCGCGCGCGCCTGCTGATCGAGACGACGAAGGCATCTCTGGCCGCCGGCATCGAGCAGTGCGTGCCCGGCCGGCGGCTCTACGATATCGGCGCTGCGGTTCAGAGGGTGGCGGAAGCGCAGGGGTTCGGGGTGGTCCGCGAGTATGTGGGCCACGGGATCGGTCAGGCCATGCATGAGGATCCCAACGTCCCCAACTACGGCAAACCCGGCACCGGTCCGATGCTCGAGCCGGGGATGGTGCTCGCGATCGAACCCATGGTCAACGCGGGCGGTTTCCATGTGGATGCGCTGTCGGATGGCTGGACCGTGGTGACCAGAGACGGCTCGCTTTCCGCGCACTTCGAGCACACCGTGGCGGTGACCCGCGAGGGCCCGCTCGTGCTGACTGCAGAATGAAGCGGTAGACATGCCAAACTACGTTCTGGACGCTTGCATACCGCTTGAGGTACTATATTCACTTGCGGATTCAGGCCCCTTGAAGGAGCATAGGAGAGAGTGACGAAGAAAGACGACGCCATTGAGCTCGAAGGTACCGTGGTCGAGCCTCTGCCCAACGCGATGTTTCGTGTGGAGCTTGAGAACGGCCACAAGGTGCTCGCTCACATCTCCGGCAAGATGCGTATGCACTACATACGAATCCTCCCCGGAGACAAGGTCGTTGTAGAGCTCTCACCCTACGACCTGAGTCGCGGCCGGATCACGTATCGCTACAAGTAGCCTTTGCGGTCACGGTTGTGGACACTCCCGGCAGCGTGTGTGTCGGCGGAAGCATGAAAGAGTACGCCTGCGGCTGGGCGTGAACATAGAGCTACATCTTTCGAAAGGAAGAACAGAACGATGAAGGTACGTCCTTCGGTCAAGAAGATGTGCGACAAGTGCAAGATCATCCGGCGCCATGGCCGCGTTCTCGTCATCTGCGAGAACCCGCGCCACAAGCAGCGCCAGGGCTAGGAGGGAGCACGAGTGGCCCGTATCGCAGGTGTCGACCTGCCGCGCGAGAAGCGCGTCGAGATCGGCCTGACCTATATCTTCGGCATCGGTCTCACGACCAGCCAGCAGATTCTGCGCGAATCCGGTATCAGCCCGGACACCCGCGTACGCGACCTCACGGAAGAAGAGGTCGTCCGCCTGCGTGAGTTCATCGACAAGAACCTCAAGATCGAGGGAGATCTTCGTCGTGAGGTCGCGCAGAACATCAAGCGCCTTATGGAGATCGGCTGCTACCGTGGCCTGCGTCACCGCAAGGGCCTTCCGGTCCGCGGCCAGCGCACCCACACCAACGCACGCACCCGCAAGGGGCCGCGTCGCCAGATCGGCGCTAAGAAGAAGGGCAAGTAGGCATGGCCGCTAAGAAGAAGAACGTACGCACTCGCCTGAAGCGAAGCGAGCGTAAGAACATCGCAGTCGGCCAGGCGCATATCAAGAGCACCTTCAACAACACGATCGTGACGATCACCGATCCCTCGGGCAACGTGATCTCATGGCAGTCCGCCGGCACCGTGGGCTTCAAAGGCTCGCGCAAGTCGACTCCGTTCGCCGCTCAGCTCGCCGCAGAATCGGCAGCGAAGATGGCCCAGGAGCACGGGCTGCGCAAGGTCTCGGTCTTCGTGAAGGGCCCGGGTTCGGGTCGCGAGACCGCGATCCGCTCGCTTCAGGCCGCCGGCCTGGAGATTTCGAGCATCCAGGACTGCACCCCTGTTCCGCACAACGGCTGCCGGCCGCGCAAGCGCCGCCGCGTTTAGCTACCACCTGAAGGGACTCCAAGAGATGGCACGTTACACCGGGGCGGATTGCCGTCTGTGCCGCCGCGAGGGAATCAAGCTATTCCTCAAGGGTGACCGCTGCTATGGCGACAAGTGCGCCATTGAGCGTCGCCCGTACCCGCCGGGTCAGGCGGGCAAGAAGCGGCCGCGCGACAGCGAATACCGCGTACAGCTTCGTGAGAAGCAGAAGACCAAGCGTATCTACGGCCTGCTCGAGAAGCAGTTCCGGGGCTACTACACCCTTGCCAGCCGCCAGACCGGCATCACTGGTGAGAACCTGCTCCGCATCCTCGAGAGCCGTTTGGACAACGTCGTCTACCGACTCGGCTTCGCCAAGTCGCGCGACGAGGCGCGTCAGATCGTCCGGCACAATCACATCCACGTGAACGGACGCCGCGTCAACATCCCGTCTTACCGTGTCCGTCCGGGCGATCTTGTGGCCGTCGGCCCCAAGTCCAAGGACCTCCTCGTGATCAAGACGGCGCTCATCGCGTCCGAGAAGATCGAGGTTCCCGGCTGGCTTGAGGTGGACATCGAGAAGCTGCAGGGCACGATCCTGTCGCTGCCGACGCGCGAGATGATCGACGCACCCGTTCGCGAGCAGCTCATCGTCGAGCTCTACTCGAAGTAATCGGACCGAGAAGCCAGGGAGGCTGCTTGATGACTGAGTTCATGAGGCCCCAGGTCACGGTCGACCGTATCGACGACCGCGTGGCACGTTACGTCGTCGAACCGCTCGAGCGCGGCTTCGGCTATACACTCGGCAACTGCATGCGCCGCGTGTTGCTCTCCTCTTTGGAGGGGGCAGCCGCGACCTCGATCCGTGTCGAGGGCATCCAGCACGAGTTCGCCTCGATAGAGGGCGTCCGCGAGGACGTCACCGACATCGTCCTGAACGTCAAGGGGCTCGTATTCCGTGACTCCGAGGTAGGTTCCGGCGAAGCGGTGGCGACGCTCTCCGTGAGCGGTCCTGCCGTCGTCACCGGCGCCGATCTCAAGGTGCCTACGGAGTTCGAGCTCGTGAACCCCGAGCATGTGATCGCAACGCTCAATGAAGGCGCCAAGCTCGACATGAGCGTTCGCGTCGGCATTGGCCGCGGTTACGTCTCGGCGGATCGCAACAAGCGGGCTGAGGACCCGATCGGTGTCATCACGATCGACTCGCTCTTCTCGCCTGTTGCCCGCTGCACCTATGTTGTCGAGAACACCCGTGTCGGTCAGCGTACCGACTACGACAAGCTCACTCTCGAAGTGGAGACCAACGGCGCTGTCGATCCCGGCGATGCGGTCGCACGCGCGGGACGCGTCATCGACGAGCACATGATGCTCTTCGTCGAGCAGGCGTCGACCACCATATCCGACGAGGGCATCTTCGCCGCTGTCGTCGATGAGGGAGAGAGCGTCCTTGACACGCCGATCGAGGAGCTGGACCTTTCGGTCCGCTCGTACAACTGCCTGAAGCGCCAGGGCGTCAACACGATCGGACAGCTGACCGAATGCTCCGAGCAGGACCTGCTCAACATCCGGAACTTCGGCGCGAAGTCCATCGAAGAGGTCAAGGACAAGCTGCAGGGCATGACCTTGGGCCTCAAGCCGTAACGGGAGAGCAGACGAACAATGAGACACCTCAAGAAGGGTCGGAAGCTCGGCACCGACGCATCGCACACGAAGGCCATGCTTAAGAGCCTCGCGATCGCGGTCCTCGCCAACGACCGTATCAAGACCACCGAGACCCGCGCCAAGGAGGTCCGTCCTCTCGTCGAGAAGACGATCACCTGGGCCAAGAAGGGCGACGTGCACTCTCGTCGCCTGGCCATCGCGGCGCTGGGCAACAAGGAGGTCGTCGCCAAGGTCTTCGCGAACAAGGACCGCTTCGAGGGCCGCGATGGTGGCTACACCCGCATCCTCAAGCTGGGCCCGCGCAAGGGCGATTCCGCACCCATGGTGATCATGGAGCTCGTCGACTAGATCGACGTCCGTGTTCACGCGGGTCAACCGAGTTACCATATGAGGGCCTCCTTCGCGGGAGGTCCTCATCTGTGTGTCCAAGGTCCCGGCACGGCCCGGCTACTCCTGAGGAGCCACTCCTGATCCGCTTTCACGATGTGACCTTCGCCTACGACGGTGCGCCCCCGCGCAGGCCTGCACTCGCTCATGTGAGTCTGCAGGTGTCGCCGGGGGAGATCGTCGCTGTCTTGGGCGCGAACGGGTCGGGCAAGTCGACGCTGGTGCGGCTTGCCAACGGGATGCTGTCTCCGGTGTCGGGAACGGTGTCGGTCGATCCACCGTCCTCGGAGGGCGGTGAGCCACACATCACCGGACCCGACCGCCCGCGAGAACTGAGGCAGCTCGTGGGCATCGTCTTCCAGCACCCTGACGACCAGATAGTGGCTACCGCGGTCGAGGACGACGTCGCTTTCGGGCCCGAGAACCTGGGCCTGCCCCGCGACGAGATCCGCCGCAGGGTCGACGAGAGTCTGGCAGTCGTCGGCCTCACCGGTCTCGAGAGACGCGAACCTCACCTGTTGTCCGGTGGTCAGAAGCAGCGGCTCGCGATAGCGGGCGCGCTGGCCATGCGGCCGCGCTACATGGTGTTCGACGAGCCGACATCCATGCTCGACCCCCAGGGGCGCTCCGAGGTACTTGCGGTGATCGCCGGTCTCAAGGCGGATGGCCACGGCGTACTGCTGGTCACGCACGACCTCGCGGAGGCCGGAAGGGCCGACCGCGCCATAGTCTTGCGGGAGGGCTCGGTCGTCTTCGAAGGCACCCCGTCGGTCTTGTTCGCCGAACCGAGCCTCGCCGAGTGGGGACTCGAACTGCCGCCGGTGGCGCGCCTTGCCGCTGCGCTCGCCGGCTACGGAGTCACCGTCGATTCCGCGATGGTCGATCCGGCGTTGTTGGCTGGTGCGCTGTGTCGCTGATCCTCGACTCGGTGGGCTACACCTACGGTGCCGGAACCCGTTTCGCGCAGGTGGCTCTCGCAGGAGTCTCACTGGAGGTCGAGCCTGGAGAGATGCTGCTCGTGCTGGGAGCGACGGGATCAGGGAAATCGACGCTTCTGAGGCTCGGGGCCGGATTGCTCGATCCGACCCAGGGCACCGCCTCCATCGATGGAGAACTCTACTCGCGCGACAACACCCGCGGAGCGGTGGGTCTGATCTTCCAGGATGCCGAGTCGCAGCTGTTCGCGGACAGCGTCCTTGATGATGTCGCGTTCGGCCCACGCAATCTGGGGTTCTCCGAGGAGGAGACGCTCTCGAGTGTTGAGGACGCGCTTGTGGCGGTGGGGCTGGACATCGACGTCTACGGCGGAAGATCGCCGTTCACCCTCTCCGGCGGGGAGGCCCGTCGTGCCGCGATCGCGGGCGTGCTCGCGATGCGGCCACGCTACGTGCTGGCCGACGAGCCCACGGCTGGTCTCGATGCCCCCGGCCGGGCGGCCCTGAAGCGGATTCTGCTCGAGCTGCGAACGCGGGCGGGGATCGTGGTCGTCAGCCATGCCGCCGAGGAGTTCCTGGGCGAGGCCGACCGTGTGCTCGTGCTGGAGGGGGGGCGTCCGGCGTGGAGTGGCCCGGCGGCTGAGTTGATCGCGGATCCCGCGCTGCTTCTCGATAGCGGGCTGGTTCCTCCCGATGTGCTCGAGGTCCAGCGCCGGGCGACGCTCGGCGGGCTCGAGGTCGGGTCCTACGCCTTGGATCCCGAGAAGGCGGCTGCGATCCTGGCACACGCGGGCGGGTGGGCCTGATGGCGATCCCGGTACCTTTCGGACAGTACGTACCAGGCGATTCGGCGGTTCACCGGGCGGATGCTCGGGCGAAGATCGGAATCACCGTCGCGTTCACCGCGACGCTCTTCATGATCGATTCGTGGATGGGGCTCTTGGCGGGTGCGCTCGCTGTGACGGCGGCCGTGATGGTCTCGGGAGTGCCGTGGCGCCTCGCCACTCGTGGCCTGAGGCCCGTGCTCTGGCTGACGCTGTTCACTTTGGCCGCGAACGGGCTTCGGTGGCAGCAGGCCGATGCGCTCGTGAATATCGGACCTCTCTCGATCGATGGGCCCGGACTGGCACGCGGCGCGTTCTTCGCCGCACGGATCGTACTTCTCGTGCTCGGCACCTCGCTTGTCACGCTCACGACATCCCCTGTGGCGCTCACCGACGCCCTCTCGTCGCTCATGCGGCCGCTGAGAGTCTTCCGTTTCCCCGTGGACGACGTGGCCATGATGCTCTCCATAGCACTCCGTTTCGTCCCGACCACCGCCGAGGAGGCCGAGCGGATCGTCGTCGCGCAGACCGCGCGCGGCGCACGATTCGATGAGGGCGGACCGGTGAAGCGGGCGCGCGCCTGGGTGCCGGTCTTGGTACCGTTGTTCGTGCGCCTGTTTCGCAGAGCAGACGATCTGGCGGTGGCCATGGAATCACGGTGCTATACGGGGCAGGGTCGCACGCGTCTGCGCGAGCAGGTGATGCGAGCGAGCGATTGGCTCTCGCTGAGCTGTGCGATCCTCCTGTCGGCCATCGTTGCGGTCATGTGGTAGGGGGAAGCATGAAGCCAGTGCACTCAGACCGGACCCCGGAGAGTCCGTACGCGATCGCGCTCACCGTCGCCTACGACGGCTCACCCTTCTCAGGATTCGCCCGGCAGCCCGGGCTCCAGACCGTGCAGGGTCGGATCGAGTCCGCCTTGCAGACCGTGTTGGGGCGTGAGGTCACGACGACGGGAGCGGGGCGCACCGACGCCGGCGTTCATGCGCTGGGCCAGGTGGTGAGCTTCGATGCTCTGGGTGACGAGCCACACCCCCATCAGCTCAGGCGATCGGTCGAAGCGCTGTCAGGCGGCGGCATCTCGATACGCGAGGTGCGCCGCGCTCGCACGGGCTTCTCGGCGCGCTTCGATGCGGTCGAACGGGAGTACCGTTATCGGATCTTCAACGCATCTGCGGACCCCGTCTTCCTCGAGCGGTTCAGCTGGCACGTGGCCGCACGACTGGATCTCGAGCAGATGAGAGAGTGCGCTGCTCCGTTGATCGGGGAGCACGACTTCCGGAGCTTCTGCGTGACCGACTCGGGGGCCGGAAAGAGCACGGTGCGCCGGATCGACATCCTGGAGATCGTCGAGGAGGAGCATCTGGGTGAGGCGTGCCTCACGGTTCGGGTCGTGGGCAACGCGTTCCTTCATTCGATGGTGCGCACCATCGTGGGTACGCTTGTCGAGGCGGGCTCCGGTCGGCGCGACAGCGATTGGATCCGGGAGGTCCTCATCGCGCAGAGCAGGGCCGCAGCAGGACCGACCGCACCGGCGAAGGGACTCGTGTTCCACCGCGTGGCGTATCCCGTGGAGGTGTGGCTGTGACACGTGGCTGCGGGGTGGCGACGGGGCACGGTGAGGCCGGGGTCGCGCCCGTTGAGACCGGGCTGTCCGTTGTCGTGGGGACGAGGGATACGCCCGGGCGCGTGGCACGTTGACGCCCCCCGCTGGCGCGGATAGAATGGCAGGGTTCGTTTCCAACAGCCCCGTGACACGAACACCGCTGGATTCCACGCACAGTTGGAGGACCCGTTGAAGACCTACCACGCCAAACCTGGCGAAGTCGAGCGCGAGTGGCTGCTCATCGACGCCACGGATATGGTGCTTGGCCGACTTGCGACCGAGGTGGCCCAGATTCTCAAGGGCAAGCGCAAGCCGGTCTACACGCCGCACATCGATACCGGTGACTTCGTCGTCATCATCAACGCCGAGAAGATCCGTCTCACCGGCAACAAGGCCAACACGAAGATGTACTACTCCCATAGCGGTTACCCCGGAGGCCTGAAAGAGGTCTCGTTCCAGCGCATGCTGGAGAAGCATCCCGAGCGCATCATCGAGAAGGCCGTCAAAGGCATGCTCCCGAAGAATACGCTGGGCCGCGCCATGAACCGCAAGCTCAAGGTCTACGCAGGCCCGGAGCATCCCCACGAGGCTCAGAAGCCGCGTCAGATCACGCTGGAGGGCTAGTCCATGGCTGAGAACAAGGCTGTCTATCTGGGTACCGGACGCCGCAAGAACGCAGTCGCGCGCGTGCGACTGGTGCCGGGTACCGGCGTCATCACCTGCAACAAGAAGCCCGCACTCGAGTTCTTCGGTCGAGAGGCGCTCGTCAACTTCGCGACAAGCCCGTTCCGGGTCACTGAGACGATGGACCGCTTCGACGTCATCGCCACGCTGCATGGCGGCGGGGTCTCCGGCCAGGCCGGAGCGCTTCGCCACGGCATCGCCCGTGCCCTCTTGGAGGCCGGCGATGACTACCGTGCCGAGCTCAAGAAGGCGGGGCTGCTGCGCCGCGACCCCCGTATGGTCGAGCGCAAGAAGTACGGCCTGAAGAAGGCGCGCAAGAAGCCGCAGTTCTCCAAGCGCTAGGTCGCGGCTGCGATTCAAGAATGTGCGAACGGGGCTCGCCGCATCTGGCGAGCCCCGTCTGTCTCCGGGAAGGGATCATCACGTGAGCACCAGACTCTTCGGTACCGACGGAGTCCGCGGCATCGCCAACAAGGAGCTGACTCCGGAGCTCGCCTTCAAGCTGGGCGAGGCAGCCGGGCACTTCCTTGGCGACAAGGGGGCCGGCCGCATCGTCGTCGGCCGCGACACGCGCAGAAGCGGCGCGATGCTCGAAAGCGCGCTCGTCGCGGGCATCACGTCGGGCGGTGGCGATGCATTGGTGTGCGGCATCGTGCCCACGCCGGCTGTCGCCTTGCTCGTGCGTGAGCTCGAGGCCGACGGAGGCGTGGTCATCTCGGCGAGTCACAACCCTCCCGAGTACAACGGGATCAAGCTCTTCAGCCGAGAGGGCTTCAAACTCCCCGACGAACTCGAGGACGAGATCGAGACCTTCGTGTTCGGCGAACGTGAGTGGGAGCGGCCCACCGGGGCGGCGGTCGGCTGCATCGAAGCGGTCGACGACGCACTCGACCGTTACATCGCCCACGCGGTCTCGACGGTGAAGGGACGCCTCGACGGTCTGCGCATCGCGGTCGACTGTGGGCACGGCGCGTCCGCGGTCTCCACACCCGAGGCGTTCAGACGGCTCGGCGCCGAAGTCACCGCCCTCAACTGCGAGTTCGATGGCCTCGATATCAACGTGGACTGCGGATCGACCAACCTCGCGCCGCTCTCGGCGGCCGTCAGGAGCGGGGATTTCGATCTGGGGGTCGCTCACGACGGCGACGCCGACCGCGTCCTCGCCGTCGACGAGCTGGGCCGCGACGTCGACGGCGACCAGATCATGGCGATCTGCGCGACACGGATGTCCGACCTCGGCACGCTGGCGGGCAATGCGGTGGTCTCCACCGTGATGGCCAACCTGGGATTCGAGGTCGCGATGCGCGAGCGGGGGATCTCGGTGGTCAAGACCAAGGTGGGGGACCGCTACGTGCTCGAGCAGATGCAGGCGATGGATGCGAACCTCGGAGGCGAGCAGTCCGGGCATGTCATCTTCCTGGACCACAACACCACCGGTGACGGTCTGGTGACCGCGCTTCAGCTGGCGGCGGCGGTCATGGGTTCGAACCAGAGCCTCTCGGCGCTGTGCACGGTCATGCAGCGCTACCCGCAGGTGCTCGTCAACATCCACGTCGCCGACAAGGCGCGGCTGGCCACGAGTGCGGCGATCGCGTCGGCGATCCGCGCGGCCGAGGACGAGCTTGGGGATGAGGGCCGGGTGCTGGTTCGAGCCAGTGGCACCGAACCGCTGGTCCGGGTCATGGCTGAGGCGTCCACGTGCGAGGCGGCGCAGGAGGTCGTGGACCGTCTCGTCGAGGTCGTGCAGTCGGAACTGGATTGATGCCGAGAAGTACGGGCCGCGGTCCTTCGAGCTAGCGACCGAGGGCGGCGCTGACGCGCCTCGCCGCGCGCTGGAAGAGCGAGCGGTAGGGAGCCACTCTGGTGCTCAGGTTGCCGCCGCTCGTGCGATACGGTCGGAGCACCAGCCCGCCGAACCTGCGCTGTCCGAGGCGTACGTCCTCGGCGATGTGTGCCCGTGCATGATGGTGGGCGTTTCGCGCCGAACAGCTTACGTACCAGTCCCACACGATGTCGGGTGCAACGAGCTCATCGGCGGCCACCGTCACCTGGAACCTGACGTCGCCGCGCTCGGTCAGGGACCACGAATCGACAGGAGTAGTAGCGATCGTCATCGCGGGTGCGGGTACGGAGAAAGAGCGAGAGCTTGAGGTCGGGGGGGACGGTGTCGAACTCGATCCGGCCCTTCACAACGAGCCGGCGCGACACGAATCGGACCGACTCGATCTCAGCGTCTGCCCTCGCTATCTCGACTCGGTGTGATCGCTGCTCCAGAGCCGACTCGATGACGTTGACCCACGCCTCGACGTAGACCGGCTCGCTGAGGCGTGAGGTGACCTTCCGGGCTTCTCGGCCCATCGCGAGGCACCTGTCTGCGTCAGAGAACAGCTCGATCATGGCTGCGGCCAGGGCATCGGTGTCCGCCGCGTCGACGAGTATCCCGTCCACGCCACTCGTGATCTGATCCTCGAGGCCGTAGTTGACGTTGAACGCGACGACGGGAGTACCGACAGCCATGCTCTCCAGAGGTACGAGGGGGAATCCTTCGGCGGGCGAGGAGAGCACCGAGAACGCCGCGCTCGCGAACACGGACGCCGAGTCGGTGGTGGTCCCTCGAAGAAGGACATGGTCCTCAAGACCGAGCTCGCTGATCAGATCCTGAAGATCCGACTGCGCCGGGCCGAAGCCCCAGAGTTCGAGCTTCGCACCGGGCACCTGATCGACGACCGCGCGGAACGCCGTGACCGCATAGTCCCAGCGCTTCAGGGCGTGATAGCGGCCCACCCCGACCGCTCTCAGCATGTCGCGCTCGACGCCGGGTGGTTCGCTCGGCTCGGGGGCGGGGTTGTTGACCACGTGGTAGGTATCGCGGGGGCCGAACTGCCGCATCACATCGGCTCGCTGACGTTCCGAGAGCAGTACAAGGGCGTCGAACGAGCCTGCGTTGCCGAGCTCGATCTTCGCGCGTGGCCTCAGGGGTGCGCCGTATACGAAGGGGCGCGCCAGGTGGTTGGTGTGGAGTGTCTTGATCCACGCGACCCGCGCTCTATCGAGGCGTATCACGAGCTCATCGGTGTTGCGGTAGTCGGAGAAGAAGACGCTCACCTCGTGACGGTCCGCGTACGACTGAAGCCACTCCACGATCATGTCGGTCAACGCCGGGTAGGAGCGCACAACGGTGGCGGGGGAGTCGGGATCGAGAAGTGAGGCCGAGGTGCACTCTCCGGTCTCCGGATCGTACGACGCGCTCAGGAAGGGACGTTCGTCGTCGAGCAGGAACAGCGACTCGGTGACAGCGTCGAACCGCGGGTCGCGATGATCGATGCGCCTCAGTCGGCCGGAAGCGTCGAAGTAGTCGACCACGACGAGCCGGTCCGTGCCGTCGTGGTGATGCACGTGTGTGAGCTTGCCCTCAGGCGAGACGATCTCACTGCGAGTCGCGCTCGCCGTCGCTCGGCGTGCAGGGTCTGGAGCCGCGAGGACCTGCTCGCTCGAGAGCCTGGGCGGCTGTCGTTTCGCGCTCGCGCGCGCCACGTCCTCGAAGAAGTTGTGCACGATCACGCTGGGGTTGATGAGGCCGATCTCCGTGAGATCCGCCTGCGTGAGGTCGTAGTCGGGGTTGAAGTGGAAGGAGAGCACGTGCACCTGCTGGTCGAATCGGGCGGCCAGTAGACGAGCGCGCTTCAAGGAACTGCGGGTGATGCCGCCACGGTTGCAGTCGACAGGGGAGAGGACCTGGTAGATCGGTACGGTCACGCGAACAACCTCTCGCCCCTCGGCTCCAGCGGTGCCCCTCCGGCAACGTTGAGAGTATCGCACGGCCCCGCGAGGGCGGTACAGGGGCTCTCGGCGTCACCGGGACGTCACTCGGGCTCGCCCCTCGGGCTGGTACAATCGACCGAGACGCACGCTGACGAGAGGAGAGCCTATCGGGGTTGGCCGATCGACCAAGCGCCAGGACTGGCGAGGTGCCGCTTCGCGACGGCACCCGCGGCGATGAAACGCCGATCGTCAGTCGACGAGGTGAGGGCTTATCGAAGCATTCGGCGGATGGCCCTCCGGCTGAGACCCACAGTCGTGACGTTGCCGACAAAGCCCCCGGGCGACCGGGGAGACAAAGCGGACGACGCAAACGGGTATCCCATCTCAGAGGCGCAGCACACGAATGCGCCGTTCGCGTGCCATGGGACACGCTGAATCCTGTACACGCAATCACCTATAGAAGGGTGAGCACCCCTTATGTGCGGAATCGTTGGATATGTCGGGCCTCGCATGGCGAGCGATGTGTTGCTGAGCGGCCTCGCCCGACTCGAGTACCGAGGATATGACTCGGCCGGTGTGGCCATCATCGAGGGCGGAGACCTCTCGGTGATGCGGAGGGTCGGCAAGCTCATCAACCTGCGAAATGCTCTCGAGGCCGCCCCGCTGACCGGCTCGGTCGGTATCGGACATACGCGTTGGGCGACGCACGGAAAGCCGAGCGAGGAGAACGCGCACCCCCACGCCGACTGCACGGGGCGCATCGCGGTGGTTCACAACGGCATCATCGAGAACTACATGGAACTCCGCGAGGAGCTGAGGGCGACCGGGCACACGCTGCGTTCGGAGACCGACACCGAGACCGTCGCCCACCTCGTCGAGAGCTACTACGAGGGGGACCTCGCGGCCGCGGCGGCCAAGGCGATCAAGCGGCTCGATGGCGCCTACGCGCTGGGAATCGTGCATCTCGACCACCCCGGCACGATCGTCGCGGCCCGTAAGGACTCGCCGCTGATCATCGGCTCGGGCGATGGTGAGAACATCGTCGCGAGCGATGTGCCCGCCGTGCTCGAGTACACGCGCGAAGTCGTCGCGCTCCACGACGACCAGCTCGCTGTGGTGACCGCCGACAGCATCGAGGTGTTCGACCTTGCGATGCGCCCGGTGAAGCCCGAGACGATGCACATCGAGTGGGATCTCGAGGCGGCCGAGAAGGGCGGATTCGAGGACTTCATGCTCAAGGAGATCCACGAGCAGCCCAAAGCCCTGCGCGCGACACTGCGTGGTCGCATGATCGACGGCGAGATGCAGCTCTCAGAGCTCGCCATGACACCCGAGCAGGTCGCTGCGATGAGCAGAGTCTTCATCATCGCGTGCGGGACGAGCTACCATGCCGGGCTCGTGGCCAAGAGCCTGATCGAGCAGTGGGCGCGGATCCCGGTGGAAGTCGCGGTGTCGAGCGAGTTCCGCTACAACGACCCGATAGTGGACGACGAGACGCTCGTGGTGGCGATCACGCAGTCCGGCGAGACCGCCGACACGCTCGCGGGCGTGAGGGAAGCGCGTGAACGCGGTGCCAAGGTCATCGCGATCACCAATGTGGTCGGATCACGGGTCACGAGAGAGAGCGATGGGGTCATCTACACCCATGCCGGTCCGGAGATCGGAGTGGCCGCGACCAAGACGTTCACGGCTCAGATCGCCGCACTCAGCGTCTTGGCGCTCAAACTCGCGCAGGCCAAGGGCACGTTGGGTGCCGAGAGGATCGAGTCTCTGTGGCTCGAGCTCAGCACGATCCCGGACATCGTCGAGACGATCCTTTCCGACGTCTCCGGATTCGAGAAGTTCACCACCGTCTACACGCAGTCGTGCAGCTCGCTGTTCTTGGGGCGTGGCGTCGGCGTGCCCATCGCCATGGAGGGCGCTCTCAAGCTCAAGGAGATCAGCTACATCCATGCGGAGGCGTACGCGTCCGGCGAGATGAAGCACGGCCCGATCGCGCTCATCACCGATGAGGTGCCCGTGGTCGTCATCGCGACGCAGGGTCACACCTACGAGAAGGTCGTGAGCAACATACAGGAGGTGCGCGCCCGGGGAGCGCAGGTCATCGCCGTCGCGACATCCGGGGACGAGGAGATCCGGCAGCACGCCGAGCACGTCTTCCACATCCCGCCCACGAGCGAGGCGATGTCCGCCATACCTGCGAGCATCCCCATGCAGTTGCTGGCGTACTACATCGCCAAGGGGCGTGGCTGCAACGTCGACCAACCCCGCAACCTCGCCAAGTCCGTGACGGTGGAGTAGCGATGAGCGTCCTCGGGCTGGGTGTCGATATCGTGGAGATCGACCGTATGGCGGCTGCGCTCGCGCGCAGGCCGAGACTCAAGGAGAGGGTCTTCTCGGCAGAAGAGCGCCGCTACTGCGACAGGCGCGCCAGGCCCGAAGTGCACTACGCGCTCCGGTTCGCCGCGAAGGAGGCGGTGCTCAAGGCATTGGGGACCGGCTTCGCCGGGATGCGGTTCTGTGATGTGGAGGTCGTCCGTGAGGCCAATGGACGACCCGTTCCGCGTCTGAGTGGGCGGGCCGCCGAGCGGGCGGCAGAACTGGGCGTCGTCGAGATGCACCTTTCCCTGTCGTTCACCCACACCACGGCGGTGGCTTCGGCCGTGGCGATCACCCAGAGTGCACGTCCCAAGAAGGATGAGACGCTCGACCCCATGGAAGAGCTCGCTCGAAGCTTCAAGGAGGCGCGGGCGATGCTCGATCAGGTGGGAACGGCTTCCGATGCAGGGAGCGAAGCCTCTGCCGGCGGTGATGCGTCGACCGGCGGAGACTTCAGCGAACGGCCGGCCTAGGGCGGCGTCTGCGAGCGAAGGGAACGAGATGTTCAAGGCCCTCACAGCGCAGCAGTCACGTGCCGCCGAGCAGTCGGCGGTCGCCGGCGGCATGTCGCTGGCGGCACTCATGGACTCGGCCGGTGAAGCCGTCGCGGGCGAGGTCATGAGGAGGGTCCCCGAGGGGGACGTCGTGGTGCTGTGCGGGCCGGGCAACAACGGTGGCGATGGGTGGGTGGCCGCATCGGTCCTGCACGCGTCCGGTCGTCGGGTCCGCGTGTTCGGCTTGCGAGCGCCCGACGATCTCGAGGGCATCGCGGGCGACGCCGCGCGGAATGCCATCGCGGCCGGGGTGCGCTACGAGGCGCCGGCCGCAGTGCCGGGGGCCGAGTCGCTGGGGGAGGCTGCGGTCATCGTCGACGCGCTTCTCGGTACGGGTTCGGTGCTGCCCCTGCGCGACCCCCTGCCTGCATGGTGCGAGGCCGTGAACGCTTCGGGGGCCTATGTCGTGAGTGCCGATCTGCCCACCGGGTGTGACTCCGACTCCGGGGCCTGCCCGGGCGCCACCATCGAGGCCGACTGCACGGTGACGTTCTCCACCGTGAAGCGAGGCCTCGTCCTCTATCCCGGCGCCGCGCGCTCGGGCGAGATCGTCGTCGCCGATATCGGCGTACCGCGTGAGTCGTGGGAGAACGCACAGGGCCCGGAGGTCTGGACGCCGGCCGAGTACGCTCGCCTGATCAGGCTTCCCGCCCCCGACGTACACAAGAACGATCGGGGCCGCGTGCTGGTGGTCGCAGGCTCCGGTCATTTTCCGGGCGCGGCGGTGCTCGCCACACGTGGGGCCATGCGAGCCGGGTGCGGCTACGTGACCCTCGCCGTACCGGCACCGATCCTGCCGGTCGCACAGGCCCACCTGCTGGCTGCTCCCGTCGTCGGGCTGCCCGCGAGCGGGTCGGCGCTCTCGTGGTCGGCCGCCTCCGTCGTACGCGACATGGCTTCAGACTACGACGCGGTGGTCCTCGGCCCCGGCCTCACGGTCGCCGATGGGGCAGCGGCGACGGTACGGCGGCTCGTGTCCGTCATCGAGCAACCGCTCGTGCTCGATGCCGATGGGCTCAACGCCTTCATCGACCACGTGGACGTGATCCTGGCTCGGACCGCGCCGATCGTACTCACCCCGCACCCCGGGGAGCTCGGCAGGCTGCTCGCATCGTCGGCCGAGGAGATCCAAGCCGATAGGCTATCCTCGTCTGCGAGCCTCGCGGGAGACGGTAGAGTCGTGGTGCTCAAAGGAGCCGCGACCGTGGTCAGCGGCAACGGGCGGCAAGTCATCAACACCAGCGGCACGCCAGCTCTGGCGACGGCCGGTACGGGCGATGTGTTGGCGGGAATGGTGGGCGCGCTCTTGGCGCAAGGTATCGGCCCGCTGGACGCGGGAGCGCTCGGCGCATATCTGCACGGTCGTGCAGGCGAAGCCGCGGCACGAGCGCTGACATCCATGAGCGTGACCGCCGAGGACCTGCCGGAGTACATTCCCCTGGCGATGGGCGAGGTGCTCGAAGAATGGTGATGAACGGCGTCCGAGCCGAAAGGCAGCGAAGGAGCATGGCGCGATGACCGAGAGCCGGTGGGCCTGGGCTGAGATCGACGTGAGCGCCATCGCGCACAACGTGGCCGCGCTCAAGGGCCTCACCCGCGCCGGAACGCGCTTCATGGCGGTGGTCAAAGCCGACGGCTACGGGCACGGTGCCGTCGAAGTGGCACGCGCGGCACTCGCCGCAGGCGCGGATCGGCTTGGCGTTGCCACGGTCCGTGAGGCCATCGAGCTGAGGTCCGCGGGCATATCGGCTCCCGTCCAGATACTCTCCGAGCCACCGGAATCCACCGTGCCCGCCATCCTCGAGCACGGCTTGATTCCCACTGTCTACACCCGTGAGTTCGCGGGTGCGCTGGGCCGCACCGCAGCCGGACGAGGTGTCGAGGCGCCGTACCACCTGAAGATAGACACCGGCATGAACCGGATCGGCGTCTCGCCGGAGGACGCGCCTCGTTTCGCCGCCATGCTTGCCGAGTTCCCCGGGTTGCATCTCGAAGGTACGTTCACGCACTTCGCGACGGCCGATGTCCCCGGAGACTGGGATGTGACACGTCAGCTCCAGCGGTTCCGACAGGTCCTCGACGGCATGAGGACCGAGCGGGTCGAGCCGGGAATCGTCCACGCCGCGAACAGCCCCGCCACCATCCTGGTCCCGGAGTCGCACTTCGACATGGTCAGGTGCGGCATCTCGCTGTACGGCCTGCACCCCGCGCGTTCGACCTACGACGCGATCGACCTTCGGCCGGCGATGTCGGTGAAGGCCAAGGCCACGCTCGTCAAGAGGATCGGGATGGGCGAAGGGGTGAGCTACGGGCTCACGTGGCATGCGGGCGCTCAGGCCACGATCGCGACCCTGCCGCTTGGCTACGCGGATGGCGTTCACCGTGTGCTCTCCAACAAGATGCCGATACTCGTGGAAGGCGTACGCGCTGCCCAAGTGGGCCGCGTGTGCATGGACCAGTTCATGGTCGAAGTGCCGCGCGGCGTGACGGCGGTCCGAGGCTCCGAGTTCGTGCTCGTGGGGGAGAGCGGTTCCCTCCGGATCACCTTGGATGAGCTGGCCGAGATGGCCGGCACGATCAACTACGAGCTCGCCTGTTCCTTCGGCATGCGGCTCGAGCGCATCTACCGCTAGGAACCATCTCGCCGGGTGTGATGATTTTCTCTTGCTGTTGGCAGGAGGAGCCCCCCTCACTATCGAAATCAGTCCACAAGCAGCGAACTGTTCTTCGCATGCCACGATGCCAAGGGGGGCCTACGTGGACGACAAGGTCATAGAGAACCTGCAGTTCCATCAAGACACCGTCGCCAGCGACGACAACTCTCCGCTGCACCTCATACGCGAGAAGGAGATCGAGATCTCCGGGCGGATGCTCGGGGCCAAACGTGCAGCCGACGAGATCATGGCTGATGCACGCAAGCTCGCTGCGGCCACCATGAGCTCCGCGAACGATGATGCCGCCGAGCTCGCGAGCGCCCACGAACTGGAGGTGCGGGCTCAGCTCGAGAAGGAGAAGCTCGACGTTCGTGAGAAGGCTGAGGTTGAAGTCCAGGAGCTGGAGACGCGGATCAAGGAACGCCAGCCGCAGGCTGTCGCGTTCGTCGTCAAGTCAGTCATGGGCGACTGAGCCTGTAGTAGTCCGACAGTCTGAGGGGGTGTGACCAGATGCTCGTCCCGATGGCACGAGTCGAGATCATCGGCCCGAAGGGCCTTTTCTTCGACGTTCTCGGCATGATTCACGATAAGGGACGACTGCACATCGAGGATCTGTCCAACAAGATCTCACGTGGCGAGGTGCCGCTCGATCGCATGGAAGTGGTCGGCCGGCAAGAGGTGGAGCGCGACAGCATGGACGAGATGCTGATCCGCGTTCGATCCATCCTCAAGGCTTTGGATCGAGGGGGGCCGGAGCTCGACAGCAGCGAGGTGCGCGCGGCCTACGACCGGCTGTGTGGACTTGATGCCGAAGCGCTGCGGACAGAGGTGAAGAAGGTCATCGACGACGTCGAGGACCGCACGGCGACCCTCGCCGCGACTCACACCGACCTCGAGTCGGAGCTCGAGCTCCTGGGGCGCTACGAGCCGATCCTCCAGAAGATCCAGCCGCTCGCGCGCAAGGTGGTCACCACCGGCGCGTACGACTCGGTGGCGTTGCTGTTCGAACGCCGCTACAAGACGGCGCTCGACACCCTCAAGGAGGAACTCGACCGCATCACGCACAAGCAGTACGAGGTCGTCTCCACCGATGTCGATGAGGACACCACGGCCGCGATCGTCGTCTTCGGTCGGCAGTACTCCGAGCCGGTCCACAAGTTCCTGGCGATGGAGAACATCAATCAGATCCGGCTGCCGAGCGAGTTCGAGGGTATGCCCTTCGACGCCGCCTACGACGAGCTGAAGAGCCGTCGCAAGACGCTTCCCACCGACTTGGAGGACATCCGCAAGGAGCTCGACCAGATGTCCAAGACCTGGCGGACGAAGCTCGTTGCGATTCGCGATGTGCTGATCGACCGCTGCGCCGAGATCGATGCGATACCCCAGTTCGGGCGCACCGCGTACGCGTTCGTCATCACCGGCTGGATGCCCGTCGAGGACGTGCCCGAGCTGCGCGATTCGATCTCGCAGCGCTGGGGCGACGACGTCATCGTGCAGCAGACCGAGATCAAGGAGAGCGAGTACGCGGACACGCCTGTCGCGATGAAGAACGATCCCCGCGTCGAGCCGTTCCAGAAGCTGCTGGGCGTCTACGGGACACCGCGCTACGGCACGCTCGACCCGTCGATCTTCCTCTTCCTGTTCTTCCCGCTGTTCTTCGGCATGATCGTTGGCGACATCGGCTACGGCACGATCATGCTCGGCATCGTCATCTGGCTGCGTCGCAAGTTCAAGGAGAACGAGCTCGTACATGTGGCGACATCGGTGCTGGGCCCGGCCGCGACCATGGTCATCGTCTTCGGGTTCCTCTACGGCGAGTTCTTCGGCAACGTACTCGGGACCCGCTATCTCGATTGGATCCAGCAGATTCAGATCGGACCGGTCACCTTGCCGTTCGATCGTGTGCACGCCGTAGAGACATTCATGATCGTGGCCATCGCGGTGGGCGTCGTTCACGTCATCCTCAGCTTGATCCTGGGTGTGGTGAACGCGCTGCGAACCAAGAACAAGCATCACCTGCAGGAAAAGGGAGGCATTCTCGCCTTCGTCGTGGGCATCGGCATCGTGGTCGTCTTCACGCTGGTCGCGAGCCAGTTCGGCTCGTGGGCCATCGGGGGACAGATACTGTTCGCCCTCTTCGCACTCGGCGGCTTCGTCTTCGCCGTGCGAGGCGGCGGGATCATGGGTGTCATCGAGACGCTCGAAGCGTTCACCGGGATGGCGAGCTACATTCGAATCATGGCCGTCGGTCTGGCAGGCGCCATCTTCGCGGACGCGATCAACAAGATCGTCGCCGAGATGGCTTCCACCCCTGCCATGGCGGTGCTCGCCGTGCTGATCGGCATCGTGCTCCACTCCCTGAACTTCATCATCGCATCGTTCAGCCCCGCGATTCATGCAATGCGTCTCAACTTCCTGGAGTTCTTCAGGGGGTTCTACGAGACCGGTAATCAGCAGTACAGCCCGTTCACGAAAACCGGAGGTGAAAAGAGCGTATGATCGGAAAGAGGCTCAACAAACTGGTGTTCGGTACCGCGTTCGTTTCGGCGATGCTGGTCCCAATGGTGGCGCTCGCAGAGGAAGCCGCCAGCACTCTGACCCCAGGTCAGGACGACTGGCGCACCTACGCGTCGAAAGCGTTTGCAGCCGGTCTGGCCATGGGCCTGTCCGCGCTCGCAGCCGGCTACGCCCAGGCGAAGATCGGCTCTGCCGGTGCCGGCACGCTCGCCGAGCGCCCCGAGGTCTCGATCTGGATCATCACTCTGCAGGCTCTGCCTGAGGTCATCGTCCTTCTCGGTTTCGTGTCCGCGATCCTGATCAGCGGCTAGCGCGAACGACGGTAGACACCTCACAGCAGGCAAGGCGGAGGGAACCCACGCATGGCACTTGAGGACATCTTCAGAGCGCTTGAGGAGCAGGCTGACAAGGATTCTGAGGCCGTACTGGCCGAGGCGCGTGCGCATGCGGCCTCGATCGTCGAGGAGGCCGAGCTTGCGGCGGCGAAGGCCCGTGAGGCGCACATCGAGGCCGCCGGGAAGGCTGCGCGTTCGCGCAGCGCTCAGGACCTGAACTCGGTCCGGCTCGATGCGCGCAAGCGGATGGCGGGCGTCAAGGAACGCGCGGTCAACGACGTGTTCGAGGCCGCCTTGGCCGAGCTCGCCGCGGTGAGAGCGCGATCGGACTACGCGCAGTCGTTCCGGACTCTGGCCGATGAAGCCCTCAGCGGTGTGGAGGGCGACTTCGAGGTGCTCGTCGATCCCGCCGACGCGGATCTCGCCCGAGCCGTGCTCTCAGAGCGCGGTGTGGACGCGACGGTGCGCCCGGACCTCTCGACGACCGGCGGGCTCGTGATCGCGCTCGAAGGCGGGCGGATCATGCGACGCAACACGCTCGAGGACAGGCTGGATAAGCTTGCTGGCCTCGCGCAGGCCGAGGTCGCGGAGATTCTGTTCACATGAGCCCCACCGCGGTCGCCAAGCAAACCACTCAGAGCAGAGGGAACGACTACGGCTACTCGAACGCCCGTCTCCGGGGCATGCGGTCGCGGCTGCTCAAGAGCGAGCAGCTCGATCAACTCCTTGGGGCGGCCGACATCCGTCAGATCATCCAGGAGCTGACCCACACCGAGATCGGACCGTATCTCGAGGAGACGCTCATCCATGGCCTGACGGCCACCTCGGTCGACCAGGCGCTCAAGCTCAACCTCGTCGCGACGTACCGTAAGGTGCTCGGCTTTCTCAATGACGAGGCGTTCGACATCTGTAGCACGCTGCTGGGCCGCTGGGACGTCTTCAACATGAAGTCGATCGTGCGCGGCAAGCACATGCACCTCACCGCTGAGGAGATCGGCGAAGGGCTCTTGCCGGTAGGCACGCTTTCGCAGATCGATCTCGATGGGCTGATCGGCCAGGGTGACCTCCGTGGGGTGGTGGACCTCGCATCGACGTGGGGCCTGCCGCAGGCGGTTGCGCTGCGCGACGGCTATCAAGAGTATCAGCGCACCGGCGAGCTCGCCGATCTTGAGCTTGCGCTCGATCACCAGTACGCAGCGTGGTCGACGAAGCGGCTTGCGAAACGGCGCCGCAACTACGCGATCGCGCGGAGCATCCTCCAGCAGCGAGTCGACAAGCAGAACCTGGTCATGGTCTTCAGGGCAGCGCGCGAGAACCTGCCGCCCGAACAGGCGCAAGACTACTTCTTGCTGGGTGGCTCTGATCTCAGCCTGGAGACGTACCTGCGGCTGTGCGCCATGTCGGACATCGACGAGATACTGGACGGGCTCAGGGGCTCGCGCTACACGACGCTTCTCGATGAAGCGGCGCTGCGCTATCTGGAGACTCTCTCGGTCGCGGTGTTCGAGCGGGCGCTGGAGGACCGGTTCATGCGCATGGTGTTGAGGCTCGGGGGGTCGGACCCCCTGGGGATCGGAATCCCGATCGCATACCTGTGGGGAAAGCAGAACGAGATCACCAACCTGCGGATCATCGTCAAGGGTGTGGCGGTCGGCATGCCGGCCGAGCGGACGAGGAAGGAGCTCATCCTTGTATAAGCTCATCGTCCTCACCGACCCGGACAACGCCGACGGCTTCAGGCTCGCAGGTGTCGACGTGGAGGTCGTGGAGTCCGAGGAAGAGGTGCGGGTGCGCCTCAACAGGCTCCTGGACGACGAAGACAGCGGCATCATCGCGGTCAACGAGCAGATGATGGCCGCGATCGACGAACGGACGCAAAAGAAGATCGACTCGATCTACCGGCCGCTCGTGATCTCGCTCCCACTGCGGGAGAAGCTCGCGTTCGGCGACGACCATCGTGCCTACCTGGCAAGGCTCATTCGACGGGCCATCGGATTCGACATCACATTGAGGCGAGGCTAGATGATTGCCGGAACGATTCTCAAGATCACAGGTCCGGTCGCCGTTGCTACGGGGATGACCGGCGCGCGAATGTACGACATCGTCCGAGTGGGGACCGAGGGCCTCATGGGCGAGGTGATCCGCCTTGAAGGCGACACCGCGACGATCCAGGTCTACGAGGACACCTCGGGCCTCAAAGTCGGCGAGCTGGTCGAGTCCACCGAGGGTCCGCTCATGGTCGAGCTGGGCCCGGGGCTTCTGACCTCCATCTACGACGGGGTACAGCGTCCGCTGCCGGTGATCGCTGCCGAGAGCGGCGACTTCATCGAGCGTGGAACGGTCGCCTCGGCTCTCGACCGCGAGAAGATGTGGAGCTTCACGCCCACGGTCTCGGCGGGCGACGAAGTGGGGCCGGGTGACGTGATCGGCGAGGTGCCCGAGGGCAAGACCATCGTTCACCGGGTCATGGTCCCGCCCACGGCCAAGCGCGGGCGGCTGAAGTCCGTCGTTCCCGCGGGCGACTACAACATCGACACGACCATGGCTGTGTTCGAGGACGGTACCGAGGTCGGGCTGAGCCAGAAGTGGCCCGTGCGTCAGGGCCGCCCGTATCTGCGCAAGATGGACCCGACCACTCCGTTCACGACGGGCATGCGGATCCTCGACACGTTCTTCCCGATCGCCCTGGGTGGCAACGCGATCATCCCGGGCGGTTTCGGCACGGGCAAGACGGTCACCCAGCAGTCACTGGCCAAGTGGGCCGACGTCGACGTGATCGTCTACATCGGATGCGGCGAGCGCGGCAACGAGATGACCGAGGTGCTCACGGAGTTCCCGCACCTCGAGGATCCCCGGCACGATGCGCCGCTCATGGACCGCACCGTGCTCGTCGCGAACACGTCGAACATGCCCGTGGCGGCGCGCGAGGCATCCATCTACGTGGGTGCGACGCTCGCGGAGTTCTACCGCGACATGGGATACAACGTGGCCATGATGGCCGACTCGACCTCCCGTTGGGGCGAGGCGCTCCGAGAGGTCTCCGGTCGTCTCGAGGAGATGCCGGGCGAAGAGGGCTACCCCGCGTACCTTGCGACTCGACTCGCCGCCTTCTACGAGCGCTCCGGCCGCGTACAGCCGCTGGGCGCCGACGATGACGAGCGTGTCGGCTCGGTCACGATGGTCGGCGCTGTGTCGCCGGCCGGCGGTGACATGTCGGAACCGATGACTCAGAACTCGCTGCGCGTGACCGGTGCCTTCTGGGCGCTCGACACGTCGCTCGCCCACAGGCGCCACTTCCCGGCGATCAGCTGGACCAAGAGCTACACCCTGTTCCTGGGACAGGTGAAGCGCTGGTACGAAGCGAACGTCGCCGAGGACTGGCTGGAACAGCGCGACCGCGCCATGAGCGTCCTGCAGAAGGAGACCGAGCTTCAGGAGATCGTCCAGCTGGTCGGACCGGACGCACTGCCGGAGTCCGAGAAGGTCATCCTCGAGGTCGCACGCATGCTGCGGGAGGACTTCTTGCAGCAGTTCGCGTTCGACGAGGTCGACGCGTACTGCCCTCCCAAGAAGCAGTACTGGCTGCTGAAGACGATCCTCACGTTCCACGACGCGGCGACCGGAGCGCTCAACCGCGGTGTCTCGCTCAGGCAGGTCATGGACCTGCCGATTCGCGATGAGATCGCGACGCTCAAGACCACACCCCACGAGGAGGCGCTCGAGCGCATGCAGGTTCTCGCTTCGCAAATCGCAGAAGACGTCGCAGGGATTGAGGTGTACTGATGGCCGAGACGACCGTCAACCAGGAGCCGAAACGCTCGCTCATCTCGACCGACTACAAGACGCTGTCGTACGTCACGGGGCCGCTGATCTTCGTGAACGACGTCCACGGCGTCGCCTACAACGAGATGGTCGCCATCGCGATGCCCGACGGCTCGCGTCGTTCCGGCCAGGTCCTCGAGGTCAACGGCGAGACCGCCGTCATCCAGGTGTTCGAGGGCACGCGCGGCATCGACATCGCCAAGACCGAGGTCAGGTTCCTTGAGGAGATCGCGAAGATCGAGGTCTCCCCGGAACTGCTGGGCCGGGTGCTCAACGGAACAGGAAAGCCGATCGACGGCGGCGCGCCGATCATTCCCGAGGCGCGCCTCGACATCACCGGTGCACCGATCAACCCGTACTCGCGCGAGCAGCCCGCCGACTTCATCGAGACCGGCATCAGTGCCATCGACGGGCTGAACACGCTCGTTCGTGGCCAGAAGCTCCCGATCTTCTCGGGATCGGGCCTGCCGGCGAACGAGCTGGCGGCGCAGATCATCCGGCAGGCGCGAGTGAAGTCCGGTGAGGAGTTCGCGATCGTCTTCGGTGCGATGGGCATCACGCACCGCGAGGCCAGCTTCTTCATGCAGCAGTTCGAAGAGACCGGCGCCCTCGAGCGAGTCGTCTTCTTCCTCAACCTCGCCGATGACCCGACCGTCGAGCGACTGCTCACGCCGCGATGTGCACTCACCGTGGCCGAGTACCTCGCCTTCGAGAAGGACCTGCAGGTCCTCGTGGTCCTGTCGGACATGACGAACTACTGCGAGGCGCTTCGCGAGGTCTCCACCGCACGCGAAGAGGTACCGGGCCGCCGCGGCTATCCGGGCTACATGTACACGGACCTTTCGACCATCTACGAACGGGCGGGGCGCATCAAGGGCCGCAAAGGCTCGGTCACGCAGTTGCCGATCCTGTCGATGCCCGACGACGACATCACGCATCCCATTCCGGACCTCACGGGCTACATCACCGAGGGTCAGATCGTGCTTTCGCGTCAGCTGCACCGTCGTGCGGTCTTCCCGCCGATCGACGTGCTGCCGTGTCTGTCGAGGCTCATGAACCTGGGTATCGGCGAGGGCAAGACGCGTGAGGACCACCGCGCGGTGGCCAACCAGATGTACGCCGCGTACGCACAGGGCCGCGACCTCCGCAGGCTCGTGGCGATCGTGGGCGAGGAGGCCCTGTCGGACATCGACCGGTCGTATCTTCGCTTCGCCGATCAGTTCGAGGCGCGCATCGTGGGTCAGGGCGATGAGGGCCGTTCGATCGAGGAGACGCTCGACATCGGCTGGGAGCTCATGTCCGGCCTGCCCATGGGCGAGCTCAAGCGCGTCCGCGACTTCATCGAGAAGTACCACCCGGAGTACAAGGCGGTAGCCGAGGGCGAGCCGTCGGCCGAGCAGATCGCGTAAGGGGTCGGTATGGAGGAGGTACGGCCAACCAGAGCGGAGTTGCTCGAGCGCCGGTCGCAGATCGCGCTCGCCCAGCAGGGCATGGACCTGCTCAAGCAGAAGCGTGACGCGCTGCTGATCGAGTTCATGTCGGTCATGGACGAGACGCTGCGACTCTCCGAGTCGCTGCAGAAGAACGTCGCCGACGCACAGTACTCCCTCGCGGTGGCCAAGGCGGTGGACGGCAACGTCGCGTTGCGGTCGGCCGGGCTGGCGACCCAAGGACAGGTCACGATCGAGATGTCGGGCGCCAAGATCATGGGCGTCGCCGTGCCGGTCGTGACGAAGGGCGAGAGCCCGATACGCACACCGTTCACCCGCGGCTACGCCGTCACCGGCATCTCCTCGCGTGTCGACGAGACGGCCGAGAAGTACGAGAAGATCCTCGATGTCATCATCGAGTACGCGGACATCGAGACGCGGCTCAAGCGGCTGGGTGAAGAGATCAACAAGACGAACAGGCGCGTCAACGCGCTCGAGCAGGTGACCGTACCCGGACTGCGGGAGCAGGTCTCCTACATCAGCCAGACACTCGACGAACGCGCACGTGAGGACCTCTTCCGCCTCAAGAAGGTCAAGAAGAAGATCGAGAGCAAGAAGGCCGCGCAGACCGCGTAAGCGGTGTGCGCGGCCGGTGCCGCTCATGGCGCCCGCAGGCGGGCTCTGCGGCTACACGTCCTCGGCACGCACGAGGGCCTCGACCTCGCGCAAGCACCTCGAAGCTCGGGCGGGCGTGGCGACGCATCTGGCTGCCGAGCGTGAGCGTCTTGATGATGTCGCTCATCGTCATGCGCCCGAAATGCAGCTGGTCCCAGTCCTCCCGCGCGATGTAGGACCACAACTCACCGAGCACCCATTCGAGCTCTTCGATCTCGGTGTTGTTGAGGTCCTTCCACGAGTCGCCCAGACCGTGCCGGATACGCTCGATGGCGCGTTCAACCGCCTTGGCCCGCTTGATCTGGAACGCGCGGATACCCAGGTCCTCATCGGTGACGTCTTGATGCCTGTCGTACATGATGAGCAACACCCCCTTGCCAACGCATTTCGACGTCGCTCGCTGCGGTTCCTGCTGGACGGCATGAGTGGTCGTGCGCAGCCGTCCATGAGCTAGAATGGACGCCACCGCAGCGCGCTCGCGTTTTCGGGGCGTGGTCGTTCAAGAGAGGCACACGATGGAGTTCTCCGAGGTCATGGCCAAGAGGCGCAGCGTGCGCCACTTCAACAACAAGCTCGAGGTCTCGGAAGACGACATCCGCTACCTGCTCGACGCCGCAGTGAGCGCGCCTACCGCAGGCAACATCCAACCCTGGCGCTTCACGGTCGTGCGCTCGCTGGAGGCGCGGGAGCGCTTGGGTGAGGCGCTGCGCCAGCGGTGGGCCACCGGGGCACCCGTCGTGATCGTCGTATCGGTGGACCCACGCCCGTGTGCCGCACGCTACGGCGACCGTGGAGAGTACCTGTACGCGCTCCAGGACACGGCTGCCGCGGTTCAGAACATGCTGCTCGCTGCCGTCGACAGGGGTCTGGCGTCGTGCTGGATAGGCGCCTTCGACGAGACCGCGACACGCGAGGCGCTGGGGCTCCCGTCGCCGATCACTCCTGTCGCGATCCTGCCGGTGGGCTACTCGGCGGAGTCTGCGGGCAGGCCGGCACGCCGTCCGCTGTCTGAGGTGACGAACTGGTTGTAGAGGGGGCTGACCCGCCCGTGCCCGGACTCGGCTGTTCCACCCTTGAGGAGTTGCGCGAGCTTATCGGCGACTGTCACCGGTGCGATCTCAGCTGCACGCGCACCACGCTCGTGTTCGGCGTGGGCGACCGTGACGCGCGGGTGATGCTGATCGGAGAGGCCCCGGGGCGCAACGAGGACCTGCGCGGAGAGCCTTTCGTCGGTGCGGCGGGCAAGCTGCTCGACGAGCTGCTCGCTCACGCGGGCTTGGACCGGTCGGATGTCTACATCGCCAACGTGCTCAAGTGCCGGCCACCGGGCAATCGAGATCCCGAACCCCTCGAGATCGAGACCTGCACGCCGTTCCTCCGAGAACAGATTCGGATCATCGGGCCCGAGGTGCTCGTCACGCTGGGGAACTTCGCGACCAGGTTCGTCCTCAAGACGCAGACCGGGATCACGCGCCTCCGCGGCACGGTGCAGGAGGTGGGCCGTTTCACGGTGCTTCCCATCTTCCATCCGGCCGCCGCCATCTACGACCGAACGAAACGGGAGGCCCTCTTCGATGACTTCGGGGTGTTGAGTTCGCTTCTTGAGCGCGACTCATCCGACGACGGCGAGCAAGGAGCGCTCTTCTGATGGGCGACACCATGATGTTCGAGACAGCGGAGGTTTCGCAGACCATGCACGCGGGGGAGTTGCTCGCCGCACTGCTCGCGCCGGGCGACGTCGTCTTGCTCTCCGGCGACCTGGGTGCCGGCAAGACCCAGCTCACCAAGGGTATCGCCGCGGGCCTGGGGGTCGCCGAGCCGGTCACGAGCCCGACCTTCAACATCCTGCTCGTCCACGAGGGGCGGATTCCCCTCTACCACTTCGATCTGTATCGACTCGAGCGAGCCGAAGAGCTGGTCGACATCGACTACGACGCCACGCTCGAGGCCGACGGCGTGAGTGTCGTCGAGTGGGGAGACCGCTTCGTCGAGGCTCGCCCGGCAGCCGGTCTCGATGTGGCGATCCTGATCAGCGGCGACGAGACGCGTCGCATCGAAGTCACTCCGATCGGCGAGCGCGGGACCGCGCTGGGCAGGGCGTGGCTCGGGCTGATCGCGGGTGACGCATCGTGAGCCGCGTCATCCTGGCGATCGATACCGCGACCGAGGCCGTGGGCGTGGGTTTGGGACGCCGGACGGGCACGGAGGTCGAGGTGCTGCACAGCGAGTCCTTGCTCGCGCCGCGGCAGGCCAATACCGTGGTGCTCACTCGAGCGGCTGCGGCGCTGGCGAAGTCGGAGGCGGGCTTCTCGGACGTCGAGATGGTCGTCGTGGGGCGCGGACCAGGCTCCTTCACCGGTGTCCGTATCGGGGTGGCGACGGCCAAGGGGCTCGCTCAGGGCCTCGGCGCGCCGCTGTTCGGAGTGGGCACGCTCGACGCGATAGCGTGGGGACTTCGCGACTTCGAGGGCACCATCGCGCTGCTGGGCGATGCGATGCGGGGCGAAGTGTACCCGGCGCTCTTCTCTGCGGGCGGGGGGCGTGTGACGCGCTTGACCGCCGATGCCGTGGCCAAGCCGGCCGATGTCGCGGCCGCCTGGGCGCGCGAGCTTTCGGGACCGGTACTGCTCGCGGGAAACGCTCTCGCGAAGTACGGGGACGCCTTCGGCGAGGCCTTGGGCGCCATCGCTGAGCTCGCCCCGGTCGAGCGGTGGTACCCGAGCGGAACCGGACTCATCGCGGCGTTCGAGGACGCCCGGGCTCGCGCGGAGCTCGTGGGCGGTGACCCTTCGGTGGTCCTGCCGGTGTACACGAGGCTCTCGGATGCCGAGGAGAACGAGCGTGCGCGTGCGGGCACGACCTCCGAGCCGTTGCCGGACAGCGGCGTCGCGGGCGGAGGCGATCAGGACTCGGTGCCGGCGAGCCTCTCCGTTCGCCGCATGCGCGAATCCGACATCGCCGAGATCCATGCGATCGAACTCGTGACGTTCACCGACGCCTGGACGGTCGGGATGTTCCGAGATGAGCTGAGGCGCCCGATCGCCACTGGGTGGTCGCGCTCGAGGGCGGTGATGTGGTCGGGTACGGCGGAGTGGCGCTGCTGGCCGACGAAGCGCACATCATGAACCTCGCGACCCGTTCGGACCGCCGCCGAGAGGGGATCGGCCGGGAGCTTCTCGGGCGCCTCGAGGCGCTGGCGCTCGCTCACGGCGCGAGGCTCGTGACTCTCGAATGCCGCCGCGGCAACGAGTCGGCGATCGCGCTTTACGAGTCGCGCGGCATGAAGGTCGCGGGCGTGCGACCGGGCTACTACGCGGGCAGTGGCGAGGACGCACTGATCATGTGGGGGGCGCTGCCGGGGGTGCATGACGAGATCCGCGAACGTGGGGAGACGACAGACCCCGAGGACACGTTGATCCTCGCCATAGAGAGTTCATGCGACGAGACCGCTGCAGCGGTCATGCGCGGGGGTCGCCAGGTCGTTTCAAGCGTCGTGGCGAGTCAGATCGACTTCCACGCGCGCTTCGGCGGCGTGGTCCCGGAGATCGCGAGCCGCAAGCACACCGAGGCCATCGTGGGCGTCGTCGACGAGGCGATGCGGCGCGCTGCCGAGGCGCTCTCGCTCGAGAGCCCGCTGCCGTTCGCGCAGCTCGACGCAGTGGCGGTCACGCATGGCCCGGGCCTCGTGGGCGCGCTCGTGGTGGGGCTCGCGTACGCGAAGGGCCTCTCGGCTTCGAGCGGGGTTCCGCTCATCGGCGTGAACCACCTCGAGGGGCATATCTTCGCCAACGTCCTCGCCGATGAGGCTGTCGCGCCCCCGCTGGTGGCGCTGGTCGTGAGCGGCGGACACACGTCGCTCGTCCACATGCCCGAATGGGGCGTCTACCGCACGATGGGGGAGACGCTCGACGACGCCACCGGTGAGGCGTTCGACAAGGTCGCCAAGGTCCTCGGTCTCGGGTATCCGGGGGGGCCGGTGCTCTCGCGCATGGCCGCCGACGGAGACCCCGCTGCGATGGACTTTCCGCGGGCGATGATGCGCAGCGGTGACTACGCGTTCTCGCTATCGGGACTCAAGACCGCGGTCATCAACCACATCCGTCACGAGCAGCAGGCGGGTCGCGAGATCGACATACCCGATCTCGCCGCGAGCTTCCAGGCGGCGATCATCGACGTCCAGGTCGCCAAGGCGGTTCGTGCCGTCACCGAGACGGGTGCCCGGTCGTTCTGCCTCGCCGGCGGTGTTGCCGCCAATCCTGCTCTTCGGGAAGCACTCAGGGCGGCGCTCGAGCCGCTCGGTGTTCACGTGAGCGTGCCTCCGCTGCACCTGTGTACCGACAACGCGGCCATGATCGGCGCTGCCGCGCACTACCGGTACCTGCGGGGCGAGAGGCTCGGACTCGATGCTGATGCCGTGCCGGGTCTCCGCCTCGATTCAGAGTAGCGCCGGGCCCGGTGCGCATTAATCTGAGTGCAAAGCACTTAGATTTCACGTGATTCACACGAATTCCCTCTTGCCCTGCGCAGGTGTCTTTGGCTACACTCCGTTGGTGTGTTAGCACTCGGCGCTCATGAGTGCCAGCACTCGGAAGGGGCGGGGAGCAGGGGAGTGCGACAGTGGGTATATCCCAGTGGCGAGACCCTTGAACCGCGCCGCCGAGAAGGAAACGCCCGGACGCGTGTTCGGGCCGAACGTACGAGCCGAGACAGTAGGAGGGACGTCGATGAATCTCAAGCCGCTGGGCGATCGCGTGATCGTGAAGCAGGCCGAGGCCGAGACCCAGACCAAGTCGGGCCTCATCCTCGCGGACACCGCCAAAGAGAAGCCGCAGAAGGGCACCGTCATCGCTGTAGGCGAGGGCAAGTGGGACGAGGACGGCGAGAAGCGGATCGCGCTTGACGTCAAGGCAGGCGACACCGTGATCTACAGCAAGTACGGCGGAACCGAGGTCAAGGTCGAGGGCGAGGACTACCTGATCCTGCGCGCCGACGACATCTACGCCGTGGTGCAGGACTAGGCGGCGTCCGCCTGCAGGCTGCATCATCCGTTCGATCCCAAAGATGAAAGAGGAGGACCGCATTCATGGCTAAAGAGATCCGTTTCGACGAGGAGGCCCGCCACGGCCTTGCGTCCGGCGTCAACAAGCTCGCCGATGCCGTCAAGATCACGCTCGGCCCCAAGGGCCGCTACGTCGTGCTCGAGAAGAAGTTCGGCGCCCCCACCATCACCAACGATGGTGTGACCATCGCCAAGGAGATCGAGCTCGAGGACCCGCTCGAGAACATGGGCGCTCAGCTCGTCAAGGAAGTCGCCGTCAAGACCAACGACGTCGCCGGTGACGGCACCACCACCGCCACGCTGCTCGCCCAGGTCATCGTCTCCGAGGGCCTGCGCAACGTGACTGCGGGCGCCAATCCGCTCGCGATCCGTCGCGGCATCGAGAAGGCCGTCAACGCGGTCGTCGACTCGATCAAGAGCGACGCCAAGGAGATCGAGGACAAAGACGAGATCGCGCACGTGGGCGCCATCTCGGCTGCCGATGACGAGATCGGCGCCAAGATCGCCGAGGCGATGGAGGTCGTGGGCAAGGACGGCGTCATCACCGTCGAGGAAGGCCTGACCTTCGGTATCGACATCGAGACCGTCGAGGGCCTGCAGTTCGACAAGGGCTACATCAACCCGTACATGATCACGGACCCCGACCGCATGGAGGCCGTGCTCTCAGACCCCTACATCCTGATCGCCAACCAGAAGATCGGCGCGATCCAGGATCTGCTCCCCGTTCTCGAGAAGGTCATGCAGGCCGGCAAGCAGCTGCTGATCATCGCCGAGGATGTCGAGGGCGAGGCTCTCGCGACGCTCGTGGTCAACAAGCTGCGCGGCACCTTCACCTGCGTCGCCGTCAAGGCGCCGGGCTTCGGTGACCGCCGCAAGCGCATGCTCGAGGACATCGCCGTGGTCACCGGTGGCCAGGTCGTCACCGAGGAGCTCGGAATGAAGCTCGACCAGGTGGGTCTCGAGGTCCTGGGTCGCGCGAAGACCATCAAGATCACCAAGGAGAACACCACCATCATCGATGGTGCGGGCACCGAGGACTCGATCAAGGCTCGCGTGAACCAGATCAAGGTCGAGATCGAGAACTCCGACTCCGACTTCGATCGCGAGAAGCTCCAGGAGCGCCTCGCCAAGCTCTCCGGCGGCGTGGCCGTCATCAAGGTGGGCGCGGCCACCGAGGTCGAGCTCAAGGAGAAGAAGCACCGCATCGAGGACGCCCTCCAGGCGACCCGTGCGGCCGTCGAAGAGGGTATCGTCGCCGGCGGCGGCGTGGCTCTGATCGACGCTCTGCCGGCTCTCGACGTCCTCGATCTCGAGGCCGACGAGATGATCGGTGTCAACATCATCCGCAAGGCTCTCATCGAGCCGCTCAAGATGATCGCTTCCAACGCCGGTTTCGAGGGCTCGGTCGTGGTCGAGAAGGTCAAGGCCGAGGGCAAGAAGGGCTACGGCCTCAACTCCGCCACCGGCGAGTGGGGCGACCTGATGGCCCAGGGCGTCATCGACCCGGTCAAGGTGACCCGCACGGCGCTGCAGAACGCCGCGTCGATCTCGGCTCTGATCCTGATCACCGAGGCTGCCGTCAACGACGCTCCCGTCAAGGACGATGGCGGCGCCGCTGCTGCGATGGCCGGCATGGGTGGTATGGGCGGCATGATGTAGGCTGCTTCACCACGGGTGGTGCATCATCCACCCCGCGCATGACACGTAGGGCCCCCGCGAGACTCGCGGGGGCCCTACTTCTTTGCCGCTCGCAGGGGGCCCGTGTGCTCCGCACCCGCGGCGATGAGTCCTTCGTAGGTCTCGATCAGGCGTGCGGCACCACTTTCGATGTCGTGATGCAGGGCGACGTGGGATGCGCCCTCACGTAGGCGGTCCATCAGTGCGGGGTCTCCTGCGGCACGCTCGATCACCTCGGCGAACTCCGAGGGGTTCGGCGAGACCAGCAGTCCCGACACCCCATCGGTGATGATCTCGCCGACGCCCGGTGATGCGATTCCGAGTACCGGCAATCCTGCGGCGCACGCCTCGACGACGACGAGCGGATACATCTCGGTCTGGGAAGCCGTGGCAAAGACGTCACACGCGTGCAATACGGGGGCCACGTCCTCGTAGGGCATGAGTCCCAGCAGGCGCACCCGATCACCGAGCTGTGCGTCCGCGATCAGCCGCTCGCACTCGCTGCGAGCAGGGCCGTCACCGACCATCACCAGGGCCAGATCGTCGTTGTGCCGAGCAGCGCGCGTGAAGGCCTCGAGCAACAGCCCGACGCTCTTCTCGTGAGCGAGCCGTCCCACGTAGCAGACGACGAACGCGTCGTCGGCGAGGCCCAGGCTCGACCGGTCGACCACGACCGCCGTCGAACCGAACGCACGGGTATCGATCGCATTGGGCATCGCTACGAGCCGCTGGGCGTTCACGCCGCACTCGGCGAGCCAGGCGGCGACTTGGGATGAGGGCGAGATCGTGAGAGAGACCCGTTCACTCAGCCACGCGAGGTACCACTTGATGCTGCCGTGTCTGATGGGGGCGGGTATCCACGCCGCGTACGTGTCGGAGTACAGGTCGTAGCGGGTGTGGTTCGTGAAGACCACCGGTATCCCGCTTTGTGACCGGCATCTCAGCGCGGTGAGGCAACTTGCGAAGGGGTGGTGCGCATGGGCGATGTCGAGGTGCTGCATCGCCTCCTCAGCCTCACGCGAGAGCCTTCCGGGCACGTTCCAGCCGGTCGCGCCGTAGGGGAGGGCCGGGGATCGGATGACCCGCGGTTCGGAATCCTCGTACTCGCGATTGCCGTAGGTGAAGACGGTGACTTCGTGACCCTGGCGCTCGAGCTCGGCCTTGTTGAGCCGGATGTGATTCGTGACTCCGCTGACGTGCGGCAGGTACATGTCCGCGAACATCCCTATCCGCATGCCGTTAGCCCGGCTCCCGGGCGGGACCGAGACCGACCATCCCGAGGACGCGGTCGGCGACATCGGCTGCGGCGAACGGTCGGGCGAGCCCGCTCGCAGCTGCGCGCATCTGTGCGAGCCGCGCCGGCTTCGAGGCGACCTTCCTCACGTACTCAGAGAGCATGCGAGGGTCCTCGGCGAACAGCGCCGCACCCGCATCCGCGAGTGCGGTCGCGTTGGCCCGCTCCTGCCCCGCCGCAGGACCCACGAGCACGAGCGGCAGCTCCATGTCGATGCACTCGGCGCAGACGAGACCACCCGGTTTGGCCAGCGCGAGGTCTGCCGATGCCATCAAGGGGGCCATGTGCTCGACGTAGCCGAGAACGTGTACGTTCATGACACCGAATCCCGCAGCACGCGAACGGAGCTCGTTGGCGAAGGCGTCGTCTTGGCCGGTGACGATCGCGAGCTCGACACCGGGCAGTGAAGCCAGTGCGGGAAGAGAGACCGCGAGTGACTCCTTGAAGCGCGCATACGGACCGGGCTGCGTGGAGCCGGCGACGGCGAGGATGACGCGCTTGTCGGCAGGCAGGCCGAAGTGCTCCCGGGCGGCCGTGAGGTCGTAGTCGGCGGTGAACTGCGGACGCACCGGGATTCCGGTGACCGCGATCGCGGAGGTCTCATGGCCACGTCGCTCCAGCTCCTCGGCGGAGCGGCTGTCGGCGGCGCAGAACAGCGAGACGCCTTCCCGGGGCCACAGCCCGTGGACGCCGAAGTCGGTAGCGACCGACACGACGACGGTGTCGAGTCTGCCGCGCCGGACCGCGTGGGCCGCGAGCAGCGCGGGTAGCGCATGGGAGCAGACGACCGCTGCCGGCCCGGTCTCCTGCAGGTGACGGACGAAGCCGCGGAAGACCCACGACAGAGACGGAGTGCCCACAGCGCGGGCGATGCGCCCGAGAGCGCTTGAGGACCAGATGGCGTCGTAGAGCGCTGCGGTGGGGCCGGTGAAGGTGGACGTGAGGTCGTTGCCCGAGGCCTTGACGGAGCCCATGGTCAGGGCGTCCACGACCTCCACCGCGACGCGATCGCCTCCCGTGCCCCTGAGTTCGCGCGCGACAGCCTCGGCGGCTATCCGGTGACCCGAGCCGACGGAGGCGTGAGCTACGACGATGGGAGTGGAGGGTGCCATGGGTGGTACTATACAGCAGTCCCGACGGGGGTATTGAGCCCCTGACCTGCTCTAAAGGAGTCTCTCGCGTGGCCCTCTCCATCGGTATCGTGGGTCTGCCCAATGTGGGCAAGTCCACCCTCTTCACGGCGCTCACCAAGAACCAGGTCGATGCCGCCAACTACCCGTTCGCGACCATCGAGCCCAACGTGGGTATCGTCCCGGTCCCCGACCGGCGGATCGATGCGCTGGCCGAGATCGTGAATCCGCAGCGTACGCTACCTGCGGCGGTGGAGTTCGTGGATATCGCGGGTCTCGTCAAGGGTGCGAGCGAGGGCGCGGGACTGGGCAACCAGTTCCTCGCCAACATCCGCGAGACCGATGCCATCGCCGAGGTCGTGCGCTTCTTCACCGATGACAACGTCATCCATGTGGACGGGAAGGTCGACCCGCTCTCCGACGTCGAGACGATCAAGCTCGAGCTCGTCCTCGCGGATCTGGCCTCCGCCGAGAAGGCCGTGCCCCGGCTCGAGAAGGAGGCCAAGCGCGACAAGACCATCGAGCCGAAGATCGCGCTGGTGAAGCGTCTCGTCGATCACCTCGCCGAGGGACACCGCGCCTACCACATGCCGATGACAGACGACGAGCGTGCCATGCTTCGCGACCTGCACCTGCTCACGATGAAACCGATGCTCTACGTCGCCAATGTCGATGAGAGTCAGGTCGGTGCCGACCTGCCGGAGATCGATGGCGTGAAGCCGATCCCGATCTGCGCGAAGGTCGAGGCGGATCTCTCGGAGCTGGAGCCGGCCGAGGCGGCGGAGTACCTCGCCGACATCGGTCTCGCCGAACCGGGCCTCAACTCGCTGATCCGCGAGGCGTACCGCCTGCTCGGCCTGCACAGCTACTTCACCGCGGGCGAGAAGGAGGTCCGCGCGTGGACCGTGCCCATCGGCGCCAAGGCCCCGCAGGCCGCAGGCGTGATCCACACGGACTTCGAACGCGGCTTCATCAAGGCCGAGGTCACGTCGTTCGATGACTTCGTGGAGTACGGCGGCGAGAAGGGTGCGCGTGATGCCGGCAGGCTGCGTCTCGAAGGCAAGGAGTACGTCATCGCCGACGGCGACGTGGTCCACTTCAAGTTCAACGTGTAGTCGTGCTCACCGCCCTCATCGCGACAACAGGGGCCGCGCTCTACGGCTGTTCTGACTTCCTCGGCGGCTTCGCGAGCCGGCGCGACGCCGCGCTGATCGTGACGATCGCTGCCCAGGCGACAGGATTGGTCGTGATGAGTGTCCTCGCGATCGTTCTCCCGCCGGCGAGTTGGGCCGATCCGCGGATCCTGTGGGGTGTTGCCGCGGGGCTTCTCGGCGGAACGGGCGTGCTCTCGCTCTACGCCGGACTGGCGACCGGGCGCATGAGCGTGGTGGCGCCCATCGCCGCGTCCCTGTCGGGCGCTCTGCCGGCCGCAGTGGGCCTGTCGACCGGTGCTCCACCGAGCCTGCCCGCTCTTGCGGGCATGGTGTTCGCGTTGACAGCGGTCGTGATCGTGAGCATCTCCTCCGACGAGGATGCCGGGGCGCGGGAAGCCGGCACGGGTCGACGCGCGTTGGTCTTCGCGATCGTCGCAGGCGTGGGGTTCGGCACGTCGATCCTGTGCTGGGCGCAGACGCCTGCCTCGACGGGTGTGGCCCCCTTGATCGCGGCTCGGATGACGTCGGTGATCGTGTTTACGACGGTGGCGATGCTGAGCGGCTTGAAGCGCGTCGTACCGCTCAAGAATGCCCGGTCGCTCGCCGTGGTCACCGGGGTGGTGGACGCGGCCGCGAATCTCGCACAGGTCGTCGCGCTTCGGATGGGCCCCCTCGCGCTCGCCTCGGTGCTCGGCGCGCTCTACCCCGTCGCCACGATCCTCCTCGCGCGCTTCGTGCTGCACGAGCACCTGCGTGGATGGCAGCGTGTCGGCATAGCGATGGCGCTGGTGGCCGTCGTGCTCACCTCGATACCCTAGGGCGTCGAACAGGTCGGAGCCTACAGGTAGTCGGCCTTTGCGAGCATGTGGTCCATGAGGTAGGGGATCGAGCCGCACGTGACGATCTCGAAGCTGCCGATGCCGCTGCGCCGGTTCGAAATCCACTCCCGCGTGAACACAGGCAGCATCCTGCCCGACACGGGGATGAGCGGCTGTCGCCGGTATCCGGCATGCCGCGCCGCTACGAGGTACTCGGAGTGGTTGAGCAGCGTGCCAACCACCGGCCGCAGGGAGCCCACCGAGCCGTTGCCGAAGAAGTACGCGTTGAGCCGAGCGGCCCGTTCGGTGTAGCTTGCACCGTCGATCCGGGTCGACGGGTAGCCGCTCGCGACTGCCGTGGGGACGTTCGCTGAGCTTCCGACCAGAACCATCGTCTTGATCGTCGACCTGTTGGTGTCGAGCCAGGCGACGGCGGCAGGATCGAGCTGTCCGCCACGGGTGAGCAGGAGCGGGATGCCGTGAGACGCCGAGATGGGCGCCGCCGGCAGGGTGGAGTAGACGTCGTCAGCCCCGGCGACCAGAACCAGACCGCTCGGCGCGGGTCCCATGCTCTGGGCGATCGAAGCGGAGAGTCCGACAGGGTCCGATGCCGCGATCACCTCGATCGCGGCGGTCGAGAGCTCGGAGGCGGCTGCTACGGAAGCGACAGCACTTGCGTCGACCGAGCCGTCGACGCCTGCGACCACCACGCGCTCGGGCGCGAGACGCTCCAGCTCGGCCGCCGTGGCGGCGTCCGGACCCTCGGCCTCGACCATGAGCAGTGGCGCGTTCAGGCGCGCTGCGAGCCCCGCGGCACCGGGCGCTTCACGTGTCTGGTCTGAGCGGACCAGCACGGCCGTGTCGGCGCCGTTGGGGAACTGCGTCGCCGATGCGGCCACAGCGAGTGCGGTTGGCGTGGGTCCTGCGATCCGGGCGTACTTCCGGACGTACGGCTTGGCGTTCATCCACCTGTCGACGCCGTCGGCGATGCCCCGCGCCAGACGGCGCCTGAACCACGACTTCTTGAGGAGTTTGGCGTCGCGCGGGTTCGAGATGAACGCGGTCTCGACGAGGATCGCCGGCATGTTCGACCAGCGGCATACGTAGAAGTCGGCCTTGTGCGTCCCTCGGTTGCGAAGCCCCGTCGCCTTCACGACCGACCGCTGCACGTACGGCGCGAGTGAGGACCCGAGCTTGTCTCGGCGGGAGCTCCAGACCTCTGTGCCTCGAGCCGAGCGACGGCGCGCTCCGTTGCCGTGTATCGAGATGAAGAGGTCGGCGCCCGCGGCGTTGGCGACGTTCACCCGCCCCTGAAGGTCGTCTTTGGGGATTCCGGCGTAGAGGCCGCGACGGCCATCGGCCACGTACGCCCACCGGTTCTTGGCCGCCGAGTAGTTCCACGTCCGGATGTCGCCGTAGGTGACCGCCCGGTCGGTCGTGCGGGTCATCTTCACGCGATAGCCGCGGGCCAGAAGGGCTGTGCGCAGCTCTTTCGCGATCGGCGAGGTTGACCTTCTTCTCGCGCAGACCGTTGGCGTTCGCGTTGGAGTAGCGACCTCCGTGCCCGGGGTCGATCACGATGAGGGGCGCGGGCGCCGGCGCTTTGGCCTGTGCGGCGGGGGCCAGGATCGACGCGCAAACAACGGCCGCTGCAGCAAGCGCTTGGAGAACGATTCGGTACGTGCGCTGAGTCACGATCCGCCTTTCTGGTGAACGGTGCGGCTGCGGGGCGGGTGGCGAGCACCCCGTGATGATACCCCGTGCCCGCGACAACCGGTGTGGTCGCGCTCACAAAGGGAGGGATAGGCGCGTCTCGGGTGTGCTCAGGCGGCACGAGGTGTGCAGAGTGCCGGCTCATTGTGGCTCTGGCTGTTCACGAACGGGCCACGCTCCACTAGAATGTCGGAACCGGGTGCGGGCCAGTCTTGTGCGCGCAGTCCGGGGCGACGCTCGCAGCACTCCATCGGACCAGGCATCGCCGCTTACCACTCGAGCGGAATCGGCCTGGTCTTCGTGTATCCGAGACGCCACGCAGTGAGATGTGTGAACAGCGCCGTTCGCGGCTGAACCGACTCAAGGAGGAACCAGGCAGCATGGAGATCGAGATCGGACGCGGAAAGACCGCACGGCGCGCATACGGCTTCGACGATATCGCGATCGTACCTTCACGACGCACACGCGACCCACGCGATATCGACATCGCGTGGACCTTCTCGTATGGCGGGCGCGACTACTCGTTCCCGCTGCCGGTGCTCGCAAGCGCCATGGACGGCGTCGTCGATCCCACGTTCGCCATCACGATGGGCAAGCTCGGCGGCCTGGCCGTGCTGAACCTCGAGGGCATCCAGACGCGCTACGCCGACCCCGCGCCTCAGCTCGACGCGATCGCCTCGTTCGACAAGGAAGAGGCGACCTTCAAGATGCAGCAGATCTACGCTGCCGAGGACGTCAAAGCCGAGCTGGTCACCGAGCGCGTCAAGCAGATCAAGGAGGGTGGCGTTCTCGCCGCGGCCTCGCTCACGCCTCAGAACGTCGAGCGCTTCATCGGCCCCGCGATGGATGGCGGCCTCGATATCCTCATCATCCAGGGCACCGTCGTCTCGGCCGAGCACGTGTCGAGCTACGACAAGCCCCTCGACCTCAACGCGTTCGTGGAGTCACTCGACATCCCGTGCATCATCGGTGGCTGCTGCAGCTACCAAGGAGCGCTGCACCTCATGCGCTCCGGCGCCGTGGGCGTGCTCGTGGGTGTAGGCCCCGGTCACGCGTGCACGTCTCGGCGGGTGCTGGGCATCGGTGTTCCTCAGGCGACCGCGATCGCCGATGCGGCGGCCGCGCGTACCCGCTACCTCGAGGAGACCGGCCGCTACGCGCACGTCATCGCCGACGGTGGCATGCGGACCGGCGGCGACCTCGCCAAGGCCATCGCCGTTGGCGCCGACTCGGTCATGATCGGCTCGCCGCTCGCCAGCGCCTCCGAGGCGCCCGGGCGCGGCTACCACTGGGGCATGGCGACGTTCCACGCCGACCTTCCCCGCGGCACCCGCGTGCGTGCCGGCGTCACCGGCACGCCTCGAAGAGATACTGCTCGGTCCGGCGCACCAGAACGATGGGACGCTCAACTTGCTCGGCGGTCTGCGCACCTCGATGTCGACGTGCGGTTACGAGAACCTCAAGAGCTTCCAGAAGGCCGAGGTGCTCGTCGCACCGTCGCTCCAGACGGAGGGCAAGGTCCTGCAGAACACCCAAGGCGTCGGAATGGGCCGGTAGTCGCGTGTCCGACTACCACGAGCAGCAACAAGCGGTCTTCGTCCTCGACTTCGGCGCTCAGTACGCGCAGCTCATCGCACGGCGCGTGCGCGAGGCACGGGTCTACTCGGAGATCGTGCCGTTCGACATCACCGCCGAGGAGGTCGCGCGGCGCAAGCCGGCCGCGTTGATCCTGTCGGGCGGGCCCGCCAGCGTCTACGCCGAGGGCGCACCGCACATGGACCCCGCGATCCTGGACCTGGGCATCCCGGTGCTGGGCTTCTGCTACGGCATCCAGGAGATGGCGCTCCATCTGGGCGGCGAGATCCCCAGGACCGACATCGGCGAGTACGGCTTCGCTGAGCTGACCGTGCTCGAGCCCGCGTGCAGACTGCTCGAGGGGCTGCCGGAGACCTCGCAGGTGTGGATGAGCCACCGCGACAGCGTGGGCACAGCGCCGGCGGGCTTCTCGGTCACCGGTCGAACGGCGACGACCGCCATCGCCTCGATGGAAGACCCGGCGCGCAAGCTCTACGCGACGCAGTTCCACCCCGAGGTCGCCCACACCGAGTTCGGTCAGCAGATCATCCGCCGGTTCCTCCACGACATCGCGGACATCCCCGCGACCTGGACGATGCTCAACATCATCGAGGAGACGGTCGACGCGGTCCGCGCGCAGGTGGGCACCGACCGCGTCATCTGCGGGTTGTCCGGTGGCGTCGACTCGAGCGTGGTGGCGGCCCTGCTGCACCGCGCGATCGGCGACCAGCTCACCTGCGTCTTCGTCGACCACGGCATGATGCGCTTGAACGAAGCCGAGCAGGTCGTGCATGCGTTTCGGGATACCTTCCACGTCAACCTCGTGCACGTCGACGCCGAGGACCGCTACCTGTCGTTGCTCGCGGGCGTTGACGACCCCGAGCTCAAGCGCCGCATCATCGGCGAGGAGTTCTGGAAGATATTCTTCGAGGAGGCCACGACGCTCGAAGGCGTGAAGTGGCTCGCCCAAGGCACGCTCTACCCCGACGTCATCGAGTCCGGCAACAAACACGCGGCCAAGATCAAGAGCCACCACAACCTGATCCCGTTCCCCGAGGGCGTGCACTTCGACCTCATCGAGCCGCTCAAGGCGCTGTTCAAAGACGAGGTCCGCGCCGTGGGCTCCGAACTCGGACTTCCCGATGAGATCGTGCACCGCCAGCCGTTCCCCGGTCCGGGTCTCGCCGTGCGGATCATCGGCGACATCACGCACGCCAAGCTCGAGAAGCTGCGTCTCGCCGATGCGATCGTTCGCGAAGAGATCCTCGAGTGGGACATCGATCGTGAGGTATGGCAGTACTTCGCGGTGCTCCCGGACATCAAGTCGGTCGGCGTGATGGGCGACGAGCGCACCTACGAGAACCCGATCATCATCCGCGCCGTGGCAAGTGCCGACGCGATGACCGCCGATTGGGCGCGCCTGCCCCACGACCTGCTCGCGAAGATGAGCAACCGCATCATCAACGAGGTCGACGGCATCAACCGTGTCGCGTACGACATCACGAGCAAGCCGCCGGGTACGATCGAGTGGGAGTAGGGCCGCCGCCCACCGCTCGTGCGACACCCTCCACGTGTCCGCACGGGTCGGCTCGATGCATCCGTGCGATAATCGAGGGGTCGTTTTGCGCACAAGACCGCATACGAACCTGACGAAGGGGGCGCTTCATGCCCGAGGAGAACGTGGACGCACAGGCCGGATCGCCGAGATCCGCGAGCGGATCGATGCGATCGACTGCCAACTGGTCAAGTTGCTCAACGAGCGCGCCCAGTGCTCGCTCGACATCCGCCACCTCAAGCCACAGGCGCACTGGGGGCTCTACGACCCCAAGCGCGAGGAGGAGATCTTCTCGAATGTCGCCAAGTGCAACGAGGGACCGCTCTACGCAGACGACCTTCGCGACATCTACGAGGCCATCTTGCACGTCGCGAAGGAGATGAGAGGCTGATGGCCGCCCAGGATGCGCCTGCGATCGGCGCAGTCGACGCCGACGACACGTGCACGATCATCGCGGGGCCGTGCTCGGTCGAGAGCCTCGAGCAGATGCGCGAGGTCGCGGCCACGCTCGCGGAGCTGGGGATCAAGGTCATGCGCGGAGGCGCCTACAAGCCGCGCACGTCGCCGTTCTCGTTCCAGGGCCTCGAAGAAGAGGGCCTCATCATGATGCGCGAGGCCGCCGACGAGTTCGGCCTGCTCGTCGTCACCGAGGTCACCGACTCCGCGCATGCCGAGAAGATCCACGAGTACGCCGACATGCTGCAGATCGGCACGCGCAACATGGCCAACTTCAGCCTGCTTGCGCAAGGTGGGAGAGGTCACCGCGGACACCGGCAAGCCGGTCGTCTTCAAGCGCGGCATGGCCTCGACGATCGAAGAGTGGCTGCAGGCGAGCAACTACATCACCATGAACGGCAACGAGAACGTGATCCTGTGCGAGCGAGGCATCCGGACGTTCGAGACGGCCTACCGTTTCACGCTCGACATCACAGCGGTGCCGGTCGTGCACAACCTCTCGCTGCTCCCGATCATCGTCGATGTGTCCCATCCGGCGGGCAGGGCGGATCTCGTGCCGGCCATCAGCCGGGCGGCCGTGGCGGTGGGCGCCGACGGCATCATGGTCGAGGTGCACCCCAACCCTCGCGAGGCGCTGTGCGACGGCCCGCAGTCGCTCGATCTTGCAGGACTGAGGTCACTCATGACCGAACTAAGTGATGTTGCCGCAGCGGTAGGCAAGACACTCGCATAGCAGAGCATCTCGAGGCGTGATCGCCGCGGCGGCTCGATGTTTCGCGTCGTTGGATCACGGCGCGAGAGCTGCCGCGTTCTTTCGGCCTAGAGGGTGGCGACGGCTTGTTCGACAAGACCGGTACGATGGCCATCTGCCCGCACTGCGGGTCGACTGAGGTGCGCCGTCTCGGTCTGTGTAGGGTGTGCGAGCGCACGGTGTGCGAGCACTGCGGCAACGTGCACATCACCGCCGGTGAGCGCCGCGCGACCCATGCGGACTGCCTCCACAAGGACCAAGACTCGTTCTCGATGATCAAGTTCGTGGACTAGTCTGACCTGCAGGCGTCTTGTTGAGTACAGAGTAGAAGCGGCCACCCTGCGTCGTGCAGGGTGGCCGCTCTGGGTCGTTTCGAACTACGCGCTATCGCACCACGAGGTAGCGGTAGCTGGTGTATGTACTGCTGTTCAGTGCGTCAGCTCGGTGATGCGTGCGGATTCTCCACACACCCTTGGTCAGCTTCACTCTTGCGCTGTACTTGGTGTAGGAGCGGTAGTTTGACGCTGTGGCCTTGAAGCCCTTCTTGTAGACCCAGTTGCCGGACTCGAGGCGGTAGGCCTTCACCACGACCGGCTTCGTGCCGGACTTGTGCTTGGGCTTAAGGTAGCCGGTGCTCGTGAAGGTTCTGCCTGGACGAACCACCGAGGGGCCGCTCGGCCGCGTCACCGATACGCCGGGCGCGATCTTGACCCAGTTGCTGGTCTTGCCCAGGTAGAGGCCCGACGTGCCGTCGTAGATGAAGCGGTAGTACCTGGTCGTGCGAGGCAGTCGCGTGCGCGAGACCTCGCCCGCACCGTTGGTGGTGAGGGTCGCGATCGTGGCCCACGTCTTGCCGTTCGCGGACGACTGGAGCCTGACCTTCCTACCGGCGAGAGGTGCCCCTGCGCTCGAGTCGCGCGTGAGCTTGGCGGACACCACGACGCTTCGGTTGTACTTGGGCTGGCTTGCAGTGGTAACGGCGCTCAGAACCGTGGGAATCGCAACGACGTTGAAGCTCACCGAGCGAACCTGCTCTTCATTGTCGGCGTTGTCGATTGAACGGTATTCGAGGGTGTGCTGACCGAGGGCAGCCACCGACACCGCTGTGCCGGATGTCCACGGACCTCCATCGACGCGGTACTCCGTGCTCTGGACGCCGCTCCAGTCGTCCGTCGCGGTGAGGTTGATCGCGGCAGGTGTCTGGTAGGTAGCCATCGCGTTGGAGGTGGTGGTGGGCGGCGTGACGTCTGTTGCGCTCAGCGTCAGGCTGTACGGCCCGCAGCACTCGCGTTCGCGCCTCGAACCTTGACGAACAGGTCGCCGTCAGCGGGTGCTTGGTAGGTGATGCGTGAGAACGCGCCTGCCCCGCCATCGTTGTTTGCGGCGACCCGGGTGTTGTCTGCCGAGAAGACCTCAAGGTAGGTGTCAACCGGCTATGCGCCGGCGGTCTCGAACGTGTAGAGTGTTCCCTGCCGACCGTCGATCTTGATCCAGTCTTCGTTGCCGGCGTCGAGTGTGCGGCTTTG
>CAVYQS010000006.1:0-131910 GCA_963770765.1 uncultured Actinomycetes bacterium | reverse complement strand
ATCGAAGGAGGCTTCATGTCGTTTTGGAGTAGCTACTGGTGGCCCGCTGTCACGGCGCTGATCGGCTTCGTCTACGTGGGGCTGCTGCTGAATCAGTGGTTTCGCCGGCGTCAACCGCACCAGCTTGCGTGGGCGTTCGGCTTCTTCCTCTACGGGGCCGCGGCTCTGATGGAGTGGTACTCGGAGTACACGCAGAACTGGGATCCGACCGTCTACCGGATCTACATCGTGTTCGCCGCGTCGATGGTGGGCTTCCTGGGGTTGGGCACGCTCTATCTCGTAGCGAGGAAGCGTATCTGGGGTCATATGTACCTGGCGTTCAACGTGATCATGATGTCGATCTTCCTGTGGGGGGCCTTCACGGTCGAACTCGACTACGCGGCGCTCCAGCCGGGCATCGTCGTGGGTGGCGCCGGCTTGGGATCGAGCGGATCGTTCCCCCGGATCATGTCGCTCGTCTTCAACATCCCCGGGACGCTGTTGTTGCTGGGCGGCTCGGCGTGGTCGGTCATCAAGTTCTGGCCCAAGAAGCAGTACCGCTACCGCGCCTGGGCCAACGTGCTGATCTTCGTGGGCACGCTGTGCATCGCGGCCGCCGGGTCGATGGCGCGCGCCGGGCTCACGGCCGGGCTCTACTTCGGCGAGATGATCGCGAGCGCCATCCTGCTCGCGGGCTTCCTGATGGCGAGCACACTCGAGAAGGGTGCGACGACGATTCGACAGGAGCGTCGCGAGCAGCGGGCGGCGGAAGGCTAGCGGTGGTGCCGGCTGGAGCCGGGCCGAGGGAGAGCGGGGTTCTTCGTGTGCAGCGACGACAACGGGGCGGGGTCGGGACCTGACCCTCGGTCATTCACGCGCAACATGCTTCAGCCCATGCCGTTCGGCCGCAAGGCGAAGCTTGTGGTGCGGAATACCGCTATCAAGCTCAAGACGCGCGCTTCGTGCTGCGGCCACCCCGGCGAGCCGGGTTGTTGACGATGAGCAGTCTGCCCCGTGAGGGCGAACCCGATGACGCCGCCACTGAGCCCACGCCCGGCGGTGCGCGCAGGGTGATCGGCTGGGTAGCGGGAGTCGTCGTGGCGCTCGTGCTGGCGTGGGTCGTGGTCCACGTCGTCATAGCCCCGGTGAATCCGCGCCAGGAGGCGCCGGAGGATCACTACGAGATGGCGCCGTGCTGGGCGTGCCACTTCGTCGCGGATTCGGTGCCGGTGCAAGAGGCTCCGGGCACGGAGTAGCGGAGTCTGCAGGGCGAGCGGGGGCGCGAAGCGCCTTCGGACGGGGTCGGCACGGGGCTCGCTTGCTCCATACCTTGCATGAAGCATCTCTACTCCATATCCGCTGTTGCGGCGCTTGTCGCGGTCGTGATCGGTGTTCCGTCTCTTGCCGAGCGCATCGCAGCCACGGACTCCAGCGCCTCGGCGCCGCTCAAGGTCTCATCGGCCAAGGCCCCTGCGCAGAACAGCACCGAGGATGACGCCGTGCGTGCTTCCGAGGTCCTTGAAGTGCTCCGTGCCGACTACCGCGATCTGGACGGGGTCACGGTCGTGATGGGCGAGACGCCCAAGGGCGAAGAAGCGGTCTCGTACTACACGGTGGGAGAGATCGTCATCGATCGGGACCACACGGTGAGCATAGAGAAGATCCTCGCCCACGAGATCTGGCATGTCATCGACTGGCGTGACAATGGCCGTCTCGACTGGGGCGAGAATCTTCCGCCGACCAACGCGTCGGACTACGCTATCAACTGACGTTCACACTACCGCCACGGGTAGTGGCCGAACGGATCCGGAGCCTCGGGAGCCTCGCTCACGACCGGGCCGGCTGTGTAGGGCGCGTAGGGCAGTTCGCTCAACGGCACTACCGGACCAGCGGTGTAGGGGGCGTACGGTCGGACTTCCTCACGCACGACCGGGCCTGCGGTGTACGGCGCATACGGCTCGTCATCCACGACCGGGCCTGCGGTATACGGAGCGTAAGGAGCGGCGAACGACGCGCCTCCGAACTCATCGGGGACCGCGAACGCGGCTGCTGTCCCGAGAAGTACCAGCGCGACCGTCAGCGTGAGTGCCAAAGCGCTTCGCAAGGCATAAGACCGGACACTATTCGATGTCATCGTCAACACCTCCTTGTGCCGGCAGGACAAATCAGTACACCTACTACGTTGCCGTCGCATTCGAACCCTGTGCTAACCGAGCATGAACTCTTGGGTACCTACGTGTGTGGGGGTGCGCGAGGTGAGCGAGCAAGACACCGTGGTCGTCGGAGGGCTCGAGATTCGGCCCCTCGAGCGCGTGGTGCTGGTCGACGGGCACGACGTGCCCCTCACCACCGCCGAGTTCGACATCGTCATGATGCTCGTGGAGCACCCAGGCTGGGTCTACTCGGCAGATCAGCTCTCCGGCGACCCCGTTGAGGGCGACCTGTCACCCGAGTCCGTGAGCGTGCTCGTCTCGCGTCTTCGGCACAAGCTCTCCGAGGCGGGTCTGTCCGACCTCATCGAGACGGTGCGGGGCTTCGGCTACCGGCTCCGTGCGCCCTCGGGTGCTTCCGAGGAGCGAACGGGCGACGCCACGGCGTGCGAACTGAGGGATGCCGCGTGGCAGCTGCAGGAGGCCGTGATCGAAGTCGAGCACTCCGGCACTCCGGCCCAGCAGCGCGCCGCGGTCGATGCGCTCGAGATCGCGCGTAGGACCGTCTACTCGGCAATGGCGGAGTGAGTACGGCTCTCGCGAGTACATGCGGTAACCTATGGTGTCGAGCTCGGACCCGTGGCATCAGCCTGTCCGCCGCCAGAAAGGCCGTCCTGTCATGCAGCAGCCATCCGCCATCGCATCCCGACTTCGCCGGACCCTGGTGGCAGTGGTACTCGGCGCAGTCGCGGTCTCGGCGGTGGGCCTCTCTGCCCGCACGGCACCGGCGGTCGCCGAGCCGACGCGGCAGTTCGTGGTCGCCATCGACGCCGGTCACCAGCGCAAGGCGGACACGCGGCTCGAACCCATCGGGCCCGGTTCGTCGAAGCGCAAAGCGCGTGTCGCGGCCGGGACGCGGGGAGTCGCGACCCGCAAGCGCGAGTCGACGATCAACCTTCAGGTGGCCCTCAAGTTGCGCAAGGCGCTCCAGAAGCGTGGCGTGAAGGTCGTCATGATCCGCACCAAGCAAGACGTCAACATCTCGAACTCGAAGCGCGCCAAGATCGCCAACGCCGCCGAGGCCGACCTGTGCATCCGCCTTCACTGCGACGGCTCGCCCAGCAAGTCGGTCCGAGGTGTCCTGACGCTCGTGCCGGCGAAGAACAAGTGGACCGGGCCGATCACCTCGGCGTCACTCAGGGCCGGCAAGGACGTGCAGAAGGCGACACTGAAGGCGACGGGCGCGAAGGACCGCGGGATCTCCAAGCGAAAAGACATGACCGGGTTCAACTGGTCGAAGGTGCCCGTCGTCATCGTCGAGATGGGTGTGATGACCAACGCCGCGGAGGACCGCAAGCTGGCCAGCGACAGCTATCAGACCAAGCTGGTCAACGGCATGACGAAGGGCGTCATGCGATTCCTCGAGCGATGATCGGGGCAAGACCAGGGCGGCCCGACGAGTAAGGTCGGCTCCTAGCGTCCCCCGTGTCCTCCGCGACCGCCCATCACGACCCTGAGCAGCGGCAGCACCGACGCGGCCATCAGCCACTTCGCGAGCGTGGGTTCGGCCGGGTAAAGGATCGCGCCGGCGATGATCAGCGCGGCGAACACCAGCGCGCTCGTCATCTTGCCCACGGCGCGCTCGACCCCGCGTACCCGCAAGTTGAGTAGCGGCGTCTGGACGTTGAGGTCGCCGCGCTCCATGAGCGTGAGTACGCGATCCGCTCGGCCAGGCAGACCCACAGCGGTCTGAAGAACCTTGTTCGCCTCGGACAGCACCGTCTGCCAGCCCGACTCGCCCTCATCGGTGACGAGCTTGGTCGCATACGGCGCGATCGAGCTCCACAGGTTGAACTGCGGGGTCGAGCCCGGTGCACATGCCCGACAGGATCGCCACCGAGCGACCCAGCAGCAGCAGGTTCTCGGGCAGCTGGAAGGGGAGATCGAGCAGCAGTTCGCGGAACTGCAGGCCGAAGCTCATGAGCTCGTTGTGGTCGATCTCGCGCAGGTCACTCATCGACATGCCGCCGAAGCGCTCGAACAGCTGCATGCTCGCCATCTCGATGAGCTTGAGGTCCGCGCTGGGCAGCAAGCACGTCGAGCGTCTTGAAGCTCTTCACCAGTCGCGCACCGTCTTGCGTGCCGATGCCGATGAGGGCCTCGCGCAGGCCGGCTCGGAGGTTCTCGGGAACGCGGCCCATCATCCCGAAGTCGATGAAGGTGAGCTTCCACTCGCGGTTGCCGGCCTCGTTGTAGCTGTCGAGCGGCGTGACGAAGAGGTTGCCCGGGTGCGGGTCGGCGTGGAAGAAGCCGTCGTCGAAGATCTGCTGCATGTAGGTGTCCACGAGCACGCGCGCGACCTCGCCGCGGTCGATGCCGGCGGCGGTGATCGCGTCGTAGTCGCCCAGCTTGATCGCGGTGACGTCCTCGAGCGTGAGCACCCTGCGCGTGGACAGCTCCCACACGACCTTGGGCACGTGCACGTGCAGCTTCTCGCTGAAGGCCGCGGCGAACTCCTCGGCGTTGCTCGCCTCGGCCAGGTAGTCGATCTCCTCGCGCGTCGTGAGCGCGAACTCCTCGACCAGACCGGGCACGTTCGCGCGGTTCGCCACCGGCTTGTAGCGCTGAAGCCAGCCGCCCACGCGTCGCAGGGCCGCCAGGTCGACCTCGACCACCTGCTCGATGTGCGGGCGCTGCACCTTCACGACGACGTCGGTGAAGCCCAGCTCCGCGGCGTCGGCCTCGCTCAGCCGGGCGCGGTGGGCCTGGCCCAGTGACGCTGCGGCGAGCGGGGTCTCGTCGAACCACGCGTAGTGCTGCGCGAGCGGCTGGCCCAGCTCGGTTTCGGCCTGCGCGCGGATCGCCTCGAACTGCTCGGCGGGTACCTCGTCTTGGAGCCCGGCGAGCTCGTCGGTGATCTCGGCGGGCAACACATCAAGGCGTGCCGAGAGGAACTGGCCCACCTTGATCATCAGCCCGCCCATGCGGATGGCGAGCGCCCGGAAGCGCACCGCGGTGCGTGCGGTTGCGCTCCGAGCGCGTGCGCGCGCGCCCAGCTCCGCAGGCCGATCCGCGGCAGGAAGATCTCCCAGAAGATGAAGCCGAGGGTCACTCCACCGAAGAAGAACACGATGCGCCAGTAGCGCGCGCGTAGTTGTGACGCCTTCATTCATCCTCCGTTGCGTGCTGCCTGAGGGTCGGGCCGGGGTGCGGGCTTCGTCGGGTGGCGGGACTAGTCCGCGGCGAGGATCGCGTAGAGCTTCTTGCGAGCGTCGTTGAGCACGTCGATCGCGGCCGAGACCTGGTCTGCCGAGCCCGTCGTGCCGATCTGCCAGACCGCCTGCATCATGCGGCCGGCGGCCTCACGATAGCCGCTCGCTCCGGAGCCGCTCTGAGCGGCCTCTTCCCACGGGGCGGGCTGATCGGCGGTCTCTGCGACCAGGGCGACACCGGAGTCCGTGAGGCTGAAGACCTTCTTGCCGGCGGTCTCCTCGGCGCTGACGAGGCCCTCGTCGGCGAGCAGTTGGAGCGTGGGGTAGACCGAGCCCGCGCTGGGGCTCCACGCCCCGCCGCTGCGAGCGGAGAGCTCCTGGATGATCTGGTAGCCGTGCATGGGCTGCTCGGAGAGCAGGCGCAAGACGGCCGCACGGACGTCGCCGCGGCGCGCACGCTGGCCGGCGGGGCCGAAGCCGTGGGGGTTGCCGCCCATGCCGAACGGGTGCTTGAATCCGTGCTTGCCGAAGCCGCCATGGTGGCCGTGTGCGCCGTGGCCGCACGACTCGGTGTGTGTGGTGGCTCATCTGAGTTCCTTTCGTTAGGGGAACGCTCGTGATAAGCGACATATCGCTATGTGTCGTGATGCAACAAGCATTCGTCGTGCCAACGCATCCCACTCCTGCATGCCGATGAAGGCGCGGTATCCTGTGGCAGGTGCGCGGACGGACCCGGGCGCCCCTGCGGGCGTTCGAGATTCGACGCGACGCGCAGACCGCATGCACGTGCCGTTCGAAGGATCTCGCATGAAGGCACTCTGGCTCGAAGACGGTCGGTTGTCGGTGCGCGAGATCGACGTGCCGCCTGCCGGTGGCGAGGCGCTCGTGCGCGTGCGGCTGTCGGGCATCTGCGGAACCGATCTGGAGCTGACGCGCGGCTACTACCCGTACACCGGTGTGCTCGGCCACGAGTTCGTCGGCGAGGTCGTCGAGGCGCCGGACCTCTCGTGGGTCGGAGCACGGGTCGTCGGCGAGATCAACGATGCCTGCGGGGCATGCGAGGCGTGCCGCCGAGGAAACCCGACGCACTGCGAGAGGCGCACGGTCCTCGGTATCGTCGCCCGCGACGGGGCCCACGCCGAGTACGTGCGGGTACCCCTCGCCAACCTGCATCGGGTACCGGACGGAGTCGCCGACGAGGCCGCCGTGTTCACCGAGCCGCTTGCGGCCGCGCTCGAGATCCTCGAGCAGGTGCACATTCGGCCGAGTGATCGCGTGCTGCTCGTGGGCGCCGGCCGTCTCGGCCAGCTCGTCGGGCGGGTGCTCGCGCTGACCGGTGCGCACGTTCGCGTGGTCGCGCGTTACGAGCGCCAGGTCGAGCTGCTGCGTGTGGGCGGGGTCGAGTGCATCGCCGCCGACGAGGTCGGCGAGCGCTGCTGGGACGTGGTGGTCGAAGCGACCGGTTCGCCGTCGGGGCTCGACGTGGCCCGCTCCGCTCTGCGCCCGAGGGGCACGCTCGTGCTCAAGTCCACCTACCGAGAAGCGGTCACGCTCGATCTCGCGCCGTTCGTCGTCGACGAGATCACCGTGGTGGGCTCGCGCTGCGGCCCGTTCGCGCCTGCTCTGGAGCTGCTCGAACGCGGCGCGGTGAACCCCGTGCCGCTGATCGAGACTCGCTACGCGTTGGCCGACGCGGTCGAGGCGATGGAAGTCGCCGGGCGCTCCGGCACGATGAAGGTGCTGCTGGAGGGGTAGTCGCGACCGGCGGGTCTCGCTCTAGATGAGCCGGCGGCGAACGAACACCGAGGCGACGATCCCCACCGCGATCGCAGCCGCGAGCACGCTCGCCACGGTGCGTACGAGCTCGGAAGGCGTCGCGACCGCGATGCCCGCGAACGCCCACACGAACACGCCGGCGAAGACGCCGTCGCCGTGCCGCGCCAGCCCCGCGAAGGCGACGGCCGCACCCACGACAAGCACGATCACGCCCCACCACTCGGCGGGGATGCCCCACCCGCTCCACTCGGCCGCGTACAGTGCGCTCGAGATGTTGGCGATCGTGGCGATCGAGACCCAGCCCAGGTACACGCCAAGTGGTGCGCGGACCGTCCAGCGTTCGAGGGCCGGCGGGGGTTCGGGACGATCGGACCGTGCGATGAGGTAGGCGGTGATGAGCGAGAGCAGCAGCGCCAGCATCAGCGGCACCGTCCAGTAGATGTTGAGCGAGTGCCACAGGAGCAGCCACACGACGTTCGCCACGCCGGACGCGATGAGCGGCCAGGCGAGGCGATCGGGGAGCGGGTCGTCGTTGAGAGGTGAGAGGAACTGGGCCGTCGAGTAGGCGAGCAACCCCAGGTAGATGACCCCCCAGATCGCGAAGACGTAGCCGGCGGGCGTGATGAGCGTGGGGTAGATCGCCGAGACCTCGCCGGTGCCGCGCCCGAAGAAGGGGACGATGTTCGCAAGCGCGTTCATCGCGATCGTGCCGACGACGGTCGACGCGACGACGATCCGCAGGACGGTCTTCGGGTACGTGGTGGCTCGGGCTGCAGACACAGGCATCCTCTTCTCATCGGTGTATCGGCGGCGAACCTGCCGTGACGAGCGACTGCTCGGTTACTCATCGTATGCTTACCCCATCCACCGATCGATGTGGTTGCGGACCGATGCAGGCTCGTACAGTGCCTCAAGATGGAGTACTCGGCATGCGCTCTGACCGCCGCACAGCCACCCGCTCAGCGAGCACCCAGGCTCGATGCCGCGCAGGCACGTGCCATCGCCGAGCGCATCGCTGCCGGAGACCGCCACACCGTGATCGCCGAGCAGTTCGGCGTCTCCGTCGAGACGGTGGGCGCGATCAAGAGCGGCAAGCGGTGGGCTGCGGCGATCGACGATGACCTCCGAGCGCGGGTGCAGGCGGCATCACCCACGGCGGCTCTCGACGCCGAGGGCGCGCGCGGGGTCATGGCGGCGCTGGAGGCGGGGCGCACGGGCGCGTCGATCGCGCGGGAGTTCGGCATCAGCCCCAGCATGGTCAGCGCGATCAAGCGTGGCCATGCATGGTCACAGCTCGACCCCGACCTGCCGGCTCGACTGGCCGGCAACCCGCGACGGGGCAAGACGTTGAGCGCACCGCAGGTCGCGCAGATCAAGAGGCTGCTCCTCGCGGGGCGCTCGTCTCGGAACGTCGCGGTGGAGTTCGGGGTCTCGCCATCGACCATTCAGTCGATCTCGCAGGGCAAGACATGGGCGGAGATCGAGCCCGCCACCGATGAGGGAAATGGCGCGTGACGTGCTCTCCGTCACTGAGGCTCGAGCCGGATTCTGCCGATGACACGAAGATGGACCTCGCAAGAGACCTGCCGCGAATCGAGTTCGGCCGCGGCTGCGACTACAGTGGGCGTCGCTGGTACGCGTCGGAGGGCACATACATGAGGCGATTCGTTTCTCTGCTTCTCGCGGTCACCCTGCTGGGTACGCAGGTGGCGTGGGCATCTCCGAGCGCACGGTCAGACGCCCCCATCGACAAGCGTCGCCGAGCCGACCGCAGCGTCGACAGCCGACGCCATCGACGTAGGGACCCTGGGCGCCGAGAGCATGCCTCAGCTCGAGGGCGAGAGCGGTCTGGTGATCGTCAAGTTCAAGGACGGCACCGCGAGCTCCACGCCGGACAAGGTCATCACTTCGCGGGGTGCTCGGCGCGCGAAGACCATCTCGGCCCGCAAGAGGGTCTACTCGGCCAAGCCGCCCAAGGGCACGACCACCGAGGAGTTCATCGAGGAGCTGGAGTCGAGTCCGCAGGTCGAGTACGCGGAGCCCGACTACTTCCGTCAGCTGAGTGCCTACACGGCCCCCAACGACCCTGCCCTGAGCGAATCAACGGCGTGGTTCGACGGTACGGGCTACTACCTCAACGGCAAGCGCTGGTGGCTCGACCAGATGAACGCCGTCGACGCGTGGCAGACAGGGTTCGCCGACGATTCCGCACTGACGCAACCCGCTTCGCGGCAACGCAGCCGACTTCAAGGTCGCGGTTCTCGACTCGGGCTTCTACCTGAATCATCCGGAGCTGTCCGGCAAGGTCGTCGCCGGCAAGGACGTCTTCGCGTCGTTCGACTGGAGCACCGGCCTCTACACGACAGACGATGACGTGACACCCCACCCCGGCACCGATGTCAGCTTCGCCAGCCACGGGACGGGAGTCGCCGGAACCATCGCTTCCAAGGCGAACAACGGGCTCGGCGGCGTGGGAGTGGGCTACGACACGCAGGTCATCGCGTACAAGGTCGCGGGCCCGGTCTACGGCGGCTCGGGCGTCGGCGTTCCCGAGGGGACCGTGACGATCCTCGACAGCGCGGTAGCGAGTGCCATCTACCTGGCTGCCGACGCCGGTGCCAAGGTGATCAACATGAGCCTCGGCGGCGACTCCCCCAGCGTCACGTACCAAGACGCCGTCAACTATGCGCATTCGAAAGGCGTGATCGTCGTAGCCTCCACCGGCAACGACAGTGCCGGCTCGGTGCTCTACCCCGCCGCGTGCGACAACGTCATCGGCGTGGGCGCCCTCGGTACCACCGGCGGGAGCTGGACGACCATGGGGGCCATCACCCGCGCCTCGTTCAGCAACTATGGTCCGAGGTGCGACATCACCGCGCCCGGCGTACTCATGTGGCTGCCCATCGAACCCACCTACGACGCTGACGGGGCGGGCACGACCTACCAACCGGGCTACTACTTCTGGTCGGGCACCAGCTTCGCCAGCCCGGCGGTCGCCGGAGCCATCGCCTACCTCTGGAGAGCCAACCCGGCCCTCACGAAGGCGCAGATGGAAAGCCTCATACTGAACCAAGGCGTGACCGATCTCGGTGCGCCCGGTAGAGACGATCAGTACGGGTACGGCGCTCTCGACATGGGCAAGGCCTACGACAGCATGATCGCGCAGTATCCTCGGTTGCCGGCTCCCGCTGCGGTCAACGTCGCCGCGCTCACGAACGACAACACCCCGGCCATCAGCTGGTCTGCCGTGGCCGGAACCGCGGTGAGCTACGACGTCTACGTGGACGGGTCGCTCAAGACCAGCGTCACGGGGACCAGCCACACGTTGGGCACCGCGGTTTCCGATGGCGCCCACACCGTGAGTGTCCAGCCCAGAAGCGACTTCAACTGGTTCGGGACCGACTCCCGCAGGTCGGCGCCGTTCACGGTCGACACCGTGAGGCCGGTCGTCTCGGATCTCACCCGCACCGGACACACGTTCTCGTGGACGGACACCGAGTCAACCTCCTCGCACACGACGATGGTATGGCTGGACTCGCAGACTCCCGTGTCGGCGACCGGCAACAGCCATACGTTCTCGACGCTCGAGGACGGCACGCACACCTTCCATGTCAGTGTCACCGATGCCGCCGGCAACGTGAGCGACACCGCAAGCCTGACCTTCGACTACTCGAGCGCGCCGGGTGTTCCGGCTCCGCCCGCGTCGGCGACGAGCCTCGAGCAGTCCTACACGCTCGACTGGCCCGATGTCGCCACCGCGGATGGCTACGAGGTGGAGTTCAACGGTGGCACCGCCTACGCCGTCGTGTCATCGCAGGTCGGACTCACCTTGAACCCCCACGCCAATACGGTTCGCGTCCGCTCGGTCAGGGCGGGCGTCTTCAGCGACTGGGCGGTCAGCACCATCTCGTGGGAGCCGACCGCTCCGGGCAGCGTGGCGTTCGACCAGAGCTTCCCGAGCGCGATATCAGCCAAACCGGTCGAGGTGTCGTGGGGCACTGTGGCCGGTGCGTCCCGCTACGAGTACACCGTCAACAGCGGTCCTGTCGACGTGACCGTGGGTCGCAGCATCTCGATCGCGAGTCCCTCGCGCGGTGAGAACACCGTGCGTGTGCGGGCGGCCAACTTCAACGGCTCGAGCGACTGGCAGACCATCAGCTTCGAGTGGTTCCCGCCGCAGCCCACTGAAGCCCCCACGTTGACGTCTCAGAGCGCGTTCTATGGCGATCCCGCTGCCATCATCACCTGGTCCTCGCTCGAGGACGTCGACTACTACGAGTACTCGTTCAACGGCGCAGAATCGGTTCAGACGCCTGCATCGGCAACGGGATCCCTGACCCTCCGTCCGCGCGACAACACCATCCGCGTTCGGGCGGGCAACACGACCGGGGTGGGACCGTGGTCCTCGGAGCACACGGTCACCTACTACCCGCCGCCACCTGCCGCGCCGGAACCCGGCACACTGAGCATGGTCGTGCACGGCTTCCCGGTCGTCATAGCATGGCCGGCGGTTCCGGGGGCCGAGTCCTACGAGTACAAGGTCGGTCTCGACGGCGTTGAACAGACGCTGCTCGAACCGCGGCTCGAGAGGGCGTTCCTGCCCGGCGGCGAGAACCGGATCTACCTACGTGCGCGCAACTTCGGGGGAGCCAGCGCCTGGACGCTGGTGACCGTCGACTACGTGCTTCCGATACCCGCGCCGCCGGTGATCCAGTCGTTCTCGGCGCCGCTTGCGACAACGAGCGCACAGGTCACGTGGGCCGGCGTGGAACACGCCGAGTTCTACGAGTATCGGGTGAACTCGGGACAGGCGCAGCGTGTCTCTTCGACCTCCGTGGCCGTCTCGGGTCTGCGCTACGGCACCAATGTCGTCGAGGTCCGAGCGGGCAACGGCAGCGGGTTCAGCGACTGGAGCCACGTGGACGTCGCCGTGCAGACCTACTCGGCGGTGCTTTCGATCTCGCCGGGCGCACGGGTGACCTACGGAGGCTACGTCTCGGTCTCCGGCTCTCTGAGGAGCGGGGTCACCGCTTTGAAGCGGCAGCCCGTGGCACTGTATGTGAGCTACAACAAGGGCGTGAGCTGGACCGAGCTCGCCGCGCTTGAGACAGGCGATCTCGGCACGTGGACCTACCGCTTCCAGCCGCAGCGCAACGTCTCGTTGCAGGTCCGCTTCGCCGGCAGCTCGGACGGAAGGTACCGCGCGGCTTCGAATGCGGGCACCGGGGTCGTCGTGCGCCCCGCGCTCTACAAGCCGAAGCTGAGCGCCTCGAAGGTGTATCGCAACCGGTCGTTCACGGTTCGCAGCTACATCAAGCCTCGCTTCACCTCCGGTAGCCGTCCGGTGAAGCTCCGTTTCTATCGCTATCAGAGCGGCACGTGGGTGCTCAGGAAGACGGTGTCAGCGAAGGCCTCGAAGTACTCGAGCTACTCGAAAGTGACGGCGAAGACCTCTCTGAAGTACCGGGGCAGGTGGTACGTCGTGGCCACGTACGCGGGAAGCGCGACCTACGGAGCCCACAAGAGCTCGAGGCGCTACTTCAGGGTCTACTGACCGACCGAGTGCGTGGGCCGGTGTTGCAGCGGACCTAGGATGCGGTTCTGCGCACTGCCCGGATCGCGATGATCGCCGCGGCTCCTGCGAGCAGCCACAGGCTCCATGCCGATGAGGCGGGCGTCGAGACCACGGGCGGGTCGATCGGTACCAGCCGCACCCACGCCCAGCCGAAGTAGTTCTCGGGACCCGCGGTCGCGTCCGCCTTCTGGAAGTAGATATCGAACTGCCCATCGACGACGTCTACCGTCTCCAATGCGATCTCGGCGCAGTCTGGTTGAGGGCCCACATCAACGCTCAACGCCGACGGGTCGCCGGAATCGTACGAGTAGTAGTAGCGAAACACGTTGCTCGGCTGCCCGTACAGGTTCGCGAACACCTGGTAGCGCCCGTTGGGTACGGGCGCGAATACGTGGACCGCTGGAAGGGACTTGTTCGAGGTGTGCCCACCCAGCAAGGGGTAGCCTCGGTTCACCCACTCGAACTCGTTCCAGACCGCGGGACTCGCCAGCGACGGGTCGGTGAACGTCGCGAACACGGGCGACTGGTTGGCGTCGTTCGTGACGTCGATGGTGATCGGAGCTGCTGAGGCCAGGGCGGGCAGGACCAGCAGGACCGCGAGCGCGAACGCCACGGCGATCACGGTGCGGGCGGCGCGTGAGTGACGCGGCGCCGACCTCAGGTTGAGTTCCATGTCTCCCCCAGGTGACGGAACCAGTGCCGCTGAGACCGCGTTGCGAGCAGCCGAAGCCTCAGCCCCCAAGCACTAGGATACACCCGACCGCCTCGCGATTGCGAGTGCGTGCCCCGTTCACCTCTTCGCGCGAATCAGGTACGGGCGCTTGTCCGAGATCGTGCAGAACCCGGCCTCGATCAGCAAGGGCAGGACGTAGCTCATCGCCTGTGGTGAGAAGCCGTGATCGCGGTAGAGCGTCTCGCCCACGCTGTCCTTCACCAGCGGACGCCGGCTCGCGCCCATGAGCACGGGACTCCGCGTGGTGATCTCGGACTTGATGACGTCGACGATCTCCGGCGGAATGAGCCAGTCCTTGCCTCCGTCGCCGAAGTGGACCCGGATCCCCCGGTCGAGCGTGCCCTCGTACTTGAATCGTTTGCCCATCACCGTTTTGGCGGTCTTCATCGGCTCTCTTTCAGTTGTCGAACCAAGGGGCCTGTGCGGCGAACGAGCGCAGGTCCTTGAGCGGCGGGTAGACCTCGCGCAGTCCGGCGATGTCGGCCTCGTAGCCGTGCTCGTCGAACCACGCTGCCATCTTACGCGCTTCGCTACCGCCACCGGGCCGGTCTTCATGATCGTCCACATACTCGACGGGCCGTCCGATCCTCTCGGCGAACACCTCGGCCGCCTCGACCATCGTGACGTCATCCCCTGCGAGCTCGATCGTGCGGCCGATCCACTCGGCGGGTGCGCCGAAGGCGATGGCGGCGAACGCGCCGATGTCATCGACGGCGACCATCTGCAGCCGGGTCGTGGGCTTCACACCCTGGACGAGCCGGCCCTCGCGGATACCGGCCACTTGCCAGCGGAAGTTGTCCATGAAGAACACCGGGCGCAGGATCGTCGCAGGTACGCCCAGCTCGGTCAGCCTCTGCTCGATCGCCCACTTGCTCGCGAAGTGCGCGAGTTCGGGCGCCCGATCGGCTCCGCCCACGCTCGAGTAGACGAGGTGGCGCACGCGGGCGTCCGCGGCAGCCTGGGCGACGTTGAAACCGCCGGTCTTCTCGGCATCGACACCTCCGGGTCCACGCCACGTCTGAACCGAGTAGACGCCGTAGGCGCCCTCGAACGCACGGGCCAACGACGCGGGTTCGAGGAGGTCGCCGACGGCCACCTCCGCGCCCGCCGCCTCGAAGTCGCGGACTGAGGGCTTGTCCGGGTCGCGCACGAGGACGCGGACCGGCCACCCGTTCGCGAGAAGGTGCCGAGCTGTGGCGCCGCCCTGCTGTCCCGTGGCACCGGTGACGACGATGGTTCTTTCCGCGCTCATGGGTTCTCCCGTAGCCGTTGGGGATGTACGTAGTGAGCATTCCCCCGTTGCTGTTCCGCCCACGACCGCCCCGAGAGGAACCCGCCCCATGAAGGAGCGCGAGAAGGAATCCGTATGGGACTACCCGCGTCCCCCCGCGATCGATCGGGTCGAGCGGCATATCCGGGCCGCCGCGTCCGGGCGACTCATCGCCGAGACGAACCGGCCGGTCCGGGTGTGTGAGACGAGCCACCCGCCGGTCTACTACCTGCCCCGCGACGACGTTGAGATGGAGTACCTGGCGCCGAGCACCCACTCCACGTTCTGCGAGTTCAAGGGCGTGGCGCACTACTACTCGCTCGTCGTGGACGGCACCAAGCTGAGCAACGTCGCATGGTACTACCCACATCCGAGCCCGGGTTACGAGGAGCTCGCCGACCACGTGGCGTTCTACGCATGGGCGTTCGATGAAGCGACGGTCGACGGCGAGCAGGTCACGCCGCAGCCCGGTCACTTCTACGGCGGGTGGATCACGAGCGAGATAGAGGGTCCGTTCAAAGGCGAGCCGGGCACGATGGGATGGTAGGCGCGATGCCGTACGCGCTGCGCCGCATCTGGAATCCCGCCGGCTACCAAGGTGGCCGGGCTTCTCGGCGGTACTTCGAAGGCTGGTACTACAAGCAGGTCGACGCGGCCGCGACGCGCACGCTGTCGGTGATCCCCGGGGTCTCGTACTCGGAGGACGGGACCGCATCACACGCTTTCGTGCAGGTGGTCCCCTCCGGTGGCGCGACCCACTACTTCGCCCTTCCGGTCGATGCGTTCGACTACTCGAGACGCGACCCGTACGCTGTCCACGTGGGCCCGAGCACGTTCAGCCGAGAAGGGATCTCGCTGGATCTCGTGGACGGCGAGCGCAGCGCGATCGGCGAGCTGCGCTTCGGGCCTGCGTGCCCGTGGCCGGTCAGGGCGCTGTCGCCCGGCATCATGGGCTGGTACCGCTTCGTGCCCGGCATGGAGACCTACCACGGCGTCTTGTCGATGGACCACACCGTTTCCGGCTCGATCGTGCTCGACGGCGAGTGCATCGACTTCGACGGCGGTCGCGGCTACACCGAGAAGGACTGGGGGCACAGCTTCCCCAGCTCGTGGATCTGGGCTCAATCGAACCACTTCCGCGAGCCCGGGACGTCGCTCATGCTCTCGGTGGCGAAGGTGCCGTGGATGACCGGGGCGTTCGTGGGCAACATCGCCGGCCTGCTGCTGGGCGGGGAGCTGCACCGATTCGCGACCTACACCGGCGCTCGCGTGAGGTGTATCGAGACCGGCTCCAACGAAGCGCACCTTGTCTTGGGTGACCGGCGCGAGGAGATCGAGATTCACGTCACCGGCAGCGAAGCGCTGATACTCAAGTCGCCCGTGCTGGGGGCCATGGAGGGCAAGGACGCCGAGTCGCTGGGAGGCACCCTCGAGGTCACCTTGCGCGCGCTGCGCGGCGGTCGAGCGACCGTGGTGTTCCAAGGCACGGGCACGCAGGCGGGCGTCGAGATCATGAATCACCGAGACGAGCTGGGACGGATCCCCTGCGAGCGCGGGTGAGCAGCCGGACGACGGCGGGTCAACGGTCAGCCAACGTCCCGCGCAGATGGAACCCTATTCGCTAGCGAGATGCCGAGCCGGATCCGTACAGCGAGAGGGGACCACCGAGGTGCACACGTCGGCAGCAGACGACACGCGTTCCCAGGCCCGCTTCATCGACCTGCATCAGGACATCTTGTACGGTGTCGCGCGCTTTCAAGGCGGCTTTCCCGACTACGGCTCAAGCTACCTGACCGGCCCGTCCCATGCCGCTGCCGTGTGGTCATCGCTCTTCCCGCACACGCCCGATGAGAGTCTCATCGGCCAGTTGCAGGCCCACAGCGCGCTGCTCGCAGCGCACAGCTCCTCGTTGCGGCTCGTGAGCACCGTCGCCGACCTCGACCTCGACGACCCGCGGATCGGGGTCCTGCCCCACTCGGAGGGCTTCCACCTGCCCGGCATCGGAGCCGAAGCGCTCGATTCGCTGTGGGCCGACCACTCCCTGCGCAGCCTGGCTCTCACGTGGAACTACGAGACCGAGTACGGGTCGAGCTGTTACGACGATGCGTCCGCACCGCTCAAACCGGCTGGACGTGAGCTCGTTCGTGCGCTCGCCGAGAGCCCGCTTCTCCTCGACGTCGCGCATCTCAACGATGGTGGCTTCTACGACACTCTCGACCTCTACGCAGACCCGGTGCTTGTGACTCACTCGTTCTGCCGGGCGCTCACCGACCACCCGCGGGGTCTGACCGACGACCAGCTGCGCGCGCTCGGCGAACACGGCGGACTCGTCGGACTGGCGTTCGATCCCGACTTCCTCGGCCGAGGGTCGACCGATGAGGCGCTGCGTCATGTCGACAGGATCACCTCTCTGGCCGGCGAGGATGTCGTGTCGATCGGCAGCGACTGGGGCGTGGCGACGATGGGCGAGCTGGGCGACCCGGCGGCTCTTGCCGGACTGCTCGACGAGGTCAGCCGGATCTACGGCTCACGTCTCGCCGAGAAGTTCGCCTACGCGAACGCATCGGGCTTCCTGCGCAGTCAGCTGCCGCTCACGGGACGTTCGGCGGCAGCCTAGGCCGTGTCGTGGCGCAGCGTGGAAAGGCGGAGCTCACCCTGTCGGCGGCTTCAGCTTCCGCTCCAGTTCGGGGAACGCGCCTACCACCATGTCGATCAACCGGTCCGGCGAGAACTTGAGCGCATCGGTGGCGGGGATGCCCAACTCGAATTCGTAGAGCTTGATCGCCTCGGCGATCTCGGCGTCGCTCATCCGCTCGTGGTTGATGGTGAGCCCGATGACCGTCGTCTCGGCGAAGGTCTCGATGAGGTTGATCTCGCTGGCCGCGCTCGGGGTGGGGACGTCCGCGAAGTCTCCGAGCCACCTGCGTGCGGGTGCGTGCTGCAGTATCACGGCATTGGGCCGGCTGCCACGCAGGATGAACGTCGACGACAGGTATGCGGGGTGGCTCAGCGCCCCCTGGCCCTCGACGACGATCACGTCGGGGTTCTCGCCCTCGAACGCCTCGACCACGGCGGCTTCCATCTCGCCCGAGCAGAACTGGCACGGGACGGCGTCGAGTGCGACCCCGTATCGAGCGCCCTGCATCAGACCCGTCTGGCCCGTTCCCACGAGCACCGCTTTGATGCCGCAGTCGTTGAGCGCCTGCACGAGAATCGTCGCGGTCGTACGCTTGCCGATGGCGCTGTCGGTACCCAGTACAGCGATGCGAGGGCAGGTCACCGTCGAGATGTGTCCCGAGAACATCCTCAGGTTCTTCTTCTTGCGCGGGCGACGCACGTCGATGATCTTCACCTTGTGAATGAGTGCCGCCGCCGCGAACTCCGGGTCGTCGTTCAGGAACTCGTGCAGGCCGTTGACGATGTGCATCCCGCGTCCGATGGCTTCGAGCACCAGGCGGCGCTCGGCCGGCGAGAGCATGCCGCTCGAGGGGGCCATTCCGTAGATGAAGAAGTGCGGGACGTGCCCCGCCAGTGCGATCGACTCGGAGAGGTCGGCGCATATCGGTATCCCGTTGGGCGAGCCGTCGAGCGCGGTCCCCGAGTCGAGGCCGGCCTTCTCGCTGTCGATGACCGAGAGGATCTCGTACTTCTCGGAATGGCGAACGAGGCCGTTGGCGGTCTTGCCATCATCGGCGCCGAAGTTGCCCTCGCAGTAGACGACCGCGGTGCCGCGATCGGGCGCCGCCTCGGGGTGCGTGCTGTCACTGCACGGTCGCGAGACGCCCTTGGCCGGGACGCGTTCGAGTTTCGAGCCACGGTTGCGCGAGGGAACGGTGGGTACGGATGGAGTCATGACGCTCCTTAGAGTGGACGCAGCTGCGGGCGACCGGGCCGTTCCGGCCACGCTGGTCACCAAGAGGCCGCTCGCTCGGATGTCCAACACACCTGAGTCGAGGGCAGACGACAACTGGTCCTTACATGCCTGTGCCCCGAATCGGGCGCCGCATCACGCCGCGACTCCCGCGAATGAGCGTGCGCGGCGGCATGAGTGAGCGGGGAGAGAGGATCGGCGTTGCGCTATCCGCAGGGCGGAATCGTAGCCTCCAGTGCTTCGATCGCCTCGGTGCTTGGCTCTCCCTCGCCATGCCAGCGTACCACGCCGTCGCAGTCGACCACGAACACGTGTACGGTTTCGAGGGTGTCGAGCCCGAGCGCGGCCGCCAGTTGTGAGAGGTCGGTGTACGCGGTCAGGGTATGCCTACGCACGTTCTGATCGGGTATGCCGGCGCGCATGCCGCCGTCGATTCCCGAGCGGAACAGCCGGTAGCCGCGCGAGATGCTGGGCACCTCCCAGACCTCGGTGCCGGGATGTGCGAGTGCGACCGCCTCGAGCGGGCCCTTCCACTGCTCCACGAGGACTTGATGCCACTGGTGGAACGCGAGAATGATCACATGCGGTCCGCCGGGCAGCTCGTGCGGGATGACGTAGTCCACGCCCTCGAGGTCGCGCACCTGCAACGCGGGGAAGTTCACGATGGCTCCCTTCGCCGAGGCTCTCGGCCACGCCGATCCGCCACAACGGAGTGTTCCCCTCCGTGGCAGGGGAACACTCCTCCCAGACAGGTCAGTTCGCCGAGAAGGGCCGGGCCGCATGATTCCGATACCCCCGGGCACCGTTCATGGTTCCGAGTTCCGCGAAGGCCTCGACTGGATCGGCACGCAGCCGCTGCGCCTCGCCGACCTGCGCGGGCGCATGGTGATGCTCGACTTCTGGACGTACGGCTGAATCAACTGCATGCATGTGCTCCCGCGTGTCCGGGAGATGGAGCAGCGCTTTCAAGACAGTCTGACCGGCATCGGAGTGCACGCCGGGAAGTACTCCACCGAGCGCGTGACCGGGCGCATCGCCGATGCGTGCGACCGGCTGGGCGTCCAGCACGCGGTCGTCAACGACCGCCAGTTTCGCATCTGGCGCGACTACGCTGTCACCGCGTGGCCCACGGTCGTAGTGGTCGACCCCGAGGGCTACCTCGCGCTCATCGCGCCGGGGGAGTTCGACCCCGACGCCATGGCCGCGGAGTTGACGCGCATCGAGCGGCGGGCCGAGGAGCGCGGTACGCTCGTTCGCGGGCCCGACCCGGTCGTGCTCGCGCTCCCGCGCCACGAAGGGCCCCTGCGCTTCCCTACACGAGCGATAGTGGTGGGCGGAGCGGCTGTGGGTCTCCGACACCGGCAACGGGAGGGTGCTCGAGTGCGCGTGGGACGCGACCGGCCCGACAGCCACCGTCGTCGCGGAACACGGCGGCTTCTCGGAACCTCGCGGGCTCGCCGATCTGGGCGGAGCCGTCTACGTCGCGGATCGCGCGGGCCACTCGATCTGGCGCCTTGAGACGGCCGGTGCCGTGCGGGTCGCTGGCACCGGCCGCATGGGGACGCGGGCCGTCTCGGAAGGTCGCGCCGTGAGCGCGGAACTGCGCTCGCCGTGGGGGCTCGCTCGCAGCGGCGGCACGCTCGTCGTGGCGATGGCCGGGACGCACCAGCTCTGGGCGCTCGATCCCCTGGCGGAGACGCTCTCCCTGCTCGCAGGCACCGGTGCCGAGGCGATCGCCGACGGCCCTGCCTCGCGCGCGGCGCTGGCGCAGCCCACGGGTCTGGCGCTGCTCGGCGAAAGCGGTGTGGCCTTTGTCGACTGCGAGACTCAGGCCGTCCGGATCTTGCGCGGAGCCTCGGTCGAGACGCTGGTAGGTACCGGGCTGTTCGACTTCGGCGACCTCTCGGGCGTGGGCGAAGCGGCGCGGCTGCAGCATTGCGAAGACGTGACGGTCCACCGAGACGTGCTCGTGGTAGCCGACACCTATAACGACCGCCTCAAGCGGGTCGATCCGCTGACTCGCACATGCCTGCCCTGGGCGGGGCAGGCCGGGGAGAGTGGTCAGCTGCGCGAGCCCGGCGGTGTCTGGAGCGACGGATCGACCCTGCTCGTCGCGGACACGGGCAACCACCGCATCGTCGTGGTCGACGACACCGGGTCGCTCACCGAGGTCCGGTTCGACTTCGACTGACGCACGAAGGGGAATTCACAACCGCTGAGCGTGGCTACTTCAGCTTGACGCTCACCGTGCTCGAGGTGGCGCCCAGGTAGCCGGGCACCGCGGGTACCGTGGTCCTGAACCGGTAGGTGCCGGGGCGCATGCCCCGCTTGAAGGTGTACTTCGCCTTCCACGCGCCCGAGGTGCCGGCTGCCGAGACCTTTGCGGTCGAGAGTCTGGTCCAGGACCCGCCCGGCTTCTTCACGTAGACCGACGTGGGGACGCCCACAGCAGAGGCGGGCGTGACCGAGCCGCTCAGGGTCACGGACTTGCCTTTGGTCGCGGTCGCGCGGCTGGCCTTGATACCCACCGAGACCTGAGGGCGGTAGAGCGAGATGTCGTCGACGATGGCGGATGCGCCGATCGCCGATCCGGTGCTCGTGTCCACGGCGCTGGCAAGCCGGATCGAGACCCGGGCGGCAACAGCGTTCGCCGGAGCGGGCATCTGTACGGCCATCGACGTGAAGGAGGTGTCGTTCACACCCCATGCTGCCGCTGTGGTGCGGGTCTCGGCGACCGAGGCCCCGGCTGCATCGAGGTAGGTGACGCCCAAGTCGAGGCCTGCCGGGTCCGAGGCGCTCTTCGCCCACGCCTTGAGCCGGTAGCTCGCTCCCGGCGTCACCGGTACGGTCTGGGACATCTCGGTGTAGCGCTCCGGATCGTCGCTCGGGTTGCGCAGCTCAAGCGAGTTGCGGGCGGTGCGGTAGACGTCCATCCGGTGCACCGCCAGCGTCTGCCACCACTCGCCGGTCACGAGCCACCAGGCGGGCTGCTCGGATGCGGTGCTCCACTGCCTGGCCCAGACGTTGAAGGTGGGGTTGCGCAAGATGTTGCGCGGGGCAGGGCTGTCGGTGATGCGGTCGTAGCGCACGGGGACGTAGCCAGCCTTGAGGTCATCGGCGAGCGAGCGGATCCGGGTACCGGCGATCTTGCCGCTGGCCGACTCGTAGGCGATGTACTGAGTGCGTGTCGCGTCCACCCAGCCGTAGAAGAGCCGGATGTGATAGCCCTTCTTGAGCAGCGCGTCGCCCGGCTTGAGCGAGGTCACCGGGATGCGATGAGTGACCTTGTGAAACGTCCGTGTGTTCCACGAGGTGCCGGTCGACCAGCACATCGAGACGTAGCCCGAGCAGTCGGTGCGGTAGCCGGCGTAGTACTTCGACTGGCTGTACTTCACCGGGCTGTCCACCCGCTTCTGCGCGCGCGCCAGCACGGTGTTGCGGCTTATCGCGAACGCGCTGCTCGCGCCCAGCACCAGGAAGGCGACGACAAGCGCCGCCGAGAGTCCGAGAAGTGCCCGGCGGCGTCGTGTGGTCGTGAGAAGCGAAACGGGTGTGCTCATAGGTACCTCCAAGGATAGGTATCGACCGAGCACGGGTTCGCCATGAGCACTCGGGCGGCGGGTTCAGACCGCGACCGTGACCTCGGTCACCGTGAGCGCCGTGCCGCCGCCGTCCGTTGCGGGCACGCAGTCTGCCTGCGACCGCAGATCAGAACGGCAACCACGGTAGCTCGAAGCCGGCTCCTTGGCCGATGAACCGCGCGCCCATGTAGAGCAGCGCGACGCCCAGCACGCCCATGATCACGCAGTAGACGCGGGGAGTGAGCAGCGTCCGGCCTCGGTGGACGACCGCGATCACGAACGCGTACCACGACACATCGGCCAGCTGGTGTCCGATGAAGAACGCGGCCACGCCGAGAGGCCCGATCGCGAGCCCGTCGGCGGCGAGCTTCACGCCGATCGTCGCCCACCACAGCGTCCAGTAGGGGTTCGACAGCGACACGATGGCGCCCTGAGCGATCGCACCCACGGGATGGCCGGACATCCCGGCGTCCTCGGCGTACTCGAGGTCGGTTGCGATCGTTCCGCGCACGCTGCCGGTCACAAGCGAGAACCCCATCCATAGCAGCACCGCGCCGCCCAAGAGCGCCAGCGCCACTGTCACCGACGGCAGCCGCAAGAAGCGCTGCAGCCCAAAGGCGAAGCCGATCAGCAGCGTGGCCTCGAGTAGTGCGTGCCCCACGAGCATGAGCGCCGCCGACCACGGCCCCTTCTGCATCGTGCGCGCTATCGTGACGGTGAGATACGAACCGGGCGACATCGCTCCCGAGAGACCCACGATGAAGGCCTGAAAGCCCAAAGATAGTGCGGCTGCGACCTGAGGTGTCACCCATGACCTTTCTCGGAGGCGTGTTGCCAGTCGTTGAGCAACCCCGCCAGAGCTGGGGCTTCACGTTCGACACCCAGCAAGGGAGATACGATGAACCCCACGCTCGACCTCATCGCGCGCCGCACCTCGACGCGCGTCTTCGCACCCGACCCCATCACAGACGCCGAGAAGACCGCGATCCTCTCGGCGACCTTTCGCGCGCCCACAGCCGGCAACATGATGTTGTACTCGATCGTCGATGTGGCCGACCAAGCGCTCAAGGACCGCCTCGCCGTGACCTGCGACGACCAGCCGTTCATCGCGAAGGCGCCGTGGGTGCTCGTCTTTCTGGCCGATCACCAGAAGTGGACCGACCTGTTCGCGGCTTCGGACGTGGCGACGCTCGACGGTATCGAGCACCGCTCGACGCCGGGGCTGGGGGATCTGATGATGGCGTGCTCGGATGCCCTGGTCGCAGCCCAGACCGCGGTGATCGCGGCGGAGTCTCTCGGCATCGGCTCGTGCTACATCGGCGACGTCCTCGAGAACGGCGAGGAGCACGCGCGACTACTCGATCTGCCTCCACATACCCTTCCCGTCGCGATGGTGTGTTTCGGCCGCGCTACCGCGCAGCGCCCACCCACGCCCCGCTACACCGGCCACATGGTGCACACCGACCGGTATCGGCGGCTCGATGCTGCCGGACTGGCTCAGGTCCAGGTCGATCTCGAGCGCACGCACGCCCCGCACGGACTGCCGCCTGGCGTCGCGAACTACGGCCAGTCGATCTACCAGCGCAAGTTCGTCTCGGCGTATCAGGCTGAGATGAACCGGTCGGTGGCGTGGTGGCTGGAGCGCTGGCAATCGTAGGCGCCGAGCCACGAGAGCGCGAACACGGGTGTGAACGCGGGGGCCGGGCGCGCCGCCATCTCGCGTCCGCGTGTCACACCAATCCTGTACCGTGTCATCGGGCCGCACCCCTCGCGGCGTGTGAAGCTTCGCCGAGAGGATCTGCATGACCGCGCGCACCACCACGACGGCCGCAACGCTCGCCGAGATCTTCGGCTACGCGGAGTTCCGTCCGCACCAGGCCGAGATCATCGACCACGTGATCGAGGGCCTCGACTCGTTCGTCCTGATGCCCACCGGCGGCGGCAAGTCACTGTGCTACCAGATTCCGGCGCTGCACCGGCCGGGAACAGCGATCGTGGTCTCGCCGCTCATCGCTCTGATGAAGGACCAGGTCGACGCCCTGCGGGCCAACGGGGTCGCCGCCGCGGTCCTCAATTCGTCGCTCTCCGCCGAGCAAAGCGCTGGCACGTTGAGCGACCTTCGGGCAGGCTCGCTCGACCTGCTCTACGTGGCTCCCGAGCGCCTCGTGCTCGACGGCTTCCTGGCCGACCTCGACCGCATCGAGATCGCACTGTTCGCCATCGACGAAGCGCACTGCGTGAGCCAGTGGGGCCATGACTTCCGGCCCGAGTACGTGAAGCTCGGCATCCTGCGCGACCGCTTCCCTCACGTGCCGATCGTCGCCCTCACCGCGACAGCCGATGAGCAGACGCGCGACGACGTGGTCCACCAGCTGGGACTGGGCGACGCGCGCATATTCGCTACCGGCTTCGATCGGCCCAACATCCACTACGCGGCACGCTACAAGACGAAGCCGGCAGTCCAGCTCGTCGAGTTCCTGCGCGATCATCAAGGCGCCTCGGGTATCGTCTACGCCCTGTCGCGCCGCCGGGTCGAGGAGGTCGCCGGCAAGCTGCGCGATGCGGGCTTCTCGGCGGGTGCCTATCACGCAGGCATGGACGCGGCTGCACGCACGCGTGTCCAAGACGACTTCCTGGGCGACCGGCTCGATATCGTCGTGGCCACGGTGGCCTTCGGGATGGGCATCGACAAGCCCGATGTGCGCTTCGTGGTGCACTACGACATGCCCAAGTCGATCGAGGGTTACTACCAGGAGACCGGACGCGCAGGCCGAGACGGACTTCCGTCACAGGCGCTGATGCTGTGGTCGATGCAAGACGTGGTGACCTCGCGAGGCTTCATCGACGCGATCGCCAACGAGGAGCAGCGGCGCATCGAATCGCACAAGCTCTCGGCGATGATCGGCTACGCCGAGGCGCTCTCGTGCAGGCGTGCCGCCCTGCTCGGCTACTTCGGTGAGGAGTTGGCCGAGCCGTGCGGGCACTGCGACGTGTGTGACGATCCGCCCGAGACCTACGACGCCACCGTGGACGCGCAGAAGGCGCTGTCGGCGGTGGCGCGGTTGCAGCAGCGCTTCGGCGTCGGGTACGTCGTCGACGTGCTGCGCGGATCGTCGGGCGAGCGCATCATCGCCAACGGCCACGACACGCTCTCGGTCTACGGCATCGGCTCCGAGCACTCGAAAGACGAATGGTCCGCGATCATCCGGCAGCTGATCCACCGCGGCTACCTGCGGGTGGACGTCGCCGAGTACTCGACCCTCAAGCTGCTACCCGCGGCGGGCCCCGTCCTGCGCGGTGAGGAAGCGGTGGTACTCGCGCGTCCGCCGGCGCCCCGCCCCAAAGCCGAGAAGGCCCCCAAGCTCTCTCGCGCCGCCGCGACGGCGCTCGAGACCGACGAGCAGGTCGAGCTGTTCGAGCGCCTTCGCGAACTCAGGCGCGAGATCGCCGCCGAGCAGTCGGTCCCGGCCTACGTCGTGTTCGCCGACGCCGCGCTGGCCGACATGGCCCGACGCGCACCGTCCACCCGCGACGAGTTCCTTGCGGTCAGCGGAGTGGGCGCCGCGAAGCTGGAGCGCTACGGGGACGTGTTCCTCGAGGCGATCGCGGGGGCGTAGCCGCGAATCCCGGACGAACAGAGGGCCGGCGGTTGGCCGGCCCTCTGAGTGGCACTTCCTGTTGAACGTGCGGGCTACGAGTTCGTGACCTCGACCGTCGCGAACTCGGGCTGCCGAGCGACGGCCAGTTCGTACGCCTCCTGGTCGCGGCGGGCGAGCCAGAACAGCGTTGCGGCGGTGGCCATCGGGCCGATGAGCGTGAAGGCCATGAGCATCCACACGCCGATCTCGAACTGGTAGATGACGCCCCAGACCACGACGCCGATCGACGCCAGCCACAGCAGCGCGGCGGTCGCGCGCTCGAAGTACCAGCCGATGGCCAGCGTGGCAAGGACCGCGACGAGCGGATAGAACCCCGCGAGCAGCGCGGCGGCCATACCGCTCTCCTGGAACGTGAGCAGACCGGTGAACGCGGCGATCGACCAGAAGACGCCGCCGGCGACAACGAACGCACGGGCGAATCCACGCTCGACGGCCACACGGGTGCGGATGTCGGCGGGATCCCGGGTCTCGGACTTGTGTGCCTGTGAGACGTCGTACGCCATGGCTCCCAGGAAGAGCGGCGTCATGACCACAAGCGCTATCAGTGCGAGCGGGATGCCGATGATCAGAACGGCTGCGAATACGAGCTCCATGGTTCCTACCTCCAAGTGGTCCGTCAACGAGCGACACACAGGTGACCTGATGAGACTATGCGCCCGTTCGGGTGCCCTCGGGTTCGCGACCGATTACCGTTTTGTTAGGGTTGTGTGAGTGATCTTGAGCGGTCTTCATGCGGCCGCGTGCGAGCCGAGGTGGGGCTCCGAGTCACGCGAGCGGAAGCTCGAATCCGAACGTCGTGCCCTGCTCGGGAGCCGAGCGGACCTCGATCGTGGAACCGTGCGCTTCCACGATCTCCTTGGCGATCGCGAGGCCCAGACCGGTCCCGCCGCCGCCGGCGCGCGCGTCGTCTGCTCGGTAGAAGCGCTCGAACACACGCGCGAGCTGCTCGGGCTCGATCCCCGAGCCCTCATCGGCGACCTCGAGCAAGACCGCGTCGCCGCGTCGCTGTGCGCGCAGACGGACGGTGTCGCCGGGAGACGAGTGCTTGAGCGCGTTGTCCGTGAAGCTGAGGAGTACCTGAATGACGCGGTCGCGGTCGGCTTGCACCTGCAGGTCGCCCTCGGGGATCTCGACCGCCAGATGGACGCCGGCACGCTCGGCAAGGGCGCGCATGACGCTCGCGACGTCGCGCAGCAGGTCTGCGACCCACTCCGGCGCGATGCTGAGCCGCAGGCTGCCGGCGTCGAGCTGGGCGAGTGTGAGCAAGTCGGCCACAAGCCGACCCAGCCGGTCGGACTCGACCTGCATGGTTCGGATGAAGTCGTCGCGGACATCGGGGTCGTCCTTCGCACCATCGGCGAGCAGCTCGAGAATGCCCTTGATCGCGGCGATCGGCGTGCGCATCTCGTGGCTCGCATCGGCCACGAAGCGGCGCTGCGCGGCTTCGATGCGCCGCTGCTCGGTCACGTCCGATATCAGCAGCACCGCTCCGTCAACCTCGCCCTCGGCGTCGAGCAGCGGCGTGCAGTGCAGCAACACGGTGAACTGGCCCACCGTCACCGACCCGGCCGCCTGGTTGCCTGCAAGGCCGGTGGCGACGACGTCCAGAACGACCGGCTGCGATGTCACCTCCGTCACGGCCACTCCGAGAAGGTCGCGGTGGGGCAGGTCGAGCAGCCTGACCGCTTCGGGGTTGATGACGCGCACCTCGCCGGCCGCATCGAAGGCGACGACCCCCTCGGCCATCGACTCGACCACGGCGGCGATCTGGCGCTCGTTCTCTCGGATGGCGTTGAAGGCCTCGCCCAATCGGCTGGCCATGCTGTTGTACGAGACCGCGAGGTCGTAGACCTCATCGGGGACGAAACCTGTCGCGAGCCGTTGCTCGAAGTCGCCCGCCGCCATCGCCGCCGCGGCGGTCGACATCTCGCGGATGCGCCTGCCGATGAACTCCGAGAACACGAAGCCGAGCAGCCCGGCAGCGATGAGCGAGACCCAGAACGTCACCCAGAGCCGGTAGCGGATCGCGTCGAGGATCCTGAGCGAGCTGTCGACCGGGCTCGCCGTCACGACGGCGCCCACGAGGTCACCTTCTGAGCCCACGAGCGGTTTGGATGCGATGACCCAGCCGTTCGTGCGCATGTCCACAGTAGAGTACGAGTGGTCCTCGGCGAGACCGCCTCGAAGTGCCAGCTCGAGCGCGGAGTCCGCCGGGCCGCCGTCGAACGAGGACTCCAGCAGCTCGCCGTCGAGGTCGAACACCCAGACCCCGGACTCGTAGATGCCGCGGTACTCCTCGATGTCTTCTCGGACCGATCCGAGCTGCTCCTGGGTGATCGGCGTGCGCGACTCGAGTCGACGGGCGAGGGCGGAGGCGTTGCGCAGTTCGTTGGTCCGAGCCATGTCCGACAGCGTGTCTTTGAGTCCGGCAGACAACGCCCCGGACAAGATGAGCATCGCTACGACGATGACGGTGATGAACAGCTCGGTCTGCCAGAGGCGGATCGAAGCTCTCCGGCGCCTGGGCATGGGCTCTAGGGCTCCCTCAGCCGGTAGCCGAATCCACGGACCGTGAGAATGTGCGTGGGGTTCTTGGGGTCGGCTTCGATCTTCTCGCGGATGTTGTGGATGTGCACGTCGATCGCGCGCTCGTCGCCGACCGGAGATACGTCCCACAGCGCCGAGAGTATCGCCTGGCGCGAGTAGGCGGTGCCCGGCTGCTTCGCGAGGAACAGCACGATGCCGTACTCGGAGCTCGTGAGGTGCATGGGCTGGCCGCTGAGCTTGACCTGCCGCGCGCGCGTGTCGATCTCGAGATCGCCCACCTGGATGCACGCCTTCTCGTCGCCACCGTCGACCCGGCGCAGGATCGCCTTGACGCGGCTGACCAGCTCTCGGGGCGAGAAGGGCTTGGTGACGTAGTCGTCCGCGCCGAACTCCAGGCCGAGTATCCGGTCGACTTCGTCGCCGCGGGCCGACAGCATGATTATGGGTACATTCGAGAAGGCTCGCAGGTCACGAGCGATGTCGAGTCCCGACTTGCCGGGGAGCATCAGGTCGAGGATGACGAGATCGGGGTTCACCTGGGAGAACATGAACTCGGCACCGTCGGCGTCACGGGCGGTGTGGACTTCGTAGCCGGCCTGCGAGAGCGCGTAGTCCACGACCTTGAGGATCGACTCTTCGTCGTCGACCGCCAGAATGCGTTTCACGTCGACACGCTCCTGTGACAGGGTTGGTCCGCTACGCGAAGAAGAATACCGAGTGCGACGCCGATCGCCGCTAACACAACCCTAACATTTCGGTAATACCACGCGAATAGCCGTGGTCGAGGCTCCTGCTAGTGTCATCAGCGATTGCAGCGTCCGTTCAACAGACTGGGTGGTGAGAGCGCCATAGACGCAGTCTCAGTGCACACAGTGTCCGGCCGGCGGCCACGCCTCCGAGTGTCACGTCTGGCATTCATGGCTGGAGTGCTCGCCGTCACGATGCTGATCATCCTGACGTTCTCGGCATCTGCATCCGCGGGCAAGTCCTCGACTGGCGAGCTCGCCTTCCACCCCTGTACCGACTGTCACCCCGTGACGGTGGGCGCGGACGGGGAACCCACGAAACCGCTCCCCAACGGGTTCGAGAAGCACGAGATCGAACTCGAGAAGCACGACATACTCGGTGAGGGCGACAAGGCGTGTCTCGCCTGTCACGATGCGCCGACCAAAGACCCCGGCAAGCTGTTGCTGCCAGACGGCACGTTCGTCGACATCACCGGGGATGTCTCGCGCGTCTGCCAGCGCTGCCACTTCGAGAAGTACAACCAGTGGCAGGTCGGCATTCACGGCAAGCAAGCCGAGAAGTGCACCTCGGCCGGTTGCCACGACCCGCACACTCCGTCATGGATCTACGTGCCGGCGCTGCCTCCGTTCCAAGGCACCGGTGTCGAGGTAAGGGCGGTCTCAGCTCGCGAGCCGTTCAAGCCCATGGCCTCGCCGCCCGTACCTCCTCCCGTCTACACCCCGACGTGGCTTACGGTCGCCGCCGCGATCGGTGCCGTCGCGGCGCTGGGCATGGTCGGGTTCATGATCTCGGGAAGGTCCAAGCGATGATCGAAGACAAGAAGCCGGCCGCCGCACAAGACGACGAGCTGCTGCCCGCAGGCTGCACTCTGTCGCGGCGGCGGTTCTTTGAAGGCATCGGTGCCGCCGCGGGGTTGTTCGCCGCGGGCGCCATACCCGCTGCCATCTCTGTGGCCGGAGCCTCAGAGGCCGGGGAGGTGGCCGAGGGTAACGAAGGCATCGCGGAGATCATCGAGCACGACCAGGCCATCAACTATCCGGGTAAGCCGCCCCACTACGCCGAGCCCGCGGGCAAGCAGAAGTGGGGCATGGTCATCGATGTGAAGGCATGCATCGGATGCCGCAGGTGCGTCTACGCATGCGTGAAAGAGAACAACATCGGCCGGAACTCAGGCTTCACCTACATCCAGGTCCTCGAGATGGATCTGGGCAAGGTCGACATCGAGCACGCCGACCTGAACTACGAGGAGGCCGGTCGTCCCGACAAGTGGTACATGCCGGTCCAGTGCATGCAGTGCGCGAAGCCCACCTGCGTGTACGGCTGCCCCGTGATCGCCACGTGGAAAGAGCCCGACGGCATCGTGGTCATCGACTATGAGAAGTGCATCGCGTGCCGCAACTGCATGGTCACCTGCCCGTATGACGCACGCCACTTCAACTGGGTCGAGCCCGAGGTTCCCGAGGACGAGGTGAACCCCACGGTGCCCTTGGAGGAGAAGGCGGGTGTCGTCGAGAAGTGCACGTTCTGTATCCAGCGCACGCGCAACGGCCAGACCACGGCTTGCACGGAGGCCTGTCCCGTCGGCGCGCGCACCTTCGGCGACCTGAACGATCCGGAGAGTGCGGTCTCGATCCTGCTCAAGACACGCCGGGTGTGGCGGCTCAAAGAAGAGGTCGGCAACGATCCCGATGATCTGGTATGTGGGGTGATGAGACGTGACTGACGTTCCCGCATCCGCCACGCGCACCGGAATCTTCCACTTCATCGGGATCGACTTCGACTTGGGTTCCCTCAAGGTCGCCGGCCCGCGCTACTGGGCGTTCGTCTCGATGCTGTTCACCCTCCTGATTCTGGGCGTGATGGCATGGGGCGCGGCGATGACCAACGGCGGCTCGGTGATGGCGATGCGGGACACGTACCCGTGGGGCCTGTGGTTCACCAACTACATGTACTACGTGGGCCTCTCGGCAGGCGGGCTCGTGGTCTACGCGAGCGTGCATCTCTTCGGTGCCGAGCAGTATCGGCCACTCGCACGTCTGGCGGTGCTGCAGGCGGGTGTGCTCGTGATGTTGGCGCTGCTCGGAATCATCACCGACATGGAGCGCCCGTGGCGGGCGATCTTCATGCTGCTCACGCCCAACCCGTCTTCGCCGTTCGTCTACACCGGTAGCGCGGCGAACATCTACATGATCATCTGCTTCGTCGACCTGTGGATCCTGATCACCGGCAAGGGCGGGGAGAAGCTCGCCACGCGCATGACGCTCATCGCGTTGCCGTTCGCGGTGTACCTGCACACCACGACCGCCTTCGTGCTGGCGCTCAACAAGTCGCGCGAGCTGTGGAACTCCGCGGTCATGGTGCCGATCTTCCTGACATCGGCAACCGCCTCGGGCATCGCCTTGCTGATGATCTCCGCCTACATCATGCAGCACTTCGGTGTGATGAAGTTCAAGGCGAGCATGTTCCGCAGCCTCTCGACGCTGCTGGCCACGGTCATCATCATCGACCTGTTCCTGCTCGATCGTGGAGATCCTCGTGATCTACTGGCCGACATCCGCCAAGCCCGGGCATACGCTGCGCTTCGACGAGTTCCTCTTGGGCGGCACCTACGCGTTCGCGTTCCTTCCGGTGCTCGTGCTGGGCTTCACCGCCTTCGGCCTGCTCGCAGGTCGCAAGACGCGACACCTTCCGGCGATCCAGCTCACGGCCGCCGCGATGTACGTGGTCGCCATCTTCCTCAAGCGCTACTCGCTCATGGCGATGGGCTTCGCGATCAACCCGCTCGGTCAACCGGCGCCGGTGTACGTTCCCAGCCTGGTCGAGGTACTGATCGCGCTCGGTCTGCTGGCGCTCGGGTTGTTGATCATGACGTTCGCGGCCAAGGTGCTGCCCCTCGAGGTGCCTCAGGAAGAGCTCGACGCCCACGCCCACGGCCACTCGTACGGCGAGGTCGCCCCCGAACGCGCCCTCGAGGCCGGGTGATCCAGCAGTGAGCGCGCGCGAGGCGCGGCCTGAGTCCGGGGTGCGCAGGTCCCGAATCATCGGCATCGTCGCCGTCTCCGTCGTGGCGTTCGTGCTGCTGGCCATCGCGGTGCCGCTCGTTGCCACGTCGAACGCCCAGTTCTTCTCGCGCTACCACACGCTCGAGCGGCGCTATGTGAACCTTGAGGACTCTGCACACGAGGGCATCGGGTGCCGCGAGTGTCACCAGACGCGTCCCGTCGCCAACGGGGTCCAGCTGATAGCCGACTACTATACGAGCTTCGTCACCACCGACACCACACCGAGCTACTTCACCTTCGAGCCGCCCACCCGCGAGGCGTGTCTGGCCTGCCACGAAGACGAGTGGAGCACCGAGACCAACCGCACCGACCGCATCCCGCACCCCGCGCACCTTCGGGTGGCCAGCGAGACGCGAAACTGCGTCGACTGTCACAAGTGGACCGCGCACCTCGAGACGTATCTCGACAAGCACAAGGAGATGCCGTTCTCGGGGGTGTGCGTCGCCTACGGGTGCCATGTGGGTACCAAGACCGCCGATCAGTGTTTCGACTGCCACCACATCTTGCATGAGTCCGGCGAGCAGTGGCGGACCGAGCACCCTGCGACTGTCGAGAAGGCCGGCGAAAGCGCATGCCTCGAGTCGTGCCACCAGGTCGACCAGTGCCAGACGTGCCACACCACCGGGGTGCGTCCCGAGTTCCAAGGGCAGGTCGTCGAGACCGGCATGAGGCCCATCGAGGAGCTGCACGTCAAGCCTGAGTGGACCGCCGAGTACCACGGGGCCGAGGCGCTCAAGAACCCGGCGAACTGCCTGCTGTGCCATCAGTCGGAGGGCGAATGCGACGAGTGCCACCGCGATCGCCCCTCGTTCCACGGGTCGACCGATACGTGGATAGGCCGCCACTCGAAGCAGTCCACGAGCGTTGAGGATCCGCGCTGCCTGGCGTGCCACGAGGTTGCGTACTGCGAGGACTGTCACCGCCAGTTCAAGGAGATGGAGTAGTGCGGCGCAGGCTGCTCATATGGGGCGCCATCGGCCTCGCCGTCGTGGTCGTCGTGCTGCTCGTGCTGCCGGCGATCTCGATGCTGCAACCGGGTTACTACAAGCGTTACCCTGCGCTGGTGGACCGGATGGACCACTGGGCCGTCTCCACGCATTCGCGCGTCACGTGTGTCGAATGCCACGTCGAGCCCGGGGTTCGCGGCTTCATGACGTTCGCCGCCAGATCGGTACCGGCGTTCTACTCTCAGCTCGTCCAAGGCCCCAGTGAGACCAACCTGCTGCAGAGTCCCAGCCGTGAGGCCTGCCAGCAATGCCACACGAACTACCGCAAGGTGGCGCCCAGCGGCGACCTGCTGATTCCTCACCGCGCACACGTCGAAGTCCTCGACATGCAGTGCGGCGAGTGCCACAAGGACCTCGTGCATTCCGAGAACCGACGCGGCTTCAACCGCCCGGAGATGGAGCTGTGCCTCGAACAGTGCCATGACGGGGACAAGGCCGGTAACGAGTGCGTGAAGTGCCACACCCAGAAGCAGGTCCCCGAGACCCATGAGCAGGGGGACTGGCTGGCTGTCCACGGTGATCTCGCCGAGTCTCAAGACTGCGGCGCGTGCCACGACTGGACTCCGGAGTACTGCGACGATTGCCACAAGAAGCGACCCGCTTCGCACGTGGGCAACTGGAAGACGGACCACGCACCGCACGCCCTGAAGCGTGGCGAGGGCTGCCTCGTGTGTCACGGCGGCCAGAAGTTCTGCGACGAGTGCCACTGATGGCCGGATGGGGGAAGGCCCGAGACAAGGGAACGCCGTTGGCCCATGACACGACAGACGAATCGGTCCCCATGGACCCCGCTCCCGAGCCTTCGGGTCCTGATCGCTCCCGCAGGCGCCGGTTGCTCATGCGCGGCGGCATCGCGGTGCTCGCCATCCTCGTCCTCGTGATCGTCCCCGGCTACATCGCGACCCGTCCCGCGTTCTTCGGCCGATCTCCCGCCCTGGCCGAGAAGTACGTGCCGTGGTCGACGTCGACACATGTCGAGGCCGGCTGCGAAGGGTGCCACGTGAAGCCCGGGGTGCTTCCTCAGGTGCTCTACCGGACACGGATGGTGGGCGAGTTCTACCTGTCGCTCGTGAACCGTTCGCGTGAGCCCAAGGTCTTCGCCCGGCCGACGAACGAATCGTGTCTCGCCTGCCACAGCGATCTGCGCACGGTCTCGCCCAAGGGTGACCTCCAGATTCCGCACCGCGCTCACGTCAGCATCCTCAAGATGGAGTGTGTCGAGTGCCACGACTATCTGGTGCATGAGCTCAGTCCCGAAGGCAAGCACACTCCTCCGATGTCCGGCTGCCTGACGTGCCACAACGGTGACACCGCCAAGGACAGCTGCACTGCCTGCCACACCGAGAAGGCCGCACCCGAGAGCCATCAGGCCGCTGACTGGGGAGTCGTTCACGCGGAGCGGGCGAACGACCCCGACTGCCAAAGCTGCCACAAGTGGACAGAGGACTGGTGCGCCGACTGTCATGCGCGCAAGCCCGCGTCGCACGGCGACGACTGGCGAGCGGTCCACGGCGAGCGGGTCAAGCAGCATCGCGGCTGCGAGGCGTGCCATGCGGCCGACTTCTGTATACGCTGCCATGGCGAGGTGCCCGATGACAACTTCGACCCGGCACTGAAGATCGTCGAGTAGCAGCACAGGCGAAGGAGGAGGGCGGCGCGTGAGCGACGATCGCGAAGACATGCAGCCGGCTCCGCCGCCCGGTGGGCACGACGCTGTTGCGGACCACCACGCTCGCCGCCCGCTGTCACGCCGCGTGGCGACGATCGCCGCGATCGTCGTGGGCGTGATCGCCTTCATCGTCGCTGCGGATCTCGCCACGTCTTCGCCCCGACTCTGTGCGTCGTGCCACGAGATGCAGCCCCGCGCCGCCTCGTGGTCTGAGTCCGCTCACGTCCAGGTCACCTGCGTTGAGTGCCATGAGACCCCGCGCCCGTGGTATCAGACCCCCCGGGCCCTCGTATCGCGGACGGCCCTTATCGGCAGGGACCTCTACTGGCACCTCTCGGGCAGCTCGCCATCGTCAGAGCAGGCCTCCGAGACCGGAGGATGGGCCGTACAGGACGCCAACTGCCTGGAGTGTCACGACCCCAACCGCGAGGCGACGTCGGGCTTCCGGATCCTGATCAAGCACGCCGAGCACGCTGAGCGGAACGGCTCGTGCATCTCGTGCCACGTGAATACGGCGCACCCGGATGCTCAGCGCGGGCGTCCGATCTCGCTGATGGCCCAGTGCTTCACATGCCACGGCACGGCCGAGCAACCCGAGGCATCGGCTGAGTGCGGTGTCTGCCACCCCAACGAGTACGAACTGCGCCCTGCGTCGCACAAGGACGCGAAGTGGAAGCGGGGGCACGGGCGGGTGGCCGCGTCCGACCGTGAGCAGTGCACGCTGTGTCACACGAAGGAGTCCTGTACCACCTGTCACGGCGTCGAGATGCCTCATCCGGACGGGTGGGCTCGCGGTGCCACCGGCCACGCTGCGTCAGCGCAGAGGGATCGCGCCGTGTGCGCGCGCTGCCATGACGAGAAGCCTGACCTGTGCAGCATGTGCCACCACAAGGCATACGACCCCTCGCAAGGCACGTGGGTCAAGCAACACTACCGGCAGGTTCGCGATGAAGGTGCGGCCTTCTGCTTCGAATGCCATGCGCCGCTGTTCTGCGTGGAGTGTCACGCGAGCTGACACGGCGCCCGGGTCACTGCCGCTCGGCAGCAGCCTCTCCCTGCCGCGCATTCCGACACACAATGCCCATTAATCCAAGCTAAGACTTGGCGCGGTTGTTGCGTTCATAAGGTCTGCCGGGACTCATCCTCCCGCAGACGGGACAGTAGATGGACGGGGCAGCACTCAGATTCGCGAGACGATACGGCCGGGTCACAGCGTTCGCGCTGGTGACGGGGGTCGTATTCGCGCTGTTCGCTACCACGCCGGCCGTCGCTCAGACACCGCACGTCCGCTCGACCGTTCAGACATCGAGCTGTTCTTCCTGTCATTCGACGCACGCCGCAGCCAACCGGCTGCTTCTTCGTGCCGAGGATGGTGAGGATTCGGTGAGCGGATCCTGCCTCAGGTGTCACGATGGCGCCGACCCCACCGCGACCAACATCGAGAGCGGTCCCGAGAACTCATTCGGGCTCCCGAGCGGACACTCGCTTCACGGCGACGGTCCCGGGACTGCGACCATCAACGGTTGCGCCACCTGCCACGAGATTCACGGTGCGTCGGAGAATGCGCGCATGATCCCGGCGCGCATCGTCAACGGGGCCGGGGTCTCTTCGGCAGGACGCGAACTGTGCCTTGCCTGCCACGACTCGAGCGACGCGTGGTTCGGACCGGGCTACCCGTCGACCGCCGAGCCCACGCGTGACGCGACCGGCTATCCGGTGGCCGGCACGTGGCCCGGGTCGGCCACCTACGAATCCACCTCCAACGCTCACCGGCTCATCCCCGAGACGACACGGACCGTCGGGATGAGCGAGCCCGTGGGTCGCGAGCAGGGCTCGTGCCTCTACTGCCACTCCTCGCACGGTGGCGCGAATGCCTACGACGGCCTTGTGACCACCTACACGGTTCCGGCGCAGTCCACGCTCGCGTCAGACCAGGCCGACGGCAGCTACGCCGCACTGTGCTTCACCTGCCACGGCGGGCAGAAGCCGAGCGGTTTCTCGACGACGCCCGTGAACATCAAGCAGTTCGCGACCACCGAGACGACCGCATCGGCGGGACACCGCATCGTCACGAGCGGCGGAACCCTTCCCGTGGGCTCGCCGCTGCCGTGCTTCGAGTGCCACAACCCGCACGGCTCCCAGCGCGGCAACGCCTCCCTGATCTCGGATGAAAGGGGAGCGTCGCTCGACACCACGAGCGCGGCTGGCGTGCGCGCGTTCTGCTTCACCTGCCACGCCACGAGTGACACGTTGGCCGGCTGGGACAGCGAAGTCGGGACGTACACGGCGGTCTCGTCGGCAGACGAGGTCGTGGGCCTGCCTCGCGACGGCGGGGTCTTGCGCCTCCCCGATACCGACGGACACCGCGCGGGTGACGCACAGTCCTGCTACGGCTGCCACGGCGACAGCTACACCGCCGGAGGCTACAACGTGCACAACCCCGATCCCCAGCCGGGGTCCGAGGGGGCCTTGCTCGCAGGCGCATCGTTGTCCGAGACGATCACCGTTCCGCCGGCCTCGGTCGACGTGAGCCCGGCTGTCGAGCCGACCGCGTCGGTGGACGCGACCGCGAGCGCGGACGCCAGTGCGAGCGCGAGTCCCACCGAGAGTGTCGGCGCCACCGGCGGCGTGGAGCCCACCGCGAGCGTGGAGGCGACCGACACCGGCGGCTGGCTTCCGGAGCTGCCCAGCTTACCCGAGACGCTCGGCCTTCTCTTCGGCTCGACCGGCGCCGCCGTCTCCCGGCCACGAGAGTAGCGGCAGCTCGGGACTTGCCCGTTCGGGTACTCAACACTAGGGTTGACGTGTGACGGGGCCGCTCACTCACTCGGGGGTCTTCATGAGCGACAACAGGCGTGGCGACGATCTCGGGCGGATAAGCCGGCGCCCGTACAAGACCTCGCGGCTCGACCGGCAGCAACGGTTGACCATCACGTTGGCCGTGGGGGCAGGGCTGCTCCTGCTCCTGGGGGTGGGAATCGGATTCGCCGTGGGACGCGCGACCGCCCCCCAGCCGGAGCCCGCACCGCCGGTGCAGGTCGAGACGACGCTGCCCGCCGGAGTGGTCGAGGAGGTCCCCACCGAGACGGTCGACGCCGATCTCCTCGCGGCCGAGGAGCTCGCGGAGGAGGAGACCTCCACCGTCGACGAGGAGGCGCCGCCACGGCCCAAGCAGTTGGCCCCTTCGGATGGCGCCGTCATCAACGCATCCCGAGTGAACCTGCGCTGGTCAGAGGTCGAGGACGACTCCGGCGAGCCCGTCACCTACTCGTTCGAGATACAGGATCGTGCGTCCGACGGTTCCTACGGAAAGGCCCAGGTCATCACCGGCCTCAAGGACACGTCCTACTCGGCGCGCGTCCTCTACGTCAAGCGTCGCTGGCGCGTGTGGGCGGTTGATGATGCCGACAACAAGAGCAAGAAGACCGGCTGGCGCACGTACATCCACAAGCCGAGGCCCAAGGCCAAGGCCGCACCGACGCCCGAACCGAGCGACGAGACGACCTGACGCGGCTGCCTGCGCTTCTACCGCTCCATGATGGTGTCGCGGTGCAGCTGATCCGCGGGCACCGGCGGCTTCTCCTCGGCGGGGTAGCCGATCGCGAGCACGCAGTCGACGCGCACCGTCGCCGGCAGCTCCAGCAGTTCCCGGATCACGTCTTCGGCTGAGCGGCCGGCGGCGTCGACCCGCTCCCGCATCTGGATCCAGCACGAGCCGAGCCCGAGGCTCGTCGCCGTCAGCTGGCCGATGATCGCCGCGATGGCGCAGTCCTCGATCCAGACATCCGATACGGCCTCGTCCCCGCACACCACCACGCCGAGCGGTGCGTCGGCGAGGAATCCGGCTGATGCCTTCTTCGCGCGTGAGAGCCCCTCCAGCACCGTCGGATCGGTGACGAAGACGAACCGCCGAGAAACCAGTCCGCGCGACGAAGGCGCCCGGAGAAGCGCCTCCTTCAGCTGCTCGATCAGCTCGCGAGGAATCGGTTCGTCTCGGTAACGGCGGATGCTCCGACGGCTTCGGAGGACCTCGATCATGGTCATGCCTTTCGATCGGCGAGCGCGGGTCCGGCTCCTGAGGCAGGTGTCGCCCCGAAGGGAAAGAACTGAGTCACCATGAGCATAGCGCCAGTCACGGTCAGAGTGTTCGGAAGCCTGCGCCCGTCGTGTGACGAGCGCGGCGTGCCCTACGTGTTCACGGTGACGATTCCCGATGAAGGCATGCGCGCGCGTGAGATCGCGCACTCCGCCCAGCTGCCGCTGGATCTGATCGAAGGGGTCTTCGTGAACCACACGGTGCACGGGCTCAACGTCCTGGTGCACCCGGGTGACCGCATCGCGTTCGTGCCCAACGACACGCCCGGTCCCCACCGGATGTTCCTGGGGCTCTACGACGCCGGCAAGGACGAGAACGCCTAGCGCGAGTCGGGAGTGCCTGGGCGCTCAGACCTCCGGATGGCCGAGCAGGATCCGGATCGCGGCGTGCGCTTCGTGGGCGGCCGCGATCATGACCCGTGATGAGAGCAGCGGCAGGTTGTCGCGCACGTCGCTCTCCCAGTCGCCCACAAGGTAGAAGGAGTCGGCGACCCTCTCGGTGAGAACACCGTTGGCCGGCCCGAACCCGGCGAGCCCCGATGCACCCACCAAAGGGACCTCAGGGCGCTCGCGAAGGAGCACGTTGGCGACCATCGCCTTGACCTCGGCCCGGTCGGCCGCTTCCACGACCACGTCTGCATCCTTGACGAGCGACACCAGGTTCTCGGGCGTCGCGCAGACCTGGTGCAGGCGCAGGGTGACCTGGGGCCGGATACGCAGGAGCGTCTCGGCGAGCGCCGCGGTCTTGGGCTGACCGAGCTGGTCTCGGAAGAACATCTGCCGGTTCAGGTTCGACTCGTCCACGACGTCGAAGTCGATGAGCGTCAGCTCGCCCACACCCGCCCGCACGAACATCGCCGCAGCGTTGCTGCCCAGCCCGCCGCAGCCGATGAGGGCGACGTGGCTCGTGGCCAGACGCGCTCGAACGCCCGCCTCATCGTCGACAGCCACAGGCTCGAAGCGGTGCGGCTCTCCGGGAGACACGCGCCTCAGCCCCCAGCGACCGGAGGAAAGATCCCGAGACGGTCGTGAGCGTGGAGTTGCTGAGACTCCGGTGCGTGGCGCCCGTTCACGAAGATGACCCGGGGCCCGTCGGGTAGGCCGAGGTCGTCGATGACGTCGCTGATGACCGTGCCCTCCGGGTACTCCAGCGTGCGGGGATGCCGCCCGCCCTGACCGTCGGGCTGGTACTGCGACAGATATGCGAAGAGAGCCAGATCGATCTTCATCATTCTCATCCTAGCGATGCCCGTGCCGTCGAATCGCACCGACGGCACGGGCATTCGCCGGAGTGGGAGACTACGTGAGGCCCATCTGGGCCGCCGTCTCAGGAACGAAGTCGAACACCGAATCCAGGTCGGCGTCCGTCACCGTGAAGACGACGTTGTGCGGTGGGAGCTCATCGGTCTTGAAGAACTCCGGCAGGCGGTCGTCGGCTGCCGTGAAGCCGGCCTTGGCGTTGTACATCCGCTCCATCGTCAGGACTTCGCGGCCGAGTTGCATGAGCTCATCGGCGCCCCACTTCTCGCCGGTGAAGGCCTCGGTCATCTCGTGGATGGCGGCGAAGGCCTCGGGGATGTCGAGAACGGGGAAGGCGACGAAGATGCAGAAGCCCAGAGAGTCGAGCATCGCCGTGGCGATCTGCAGCCCCTTGGACAGGTCCGCCTGGCCCGCGGGCTTGAGCGGGTCGACGCTACCGCCCACGTTGAGGATGTTCGCGGTCACCGTGTAGCCGGCCGTGTGGTCGGCGCCCATGGTCGAGGTCGCGTACGTGACTCCCATGCCCTGGACGGAACGCGGATCGTAGGCGGGCAGCGCCTGGTGCTTGACGACGGGGATGCGTCGGACGTTGAACTTCTTGCCCGTCGCCTCGGCGCCGTTCCAGATGACCTTGTCCTCAAGACCGTCCTTGAGCACGCTCAGTGCGCCGGCGGCATCTCCGAACGCGAGGTTGCCGGAGTCCATGTAGACCGCGAGCGTCGCACCCATCTCTATCGTGTCGAGGCCCAGGTCGCCGCACGCGCGGTCGAGTTCGGCTATGTCGTCGAGGTCCTTGATCTCGCAGTCGGCGCCAAACGACCATGCGGTCTCGTACTCGGGACCCTTGGTCTTGTAGTGGCCGTCCTTGTCCATCCAATACCGCGAGCACTTGATGACGCAGCCACTGTGGCAACCGTGGGAGTCATTGATGCCCTCGCCACCGCTGCGCTCGACGATCGCGGCGCGCTGCGTCTCGCCGCCGATCGCATCGGCGAACTCGAACGTGCCACTCGCGAAGTTGTGCGTGGGCAGGCCGCCCGCCTCGCTGAGGATGTTCGTGAGCACGTTGGTGCCGTACATCGGCAGGCCGGTACCGGATACCGCATGCTCCTTGAGCGCCGCCGAGAAGCGGCGGGTTGCGGCGACGAAGGCCTCCTTGTCGGCGGGTTCGACGCTGCGCGCGCCCTTGTCGGAGATGACGATGGCCTTGAGGCCCTTGCTGCCCATGACCGCGCCCAGGCCGCCGCGGCCCGCGAAGCGGTTCGGGTAGCCCTTGGGGTCTGAGATCGCGATGCCGGCGGCCTTGGCGAGACCCTCGCCGGCGGGGCCGATCGAGATCGTGGCGAAGCGGTCCTCTTCGGGGCGCATGGCCTTGATCTTGTCGGCGACCTCGTAGTTGCCCAGCCCGGCCCAGTCGTCGACCCGCTCGAGCTTCGCCGAGCGGTCCGCTTCGACGACCAGCGCGTAGCGAGCGTTCGGGTCCGCGGCCTTGCCCTCGACCACGACGGCCGAGATTCCGATGCGGGCGAGTGCGTGCGCTGCCTGCCCACCCGAGTTCGACTCCTTGATCCCGCCGGTCAACGGGCTCTTTCCGCCTACCGACAGACGCCCGCCGTTGGGGGCGGTGGTCCCGCCCAGCGTGCCCGGTGCGAAGACGAGCTTCGCGGCAGGGCCGAGCGGATCGGCATCGGCCGGCACCTCGTGATAGACGATCGCGTCGGTGAGTGCGCGGCCGCCGTACTTGGCCCAGCCCTCGGGGATCGGTTCGAGCTTCACGGACAGGTCGTTCATGTTGACGCGCAACAGCTCTCTCATGGCGCCCTCCTCGATTCACGACTGGCGAATAGGGATTGTATTCCCCCCAATGCGACCGAAACCCTGCGTCCGTCATGCGGACATCGTGTGTACTGAGAATGGACATACTCATCTGTGTCGAATGGATCGAGGCGGTCGGGAGGCGCGCATGGCGAGAGAGAGCAGCACGGATGAGCGGGCCACTCCGCCCGTGGCCCTCGCATACTCCCCGGCACTCGAGAGCTACCGTTTCGCTCCCGCACACCCGTTCACGCCGGCACGTCACGTCCTCGCTGTGCGGCTCATGAGCGCCTGGGGGCTGCTGGACGGTGTGGCCCGGATCGATCCGGGCACCGCGAACCTCGACGACCTCGCTGCCGTGCACGACTCCCGCTACGTGCAGGCGGTGATGCGGGCGAGCGCGCATCCGGAGCTCGCGGAGTCGTCGTTCGGGATCGGTCCGGGAGACACGCCTGCGTTCGCGGGCATGCACGAGGCCGCACTGCTCGTCGCGGGCGCCACCGTCTCGGCGCTCGACGCCGTCTTGAGCGGCCGGGCCACCCGAGCGTTCGGACCGGCCGGCGGCCTGCATCATGCGCACCGCGACCGCGCGGCGGGCTTCTGCGTCTACAACGACTGCGCACTCGCCATCGGCCGCGCCACCAGGGCCAGACCGGGTCTGCGCGTCGCCTACGTCGACATCGACGTCCACCACGGCGACGGCGTCGAAGAGGCGTTCTACGACCGCGCAGACGTGCTCACGCTCTCGGTCCACGAGTCGGGGGCCTACCTGTACCCGGGCAGCGGCCACGTCCACGAGATGGGGGCGGGTCCCGGTCACGGCTATGCTCTCAACGTGCCGCTCGCCCCCGGCAGCGGGGCGGCGAGCTACCACCTCGTTCTCGAGCAGGTGATCGGCCCCGCGCTGCGCAGCTTCTCGCCGGACGTGATCGTCTTGCAAGGCGGCGCCGACTCCCACCGAGACGACCCGCTCGCCGGTCTCGACAACACCGTCGCCGGCTACCTCGGTCTCGTGTCGGGCATCGTGGACCTCGCCGATGAGCTGTGCGGCGGGCGGATCGCGATGGTGGGGGGTGGCGGATACGAGTCATACTCGGCCGTTCCCCGCATGTGGGCGGGGGCGATGGCGGTGCTGATGGGCGCGCCGGTACCGCAGAGCGTTCCGGCCACCTGGCGCACGCTGTCTCACCAGGCCGCGGCGGCGGCAGGGTCGACGGCACCGCCGTGTCCGGAGCGCACGCTCGCTGAGGGCTCTCCGCCACCACCGGCGCACGTTCAGCGCGCGGCCCTCGAGGCGACCGTCTCGGTGATCGAGAAGCTGACCCGCGCCCACCCGCTCCTCTGCGGGGAGCTCCATGACGATGTCGAGGCGGACGAATGCGCCGACGCGCGTTGAGTGCGTGGCGCGGCGGTCGCACAAGGGAAGAACCTAATGACCAACGTCGCGATACGAAGGAGCGTGCCATGGATGCCACGATGAGCGTCGTCACCCTCTACCCGCGCCTGATAGACGGCGATATCGGCGTACTGAGTGTGTTCGGGGATCGGGCGACGGTCGACTCGCCACTCGGGGGCCACCAGCAGCCGCCTGAGTTCGTGGCCGAATCGAGGGCATGGCTCGACGTTCACGAGGCGTCGGTCGAGGATGTGTCGACCACGGTGACGCCGGCACGCATCGTCCACGAGTTCACGCTGTGCGTGACCGTCGACGACGTTCGGGTGGAGCTGCCGGTCCTGCTCGCGGCCGACATCGCCGACGACTGCATCCGCGACCTGCGTGTCTACCACAGCACGTGGCCGCTGTCCGGACGTCACCAGGTGCGGCCCCCGCTGATGCAGTACGACCTCGCCGAGAAGCCCGCCGAGCCGGTGGGCGCCTACCATGCAGCCCTCGCCGCTGCCGACGCCGCGGCCGCCGACGCCGTGTTCGAGACCGACGGAGCCGTCCGTGAGCCGGCAGGGGGCGACCACGTTCACTCGGGGGCGGCCCGCGCAAAGTGGTACCGCGCCATCCTGTCGGACGGCCCCTTGCCGCTGAAGCTCGGCACGATCACCGACGACGGCGAGACCGTGATCTACGAGTACGAGGTGGAGCGATGGGGTTCCACGGCCCTGCCGCCGCAGGCCGGGGCCGCGGCCTACCAGCGCGCTCCGAGCGGTAGGCTCGCGTGGGCGCGCATCTACGACGACATCGAGCCGCCCGCGACCCTCGGGTAGCCGATGACGCTGCCGGCCCGCCTCACCCTGACCGCAGACAGCGACAGCTCCCGGGCACTGGCCGACGCCGATCCCGAACTCGGGGCCCTCATCGCCCGCGTGGGGAAGGTCGAGGTCGCAGCTCCGAGCGACCCGTTCGAGGAGCTCATCGGGTCCATCGTCGCCCAGCAGCTCTCCGACAAGGTCGCGCGCACGATCTGGAACCGCTTGATCGCGGTCGCCGATCCCACGCCTGCCGGTGTCGCGGCAGCCACCTTCGACGACCTGCGGGCTGTCGGGCTGTCGCGCTCGAAAGTCGATTACATCCAGGGCATCGCGGCGGCCGTGCTCGCCGGCGACATCGACCTTGCCGGCTTAGCCGGGCTCTCCGACGAGGAGGCCATCGCCACGCTCATCGAGCTTCGGGGCGTGGGGAGGTGGACCGCCGAGATGTTCCTGATCTTCGCGCTGCGCCGCCCCGACGTGCTGGCCGTCGACGACCACGGGATCCGTGACTCGGCCGGACGCATGGCCGGCCTCGAGCGAGCCTTCAGCCGAGAAGAACTCTCAGAGCGAGGCGAGCTCTGGCGGCCGCACCGGACGTCGGCCAGCTTGTGGCTGTGGGCCGACCGGAGTTGAGCACGGCCCGGCCATGGCGCAATGGTAGACTGTCGTGGCACGGGAACACGGCGCTCCACCCGAAACGCACCCACAACAGATACCTGACTGAAGGAGACCGGCCGCAGTGGCTATCAACTGGCGAACCGACTACGCGATCCGGCTTCTCTACGAACTCGCGAGACTCGGTCCCGGCGTGCGCGACACCGTGCGCAATACCGCCGAGACGGCCGACGTCCCCTACGACTACGCTCGCACCATCTCGCGGGACCTGGTCAACGCCGGACTGCTCGTCTCCCGTCGCGGCGTCGGTGGCGGCATCGAGCTGGCACGCCCCGCCGACGACATCACGATGCTGGATATCTTCCGCGCGATGGACGAGCCCACGTCGATGAGCCTGTGCACCCAGGGACGCGTGTGCAGCCGCTCGGTGCTGTGCACGATCCACTCGGTGGTATGGCAGGAGCTCGACGACCTGATCGAGGGGCACCTGAAGAAGGCGACTCTGGGCGCGGCCGTGGCAGACTCCTCGTTCGAGCCCGAGAAGCTCCTGTCCGCCCGGTAGTCGTGTCGTCGAGGAGCTGATCGCCCGCGATGCGTGAGATGCTGCTGGTCGCGGCCGGGGGTGCGGCGGGCGCCGTGCTGCGCTACTCGGTCAACGTGGCGCTGATATCACGCAGCGCGTCGGAGTTCCCCTGGCACACACTCCTGGTGAACGTCGTCGGGGCCTTCCTCTTGGGCGTCCTTGCCGCCTTCACGCACGATCGCGGCATCCTCTCGGCGCAGTACTCCTTGCTGCTGGGAACCGGGCTGTTGGGCGGGTTCACGACGTTCTCGGCGTTCGCTTACGAATCGGTGGTGCTCATCGAACGCGGGCAGGCGATGCTGGGAGTCACCAACATCATCATCAGCTGTGTGCTCGGCGTGAGTGCGGCGGCCGTCGGTCTGCTCGTGGGTCGCGCGATCTAGCCCTCCGCGAACTCGATCCGCCTCCATGTCACGGGCGATGAGAGCACGATCGACGTCGTGGTCTGCCCGTACGGCAGCAGGAGCACGATCACCCTCTCGAGGTGCTCGATCGAGCGCGCAGCGACCTTGAGCACGAACCCCTCGGTGCCGGTGACGTGATGGAATTCGAGCACTTCGGGGGTCTCGGCGGCGATCCGGCCCAGCTGCTTGGCGAGTTCGGGAGCCGATGAGAGCCGGATGAACGCGACCAGCCCGTAACCGGCCTTGTTCAGGTCGACCTGCGCGTGATAGCCCGCGATGATCCCGGAGGTCTCCAGACGCCTGACCCGCTCCGCCACAGCCGGCGGCGTGAGGCCGACACGGCGCCCGAGCTCGGCGTAGCTCACGCGAGCGTCGTTCTGCAGGTCTTCGAGAAGCTGTCGATCCGTGGCGTCCATGGGCGCTTTCCAATCGAAGGCATTGTGGTCATGGAAGCATATGTATCGAAAGCATATCATCTGCCAGGCAAACGAATACCACTTCAAGATGGACCATCGGCTTTCTACACTGCGATAGGGCCGGGGTTCGCCCGCCACACACAGTCGAGGAGCGTGTTTCGTGGTCAAGCGGTACGGGATGGGAACGATGGTCGCGGTCGCGGTGACGGTGCTGATCTGGAGCACGACCTTCGCCGCGCTCGTCGCCGCGCTCGACCACTTCAGCCCGCAGCACCTGCTGTTCTTGCGCTGGACCCTCACCGCCGTGATGTTCCTCGGGTACGGCGCCGTGACGCGCATGCGGCTACCGAACAAGAAGGATCTGCCGACGATCGCGCTGGCCGGAGTCCTGGGGTTCGCCGCCTACCAGATGCTGCTCGTCAACGGGCAGACAGGCGTGAGCGCCACGATGGCGGGCTTCCTGATCAACATCAGCCCGGTGTTCACGACCGTCATCGCGGTCGCACTCGGTCGCGAGAGGGCCGGCTGGACCACGTGGGCCGGTCTGGCCGTGTGCACCGGCGGACTGCTGTTCATGGCGCAGGGCAAGGGCGGCCTGGGCGAGATCGGTCCGAGTGCCGCTCTGGTGGTGCTGGCCGCGTTGTCGTTTGCGAGCTACACGCTCGTGACCAAGCCACTGCTCGCCACGTACCGCCCGCTCGAGGTCACGACCTACGCGCTCGTCGCGGGCTCGCTCCCGTTCGTGGTCTTCGCGCCCGGCTCGATGGATGCGCTGAGCACCGCCGGTGCCGCCGATATCGCCACACTGCTCTTCCTGGCGATCTTCCCCGGCGGCATCGCCTACGTGCTGTGGTCGCGCGCGGTGAAGGGGCTCACGCCGGGGCTCGCTTCACGGTTCCTCTACCTGATCCCCGTCCTGGGTGTGCCGATCGCCTGGCTCTGGGTGGGTGAGGTACCGCACCTCATCACCCTCGTGGGAGGACTCGTGACGGTGGGCGGCGTCGCGATAGCGAGCATCCGCACGGCTCCGACGGTGCGCCGTCCGGCTGCTGTGGTCGTCGATGCGCCCGCAGGAGCGGTCGCCCCCGAGGCTGCGTAGCCAGCGTACGCCGCCTTCACGGGTCGTACGGCGCGGGTGTTGCTAGACTGTGAGTCCGTCACTGCGGTATCGACCTGATTCGGAGCTGTTCGATGGAATCACGCACGTCCCTGTGGCCCTTCGCGGGGCTTGGTCTGGTGGCCGTTGGACTGGCCATGTCCATGGTGTTCACGCTGCTGTTCCCAGCCGTGGAGGGCCTCGGCACCAAGGTCCGCCTGCCTGTGTTCCACGGCGCGATGACGTGGGTCAACCTCTCGCTGTTCGTGGTCCTCGCCCTCTGCGCTATCGCGTTTCTCGTGACCAAGAAGGAGGCCTGGTACCGGTGGACCGAAGCCGTGCGCTGGGTCGCGATCCCGGTGTGGGTCGTCGGCAGCGGGCTCGGCCTGCTCGCGGCGCTCAACACGTGGGACTTCACCGGCTCGAAGTCCTCTCCGTTCGAGGTCGCGGCCGCCGACCCGCGACTGCTCGCCCAGTTCTGGATCATGATCGCCGCGCTGGCCGTGCTCGCGCTCGGTCTGTTGATCGATGACCCTCGGTGGCTCGCGGGCGCAGACATCGCCTTCGTGGGCTTCGCCTGGGTGGTGTTGCTGCAGGCGATCCTGGGCCCCGGCCGCGCCCTGCACCCCGACAGCCCGGTCATGAACTCCGAGGAGCTCTACATCAAGTTGATGTTCCTCGGCATCGTCGCGGGTTTCGCGGTGGCCGCGTTCGGTGCCGCTCTGGCCATTCGGACGTTCCGGGCGGGCCGCACCGGCTCCGGTGAGGCGGCGGTCGCGGTCGTCTAGACCCCGGCCCGCGAGCACGCATGGTCCGCCGCGCTGGTGGCGGCGGTGAGCGTGCGCTAGACTGCGAGCCAGTTGTCAACAGAATAGGCGTCATTCGGTGCCCGCCCGCCTCTCATGAGACGAGCGGGAGAATAGGGAAGCCGGTGAGAATCCGGGACGGGACCCGCCACTGTGATCGCGCGATCCATGCGCGTAAGTCAGGAGACCTGCCGAGTGATGCGCGACGCGGCCTTCGAGGACACAAGGCCGGCTCGCGGCGACCGCACCCGGGAGCCCCGAACCGCACCGCTCACCTCGCAAGACCCGCTTCTTGTCCGCTCCGCGCGGCCAAGCAAGGCGGGTCTTCGTCGTTCCCACAGGAGCGGTACGCGCGTCGAGAACGGCCCCCGAAAGGAGCCCGCATGACCCGCACCGCACGCACCACACGGCCCACCCGCACGATCGCGACGCTGCTCGCACTCGCGACCGCGACCGCACTCGTGGCCGGCTGCTCCACCCCGGCGCCGAAACCCGCCTCCGAGCCCGCCGAGAAGCCCGCAGCGGCGTTCCCTGTGACGATCACCGACGACGCCGGTCGCGCAGTCACGATCGCCGAGCAGCCGATGCGCATCGTCTCGCTCGCCCCTGCGAACACCGAGATGCTGTTCGCGATAGGGGCCGGGCAGCGCGTCGTCGGCGTCACGAGCTACGACGACTACCCCGCCGAGGTCGCCGACATCGAGAAGGTGGGCGACTTCACCGGGCCCAACCTCGAGGCGGTCGCGGCGGCCGACCCCGACCTCGTGCTCCTGACCGGCGGCGTACAGGCCGATGTCATCACCAAGCTCGAGCAGCTGGGCGCCACCGTGCTCTCCATCGATCCCCAGAACCTCGCGGGTCTCTACGAGGACATCACCGAGGTCGGGCAGGCCACCGGTGAGACCGAGGCCGCCGAGAAGGTCGTTGCCGACATGCAGGCGGCCGTCGCCGAGGTCGAGCAGGCGGTCGCCGGCGCCGATAAGGTCACGGCGTTCGTCGAGATCGGCCAGAATCCGCTGTTCACCGTTGGCGCAGGCACCCTCATCGATGAACTTGTGTCCGTTGCGGGCGGCGCCAACGTGGTCACCGAACCCGGTTATGTCCCTTACTCGACCGAGCAGCTCGTGAAGTCCGACCCCGTCGTCTACATGGCGACCCTTGGCTCGATGAGCGATCCGTCCGCGCTCAAGGAGCGCGCTGGGTTCGAGTCACTCTCGGCGGTGAAGAACGAGCGGGTCTACGTCCTCGATGACAACCTCGTGTCTCGCCCGGGGCCGCGCACGGTTCTGGGCCTCAAGCAGATCGCCGAGGCGCTGCATCCCGACGCCTTCGAGAAGTAGCGTGACCACCCGGCGTGACATCCGACCCGGCACCGCCCTCGTGGTGCTCGCGGTGGCGCTGTGTGCGGCGCTCGTCGCGGGCATCGCGTTCGGTGCCGTGTCGGTCACGCCGGGGGAGGTGCTCGCGGCCATCGGGCGGGCACTCACCCGCCGCTCCGCAGGGATGAGCGACACGCTCGTGGTGAGCGTCCGACTGCCGCGGGTCGTGTTGGCCGCGCTCGTGGGGGCCTCGCTGGCAGGCGCCGGCGCCATCTTCCAGGCGCTTTTCAGAAACCCGCTCGCAGACCCCTACATCCTCGGGGTGTCGAGCGGGGCGGGCCTCGGGGCGATGATCGCGCTCACCCTCACCGCCCAGGCCACTGCGCTTCGCTACGGAGCGGTGCCGCTCGCGGCATTCGCCGGCGCGATCCTCACGATGCTGCTGGTCACACGCCTTGCCTCGTGGAGGGGAAGGCTCGACACCGCATCCTTGCTGCTGGCGGGCGTGGCGGTCTCGTACACGCTTGCAGCGCTCACCTCGTTTCTCATGGTGTTCGCTCGCGAGCAGATGTCGGCGGTCGTGTTCTGGATGATGGGCGGCCTCGGCGCGGCATCGTGGCCCTATGTGAGGATGATCGCGCCGATGTTCCTCATCGGCGGCGCCATCGCTCTGACCTTCGGCCGCCAGCTCAATCTGATGCTGCTCGGCGACGAGCGGGCAGGCCATCTGGGACTCGACGTGCACCGCTTCAAGATGCTCGCCCTCGCGGTCGCATCGCTGCTGACCGCAGCCGCCGTCGCCGTCGCCGGGCTCATCGGCTTCGTGGGACTGATGGTGCCGCACATGCTGAGGATCACGATCGGACCGGACCATCGGTGGCTGATGCCGGCGTCGCTCCTGGGCGGCGCCACCGCCCTCGTGCTCGCGGATCTGATCGCGCGCACCGTGCTGGCCCCGATCGAGATCCCTGTGGGCATCGTCACCGCGCTCATCGGTGGGCCGTTCTTCGTCTGGCTGCTGGTGAGAGGGGAGCGCAGGCTGTGAACGACGTGCTGTTGCGCTACTCGGCGGCGAGCGTGGGCTACGCCGGACACGTGGTGGTCGCCGACGCCCGGCTCGAGGTGTCGGCCGGCGAGATCGTGGGCCTCGTGGGCGCGAACGGCGCGGGCAAGTCCACTCTGCTACGCGCGGTGACGGGCGACTCGGAGCTGCTCGGCGGTTCGATCGAGGTCGCGGGCCAGCCGTTGCCGTCGCTGTCTTCCCGGGAGCGCGCCGCCCTCGTGGGTGTGGTGCCGCAGCAGGTCAGCGTCACCTTCTCGTTTCCCGCCGAGGAGTTCGTAGAGATGGGCCGCCACCCGCACCTGCCGCGCTTCGGGCAGCCGGGCGCCGCCGACCGTGAGGCCGTGGAGCGCGCGATGCTGCTCACCGACACCGCCCATCTGGCGCGTCGTGCCGTCGACGAGCTGTCCGGCGGCGATCTGCAGCGGCTCTCGTTCGCCCAGGCGCTCGCCACGCAGCCGCGCGTGCTGCTCCTCGACGAACCGGTGAGCCACCTCGACCTGAACCACCGCCTGCAGGTGCTCGACCTCTCACGAGACTTGGCGGACTCGGGGCTCGCCGTGCTCGCGGTATTCCACGACCTCGATATGGCGGCGCGTTACTCGGACCGGGTCGCGGTCGTCTCAGCGGGAGCTCTGAGCGATGCCGCGTCACCCGGGTCCGTGATCACCGCCGACATGCTGCGCTCGGTCTTCGGCGTGCGCGCCGTCGTGGGTACCGACCCCGTCACCGGCTCGGTCTCGGTCACGCCGGTGCTGCGCGACGGCGCCGTCTCTTCGACCGTCCGAGGCCGCGTGCACGTCGTGGGAGGTTCGGGGGTGGCCGCCCCGCTCATGCGGCGGCTCGTTCTCGCGGGCTGGACGGTCAGCTCGGGAGCGCTCAACACCGGAGACGCCGACGCGATCCTGGCCGACGCCCTGGGCGTCGAGTACGCATGCATCCCGCCGTTCGCTCCGATGGACTCCGAGTCGGCTGTGCATGCGGCCAGACTGGCGGCCCAAGCCGATGTGGTCGTCGTGTGCGAGGTGCCCTTCGGTCACGGCAACGTGGACAACCTGCTCGTGGCCGTCCGTGCCGAGAAGCCCCTCGTGATCGTCGGCGATATCGCGGGCCGTGACTTCGCCGGTGGGGCGGCAACGGCCTACTGGGCCGAAGCGCTCGCGAACGGAGCCGTCACGGTCGAATCGGCCGACGAAGTTGAACGCACGCTCGCGGACCTCGTGGACCGCACACGCTCCTAGCCGTCGACCAGGGCGTTCCAGCCGGGCTCACAGACGTCCTCCCATGCGCAGCCACCGCATGCGTCGAAGCGCCAACGTCCCGTCGCGATGGCGTCGTCGGCGAGTCGCTCGGCGACTTGTGCGAGCGACAGCCGCGACCCGGGGTGTATGTCGAGCAGCTCTCCGGCGAGCGCGTCGATGCGCTCTATCTCGGATTGACCGCCGTGCGGGTCCTCACACGTTCCCTGCGCCGAGAGGCTCGGGCATGCGTGGCACACGTCGTCAGCTCCCGCCACCGCAAGCGCCGCCTGCCCGGCAAGCCTGCCGAGAAGCTCCTCGAGGTTCGCAACGAACGGTGCGTCGTAGCCCTCCCCGCGGTAGAACTGCAGGCACACGAAGTGGTGCGGCCGGAGTCTGACCGGCGCCCCGCTCACAGATCGTCCCCGGCGAAGAGCTCGCCTTGCGGCGGGCACGAGTCGCACGGTTCGTGCTGCGAAACCACCGTCACCGGGACGGCGAGCCCGAGCCGGGAAAGCCGCTCTTCGAGCGTGGCCGAGGCGAGCGCTGCGGTGTTGTTGGTGCGCGAGCGGTGGAGTGCGAACACGAGCCCGAGATCGTCGGAGGCGAGCGCGTCGAGCGCGTCTGCGGCGTCGTCGTTCGAGAGGTGTCCGGCGTTCGAGCGGATCCGGCGCTTGAGGAATGCAGGGTAGGGTCCGCGCTCCAGCATCCGTGTGTCGTGGTTGCTCTCGAGCCCGAGCGCCTTGACTCCCGCGAGTGCTTCGAGGGCCTGGGGGGTGAGCACGCCGGTGTCGGTCACGATGCCCAGTGATTCGCCCGAGGCGTCGAAGCGGTACCCCACTGGCTCGGCGGCGTCATGAGAGGTCCGAAACGGTGTCACGGTGAGCGTCCCGATCGAGAGCTGCTCGCCACACCTGACGATCCGGGTCTGGACGGCCGAGGCGAGTGCGGTTCCGCGTCGGGTACCGGAGCTCGCGTAGACGGTGCATTCCGGTGCGTACCGGCGGGCGAAGACGTCGATGCCTTTGACGTGGTCGGAGTGCTCGTGGGTCACGAGGATCGCGGCGATGCTCGAGGCGTCGAGGCTCGCCGCAGCGAGCCGACGAGAGATCTCGCGAGCCGAGAAGCCGCAGTCGACCAGTACGGTGGTCTCGCCGTCGGTCACCGCGGCGGCATTGCCCGATGAGCCCGAGCCGAGGAACACGACGCGCAGGGGATGGCGTGGATTCATGCTGGGCAGTGTACACCGCGCGCGTGACATGAACTGCGGATATGTGAAGGGCGGGCACGAATGCCCGCCCTTCACATATCCCCTCCCCATCGCACGCATGAAGCGCCTGCGTGCGGGCGGGTAACCACTCGATGAATATATCCCATTAGATGAGAGCACGCTAATGAGCGCGGATCCGACCCCATTACTGCGGGGCGGTGGCGTCAGCGATGCATCGAGAGCAGCTCGCGGGCGCGGCTCCAGGCGAGTCTCACTCCGCCTACCTGCCACCAGTACAGCACGTAGGTCAGGCGCTTCATGGCGATCGCAGGGATACCCGACAGCCGCAGCTTCCACGCCCACCCGACGCCCCAACTGGGGCCCACGCTCACGAACTCGCCGTGCATATGGGGGCGGAAGGGGATGGTGGGAGCATCGTCGAGTTCGCGCACGATGTTGCCGGCGGTGTGCTGTGCCTCACGGATGGCGAACTGCGCCAGCATCGGCAGCGTTCGACCGCTCGCGGGGTCTCGGAACGAGGCGACGTCTCCGAGCACGTAGGCATCGGCGAACCCCCGGGCCTTCAGATCGGGCCCTGCGAGCAGCCGGTTGGTGTTGTCGGTGGCGAACCCCCAGTCGGCCGCATGCGGGTCGGCGACCGCGCCGCCGGCCCAGACCAGGACCGCAGTCGGCACCTCGCGTCCGTCGGCGAGCCTCACGTGGTCCCGGGTCACGTTCGCGACCATCGAGCCCGTCACCACATTCACGCCCAGCTTGGAGAGTCGCTTGAGTGCGAGGGCACGTTGTCTCTCCGGCAGGTCGTAGAGGATCTGCGGTCGCCCCTCGACGAGACTCACCCGGAGGTCCGTGCGGTCGAGCCCGATCTCGGCGGCGCGCTTGGGCAGCAGCTGTCCGATCGTTCCCACGATCTCGACACCGGTAGCGCCGCCGCCGCACACGGTGATGGAGAGCGCCTCTCGGCGCTGTGCGGCCCCGGGCATTCGTGCGGCGAGCTTGAGCTGCGAGTCGACCCGACGCTGCAGCTCCTGGGCGTCGGCCACCGACCACATCGTCACGGCATGCTCGGCCAGCCCCGGGACCGGCGGTACCGAAGGCACGGCGCCGGTGCATACGACCAAGCGCCAGTAGCCGACCTCGTGTCCGCCCTCCGTTCGCACGATGCGGCGCACGGGGTCGATATGCTCGACGCGGTTGAAGCACGTCCTGACCGGCAGGTCCTTCAAGACGGCCGGAAGCCACAGTTCGCAGAACTCAGGCCGCTCAGGACCCACCGCGACCAGGTCCAACTCCGAGAGCGCCTCTTGGCATGGGTTCGGTTCGACGAGGATGACTTCCGCGACGTCGGCCGCTCGTCGTCTCAGCGTCTTGCCCAGCGCCACGGCCAGCGTCGTGCCGGCGTATCCGCCGCCGACGATGATGACCCTGCGAGGGTGGTCTTCGCTGACCGGGCAGGGGGCGTTGGCCTGCGTCATGGCGTTCTTCCGCTTCCCTGGGCTACACAATCGATGATGCCCGAAAACGATCTTCTTCCCGGCTTTCGGGAATACACGGCACAGCGGATCGTGAAACGACACCTACCTCGGCGCCTGCGAGGCCCCGCAAGGAGACGACATGGATATCCACCTCTACGCGCTCTCGACGTGCCCGTACTGCCGCATGACCAAGCGCTACCTCGATGACCACGCGATCACCTACGAGATCACCGAGGTCGATCAACTCGAAGGCGATGTGAAGCAGGCTGCCATCGACCGGGTGAAGGAGCTCTCCGGCGGCACGTCGTTCCCGGTCCTTGTGGCCGACGACCACGTTGTCGTCGGGTTCAACAAGACCAAGATCGCCGACATCCTCGGACTGTAAGCCATGACCGAACACAACCGCTCGCCTCGGCGTGTCTTCGCGCCTGGTACGACCGCCGAGGACCTCAAGGAGTACATGGGCCCGTTCGCGTCCCGTCTCGGATACAAGTTCAACACCGAGACGGACTTCGTCGACGAGGTGCTCGAAAGCGAGCTGGAGATCCTCGAGCGTGACGGGGACGTCTACTGCCCGTGCCGAGTCCGCACGGGGAACCCCAAAGAGGACCTCACGATCGTGTGTCCGTGCATTCCGTTCTACCGGGATCAGTTCGCCGCGCTGGGCAAGTGCTGGTGCGGGCTGTTCATCCGCACCGACGTCGAGGACGGCGCCGAGCTCATCGGCGTCATCGAGGAACCGCCGGCCGGCGCGTCCGTCGATGTGCCGGTGTGCCGGCTGGAAGACCTGCCTGCGGGCTCGGTGCGCCACGTCAAGGTCGGCAAGAACGACATAGCGGTCGCGCGCGTGGGGGACGAGGTGTTCGCGCTTTCCAACCTGTGCAGACACGCTTTCGGGCCGCTCTCGGACGGGTTCGTCGACGGCTACACGCTGTTGTGCCCATGGCACGGGTGGCGCTACGACGTGCGCACGGGCACGACCGACCACCCCGACGCGGACGTTCGCACATTCCCCGCTCGCGTCGTCGATGGCGAGGTCAACGTGACCATCACCCTCGGCAGGTCACGCTAGGCGGCGGCACCGGTATGGTGCTCGGCCACGAGGTCGTCGGGTGCGGTGCTCAGCCTCTTCGCTCGCGTCGTGCACTCGCGCGACGGAACAGCACGGTGAGTGCGCCCGACACGGCGAAGAACACCAGCCACTGCCAGCCGGGAGCTGCGCCCAGCGCGCTCAGGGCTGCGGCATTCGTCGCGCCCAGGCAGAAGGGAAGCAGGTAGAGACCCGAACCCAGGATCTCGCCGACTCCCAGGACCACCGCGACGGTGACCCATGCCCAGAATGCGAGTTCCATACGGTACTCCGTCGTGTTGCGGCTGACCCCAGACCGCTCCAAGCGTAGCGCAACCAGGACCTGCGAGCAGCGGCATGGGATTTCGCAGTAATCGCACCATAGAGATGCGTGAATACTCCTCGCGATGGGCGTACTATCCGATGAGAGGTCGGCTCATCCCTTTGGAGGCATCCCATGGCAGCGTTCGCCCACCGCTTCGACACCGTCACCGACTCGATCGGCCACACACCGATCGTTCCGCTCACTCGGCTTTCCGAGGGCCTGCCCGGCACCGTCTGGCTCAAGTTCGAGTCGCGCAACCCCGGCGGCTCGGTCAAGGATCGGATCGGGTTGGCGATGATCGATGATGCCGAGAAGCGCGGGGACATCACTCCCGGCAAGACGGTGATAGTCGAGCCCACCAGCGGCAACACCGGCATCGCGCTGGCGCTCGTCGGCGCTGAGCGCGGCTACCGGGTCATCCTGACGATGCCCGAGTCGATGTCGATCGAACGTCGCAAGCTTCTCAAGGCCTACGGAGCCGAACTCGTGCTCACCGCCAAGGAGAAGGGCATGGCCGGTGCCGTGGCCGAGGCCGAGCGCATCGCCGCGGAGACCGAAGGCGCGTGGGTTCCCCAGCAGTTCGAGAACCCGTCGAACCCTGCGGTGCACTACCGCACGACGGGCCCGGAGATCGCGGCGGCTGTCGAGGGCTACACGCTCGGAGCCATCGTCGCGGGCGTAGGGACCGGCGGCACGATCTCGGGCGCCGGCAAGTACCTCAAGGAGCGGCTCCCGCACGTCAAGGCGATCGCCGTCGAGCCGGCGGAGTCACCCATCATCTCGCAGAGGCTTCGCGGTGAGGACATCACGCCGGGCCCCCACTTGATACAGGGCATCGGTGCCAACTTCATCCCGGGCACGCTCGACCTCGACGTTCTCGACGGAGTCGAGCACGTCTCCGGAGATGAGGCCATCGAGACCGCGCGCACGCTCGCGGCCCGCGAGGCTGCGTTCGTGGGCATCTCAAGCGGCGCCGCCGTCGCGGCCGCGCTGCGGCTCGCAGCCCGCGAGGAGTTCGCCGGTCAGGTGATCGTGGCGGTCGCACCCTCGACGGGAGAGCGCTATCTGAGCACCAAGCTGTGGGAGGGGCTGGAGTAGGATGCGCGTCTCCCAGCGCCTTGACTACGCACTGCGCGCGCTCGTGCTCCTGGCGATGCAGCCTGACGGCGAGCACGTCGCAGCCGGAGACCTCGCCGACAGGCTGGGCCTTCCCCGCCGGTTCGTTGAGCAGCAGGTGACCGCCCTTGCGCGCGCGGGAGTGGTCGAGTGTCGACGCGGGGCGGCAGGCGGGTGCGCGCTGGCGCGCCCGGCCGAACAGATCAGCGTCGGTGACGTGGTGCTCGCGCTCGACGGGGAAGTGCTCGACGTTCCCCGCCAGAGCACTTCCGCGGCGGCCGAGGTGTGGCAGCGGGCCGCGCTCGAACTCGAGACGTTCCTTGCCGGCGTCGACCTCGCGACCGTCGCTGTCCGGCAGCGCGAACTCGATGCGTCGTCGGCGCCGATGTACTACATCTAGCCTTCGCGACTCGCGATGACCCGCTCCGATACGCATCCTGGCTCGTGAGACGGCGCAGATGAGCACCTACAGAGTGGGCGAACTCCGTTGTTGCGTAGTGAGGCGTTGTGCTACGGTACGGAAATCTTGCGGTGGGATGACCGCAGCGGCCACGTGTGCTCAGAGTTCATGATCGCGGGCGGCCGCAATCACATCAGGTGGGTTAACGGGACGTAAGGGAGGAAGTATGAAGATGCGTAACAAGCGTGTCCTCGCTGCCCTCGCTGCGCTCGTCGCGGTCGCCATGATCGCCACGGGTTGCTCGAGTCCAGCTCCGACGGAAGGTGGCGGTGAGGCTCCGGCCGAGGCCGTCACGATCAAGATCGGCATCGGTGCTCCGCTCACGCAGGGTGCTGTCGCACTCGGCCAGGGCATGAAGCGCGGCGCCGCCCTTGCGATCTCTGAGGCAAATGAGAGCGCCGAGGCCAAGGAACTGGGCATCACGTTCGAGGGCGTCGACGGTGACGACCAGGGCGATCCCAAGACCGGTGTTACCGTCGCGAACACGTTCGCCTCGGACGCCAACCTCGTGGGTGTCATGGGCCACCTGAACTCGGGTGTCTCGATTCCCGCGTCGAAGGTCTACAACGACAACAACATCGTCATGGTCTCGCCGGCCTCTACCAACCCGGCACTGACCACGCAGGGCTTCGCCAACGTCTTCCGCGTGTGTGCGACCGACGCTGTCCAGGGTCCTGCTGCCGCTGACGTTGCCTTCACCAACTTCGGGCTCAAGAGCGCCGTCGTCATCGACGACTCCACCCCTTATGGTGAGGGTCTCGCGGCTGAGTTCGCCAAGAAGTTCGAGGCCAACGGCGGCAAGGTCCTCTTCACCGAGAAGACCTCCGACAAGGACACCGACTTCAACGCGCTGGTCACCAAGATCAAGTCCGCCAAGCCCGACGTCACCTACTACGGCGGCATCTACAACGCCGGTGCGCTGCTGTCGAAGCAGTCCTCCGAGGCGGGTATCGAGACTCCTCTGATGGGCGGCGACGGTCTCTACGACGCCGAGTTCATCAATCTTGGTGGCGCCGAGAACATCGAGGGCGACTACTGCACCTCGATCGGCCTCCCGATCGACCAGCTCCCCAACGGGCAGGATTTCATCGCCAACTACAAGGCGATGTTCCCCAACGATGAGCTGGCCGCCTACGACGGCTACTCCTACGACGCGGCGAACATCATCATCCAGGCCGTGCTCAAGGTCGCCGCAGAGCAGGGTGCCGATCAGGTCACCTCGCCCGCAGGCCGTGAGGCTCTCATCGCCGCGGTCGCTGCCACGAGCACCGAAGGCGTCACCGGCGCACTCGGGTTCGACGAGAACGGTGACACCCTCAACGCTGCCATCACCACCTACCAGGTCAAGTCCGGCGCCTGGGCTCCGGTCGTGGTCCCTGAGTAGTTCGTTACTCACGGAGGAACCGCTTCCAACACAACACGTCCGGGCGGGCACCCAAGGTGCCCGCCCGGTCATTGTGTGAGGATGCGACCCGGGCACGACGCCGGGGCCTTTCTGAAGAGACAGGAACCCTTCAAGTGTCTGCAGACGTAATCATCCAGCAGCTTGTGAACGGGGTGACGCTGGGCGGCATGTACGCCCTGATCGCTCTGGGCTACACGCTCGTCTACGGCATCTTGCTCATGATCAACTTCGCGCACAGCGAGATGTTCATGGGTGGGGCGTACGTGGGTCTTGGGGTGCTGCTGCTCCTTTCAAACGAGAACCTTCCCGCAAGCGCCTTCTTCACGGGCAGCAACTTCGGTGTCGCCGTGCTCTACCTCATCGCGTTCGCGGTGGCGTTCGTGGCGATCGGCATCCTGGGTGTGGTGATCGAACGGGTCGCGTACCGGCCGCTGCGCCACGCCCCCCGGCTCGCCCCGCTCATCTCAGCCATCGGCGTCTCGATCTTCCTTCAGAACGCCGTGCTGCTGTGGGTGGACTCCAAAGCGATCCCTTATCCCGAACATCTTCCCGGTCGAGACGATCGCCTCGTTCGGCGACGCGAGCATCAACACGCTCCAGGTGCTCATCGTCGGCACATCGCTCACCCTCCTGTTCGTGCTCGACACGTTCATCGCTCGCACCCGCGTGGGCAAGGCGATGCGCGCCACCTCGCAGGACCGTGAAGCGGCCGGCCTGATGGGCATCGACTCCAACAAGGTCATCGCGCTGGCGTTCTTCATCGGCCCGGCGCTTGGCGCCGTCGCCGGTATCTTCCACGGTATGTACTACGGAACCGTGTTGTTCAGCATGGGCTTCATCCCGGGCATCAAGTCGTTCACCGCCGCGGTTCTCGGCGGCATCGGCAACCTGCGTGGTGCGATGCTCGGCGGCTTCGTTCTCGGCATCGTCGAGTCGCTCGGGGCCGGCTTCCTTTCGACCGGCTACAAGGATGTCATCGCGTTCGGCATCCTGATCCTCGTCCTCATATTCCGTCCGGGCGGTCTGCTCGGCGAATCCGTCGTGGAGAAGGTGTAGACCATGGGCGGAAGCAAAATGGATATCAAGACCAGCGTCGCGTCGAGCAAGATGTCGACGAAGAGCATGGTCGGGTACGCTCTGATCGGCCTTGTGGTGTTCCTCATGCCCATCATCTTCCAGGGCTTCGGTCAGCTGTTCCTGGTTCGGATCCTCGCGATCGTGGGTCTGTACGTCATGCTGGCGCTCGGACTCAACATCGTCGTCGGGATACGCGGGCCTACTCGACCTGGGCTACATCGCGTTCTACGCGATCGGTGCGTACGCGGGAATCATCGGCGGGCATGCCGCTTTCCCAGTGGCTCGCGACCACCTTCCCCGCGCAGCCGTGGCTACCGGGCCTGTCGTACTTCATCATGATCCCTGTTCGCCGCGGCGGCTGCGGCACTGACCGGCATCATGCTGGGCACGCCGGTCCTTCGCCTTCGCGGCGACTACCTCGCGATCGTTACGCTCGGCTTCGGTGAGATCGTGCGCATCGCACTCGAACAACAACATCTTCGGAATCAGCAACGGCGCAGCGGGTCTCCCCAAGGCGGGCGAAGTGGTGCCCAAGCCGTTCGGTCTGAACTGGCTTGCGAACAACACGTACTTCCAGCTTCCGGGCGTCGGAGAGAACGGCTTCACCTTCACGTTCACCGCGAACGTGTACTGGTACTACATCATCGTCCTGCTGTGCCTGTTCACCATCTTCGTGGTGCGGCGTCTCGACGACTCGCGCCTTGGCCGTTCGTGGACCGCGATGCGCGAAGACGAGGTCGCGGCTTCATCGATGGGCGTGAACATCACCGGCGCCAAGCTCTACGCGTTCTCGCTGGGCGCTCTGTGGGGCGGCATCGCCGGCATCACGTTCGCGAACTTCCAGGGCTTCGTGAGCCCTGAGTCGTTCACGTTCATGGAGTCGGTCTTCGTCGTATGTGTGATCGTGCTCGGGGGCATGGGTTCGATTCCGGGAGCGATCGTCGGTGCCCTTGTGATCCAGGGCGTTCCCGAACTCATCCGCGGCTTCGCCTCCTCAGGCCTCCTGACAACCCTCACGGGCATTCAGGTGCCGGCCGAGGCCCAGTCGGCGATCTCGAACTACCGCTATCTGGTGTTCGGACTGCTCATGGTGATCATGATGGCGTGGAGGCCGCAAGGCGTCCTGCCGTCCAAGCGCCGCGCGCGTGAGCTGCACCCCGACGATGAGGCTTCGCTCGACGAGATGAACCAGACGCTCTACGACGCTCAGCACGACACCGCCACTCCGGGCGAAGACCTGTAGCCGGGCGCGAGAGAGGTACAGCTGACATGACACGCCTGGTAGACGCAACCAACGTCACGATGCAGTTCGGCGGCCTCAAGGCCGTGAGCGACGTGACCCTCCACATCGACGAGGGCGAGATCGTCGCCTTGATCGGCCCCAACGGCGCCGGCAAGACGACGTTCTTCAACTTGATGACCGGCATCTACTCGCCCACCGAAGGCTCGGTCACCTTCGAGGGTACCGCCGTCGGCGGGCTCAAGCCCCACGTGATCGCCAAGATGGGCATCTCGCGTACGTTCCAGAATATCCGTCTGTTCCAGAACATGACGGCGCTCGAGAATGTCATGGTCGGGCGTCACACCCGGACGGCCGAGGGTCCCATCGGGGCGGTCTTCCGCACGCCGAAGTTCCGCCGCGAGGAGAAGAACACCGAGTCTGCTGCTCGCAAGTGGCTGCAGTTCATCGGTCTCGACGGTCTTGCCAACGAGCTTGCGAAGAACCTCCCCTACGGTGACCAGCGGCGTCTTGAGATCGCGCGTGCGATGGCGACCGACCCCAAGCTCATCTTGCTCGACGAGCCCGCGGCCGGCATGAACCCGCAAGAGAGCCAGAAGCTCAACGCTCTGATCCGCAAGGTCCGCGAGCTCGGCGTCACCGTCTTCCTGATCGAGCACGACATGAAGGTCGTCATGGACATCGCCGACCGCATCTACGTCCTCGACTTCGGCGAGATGATCGCCGAGGGCCTGCCCGCTGAGATTCAGAAGAACCCGAAGGTGATCGAAGCGTACCTGGGCAAGGGAGCCGATGTGATGATGGCCGAGAAGGACGCACGCGACGCGTCGGCCGCAGCCGCCGCGATGGCCGCGTCTGAAGAGCCCGCGCCGAACACGTCGCAGGAGGGTTAACGTGCTCAAAGTCACCGATATCAGGACCCACTACGGCAAGATCGAGGCGCTCAAGGGCATCACGGTCGAAGTCCACGAAGGCGAGATCGTCACCCTGATCGGCGCCAACGGGGCCGGCAAGTCGACCACCCTGAAGACCATCTCGGGGCAGCTCCGCCCGTCGAGCGGGACCATCGAGTTCGTGGGCGAGCAGATCGCGGGCGTTCCGGCGCACAAGGTCAGCTCCAAGGGCATCATTCAGGTGCCTGAGGGCCGCCGCATCTTCTCGCGCATGACCGTTCTCGAGAACCTCGAGATGGGTGCGTACCTGCGCAACGATAAGGACGAGATCAAGGCCGACCTCGACCACGTCTTCGAGCTGTTCCCTCGGCTCAAGGAGCGCATCGCCCAGAAGGGCGGGACGCTGTCCGGCGGCGAGCAGCAGATGCTGGCGATGGGTCGTGGACTCATGGCCAAGCCACGCCTGCTGATGCTCGACGAGCCGTCGATGGGCCTTGCTCCCGTCGTCGTGGAGACGATCTTCGAGATCATCGAGAAGCTCAACAACGACGGGATCACGATTCTGCTCGTCGAGCAGAACGCGAACCTCGCGCTCTCCATCGCGACCCGCGGCTACGTGCTCGAGACCGGCGAGATCAAGCTCACCGGTACCGGCAAGGAGCTGCTCGCGAACGAGGACGTGCGAAAGGCGTATCTCGGCGAGTCGTGACCCAAGCGATTCCTGCGCGCGACCCGAAGAGGTGCCCCGGTGGGGCGCCTCTTCTGCATCGCGCTGGGGGATCGGTTTCGCCCGTCGCCGGACCCGCTCGGTATCGATCGCAGGCTAGCTGACTGCGAGCGCGGCGACAGAGCGCGCATGCGCGTCCCTCGCTCGGGCCGCCGCACGTGAGTCGCGCACCATCAGCCGCGCATCGCGCACCCGCCATATGCCGGAGCTCATCACCGCAACCAGCGTCTTCCCGCCTGCCGATCGCACAACGGCCTCCAGAGGGTCATCACCGCCGTCCACCGAGAAGACCGCTAGGTCGGCAAGCATCCCCGGCGAGATCGCACCGAGCCGGTCGTCTGCGCCGATGGCCCTAGCGCCTCCCAGAGTGGCGATCTCGAGCAAGGTCGCGGGATCGATCTGCGGTTCGGCGCGGCGCAGTGCCCGCACCTCGCTCATCAGATCCAGGTCGTGATTGCTTGCCGAGGAGTCGGTGCCGATACCCACATCGATTCCCGCAGCCAGCAACGGGGCGATCATCGGCGGAGGGTTCTCGAGGTAGCGGTTCGAACGTGGACACGTCACGATGCCGCGGACCCCACGTGCGAGAACGGCCACGTCGGCGGGTTCCAGATAGCACAGGTGAACCGCGGTTGTGCCCTCCAAGACACCCAATGAGTCGAGGTAGGCGGTGGTCGAGGTGCCGGGCGGCGTGAATCCATGAGCGGTTCGTCGGGCGGTCGCGGCGAGCGGGCCGCTGCCGTCTGTCAGGAGTCTCACCTCGGCGAGCGATTCCGAAACGTGTATGGCGGTCGGGACCCCGCGCGCGGCCGCCGCACCGCTCACTGCTCGGAGCAGTCCGGGGCCGCAGGTGTAGGGAGAGTGGGGCGACAGTCCGCACACCACTCGCGGTCCGTACACACCGGGCGACTCGGGATAGAGCAGCGCAGCGAGGGTCCCTTCGACCTCATCGACCTCGATGCCGAGCAGCTCCCAGTAGAAGACGCCGCCCAGGCCCGCTTCGGACGCACGTGCGACTTCGGCGGCGCCGTATGCTATGTCCCCCACCGCGCTCACCCCCGCCAGCAGGCATGCCTCGGCGCCGACCACACCGGAGGCCTCGTGGTCGGCGATGTCCCACGGCTTGAGTGCCGCGACCAGCCGCGGCAACCATTCGGCGAAGGGGAGAGGCGGGACCACGCCCGAGAGTGCCGTGAGAGTCAGGTGAGTGTGCGCGTTCACGAGTCCGGGTGTGATGGTGCAGCCAGCGAAGTGTTCGAGAGCGGCCTCAGGGTAGCGCCGGGCGATCTCCCGGAAGGGTCCCACGGCCACGATCCGTTCGCCGGACACAACGACGGCGCCGTCGCGGATCGGTGGACTCGAGACCGGCAGGACCCAGTCTGCGCGCAGCAGCGTCGGGGACACGTCTACCGCGATCGCTCGTCCGGGATCCCCAACAGGCTGGGCTTGCGGTACTCGGAACAACCGCACGCTGCAGAGAGATCCGCGTTGGCGATGGTGTCCAGCACGATCCGGGAGATGGTCGCCGACTCGTCGAAGAAGACGGCCTTGAGTTCATCGTGCTCCCACTCGCGCACGATGCCCTCACCGTAGTTGACCACGATGTAGATGCCGGCGTAGCAGGCGCCGATGTCTCGGGCGAGGAAGACCTCGGGCGCGAGCGATTGTCCGATCACGTCGCCGCCGAGTCGCTTCATGTAGTCGATCTCGGCGACCGATTCGAAGCGGGGGCCGTCTGTGGCGAGGTAGCTGCCACGATTGAAGACGCGAGCGAAGTGGGCTGTCGCGCCGGCGTAGAGATGGTCGGCGAGATCGGGGCAGATCGGCCGTCGCATGATGAGCAGGTGGTCGCCCCGTACGTAGATGTCCTGTTTCATGGTCAGGTCGATGAAGTCGTTGGGAACGACGACGTCGCGCGGGTCGAGCAGGTGATTGAGTGAGCCGACGCCGCCATCGGCGACGACCTTCTTGACCCCTGCTTCGTGGAAGACCCAGAACGCCTGCAGCGAGGCGTCGGCCCGCTTCACGCCACGCCGCCACCCGTGCATCTTGATCGCGAGCGCCTCGCGTCCGCCGTGCGGGCCGTCGACCCGGAAGTGCGTGAACGCCGGCGAGGGGCCGAAGGGGGTGTCGAAGTGCAGGCCCTCGTCCAAGACGGTGACGCGTTCGTCGTTCAGTGCGGCGGGGAAGTCGAACGACAGCGAGCCCGATCCGCCGCATACTCCGAAGTCCGCGTGAGGAATGGTCCGATCCGACATGGTGTTTCCTCCTTTCCGAGAGGGTACCTGAGGCGGTCGGGCGACGCCACGCGAAGAGCATTGCGTGACAGCGATCGAAAGCCGTGTTATCCTGCCCTCACGGGTCCAGTCGGGATCCGCTGTTTGCGACGTGGTAACTCCCTTCGTAGACGAAGGAAGAGCCGCGTCGTTTGGTTTTGCCCCGTCGGGGCAGGAGAGTGAGTCAAGAATGGCTGAAGGTAAAGTAAAGTGGTTCAACCCGGACAAGGGCTACGGCTTCATCGAGCGTGAGGGTGGCGACGATCTGTTCGTCCACTTCAGCGAGATCCAGGGCGACGGCTTCAAGACCCTCGACGAGGGCCAGGCTGTCGAGTTCGAAGAGGCCACTGGCCAGAACGGCAAGCAGCAGGCTGTCAAGGTCCGCGGCCTCTAGGCTGTCGGTTCCAGGTTGCATACTAAGAAGGGCGGCTCCTCGGAGCCGCCCTTCTTTCGTTGCAGCGGCCTACTCCGCGGCGGGGGCGGCATCCGGCGGGGCCTCGGTGCCTGACTTGAACGCCTCTGCCATCCCCGCGACGGCACCCAAGACGCTGCTGATCTCGTAGGGCAGGAAGATCTTCGACGCCTTGCCGTCGGCGATCTTGGGCAGCGCGTCGAGGTAGCGCACAGCGAGCAGGTCGTCGGTCGGGTTGCCGGCGTGGATCGCATTGAAGACGTTCTCGATCCCGCGGGCCTCGCCCTCGGCGAGTGCGATGCGCTGGAACTTCTCGGCTTCTGCCACCTCTTTGATCGCGGTGGCTTTGCCCTCAGCGTCGAGGATCGCGGCCTGCTTCGAGCCCTCGGCGCGCGTGATGGCGGCCTGTTTGTCACCCTCGGCCTCAAGGATCAAGGCGCGCTTGGTGCGCTCGGCCTTCATCTGGCGGTGCATGGCCTCGGTCACGTCGATGGGCGGCTCGATGCGCTGCAGCTCCACGCGCACCACGCGGACGCCCCACTTGTCGGTGGCTTCGTCGAGAATCTGCCGCAGCGCCGCGTTGATCTTCTCGCGGCTGGTGAGCGACTCGTCGAGCTGCATCTCACCGATGACGTTTCGAAGATTCGTCTGAGCGAGCTTCGTGGCTGCGACGTAGAAGTTGGCGACGTTGTAGATGAGCTTCACGGGGTCGGTCGCCTCGTAGTAGACGACGGCGTCCACCGTGACCACGACGTTGTCCTTGGTGATGACCTCTTGGGGCGGGACGTCCACGACGTTCTCGCGCATGTCGATCTTGGTGACCCGGTCGAGGAACGGAATGATGATGTGCAGTCCCGGCTCGTACGTGCGCTGGTACTTGCCCAGACGTTCCACGACGCCCTTCTCGTACGGGCGGATGATGCGTATCGCGCTCGCGATGTAGACGAACGCGAACACGAAGATGATCAGGCCGACAACGACGACTCCGACAGCTCCTGCGGTCATCTAGCTCACTCCTTCTTCGGGGCCCGGTTGGCCCGTGCTCTGCGGCGCGGCAGGTTCGACGATCAGGTGTGCACCGACCACACTCGTGACCCTGATCCGCGCGTCGTGCTCGATGATGAGATCGTCGACGGAGTCCGCGAGCCACTCTTCGCGGTTCACTCTCACGCGGCCGGTGTTCGCGTGGTTGTCGATCCGCTCGATGACCACGCCTTCGCGGTGAAGCAGCCGGTCTCCGGCCACCTTCTGCGGCGGCTCGTGCGTCATCCGGTCGGAGAAGCGCCGCAGTACGAACAGCAGGAGGATCGACACGCCGAGAAACGCCGTCCACTGCCACGCCAGCGCAACGCCGAAGTAGGCGAGGGCGGCAGCTACCGCGGCACCGATTCCGAACGGCAGCATGAAGAACCCCGCCGTGAAGATCTCGGCTATCGAAAGCAGCACCGCCAGCGCGAGCCACAACCAGAACCAGAACTCCATCGGACTCCCTTCGGCGTCACTGACTCTCACCCATCGTAGCAGGGCGGGTGGGACGAAGGGCCGCAGTGACCTAGAAGCGCCGGACTTCTCGGTAGAGAGTGTCGCGCTGCACCGGCACGTGTCCCGCATCCCGGATGAGCCGGACGAGCTCCTCGCGCGCCAGCATGAAGCGCGTCCCCGCCGCTGCGACCACGTTCTCCTCGATCATCGTGGAGCCCATGTCGTTGCTGCCGAAGGCGAGCGCGATCTGTCCGACCTTCGATCCCTGCGTCACCCAGCTCGCCTGGACGTTGCGGATGCTGTCGAGGAAGAGGCGCGAGACCGCGAGCGTCTTGAGGTACTCCCACCCGCTCGCGGCCGCCATGGGCTCGCCCACGGCGGTGCCCTCGTCGCGCGCGAGATCGGTGTTGCCCGGCTGGAAGCTCCACGGGATGAAGGCGCGGAAGCCCACGTGGCCGGCCGCGACCGCCTCGTCTTGGACGTCACGGATGCGTTGCAGGTGTTCAACGCGCTCGGCGAGCGTCTCGACGCTGCCGAACATCATCGTGGCGGTCGTCGAGATATCGAGGGTGTGAGCCTCGCGCATGACTTCGAGCCACTGTTCGCTCGTGGCCTTCTTGGGAGAGACGTGGCCGCGCACTCGGTCGACCAGGATCTCGGCGCCCCCGCCTGGCAGCGAGTCAAGACCGGCCGAACGCAACCGGGCGAGAACCTCGCGGGTCGTGATGCCGGAGAGCTTGGCGATGTGCACGATCTCAGGTGGCCCGAAGCCGTGCACGTGGATCCCGGGGTGGTCGGCCTTGATATCGTGGAGCATCCCTTCGTACCAGTCGATCCCCAAGTCAGGATGCATCCCGCCTTGCAGCAGGATCGCGGTGCCGTCGAGCGCGATCGTCTCGGCGACCTTCTCGGCAAGCTCGGACCGGGAGAGCACGTAGGCGTCGGGGGCTCCTTCGGCCCGGTAGAATGCGCAGAACCTGCAGCCGCTCACGCACACGTTGGTGTAGTTGACGTTGCGATCGACGATGAAGGTGACCTCGTTGCCCGGGACCACCCGGCGCCGCATCGCGTCGGCGGCGGCGCCCAGTGCGAGCAGGTCGCCGTGTTCGAGCAGCATGAGCGCTTGGTCGGTGTCCAGCCTGCGGTCGCCGGCGGCTGCCGAGAAGGCCAGCGCCGTGGCCGCCTCGCGCCGCCCCGCCGCGGTCGTCACTCGTCCTCCCCGAAGATGCGGATAGCGGGAACCGATTCGAGCTGTCCCAGTGCGGCGGCCTCGGTGAGGTACCGCTTCAGCCCGTCTCGGTAGCGAGGCTCGTAGCGGAAGTGAAGTGCGTCGAAGTAGCTGCGGAAACGCTCGGCGGGGAAGGACTCCCACCGCGCGGCGTAATCGCTGATGTCGTCGAGGTGGTTCCGGCAGTACGCCAGCGACCCGGAGAGCGATTCCTGCACGTGGGCCACTGCGCGGGGATCGTTCGCGGCGAAGTCGGCACGCACCGCCCACACCGCGTAGACCATGGGCAGACCGGTCCATGCGGTCCACTCGGTGCCCAGGTCGTAGAGGTGAAGACCGTCGGGGTGCTCCCAGTACGCGCGCAGAGCCTCGTCGCCGATAAGAAGAGCGGCGTCTGCATCGCGCAGCATCGCGGGCAGGTCCGGAGGCATCTCGACGTAGCGCGGAGACCCACCCCAGCGCTTCTCGATCAGCACGCGCGCGAGCACCTGCGAGGTGCGCGAGTTCGCTGCAAGCGCAACGGTGCGCGTCCGCATCGAGCTCGCCCGCGGGCACCTTCGAGATCAGCAGGATCGACTGGACCTCGCCGTCGCTCGAGATGGCGATGTCGGGAAGCAAGACGAGATCGGCCGCGTGGCGCGCGTACTCGATGGCGGGAATCGGCGCGATGTCGAGCTCGCCGCCCGAGCAGCATGCCGGTGAGGTCGGCGGGGTCCGCTCGGACGAGGTCGACGTCGAGCAGGACGTCGTTCTTCACCATGCCGTAGTAGAGCGGCAGGCAGTTGATGAACTGGATGTGGCCCAGGCGCGGTCGGGGCATGTAGTACTCCTTTCGAGTGCCTGATCATGGTACCGCTTCGAAGGCCGCCAATGGACCCACCCACCGTTGCACGCGCCGTTGAGGGAGGGTATACACTCCGTGTCTGCCAACCGCGAACCGGGGGGTGCGGTGATGAGCGACGAGGGAGCCGATCAGAAGCTGCAGCCAGAGGACGATCCGGCGTTCGTGGAGGGCGTCAAGAGCCTGAGGGAGGGCTTGGGTGTCTCGGCTCAGGCATTCGAATCCGCTCACGATGGTTCGGAGAAGGCCATGCCGACCGCCGGGAGGCCCGGCTTGGGCTGTGCGGCGATCGTTGCGGTCGGATTGCTGGTCCTGCTGATCCTCATGGTGTTCCTGGCGTCGACCAGGGGCATCAACCCGAGCCGCTGGTTCGCGTCGCCCGAGCAGCCCGCAGTGACGCGGTCAGCCGACCAGACCGACTTGGAGCCCGAGCAGGCGCCCTCGTCGAGCGCTCACGACGAGGAAGCGGCCGACCACGTCTCGCAGGGCTGGACGCCCACGCAGGTCGAGGCGGGGGAGTGGCAGGTCGCGCTGGCGCGGCAGGATCCGCTCGTGGAGACGTGGTCGGACATCGGCGGAGAGCCCAAGGAAGGGAACCGAGCGATGCTCGTAGACCTCTATGTCACGAACAACGGGGCTGGGGAACGCACCATCGACAAGTCGTTCTTCTCGCTCAAGGACAGCGGGGGCAACAACTACGAGATCCTGGGTCTCGAGCCGCAGGCGGCGTCGCCGGGCAACCCGGTCTATGTGGAGACGTGGTACGAGGTGCCGGTGGACACGCAGGGGCTGTCGCTGCACTTCGCGCCTCCAGCCTCTCTCGGTGGCGCGCCGGTCGATATTCAGTTGCCCGAGATCCGGTACTAGGAGGTCACGAACCCACTGCTTTCGTGCCCCGCGCGACGTTCGCCTGTGCGGGAGCGTCGATGGGGCCGGCGTGCCATGCGGGATGGGTGGCCTCATCGGCGTACATCTCCACGATGCGGTAGAGGGTATCGCGCTCGACAGGCACGTGTCCGCTCTCGCGGATCATGCCGATGAGGTCGCCTTTGGACAGCGCCTCGGGCGTCGTGGCGCCCGCCATGTGCGTGATGCGCTCTTCGACCACCGTCCCGTCGATGTCGTCGACACCGAACGCCGTGGAGATCTGCGCGATCTTGAGGCCCACCATGATCCAGAAGGCCTTGATGTGCGGGATGTTGTCGAGCATCAGGCGGGCGATCGCGAGCGTCTTGAGGTCGTCGAAACCCGTTGTCGCCGGCAGGTCCTCAAGCTCGGTGTTGGCGGGGTGGAAGGCGAGCGGGATGAACGCGAGGAAGCCGCCCGACTCATCCTGTTGTTCGCGGAGGCGGATCAGGTGGTCGACGCGCTCCTCGGCGGTCTCGATGTGACCGTAGAGCATCGTGCAGTTGGTCTTGATGCCCAGCGAGTGCGCCTCGCCATGGATGCGCAGCCACACATCGGACTTGGTCTTCTTGTCCCACGCCGCCATTCGCGTGCGGTCGCTGAAGATCTCGGCACCGCCACCCGGCAAAGCGTCGAGTCCGGCCTCCTGCAGGTCGCTGAGGACCTCGAGGGTCGGCTTGCCGCTGATGATCGCCATGTGCTCGATCTCCACCGCGGTGAACGCCTGCACGATCACGTGGTCGGGAACGGCAGCCCGCGTACGGCGCACCATGTCCAGGTAGAAGTCGTAGTCCCAGTCGGGGTGCAGCCCGCTCACGATGTGGATCTCGTAGGCGCCGTCGGCAGCGCCCTCGGCCGCGGCTTCGGCCACCGTGTCGAGAGTCATCTCGTAGGCGCCCTCTTCGTCTGCGTTGCGCGCGAACGCGCAGAACTTGCAGCGGTTGCGGCAGATGTTGGTGGGGTTGATGTGGCGGTTGACCATGAAGTACACGCGCTCACCGTTGATGCGCGTGCGGGCGAAGTCGGCGAGCTGACCGATGCCGAGTAGGTCGTTGCTCGCGTACAGCGCGATGCCGTCTTCGCGCGTGAGTCGCTCGCCCGCCGCCACCCTCTCGGCGATGGGTTCGAGCGTGGGGTCGGTCAGGTGGAATACGGTCACGACGCCTCCGTGGGACGGGATCATCTGGAACCCTTCAAGTCTAAGCCCGAGTCTCGAGGTACGCTACCACGCCGTGACGCGTGCGCGGGGGCCTGGCGCTGCGCTACGTCGCTGCCTCGACGGTGAGTTCGCCGGGTGTCGTCAGAAGCCGATCCAGCAGGAGCGCGAGGGTGATCGCAGGCAGCGCACCCTCAAGGATGTACGCGTTGTTGTAGTCATGGAAGCCCGCCAGGATCGGCATTCCCAGGCCGCCGGCCGCGACCACCGCGCCCATCGTCGCCGCACTCACGTTGATCACCAGCATGTTCTTGACGCCGCCCACTATGACCGGCATCGCCAGCGGCAGCTGCACGGAGAAGAACCGCTGTACCGGCGACATCCCCATGCCGATGGACGCGTCGTAGGCATCCGGGGGCACGCCCTCGATACCGGCGATCACGTTGAGCATGATGGGCAGGATGCTGTAGAGGATGAGCGCAAGAACCACCGGCTCAGCACCATAGCCGAGTGCCGGCACAGCGAGTGCCATGATGGCGACGCTCGGCACGGTCTGTGCCAGGCTGCCGATACTCACGATGATGTCGCGGAACGGCCGCCCGATCCGCGACAGCGCGAGTGCGCCGAGCGCCGAGCCCACCAGCAGTGAGATGACACTCGCCACAGCGACAAGGTAGATCTGCTCGGCCATCAGAGTCGAGAGCGGCTTGGTGGGGTACAGCACCGTGTCCACGTCGGGAACGAGCACCGACAACAGCGCCGAGAAGCCCTCGGTGTCGAAGGTCATCCACAGCGTCGCTCCGGCGAGCGCGATGATCGTCGCCCAGTGGATGGCTGTGCGGGTGCGGCTTGCGCTCACGTGCCGGCGCCTTGGCTCTCGGCGCCACACTCAGAACCGCTGCCGGCGCCGTCGCCCAGCGCTCTTACGAGTGCCTCGAAGGCGAACGTCCCGAGGGGCTCTTCGCCGTCGACCACGAGCACGCGCTCGGATCGCGAGCCCACGAGCTCGGCAAGTGCCTCCTTGAGGGTCGCAGCTGCGTCGACCCGTGGTATCGACCCAAGGTCGGTTCCCGCGGGCACGGGGTCGAGCGTGACCGAGCTCAGACAGTGTCGCGCCATGATCCGAAGGCCGAGGTTCTCGCCGAAGAACCCCCGAACGAAATCGTTCGCGGGCTCGCGCCACATCAGCTCGGGCGTCGAGAACTGCTGCAATACGCCGCCGCGCAACAGCGCGATGCGGTCGGCGAGCAGTACCGCCTCATCGATGTCGTGCGTGACGAACAGGATCGTCTTGCGCAGCCTCTCCTGAAGCCGCTTCATCTCTTGCTGTAGGCGCTCGCGCGTGAGCGGGTCCACGGCGCCGAAGGGCTCGTCCATCAGGAGCACCGGCGGGTCCGCGGCGAGCGCTCGCGCCACGCCGACGCGCTGAGCTTCGCCGCCCGAAAGCTGCGACGGGCGCTTGGGCCCATAGGTGTCGGGGTCGAGCCCCACCAGTTCGAGGAGCTCGTCGACGCGCGCGTCCGTGCGCTTGCGGTCCCAGCCCAGAAGGCGAGGCACCGTCGCGATGTTGCGCCTGATCGTCATGTTGGGGAACAGGCCGGTGTTCTGGATGACGTAGCCCATCGAACGGCGCAGCTGTTCGGGCTTCAAGTCGGCTGTGTCGCGGCCGTCTATGTGCACGCTGCCACCGGTGGGCTCGATCATGCGGTTGACCATGCGGAGCATCGTCGTCTTGCCCGACCCCGACGGACCCAACAGCACAGCGAACTGACCGTCCACGACGTCGAGGTCGACGTGGTCGACGGCGGTGAAGTCACCGTAGCGTTTCGTCAGGCCGGATATCTCGATCATCGTTGCGTATCCCATGGTTGGAGCACGCGCTGCAACGCGAGCACGGACCGGTCGAAGAAGAGCGCGAGCACCATGATCGGGATCACGCCCAGAAGGATGAGGTCGGTCGCCGTCTCGCCGGCGCCCAGGAACACGAACGTCCCGAGCCCTCCGCCCCCCACCAGGCCGGCGACGATCGCCCCCGCGGTCGTCTGGACCAATGCCACGCGCAGGCCGGCGACGATGACGGGAAGCGCCAACGGGAACTCCACTTCCGTCAGCATCCGGGTGCGGCTCATGCCGACACCGCGCGCGGCGTCGAGCACCCCCGGATCGAGGCTTGCGAGGGACGTGTACGTGTTGCGGGCGATGGGGTAGACCGCATACGCGGATAGCACGATTATCACGGGTGCCCAGCCGACTCCGCGCACCCCGAGCGCGTCGAACAGGGTGGAACGGTCGGACAGTCCCGACAGGATCGGGTTCATCAGTCCGATGAAGGCGAGCGTCGGGAACACCTGCAACACGTTGAGCGTGCCGAAGACCGCGGGTTCGAGCGCACGCCGCCGCACCGCAAGCAGTCCGAGGGAGAGTCCGAACACGAGGCCGATGGATACGGCGCCCGCGACGTAGGCGAGGTGCAGCTGAAGCTCCCGGGCAAACGTCTCGGTGTTGTTCTGGTACTCGCGAGCGACGGCGAGCTCTGACAGCTGGCCGGTCACCACGAGCAGCGTGACCGCGATGATCGGGAGGTACGTGAGCACCGCCCGCAGTGCACCCGGGTCGAGCCAGGCCGTCGCGGCGAAGATCACGACGTAGGAGGCGAACAGCGACAGCCAGGCCGCCCACAGAAGTGACGTTCGGGCGATGTCTGAAGCGGCCGCGACGTGCTCGACCGCCGCGATGCCTGCGCCCCACAGCATCAGCACCGGGGCAGCGCCCCCAAGGAGCGTCACGGCGATGCCGCGGACTCGGTAGGGAAGAGGGCTGAGCGAGAGCGCGGCGGCAAGCAGCCACACGGCGACCAGAGCCCAGCCCCACGTGCCGAGTCCGCTCACGAGTGAAGTCGGCTCGCCCTCGATGATGCGGTTCTCGTTGAAAGAGATGCCATGCGAGGAGAAGGCCGCTGCGGCCCCGAGAAGCGCCCCGGTGACCGCAACGACCTTCGCGTGTTCACGTACTGTGCCGGCGACGTCGGCCACTGACCCGGCTCTCTACTTGAGGAACCCGTTCGCCTTCAGATACTCCTCGGCGACGACCGGACCGGACTTGCCGCCGAACGCGACCTCGCGATTGAGCTCCTGCAGCTTCTCGGTCGTGAGCGATCTGAAGACGGGCGCGAGGATCGCGTCGATGTCAGGATACGCCTGGACGATCTCGACGCGGAACACGGGGGTCGGTGCGTAGACCGGCGGCACGTTCTTGGCGTCGGCGAGGATGACCAGGCCCTGCTCCGCGAGGCCGCCGTCGGTGGCGTAGACCTCAGCGACGTTGGCACCGTCGGTCCCCTTGACGACGCCCTCGATGAACTGGGCGGTGACACCGTTGGACAGGCCGATCTTCTGGTCATCGGTCAGCGTGAAGCCGTACGCCTTCTCGTAAGCCTTCAGGCCCGAGGGGTTGTCCATCCACGACTGGTCGCCGATGAGCTTGACCTCGCCGCCCCCGTTCACGAAGGCAGCGAAGTCCTCCATCGTCGTCAGCTTGTTCGCGTCGGCGAACTCCTTCTTCACCGCAAGGTACTCGCCGTTGTTGGCAGGTGCCGGGCTGAGCCAGGCCAAGCCGTTCTTCTCGTCCTCAGCCTTGATCTGCTCGTAACCCTTCACCGGGTCGTTCCACAGCGGGTCGCCCTCGGGTCCCACGTAGTACTGGCCGGAACCGGTGTAGTCGATCGAAGCGTCGACGTCACCGGCGAGCAGTGCCTTGCGCACGACATCCGGAGTGCCGAACTTCGTCTTGTCGACGGTGGTGATGCCGTTATCCTCGAGCATCTTGATGATCATCGATCCCAGGACTACCCCTTCGGAGTCGAGCAGCGACGCGACCTTGACCTCCGGGCCCTCCTGGGCTGCCGGGGCCGCGGGTTGGGGCTCCTCGGCGGGCTGAGCGCAGCCCGCGAGGCCCACGGCTGCTGCGAGCAGCGCCGCCAGTGCAAGAAGCGTGATCTTTCGTGACATGGAACCCTCCATTCGAAGCGCGAGCGTGACGCTCATGCATGCGCGCGATGTCCAGCGATACATATACCCGTACCGTCGACCCATCCGCAGGTGTGGACGCCGAATCGCCGCCGCTGGCGCACTGCACCCGTGAAAGACACGTGATGGTGCAGTCTCGGCAGATACAGTATATCAGCTTCGCTGATTGTAGGAGATAGGTGCGGACGGCCGCCGCCCGCGGTGCCGGAGCATTCGAGCCTGCGCGCACGCTGTGGTGCCGCGTCACCCGGGGGGCCTTCGGGTACCCTAGCGGCATGACGACTGTGCCCCATACCGCCCGCAAGACAGCGCGGGTCCACCGGATGCTGGAGGCGGGTTGCCCCGTGCTGTTGATGGTGAGTGGCGGGGCCGACTCGGTGACGTTGCTGCATCTCTTCGCCGCGGGCGAGCTTGGCGAACATCCCCTGCGCGTGCTCCACGTCAACCATCTGCTGCGAGCCGGGCATTCCGACGGCGACGAGCGGTTCGTGCTCGAGCTATGCACTGAGTTGGGTGTCGAGTGCCGAGCGGTGCGCTACGACGTGGCCGCGTGGGCCGCCGATGAGGGCCTGAATCTCGAGGACGCGGGACGCCAGGTTCGTTACCGGTTCGCGGGCGAGGAGCTCGATGCCTGGTGCGAAGAGCTCGGTGTCGACGCGACAACGGGCCGAGTAGCCGTCGCCCACACGCGCGACGACCGAGTCGAGACGTTCTTCATGCGTGCGATCGGTGGCAGCGGGACGGGCGGGCTCAACGCCCTCGCCCCGGTGCGCGACCGTATCGTCAGGCCGCTCGTCGACATCGATCGGGCACAGGTGCGGGCGTGGCTCGAGGGGCGAGGCGCGATCTGGCGCGAGGACGCCTCGAACGAGGACACCACCCGCTCGCGCGCCCTCGTGCGCGCACGAGTTGATGCCCGTGGCCGAGCGACTGAACCCGGCGGTGCGAGGCGCCATCGTCCGCACGATGGACCTTCTCGCCGACGACGACGCGTTGCTGTCGCGCATGGCCGACGCGTTCGCGCGCGACTTCGCCCGCTGTGAGCCCGGCGAGCGCGTCGAGTTCGACCGGGAGTGGATGCGGACGCTCGATCGGACGATGGCCAGGCGCACGGTGCGCTCGGCGCTGCTCCGGACCTTCCCGCAGGCATCCCGGCTCGAGTCGGCCCACGTCGAGGCGCTCGTGGACGGTCTCGCTCACGACGACTTCGCGCGCGACCTGCCGTATGGGCTCAGGGCCCTGTCCGAGTACGGTACTATGGTTATCTTGCGCACAGACGCTCAGGTTCCGCGCGTGGCACCCAGCTTGCTCTCGCTACCCGGAAGCGCGGACCTTGGACCGGCCGGCGCCATCTCGGCACAGCAGACCTCTTCTCGCGACGTCGCCGGGAATAGCCGATCGGTCGTCGTTGACGCGGGGTGCATCCGTGGCGAACTCACGGTGGACTCGGTGCGCGAGGGTGATCGGATGCGTCCGCTGGGGATGAAAGGGAGCCGCAGACTCTCAGACATGCTCTCGGACGCGAAGGTCCCGCGGCGGTTGCGCCGGACGGTTCCGGTCGTGCGCGACGGCGACGAGGTCGTCTGGGTCGCCGGTGTGCAGATGAGTGAGAGTTACAAGGTCACGAGGGCCACGGAGTGCGCATTTCGGCTCACGTGGACAGGCATGGAGCACGACGCTGTCCGGTAGTGACGCTCAAGGAAGGGACCGAAGTTGGCCAGCGCTATCGAATCATTGCACCCCGATGTCTCGCACGTGGTTCTCACCGAGCGGCAGATCCAGGAGAGGATCTCCGAGCTCGGTGCGATGATCAGCGCGGACTACGGGGATGAGTCGGTCCTGCTCGTCGCGGTCCTGCGCGGCGCCGCCCTGTTCGTGGCCGACCTCTCGCGCGCGATCACCTGTCCGGTTGAACTCGACTTCATGGCCGTATCGAGCTACGGCTCTTCGACGCAGTCATCAGGGGTCGTCCGCATCATCAAGGACCTTGATGAGACCATCCAGGATCGCCACGTGCTCGTGGTCGAAGACATCCTCGATACCGGGCTCACCCTCAAGTATCTGCTCAAGAACCTTGCCAGCCGCAAGCCCACCTCACTTGAGGTGGTCACGCTTCTGAACAAACGGGGCAAGCAGCGGGTACCTATCGACTGTAAGTACACGGGATTCGACATCGCCGATGAGTTCGTGATCGGCTATGGTCTCGACTTCGCTGAGCGGTACCGCAACCTGCCCTACATCGGGGTGCTCAAGCCCTCGGTCTACGCCGACTAGTGATGTCCGCCCGGACATCTGGTCAAGGAGAACATCAACGGTGAACAAGAACTTCAGAACCGTCCTCATCTACCTCGCGCTTCTGGGCGTGCTGGTGTGGTTCGTCGCCAGCAACGTACCCGGGTCCACCACACCGCCCGTCGAGCTCACCACGAGCGAGTTCACGACGGCTGCGGAAGACGGGCGCGTCGCCGAGTCGACGTACATAGCGCGCGACGGCAGCATCAAAGGAACGTACTGGGCGGCCAAGGAGGACAAGACCGCCAAGAAGGACCCGGTGGACTTCACGTCCACGTGGGCCGGCGCGGACTCCTTCACCGAGTTCGCACAGGCCAACGATCTGCCCTACGAGGTGGACAACTCGGGCACACCATGGTGGGTCAGCCTGCTTGGCAGCGTCCTTCCGATCCTGCTTCTCGTGTTCGTGATGTTCTTCTTCCTCAATCAGATGCAGGGCGGCAACTCCAAGGTCATGAGTTTCGGGAAGGCCAAAGTCAAGCGCATGACGCGCGACCAGCCACGCATCACCTTCAAGGACGTCGCGGGTGCCGACGAGGCCATAGAGGAGCTCGATGAGATCCGGGAGTTCCTCGCCAACCCCGGCAAGTTCCAGGCGCTGGGCGCCAAGATCCCCAAGGGCGTCTTGCTCGTGGGCCCTCCGGGCACCGGCAAGACCCTGCTCGCCAGAGCGGTCGCCGGTGAGGCTGCCGTCCCGTTCTTCTCGATCTCGGGTTCCGACTTCGTGGAGATGTTCGTGGGCGTGGGCGCATCGCGCGTCCGCGACCTGTTCGAGCAGGCCAAGGCTGCGAGTCCCTGCATCATCTTCATGGACGAGATCGACGCGGTGGGCCGGCAGCGAGGCGCGGGGCTTGGCGGCGGTCACGACGAGCGCGAGCAGACGCTCAACCAGCTGCTCGTCGAGATGGACGGGTTCGATCTGAAGGACAACGTCATCCTCATAGCGGCGACGAACCGCCCTGACATCCTCGATCCTGCACTTCTGAGGCCCGGCCGCTTCGACCGGCAGGTCGTCGTCGACCGCCCGGACCTGAAGGGCCGTCACGGGATCCTCAAGATCCACGCGCGGGGCAAGCCGCTCACCGACGACGTCGATCTCGAAGTACTTGCGCGCCGCACCCCCGGGTTCACCGGTGCGGATCTCGCGAACCTCGTGAACGAGGCCGCGTTGCTCGCCGCACGCCACGGCAAGAAGAAGATAGACATGGACGAGATGGAAGAGGGCATCGACCGCGTGGTGGCCGGCCCCGAGCGCAAGAGCCGCCTCATGTCCGAGGAAGAGCGCCGCAACACCGCTTACCACGAGTCGGGTCACGCCATCGTGGGCCACGTCCTGCCCAAGACAGACCCGATCCACAAGGTCACGATCATCCCGCGCGGGCGCGCGTTGGGCCTCACGATGTCGCTCCCGACCGAGGACAAGTACAGCGCGACCAAGGGCGAGATGCTCGACCAGATCGCGATGATGCTCGGAGGTCGTGTTGCCGAGGAGATCGTCTTCGGCGATGTCACGACCGGCGCGAGCAACGACATCGAGCGCGCCACGAAGCTCGCGAAGGCCATGGTCACGCGGTACGGCATGAGCGAGAAGCTCGGACCGCAGACGTTCGGCGACGCTAACCACGAGGTCTTCCTGGGTCGCGACTTCTCGGCCAACGCAGACTACAGCCCCGAGATCGCCTTCGAGATCGACAAGGAGGTGGCGCGGCTGATCGACGAAGGTTACGAGAAGGCACGCGCGATCCTTGTGGAGCGGAGAGCGCAGCTCGACCTCATGTCGGAGGTGCTTCTCGAGCGCGAGACCGTCGATCGCTTCGAGCTCGCCGCACTGCTCGAGGACCGCTGGGACGAGTACCTCGCGCAGGAGGCTGCCAAGCCCCCCGCGAGCGAGGACGATGTGCCTCCGACCTCCGACGGCGACGAAGCCGAACCGGTGGCGCCGCCGGAGACCAAGCCGGAGCCGCCGCCGACCGCCCCGCCGGTCTACAACGCGTAGCCTCGGGTCGGAGTAACCGCCCATGAACCGCGAGGTCCACTACGACTTCACGAGGCGCTGGGCTCTGGAGGCGGGGTTCTCGGACGCGGACGCCGAGACGGTCGCGCAGGCGTGTTGGAACGTGGATGCCATCCACGACGTGCACGTATGGCGCAACAAGGGCTATCACTTCGCCTGGCTCGGTGCCAACCGCCGAGCCAGGCGTCTTCTTGTCCAAGCGGTCGCGGACGGCGACCTTGTCGCGCTGGGCGAGGCCCTTCACTGTATCCAAGATGCCGAGGGCCACGGCTTCTGGGGGCACGTCGTGCACTGGGGCGGGATCGATCGGTGGGACCGGCGGGGGCCGCGCGTCAGGCATCGGATAGAGCACCGGAGCCGGGTCGCGCTCGCGGCGCATCTCTCGTCGAGGGCGGCTGTCGGGTAGTATAGAGTCGTTCGGGGGGTTTGGGCGCTCGTGGCGGCACTGCCCTCGCGGCATTCGGCGTGGATTCGGGGGGATCCGGTGCGCCTGATCACAGCAGAAGAACCGAATCCGTCGGATTCGGTCACCGCTCGCCCCAACAGGTCCGCCGGCCTGGTCGAACGGTTGCGTGCCGTGGGCCGGCGATACACGGCGCACGGTCGAGACTCCGACCCGATCGAGCTCGATCTCATCGCCACGCTCACCGAGGTCGCCGAAGCGCTCTCCTCGGCGATGAAGGTCGAGGACGTGCTCGACATCATCGTCGATCGTGCGAAGGCGATCACCGATACCGACAAGGCGGTGCTGGTGCTCACCGACCGGCACGACGATTCGCTGGACATGGACACTCTCGTGGTGAGGGGAAGCCGGTCGGAGCACCTCCAAGACTGGTGGGAGCCGCATCTGGAACATCTGGGCCGCGAGGTGTTCAAGACGGGAGCCCCGCTGCTCGAGGTCCACGAGGAGTCGGACGCCGTCGTGGTCGCCAGTCCGGTACTCGTTCGCGACCAGCGCATGGGGCTCATCTGTGCGATCAACAGCAGCCAGCATCCCTTCACGCAACGACAGGTCGACTTCCTCCGGGTGCTCTCGGCCTTCGCCGGCTCCGCCATCGAGAGCGCGCACTTCACCGAGCAGAGCCGCTACGTGTTGCTCGCCAGCGAGCGCGACCGCATCGCGCGTGAGATGCACGACGGCGTCGTGCAGTCGCTCTTCTCGATCTCGCTGGGACTCGAGATGTGCAAGAAGCAGGTGTCTCGCGATCCGGTCGCCGTGGCGCAGTCACTCGATGAGCTCCAAGAGCGGCTCAACACGTCGATGACCGAACTCCGGCGCTACATCTACGACCTGCGACCCATGAAGCTCACCGAGCTGGGCTTGGTGGGGGCACTCGAGGTGTGGGTGCGCGAGATCACCCAGGGAAGCCCGGTTCACGGCCGGCTGGTGGTCGACGGCGAGGTGCCGAGAATGACCCCCGCCGAGGAAGCGACCTTGTACCGCGGGGCCAAAGAGGCGATCAGCAACGTCGTTCGTCACTCACGGGCGCACAGGTTCGAGGTTCGGCTCGAGTTCACTGACAACTCGGCGTCGGTCCAGGTGAACGACGACGGTGTGGGTTTTGACTCGCTCGGCGTGCTTGGCGGCGCGACCCCGGGCTTGGGGCTCAGAAGCATTCGGGACATGGTGACTCGTGAGGGGGGAGCGTTCGCCGTGGACAGCTCCATGCGCGGTACCCGTCTTCGCATCGACGTGCCCATAAGGGGGTCCGCGTGGTGACCGACCAGATACGCGTGTTCGTAGCCGACGACCATGAGCTCGTGCGTTATGCGCTGCGCACGGTCCTCGAATCCGAACCCGACATCGTGGTCGTCGGCGAGGGTGCCGAGTGCGAGGAGGCGATCTCGGGATGCGTGGCCAGCTGCCCGGACGTCCTTGTTCTCGACATGAGGATGCCCGGAGGGGGCGGCGTCGCCGTGTGCCGGGCGGTCAGGGAGACGTGCCCTCAGACAGCGGTGCTCATCCTCACGAGCTTCGATGAAGACGAGGAACTCTTCGGCGCCCTGTCGGCGGGAGCATCGGGCTACCTGCTCAAAGACACCCGCCCCGAGAGGATCGTCCAGGCGATCCGCCTCGTCGCCGACGGAGAGGCCGTCTTCGACAACGCCGTGCTTGCCCGGATCGTGAGCCAGCGAGGAAACGGGACCACGAACACAGAGGGCCTCTTGTCCGAGCGGGAGATGGACGTACTTCAGCTCATGGCGAAGGGCATGTCGAACAAGGAGATAGGCAAGGAGCTCTGGATCGGGGAGACGACCGTCAAGACCCACGTGAGCCACATCCTGCGCAAGCTGGACCAATCCGACCGCACCCAAGCCGTACTCCAGGCCGTGAAGTCGGGTTTCATCAGGCTTGGCGGTCAGTAGGTCACGTGCGGCACAGCGTCGCCCGGTTTGCGGATTCTCCCTCTGTCGCAGTCTCGCCGGCGCGATTGGGGTAGTCTAGTGCCCGCCACGGGCTATCGCCGCACGGCGCGACCTACCAAGAGAGGCACCGATGGACCGCGACAAGATCGAGACAGGCGTTCGCCTCATCCTTGAAGGCATCGGCGAAGACGTCGGCCGAGAGGGTCTCATCGATACCCCCCGGCGGGTCGCGGACATGTACGCCGAGATATTCTCGGGCATCGAAGCGGATGCCGGCGAACACTTCTGCGTGACCTTCAACGAGGGGCACCAGGAGATGGTGCTCGTTCGCGACATCCCGCTGTACTCGGTGTGCGAGCACCACCTGGTCCCCTTCCTGGGCCGTGCACACGTCGCCTACATCCCCGGGAAGCACGGCCGCATCTGTGGGCTGTCCAAGCTCGCACGCGTGGTGGACGTCTACGCGAAGCGCCCCCAGGTGCAGGAGCGCATGACGTCGCAGATCGCCGATACCATCGTGGAACACCTCGACCCCGCGGGCGTGATCGTCGTCATCGAGGCGGAGCACCTCTGCATGTCGATGCGTGGTGTGCGCAAGCCGGGGTCCGAGACGGTCACGAGTGCGGTGCGAGGCCTGTTCGAGCGCAACGCCGCGACCCGCTCCGAGGCGATGAGCCTCATAACCCAAAGGGCCCACCGATGAGCCATGCGGACGGCACGGTGCGCGTATGGCGCTGCGGACGGTTCGAGTTGGGGCTCGAGCGCCCGCTCGTGATGGGGGTCCTCAACGTCACGCCCGATTCGTTCTCGGACGGCGGGAGTCACGAGGATCCGGCCAAGGCGGTCGCGTGGGGCGAGCGTCTTATCGCGGAGGGCGCCGCGATCATCGATGTGGGCGGAGAGTCGACCCGGCCGGGTGCGGCTGAACTCGCGGAATGCGAGGAGCTCGCCCGGGTGCGACCGGTGGTGAGTCGGCTCATGGCCGAAGGGGCCCCGATCTCCATCGACACACGTCACGCATCGGTCGCCCACGCGTGCGTGGAGGCGGGTGCGGCGATCATCAACGATGTCGAGGGCTTTCGCGATCCGGCCATGGTGGAGGTCGCTGCGGGATGCGACGCCGGCCTGGTGGTTATGCACATGCTGGGAGATCCGGAGACGATGCAGAAGGCGCCCCGCTACGATGACGTGGTCCGAGAGGTCGGCGGCTTCCTGCTCGCCCAGGCCACGGTGCTCGAGGCGGCCGGCGTCGCGCGCGAACGGATCGTCATCGACCCGGGCATCGGCTTCGGCAAGACCCTCGAGCACAATCTCGCGCTGCTCGCGGGGCTGCCGGTGCTTGCCGAACTCGGCTACCCGGTCGCTGTGGGGGTGTCGCGCAAGCGGTTCATCGGCGAGCTGTCGGGTGAGTCCGAGCCGCGGCTGCGGCTGGGAGGCTCCATAGCTGCCGGTCTTTCGGCGGTGCGCGCGGGCGCGTCGATACTGCGCGTGCACGATGTGGGCGCGACGGTGCAGGCGCTCGAGGTCCTGGAGGCCATCGAAGCACACGGGTGAGGCGTTCGCTCCCGTCGAGGTGGGGAATACCCTTTCTATACAGGGATTTCTCCACGAAGGGACTGGCCATGGTCACCGCCTACATCGCGCTTGGCAGCAACCTCGGCGATCGACTCGACAATCTCGCTCGTGCGGTCGACGCGATCGCTCACGTGCCCGAAACCCATGTCGAGAAGGTATCTCACGCCTACGAATCCATCCCCGCATACGCCGAGGACCAGCCGCACTATCTCAACGCCGCGGTAGAGGTGTCGACGGGACTCGAGGCCGATGCGCTGCTCGGCTATCTGCTCGATCTCGAGACAGAGATGGGCCGTGTGCGCGAGGCCGCCAACGGGCCACGCATCATCGATCTTGACCTGCTGCTCTTCGCCGATGAGGAGCGCACGAGCCCGGAGCTCACCTTGCCCCACCCCGGAATCACCGAGCGCGACTTCGTGGTGACGCCGCTTCTCGAGATCGCGCCACGCACGAAGCTCCCCGACGGCACACCGCTGCGCCGCTCCGAGGCGACCGTCGGTCCCGTCGTGCGTGACCACGGAGCTGTACCCGACGCAGGTGCGAAGCACAACATGCCGATCGATGACGTCGAGTGGGAGGTCATATCGGAGAGTGTGTGGAACAAAGACGCCGTCTCCGGGTTCGACGCCAAGCTGCAGCTCGACAGGCAGGTCCTGGAGACCGAGGGGATTCCCTACGCGTTCGAACCCTTCGAGCCCGGCATGGATATGGACCCGTTCGGCCTGTCGCTCTCGTTCAAGCTGCTCGTTCCTGAGTCGTACGCCAGGCAGGCCACCGAGCTGCTGGCCGCGGTGCACGCGGCTCCTCCGCAGTTCCCGGAGGAGTTCGACGAGTAGGCGGCAGCGGCCGGGCTTCTCTTCCCGGATGCTATACTCGCGCTCCCTCGTCGGAGGGCCGCGTGGACCTCGATGTCCGAGGCTGCGACGGCGGACCGCTAAGGAGGTACTGATATGAGCGATCACCCCGCTCCTGTTCGCGCACCTCGCGTGAGCGCCACCTCGCTGCGAACCCTCAAAGAGGCCGGCGCGCCCATCGTGATGCTGACCGCCTACGACTACCACTCGGCGCGCCTCGTCGAGGCGGCCGGTGTCGATGCGATCCTGGTGGGCGATTCTCTCGGTATGACCGTCCTCGGGCACCAGACGACCCTCTCGGTGACGATGGACGATATGGTGAGCGCGACGTCCGCGGTCTCTCGTGCGGTCGATCGCGTCTTGGTCGTGGCCGACATGCCGTTCATGAGCTACCAACCCAGCGTCGAGCTCGCGCTCACCAACGCAGGCCGCCTGCTCGCCGAGGGCGGCGCCCATGCGGTGAAGATCGAGGGCGCCGGACCCAGCGCGCTCATGGTCACCGAGGAGTTGGTGGAGGCCGGTGTCCCCGTCATGGGGCATGTCGGGCTCACGCCGCAGTCGGTCAACGCGTTGGGCGGCTATCGCACCCAGGCCAAGGACGCCGAGACAGCCGCGGCCCTTCTCCGGGAGTGCGTCGAGCTCGAGGAGGCGGGCGCATTCGCCGTCGTGCTGGAGTGCATCCCCGCCGAGCTCGCGTACCGGGTGAGCGACCTCGTCTCGATTCCCACGATCGGGATCGGCGCGGGCGCCGGCTGCGACGGGCAGGTGCAGGTCTTCCACGACCTTCTCGGCCTGGGGGACTTCTTGCCTCGGCACGCGAAACGCTTCGCCGATCTGGGCACGGCGGTTCGCGATGCGGTCGGGGAGTACGCGAGTGAGGTGCGCGACCGCACGTTCCCGGGCCCGGAACAGACCATCCACATCGACTCCGCCGTGGTCACGCAAGCGGAGGTTCTCTATGCGGCTGCCGTCGACGACGAGGATGACGAGCTGTGATCGAGCGGATCGGCAGCAAGGCCGAGATCCGCAGCGCGGTCGCCGAGGCCCGTCGAGAGGGCAAGCGCGTGGGACTCGTGCCCACGATGGGGGCGCTGCACGAGGGGCACCTCTCGCTCGTGCGTGCTGCGTGCGCCCGCACCGACATCGTGGTGGCGTCGGTGTTCGTGAACCCCACGCAGTTCGCTCCGGGCGAGGACTTCGAGGCGTATCCGCGCCGCATCGAAGAGGACCTCGCCGTGCTGGGCGCCGAGGGTGTCGAGATCGCCTTCGTGCCGAGCGTCGAGACCATGTACGGCCGAGATCCCCACGCACATGTCGAACCCGGGCCACTCGCCGAGCGGTGGGAGGGGTCGGCGCGTCCGGGCCATTTCGCCGGTGTGGCGACGATCGTCACCAAGCTGCTCAACACGGTCAGGCCCGACCTCGCGTACTTCGGCGAGAAGGACTACCAGCAGCTCAGGATCGTGGAGCGGGTGGTGGCCGATCTCGATATCGGCACCGGCGTCGTCGGCTGCCCCACCGTGCGAGAGCCCGACGGGCTCGCGCTCTCCAGCCGCAACGTCTACCTCTCCGCAGAGCAGCGCGCTCACGCCCGGGCCGTTCCGGAGGCGCTCGAAGCCGCGCTCGCCGCGCTTGCGTGGGGCGAGCGCGATGCACGCCGGCTCGAGGCGGCCATGCGGGCGGCGGTCTTCGAGCGGGCGGGCGATGCGGTGGCGATCGACTACGCGGCCGTGGTCGACCCGTGCACGCTGGAGCCGATCGAGACCGTCGCAGACACCGCGCGTGCTCTGATCGCGGTGAGGGTGGGCGCCACTCGTCTCATCGACAACAGCTCGCTGGTCGCGGGCGACGCCTGACGCACCGCACGAAAGGACGCACCCGTGTCTGACCATGCCGCCCTCGCCGCAGAGATCCACGAGCTTGCCGCCCAGCGAGACGCCGTCGTCATCGCTCACAACTACCAGCGCGGCGAGATCCAGGATGTCGCGGATTTCACCGGCGACTCCCTCGGCTTGTCTCGGCAGGCTGCGGCCACGGATGCCTCGACGATAGTGTTCGCAGGCGTCCACTTCATGGCCGAGACCGCGAAGATCCTCGCTCCCGAGAAGACCGTGCTGCTCCCCGAGCCGCGTGCCGGGTGCCCGATGGCCGACATGGTGACCGGCGAGGCTCTGCGCGCGTGGAAGGCCGAGCACCCCGGCGTACCCGTCGTCACCTACGTGAACTCCTCGGCCGAGGTCAAGGCCGAGAGCGATGTGTGCGTGACGAGCGCCAATGCGGTGGCGGTGGTCGAGGCGCTGGGCGCCCCGCGCATCCTGTTCGCTCCCGACCGCAACCTCGGCTCGTGGGTTGCGCGGTCGCTGCCGGCTGTCGAGGTCCTGCTGTGGGAGGGCTGGTGCCCCACGCACGACGAGGTGACGGCGCAGCAGGTGCGTGCCGCGCGAGAGGCACATCCGGGCGCGCCGGTGATGGTCCATCCCGAGTGCCGCCCCGAGGTCGTCGATCTGGGCGACGCCGTGCTCTCCACCTCGCAGATGCTCGCCTTCGCTGCCGAGAGCCCTGCAGCCGAGTTCGTCGTGGTCACCGAGTCGGGTCTGGTCCACGCGCTGCGCAAAGCCGCCCCCGGCAAGTCGTTCCACGAGCTCGCGCCGCGGATGCTGTGCCCCAACATGAAGCTCACCACGCTGGCCAAGGTGCGCGATGCCCTGCTCCAGCGGCAGTTCGAAGTCGAAGTGCCCGCCGACATCGCCGAGCGTGCCCGCGTGGCGGTCGAGCGGATGGTCGCGATCGGATGACCCTGCCGATGCTGCCGGACCGCCTTGTGCGCCGCTACGCCGTCGGGTTCGACACCGATGCGCTTCCGTCGTACTCGAGCGACGTGCTCGTGGTGGGCAGCGGCATCGCCGGTCTGACGGCGGCGCTGCACGCGTCGCGCGACCGCTCGGTCACCCTGGTCACCAAGGGCGAACTCACCGAGACCAACACCTGGTACGCCCAGGGGGGGATCGCCGGTGCGGTGGGAGAGGCCGATTCGGTCGAGCTGCACCTCGCGGACACCCTGGTCGTGGGTCAGGGCCTGTGCGACGAGGAGGTCGTGCGAGCCGTCGTGAGCGAAGCCCCCGCGGCGCTCGATTCGCTCCAGGGATTCGGCGTGCGGTTCGACATCGCCGAAAGCGGGGGGATCGCGCTGGCGCGCGAGGGCGGCCACTCGCTGCCCCGGGTGCTGCACTCGGGTGACAAGACCGGAGCCGCCATACAGACCGCGCTCACGGATGCAGTGCTGCAGCGCGGGCGTATCCCCGTGTTCGAGCACCGCTTCCTGGTCGACGTTCTCACGCACGAAGGGCGCTGCGTGGGGGCCCTGCTGCTCGACGTCCACAGCGGGGCGCTCGAGGTGCGTTACGCCGGTGCGGTCGTCTTGGCCACGGGAGGCGCGGGCCAGGTCTTCCGTGTCACCACCAACCCGCTCGTCGCGACCGGCGATGGGCTGGCTGCGGCATGGCGTGCGGGCGCAGAGGTGACCGACACCGAGTTCGTGCAGTTCCATCCCACCGCACTCGACCACGTGTCGGCTCCGCGGTTCCTGGTCAGCGAGGCGCTCAGGGGCGAGGGAGCCTACCTGCTCGACTGCGACCTGAAGCGCTTCATGGTCGGCGTGCACCCGCTCGCGGAGCTCGCTCCGCGCGACGTCGTGAGCCGCGAGATCGAGAGTGTCATGGCGCGCTGCGGGCGCGACAACGTGTGGCTCGACGCGCGCCACCTGGGCGAGGCGTACCTTCGCGGCCGTTTCCCCACGATCTGGCAGGCCTGCGCCGATGCCGGCTACGATCTGTCGTCCGACTTGGTCCCCGTTGCGCCGGCGGCGCACTATATGGTCGGCGGCGTCCGTGTCGACCTCGACGGGCGCACGAGCGTCCCCGGACTCTACGCCTCGGGTGAGGTGGCCGCGACGGGGCTGCACGGCGCGAACCGCCTCGCCTCGAACTCGCTTCTGGAGGGGCTGGTCTACTCGCGGCGCATCGCGCGGGCGCTCGATGACCCGCACCCCGTCGTGACCCCACGGATCGCCGCTCCCAAGCTCGACGTTCCGGCGGCCCGCCCGGACACCGTCACTCGCCTGCACGAGCTGTCCGCGCTTCACATGGGTATGGGACGCTCCGCCCAAGGCCTGAGTGCCGCCGCCGATGAGATCGAGAACGTCGCGGCGACGCTCGGCGAACCCGTCGAACCCTCCGACTTCGAGGAGCTCAACCTGGTGACGGTGGCGTCGATCATCTGTGCTGCGGCATGGCTGAGGGCCGAGTCGCGGGGATGCCACTCCCGTAGAGACCACCCGCAAAGAGATGACGAGCGGTGGCGTGTCCGCACCATCTTCGAATGCGGCGTTCCGCCTCGGTTCGAGCCCGTCGCGCCCCCGTCCACAGAGGAGAGCTGAATGTTCGACCTGCCCGACATCTCTCGAGTGGTGGCCGTCGCTCTCGCCGAGGATCTCGGGGTCGAGCCCGAACGGTTCGACGTCCAGGCGGTCGCCGGCACGGACATCCTCGAGCGCGACGTGACGAGCGCCGCGGTGATCGGCATCGACGCGCACTTCTCGGGAAGGATCGTGGCTCGGGAGCAGTGCGTCGTGTGTGGGCTTCCCGTCACGGCCGCCGTCTTCGAGGCGGTCTCGCGTGCCGCCGGGCTGTTCGAGCCCGTGGACGTGTTCCCGCTCGTCGCCGAGGGTTCGCGGGTGGCCGCGGGCACGGTCGTGGCCGAGGTCGAGGGGCTTGCCGCTGCAGTCCTGAGCGCCGAGCGCACGGCACTCGACTTCCTGATGATCTTGTCGGGCATCGCGACCGAGACGGCGCGCTGGGTCGACGCTGCCGGCGGCGAGCTCGCGGTGTGCGACACGCGCAAGACCATCCCGGGCCTCCGAGAGCTGTCCAAGTACGCGGTGCGCGTGGGCGGCGGTACGAATCACCGCACGGGGCTCTACGACATGGTGCTCGTGAAAGACAACCACCTCGCCCGCAGCGAGGGCATCACCGCCGCAGTGAGAGAAGCCCGGGCAGCTCACCCCGGCCTCACCGTGGAGGTCGAAGCCGACACGCTCGACCAGGCGGTCGAGGCGGTGGAAGCAGGGGCGGACATCGTGCTGCTCGACAACATGGATGACGATCTTCTCGGCGATACGGTGAGGGCCTGCCGGGATGCCGCGGAGGCACACGGCGGGACGGTGCTCACAGAGGCGTCGGGAGGCATAGCGCTTGCTCGGATGACGGCGCTGCGCCGCTCAGGTGTCGATAGGGTGTCATCGAGCGCGTTGACCCTTGCGGGGCCTGTGGACTTCGGGTTCGATGAACGGTAGCCTGCGCCCACTCGGTGTGCTTCGAGCTGCACGACGATCCGTGGCCGTCACTCGGTGACCAAGGAAGTGAGTGCGTGATCCCACAGACCGGCATCGCGGTCATCGACTGGTTCCTCGCCGCCCTCGAGTCGTGGGGCTACCTCATCGTCTTCGGCTTCACCATCTTCGAGAACCTGTTCGTCGTGGGTTCGTTCACACCCGGCGAGACCGTGGTCATCGCCGGGGCCATGGTGGCGTCGCAAGACGCGCTGGCGATCAGCGGAGTGTGGTTCGCGTCGGTCGTGGGCACGGTCGTCGGCAGCAACGTCAGCTACTGGATGGGCCGGCGCGCCGGGCTGAGCTCCGTGAAGGCGTTCACCGAGAGGATCGCCGCCACCCGGTTGGGGCGCCTCTTCAGGATCGACGCCTCGGGACTCGACGAGGTCCACGAGCACTTCCATACCGAGGGCGCCAAGACCGTCTTGATATCGCGTTTCGCGATCGGCGCCAAGAACTTCGTCCCTGCCGTCGCCGGCGCCACTGAGATGCCGGTGTTCTGGTACGAGCTCTACACGCTGCTGGGGGCGGTGCTCTACACGAGCATCATGTGTGCGATCGGTTGGTTCCTGGGCGCGAACATCGACCTGGCGCTCACGGTCGCATCCGGTGTGGGCTATGTGGGGCTCGCGATCATGGCGGTGTTCGTGGGCGGCATCATCGTCGCGCGCAATCGGATCAAGGCGCGCCGCGCCAAGCGAGACGAGCAGTGAGCACGCGCGACGCGGTTCTGGCCGCGCTGCGCGGTTCGGGCGACTCCGGCGTCAGCGGTGAAGCGATCGCCCACGCACTCGGAGTGAGCCGGGTGGCCGTTTCCAAGCACGTCTCGGCGCTTCGGCGTGAGGGGTACTCGATAGCGGCGTCGCCCGGCTGCGGATACCGTCTGGTCGACGTGCCTGCGCTCGCCCTGCCATCCGAGGTGCGGCCACTCCTGCGCGATCCTCTGTGGGTCAGGGTAGAGGGTGGCGCGAGCACAGGCTCGACGAACGACGACGCCAAGGTCCTGGCTCGCGAGGGGGCCGAGCAGGGTACCGTCGTCGTCGCAGCCGAACAAGCCGCTGGCAAGGGCCGGCTCGGGCGGCGATGGGTCTCACTGCCGGGCGGGGCGTACGTCTCGGTCGTGCTCCGTCCCGGAGTGGCCCCGGTCGAGACGGCGCCGCTCGCGCTGGTGGTCGCCATCGGAATCGCGCGCGGTCTGCGCGAGCTGGGCGTGGCGCCTCACCTCAAGTGGCCCAACGATGTGTGGGTCGATGGCCGAAAGGTGGCGGGGGTGCTGCTGGAGACGGCGACCGAGGGCGACTCCGTCCGGTGGGTCGTGGCGGGATTCGGGCTCAATGTGCTCAGACCGCCCGATGCGGTGGAAGGTGCGGCGTACCTCGAGGAGTTCGCGGAAGGACTCACTCCCGCGACCGCCGCCGCCACAGCGCTCGACGGAGTCGCTTCTGCGTACGCCGACTGGCGGGCAGGAGGCTTCGCGCCACTCGTCAGGGAGTTCGAGTCCCTGTCGGCACTGTCGGGGCGCGCTGTCGTGGTGAGTTCTGCTGACGGGCGGGTCGTGGTCGAAGGCGTGGCGACCGGGATCGACTCCGACGGGCGCCTCTTGGTCGCGGGCGACGACGGAACGGTTCGGGTGGCTGCCGGCGATGTCACGCTGCGCCGACCGACACGGTGAGACGCCCGTCTGCTTGACGGTCCGACCTCAGGATCCTATCGTTAACCGTGCGCGAGTCAGCTGTTAACCATTGTCGCCCGGGGGGACCATGAGCATGGAAGCAACGGCGGTCGCACGGAGTTCGGAGCGCCTGCGCAACATGGTCGTCGCAGCGCTGCTGGCGGCGATGACCGCCGCGACCTCCTGGGTCGGCGTTCCCCTCTTCGGCCCGGTGCCGGTGACCCTTCAGACGGTGTTCGTCCTGCTTGCGGGTCTGCTGCTGTCTCCGGGATGGGCGGCCGCGTCGATGGGGCTGTATCTCGCCCTCGGTGCCGCCGGCCTCCCGGTCTTCGCGCAAGGTCAGGCCGGCCTCTCCGCGTTGCTCGGTCCCACGGGTGGGTTCTTGCTCGCGTTCCCTTTCGCCGCGGCGGCTGCTTCGATGGTCCGTCGCGCGCTTGAGGACCGTCCCCCTCATCTGCTGGCGCCGATCGGGGCGGTGATCGTCGCGGAGGGCGTGATCTACGCGGTCGGTCTTCCGTGGCTGATGGCTCAGACGGGGTTGACGTTCGGGCAGGCGGTGATCGTTGCCGCCGTCCCGTTCCTCGTGCCCGACGCGATCAAAGCCACCTTCGCCGTTGTGATCGCCGAGGCGGTACAGCGCGCCTCGCAGCGGTAGACCATCGTCTCAGCCTGCGGCGGGCAGTCGCACCGTGAAGCGCGAACCGCCCTCGTCGAGGTTCTCGGCCGAGATGGTGCCGCCGTGGGCCGAGACGATCGCGCGCACGATCGCGAGGCCGAGCCCGGCCCCGCCGCTCGTGCGGGTCCTGCTCGTGTCGGCGCGGTAGAAGCGGTCGAAGAGCCGCGGCAGGTCGTCTTGGGGCACGCCGGGCCCGTCGTCGGTGACCGACATGACCGCCGTGCTCTCCTCGGCGCTCAGTGAGACGGATACGTGACCGCCCTCGCCCACGAAGCGGCTCGCATTCTCGACCAGGTTGGCGACCACCTGCTGTAGCCGGTCGACGTCGCCCAGGACCGCCGGCGCATCTCCGGTGACCGTCAGTTCGACGGCGCGGTCCTCCATGAGCGGCTCGAGCATGGCAGCCGCCCGCTCGGCGGCGAGGCGCAGGTCGACCCTGCGCAGGGGAAGCTCACCGGTCGCGCCCTCGATGCGCTGCAGCTGCAGCAGGTCGTTGGCGAGTCGGGTGAGGCGTTCGGCTTCCATCGCGATCGTCGACAGGAAGCGTTCCTGGTCGTCGGGGGCGACGTCACCGTCGAGAAGCGTCTCGGCGGCGCCCCTGATCGCGGTCAGCGGGGTGCGCAGCTCGTGACTGACGTCCGAGACGAACTGCGTCTTGCGCTGCTCCTCGGCGGTCACGGCCCGCATGGCCCTCGAGACCTCGGCGGCCATCCTGTTGAACGACTGCGCGATCAGGCGCACCTCGCGCGGACCGTCGGTGTCGGCGCGCACGTCGAGATTGCCCGCGGCGAACGACGCTGCGGTCGCGGCCAGTCGCTCCAGGGGTGAGGTGAACATCCGGGCGGTCGCGCGGCCCACGAAGAACGCGACGACCGGCGCGACGACCATGACCGCGATCCCCCATCGAAGATCGCGAACCGCGAATCCTGCGGCAGCGCCGGCCAGAGTGAACAGCGCCAGCGTCACCGCGACGCGCGAACGCAGGGTGTACACGGCGCTAGACCGCCCTGAAGCGGTAGCCGTAGCCGCGAACGGTCTCGACGAGCGCCGGATCGACCTCGGCAGCCTCGAGCTTGTCGCGTAGCCGCTTCACGTGGGTGTCGACCGTCTTGGTCTCGACGAGGAACTCCCAGCCCCAGGCCTCGCGAAGCAGCTGCTCGCGCGAGAGCACCTTGCCCGCGTGGCGCATCAGACAGGCCAGCAGCTCGAACTCGCGCGGGGTCAGGTCGATGGGCGTGTCGCCGTTCGTGGCCACATGGGCGCCTTCATCGAGCGCGATGCCCGAGACGACGATCTTCTCGGCGCCGAGAGGAGTCTCGCGCACGCCCGGGTGCACGCGACGCAGCAGCGCCTTGACCCGCGCCGAGAGCTCGCGCACGCCGAACGGCTTCGCGAGGTAGTCGTCGCCGCCGATCTCGAGGCCCACGACCTTGTCGAGCTCGGTGTCGCGCGCCGACAGGAACAACACGGGCACCGAGGAGTTCTGCCGGAGCCGGCGGCACACTTCGTAGCCGTCCATTCCCGGCAGCATGACGTCGAGCACCACGAGGTCGAACGGGTGGAGCGCGGCGAGCTCGAGGGCCTCGTCGCCGTTCTCGGCGACGGTGACCTCGTAGCCCTCCTTCTTGAGGTTGTACGAGACGAACTCGGTGATGGATGGCTCGTCGTCGACGACGAGGATGCGTGCGGGGGACTCGCTCATGGACGCGCCTCCTGATGATTCGGGCGTATCATGGCAGCTGAAGTACGGTGCGCTGTCGCCTCAACCGGGCGATCAGCGCCGATGATAGCACCGGTTGAGGCGACGGATCGCCGCGCGTCACCGTGCCGTCATGTGCCGCCACGAGGGGAAGACGTGACCATGCTGCTTGCCGTGGATGTGGGAAACACCCAAACGGTCCTCGGGCTGTTCACCGCCGACACTCTGGAATCCCACTGGAGGATATCGACCAACGCATCGCTCACGGCCGACGAACTCCGCGTCAAAGTGGGGGGGTTGCTCGGACTCGACGGAATGGGGTGGGGTGACGTCGAAGAGGTCGTGCTCTCCTCGGTGGTCCCTCGGCTGACCGTCGCGTGGGTGGACCTGGTCGCGTCGGCGTGCGAATGCGAGGCGCTCGTGGTGGGTCCGGGGCTGAAGACCGGCATGCCGATCAGCTACGACAACCCGCACGAGGTCGGCGCAGACCGGATAGTCAACGGAGTGGCGGCGTTCGAGGCGCTCGGCGGCCCGGTGGTCGTCGTCGACTTCGGCACCGCGACCACGATCGACGTCATCTCACACGATGGCGCGTACCTGGGCGGTGCGATCGCCCCGGGTGTGGAGACGAGCGCCGAGGCCCTCTTCTCGAAGGCCGCCCGCCTGTCGAAGGTCGACCTCGAGCCACCGGCAGTCGTGATCGGCAGGAACACCCGCGAGAGCGTCCAGGCGGGCCTGATGTTGGGCGAGGCGGCGATGGTGGACGGTCTCGTGCGGCGCGTGTGGGGCGAACTGGGCCAGGAGACCCCGGTGGTGGCGACCGGCGGCCTCGCACCCATGATGTCGGAGTTGTGCGACACGGTTGACCACGTGGATGTCGACCTCACCCTCACGGGGCTGCGCATCATCCGCGACCGCAACCGCTGACCGGTGAGCCGTGCGCAGATGTGATGAGAATCACAGGAACTCGAGCCCGATCGGCGGGACACGCTGGTACGAGTGCGAGTGATGCTCCGATAATCGCTGTAATGACGCTGCGTGGTGCTCCCCCCAGCACACCCAACGTCCTCCCGTAGCAGGCGGCCTCCTCAGGGCCGCCTGCTCGCGTATACTCGTGTGCACACTCTTGTGTACACGCGAGGAGGCGCTGCTCGGGATGGAGCTGTTCAGGATCGGCGAGAAGGTGGTGAGCCGCGAGAAGCTGCTCGACGCCGTGGACGCGATCCTCGCCGACAGAGCCGCCGGAGCGACCCAGGAGGAGGCGGCACGCCACGCCGGCGTGCAGCGGAGCTTCGTCTCCTTCCTCGAGACGCTGGGGGAGGTGCGCCGGGGCCCTCGTGTCGCCCTCGTGGGCTTCCCGATCGCCAACTGCGGTGAGGTGCGCGCTCTCGCCGAGAAGCACGCCGTCGACTTCGTACTGGTGGTGAGCCAGGCGGAGCGCGAGTCGATCGAGAGCGGCTCACCCGCCAACGTCTTCAACCAGTTGCTCGAGACGCTTTCCGTGCTGAGGGACTTCGACACGCTCGTGCTCATCGCGAGCGACTGGCGTATCAAGACCATCGAACGGATCCTCGGCACAGAGGTCGTGGGCATCCCCCTCGGCCACACTCCGATCAGGCAGGACAAGTCCGTGGACGTCGACGAGCTCGATCGAGTCCTCTCGGCGGTCATGTCGGCGCCGGTGGACAAGCACGGCCGGACGGGAACCGTGGGCTCGACCCTCCGCGGGGCCGCCGAGGATCTCGCCGGGAGGTGGACGCAGTCAAGGAAGTCGTGAGTGTCAGCATCGGCTCTTCGAAGCGCGATCATACCGTCGAGGTCGAGCTGTTCGGCGAACCGTTCCGCATATCGCGAGAGGGGACCGACGGCGATATGGACGCCGCCGAGGCGCGGCTTCGCGAGCTCGACGGCCACGTCGACGCCTTCGGACTCGGCGGCATCGACCTGTTCTTGCACGCGGCCGGCCATGACTACTACTTCCGAGAGGCCCGCCGGTTCCGCGCTGCCGTGTCACGCACGCCGATCGTCGACGGGTCCGGCCTCAAGGGCGCCGTCGAGGGCGATGTCGTGAGGTTCATGGCCGAGGACCTGGGGCTCGAGCTGGCGGGCAAGCGCGTCTTGATCACGTCGGCGGTCGACCGGTGGGGCATGGCGATGGCCTTCGCCGATGCCGGCTGCGAGATGACCTACGCCGACCTGCTCTACGCGCTCGACGTGCCAATCATGATCCACCGTCGTGCGACGCTCGTTCGAGTGATCCACGTCATCGCCCCCATCGCCGTGCAGCTGCCCTTCTCGTGGCTCTACCCGGCAGAGGCCGATCACGAGTCCCGCGTCGAGAGGGAGTCCAAGCACTCCGAGCTCTATCGCGATGCCGACATCATCGCGGGCGACTACAAGTACGTGCGCAAGTACATGCCCGCCGACATGAGCGGGAAGTGGGTGGTGACGAACACCACCACGAGCGAGGACGTCGAGTTCCTGAGGGCTCATGGCGTCGAGCTGCTGATCACGAGCACTCCGCGGCTGGAAGGGCGCAGTTTCGGGACGAACGTGATCGAGGCGACGATGGTCGCTCTCGAGGGCGCGTCGTCGTCGCTGCCTCCGGCGCGCTACCTCGAGTTGTTGCACGGCACCGGCTTCTCACCCGATTTCATGTGGCTTCAGAGGAGCTGATCGTTCGGCCCTCGCATCTGGCATCGTCTCTGCTATCGTGACGCGCGTGAGCACCCTGACTCGATATGCGGGGCTTCTGGCCCTCGTTCTCGCCACGCTCGTCGTCGTGATGGTATGCGGCGAAGTGCTCTGCGAGTCGTGCTCGCATTCGTTCATGTCGAGGGTGGACCGTGCCGATCGCTTCAGGCGCACCGTCGCGAAGATTCTCGCGCAGTTCACGTCGGCCGTCTCTGCCGGGTGGAGCGGCATCGTCGCCTGCTTCGCGCCCGCCATGCGGCCGCAACGGACGTGGCATCCTCCAACCCTGGATGCGGTGGCGACCCTGCGGATCTGACGAGTCGGCGCTCTTCGAGACCTTCGGTCCGTCGAACGATTCGTCAGGAGTCCCCATGGTTCGCGTCACCAGATTCTCGGCGCTCATCGCAGCGCTCGCACTCTCACTAGCCACCGCTGTACCGGCGTTCGCTGCGGCCTCGTCGCTGCAGACGGTCGACGTGATCACCCACGACGAGGGATCCCAGTCGGTGATGCTGATCTCGGGCACGCTGCCCGAGGATGCGACCCTGCCGGCGGAGATCTCCCTGTCTGCACCTCAGGGTGCGCAGCTCCAGTGGGCAGGTGAGATCCTCGGTGGTGATCCGTCCGCCGACCCGCAGGCAACCCCGGAGAAGTCCTCCGCCGAGGGTGCCGACGTCTACACGTTCACCCTCACCAAGGCGCGCATGGGTCAGGTCGAGGTGATCACGCCCCCTGCGGCGTTCGACGGGCAGTCCACCTACGCGAAGTCGATCGAATGGGTGAGCACTCAGGCGGTCCCCGAGGTCAACATCACCGGGCGTATCCCTGTCGGCTCCACGATCTCGCAGCAGGTCGAGGGCGCCCAGATGCAGCCGGGACCGGACGGCTTCAGCTACTACACCAAGACGTTCGCTGACGTGAAACCGGGCGACACGGTAGGCCTTTCGTTCGCGTACAGCGCGCCTGCCGCGGCTCCGGCGGGTGCGGCGACGAGCGCCCCCGCGTCCGACAACACCCTACCGGTGGTCATCGCGTTCCTCGTCGTCGCGATCGGCGTGGCGCTGTTCGCAGTGGGCATCTCCAGAAAGATGGCCGCCAAGCGCGCGCGAGCCGCAGGCGACTACGACGACACTGATGACGACGAGACCGAGGAAGCTCCGACGTCTGCACGCGGCCGTCGCCGAGCCCAGACTCGGCCGATGAGGCCTCCGACTCCGAAGAGCCCGTCGCTCGCAAGCGGATGAGCCCCGTCGTTCTGATGACGGTCATCCTCGGGCTCGTGGTGGTCATCGCGTTCGTCGTGGTCGGTCAGTCGAGCAAGCCTACGCTGGTCGACGGGACGCTGAGCAGGAAGTTCCCCGGGGTGGGGGCTTGTCAGACCGCGGCGCTGGCGTTCACGCCCGCAGACGGGGTGGACCTGGCGAGCCAAGGCGACAAGCTGATCGACTCCCTGAGTGCGATCGAGAGCATCGGACAGGTCACGCTGTACCCGGCGGAGTCCCGAATCACCGTCGAGTTCTGCGACTCGTCGACCAACGAAGAAGCCATCAAGGGCGCCTTGGCCTCAACAGGACTATAAGCTGGTAGAAAGCCCCTTTCGAGGGGCCGAAACGGCACAATCGTTGCATAAAGGCAGATGAAGACCGGCCGTCACCAACGAGCGTGAACGATTGTTCTGACGGTGAGGGCGGTGCTACTATCCGAGTGTTCAGGCAAGCGGGTCGGCAGGCGGTGTGTACGTCGCGCGTGTCAGCGCACAACACCCCCCGTATCCACTTGTGCGTGCGCGGCTTCGCGGCCGCCGGTGCGAGGGAGTGATTGCGAGTGAACAAGCGGGCCAGGAACAGGCTCATCGGGGTGACGGCGATCGTGCTGCTCATCATCGTCGCCATCTTTGCGAGTATCGGCAGCCGTGGCGGCACCGCGTACTACAAGACGGTCGAGGAGATAGCGACTGACGCTGCCTTGGCCAACGAGCGAGTCAAGGTGGGCGGCGCGGTCGTGACCGGCTCATGGGACCGCAAGAGCAATCCGATGACCTTCACGATCAAGGGCGAGGACGATACCGCCGACGAGGGTCCCACGGTCGTCGTCGTGTACAACGGTGCCGTTCCGGCGACCTTTGGCGACGGGGTCACGGCCATCGTCACGGGAACCTTGTCTGCCGACGGCAAGATCGAAGCCGACGAGATGATCACCAAGTGCCCCTCGAAGTACGAGTCGGCGACGGGTGCCATCCCCGTGGGCGATCTTGTCGGCAGCGGTGATGAGATGGTGGGCAAGACGGTGAAGGCGACCGGCTACATCAAGGCCGGGACGATCGTCGCACCGGGTGGTGCCGAGCGCTTCATCGTCACCACCGATGAGACCGGCGGCGCCGAGGTCGCGGTCGTGTTCGAAGGCGCACTGCCGAGTGGCATGACCGATGGATCGAAGGTGGTTCTCACGGGCGCGGTCGAGGCCGACGGAATGTTCGTCGCGACGGACGTCTCGCTCGAAGGAACCCAGCAGTAATCACCACAAGTACCCCGGGCACCTCGCTCGGGGTACTCTTGTGTGACCGCCATTACGTAAGACAAGGGAGTCTTCATGGTCGCGTTGGGTCAACTATCTCTCTATCTCGGGCTGCTCGCCACTGTCGTGGCGATCGTTGCTCTGTTGTGGGGCCGCTCGCTCGGCGCCCGCGACGGGGAGTCGGTCACGAACATCGGCTACATCGCCACGTTCGCGGGGATGGGGGCGTTCACGGTCTCTGTCCTTGTCCTGTTGTTCGGCTTCCTCCGCAGCGACTACTCGATCCTCTACGTCGCCGAGAACCACTCCACGGACGTCTCGAGTCTTCAGTGGCTCTACGACGTTTCCGGCGTGTGGGCGGGCCGTGAGGGCTCGCTGCTCTTCTGGGCATGGCTTATCGCGATCTTCGCGGCGTACGTCGCCTACCGGCGCATGGACAAGACCGACGAGCTGTCCAACATGGGCGTCATGGTCACCAACGTCGTGCTCGGCCTGTTCGCCGGGGCGATGATCTTCTCGGATCCCAACGCACCCTTCAAGGCGACGCCCGCCGAGTATCTGGGCGCCGGCGGAGAACTGGTGGGCGCAGCCGCGAACTGGGGCATGAACCCGCTGCTCCAGCACTGGGCGATGATCCTTCACCCGCCCACGCTGTTCATCGGCTACGCGGGTCTCACGATCCCCTTCGCCTTCGCGATCGCGGCACTCATCGTCAACGATCCTTCGAAGCGCTGGATCGAGATCGTCGATCGCATCACCGTGTTCTCGTGGCTGTTCCTTGGCGCCGGCATCGGTCTGGGCTCGGTCTGGGCGTACGTCGTTCTGGGCTGGGGTGGCTACTGGGCGTGGGACCCGGTCGAGAACGCGTCGCTGCTTCCGTGGCTCACGGGCGTGGCGCTGATCCACAGCTTCACGATCTACCGCCGGCGTGACGGGTTCAAGCGCTGGGCGATCATGATGGCCGCGCTGTCGTTCGCCCTGGTCATCCTCGGCACGTTCATCACGCGTTCGGGCATCGTGCAGTCTGTCCACGCGTTCGCACCCGACATCGTGTCGCTCGTGTTCTTCCTCGGGATGATCATCGGCTCTCTGGCCGCTGCCGGCATCGGCATCTGGATCCGGTGGGACTCGTTCGCCGGTAACGACGAGTTCGAGTCGCTCACCGGCCGCGAAGCCGCCTACTACTTCAACAACCTGATCATGACCGTGGCGGCGCTGCTGGTCGCGTACATGACGGTGAGCTCGGCTCTGCCGGCGTGGCTTCCCTTCGGCGGTCAGTCGATCGGAATCACCTCCTACGATCTGCTCGCGAGGCCCATCGGCGTGTTCTATGCCTTCATCATCGCCGTGTGTCCGTTGCTCGCCTGGCGAGCGACCGACAAGGCCACGTTCTGGAAACGCGTCAAGTGGCCGCTCGTCTCCACCGCCGTCATCTTCGGACTACTCGTCACCGAGTGGGTCTTGGTACTGCGGCCGATCTACGTCGACATGGTGGCCGCCGGTGGCAAGAACGCAGCCGCGCTGCTCGCGTTCGGTCCCGAGGCCGTCTACGACACCATCGCCATCCTCGGCTTCTTGGCGGCGGCGCTCTTGATCTCCACCACCGGGTCGATGTTCATCGAGGGCTCGCGCAAGCGCGCCGCGGCGCGGGGCGAGAGCTTCTTCTCGGCACTCGGGAACATCATGTTCAAGTCCCGCACCCAGTCGGGCGGGTACCTCTCGCACATCGCGATGGGCATCATCATGATCGGCCTGGTGGGCTCGTCGATGTACGTGCGCGACGTGCGCGTGCTCATCGACAACAAGCCGGGTGAGTCGTTCACGGTCTCGAACTACACCTTCACCCTCCAGGGCATCTCCGACGACCAGCTCCCCAACGGCGACATCGTCTCCAAGGCCACGTTCGCGGTCGAGCGCGACGGCCGTTCGCTCGGCACCACCGCAGCCCGGCCTCACCAAGTTCGCTCGCCAGGGGCAGACGCGGCTGGACGCAGCGGTCTACTCGGAGGTCCTGCGCGACATCTTCGTGGTCTGGGAGGGTAACCAGGCCAATGCCGAAGGTGTCGAGCAGCTCTCGGTCAACGTGAAGATCAACCCGCTCATCTGGTTCGCGTGGGGCGGTTTCGCCCTGCTGCTCTTCGGTTCGGCGCTCGCCGCGTGGCCCAAGAAGCGGCCCGAACTGGTAGCCGCAGCCCCCGTGAAGACGGGCGGCAAGTCCGCACCTGCGAAGGGGCGCAAGAAGTAGCATGGCGGACACGGCACCGAATACCGAACTCGCTCTGGAGGTCCGGGAACTCTCCCGGACCTTCGGCGCGCGCAAGGCCCTCGACAAGGTGAGCTTCGAGCTGCCCAAAGGCGCGTTCCTGTCGATCTTCGGACCCAACGGCGCCGGCAAGACCACGCTGCTCAAGGTCCTGTCGACGCTCACGGTCGCGTCGAAGGGCGAGGCGCGCGTGAGTGGCCTCAACGTCGTCGAAGACGCCGTCGAGCTGAGGGAGCGGATCGGCTTCATCAGCCACAACCCGCTGTTGTACCCGGACCTCTCGGCCGAGGAGAACCTCGAGTTCTTCGCGGAGCTCTACTGTCTCGACAACCCCAAGGACCGCGTCCGCGAGCTTCTCACCGCGGTCGAGCTCGATCACCGCAGGCTCGATCTCGTGAGCACCTTCTCTCGCGGCATGGTTCAGCGGCTCTCGATCGCCCGGTCGCTCCTTCACGAGCCCGAGGTGATCTTCCTCGACGAGCCGTACTCGGGGCTCGACCCGCACGCGATGGACATCCTCGACGGGCTGATCGCCTCGGTGAGAGACCAGCACACCTTCGTGATGGTCAGCCACGACCTCGCCAAGGGACTTGAGCTGTGCAGCCACGCGCTCATCCTGGCGAAGGGCAAGATCGTGCTCTTCCAGGAGAAGGAGTTCATCGACGACCAGGAGTTCGCCGCCACCTACCGCTCCACCGTGGGCCTGGGGGTGGCATAGATGGCCGAGAAGACCGCGAAGCGTACCCGCTCGGCGCACATGTCTTCGTGGCGTCAGTTCGTGGCGATCCTGCGCAAGGACATCGTCATGGAGCTGCGCACCAAAGAGATGCTCACGTCCATGGGGCTCTACGCGCTGCTGGTGCTGGTGGTCTACTATCTCGCGCTCGCTCAGGCGGGTTCGAAGTTCGAAGTCGGCTTCATCGCAGCCGGGCTCCTGTGGCTGGCGATCATCTTCACGTCGCTCCTCGGGCTCAACCGTTCCCTCGTGCACGAGAAGGACCAGGGCTGTCTTGACGCCTTGCTGCTGTCGCCCATCGACAGGCCGGTCATCTTCTTCGGCAAGGCCGTCGGCAACCTGATGTTCCTGCTCATCGTCGAAGCCATCATCGTGCCCATGTTCTACTTCTTCTTCCTCTCGGGAGTGGACCTGGCAGGGCCCATCTGGATGCTCGTGCTCGCGCTTCTTGTCGGTTCTGTGGGAATCGCTGGAATAGGCACCATGCTTGCAACTATGTCGGTGAACACGAAGGGCAAGGACTTCATCCTCGCGGTGCTGTTCATCCCGGTCATGTTCCCGCTGCTCTACGCATGTGTTGCCGCGTCGACCGGCGTGATCATGGGCGATGCGGCGTTTGCCGACGGGTGGGTCCAGGTCTACTGGAGCTCGCTGGCGCTGGGCGCCGGGTACGATGGCATAATGCTGCTCGCGGCGTTTGGACTGTACGAGTTCATCATCGGGGCATAGGGCCCCGCCGACCGATACGGAGGCACGGACCTTGAAGCGCAGCTTCCTCGGACTTGCCGAGAACACCTGGCTCTACCTGATGCTCGGGGTAGGGACGGTACTCACGGCGACCGACTTCATCCTCGCGTTCCTCTACACCCCCCTCGTGATCGGTGCGGGTGTCGGCGGGACCGCGGTGATCAATGGCGTGGCGATCAGCAACCAGTTGCTGTTCAGCCAGAAGATCTTCTACTTCCATGTGCCGGTCGCGATCGCGAGCTTCCTGACCTTCTTCTTCACCGCGTTCTACGGCATCAGGTTCCTGATGACCAAGGACAAGGCGTACGACACCAAGGCCAAGACCGCGACCGAGGTGACGCTGATGTTCGTCATCCTCACGCTCATCACGGGCGATATCTGGACGCGCTTCGAGTGGGGTACGTGGTGGGTCTGGGAACCGCGGCTGACCACCTACTTCATCATGACGCTGCTGGTCGTCGCGTACTTCGTGCTGAGGAACTCGATCGAAGACGAGGAGCGCCGCGCGACGTACGCAGCGGTCTTCGGGATCATCGCGTTTCTCGACGCGCCGCTCTCATTCGCCATCACGCGTCTGATCCCCAGCTCGGTGCACCCGGTCGTACTGCGCTCCGGCGGCGGCCTCACCGGTCTTCAGCTCGCAGCCTTCCTGATGGGGCTGTTCGGCATGCTGATGGTCGCGTGGGTCATCTTCCAGATGCGCATGCGCCAGGAGTTCGCCGCCGAGCGTCTTGAAGAGCTCAAGTCCGCCCTCGAAGACTGATCGCTGAAAGCGAGGAACCATGGATCCCGTACTCGTTGAGATCTACCGGACCGTCCTGGGCGCCGCGCCTTACGTGCTGGCCGCCTACTTCCTGCTCTGGCTCGGTCTGATGGGCTATATCGCCTTCGGCCTGCGCAAGGTCACCGCGCTCGAGAAGCAGATCGCCGTTCTCGAGGAGTCGATCGCGCGCCGCGGGTGATCGGGGGCGTGAGGATTCCGCCCGTGGCCTGACGCGGGCGGAACCGTATACTGTGCGTTAGCGGGCAACATCCGCTGTCACTGCTACGTTTCAGAAGGGGCCGGCGCTCACGTGGAGCAGATCTCACTCGTTCTCTTTTGGTTCTCGCTCGCGCTCTACATCGTCGCGACGGTGCTCTACGCGTACCAGTTCATCCTGCGTCGGCAGAAGGTGAGCTGGTGGGCTCGGTTCGCGACAGGCGCCGGGTTCATCTTGCAGACACTCTCGATCGGGGCGAACTCGATCGCCAACGACGGCACGCCGCTCACGGGCTCCAACCAGCTCGTCCTCGCCTCATGGGCGCTCGTGCTGCTGTACTTCGTGATGGAGCATGTGATGAGGATCCGTGCGTACGGCGCATTCCTCATCCCGGTCGCCGTGATCCTGATGATCGTCGCGCAGTTCGTGGGCTCGGGAGGCGGCGGTTCGATCGTGGGCGATCCCACCGTGGCCAACCAGCTCGACAGCTGGTACGTGGGCTTTCACGTCGCGTTGATCGTCTTCGCCAACGCCGGATTCATGTTCGGGGCGGTGTCCAACGGGCTCTACCTCTACCAGGGAAGCCAGCTCAAGCACCACAAGTCGAGCCGTCTGAGCCGCCGACTTCCCTCGCTGGCCACGCTCCAGAACGTGGGTCGCCGCGCGATAGCGCTGTCGTACCCCGTCTACACCGCAGGCCTGCTGCTCGGCATCGTCAGGGCGGTTCAAGTCGATGTCCAGGGGTGGTGGCTCGACCCGCGCATCATGATGTCGGGACTCGTGCTCTTCACCTTCGCCGCGTACCTGGTGATCGTCTACCGCGCGGACATCTCGAGCCGCTTCGCTGCCTGGGTCGCCATCACCGGAGCCGGGTTCGTGATCATTCTCGCTATCCTGGCGCGGACGCTTCCGGTCGGGTTCCATCTGTTCGGGCTCTAGGCCCGGTCCCGTGGCCGATAAGCCCAAGCGCTTCTACCCGGTCTATCTCGACCTGGCCGCACGGCTCGTCATCGTCGTGGGCGGCGGTGAACCGGCCCTGCGCAAGGCCCGGCAGCTCACGCGCTACGGCGCCGACGTCACCGTGATCGGCGCCGAGCCGGGCGAGGAGCTGCTCGAGGCCGAGCAGGCCGGAGAGCTCACCGTCGAGCACAGGGCGTACTCCCGCGGCGACTTGGCAGGCGCGGCGCTCGCCGTGTGCGTGTCGCCGGACCCCGATGTCCGCAACGCCGTGCGCTCGGAGGCCGAGTCGATCGGCTGCCCGCTCAACGTCGTCGACGCTCCCGAGATGTGCAGCTTCATCGTGCCGGCGGTCGTGAACCGCGAGCCTCTTCAGATAGCGGTGTCGACCGGTGGCCTCGCTCCGGGGCTCACCAAGCAGATCCGGCGCGAGATCGCCGCTCAGTATGGGGCCGAGTGGGGCGAGTACGCCCGGATCCTGGGTGAGGCCCGCGCCATCGCCTACGAGATGATCCCCGACGCCGAGGCCCGTTCGAGGGCGCTTGAGAGCGTGGCCGCGTCAGACCTGCTCGAGCGTCTCAGAGCGGGGGAGTCACCCACCGCAGTCGAACTCATGGGCCCGCACATCCCCGAGCCCCCGGCCCAAGCGGAGGAGTCGTGAGCGACACCGATCCTGGCGTGCGGACGACCGTGATCGTCACCGGCGGATCGAGCGGCATCGGTCTGGCCGCAGCGAAGGGGTTCGCCGCGAAGGGCGCCGACGTCGCCATCATCGCCCGCGACACCGCCAAGCTGCGACAGGCCGCCGAGGAGATCCGCTCGGTCGCGCGGCGCCCCGGCCAGCGTGTGGCGTGGAAGAGCGCCAACCTCTGCACGTTCGGACCAACAGAGCGGGCGTTCGCTGAGCTCGCGGACGAGGGCTTCGTCCCCGACGTGCTCGTCAACTCCGCCGGCGTGATCTACCCCGGCGAGTTCGTGACCATGCCGCTCGAGCACTTCGAGATCAACGTCGAGTGCGGCTTCTGGAGTGTCGTCTACCCCTGCCGCGCCGTCGCCCCGGGGATGGTCGCGCGAGGCGCAGGACACATCATCAACGTCTCGTCGGTCGCGGGCTACCTGGGAATCTACGGCTATACGGGTTACTCGGCGGCCAAGTTCGCCGTGATGGGATTCACCGAGGCGTTGCGCTTCGAGATGAAGCCCGAGGGCGTGAAGGTCTCGGTGGTGTGTCCGCCCGACACCAAGACCCCGGCGCTCGACCTCGAGCACTCGATGCGGCCCAACGAGACTCACGTCATCGCCGGCAACATCAAGCCCATCGAGCCCGAGAAGGTCGCCCGCGCCATCGTGGATGTCGCGGGGCGCGACCGCTATCTGGTGATACCGGACGCACTCTCGGCGTTCTACTACCGGCTCAAGGGTGTGTTGCCCGAGGTGTTCCTGGCGATCGTGGACTCGGACGTGAAGAAGGCCCGCGCAAACCGGTAGGCGGTGCGTCGCGCGATGCGCGTCATAACCTGCGCCGATGGCACCTTTCTCGCTTGCCAGATTCTCCGTAAGGAGGGTTAAGCTACCTTGCTCCCGCGAGGGCTCGGGTGGTAAGATTCGAGCGTTCAGGCATGCGCAGTGGTGCACCATAGAGCGTATGATATCGCCCTCGCCGGGCCTGCTTGCCTGAACAACATGCACCGCTCCGGCGAGGGCGCTTCTGTGTGCAAGCGCCGTCTTGAGGCGGCGATACGATACGACGTGGTGAGGCGAGCAAAGACAGACATGCATCTGACTCTCGTGGGACTGAGCCACAAGACCGCACCGGTCGAGATACGCGAGAAGCTCACTTTCCCGGCGCAACGCCAGGAAGATGCACTCTCCCGACTCCTCGAATCGGACGTCGTCGCAGAGGCTGTCATCGTCTCGACGTGCAACCGCACGGAGATCTACGCCGTCACCGCCGCGGGGTTCGACGGCCCGTCGGCCATCATCGACTTCATGGCCGACTACCACGATCTCGATCGCCACGAGCTGGTTCGCTACCTCTACATCTCCGAGGGCGAATCGGTGGTCAAGCACCTCTTCCGCGTGGTCGCATCACTCGACTCCATGGTGCTTGGCGAGGCGCAGATCCTCGGGCAGGTCAAAGAGGCCTACGAGAGCGCCTTCAGCAGCGCTGCGTGCGGGCGGGTGTTCAACAAGCTGTTCCGTCAGAGCTTCGAGGTCGGTAAGCGCGTGCGCACCGAGACCGAGATCGGCGAGAACGCCGTGTCGATCAGCTACGCGGCCATCGAGCTCGCCAAGCGCGTCTTCGACCACCTCGAGGGGCGTACGGTCCTCATCCTGGGCGCCGGCAAGATGAGCGAACTCACCGCCAGGCATCTCGTGAGCAACGGCGTGACAGACGTGCTCGTCGCGAACCGCACCTACGAGCGCGCGGAAGAGCTCGCCTCGAAGTTCAACGGTGAGGCGATCCGCTACGACGACCTGTTCGAGCGCATGAGCGAGGCCGACATCGTCATCTCGTCGACCGCCGCGACCCAGTACGTGATCACCAAAGACCGCGTCGCCCAGGCGGTGCGCCAGCGCCGCGAGCCGCTCTTCCTCATCGACATCGCCGTGCCGCGCGACATCGATCCGGCATGCGGCAGCATCGGCGACGTCTTCCTCTACGACATCGACGACCTCAACGGCGTCGTCTCCTCGAACCTCGAGGAGCGCATGGTGGAAGCCGAGCGCGCCGAGGTCATCATCGCCGAGGAGATGGCCGAGTTCGAGCGCTGGATCGAGTCGATGGAGGTCGTGCCCACGGTGGCCGCGATAAGGGCCAAAGCCGAGCGCGTGCGCACCGAGGAGCTCGAGAAGGCCATCAAGCGTCTGGGCGGCCTGTCGGAGAAGGAGATCAAGACCGTCGAGTTGCTGTCGCAGTCGATCGTCAACAAGATGCTCCACGGTCCCACCGCGCGCCTCAAGCAGTGCGCCGCCGAGAAGGACTGCTATGAGTACGTCGAAGCCGCTCGCTACCTCTACGGCCTCGACAGCAATCCGGACGGCAAGAATCCGCATGTGGGTCTGATCAGGAGCATTCTCGGCAGGGGAGAGAAGTCCTCGGCCGCACAGAAGAAAGAGATGGGAGACACGATCGGTGCCTAGTCGCGACAAGCTCGTCATCGGCACGAGGGGCAGCAAGCTCGCCCTCTGGCAATCGAACTACATCAAGGGGCTGGTGGAAGAGATCACCGGCCTTCCTGTTGAGTTGAAGATCATCAAGACCACGGGCGACAAGATCCTCGACGTGCCGTTGGCCAAGGTGGGCGGCAAGGGGTTGTTCACAAAGGAGCTCGAGGTCGAGCTCGCCGCCGGGACCGTCGACCTGTGCGTGCACTCGATGAAGGACGTTCCCACCGAGCTTCCCGAGGGTCTCTACATCGCCGCGACGCCCGAGCGTGTCGACCCGCGCGACGCGCTGGTCTCAGGCGCCGGCTACGACCTCGTGTCGCTGCCCGCCGGCGGCAAGGTGGGCACCAGCTCGCTTCGCCGTGTGGCGCAGGTACGCGCGCTGCGCCCCGACGTGCAGATCGTCGACGTGCGCGGCAACCTCGACACCCGGATGCGCAAGGCCGAGGACGGCGAGGTCGACGTGGTCATCCTCGCCAGCGCCGGCATCACCCGCATGGGCTGGGCCGACCGCATCACCGGCTACATCCCCACCGAGCAGATGGTCTCGGCGGTGGGTCAGGGCGCGATCGGCATCGAGATCCGCGAAGGCGACGAGTTCATGGTCGACGTGATGTCCAAGGTCAACCACGACGCCACGTTCACGTGCGTGACTGCCGAGCGTATCGTCATGCGCAAGCTCGATGGCGGCTGTCAGGTGCCGATCGGCGCATACGCCCGCATCGAGGGCGACCAGCTCGTGATGGATGGCCTCGTGGGTTCGGTCGAGGGCGACGTCATCATCCGCGACTACCTCGAGGGTGCGGTCGACGACCCCATCGGCCTGGGTGAGCGCATGGTCGCCGCACTCAACGAGAAGGGCGCTACCGAGGTCCTGGCCGCCGTACGGGCCGCTGCCGAGGCAGACGGCGTTGACGGGCTGCTCAAGACCTGACGTGACCGGCGACCCAACACCCACGCGTGACCCCAGGGCGCCCCTCGCAGGGCGCTCTGTCGTCGTGACGCGAACCGCCGAGCAGTCACGCTCCCTCTCGGCACCGCTTGAGGCGCTCGGTGCCGAAGTCGTGGCGTTCCCCGTCATCGCCACCGTCGAGCCGCCCGACTGGGCCCCGGTGGACGCCGCCATCGCGCAGATCTCTCGCTACGACTGGGTCGTCCTCACGTCGGCCAATGCGGTGCGCTTCTTCTTCGACCGGATCGCAGCCGATGGCGTGGACGCCCTGCGCGTGATGCGGGGTGTCAAGGTCGCGGTCGTGGGCTCGGCCACGGCCGCCGTCCTGAGCGAGCGCGGCATCGACGCCGACCTCGTTCCCGCCGACTTCCGCGCCGAGGGGCTCGTCGAGGCGTTCGGGCAGCTTGGCGTGGGCGCAGGGTACCGCGTGCTCGTCCCGCGGGCGCTTGAGGCGCGCGAGGTCCTGCCCGACACGCTTCGCACGCGCGGTGCGGTCGTCGATGTGGTGCCCGTCTACCGGACGATCCGCGCGCAGCCCGACCATGCGGTGCTCAAGCGCTTCTCGGCGGGTTCGGTCGATGCGGTGACGTTCACGAGCCCGTCGACGTTCCGGCACTTCGGCGCGCTTCTTGCGGAAGCCGGGTTGGACGCCGATGCGGTCTTGCGGTCGGTGGCGATCGCGTCGATCGGGCCGGTCACGAGCGAGGCGGTGCGCGACGCCGGCCACGAGGTCGCGGTCGAGCCCGCCGAGTACACCGTCGCCGGGCTGGTGGAGGCGCTGGCCGGATTCTTTCAGGCCGACGGTACGTTTGACAGCAGTACCCCTGCCTGACATCATATCGTCTGCTCTGGCGGGGCTTGTCGGCCCGCTGCGGGCATCATGTGGGGACGTGGCTCAGTTGGGAGAGCGCTGCCTTCGCACGGCAGAGGTCGGGAGTTCGAATCTCCTCGTCTCCACCAAGCATGTAACCGAAGGCCCTGCCGATACGGCGGGGCCTTCGTGCTGCGTTGGCCACGGCCGGCCTGCCGTGTGTTTACGAATGGTCAGCCCTCGGGTACCCCCAAGGTGAGGTGCGGCGTGGGGGCACGTACCGCACAGCATGCGAGGGGGCCATCGTGAATAGGACTCACGGATTCCCGTGCCGCGCCGGCGTCGCCGACGCGGCTACTCCACGTTGGCGCGTGCTCCCCGATTGGAGACGTGGTGGCGATGGGTGGTCGCGCCGCGCCACGTGAGCGATGGAGGGGATTGGCATGAGCAGGAGGTTGTGGACACGCGGCGTGTTGGTCTCGTTGCTCTGCGTCTGTCTGGTGGTGGGGCTAGGTCCGGTAGTCGCCGGCGCCGCCGGGGGTGACACCGTTCGGGTGGGCCTAGGGGTTGCCGGCCAGGGTAACGATGCCAGCTTCGACCCTTCGGTCTCTGCGGACGGACGCTACATGGCGTTCTCCTCCGACGCGACTAACCTTGTGGTCGGTGACACCAATGGCAGGCAGGACATCTTCGTGCAGGATCGCGCCACTGGCGCGGTGACTCGTGTGAGCACGGCAACTGGCGGAGCCCAAGCCAACGGAGACTCGCAAGAGCCGCAGATCTCTGCCGATGGCCGCTATGTGAGCTTCCAGTCTGTAGCGACGAACCTGGTGGCGGGGGACACCAACGGCGTCTTCGACATCTTCGTCCACGATCGCACGACGTCTTCGACCACGCGCGTGAGCGTCTCCGGCGCGGGGGCGCAGGCAGATAGACGCGTCGCTTGACCATGACATCTCGGGCGACGGTCGCTACATCGTCTTCGCTTCACAGGCGGGCAACCTGGTGCCGGGTGACACCAACGGCACGTGGGATGTGTTCCTGCGTGACCGAGTCGCGAACTCGACTCGTCGCGTGTCGGTTCGGACGGTTGAGATCGGTGGCGTCCTCCTCGATGTCCAGGGAGACTCGTACAGCTCGCTGCCCGCGATTTCAGCGGACGGCAAGTGGGTCGCCTTCACGTCGGGGGCAACCAATCTCATTGCGACCGACGAGAACGGCCGCGAGGATATCTTCGTGCGCGAACTCGCGACGCGCACCACCACGCGGGTCAGTGTGGGGGCGGGTACCGTCGAGGCCAACGCAGACAGCAACTACGCGGCGCTCTCGAACGACGGCCGCTTCGTGGCGTTCGTGTCGGAGGCGACGAACCTGGTCACGGGCGATACCAACGCCAAGGAAGACATCTTCGTCCGCGACCGGATCGCCGGAACCACCCTGAAGGCGAGTGTCGGACCGGGCGGCGTGGCGGCCAACGACCGCAGTGACCAGATGGCGATCTCGGGAGACGGCCACTTGGTGGCGTTCGGCTCATACGCGACCAACCTTGTCGTCGGCGACACGAACGGCAGATACGATTGCTTCGTCAGGAACCTGACGGCTGGCACGACTTCCAGGGTCAGCGTGAGCTCGGCGGGTGTGCAGGGAAACGGCGTTAGTGCCGTGCCGGCCCTGTCCGCGGACGGGCGGTACGTCTTCTTCGAGTCGGATGCGACGAATCTCGTTGCGGGAGACACCAACGCCGTCTGGGACGTCTTCCGACGTCAACTGACATCCGAGCCGGTGCTCCTCACCCTCTCTGCTGCATCGCCCAAGTGGGGTTCGCCTGCCGCGATCACGGTGAAGCTCAGGGAGGCTACTCCACCCAGCCCGGGCGTAGCGGGTAGGACCGTCGTCCTGCAGAAGCTCGTCTCTGGCACGTGGGCAGATGCCGGCTCGGCATTGACGGCTGCCGACGGAACCGCCGTCATCAGCACCGCCCTCTCGTCCAAGACCTCATACCGGGCACGCTTCGACGCGGTGGGTGGGAAGCTGGACGCCGGCGTGTCGTCGACGCTCGCGCTGGCACCGAAAGTCGCGCTTGGCACGCCCAAGGCGCCCAAGACGATGAAGCGGGCGAGGTACTACACCGTCTACGGTTCGCTGAAGCCGCGTCACAAGAGCGGCACCAAGCCGGTGCGGATCTACAAGTACAAGAAGGTCAACGGCAAGTGGAAGAGCTACGGCTACGTTAAGGCAAGAGCCTACAAATACGGGAGCTACAGTCGGTACAAGGTCAACATGCGCCTGACGAGCAAGGGAAGCTGGAGGCTTCGCGCCTACGCGCCCGCCGACTCCCGGCACGCCAAGACCTGGTCGGGCAAGTACGACTACGTGAGGGTGAAGTAGCGCGCGCAGCATCGTACTCAGGCCGACACCGCCCCCTGTAGCGACGCGGGCGCCCTCGTGTCTGAATACGGTTAGAATGTCAGATGGTCCATCGTCGTTGGACCACCCTGACTGACTGTTGGAGCCGCCCTCAAGCGGCATGAGTTCACGAGGAGTGTCACATGGATCCATCTTTGGTCTCTGAGCCCGGCGGGTTTCTCACCTGGGTGAGCACGTACGGCAACGTGGTCTTCTTCTTCGCGCAGATCATCTTCTGGGCAGGCATCTTGCTGTTCTCGGGATACGCCGTGTTCCAGTACAAGCGGTGGGTCAACTTCCAGATGGGAGTCGGCAAGAGCGGTGCCCTGCGCGACAAAGACGCCGACAAGGGCTCGGACTCGAAGGTCTCGGTGGACAAGTTCGTCGAGTAGTCCCGGGCTGACGGTCTGTCCCCCTGTGCGGCGATGACGCCGCGCGGGCTTCTCGGTTCCACGCTAAGGAGTCGCATCCATGCAGTTCCCCACGTACCGGCCGCGCCGCCTGCGCGCCAATGAGACGATCCGCTCGATGGTGCGCGAGACCGCGCTGTCGCCGGCCGACCTCATCTATCCGCTGTTCGTGAAGCCGGGCGAGGGCCTGCGCGACGAGATCAAGTCGATGCCCGGTCAGTTCCAGCTCTCGATCGATCAGCTTCCTGCCGAGATCGACGAGCTCAGGAGCCTGGGTGTCCCCGCGGTCATCCTCTTCGGGCTGCCCAGCTCGAAGGACTCGGTGGGCAGCGAGGCCTACGACCCCGAGGGGATCATCCAGCGCGCCATACGCGCCATCAAGGCGCACGACCCCGACTTCTACGTGATCACCGATGTGTGCATGTGCGAGTACACCGATCACGGCCACTGCGGCATCCTCGACGACAACGGCTGCGTCATCAACGACGTCACGCTGGACCTGCTCGCCAAGGAGGCCGTCACTCACGCCGAGGCGGGCGTCGACATGGTGGCGCCCAGCGACATGATGGACGGCCGCGTGGCCGCGATCCGCGAGGCGCTCGACGAGGCCGGTTACCAGGACATCCCGATCATGGCCTACTCGGTGAAGTACGCGAGCGGCTACTACGGACCGTTCCGCGACGCCGCGGACAGCGCCCCCACCTTCGGCGACCGCAAGCAGTACCAGATGGATCCCGCGAACGCCGAGGAGGGCCTGCGCGAGGCCGAGCTGGACATCGCCGAAGGCGCCGACATCGTCATGGTCAAGCCCGCGCTGGCGTACATGGACATGATCTACCGGGTGAAGAACGACTTCGGGTACCCCACCGCCGCCTACAACGTCTCGGGTGAGTACGCGATGGTGAAGGCCGCTGCGGCCAACGACTGGATCGACGAGGAGCGCGTGGTGCTCGAGACCCTTCTGGGCTTCAAGCGAGCGGGCGCCGACCTCATCCTCACCTATCACGCGAAGGACGCCGCGAGGTGGCTTCGCGGCTGATCGCTCGGCTGAGCGGCAATAGGCGCGGTGTTCGCTTGCATGCGGGGCCGAAGACCATTCCGAAAGGCAATCACACATGGCTGAGAACGTAGGCGATTCATCCGCGCGTCCGGACCTCGAGCTCGAAGAGGAGTTCGGCGAGGACGAGGGCACGATATCCGAGCAGGAGATGGCGGAGGCCGAGGCCGGATGCGGCCAGGCCGCCGTGGCTATTCCTGTGGGGGGTGGCCACCGCGGCGACCCTTCGTCGCTGTCCTCGGGCGCTGCGCGCCCTGCGGGGGCTCCTGCGGGTCACCCCGGTGGCCACCCCGCTGGTATCCCCGGTGGACCTGGTGGGCATCCTGCCGGGATTCCGGGTGGGCCTGGGGAGCGGCAGCGGCATGGTGGGGCTCGTAGCGTGGGGTTCCGGCCGGGCGGCGGGCCCGCGGCGATCGCCTATCAGGAGCGCACGGGCATCAAGGCGCCGCGCATCATCGCGTGGGAGATCACGCGCAGCTGCAACCTGAGCTGCGTGCACTGCCGCGCGGCCGCGGAGTTCGGCCACTACCACGGTGAGCTCTCTCTCGACGAGATCAAGGCCACGATCGACGACATCGTGACGATCAGCAACCCGATCATCATCCTCACCGGCGGCGAGCCGCTCATGCGCCCCGACATCTGGGAGATCGTCGACTACGCGCACGAGAAGGGCGCCATGCCGGTCATCGGCACCAACGCGACGCTGATCACCGAGGACATCGCCGCCAAGATGGCCGAGCACAAGATCCCGCGCATCAGCGTGTCGGTGGACTTCCCCACGGCCGAGGGCCACGACGAGTTCCGCGCCCAGCCGGGATGCTTCGACCAGACCATCGCCGGCATCAAGATGGCCAAGGCGCACGGTGTGGGCGTGCAGATCAACACCACCGTCACCACGCGTAACGCGCACCTCATCGAGGAGATCCACGACCTCGCCGAGTCGCTCAACGTCGACGCGTTCCACATCTTCATGCTCGTCCCCACGGGCCGTGGCTCGGAGATCCTTGCCGAGGAGCTTCCCCCCGAGGAGTACGAGAAGGTGCTCACCTGGGCCTACCACCGCCAGAAGACCAGCCCGCTCCACTTCAAGCCCACCGATGCGCCGCACTACTACCGCATCATCCGTCAGCTCGCCAAGGCCGAGGGCAAGAAGGTCACCCGCGAGGAGTACGGCCTCGACGCGATGACGCGCGGCTGTCTGGGCGGCATCACCTTCTGCTTCGTCAGCCACGTCGGTGACATCCAGCCGTGCGGCTACTTCGACATGCAGCTGGGCAACGTCAAGGAGAAGCCCTTCTCGGAGATCTGGACCGAGAGCAAGGTCTTCAACGACCTGCGCGACTACTCGTTGCTCAAGGGCAAGTGCGGCGCATGCGAGTTCAAGGCGGTGTGTGGCGGGTGCCGCGCCCGGGCACTCGAAGCGACCGGAGACTACATGGAGGCCGAACCGTACTGCGCGTACGAGCCGCCGGCATGGAAGGGCGAGTGCTCGCTCGAGGAAGCTGCCAGCGAGGTAGGGGTTTCGACCACGGGTCACGAATAGAGTCTCGACAGCGTCTGGACGGGTTCGGACGATAGAGGGGGTCTGTTCGTGGACGAGACTGGTGGCGTACCTGAAGAACGCACACGGGACTCGGTCGCCCTGATGTGGGGCTTCGCAGCGCTGGGTCTCGGACTGCTCTGCATCGCCCTGTGGGTCGCAGGTCTGATCGCCCTGTACGGCGGGCACGATACCGACGAGAACGCACTCGCCGCCACCATCGCGCTTCTGGTGGTCGTGATTCTCGCAGCGGCGTCGACGATCCCATCGCGCTCCTCGGGTATGGTCGTCGCGCTGATCGGCGCTGCCACCTACGCCGGGGTGTGGGTCTACTTGAGAATCGGCTTCGACCGGATGATGCCCGATGCCATGCTCGCGGTGCTGACGGCGGTGTTCTTCGTGTCGCCGCTGATCACCGGGCTGACGGTGTCGGTGGTCGGCATTCGGCGCCTCAGGGCCGCCTAGCCCCGTTCGTTGGCGAGAGGACCGCGGTCAGTCGGCTCCCTGAGCCGAGAATACGCGCTTGAGCGTCGCGGGCCGTCCCGCGAGCACGGCCCAGCCCAGCGCGACACCGAACCACATGGTGACCACCCGGATCAGCAGGGTCGCCGCTGAGGCGTCGGCGCCGTTCATGCCGGCGGCGATGAGCAGGCCCGCCATCGAGGCTTCCGTGAGCCCGATGCCGCCGGGCAGGAACGTGAAGGCGCCGATGAGCGTCGAGATCGCGTAGACCGCGACGGCAGCCCCCAGCGTGAGTCCGTCGAAGCCCATCGCCGTGATGCACACCCAGAACGCGACACCCTCGAGTCCCCAGGCCACCACCGAAAGCAGCACCGAGACGACCAGGCGGCGCGGGCCCAGCACGGTCCGGATCGTCTGTGACACGATCGACGCCGACTCATGGTGGGCGCTCATCCACGGTTGACGCGCAGCGGCATCGAGGGCCAGCCGGTGAACACGTCCGGAGGTGAGCAGCGCGATGCCGACGACGAGCGCGGCGACCGCGAAGCCCAGACCCGATGCGGTGTCGGCGAAGATGCCGATGGCTCCGAACGAGAGCGCGACCACCGCCACGACGTCGGCCAGCCGTTCGCCGAAGACGAGAGAGACCCCGCTCGCCATCGGCATGCCGGTGATCTCACGGGCCAGGAAGCCCTTGAGGACTTCGCCGACCTTGCCGGGGGTCACGGTCATGGTCATGCCGGAGAGCTGGACGTAGATCGCGTCCCGCGCGCCCATGGGCCGCTCCATCACTCTCATCAGGAAGTACCAGCGTACCGAGCGCGTGAGGTAGCACCCCAACGTGAGGGTGACCATCGTCGCGAGCGACGACAGGGGGAAGGCGCGCAGCGAAGCGGCGACCTGCCGAGCATCGGTGAGGGCTGCAAGCACCGCGTAGACGAGCGCGCTGAGCAAGGCCGACAGCATCACGGCGCGCAGTGCGCGGTTGAGGTTCACCTCGGCCCTCCAGCATCGGTGACGGTTGACGGGCTGCTCGGCAGTATACGTGCTCCGGGGTGCGCTAGAATGGCAGGTACCGCGCAGACGCATGCGCGAGGGCGCATCGCGCGCTTGATAGTCACGAGACGAAAGGTCCCACAGCTCATGACCCAGTCTTCCGCTTCGGTCTTCTCGGCAGCATGCAAGCTCATCCCCGGCGGCGTGAACTCGCCGGTTCGCGCGTACAAGAGCGTGGGCATCGAGCCGCGCTTCGTCGATCGCGCGAAGGGCTCGCGCATCTGGGACATCGACGGTCGCGAGTACGTCGACTTCGTGCAGAGCTGGGGTCCCATGATCCTGGGTCACGGCTACGAGCCGGTGCTCGACGCGGTGCGCGATCAGCTCGAGCGCGGCACGAGCTTCGGTGCACCCACGTGTGTCGAGGTCACGGCCGCCGAGGCGGTCATCGACGCGGTGCCGGGCATCGAGATGGTGCGCTTCGTCTCGAGCGGCACCGAGGCCACGATGAGCGCCATCCGCCTTGCCCGCGGCTACACCGGCCGCGAGAAGTTCATCAAGTTCGACGGCAACTACCACGGCCACAGCGACGCGCTGCTCGTCGCGGCGGGGTCGGGTCTGCTCACGCTGGGCATCCCGTCCACTCCCGGCGTCACCGCGGGCGCGGCTGCCGATACGATCGTGCTGCCCTACAACGATCTCGACCCGGTCAAGGCGACCCTCGAGGCCGAGGGTGAGCAGATCGCGGCGATCATCATCGAGCCGATCGCCGGCAACATGGGTGTCGTTCCTCCCAAGCCCGGCTTCCTGCAGGGCCTGCGTGACCTGTGCGACGCCCACGGCGTGGTGCTGATCTTCGACGAGGTCATCAGCGGCTTCCGGGTCGCGCTGGGCGGCGCGCAGCAGCTCTACGGCGTCACGCCGGACCTCACCACCTTGGGCAAGATCATCGGTGGAGGCTTCCCGGTGGGCGCGTTCGGCGGCAAGCGCGAGATCATGGACCAGCTCGCGCCCACGGGTCCCGTGTACCAGGCGGGCACGCTGTCGGGCAACCCGGTCGCGATGGTGGCCGGCCTCGCCACGATCGAGGCGCTGTCCCAGCCGGGCGTCTATGACGAGCTCGAGCGCAAGGGCAAGCGACTTGCCGACGGCCTGTGCCGCGCGGCCGGCGACTCGGCGATCCACACGCACTGCAACCGCGTGGGTTCGATGTCCACGATGTTCTTCACCCACCTCGAGGTCTCCAACTGGTCCACTGCGTCGACCAGCGACACCGAGCGCTACGCGAAGTACTTCCGCGGCATGCTCGACAAGGGCTTCTGGCTCGCGCCCAGCCAGTACGAGGCGTGCTTCGTCTCGGTCGCACACACCGACGAGGAGATCGACCGCTTCCTCGAGGCCGCGTCGGACGTGCTCAAGACGTTGTAGAGCTGCGAAAGCAAGGCTCCACCGAGGCCGCTTCCCGCACAGGGGGCGGCCTCGGTTTGCTTCCGCACCGCGCCCCCTCCACGCCAAGCGCAAGAAGCATCTTTAGAAGCGTTTAAGCGCAACAAGCGCAGTATGGTGGTATGCTGAGTACGGAGGTGCCACGCTCGTGCTGCTCACACCCAAGCAGGTCGCCGAGAAGCTCGCCGTCTCGACTCGGACCGTCTATCTCTGGCTCGAGGAGGGCCGGCTGCCCGCTGTGCGGCTCTCGGAGCGCGTGACGCGCGTGCCGTCCCAGGCGGTGGACGCGCTGGTCGCCCGTCGCAATCCGCCACGCTCGGGTGACCCGCGCGATCTCGCGTTCCTGCAGAGTCACCGAGACGAGATCATCGCGATCGCGGCGCGACACCGCGCGAGTCGTCCACGGGTCTTTGGATCGGTCGCGCGTGGAGAGGCGGGCCGCGCGAGCGATGTGGACATGCTCTTCGACTTCGACGCCCGAGGCATCGCTGTTCGATATCGCGAACCTGGAGCTGGCGCTCTCGGAGCGTTTCGGGGTCGCCTTCGACGTCGGCCCGGCTGAGGACCTGAAGCCGTCACTGCGCGAGAGCGTGTTCGCGGAGATGGTGCCGCTGTGAGGTCCGATCTCGACAGACTCGCAGACATCCTCGAGATCGCGGCCCAGCTCGCCGAGGTGGTCGCCGACGGGCGTGACGTCTACGACGCGAGCTGGCGACAGCAGCGGCTGGTGGAACATCTCATCGGGCTCATCGGCGAGGCCGCAGCCAACCTGCCGCCCGACTACCGTGAGCGCCACGCCGAAGTCCCGTGGGCCTCTGCGATCGCAACCCGTAACCGTCTGATTCACGGCTACTTCGACCTGAACCCCGCAAGGACGTGGAACACCGCGTCCCAGGCCATCCCGCTGTTTGTCGCGCAGGTCGAGGAGCTGCATCGGCAGCAGTCGCGTGGCGAACGCGTCGAGGAGGAGCGCGCACGATGGGGCGCTACGTCGTCGGCCCCGAGTCGCGACTGACGAACCCTTCCTCACGCCCAAACAGGTCGCCGAGAAGCTCGCCGTCTCGCCACGGACCGTCTATCTGTGGATCGAAGAGGGCCGCTTGCCCGCTGTGCGGCTCTCGGAGCGCGTGACGCGCGTGCCGTCCCAAGCGGTGGACGCGCTCATCGCGGCGTCGACGCGACCGGCGGCACTGGGCTCCGCGCTCTTGACAACGTATGTCGTATCTGACATATTGTCGGGGTCATGACCGCACTCGCCAACAAGCCCCTGCGGCTTCACCGAAGAACGCCACTTTCGGCCGCGGACGAGAGCTTGAGCGGCTGTTGGACCCAGCCGCATCGGAGCACTTGCCACGAGCTTCGGATTCCGGACGAGGATGCGACGTGGCGAATCGTTACCGTATCGACGGATCGGTGAGTCCTCAGAGACCCAGCGACGCCAAGTCGTGATCGACTCATCATCGAAGCGCGACAGCGGCAGGCGGCCGGTTGGCGAGCGGTGATCAACTTCCGAACTCCTCGAGTGCTCGCGACTACTTGCGTGATATGCGTGTTCAGCATGGCTGGACCCAAACGCATGTCGCACGCATTCTCGGCTCGAGTCAGTCACGGGTGGCCAAGATGGAGTCGGCCGACGCATCGGTCACCGTCGACCTTCTCGTGAAGTCGCTGTTGACCCTTGGCGCCTCGCGCAAGCAGGTCGGGCAGGTAATCGCGACGGCGGCCTGACAAGGCGGCGGTGTCTTACCCGCGACATCACCCTGCGACTATGACATCGTGTGGGATGCTGCAACCGTTGAATGCGAGCCATTGCGCACACGCGTGAGCGCACTACTTGTCGAACTGGAGGACTCGAAGACGTGAAAGCCATCATTCCTGCCGCGGGTCTGGGTACCCGTTTCCTGCCGGTCACGAAGTCTCAGCCCAAAGAGATGCTGCCGGTGGTCGACAAGCCGGTCATCCAGTACGTGGTCGAGGAGGCTGTCGCCGCGCACGCCGACGACGTGCTCATCGTCACCGGCCGCGGCAAGCGGGCCATCGAGGACCACTTCGACCGCTCGATCGAGCTCGAGGACCTGCTCGAGAGCAGCGGAAACGTCCAGCGCCTCCGAGAAGTGCGCGCGATCTCCGAACTCGCCGAGGTCTTCTACGTGCGCCAGAAGCGCCCGCGCGGCCTGGGGCACGCCGTGATGTGTGGTGCGCCGTTCACCAACGACGAGCCGTTCTACGTGCTGCTCGGCGACGTGCTCGTGCCGCGCAACGACGTGCTTCCGCGCATGCGCGAGGTCTACGAGAAGACCGGCGCGAGCGTCATCGCGGTGGTACCGGTGCCCACCGAGCAGGTCTCCCGCTACGGCGTCATCGCCGGAGTCGAGGTCGAGGACGGCGTGTGGAAGGTGAGCGCGCTCGTGGAGAAGCCGGCCGTCAACGAGGCGCCCAGCAATCTCGCGATCTTCGGACGCTACCTCCTCACTCCCAAGGTGATGGAGCTGCTGCCGCACGTGCAGCCCGGCCGCGGCGACGAGATCCAGCTCACCGACGCTCTCGTCGAGCTGCTCAGGAGCGAAGAGCTCTACGCCGTGGTCATCGAACCGGACGAGGGTTACGACACCGGCAACATCCTGTCGTGGCTCGAGGCCAACGTCGCGCTCGGCCTCGAGACCGCCGAGTACGGCTCGGCACTCCGAGAAAGCCTGACGAAGCTCCTGGGCACCGAGTAGCCACCACACGACCGGCGGGCGGGGGAAGATCGTGGAACTCACTGGCAAGAGAGTCGTCGTCACGGGGGCCGACGGGTTCATCGGCTCGCACCTGACCGAGGCGCTCGTCGAGCACGGCTGCGACGTGACGGCGTTCTGCTACTACAACTCGTTCGACTCGCGGGGCTGGCTCGACACTCTGCCCGCCGACAAGGCCGATGAGATCGCGTTCTTCATGGGTGACATCCGCGACCCCCATGGTGTGCGGACGGCACTCGGCGAGGCCGACGTGGTCTTCCACCTCGCGGCGCTGATCGGCATCCCGTTCTCGTACCACTCGCCCGACAGCTACGTCGACACGAACGTGAAGGGCACGCTCAACGTGCTGCAGGCCGCTCGCGACCTCGAGCTCGAACGCGTCGTGGTCACGTCGACGAGCGAGGTCTACGGCACGGCGCGCTACGTGCCCATCGACGAGGCGCACCCCAAGCAGGGGCAGTCGCCGTACTCGGCGAGCAAGATCGCGGCAGACGCGATGGCCGAGGCGTTCCACCGCAGCTTCGAGCTGCCGGTGGTCACGGTGCGGCCGTTCAACACCTACGGCCCGCGGCAGTCGGCGCGCGCCGTGATCCCCACCATCATCACGCAGCTGCTCGCCGGAGCCTCCGAGCTCAGACTCGGCTCGCTCACGCCCACGCGGGACCTCACCTACGTCACCGACACGTGCGCCGGGTTCATCGCGCTCGCCGCGGCCGACGAGGCGGTGGGCCGCGAGGTCAACCTGGGGGTGGGCGAGGAGATCTCGATAGGGGACCTGGCCGCGAACCTTCTCGTGGCGACCGGCAGTGACGCGACGATCGTCTCGGAAGACGAACGGCTGCGGCCCGAGAAGAGCGAAGTCGAGCGTCTGCTGTCCGACAACTCGCTCGCGCACACACTCAGCGGGTGGGCGCCCACGGTCACGCTGCCCATCGGCCTCGCCGAGACGGTCGAGTGGTTCAGCGACCCGGCGAACCGCGCCGGCTACAAGCTCAGCTACACGATCTAGGGAGCGCCCGTGACACGACACGCAGTCATCCTGGCCGGCGGCAAGGGTACGCGCCTCGCCCCCTACACCACGGTGTTTCCCAAGCCGCTCATGCCGCTGGGAGAGACGCCGATCCTCGAGATCATCTTGCGGCAGCTCGCCTGCAAGGGGTTCGGCCGCGCGACGCTTGCGGTGGGCCACCTCGCCGAGCTGATCGAGGCGTTCTTCGACCATGGCGACCGCGTGGGCATCGAACTCGAGTACTGCCGAGAAGAGACGCCGCTGGGCACCGCCGGGCCGCTCAAGCTCATCGACGGGCTGACCGAGCCGTTCCTCGTGATGAACGGCGACGTGCTGTGCACGCTCGACTACGGCGCGTTCCTCGAGCGGCATGTGCAGTCCGGTGCGGCGGCCTCGATCGCGACGTTCGTGCGCGAGAACCAGGTGGACTTCGGCGTGGTGGAGGCAGATGACGCCGGCACCATCACCGGCTACCTCGAGAAGCCGGTGACCGAGTACCTGGTGAGCATGGGCGTCTACGCGGTCTCGCCCGAGGCCCTCGATCTGGTCGAGGTGGGCGAGCGGCTCGACTTCCCCGATCTGGTGCTGCGCATGATCGGAGCGGGGATGACCGTGCGCTCGGAGACGTTCGACGGCTACTGGCTCGACATCGGGCGCCACGAGGACTTCGCACGCGCCCAGGACGAGTTCGCCGATCATCGCGCCGAGTTCCTGTGCGAGGGGCTGTAGCCATGGCCTGGCAGGTGCCGCTGTTCGACCTCGAGTACGACGAGCGCGAAGAGACCGCCGTCCTCGAGGTGCTGCGCTCGAAGTGGCTCACGATGGGCGACAAGACCGCGGCGTTCGAAAGCGCGTTCTCGGCTGCGTTGGGCGGCGGGCGCGTGCTCGCGGTGGCCAACGGCACCTCCGCGTTGCATCTGGCGGTTCGCGCTGCCGGCATCGGGCCCGGAGACGAGGTCATCGTGCCGGACCTCACCTTCGTGGCGACCGCCAACGCGGTGCTCTACGAGGGCGCGACGCCGGTCTTCGCCGACGTGGTGGGCGAGCACGACCTCACCGTCGACCCGGCAGACGTCGCGGCCAAGGTCACGCCGCGCACCAAGGCCATCATGGTGGTGCACTACGCCGGCTACCCGTGCCGCATGGACGAGATCCTCGCGACCGCACGCGAGCACGGGCTGTCCGTCATCGAGGACTGCGCTCATGCGCCCGGCGCGTCGTATCGAGGGCGTCCGCTGGGCACGCTCGGCGACTTCGGGTGCTTCTCGTTCTTCAGCAACAAGAACCTCGCGACGGGCGAGGGTGGCGCCATCTGGTGCCGCGACGACGCGACCGCCGAGAAGCTCCGCCTGATGCGAAGCCACGGCATGACCGCCCAGACGCTCGAGCGCCACAAGGGCCACGCGTGGGGCTACGACGTGGTGGAACTCGGCTTCAACTACCGCCTCACCGAGATAGAGGCCGCACTCGCACTCGTGCAGCTCGAGAAGCTCGCCGAGGGCAACGCGAAGCGCCGCGCGCTCACCGAGCGCTATCGAGAGCTGCTGGCCGAGATACCGGGTATCGAGGTCCCGTTCGCGGGCTTCGAGACCGCCTGGGAGTTCGAAGGTGTATCGAGCTATCACGTCATGGTCGTGCTGCTGCCGCCGGGGACCCATCGCGAGAGCGTGCAGTCGGCACTCAAGGACGCCGGTATCCAGACGTCGGTGCACTACCGGCCGATCCACACGTTCTCGTCGCCGTCGCTTGAGGCGGCACACGCCGAGGGCTTGGACCGCGTCGAGCGGATCGGGCCGCGCATCCTCACGCTCCCGCTGTGGCCTGGCATGAGCCCTGCGCAGGTCGAGCTGGTCTGCTCGGCGCTTGAGGCGGCGCTCGCCTGAGCGTCTCGGCGTCGCGCGGGTGTGCACGTGCTAGGATTTGGCCATCATCGCAACCGGGGAGGAGTTGCAGGTGAAAGGCATCATTCTTGCCGGGGGCTCAGGGACGCGGCTCAATCCCGATCACACTCGGCACGTCCAAACAGCTGCTGCCGATCTACGACAAGCCGATGGTGTACTACCCGCTGTCGGTACTCATGCTCGCCGGCATCCGCGAAGTGCTCGTGATCACCACGCCCACGGACCGCGACGCGTTCGAGCGGCTCCTGGGCGACGGTTCGCGCATCGGCATCGAGATCGAGTACGCGGTCCAGCCGCACCCGGGAGGGCTCGCTCAGGCGTTCCTCATCGGCGAGGAGTTCCTCGAGGGCGGCCCTGCGTGTCTGGTGCTGGGCGACAACATCTTCTACGGCACGGGACTCAGCGGCATGCTGCGAAGCGCGCGCGAAGAGGCGCAGGAAGGCGGCGCGGTCGTCTTCGGCTACATGGTCAAGGACCCGCAGCGCTACGGCGTGGTCGAGTTCGACGAGCAGGGCACGGCCCTCTCGATCGAGGAGAAGCCCGAGAACCCGCGTTCGGACTACGCCGTGACCGGCCTGTACTTCTACGACGAGCGGGTGTGCGAGCTGGCGAAGCTCGTCGAGCCGTCGGCCCGCGGCGAGCTCGAGATCACCACGCTCAACAACCTGTACCTGGCCCACGGCGACCTGAGCGTGCGGGTGATGGGCCGTGGCATGGCATGGCTCGACACCGGCACACCGGACTCGCTCATGGAGGCGAGCGCGTTCGTGCAGACGATCGAGAAGCGCCAGGGCCAGAAGGTCGCCTGCATCGAGGAGATCGCCTGCCGCATGGGGTTCATCGACGAAGCGACGATGCGCGGCCTTGTGGACGGCACGTCATCGGAGTACTACCGGTACCTGCTGGATATCTGAGGGGAGCTCGCGATGATCGAAGGCGTGAAGGTCAAGGATCTCAAGGTCGTTCCCGACGAGCGCGGGCTGCTCATGGAGATGTGGCGCAGTGACGACCCGGACTTCGAGCGCTTCGGGCAGACCTACGTGACGATGGTCTATCCGGGCGTCGTCAAGGCGTGGCACTACCACAAGAAGCAGACCGACCACTTCGTGTGCGTGGGCGGGATGGCCAAGGTCGTGCTGCACGACACGCGCGACGGTTCGCCCACCGCCGGCGAGACCAACGAGTTCGTGATCGGCTGGCAGCGGCAGCGCATGGTCATCATCCCGCCGGGCGTCTACCACGGCTTCACCCCGGTGGGCACCGAGCCGGCCGTGATCGTGAACGTGCCCACCGAGCTCTACGACTACGACGACCCCGATGAGTACCGGCTCGCGTTCGACGATCCGACGATCGGCTACGACTGGTCGGTGAAGAACGGATGAGACTGCTGGTATGCGGCGGCGCGGGATTCATCGGCTCGGCGTTCGTTCGCGGGATGCTCGCGAAGCACTCCGACTGGGAGATCGTCGTCTACGACAAGCTCACGTATGCGGGCAACCTCGACAACCTCGCTCCGGTTGCCGGCGACCCGCGCTACTCGTTCGTGCGCGGCTGCATCTGCGACCGCGACGCCGTGGAGTCTGCGCTCGACGGCGCGGGCGGCGTCGACGCGATCGTGAACTTCGCCGCCGAGACACACGTGGACCGGTCGATCGACTCGCCCGAGGACTTCCTCTACACCGACATCATCGGCACGCACAACCTGCTCGAGCGTGTGCGGGAGCGCAGCATCGGCCGCATGGTCCAGGTCTCGACCGACGAGGTCTACGGCTCGATCGACGCAGGGTCGTTTTGCGAGACCGACCGCCTGAGCGCTTCGAGCCCGTACTCGGCGAGCAAGGCCGGCGGGGACCTGCAGGTGCTCGCGTACCACACCACGTACGCCACGCCCGCGCTCATCACCCGGGGCTCGAACACCTATGGCCCGTACCAGTATCCCGAGAAGCTCATCCCGCTGTTCGTGACCAACGCGCTCGAGGGCGAGAAGCTGCCGCTCTACGGCGACGGCCTGAACGTGCGCGACTGGTTGCACGTGGACGATCACGCCGCGGGCATCGAGGCGGCGCTGCTCGCGGCCGGCCGGGCGAGGTCTACAACATCGGCGGCGGTAACGAGCGCACGAACCGCGAGATCACCACGATCATCCTCGACGAGCTGGGCTTGGCGTGGGACGAATCGGTCCGCCAGGTAACCGACCGGCCCGGACACGACCGCCGCTACTCGATCTCGTGCGACAAGGCCCGAGCCGAGCTGGGGTGGTCTCCCGCGGTCGACTTCGAAGACGGCCTGCGCGAGACCATCAGGTGGTATCGAGACAACCCCGAGTGGTGGACCAAGATCAAGCACGGCACGGGCGAGTTCGCCGATTGGCGCAAGCGCTGGTACGAGGAGCGGACGTAGCCCGTGCGCGTGGCGTACCTCATCGCCGGGTCGCGGGGCATGCTGGGAACGGCGCTGCGCCGAGTCCTCGCCGAGCGGGCGATTCCGTGTGCCGATCCTCCCGAGGCCGCCTTCGACATCACCGATGAGCCCGCCGTCGCCGAGCAGGTCGGGTCGTTCGCGGCTTCACTCGCGCCCGGATGCCGCGGCGTCGTGGTCAACGCGGCGGCCTACACCAACGTCGAGGCCGCCGAAGACGATGCCGAGCGGGCCTACCGCGTCAACGAGCACGGCGCGCGGGTCCTGGCCGCAGCGGCTGCGAGCCGCGGGCTCGGCTTCGTGCACGTGTCGACCGACTTCGTCTTCGACGGCACCAAGGACGGCCCGTACACCGAGGACGACGTGCCCAACCCGCTGTCGGTCTACGGCGCGTCGAAGCTCGCGGGCGAGCGGGCTGTGCTCGCGGTGAATCCCGGGCGCGCTGATCGTTCGCACGGCGTGGGCGTTCGGGCTTGGGGGTGCGAACTTCCCGCTCAAGATCCTCGCGGCGGCCCGCGAGCGCGGCGCACTCACGGTGGTCGACGACGAGATCGGCTCGCCCACCTACACCGTCGACCTGGCGGGAGGCATCTGTGGTCTGGTCGAGGCAGACGCGCCCGCGGGCCTGTACCACCTCGCGGGCTCCGGAGTGACGTCGCGTCACGAACTGGCGGTCGAGGTGTTGCGGCTCGCCGGGGTGTCGGTACCGGTGGCCCGGGCCAAGGCGGCCGACTACCCTTCTCGGGCCGCCCGGCCGCGAAACAGCGTGCTGGACTGCGAGAAGGCGGCCGGGCTGGGCGTGGCGATGCCGCACTGGCGCGATGGGCTGGCACGCTTCGTGGCCGACGTCGAGGCGCAGACCCGGTAGTCACGCGCCGGTGCGGCGGCGGAGCCCGCGCCACGGTAGAATGCAACGCAGCGCCTGTGCGGCGTGATCACGTCCACCTCGCGAGAGCGGCCCTATGAGCAACGTCTATGCAGTGATCCTCGCAGGCGGCAGCGGTCAGCGGTTCTGGCCCCTGTCGCGCGAGCTCAACCCCAAGCAGCTCCTGTCGATGTTCGGTACCGAGTCGCTCATCGCGCAGGCCGTACACCGCATCCTGCCGTTCGCGCAGAGCGGCTCGTCGATCGCCATCGCCACCAACGAGCGCCTCTTCGACGAGCTGCGCAACCACCTGATCTCGCAGCCCGACCCCGATCTGCACGCGGTGCGCTACATCCAAGAGCCGCTGCCCAGAAACACCGCGCCGGCGATCGCGCTGGCGGCCGCGACGTTCGCTGCCGAGGACCCCGACGCGATCATGGTGGTGCTGCCCAGCGACCACACCCTCGAAGGCGGCACGCTGTGGTCGGAGTGCATCGAGGCGGCGACCCGCGCCGCTGCCGACGGGTACCTGGTCACCATCGGGATCGCGCCCACGCGCCCCGAGACCGGCTACGGCTACATCCGCACGGCCGAAGCGCTCCCGCAGTTCGCGGTGGGCGAGGCGCTGCCGCACGTCGCCGCCGAGTTCGTCGAGAAGCCCGTGCTCGAGATCGCCGAGGGCTACGTCGCCAGTGGCGACTACTTCTGGAACGCGGGCATCTTCGTGATGAAGGCGTCGCGCGTGCTCGAAGAGCTCGACGCGGCCGGTGGTGAGGTCGCCAAGATCGCCGAGGTCGCGCGCTGGATCGCGGCCCAGGAGCCGTCCGAGCGCAACGGCGCCAGCGCCCGCGAGCGATTCGCGAAGCTGCAGCCGATCTCGATCGACCACGCGGTGATGGAGCGCAGCGACCGGGTGGCCGTCATCCCCGCGGCGCTCGAGTGGAACGACGTGGGATCGCTGCTCGCGCTCGAGTGCGTCGAGCAGCCCGACGATTCGGGCAACGTGCGCTTTGGCCGCGGTGTCGACATCGGCAGCTCGAACAGCATCGTCTACTCGAACACCGACCGCCTGGTGGCGACCCTCGGCGTCGAGGACATGATCGTGGTCGACACCTCCGATGCGACGCTGGTGTTGCCCAAGTCGCGCGCGCAAGACGTGCGGCAGGTCGTCGACGCGCTTGCCGCGCTCGGTGCCCCCGAGGTGTCGCAGCCCAAGGTGAGCTTGCGGCCGTGGGGCTCGTGGACGAGCCTGCTCTCCGGCCCGGGGTATCAGATGAAGCTGCTCGTGATCAAGCCGGGCGCCAAGCCCAGCATGCAGCGGCACCGTCACCGCAGCGAGCACTGGATCGTGGTGTCGGGAACCGCGCTCGTGACGCGCGACGACGAGCGCTTCGAGGTGCACGTCAACGAGAGCGCCTTCATCCCGGTGGGGGCCGTTCACCGCATCGAGAACTGCGGCAAGGTCACGCTCGAGGTCATCGAGGTCCAGGTGGGCGAGTACCTGGGCGAAGACGACATCGTGCGGCTCGAAGACGACTGGGCCCGCGACAGCACGTAGCCGCGCCAAACACGCGACAGCGAACACGGAGTGAGGAGGCCATGTCCTTCTGGACCGACAAGCGAGTGTGCGTCACCGGCGGCGCCGGGTTCCTCGGCTCGTTCGTGGTCGAGGAGCTGCGGCGCAACGGCGCGCAGCACATCTTCGTGCCCGAGCACGCCAGCTACGACCTGGTGTCTCGCGAGGAGATCGCGCGCATGCTGGCCGACGCGAAGCCCGACATCGTGATCCACCTCGCAGCGGTGGTGGGCGGCATCGGCGCCAACATGGCGAACCCGGGGAGCTACTTCTACCAGAACGCCGCGATGGGCATCCACCTGATCGAAGAGGCGCGGCTCGCCGGCGTGGGCAAGTTCGTCGCGCTGGGCACGATCTGCGCCTACCCCAAGTTCGCGCCGATCCCCTTCAGTGAAGACGACCTGTGGAACGGCTATCCCGAGGAGACCAACGCCCCCTACGGCCTGGCCAAGAAGATGATGCTCGTGCAGTGCCAGGCGTACCGGCGGCAGTACGGGTTCGACGGCATCTTCTTGCTTCCGGTGAACCTGTACGGGCCGCGCGACAACTTCGATCTCGAGTCGAGCCACGTGATCCCCGCGATGATCCGCAAGATGATCTCGGCGCGCGAGTCTGGCGAGACGGTGGTGCTGTGGGGCGACGGCTCGCCCACGCGCGAGTTCCTCTACGTCGAGGACTGCGCGCGCGCGATCGTCATGGCTGCCGAGCGCTACGACGGCGCCGACCCGGTGAACCTGGGCGCGGGCTGGGAGATCTCGGTCAAGGACCTCGCCCACACCATCGCCGAGGCGGTGGGCTACGAGGGCGACATCATCTGGGACACGAGCAGGCCCAACGGCCAGCCGCGGCGCAAGCTCGACGTGAGCCGGGCGCGCGAGCGGTTCGGCTTCGAGGCGCAGGTGCCCTTCGACGAGGGCGTGCGCCGCACGGTGCAGTGGTGGGAAGAGAACCGCGACGGATACGACGAGAGACACAGGGGATCGGGTCAATGAAGCGAGCACTCATCACCGGAGTCAGCGGACAAGACGGCTCGTACCTGGCCGAGCTGCTCCTCGAGCAAGGCTACGAGGTCTACGGCGCGGTGAGGCGCCTGTCGCTCGAGAACTACGGCCGCATCGAGCACATCCTCGACAAGATCACGCTGGTCGAGGCCGACCTGCTCGACGACTACTCGATCATGGACGCGATCTCGAGCGTCGAGCCCGATGAGGTCTACAACCTCGCCGCGCAGTCGTTCGTTCCCACGTCGTTCAAGCAGCCGATGCTCACCGCCCAGTACGACGCGCTGGGCCCCTTGCGCTGGCTCGAAGCGATCCGGCGCCTCAAGCCCGACACGCGCTTCTACCAGGCGTCCACCTCCGAGATGTTCGGCAAGGTGCGCGAGGTCCCGCAGACCGAGACCACCCCGTTCTACCCGCGCTCGCCCTACGGTGTCGCGAAGGTCTACGGCTACTTCATCACCGTCAACTACCGGGAGTCCTACGGCTTGCACGCATCGAACGGCATCCTGTTCAACCACGAGTCGCCCCGGCGGGGTTTGCGCTTCGTGACCCGCAAGATCACCAACGGGGTGGCGCGCATCAAGCACGGTCTGGACACCGAGCTGCGCATGGGCAACCTCGAGGCCAAGCGCGACTGGGGCTTTGCCGGGTGCTCGGCCAAGGCGATGTGGCTGATGCTCCAGCAAGACGAGCCCGACGACTACGTCATCGCGACCGGCGAGGAGCACTCGGTGCGGGAGTTCTGTGAGGTCGCGTTCGCCCACGTGGGGCTCGACTACCGAGACTACGTGATCGAGGACCCCGAGTTCTACCGCCCCGTGGACGTCGAGCGCCTGCTGGGCGACCCGAGCAAGGCGCGCGAGAAGCTGGGCTGGGGGCTCGAGGTCGAGTTCGAGGACCTCGTGCACATGATGGTCGACGCAGACATGGAGCGCGTGGGGGATTAGCGAGCGCCCCACTCAGGTATCCTGTGGTGTCTGCCCTTCCGCACTCCAGATTGGGACTTGCGACGTTGCTTACGCGAGTGACCGAGTTCTTCAACGAGTATCTGCGCATCAACGCCGTGAGGCGGATGCTCACCATCGTCGACGTCAAGGTGAGCGAGATCGCCGGGCTCATCGCGTTCGCGGTGGCGTTCGCGCTGTTCGAGGGCATCGGGCTGGCGCTGCTGCTTCCCATCCTCCAGTACGCCGAGGGCGGCCAGACGGCGATCATCGAGAGCTCAGGACCCATCTGGGCCGCGCTCGCGCAGGTCATGGACTACTTCAACCTGCCGGTCACGCTCCCGGTGCTGCTGGCCATGGCGTTCATCCCGATCCTGCTTCGCCAGGTCGTCTTCTACTTCAACGTCGTGGTACTCCGCTGTGGTGGCGGGGCGCATCGGCCTTCGCATGCGCATGCAGACGCTCGACAAGATCCTCGAGGCCGATCCGGAGTTCTTCACCCGCCACACGGTGGGCAGGGTCGTGGGGGTCGTCTTGGGGCAGACGGCCGCAGCCGGCCAGGCCATCCTCGCCGTCATCAAGCAGCTCTCGATCGCGCTGCTCATGGCGCTCTACGTCGCGATCCTGCTCGCGATCTCGGTACCGCTCACGCTGATCATCCTCGCCTTCGCGGCGCTGGTCTCTGCGGCGGTCAAGGCCAACATCACGCGCATCGGCACCTTCGGGTTGCAGTCGGCACGGGTGAACCAGGAGATGATGGGCAAGATCGTCGAGCGCTTCAACCTGATCCGGCTGATCAAGCTGCGCGACCAGAAGGTCGCCGAGTCCAAGCGCATCGAGGGGTTCTCGGAGACGATGCGCGACATCTCGGTCAAGCAGGCACGTCTGGGCGCCAACATCGAAGTCACGGCCGACCCGCTGCTCATGCTCTCGGTGTTCATCACGCTCTACGTGGGCATCAGCGTGCTGGGCATGACGCTCGCGCAGCTGGGGTTGCTGCTGTTCGTGCTCAACCGGCTCAACGCCAAGGTCAAGGAGTTCAACGCCGGGCGTCAGGCGATCTCGGCCAACATGGCGGGGCTGCTGCTCGTGAAGGAGATGACCGAGGACGCCGCGCACTCCAACACCATCCGCCGCGGCACGGTGCCCTTCACCGGGCTGAAGCGCGAGATCGTCTTCGACGACGTCTCGTTCGAGTACCCGGACGCGCTGGCAGCCGATGGCACGGTCACCAGCGCCGGCAAGGCGGTGCTCAAGGGGGTCTCGCTCACCATCCCGGCCGGCTCGCTCACCGCGCTCGTGGGGCGCTCCGGCGGCGGCAAGTCGACGCTCGTGGAGCTCATCCCGCGCCTGCGCGATGTCACGAGCGGGCGCATCACGATCGACGGCGTCGCGATCGCCGAGTTCGACGTGGGCACGCTGCGCAAGGGCATCGGGTACCTCACCCAAAGCGCGATGCTGTTCAACGACTCGGTGCGCGAGAACCTCATCTACGGCCTCGACTTCGAGCCCACCGAGGAGCAGATCCGCAGCGCGCTCGAGGGCGCGTACGCGACGTTCGTCTACGACCTGCCGCACGGGCTCGAGACGCGACTGGGCGATCAGGGCGTTCGCTTCTCCGGCGGCGAGCGGCAGCGGATCGGGCTTGCCCGCGTGCTGCTCGAGGACGCCTCGGTGCTGATCCTCGACGAGCCCA
>CAVYQS010000005.1:0-318040 GCA_963770765.1 uncultured Actinomycetes bacterium | reverse complement strand
TCAATACACGCTGATCCGCCATCAGTAGAAGCCCTTGCCGGCTTCTACTTCTCACCCCATATGCGAAAGATTCTGCTATAAAACCGGCGACGCACGAATCCCTGAAATCCGCAACACGTCTCCTAGCCGTGACACCAGGCAACACAATCATGGGATGCCAGGCGTGAGCCTAACTGTACCCCAAACACGACTCACCCTGACTGGCCATACTTGATGCCTGTGCTCCGTCCAGAGTCGAGCGCTTCTGGCGAGCCCTCTCCACAGCCACCCGCCGGCGCTCAATCTTCTGGTTTTCACACTCCAAGCACATGTAGGGCTTGTCATTCAGCGCATCCACAGCCTCCTGCAGACCCCCCAGACAACGTCCCCAGTTCAGCCAATGTGCCATTAAAAAAGAAGCAGTAAAATCCAACTTGATGAAGGCATGAAGTGGTTACTCTCGGCATATCCCAGGAGTACGCAATTCAAATAGTCACGCAACAATAGTCTGCAGAGGAACAAAACCAACCACTTGTTGTTTGAGAAGGGCGTAGCCCTAGATTCCTGGCATCCAAAAGGAGTGGCTTAGCGAAGCTGTCACTTGCTCAGAGTCCCAATATTTTCCTCACCTGCGTCATGTTCACGCATGCGCCATGATACCATTTGTTGCACTTGTCGCATGCAATCCAGAGGCCGTCCTTCTCGATATTGTCGCCATACATCTCTCCACAGGTAGCGCAGGAGTCAGCAGCCGCAGCGGCAGCTGCCTGCTCAGCTTCCCTAGCAGCTTCCTTGGGGCGGCATCTGCCAGTCCTACACCAGACGTCCACGATTCAATCACCAGCTCCAAAACCCTATCTATCACCCCATAATACCGAGCCCACTCACAGACCCAGCAACGAGATGAGAATCCCCACAGGAAAACGCTTCAACCCGTAGCGAGCCGAGCAGAGAACTTTGCATGATGCGGCGAATGTATGGAGACGATACACACAATGTATCCATATCCGCACGCTGAAGGAAACAGCAAGCAAGGCGTACCAGCAGAGATCCGGTAGGCCTCCCGGGCCTTCCGGGCGGCTTCGATAGCTGCCATCTGGCGGGTCTTCTCCTCCGTAGATCTTGACCAGCCAGAGGGGTAGCTTGCTCTCGTGCACCCAGAACTTCCCAGGCGCAGCCAGCACCCCGCCCAGGCGCTCCATCAGCGCCAGCTTGGGGTCCATCGGCGGCCGCGGCGGCTCCGCCGGGGTCGCAAGCGCCACCGCCACCGACGTCGCCGCTCCCGGAGTCCCGACCCCAGCCAGACCGCCCTTCCCGGCGGCGGTATCCGGCATGCCGGCCTTCGCCGCCTCCCCGGACGGCGGCCGCAGCGCGCGTCAGCTGCCGCGGCGGGGGCGGCGGCGGTTTCGGTTTCGATTTCGTGCCCTCCGAGCCCGGGTCCACTTTCTTCTTGTGGCTCTTTGGGAGCGGGGTCCCGTCCGGCCCAAGGATAACCCTAGCCGGCCGCCCGACGCCCCGCTTGACCTCCGTGCCCGTCCCCGAGGCCGGCCCCAAGCGCGACTTTTTGAGCCCGCTCTTCGGGGGCCGGCCGGCGCCTTCCCAGTGCTGCCCTCCACCATAGCCCCAGCTTCGGGTGTCACCCCGGACCAGGAGTCTGCTGATCCTCGGATGGGGGGGCGCTCGGAGCTGAGGACCCCCCCGGCTCCGAAGAGCCCTCCGGGCTGCGCCGGGGTGGCGACGCCGGGCAACCTCCGGCGCCGCCGCCGCTGCCGCGGCGGCTGGCTCGGCATCAGGAACGCTCGGGGGGCTGCCCCCAGGACTGACATCGAGCTCCTCCTTCACCGGAAGCGCTCCGTCGCTGGCCGCGGCCTTCGGCGCGCTCGCCGCCTCGGTGTCGAGGCCTTCCAAGCCGCCCTCGGGAATGACCCCTGGGCCCTCCTCCACAGCCAGGCCTCCTAGGTTGGGAGGTGCTACCTCGGCCACCTCGGGCGCAAGCTGCCCGCTCGCTGTGTCAGCAGCAGGGGCTTCAGGACTGCCCTCGACAGGCCCGTTGACCATACCGGCCTCGAGCGCCTCTGAATCCCCCTCAGGACGACCCTTTCCAGGCTCGGCCACAGCCTCGGGGACCGTGACACCCACAGGAGCCTCCGGGACCGCCTCGGGAAGGCCGGTCGGCTCCAGCTCAGAGTGCACCTCCTCAGCAGGCACAACCCCGGCACCCTCACCGGCCGCGTCCGGCATCTCCTGGTCTTCAGGAGGCCCTGCATCCGCCGGGGGGGCCTCCTCTGGGACCCCATCGATCGCATCCCGCATCTCGTGGTCTCCAGAAGACCCCGAGTCAGCAGTCTGGGGGGCAGCGTCCGCACCCTCGCCGGCAGCATCCAGCATTGCCGGATCTCCGAGGGGCCCAGCCCCTGCCGGGGAGAGCACCCCCAGCTTGCAGGTCCTCCGGAGACAGCTCCCCGGCAGGCTCGCCTGAGGGGAGATTCTCCGCCTGCGCCGCGGGGGCAGCCCCCTCGGCCGTCGTCCCCCCGAGGGAAGGGGCTCACCCGCCGGCGCTGCGGCGGCATCAGCGGCGGCGTAGACGGCCTCCTCGGGCAGCAGGAAGTCGATCTCGCCGAGTGTCCTCCTGGCTGCCGCCCCCCACCTCCGATAGAAACTGCTTCAGCTTCTGAGTGGTCTCCAGCAGGCTGCCGCCCTCCGGGCTGGCGGCCGCGCCAGGAAGTCCCCGGCGCCGCCGCCGCCGCTGCCGAGCGCGGGGCCGGACGCCCCGAGGAGCGCGGCGAGCGGGAGTCCGTTCGGCTGCCGGGCCGTCCGTCTCCGGCGCGCTGCGCCAGCGTCGTCGCCGGAGGCGCTCGGCGGCCGTCCTGCGCCCTCTGGGGTAGGGGCAGGGCCGCCGGACTCCGACCCCGCGCGGCTTCCATTCTGGGCGGTTCCCCCTCCAAGGCTCGTGAGGGCTGAGATTGGGGACGCCCACTGGCCCAAGGCCGGGGACAGGCTGGAGCCGTTGGCAGCGCCTGGAAAGCGCGGGAGCAGGTAGCTGGGCAGCTGGTTGAAGAGCTGGTGACTCTTCTTCTCCTCCTTCGAGCTCGGCGGCTGGGGTCTCCTCCTGAATGAATAGCCAACAGCCAGATATCTTGAGCAGCAGCTCAGGCAGCCAAAATTTGACATAGTCTAGGAGCGAGTCAGAATGCGCCTGATCCTATAACTTGAGCCCCAAAACCATCGCCCAGCTATTGAACTCCAGGCTATGCAACCAAATACCAGCAAATCAATACCAGCACATTGACCAACCACATAAAACAGTTTCCCACAACGTAGAAAGAGCCAAGACGCACCCGTTCTGGGGCAGCCAGCTGCAGGAGGTACTCCCAGCCCAGGCCCTGGGCGGGTCTGCGGCCCAGCAGCTCGGCTATGTAGAAGGGGTCTGAGTCCGAGGTGGGCCGCTTCAGGCTCTCCCACTGCAGGTGAGCGTCATCCCGCCCCATCAGAGGAAGCTCCGGAAACCAGACAACGAAACAGGCCAGAGCGAGTATGTTCGCCCTGACCTGCGTGTTATTCGTGGCCGGACGGCCTGCAGGTGTTCGTGTGGCGGGAGTGACGGGGCTCGAACCCGCGACCTCTGGCTTGACAGGCCAGCGCTCTAACCAGCTGAGCTACACCCCCGTATGGGGCTTTCCGCTTTCGCGGACAGCAAGCGGGATTCTACCGAGCAACGTCCCGCGTGTCCACCACTGATTTGCGGCCGGGCGGCCACGAGATGGGCCCCGCGAATCTCGCACTCCGAACACGGAGCCGACCGAGCTCGCGACACCCGTGTTCGGGTACCTACATTCTGGAAGAACCTGAAGGGAGCGAGATGACCGAGAACACCGCAGCCGCGCTGCGTGAGGAACTTGAGCGACACCTGATCGCGCGCGACAAGCCCGCAGGTGTACAGGCGGCAGTCAGCGCGGTCACCGAGCATCGGCTGAGCATCGAAACCCTCTACACCCGGGTGCTCGGTCCCCTGCTCGTGGACACCGGTGCGTCCTGGCAGCAGGGCGTGACCCAGGTGTGGGAGGAGCACTTCGCCACGTCGATGGTGCGCACGATCGTCGAGAGCCTGTACCTCGAGGTCGCAGCGGAGTCCTCGCGAGCGCAGCGCCTCAACAAGGTGGCGGTGCTCGCCTGTCCGCCCGAAGAGGCGCACGACCTCGGCCTGAGGATGCTGACCGACCGCCTGAACGTGCACGGGTGGGACGCGTACTTCCTGGGTGCCGACACGCCGGTCGACCAGATCGTATCGGCGGCCCGCACCTTCGGAGCCGACCTCGTGGCGCTGTCTGCCGCCACACACTACAACCGCATGCTGCTGCGCGAGGTGATCGAGCAGCTCAAGGCGCAGCTGCCCGGAGTGCGCATCGGCGTGGGCGGGCCCGCGTTCGCGACCGACCGGTCGTGGCCGGCCGATGAACTCCTGAGCGAAGCCGAGCTGGGTCTTGGTCCCGGCGTCGTGCTGACGGGAGAGTGAGTCAGATGCTCTCACTGCGGATCGCGTGGCGCTTCTTGCGCTCGGCACCCGTCCAATCGCTGCTCATCGCCGGCGGCATCGCCGTGGGCATCGCGGTACAGATCTTCGTGGGCTCGCTCATCGTGAGCCTCCAGGCATCGCTCGTCGACCAGACGATCGGCTCGGCGCCTCAGGTGACGTTGCAGTCGCCCAATGAGGGGGACCCGGTCCGCTACACCGACAAGGTACAGGCGACCATCTCGGGCGATCCTCGCGTCAAGGCGGGAGCCGTGGCGCCCGTGCGCTTCGCGACCTCGCTGTACACCGACGGCACCGACAGCGCGCCGCTCAACCTCATCGGCGGAGATCTCCGCGAGCTCGACGGCATCTACCGCGTGAGTGAGCGGCTGGTCGAAGGCGAGCCATCTTTGCGATCGACCGAGATCCTGATCGGTCAGGAGTTCGCCAAGAAGTTCGGTATCCAGCCCGGCGACACGGTCGCACTCGCCCTGCAGGGCGGGAGCCGCGCGACCTTCTCGGTGGCAGGGGTGTTCGATCTTGGCTCCGCCGCCTTCAACGAGCGGCAGGCGTTCGTGAACGGCGACGTTCCCCGCTCGCTTCTCGGCTGGTCCGCCGATGAGTACTCCGCGATCCAGACTCAGCTCGACGAGCCCTTCGAGTCCGCCGCTGTGGCAAGCGACTGGCGCGCAGAGCTGCCGGGTGTGGAGATCCTCGAGTGGCAGGCGCAAAACGCCGACCTGCTGGTCGCGCTGCAGAGCCAGAGCTCGTCGAGCTACCTCATCCAGACGTTCGTGCTGGTGGCGGTCGCACTGGGAATCGCCTCGACGCTCGCGATCGCCGCGGTGCAGAAGACGAGGCAGATCGGCATCCTCAAGGCGATGGGGCTGTCCGACGGCCGCTCGGGCCGCATCTTCTTGTGGCAGGCCATCATCATGGGCACGGTGGGATCGGCTTCCGGCGTCGCGCTCGCCTACCTGCTGCTGTTCGGCTTCTCGTTCGCCGGCACGACCTTCACCATCGAACCGGAGTTGCCCTTCGTGTTGGGCTCGGCGGCGGTGGGCATCGGCGTCGCGCTGGCCTCGAGCATCATCCCCACCCGGCGCACGAGCAAGCTCGACCCCATCGAGGTGATCCAGAATGGCTGACACGCTGCTGGTGGCCGACTCGCTCGACCGCGTCTACGGCGAGGGCGAAGCGGCGACCCACGCGCTCAAAGGCGTCTCCTTCGAGCTCAACGAAGGGGAGTTCGCGGCGATCATCGGCCAGTCTGGGTCGGGCAAGTCGACGCTGCTCAACATGCTGGGACTGCTCGATACGCCCACCGCGGGCACGGTCCGCTACCGGGGAACCGACGTTGCCGGGCTGACCAAGATGCAGCGCGCGACGCTCCGAAACGAGCTCATCGGTTTCGTCTTCCAGTTCCACTACCTGCTGCCCGAGTTCAGCGTCTACGAGAACGTCGCGATGCCGGCGCTCATCCGAGGCGAGCTCTCCCCCGCCGAATCGCGTTCGCGGGCTGAAGAGGCGCTCGGGCTGCTCGGTCTCGAAGGGATCACCGACAAGAACGCCAACCAGCTCTCCGGCGGTCAGAAGCAGCGGGTGGCCATCGCGCGCGCGCTCATGAACCGACCGGCGCTCCTGCTCGCCGACGAACCCACCGGCAACCTCGACACGGTGAACACGAACCTCGTCTACGACCTGTTCCGAAGGATCAGTGCCGAGACGGGCACCGCGTTCATGATCGTGACCCACGACCGCAACGTCGCGCAGCGTACCGACAGGATCCTCGAGGTGACCGACGGGCGGCTCGTGCAAGACGTCAAGAGCGGCTACCTGTCCGTGGCTCCGGACCCATCAGCTCCGAGAGTCGCCCAGAGCGCATAGACGGTCGCACCCGACACACGCTACTCGTCGAGCGAGCCTTCGATGTCTTGGAAGTCGCTGTCACTGGGCATGTCGAGGCTCTCGAGTTCGCGCTCGATGGCCTTGAGCTCGTTCTCCAGGGCCTCGGCCTCGGTGGAACGGATGGGCGCCGGCGGGCCATCCGGATCCTCGCCGGCGGGAGCCGAGGTGGCCGCAGCCGACGGAGCCGCCGTCGCGTCAACCGAAGCCGTGGTCTCAGCGGTGGCAGATGGCGCAACGACGCGCTCGGCTGAGCGGCCGCAACCGGACAGACCGAGCGCGAGGGCGCAGGTTATGAGCAGTACCGGCCTACTGAGCCGTCGCACTTCCATCAAGGCTCCCGGCTTCGCGTAGTCGTTCGATCTCGGTCCTCAGCAGACGCGCGGACTCTCGCACCGCGACGCGCGCTTGTCTGAGCTTCGTCACGGCTTCGCGGCCGGTCGAGCGCGCCGTCTTGAACGCCGTCTTCCTGTCGGAGGCGGTCTTCACGGCCCGGAGCTGCTCGGCGGTGGTCAGTTCGATCGCGATCGCCTCGGCGAGGCGTGCCCTCGCCTCATCGAGCTCGGCGCGGACCGTGCTCACGTCACCGCCCGCAGCCTCGACCCTATCGGCAAGCGCGGCCACTCTGGCGATCCGCTTGTTGATGTTGGCGCTCACGGCATCGAATCGCGCCTTGCGGGCCCGGAGCTGATTCTCGACCCGCTTGCTCAGGTTCTCGGTCCGGGCCTGCTTGGCCTGCGACCTCTTCGCTTCCGCGGCCTGCTTCTTGGCCTGCTTGGCCTTCGCCTTCGCCTCTGCGGCCTTCTTCTTGGCCTCCCGTGCGCGCTCCTTGGCTGCAGCGCGTTCGGCGGCCTTGGCCCGCGCTTCGGCCCTCTTCTGGGCGGGTGTCTGCTCCTGAGAGATCGACAGCGTGCTCGAGGAGTCCGTGGTCCCACCGGCGGCCACGGCCAGAGCCGGCACCGCGAGTGCGGCGACGAGCGCTGATGCGGTCACAAGACCGATGATCCTGTTGGTGCGAGTCATGGTGAACCTCACTGGTTCGGTGGCCGCGATAGCGGCGCTTAGGTATCAAGCTTACCGTGCCACTATGGAGTTCGCGTGTTCAGCGGGCGTTGGCCACACGTTGAGTTTGGGTTAAGCCTCGGGAAGCTCGATGACCAACCGCGCGCCGCCCAGTGGTCCGTCCTCGGCCCAGACGCGGCCTCCCATGAGTTCAACGAGCCGCGCGCAGATGGCCAGACCGAGTCCCGCCCCACCGGACTCGCTCGACCGCGACGCATCGAGGCGCGTGAACCGTTCGAAGATCGCGTCGCGCTTCTCGGGAGGTATGCCGGGGCCGTCGTCGTCGACGAAGATGCGCCAGCGTGAATCGATGCCCCGAGCACTCACGCGCACCTGGCCGGCGGGACATGCGTGGCCAAGCGCGTTGTCGACGAGCGCCGAGACGCACTGGAGCAGTCGGTTCGGATCGGCCAGCGGGCGAGGGGCAGACGGCACCTCGATCGCCAGAGCGACCCCCAGCTCGGTAGCCTGAGGCCCGAAACGGCCCGCGAGAGCATCCGCCAGGACGGCGAGATCGACCGGCTCGCGGAGCACGTCCACGGCGCCGGCATCGAGCTGCGCCAGACTCAGCAGCGTCGTCGTGATCTCCTCGATGCGTCCCGCCTCGTGAGCGATCACGCCGGCGGCGCGGCGGCGCCCGTCGTCGTCGGCGATGGTCCCGTCGAGAAGCGCCTGCGCGAATCCCGTGATCGAGGTGAGCGGCGTGCGTATCTCGTGGCTGACGTCCCCCACGAAGGCCTGCTGCGCGGCGTGGGCGTCGGCGACGCGCTTCGACATGTGGTTGAACGACCGGGCCAACGACGCGATCTCGACATCACCGACTTCAACGACCTGAGCGCCGAACTCGCCCGAGGCTATCTGCTCCGCGCCGGCTTCGAGGTCCAGAAGCGGCCGCGTGAGCCGGCGCGCGAGCCACCCTCCCGCGAACCAGGCGACGACGAGCGCTGCCAGCAACCCGGCCGCACCCACTGCGAGCACGCCGGTCTGCGCGGCTCGGATCTCCGAGAGGCGCTGAACCGCGACGAACTGCCTGCCGTCGCCCACCGGTGCGGCCACCACGAGCACCTGCCTGCCACCCGCACCTCTCACCGTCGCCGAGCGCACGCCAGGCTGACTTGCGGCCCTGAGCATGGTGAGATCGAGGCTGCGCGGCGCGGCCTTGGGCTCCGAGGCCCTGAGGACCTCACCGGTCGAATCGGTCACGAACAGCGCGGCGCCCAACAAGCCCGCCTCGACGCGCAACAGACTGTCGCGCACCGAGCCGGACGCCGACTCGGCTGCCAGCGCCTCGGCGGCCGCGATCGCCGGAAGCTGACGCGACAGCTCCGCGGTCCGCTGCTCGACCACGAACGCCGACCACCCGGCCGAGAAGACCGCGAACGCGATCAGCAGCACGGCGGCCGAGACCCCCGCGATCGCGAGCCGCGTGCGGGTGACGAAGCTCGATCCGCGAAGCGGGAGCCGCTCCGGATCGACACTCACGAGACGTCCTTGCGCAGCCGGTAGCCAACGCCCCGTACGGTCTCGATGAAGCGCGGAGCGACCGCGTCGTCGCCCAGCTTCTCGCGAAGGTGCCGCACGTGCACGTCTACGCCGCGCGCCTCGGCATACTCAGCGAGCCCGGTCGACGACTCGAGCAGCTGCTCGCGGGAGAAGACCACGCCGGGGGCCGAAGCCATCCGCGCGAGCAGGTCGAACTCACGGGCGGTGAGGACCACCGGAGCGCCGTCGACCTCGACGGTGCGCTCGGCGATGCTCAGCACCAGCCCGCCCACGACCACGGGGGCTTCACCGGCCCGAAGCTGAGTCGGGCCGGGCGCAGCGGACCTGCGCAGCAATGCACGCACCCTCGCTACGAGTTCGGGCGGGCTGAACGGCTTGACCACGTAGTCGTCCGCACCTGCCTCGAGCAGCGCCACCTTGTCGAGATCGGTGTCGCGAGCGGTGAGCATGAGGATCGGCACCGAGCTGATCTCCCGGATCGCCGAGCAGACCTCGCGCCCGTCCATCCCGGGAAGCATGAGATCCAGGACCACGAGGTCGGGCTGCAGCGTCCGGAACATGTCGAGTCCCCGGGCTCCGTCGCCGGCGCCTTCCACCGAGAGACCCGCAGAGGTGAGGTACAGACTCACCAGCTCCCGGATGTTCGCCTCGTCATCGATCACGAGAACGGTGGTCATCGACCGTCCCTTCAGCTGGTGGCGGCCAGAGCCGGAACACCCTGCGGTGTGCCGTCTCCATCGTCGACCACGACACCGTCGCGCATGCGGACGGTGCGGTCGCAGGCGGCCGCGACCTCGGGGTTGTGCGTCACGATCAGGAACGTCGTGCCACGCTCGGCGTTGACGCGCCGCATCATCGAGACGATCTCGGCACTCGTGGCGGTATCCAGGTCGCCGGTGGGCTCGTCGCCCATCACGATGCCCGGGTCGTTCACGAGCGCGCGCGCGATCGCGACGCGCTGCTGCTGACCGCCGGACAGCTCGCTGGGCACGTGACGCATCCGGTCGCCCAGGCCCACGGTCTCGAGCAACTCGCGCGCTGTCACGAGTGCTGCCTTGCGCGAGTGCCCCGCATACTCGGCGGCGAGCGCGACGTTCTCCTCGGCCGACAGGGTGGGGATCAGGTTGAAGCCCTGGAAGATGAAGCCGATCTCGTTTCGCCTCACGCGTGTGAGTTCGGCACCGCCCAGACCGTCGACGCGGCGGCCGTTGAGCCAGACCTCGCCGGCGTCTGCGACGTCGAGGCAGCCGGTGATGTGCATCAGCGTGGACTTCCCCGAACCGCTGGGCCCCATGATGGCGGCCATCTCGCCGCGCTGGATGTCCAGGGTCGCTCCGCGCAAGGCGTCGACGAAGTTCTCCTTACCGAGCTGGTAGCGCTTGGCAAGGCCGCGTGCGCTGATGATCGCCTCCGAAGCCGGCGGCGCATCCGGTGCGGGATCCGTCGCCCTGAAGTCGGTCGCTGCGGCCATGTCGAGATCACTCATAGCGCAGCGCCTCCACCGGGTTGAGGCTTGCGGCATGCCACGCGGGATACAGCCCGCTCAAGGTGCCGAGACCCACCGCGAAGACGAGCGAGCCGAAGAGCAGGCGGTTCGTCACCAGGAACAGGGCGTTGCCGCTCACCTCGCCCGCAGCATTGCCGGCGCTCGTCACGAGCAGCCCGAATGCCAGCCCCGCCAACCCGCCGATGAGCCCGATGAGCGCCGACTCGGCGATGAACTGTCTCATGATCTGGCCGCTGCTCGCACCGATCGCTTTGCGTACGCCGATCTCGCGGGTCCGTTCGGCGACCGCCATCGTCATGGTGTTGATGACGGACAGACCGCCCACCAGCAGCGAGATGAGCGCGATGGCATAGATGACCGACGTGAATATCTGGAGCGGCTGCTTGACCTGCCGCTCGAACTCGAGCGGTGTCATCGCGTCCACGTTGTCGATCTCTCGCTCTATGCGGCGTGCGACCACCTCCGGGCGCTCTCCGGGCTCGAGATAGACAGCGAAGCTCGAGACGATGGTCTCGGGGACGACGGAGTCCTTCACGGCATCGGGAAGGTCGTCGTGGATGATCTTCTGGGCGTCGTCCATGGTCATCACGACCGCGTTGTCGGGCGCGGTGAGCGTCTTGTCGTAGATGCCGACGACCTCGTAGCGCTCGTCGCGGATCTCCACGAATCCGCCCACATGGCCGTTGAGCTTGGTGACGATGTCGGACCCCAGGGCCACCTTGCCGATGTCGCCGTTGTTGAGATCGCGTCCCTCGGCGATCTTGATGACGAACGTCTCGTACCCCTTCGCCCGCCCGTCCTCGGCCTGGATGGTCGGGACATTGCCCATGCTCACGGTGGGCAACTCCTCGTCGAGCAGGGCGCCGCACGCGGCCGAGGCGCGGCGGACGCCCGAGATGTGCTCGATCTCGCGCAGCATGCTCTTCTTGAGCGGCGCGGTGCCCACGCCCATGACGCCGCCCTCGCCGTTGACCACGACCTTACCCGCGTAGTACTTCATGCCGCCATCCACGAGCAAGGTGAGCTTCTCGGCCAGTGCGCCCATGACGACCAGCGCGAACACGCCGATCGAGATGCCGAATATCGTGAGAAAGGCGCGCAGCTTGCGCCTGAAGATGTTGCGCAGGATGCGCATTGAGCTCGTGCCCCCTCGTATACTCGTTCAGCACCTCGATGATACCCGAGCGGCGCGTGGTGGTGTGAAGCCACCGACCGGAGACACCGATGAGCCTGCCCGACCTCATAGCGGCCGCTTCCGCCTGGACTCCGCTGCGCTGGGCGGTCACGATCCTTGCGGTGCTGCTCGTGCTGTTCGTGGCGTGGGCTCTCGTCGAGGCCCGCACCATCCGAGTGAGTCGCGCGGTGCTCACGAGCCCGAATCTCCCCGCCTCGTTCGACGGGGCGACCATGGTGTTCGCAGCCGATATCCACGCCGGACCCTACTTCGGGCGGGTGCGCATGCGCTCGCTGGTGGACGACATCAACGCGCTCGGGCCCGACGTGGTGATTCTGGGCGGCGACTACGTGGGCGGCCGAATGCGTGGGAAGCAGGTCTTCTACTCCGAGATCGACCGCCTGGAGGCACCGTTGGGCGTGTACGCCGTCTTGGGCAACCACGACTACTGGGAGGGTGTCACCCACGCCCGCGAGGGCATGGCGGATGCGAGGGTCACGCTGCTCGTGAACGACAGTGCGACGCTCACCCGGGGCGCCGAGACCATCCGCATCGCCGGCGTCGATGACGCGTGGATGGGAACCGCAGACGCGGAGGCGGCTGCATCGGGCATCGCCGAGAGCGAGTTCGCGGTCCTCGTCTCTCACACTCCCGACTACCTCCCCGACGCCCTCCCCGGAACACGCGAGGTGTTCGACCTCGCGCTCGCCGGTCACACCCACGGCGGACAGCTGACCGCGTTCGGCATGTTCTCACCACTGATGCCTTCGGCGTTCGGTCAACGCTACAAGGGCGGCTGGGTCGAAGAGTCCGGCGTGCCGGTCCTCGTGACGCGCGGGGTGGGGAGCGTCACGGTACCGATGCGCTTCTTCGCCCAGCCGGAGATCCACGTCATCGAGCTCAGGCGCGGCCCGAGGTCCGTCGACGGCTAGAACCCGAGTCCGAGCTGCTCCCCCGGCTCTGATTCGAGGGCGCCCTCTGGAGTGTCCGCCTCGGGAGCCGGCTCTCCGGTCGAAGCGTGCGCGGTGCGCCGCGCGACCACGTCGCCGAGAATCTCGGCCATCTCACGGGCGTTGCGCGGCGCGTAGTCGTACTTGCAGTTGTTGAACATCACCCACGTGCGCTCGGTCTGCTCGGCGAGCTGCTCGATGGGCCCGCGCCACTCGGCGAGTTCGTCGGGGTTGTACAGGTAGTCGAAGCGGTCGGCGGCACTGGCGGTGCGCGCGTTCCACGTGCCGCTGTTGCGACCGTGGAAGCGCACGTAGCCGTGCGTGCCGGTCGCGGCGGTCATGGGTGGCATCGCCGTCCCCACCCGGGGTGCGTCGACCGACACGTAGGTGAGGCCACGCTCACCGAGGAAGCGCATCGTCCGGGACAGGTTGGGACCTTCGACCCAGCTCGGGTGGCGGAACTCGACGAAGACCTGCAGCGGGTCGAGCAGGGCCGCATCGCGCTCGATCGTCGACAGGTTGCGCATCCGGTGGTCCTTGTCGGCGGCGGTGAACCACGGCGGGTACTGCATGAGCACGCCGCCCATCTTGCCGGCTTCGACGAGCGGCTCCAGCGACTGGGCGAAGAGCTCGAACGCGTGCTCGACCATGCGCTCCTCGGGCTTGCGCACGCGGCCGCGCGGCGTGATCTCGTACCGATAGCCGGCGTCGGCCATGTCCGGGTGAAGCGCACGCTCGTCGACGTCGTGTCCGGTCATCATCCCGTACGCCTTGACGTGGAAGGTGAAGTGCTCCGGCGTGCGTCTCGCCCAGTTGACGGCGTACTCGACTTTGGGGATTCCGTAGAACGCCGAGTCGACCTCGACGGTATCGAAGCGGGCAGCGTAGTAACGAAGGCGCTTCTCGGCGTCGTTGACGCCCGGCGGATACCACCGCTCGATCATCGTCTTGTCGGTCCAGCTGCAGGTGCCCACCACGACGTCGCCCATCATCTTCACCACCTGAGGTCTGCGCGTACGGCCGACCGGTCACCAAGCGAGCACTCCTTGTCAGATTCGTACCCGAGAACACGCACGCGGCGCGTACGAACGTTCAGGGCGGGTAGACTCAATCAAGCGGCGGAGATTCCGCCTGCCTCGGAAGTGATCCCTTCGGCAGCGAGGAGGCCTGCGATGAAGCCGGTAGTCGACGAAGACCTGTGCATCGGGTGCGGAAACTGCGAAGAGGAGTGCCCTGACGTCTTCAGCCTGATGGACGACGGGCTCGCTCACGTGATCACGGAGAACCCCGGCGAGGAGCTGTACGCCTGTACGCGCGATGCCCAGGCGTCGTGCCCCGTCGACGCGATCTCGATCGAGGAATGACCGAGAACCGCATCCCGGAGGGCTACGTGCTGCCGGACACCGCCGAGGGGCTTCTGGGCGAGTGCGAGGTCCAGGTCTTTCGCGCCACGGGCCCCGGCGGCCAGGGCGTGAACACGACCGACTCCGCCGTGCGCCTCAAGCATCTGCCCACCGGAATGGTGGTGGTGTGTCGGCGCGAACGCAGCCAGCTGCGCAACAAGGAGGCGTGCGTGGCCCGACTCCGCGAGCGCATCGCTGCTGCGATGGCGCCGCCTCCCCCTCCGCGCAGGCCCACACGGCCCACGCGCGCCGCCAAGGAACGACGTCTCGCCGAGAAGACCCGGCGCTCGGGCACGAAGGCTACCCGGCGACCCCCGAGCGGCGAGGAGTGATCCGCGATGTGGCTCATGAAGTCGATCGTGCTCTCGGTGATCCTGACGGTCGCGCTCAACATCGCGATAGCGAGGTGGCGCAACCGCTAGCTGCAGTGACGCGATCGCCGAGTCGCGCCGCGCCGAGAAGGCCCAGACCCGGAGACGCTCGAAGGGACGGACCTCGACGAGGTCCGTCCCTTCTCACTAGCGGGAAACGACGTGCTACTTGACGACCCTGATGTACTTCCACGAGGAGCGCTTCACGTGTACCGCTCCCTTGGAGTCCACCCACTCGACGACCGCGCGCATGCGGTACCGTCCGGTGGCGGGGATGTCCATCGTGGCCTTGTACTTGGTCCGATTCTTGAACTTCTTGCTCGGGTACGTCTTGGCCGTGGCTTCCAGGCCGGAGCTTGCGACCCAGGAGCGCTTACCCTCCCACTTGGCCACCTTGATCGTGACGGTGGACTCGGTCGAACTCGACAGGCGAGGCTTGATGTAGCCCCAGGTCTTGAAGTCCTTCGCGATCTTGTTCCTGTACTTCGCCGTGTAGGGATGGGTGATGGACACCGGCTTCTTGGCGGGCCTGGGCTTGGCCTTGGCCATCGCCGGCGCGGCGACCGACAGAACCAATACCGCGACGAGCAGCGGAGCGATCCACTTGCGCATATCCGCACTCCCTTCTTGGATGTGTTGCTCTTCGTGTGAACGCCGATCAGGGCGGCGGAACCGTCTGCCTGACCGTTGACCATGCTCGTGTGAAGCGGGCCTTCCTTCAACGGAGGGGGCGTTGAGTTTGTGTTGAGCGTGCGTTAAGACGACGGTCTCCCTTGAGGCGAATCGGGGTAGAGGAGTACGGTCATGACTATGGACGCCAAGCCATCCGAACAGAGACTGAACCTCGCCGTGATCGTGGAGATCGCGCGTACGGTGGTTCGTACCGAGGCCATCGCGCAGGCGATCTGCGCGCACGCGCTCGCTGGTCTCGGACTGGCGAGCGCGAGCATCAGCCTCGTGTCCGGCGAAACGGACGAACCACGCCTCGACTCGGTCGCCGCAGTCGGGCAGCTTTCCTCATTCGTTCGTGAGATGTCCACGCCGCTCGAAGCGCTGGGTGACGCGGGCAAAGCAGCACTCGGCGGTGACGCGGTGTTCATCGGTAATCCGCACGGCGTGAAGGAAGGCACCGAGCACACGCCCGGCGTAGGACGGTGGCGCGACGGGCTCGGCGTGCACGCCTACGCGGTCCTCGGACTGACGGTACTCGATGGGACGATCGGCGTCGTGACGCTCGAGTGGCCCGAGCCGCAACCCTTCGATGAGGCGGACCGCGATAGCCTCAAGCTCTTCGCCGACGTGGTCGCTGTGGTGCTGCAGGGCGCCCTGCTTCGCAACGGGGATGCGCTGGCGACGCCGCGGGCGGAGTCCGCGCACGGCAACGTGGACCACGCAGCCTACTCGGTGGACTCTGACGGGGCGATCGTCTCGGTATCCGACTCGGAACCGATGGGCGCCACGGGAGCGCAGCGGATCTGGACGGCGGTCTCGACTCCGGAATCACCGGAGGGTCCCACCCCGTTCGCCGAGGTCATGAGCGGGCCCGAGGGGGTCGTCGTGCTCGCAGTGGGCACGGTGAGCGCCGGACCGCTGGGAGGGGCCGGAGGGGCCGCTGCGACGGCGCGCGAGGTCATGCGGGCGGCCTCGGCACGCGGCAGCTCTCCGAGCGAGATCCTCGCGCTGCTCGGCGGAGCGATGCGTTCTCACGCCGGAGTGACGTGGGCCTCGGCCGCCGTCGCATCCATAAGGGCGAGAGCAGGTGTGGCGGAGATCGCTCAGGCCGGATCGGTATGCGCGCTCCTGCACCGCCGAGAGGGACGCCTGGAGCTCGGGCTGCCCGAGGTTCCCCCCCTTGGCGGGGGACGCGGGGATGTCGCCTCTGCGATGCACGTCGTGCTCGCAGGGGACCGCATCGCTCTGCTCAGCGGCGCAGTGGCCGCCTTCGCCGATCCCTCCCATGTGGCCGACGCGAACGAGATTCTTCTCGGGCACCAGAGCCTCAAAGGAGCCGACACCACACGCGAGCTGCTCTCATTCGTCGCCGGGAGCAACGCCGCAGCGGCGGTCGCCGTCGTGGAGATGGTCGATTCTGCCGCAGAGTGTCCGGACCCGCAGCCTGCTGCCTAGACTGTCGACGCCGCCGTTGCGGTATTCGGGCTGTCTTGTCCCTACTTCACCGTTACGCTGTCGTACTTCGCCGACCAGGTCGCGACGTGCTGGGCATCAGACGGGGCGTACGCGCGAAGGCGCCATTTGCCCTTGCTCGTCAGCTTCATCTTGACCTTGTAGCGGGTGTTGCCTTTGTAGTCGTAGGCCTTGGCGGTCACGTAGCCCTTCTTGACCCACTTCTTCCCGACCTGCTTGTACTTGTAGATCCGCACCGGCTTGGAGCCTGCCGCGTGCTCGGGCTTCAGCGACCCATACACGGTGTAGGACTTCGACCGCTTCATCGTCTTGGGGGCGACGGGCGTACCCAGCGAGACCTTCGTCTTGGTGACGACGAAACGAACGGTCTTCCTGGCCTCGACGTTGCCGGCTGCGTCGGTCGCCCAGTACTCCACGCTGAACGAGCCAGGCGTGCGCACCGGAATCGCCGCCGTAGCGCCCACGATCGTCTGGGCGGCGGCGCTGTTAAGCCGGTATGAGAGCGACTTGACGCCAGAGGTCTTCGCCCCAGCAGGGCCCTTATCGGCAGCGGAGATGTTGACGGTGGCCGCGCCGGAACCGCCAGCGACGCTACCGGCAGAAGTCGGCGCCGTCTTGTCGACCAGAACGACGAACGTGCTCCTACCGGTGTTGGTGGCCTTGTCGGTGGCGACCACTTCGACGGAATGCTCGCCTTCGGACAGCGCGCTCAACGAGACCGTGCGTGGGCCCTCAGCGGAACCCAGGTCGGCGAACGGCTTCGAGTCGACCAGCACCACGACCTTCTCGAGTCCGGAACGCTCGTTCACGCCCGCGGGACGTGGATCGGAGGCAGTCACGTTCAGAGAGGCGCTGAGGGATTGCACTGTCGCACCCGTGACGCCAACGACCGGTTTGGTCTTGTCGATGAGCACGTCCTGCTGATTGTGCGGCATCTCCTCAACGAGAGCATTCTCGGACCAGTACTCGAACGAAGTCCTGCCTTCGCGGTCGATGACAACCGGACCGTCGAAGTATTCGCTCTCCATACCATTGATCGCGTAGAAGGTCCGATCGACGCTGCCAAGGCCGACCAGCATGATGCTGACGTCCGAGTTGACCCAGGACGATGGAATCGAGTCTTGGGTCAGGGTGTATCGGAGGCGTGGGGTCTTCGCCCTCACCGTCACCGGGGGTACTCCAACCCGGGGTGCTCCAACCGGGAGTGCTCCAGCCCGGGGTGCTCCATCCGGGGGTGCTCCAACCCGGCGTGCTCCATGACGCGATCCGGAACAGCGAGGCATACGCGCTCGAACCGGCGGATGCGGAGTAGATCCCCATCTGCAACACACTCGCTACGGCCAGAGCCGTTACGACACTCTTGCCAATCGAACCTCGCCTCATGCGAACACCCTCCCCCTTGATACTCACACAGCTAGACCCCCAGGTGGCAAACCTTAGGAAAAACGCGGGCATTAGTCAACCTTAGGAACTCAGCCGCCCCCTACGCCTGAGTCGCACAACGAGCAATCCCACCCCCACGCACGCCGACGTCGTCAGCAGCATCGCCAGATCGGCTGGCCGTTCCGTCTGCTCGCTCTTCCCCGCCAACGTGCCTTCGCCCGAAATCCCGGAGGCTCCCTTGACCGACGCATCGGGTGGCCGTGCGGATAGGGGAACCTCTTGGGCCGACGATGGAACGGCTACGCGGACCTTCGGACGTGACTGCGCGGCGGTCGGCCGCAGCTGGACCTTCGTTGCCGAGCGCCCGTGCTCGTTCGCGGACCACACCCGGTGGAGGACCACGTCTGCAGGCTGGGGGGAATGTGGCTTGATCGTCTGGCTCGTGCCCCCGCCCTCCGGGCGACGATCATCCGGGCCGTTCGTCTCGGTCGTTGTGGCCGACGGCACTGGATCGACGGGGCGATTCTCCGGCTCAGTCACGGGCGGAAGTTCGGGCTGGGTGATCGGCGGTGGGTCTGCTTTCGGGTCGGGAGGGGTGTCAACCGGCACGGAGGGACCCGCGAGAATGACGCGCTCGAGGGGAACGAAGCTCGAAACGAACGTGTCTTGGAGGTACACGGTCCCGTCGCTCGACTCCACCGATCGGTCGACCGTGACGGTTCTTCCCGGCCGTCCGGGCTCGAGTACCCTCTCGGCACCTGCGGGCAGCGACGAGTCGAGCACGCGCCGCACGGGCGCGGGCACCGTATCCACGACCGGTCCCGTCTTCAACCTCACCGAGTGCCCCGCGGTGACGCCCTCCAGGCAGAGTGTGAACGACCACGCGCTCGGATAGCATCGCACCCGCAGGGGCTGGGCCGTCGAATTCACGAAGCGAAGATCCGGCCCGCCCCACGACACCGCCGCATCACGACCGAGCGGGTATCGCGACAGATAGGAAGAGTGACTGTATCGCCGCGTGATCGGCAGCCCTGCGAAGAACGCGGAGTTGAACATCGTCGACGAAACCTGGCAGATGCCGCCCCCGACCTGGGTCACCACGAGACCCTCTGCCAGCGTTGGCGCAGGCACGTAACCCCGAGCGACGGTCCGTGGCCCCACAGCGCCGTTGAATGAGAACGTACTACCCGGCGGGATCTCATAGCCATCGAGCGCCGCGCCGGCACGCATGATATTCGTCACCCTCGCTGTCTCGCTGGGGTCGAACATGGTGGAGAAGGATGCGACGGCCCGGCCGGAGGCGTTCGCCATACCGAAGTCGAGCAGTCTCGTGGCGTCCCGATACCGGTCAACGTCCGTCGGCGAGGCCAGTACGACCACCATCAGGTCTTGCCCGTCCCGTTGGACGTTCGCAACCAGTGAGTGCCCGGACCACGACGTCGTACCGGTCTTCACGCCAGTCACCCCGGGATAGAGTACGGGCATCTGGTTCGTGGACTGCAACGTCTTCCCGTCGAGCTTCATCGAGCGGAGCGCGACGATGCGTCGGAACTCCGAGACGCCCATGGCGCGTCGGGCGATCGTGACGAGATCCGCGGCCGTGACGTAGGCGCCCCGGGCATCGAGCCCGTGAGGATTCTCGAAGTGAGAATCAACCGCCCCGAGCTGCGCGGCTTTCTGATTCATGAGCTCGGCGAACGCAGCATCGCTGCCGGAGACATGATCGGCAAGAGCCACTGCAGCATCGCACCCCGACTTCACCAGAAGCACCTCGAGCATCTTGCGAACGGTGTACTGCTTGCCTGGTTTCAGGCCGACCACTGCGCCGTCGACGCTCTCCGCCCGCTGTGGGATGGTGACCAGGTCATCGAGGGCACATCGGTCGAGCACCACCAGCGCCGTGACCATCTTCGCCGTGGACGCCGGCGCGCGGCGCGTGTCCGCCGCACGCGACCACAGCACGCGCCCATCAGCGGTCTGCACAATGCCGGCGATGCACGTGACGTCGGGCAGTATGGCCATGCTTGGCCGGAACGAGGTCGCGGGGACTCCCAGCGCGATGTCGGTGGCCAAGGTGGCTGCGTGGGCAAACGAGGGCACAAGGAGCACGGCGGACACGAGGAGGCCGAACAGAGTGGTCCTGTTCCTTGCTGTCATCGGGGTGACTGACTCCTGGGGGTCTCGCCACGCTGGGTCGGCACTGCACCGAGCATGTCTTCCGATACAATCCTCGTCATCATGCTAAAGACCCGCGGCAGCTGTCGAGTACATAGGCCTTCGAAGTCATCGATCGCTGTGGGGGCGGCTCTGGTCGTGCTGACGGCATTCGCCGCCTTCGGCAAGGTCGCGAACCAGTATGGGTTCTTCATCTACCCCGACTCTTACTACTACCTCTTGATAGCCGAGAACATCCGTGACCACCTGCACCCGGCCGGGACCTTGGGGCCAGGCGGGATGCCGTTCCCGCCGCCCGGCTACGCATCGATGAAGACGACGTACCCTGCGGCAGTCGCCCTGGCCCTCGCGCTGGGTTTCGGCTCTGAACAGGCGGGGCACGCGGTCAGCGCGGTCTGTGCGATCGCGAGCGTCCCGGCGGCGTACTTCGCCACCAAGAGGCTCATCGACTCGCGGGCCTCCGGACTCGTGGCAGCGACGCTCGTGGCCACTTCGTACGGCATCACGTATTGGTCCGGCTTCATCATGAGCGATTCCATCTCGATCCTGCTCGCCTTCCTGCTCTTGACCCTGATCGCAGTGAACCGTCCCGATCGCTGGGCGAACATCGGTGACTTGGGTGTCGGCGCCATCGTGACGCTGCTGCTTCTGTCGCGCCCCACGTACTTGGTCGCACTGCCGTTCCTGGCATGGCTCGCTCACAGACGATGGGGATGGACTCGCACCCGGTTCGCCACTGCGGCAGCCATGTGCGCCTTCCTGACGACCGCCGTCGCTGCTGCCTGGTTCCCGCCCTCGAGTTTCAGCAGCCGGATCCTCACCAACCTGCTCCCCGTGATAGCTGCCGCAGGCCTCGTCGCCGCCGGCGTGCTCTACCTCAGCCGACGGGCGGAGGCTCGGAGCGCGTCGAGCCGGGCTTCCAGAACGGGCACGACTACGCTCCTCGTATTGATGGCCTCGACCTTCGTCGCGCTCTGGGGCGCCGAACGAGTCGTGACGCAGGCCGCCGGGGTCAGCCCTTATGTGGGTCTGGCCAGATTCGCCCTCCGCGATCCGGCCGTGCTCGTAGGCATCATTCCGGGGGCATACCTGCTCGCAAAGAGCCGCCGCGCGGACACAGGCGTCGCGCTGCTGGGCGCAGGACTCACTCTGCTGGGTGTCTACTTCTGGGCCGAACCACGGGAGTCCCGTTACCTGATTCACATCTTGCCGCTGCTCGTGCCCGTGGCGGGTTCAACCGGGCTCCTGTATCAGCGCCTGATGTCCTCCGGAGTACCTCTGACTTCTCGGTACAAGAACGCCGCTGCGTGGGCACTGACACTGGGGATGCTGGTGTTCATCGCGTCAGTTGGCTGGCAGGCGCGCGATTCGGGCCGGCCGGCGCAGGCATCGTTCTTGACCACGGCCTACCCTGCCGAGGTGGCCGCCGGTCTGGAATCCAGAGTGCCACGAGATGCCACCATCATCTCCGCTCTCCCTTGGCCCTATTACTTCCACCTGCGCAACACGACGTGGGGCGCAGGTGTGGCCTATGTCGACGACATGAGCGCGTACATCGACGACGGCGATAGGCTCCTCGTCATTGAGGATGCGTCCTTGCGATTCCACTACGGCGGGCTCGCGAAGAGGCTCGCGGCCGCTCGCGAGCCGAGCCTGGTGTTTGGCGTCCCCATCGCTTACCAGTACGGCTACTCTGCCGTAGGCGATCCAAAGCCGATACGCGCGTATCTGATCACGGGGAAGGAGCTCCGTGCCATGGCGAGCAGCGAGCCGACTGCTTCGACAGGCTCGAGCGCCCCTTAGTCGAACGAGGTGTCAGTTGCCCGAAACGGGACCAGAGAGCGTCTTCGCATCACCGCACCGACGACCGAATCGCACGGTGGTCGTCGTCGGTATCTTGGTGTGCGCGCTTCTCTGCGTTCCGCTCACGGTGGCGGCCTACTCGGTCTCCAAGATGAGGATCGATCCACCGGCCGGAGACGAGCTGACTGCCGCGCTCAGCCCACGTGGCCTGCTCGAGCCAACGAACGTTCTCATCGCAGGAGTGGACAGGACTGTCCGAGGGCGCACGCGCGCCGACACCGTCATGCTACTTCGAATCGCCCCCCTGCAGCGCCGGATCTGGCTGCTGTCGCTTCCACGTGACACCAACATCGGACTGAAGAGCGAGACATGCTCTCCGGCGCCCGCCGCGCAGTCCGCGCTAAGACAGGCAACCCTGAAGCAGCCGGGGCGTCGGACGGCGTCGGACGGAATCTGCGCCAGCGACGCGCACAACGCCCAGAACCCGCTCTCTGATCACCGCTGGGGAAACGCGTTCGACCTCACTCACGATCCCGCCAGAGGCACGGACTGCGGATACATCGCTGAGCGCATCCGCCGCAGCAGGGACCCGAGAGTCAAGTACGCCATCTTTGACGGGCGCTACTTCTCAGCCGAGTCGGGATGGCAGTGGCGTGACTACCGTGGGACCGAGCCTCATGACACGCACTTGCACGTCTCCATTCATGACAGCCATCGCAACGACACAAGTCCGTGGCCCGGAGTCATGCACGAAGTCGACATCAACAGAGTCGAGGACCTGGAGTCGCGACTCCTTTCCATGTTGTTCCGCAGGCCGGATGCATCAGAGCATCGCCTGATGCGATCGTTCGCTGAGATACCCACGGCTAAGCTGAACGGTGCGTACTCGAGAGGAGGCGCACCCCTGCTGGTAGACGCGGTCGAGCGCCTCACGAGTGTGCCGATGCACCACTATGTCGAGATCGACTTCCGTGGTCTCTCGGCGATGGTCGACGCACTGGGCGGGGTCACGATCGACGTGCCCTCCGAGATCGACGATCGAGAGGCGGCATCGGCGAGCCCCGGAAGGCGCGCGCACTACATCGCCGCCGGTCGTCAAAGGCTCGACGGCGAACACGCCCTGACGTTCATCAGGAGCAGGCAGTACCGAGACGCCGACTTCGGGCGGGTTCGCAACCAGCAGCTCTTCATGAAGGCGTTGGCGCGTACGCTCATGTCTCCGCGCGGTCTTTCGCGGTTGCCGGCGGCGGTCGCAACCGCGGGTGACCACGTGCGGACCGACATGGATCCAGGCACGCTGTTGCGTCTGGCTACCGGCGTCATGGTCGCCAATCCCATGGACATCTCCTCGGCGACACTCACCGGAGAGTGGCGATCGCCGGTGGTCGTGGTCGACCCCGAGCGCAAGGAAGACCTGCTCACTGCCATGGAGCGGGGCGACCGCTTCTTGCCCGCCCCCGCCGACATCTCCGTCACAGTCCTGAACGGAACGGGCGAGCCAGGGGCAGCGAACAGGCTGGCCTACCTGTTGGCGCGGCGCGGTTTCGGGGTGTCTGCGATCGGCAATACCGCATCCGGAGACTACGAGCACACCACGATACTCGTTCCTTCCGACAAGGAAGACGTCGGGCTTCGGCTCCAGCAATCCCTTCCCGACGCACGCGTCTCCCATGGGCCGGATCCGCACAAGGTTCCAACCGATGCGCTCATCATCATCGGGCGCGACTGAAGGGAGGCCTCCCCGCTGTCGGATCCCGGCCGTCCATCGACCGGACTCGGAGGACGTCCGTCTAGCCTCCTACCAGTGGAAAGGCCCCTTCGGACTCCTCGAAATGGAGTCCTCTGGGGCCTTCAAGCATTCATGGTGGGCGATGAGGGATTTGAACCCCCGACCTTGACGGTGTAAACGTCCTGCGCTCCCGCTGCGCCAATCGCCCGTGTGTCGCCGTCGCCCGCAATCGACTCCATCATTGTAGATGGTGCCCCCAGGAGAATTCGAATCTCCGTTTCCGGTCTGAGGGACCGGCGTCCTTGGCCGCTAGACGATGGGGGCGTCAGGCGTTTATATCACCCGAGCGCCTCACATGCCACCTTCGGCATTCACCGCCTACGGCTTGAGCTTCGCGATGCTTCCTGAGCGGGTCACTCGGGTCCCGCGTGCCTTGGAAGTGCTCTTGACGATACGGATGATCCGCTTGGCCCCCGCACCCTTCTGCACGACCGGTCGTCCGGAGTTGATGCGAACCGGGACCGCCGAGACCTTCGATACGCCCTTGGGGCTCAGTGTCAGCCTCAGGATCATCGAATCACGCCCTTGAGTGCTCCCCGGTGAGAAGACGAAGTTGCCCAAGGAGTAGGCGATCAGGCCCCTCTTGTAGAACTCCACCCCCTGGATCACGTGCGGGTGGTGCGACAAGACGAGGTCGGCGCCACTGCGGATCGCCGCGCGCCCGTCGGCGACCTGCCGGGCATTCGCGCTGTAGTCCTTCTCGATCCCCCAGTGGAACGAGACGATGACGTAGTCCGCCTTCTTGCCGGCCGCCTTGATCGCCCTGTTCACCGCCGTGCGATTCATGGTGTACGCGGTGCCCGAACGCGAGGAGGTCGCGGCGAAATTGCCCGGCCCGATCTGAGAGAAGCCCAGAAACGCGATCGTGGCACCGTTGCGCTCGATGATGGCGGGCTTCCACGCCGCCTTGCGGTTCTTGCCGGCGCCCGCGTGGGCGATCCCGGCGCTGTCGAGAGTGCGGATGGTGTCCCTGAGGGCCGTGGCGCCGTAGTCGCGAGCATGGTTGTTCGCGAGGCTCAGGAAGTCGAACCCTGCCCATTTGAGACCCGTGGCGGCACGTGGGGTTCCTCGGAAGGTGAAGGTCTTGCCGCGCACCGGCGCACCACGACGGGAGAGCGCCGTCTCGAGGTTACCAACCGTGACGTCGGCGCTGCGCAGGATCTTCGCCGTAGAAGTGAACGGCGCTTTGGGACCCTTGGCGCTCACGAGCCGGCCCGCCGAACCGGAGAACATGATGTCGCCGACCGCGGCTACCGTGATCGTGGGCGGCGTGCTGGCTGTGACGGCGGACGCGGCAACAGGTGCGACGGCGAAGCCGAGCGCCAGCGAGAAGGCGCAGTCGAGTGAGCGGACGGGTACTGCCAAGCGGCTCACAGCGATGGTCCCTTCGTCGATACGAGAGCGTATTGCGCATCGCGGCAATGCCAGGGCTCCACACGATCCCTTTCGCGATGCGAGATCGCATCGTACCGCATCGGTCACGGTGCGCCGGCGCCCGCCGCCGCACTGTCTCGTGATGGAGCCGACCGAGCGCTCCTACAGCCCCGCCGCGATCGCGGCGATCAAGATGAGCAGCAGCATCACGATGACCGCCACGTTGAAGCTCATGTCGCGCGCATAGCGCTGGATGCGAGCGCGCGTGGCGATGACGGTGGCGGCATCGACGCGCGTCGAGAACAGCTCCGCATGTTCATGGGTCGAGGCCTCGGCCAGTATGCGCACCACGTCGGCGACCCACCCGGCGGCAAGCTCGACCCTGCTCATGCCCATCGCGTGCCCTTTGGCGGCAGACGCTCCGGACGAGTGTTCGCTGACGCCCCTGACTTCGCGTGCCCGCGTCACTCGCGGCTCGGCACCCGCCGGAGGACGCGGCGATGCGGCCGCCGTGCGCAGACGGGTCGCGAACTGCTCTTCCCTCAACAGTCCGCTGGTCGCGATGGCCAGCTCGTCCGAAACGTCTTCTCCGACCGCTCTCCGCCTGCCCAGTTCGAGCGCGAGCGCAGAAACGAGATCGCAGGCGCTTCGGGCCTCGACAACGACCGACTCGAAGCACTCGCTGATGTCGTCGACCTCGTTTCGCCGCGCGAGATCCTCGAGTACCTCTGAGCGATGCGCGGCCAGCTGCTCGGCCATGTAGGTGGCGATGTCTCGGACATGCGCGAGGAGGGTGGAGCGGATCGCGTCGCCGTTCTCTTCCTCCTTGCGCAGCCAGTCGAGGGCCGTGTCCACGGCACCACGCACGCACTCCTGCCGCTCGCAAGCCAGCGTGAACGCGGCGCTCCGGACGAAGCGTTCACCGCGCAGCTCCGGAGAGCGAGTCGCAAGACCAGCGCCCAAGCGGTGCCAGCGACGTTCCGAGCGATGCCAGGCACGACCAACGTGCCCCCGGACGTTTCGCCACACGCGTACGACCGAATCCGTCGACTCCTGATAGCCACTGGTCACGTGCCCGACAGTGGCGAAGAACGCCGGGCGGACCACCTGCGGTAGCCGCTTCAGGTAACCCTCGTAGCCGCTCTGGATGGCGCCGCAGCCGCGCACGAACCCGCGAGCTCCCGCGAGGTACCAGAAGTTGACACCGAACCATGCCGGTGCATGCATGTGGAAGAGCCCGAACCTCATACCGGCCGCGAAGATCGTCACCCCGATGGCGAATGTGACGACCACCGACATCAGGTCGGCGGGACTCAGGAACTGGACCTCCAGATAGTGCTCCAGCAAGTCGCCGTGCAGCCCCCACGTATGCAGGCCGGGGATGAAGACTCCCTTGAGAAGCAGGTCCGGCCGCACACCGAGCACGGTGATGGCAACTGCCAGCATGCCCATCGCCACGAGCATCCTCGGCGGGGCGTCCTTCACTTCGGGTCCGTACTCCCGCTTGGCGGTGCCGAGGAAGACGAAGCCGATGAGCTTGATGAACGAGCACGCCGTGCCCCCGCACGTCACCATGAAGATCTTCTCGGCGAAATCCAGGGACGCGAGGTGGCCGAACTCGTAGGCCTCGACGAGCGCGTGGTGGATGAGGCACTTGCTCACGAAGCCGTTGAAGAGCGGTACGCCGGTTATGCCGAACGCCGCGATCAGCATGAGGACGAAGGTGAGCGGCATCTTGCGCCACAATCCGCCGAGCTTGTACATGTCGAGCTCGCCGGTGCGAAACGCCACCGCGCCCACTCCGAGGAAGAGCGCGCCTTTGAACAGCGCGTGGTTCACCACGTGATAGAGCCCGCCTGCGATTCCCATCGCACCGTGCGTGCCGAGGTACGCGGCTGCCCCGATGCCCGACCAGGATGAAGCCCATCTGGCTGACCGAGTGATAGGCGAGCATACGCTTGGCGTTGCTCTGGCCGAGTGCCATGACCACGCCGATGAACATGGTGGCGATGCCGATCCACAGGATCACGAGTCCGAAGTCGGCGGTGGCGTGCCACAGCGCCTCTTCGGCCTGCGCGGCGATCGGGGGACGGAACAGCGCGGTCGCGGTACGGAAGATGCCGTACGCGCCGGCCTTGATCATCACGCCGGACAGAAGCGCGCTGGCAGGTGAGGGCGCCACCGGGTGGGCATCGGGCAGCCACACGTGAACGGGAAGCATGCCCGCCTTCACCCCGAAGCCGAGCACGAGCAGGCCGAACGTCACCCACTTCAGCGTCTCGGTGGCCTCTTCGAGCGGCAATGGCAGCAGCGCACCGTGACCGCCGATGGCATAGGTGAGGAAGATGCCGCCGATGAGTACGAACCCGCCGATGACCGTCATCCAGAAGTACTTGATCGCCGCGACCTTCGCCTGGTCGGTCTCGGTGTGTATGACGAGCAGGAACGCGGTGATCCCGAGCACCTCGAAGAAGAGGTAGAGGGTGATCAGATCGCCCGCGAGCACCACGCCGAGCATGGCCGAGAGCACCACCAGGCTCGCGGTGTGGAAGCGGTCTCGCTTCATCTCATGCTTGAGGTAGTCGAGCGAGTAGAGGGTGGCGGCGAACCACAGGAACCCGGTGAACAGTGCGAACAGCATCCCGTACGAATCGACGGCGAAGACGAGCTCGCCGATCATGAGCGGCATGGTCGCGCCGATCACGTGCTCAGCAGCCACCAGGGGGACGAGCGCGGCGGCGCCCAGCAGCGTGACACCGGTGGCGAACAGCACGAAGCCGTTGCGGACGTCCTCGCGCCACCGGCCGAGCGGGGTCACCAGCAGCGCGCAGGCCAGCGGCCAGAGAACCAGCAGCACCGGCAGAGGGTGGTAGGCGATGTGGAGCCCGTGCTCCGTAGAACCTCACCTCCTCACTGGAAGAACGCCTTGGCAGCCATCTGGGCGAGCGACAGGGGCAGCCCGGGCACCGCGGCAGCCAACCCGAGGATCACGACCAGCGCTGCCGCGATCACCGTGGGCACGAGCATCGAGTACGGGGCCTCTCGGCCGGCAGGCGAAACGGATCCGGCTGGTTCGTGGGCGGCAGGCGAGACGTCGGGCCCGGCGACAGGCGCGTCATCCTCGGCGGGTTCCTTGAAGTAGGCGACGTAGACGATGGGCAGCAGGTAGACGGCGGCCATGAGCGCGCCCGCCGAGCAGCACGATGAGGTAGAGCGGCTCATCGACCTCCAGCATGCCCAAGCCGAGGTACCACTTGCTGACGAAGCCCGCCAGCGGAGGCACGCCGATCATGCCGAGCGTTGCGACAGCGAAGGCGGCCATCGTGACCGGCAGGCGCTTCGCGACCCCGGCCATCTCGCTCACGTTGTGGATGCCCGCCCGCTTGATGAGCAGGCCGGCGCACAGGAACAAGGTGCCCTTCATGAACGCGTGGTTGGTGATGTGCACGAGCGAACCGGTGACAGCCTGCTCGCCGAGCAGCGCGATGCCCAGCGTGACGTAGCCCATCTGGCTGATCGTCGAGTAGGCGAGCCGCCGCTTCAGGTTGTCTTGGTTGACCGCCAGGATCGCCGCGAAGATCACCGTCACAGACGCCAGCGCTGCCAGCAGCGGGGCCACGCCCAGTTCGGCGATCAGCTCGACACCGAAGACGTAGTGGAACACCCGGGTGATGCCGAAGGCGCCCGCCGCAACCATCACGCCCGAGAGTACCGCCGAGAATGGCGCGGGTGCGGCGGGGTGCGCGTCAGGCACCCACCCGTGCAACGGCACGATCGCGGCCTTCACGCCGAATCCGACCATGAAGCACCAGAAGATGACGAGCAGCGTCATGCGGTCCATCCCGGAATCGAGCAGTCCGCCGACCGTGAGCGTCTGCTCGCCGGCGAGGAAGAACGTCGCAACGACGCCCAGCAGCACGAAGCTGCCGCCTATCAGGATGTAGATGATGTACTTCAACCCTGCAGCCATGGCCGCAGGTGTCTCCTCATGGACCACGAGCGGATAGGTCATGATCGAGAACAGCTCGTAGAAGATCAGGAACGTGAGCAGGTTGCCCGCGTACGCCACGCCCATCGTCCAGCCCAGACACAGCATGAAGAAGGCGTAGTAGCGACCCAGCTTGTGCCCGTCGGCCATGTAGCCCGCCGAGTAGACGAGCGCCAGCAGCCACAGCACCGACGGCCGTAGCACCGAACAGCGCACCCAGCGCGTCGACACGGAGGTGCATCCACACGACCGGCGTGAGCTTGAGCAAGTAGAGCTCGTAGACCGAACCGCCGAGAACACCGGGGATGAGCGAGAGCGCGAGCACCGTCTCGACCGCGCATGCGATTGCCAGCACCGTCGTCCGCGCACGCTCGGAGATGCGTCCTAGCGGTACCGACTAGCACCGCTGCGAGCAACGGTAGCAGTACCGCGAGCAGCGGCACCACCGAGGTGACCAGCGAGGTCTCCACTGCGATCCCTCCTACATCCCGAAGACGAAGTGCACGGCGGCCTCGGCGAGCGAGAACGGCATGCCGGGCACCTCAGCGGTCGTTCCGAGCAAGATCACGTAGGCCGCGCAGATCAGGATCGGCGCGAGCAGTATCCACGGCGCGTGACCGGCGTGGGTGTCCTGACCTTCAGGTTCCTTGAAGTAGGCCGTGTGGATGATGGGCAGCCAGTAGCTCGCATTGAGCAGCGACGAGACGACCATCACCAGCACGAACCACCATGCGTCCGCCTGAAGGGCCCCCAGCGACAGGTACCACTTGGTGATGAAGCCGGCGAACAGGGGCAGCCCGATGAAGCTGAGGGCGGCCACCGTGAACGCCCCCATCGTGTAGGGCATCTGGTGACCGATGCCGGCGAGCTGGCTGATCTCGGTCTTCCCGGTCCGTCGCTGGATGGCGCCGGCCACGAAGAACATCGTGATCTTGGGAAACGCCTGGTTGGCGATGTGAACGATCGCGGCCGTGGCGGCGAACGGGGTGAGCAGCGAGGCGCCGAGCACGATGTAGGAGAGCTGGCTGATCGTCGAGTAGGCAAGCCTCCGCTTGAGCGTTGTCCTGGGCGAGCGCAAGGAGCGAAGCAGCGATGATCGTGAACGCCGCCAGCCATGCCAGCGGGACGGTGAAGCCCAGATCCCGCAGCAGCTCGACGCCGAAGATGCAGTAGATCACGCGCAGGATGCCGAACGCGCCCGCCTTGACGACCGCCACCGCATGCAGCAGTGCGCTCACCGGAGTCGGTGCGACCATCGCGCTGGGAAGCCACCCGTGAAGCGGCATGATCGCGGCCTTGACGCCGAAACCGCCGATGAACAGCCCGAAGATCAGAAGCAGCGTTCCCCAACCGACATCGCGGCTCAGGATTCCCGGTTGCGAGAACGACAGCGTCCCCACGGCGCTGTAGGTGATGACCGAGGCGATGAGAACGCACGCGCCACCGATAAGCGTGTAGGCGAGGTACTTGCGCCCTGCTCGGAAGGCCTGGGGCGTCTCGTCATGGATCACCAGCGGATACGTGCAGATGGTCAGCATCTCGTAGAAGAGGAAGAGCGTGAGCATGTTCTCGGCGAACGAGATTCCGACCGTGGTCGATACGCACAAGGCGAAGAAGCCGAAGAACCTCATGCGGTTGTGTTCGCCCTTCATGTAGCCGATCGCATAGATCGTCGTGAGGATCCACAGCGTGGAGGACACGAGCGAGAAGAACATGCCGAGCGCGTCGGCCCGAAACGCGATACCGATGCCGGGAGTGAACTCGACGAAATCGTAGACATAGACCACGCCGGCGAGGGTCCCCGGCAGCATGGAGAGGACCACGCCGAACTTGATGACAGCCGCGCTCAGACTCCAGAAGCGACGCCAGAAGATGTGACGGCCGGAGGCGAAGACGAGCCCGGCGCAGGCCAGGGAGATAGCCGGCGCGAGCACCACCCGGATATCGACTACGTCCATGTCAGCCCCCCAGAGGCGCGAGCAACCTGAGCGCCGCCGGCTCGATGAAGCTGATCGGGATGCGACCGAGAAGACCCATGACGAGACACAGGGCCGCGAGAACGAGGATGGGTACCAGCATCGAGAGTGGCGGGTCGGTCGCCTTCGCCACGGCGTCGTTCGTGGGCTTCTGGAAGTAGAGCGCGTTCACCATCCGGATGTAGTAGATGAAGATGAACAACGCCCCGAATATGAGCACGAAACCGAAGAAGGCCTGCTGAGCCTCGAACGCACCGAGCGCGATGTACCACTTGCACAAGAAGCCGGCGGTGGGAGGGATGCCCACGATCGAGATGGCGCCGATGGCGATCGCCAGACTCGTGAGCGGCATGGTGCGGCCCGCCCCGCGCAGATCGTGCAAGTTGCGATGACCCGTCCGATAGATCAACGCGCCGGCCGCCAGGAACAACGTCGACTTGATGAGCGCGTGGTTGAACACGTGCACCGCGCCGCCGATCACGCCGTAGGCGATTGGCGAGCCCGAGTCCCATGACGATGTAGCCGATGTTCGAGATCGTCGAGTAGGCGAGCATCAGTTTGATGTCTTCTTGGAAGATGGCGAAGAACGCCCCCACCAGGATCGAGATCGCGCCAAGCCACACGAGCACTTCGTTGAGCACGGCCAGGTCGACCGTCTGCGCTGCATAGAAGATCTGGTAGCCACGCAGCATGCCGATGATGCCGACCTTGACGACAAGCCCGGAGAGCACGGCGCTTATCGGAGAGGGCGCGATCGCGTGCGCGTCCGGAAGCCAGATGTGGACCGGGAACAGAGCCGCCTTGACCATGAACCCGACCATCATGGCGCCGAGTGCAAGGACGACCGGAGCGCGCGCAGTGTCTCCCGCAAGTTGCGCGGCTACATCCGCCATGTTCAGCGGCCGGTGAGTGCGAGCAGCATGCCGATGGAGAACAGGATCAGGAGCGACGAGATCGCGCCCATGAGCAGGTACTTGAACGCGGCCATCGCTGCGCTTTGCTCACCACTCACCGCTACGAGCGCGTAGCCGGACAGCGAGATTATCTCGAGGAACACGAAGAGGTTGAACAGGTCGCCGGTGACCGAGAAGCCGATGAGTCCGGCCATGTTCAGGAGCAGCAGCGCGTAGTAGTAGGGGATGCGCTCCTTGGCCAATCCGTGCAGCCACTCGGCGTAGCGGAAGGAGTAGAGCACTGCGAACCAGCCGATCAGACAGATGATCGCGACGACTGCGCCGAACTCGTCGAAGCGCAGCTCGATGCCGTACGGGGGCTCCCAGCCGCCGGCGTCATATGAGAAGGGGCCCTCCGAGGCCACTCGCGCCACCAGTTGGTAGGCCGCGAACGAGGTCACGGTCATCACGGCGAGCGCCCACCACTTGGCGACGTGCCGCGAGCTCACCGAAAGCGCTGGCGTCAGCACCCCGCCCACCAGCGGGATCACGATGACCAGGGGCAACCAGTGGGGCCAGGTGGCCACCTACTCCATCTCCCTGAGCTCGTCGGCTTCGATGGTGCCGTGCTGGCGGTAGATGCGAATGATCAGGCTGAGCGCGAGTGCGGTGGTCGACACCGCCACGACGATGCCGGTGAGGATGAGGGCCTGCGGCAAAGGACTCGCGTACGGGGGTGAGGCGTGAGGCCCCATGATCGGCGCCGATCCACCGTCGACGACGCCCAGCGCGATGATGAAGGAGAAGACCGCCGTCTCCATGATGTTGAGACCGAGGAACTTCTTGATGAGGTTGTTCTTGGCGATGATGATGTAGAGGCCGATGAGGAAGAGCACCACCGGCACCGCGTAGTCGATGTTGTTCCAGAGGGCGGACAGCATCACGGCTGCGCCTCCATCTCGGTGAACAGGGTCGCGAAGATCGCGGCTCCCCCGATCCCGATGCCGATCTCGAGCGCAAGGAGCATCGCCTGACGCGCGGCATGCAGCGCCTCGTCTCGGGGATAGCCGAGGAAGACGCCGGTCAACGCGATGCCGACGAATCCCACACAAGCGAAGGTGACGGGGGCGGCGACATGGAGCCAGGGGGCGAGCTTCTCGGGGAGCAGGGCGCGCATCTTCTCGGCACCCACAACCACCGACAGCGCGATGAACAGTCCGCCGAGGATCGCGCCTCCCTGGAAGCCCCCGCCGGGAGAAACGTGCCCGTTCAAGATCACGTAGACCGCGAAGAGCGCGATGAAGGGTGCGGCGAGCCGGACGATGAAGTGCACCACGGGACTCGCGGGCGTCGCCTTGGCATCGGCGCCGCGTTTGGAGCGAGATCGCGCGACCGGGATCAGAACCGCCAGGCCGGCCGCCAGTGACGTGAAGATGACACTGACTTCGCCTGCGGTGTCCAACCCGCGATAGTTGAGGATGACGCCGGTGACGATGTTCTCCGCCCCCGCTTCCTCGACCCCGGCCTCGAGGTAGCGAGCTGACACCCTCGTCTGCACCGGGGTGTTCGGGTCGCCGTGAGGGGGCAGGGCCGAGACTGCGATGAGCAGCGGGATGGCCGCGATGATGAGCAGCGCTGCGACGAGTGCCTTCTTCACTTCTCTCGCCTCACCGTCTTGCTTATGGCGACGAGGAACAGCACGGTGGTGATCCCCGCGCCGACAGCAGCCTCGGTCATCGCGACGTCGGGTGCTCCTCTGAGCTGCCACAGCAGGCACAGCACGAGGCTGTAGGCCGAGAAGATGATGGCGGCGGCCAGAAGGTCCTTGGTGCGAGCCACGGCGAGCGCGATGACGACGAGCAGCACGAGCAGCAGCACATCGAAAGTGGCACTCACTGACGATCACCTTCCTCACTCGGATGCCAGGGGGTGAGCCCGGTTCGATGTGCCGCGCGCGCCAGGGCATGTCCCGACGTCGGGCTGAAGATCAGCACCAGCACGGCAAGCACCGCGATCTTCCACGTCGACGGATCCGAGCCGTTGAGGATCGCGAGGGCCACGAGCAGCGAGCCCGCACCCACCGTGTCGCACTTGGTGGCGGCGTGCGTGCGGCAGAAGAAGTCGGGCAGGCGCAGGAGCCCGAGCGTGCCGACAAGGAAGAAGATCGCCCCGATGCCCGCGAACACGACGGTCAACGCTGCCGAGGTCGCATCAAGCGCGCTCATGACCAGTCACCTTCGAGCTGGCCGGTCTCCAGGAACCGGCTGGCCGTGATGGTCAGCACGAAGTTCAGCAGCCCGTAGACGAGGGCGACGTCCAGGAGGAAGCTCCGCTCGAACAACAGCGCCAGCACCACCAGGACGACGAGGGTCTTCGTCACCACGATGTTGATGGCGAGGATGCGATCCACGACCGTGGGACCCTGGTATGCGCGGTACAGGCAGGCCAACGCATTGACGAGCAGGAATATGGCAACGCCCCACAGCAACGCGTCCATGGCCGCTCACTCCTCGAATGCCCGGGAGATCCTTCGCTCCAGTTCCCCGCTCGCTATCTCGTCCGCGAACCGCTCGGCCAGGCAATGGACCAGGAAGGTGTCGCCGTCGATGTCGACGGTGAGGGTGCCCGGCGTCAGCGTGATCGAGTTCGCGAATGCGATCCGTGAGATGTCCCGTTTGAACGAGGTGCGGTGACTGATCAGCACGGGTTGAATCGGCATCCGGGGGTCGAGCACGACTTCGGCGACCTGGATGGCCGCCTGCACGATGCTCACCACCAGATGGAGGAGGTAGATAAGGAAGCGTCCGGTCTGGCGCGCAGTGAGAACGGGGGCATCCTCGGGCCACAGAAACGCGGACGACCACCAGCCGAGAAGTACACAGAGCGCGGCACCGATGGCGAGATCCGCAGGCTGAGTCGACCCCGTGATCGCCAGCCAGAACAGGAACAGCGGTAGGGCCGCCCTCAGCACCTTCATGGCGTCGTCCCCGTTGCTCGTACCGCTTGCGTGGTGCCAAGAAGCTCACCGTCGGCTGCCTTCTCGGAGACGGTCGTGCGAATCATCCCCAGGCGCGCCTCGGCGACTGACAGCAGCTCCGCCGCGCTCGCTGCGTCGCGCGGGTAGGTGGCGAACGCGACAGCGACGGGGACGTGTGTGGTGGGTTCGAGTGCGTCCCCTTCGAACTCCGTGGCCGTGACGGCCTCAGCGATGCGCGCCGCGACAAGGGAGGCGTACTCCTCGTCAGTGGATGGCAGGATGATCGTGAAGCCCGTCGTGCCGTGACGGCCGACCGAGTCGGTGTCGCGCAAGGTCAGGCGCAACAGGTCGGCGAGGCGCTCGAGCAGGAGGTCGGTCTTGATGCGGCCGAACGTGCGACGGAACTCCGCGAAGCCGGGGACATCGATCAGTACACACGCGCAGCTGGCGTGGTAGCGCCCGCTGCGGCGCACTTCCTCGGCCAGTCGCTGCTCGATCCGGTCGGCTCTCCATACTCCGGTCACCGCATCGCGCGTCGAATCCAATTCGAGCATCTCGCTTTGCACGTGGTGTCGCCGCGCTTGCACGCCGATGACGATGCCGGATATCGCGTATGCCACGAGCCCGGCGAGAAGCGCAAGGAGTGGTGGTGTGCGATACGCGCCGCTGTAGGCGAGCAGCGCGACGATCGCTGCCGTGAGGGCGACGCTCAGAACGGCACCGCTCACGTGATAGGCAAGCGATGCGATCACGATCGGCACGATATACAGAGGCCACAACGAAGCTAGGTCGCCCGTGACAAGGATCAAGGTGGTGGCGAAGACCCACGCGATGGCCACCGACAGCAACCACGCGAGATGTATGCCGATCCTTCGCCGATGACGATCCGGCATACGCGGCTCCACACTCCTGCGATCACACGAATGGCTCAAGCAGGCTGCGAGCATCATCCGTTTGCAGGCGAAGCGCCCGTTGTGAGTCGGCTCCCCAGGGAATCACTTGGCATGTCTTCCCAAAAGGAGTATTGCCGTTCTTCTGCTGCCCCACACCACGAGAGGGACAACCGCGCAAGGAGCGGGGTCCCTTCGCCCCAACGGGCGCCGCGGTTGGCCCTGGAGCCCGCGAACACGACAGTCGCGCCCTGGACTGAAGATCCATCGTGGATGGACAGGCCGTGCCTACTCAGCCTTGTCGGCGTTGACGTAGATGACCGTGCTGTCTGGGTTGACGTTCACGCGAACCGTCTTGAACGCGGGGTTGCCCGTGTCCAGAAGCACCATGAACTCCTCGCCCGCATGGTAATCAAGTTCGCTATTGGCGGGGTCGACGGTTGCACCTCGACGGATGAACGCATCGCGCACCTTCTCCCCGTCGCCCTGCGAGGGGGTTGTGGGAATGTCGTAAGACAGGCTCACGATCAGGGCTTCCTCGGGAGGAGCACTTGCGAGCACGGCTTCTCCGTAGACCTCCGCGATGGCCGGCTGAGCGACGGCATCGACAGCTTGGCCCACGCCGGTGGGGTTCTCCACCGCGGGTGCAGCGGGCGCCTCGGACGTCTGGGCGGGCGGCGGCTGGGGGTTCGTCTGAACAGGTTCCTCGCCATCGGTCGACGTCACGGCGCTCCAGATGAGCATGGCGATCACCGCCACAGCGATAGCTGCAGCCCCCGCCGATGCGCAGCCTGCCCTTGAGGTGCGCCCCGGCGAACTCAGGAACGCACGAAGATATCCCAGCGCCCCCCCTGTCTCGGGCGTCTTGGACGGATCAGCCATGAGACCCCCTCTCAGCGACTTAGGGAGATGCTACCCCAGTGTGGCCAGGGCGTGGAAACGTGGGTGCTTCAGACGCTCGGTCCCGGCTGTGACCCCTCTAGCGCCTCAAGGACTGCCCACGCAATCAGTGTCGCGCCTGCCCCGCCGGGGTGCACGCCGTCGAACCTGAAGGCTTCAGGGTGCTGAGAAGTGATCTCGTTGATATCGATAAGGCCGCATCCCAGCTCGTGAGCGAGACTCCTGATCGCATCGCATATCTCCCTGAGTGCCGATTCATCAATGCCGTATCGCACTTTCGCTCCCCGCCCCAGGCGGAACAGAGCGGGCGGCGTAAGCAGCCACACCTGTGGCTTCGACTCCAGCGACTGATAGTGCGCGACCAACGTGCGGTAGTCGGCCGAGAACGGTCCGACGCCCTTCCAGTTGTCGCCCCGTGCGTCGTTCGTGCCGAGCATCAGGAGCACGACGTCTGGCTCGCACGAGCTGCTGAGCCTGAACGCCTCGCTCGTCCGGTACGGACGGTCGGCGGTCTGTTGAGCGGCGTGGCCGTTCACTCCGAAGTCGCGGACACAGAATCGCCCGCCGAGCGTCGCTTGCAGCTGCGCCGGGTACGACCTCGTCCTCCGGCGCCAGACAAAGGTCCCGCGCGTGATGCTGTCGCCGACACAGGCGATCGTGCGGACACCCGGACCGGCCGGTGTGAAGCCCGCGGGGGGCGGCGTGTCTGCCTGCGACCGGACTCGCTTCTGCTTCATGCGCCCCCCTGAGTCACCGCGTATCGAACATGTCCCGCTTCGCCTGCGAGCGTGTCGGTCGTCAGGCGGAGCGTCTACCGAGGGGCGCGCAGCTTCTGCCTCAGCTCGGTCACAGCCTGCTCGAGGTCCTCGGCAGTTCGCATCGAGGTCGCAGTTGGGACGCTCGTCGTCACGAAGTGCTGCGCGTACGGGAAGCACGCTGCCTCGAACGGCATCGGATCGAGCATGGTGCCGCCGAACGTGTTGGTGCACAGCGAGATGTCGTCAAGCGGAAGCTTCAGCGCCCGCTCCATCTCCTTGGGGTCGAACACGAGACTGAACGGCTTGGTGCATTGCTGCAGCTCACCGCCGTAGTCGACCGAGAGGTTCCCCTCGACCCAGAGACGCTGATCGAGCTCGGTGAGCACGCCGTTGTTCAAGTCGGCGACGAGTGCGAGGCTGTTGGCGGAATGCGCACTCGCGACATCGACGATGACCTCGCCCACGTACGACGTCGTCACCACCGAATGCGACGTGCTCGGGCCGATGAAGCCCTGACTCGGGTCGTAACTGTGCGTGTTGCTCTCGTACTCGCCGATGATCCAAGACAGGAGTCCGGTCTTGCAGTTCTCGGCGATCAGGTAGAACTCCACGCGGCTTCCCCAGAACACGCTCGTGTGAACGTTGAAGGCGCTGATGATCGCGCAGGGACGCGTGGGAGTGCCGACGAACATCGCCGAGGGGAAGAGGCTGTAGTGTGGCGGCAGCAGCCGCTCGGCCGCTTCGGTGTCGACGATCTCGAACGCGAGGAAGACGCCGTACGGTTCGACGACGAAGCTCATGTAAGGGTTGGTGCGCGCCCCCCGGTTGACGATGTAGCGCTGGAGCCGAAGCGGCAGCTTGCGGAGCAGCGCGCCGCCCATGGTCGTGGTCGCAACCTTCTCGGGCACCACCATCTTCTCGGTGTCCTTGATGTAGCGCCGAAGGTCCTCGACCCGCATCTGTTCTCCTCGTTTTGGGACGTCGCTTGCGGGGCTCATACGCGCACGCCGCACGTGGGGCCATTCTACCTTGCGGCGTCTGTGCTCGGTGAGCCCACGACGAGACTGCAACTGCAACGGACCCGCAGGCCAGAAGCCCACGGGTCCGTCTGATCTCTGGTGCCCCCAAGGGAATTCGAATCCCTGTTGCCGCCTTGAAAGGGCGGAGTCCTTGGCCGCTAGACGATGGGGGCGGATATGGTGGGCCGTGCAGGTCTCGAACCTGCGACCTTGGGATTAAAAGTCCCCTGCTCTACCAACTGAGCTAACGGCCCCGGTCGAACCTGCGCGAGCGCTCGGCCCGGCTCCGCGCTGGGCGCGAAGCACGCGCTAGTGTATCGAGCGCGGCGGGGTCGGTCAACGGCTCGACCGAAGCCGGTTCCCGGGTCGCACTGGTGTAGCATTCTCGCCAGAGGAGGAAGCCATGCCGACAAACGCACTCACTGGCGCGGGCGACGCCATCATCTGGTTCCTGGGCTGTCTTGCTGCAGGGTTCTTCGTCGACCAGGTCCTGTACCGGCTACTGACCGGTCGGGCGCGCGCTCACGACTTCAAGTCACTTGGGCGGATCGCCGAGGGAATGCGCGGCGCGCCCACCGCACTGGGCGCAGTGATCGGTGCGGCAGCGGCGGTCCAGCGGCTCGAGCTCGAACCTGCGGCGCTGGTGATGGCCAGGAACGGCGTGCAGGTCGCGGCGATCCTGGTGGTCACCGCGTTCTCGGCTCGCGTGGCCGGCGGGCTGGTGCGACTACTGACTGCCCGCGAGGATGTGCCTCTGCCCAGCGGCTCGATCTTCGTGAACCTGGCCCGCGCCGGCGTGTGGCTCCTCGGCGGCCTGTCGTTGCTGGCCACGCTCGGAATCTCGATCGCGCCCCTGCTGACCGCGCTGGGCGTCGCCGGGCTGGCGGTCGGTCTCGCACTCCAGCCGACCCTCGAGAACGTCTTCTCGGGAGTGCAACTGCTGGTCTCTCAGCAGATCAAGCCCGGCGACTTCATCCGGCTCGACACCGGAGACGAGGGCACCGTGCTCGACGTGACGTGGCGAAATACGATGGTGCGCAAGGCGTCGAACGACGTGATCATCGTGCCGAACTCGGTGCTCGCTCGCGCGACCGTCACGAACTTCTCGACTCGCGACCCCGAGTTCGTACTGCTGGTTCCCGTCTCGTTCGCGAGCGCCGGCGATCCCGACGCCGTGCAGCGGATAGCGCTCGAGGTCGCCCGCGAGGTCATCGCGGACATTCCGGAGGCCGTGCCGTGTCAGGAGCCGGGGGCCGGCTTCGCCGAGCTGACTCCGCCCGCGGCCGTGCTCAACGTCACGATCAGGTGCCGCTCGTACCAAGACAGGCTCCCCGTCCGGCACGAGCTTGTGCGGCGGCTCTCGAAGCGGTTCTCGGAAGAGGGTATCGAGGCGCCGCCGATGCCGTTCTCCAGCGGCGCTCGGCGACCTTAGGGCGTCTGGTTGCGAGGCAGGTAGAACGCGACGCCCTTGTAGCGGTAGCGCTTCTTGTACGAGGCCTTCGTCCTGAACTCGTCACGAGCGGCCTTCGAGTGGGTGAAGAAGAACGCGCCGGTCTTCTTGTTCTGGAACTTCCACACGGTGGTCGCACCCGGCGAGGACTTCTTCGCGATGCGGAAGGCCACGCCGCTGTATGTCCACGTCTTGCGGCCCTTGGCGCTGCGCCGGTAGTCGTACTTCGCCTTCGAGACGGTGAACGAGTACTTGCCGGTGTTCTTGTTCCGGAATCGGTAGAGCGGTGTGGTCTCCGAGGCGGGGACCGCCGTGTCGACCTTGAACTTGGCCCCCTCGTAGATCCAGCGCTTCTTGTACGAGCCTTCGCGGAGCTTGACCCGCTCGGCGATCGAAGTCGTATAGATGTAGGTGCCGCTCACCTTGCTGCGGAACCGGTAGACCGTCTGGTAGCGCGGCGATGCGAACGTGGAACCGAAGTAGCGTCGGTAGATGGTCCAGAAGTTCGAGTTTCCGCCGATGCTCGGGTTGTAGACGTAGAGCTTGTAGGTGGCAAGGTTCTGCATCTCTAGCTTGACCTTGGGCGTGCGGTAGATGTCGTAGCGAACGATGCCCTTGTAATACAGGGGAATCGTCGAGCCGTTCTTTCCCTCGCCATAGCCATCGAGCAGGCGAGCGCCGTACCACATCTGCTTGCCGAACCCCGGGTACCTATTGGTCGTCTTGTTGGGACAGCCAGCACCGATCGCCCGGCTCAGAGTGTTCTTCTCAAGCGACGTGCGCGTGAGCAGGCTCTGCTCCTTCTGGAGCATGGTGAGCATCACCTTGGGGCTGATCTTCCACTCCTGGCAGGCCCGCCAGATGATCGACGACGCCTTGCGCTTGGTTCCCGCGTAGTCGGTGGTCACCAGCGACGCGAGCGGGCCGGACTGCGTCTCCAGAAACGCCTGGATCTGCTTCTCCGACATCGAGTTGTACGCGCGCATGTTGTCGTTCGTGATCACGTACTCGGGATCGAACGTCGCGGCGTGCGCAGACGCCACACCGCCGAGCAGCGCTGCTGCCACGAGTGCGGCCATCACGACGAAACGCATGCGGACGCGAAGGGTGCGGAAGGGATTCGAGGTCATGAGTCCACCAGACGATCGGGGTCATCTATGCCACTAGCACGCAAGCGGCGTACCACCGAGACTACCGTCGAACGCGCCGACATGCAAAGTGGGTGAGGCTGACAGCGCCCTCCGTCACAGGAAGCGGGCGCACGATTCATGCGCGACGTGCACGAACGAAGCCTCCCACGGCATTGCTCAGCCAGACCTGATCGGCGGACTCGTAGTCGCCGAGTGTGAGGGGTGCCTCGACCGGGGTGAGCCCGTGAGCCGGCGCGCGGTCGAAGATGAGCTCGCGCATCACTCCGGCGACCGCCGGCGGCGCTGGCGGCGTCGAGAGCGTCTGCCCGTGCAGCAGCCACACCGTCGCGGTCGAGCCGTCGATCAGCTCGCCGTGGGGCGTGACCAGCAGCGCCTGATGGGCGCCACGGCGTTTCGCCTCGCGGTGCGCCCGGTCCCAGTAGCGGCGGGCGGCGGGCTTGGCCGCGTACGGAGGCAGCGTGGGCTTCTCGGCGACGGTGACGGGAACGACCACAGGACCGTCCGGCACGTCGAGCGACGAGGGCTGTGAGGTGATGCCCGCCGCGACCTCGCCGTCGGGCGTCACGGTGATACCGAGCCGCGCGTACGGTCCCTGCGCCTCGGCCGACTCGAGCTGCTCGGCGACGGCCTCGCGGACGCGCGCGAGCGTCGCGGGACCGGCTCCCCCGCTCGCGAGCCGCGCGAGGTGCCGGTCGAGAAGCGCCGCTCGCCCGTGAGCCACGCGCATCGTCTCGCGAAGCGCCACCGGTGGCGGCGTGTCGCCCGTGACCGGTGTCGCCTTGAGCAGCATCTCGAGGTACTCGGCGGCCGGGTCGGAGTCGTGCGTGATGCCGCAGCCGGCCCCCCACACGGCCCGAGTCGGGGCCTCGGTCGCGCCGACAAGCGTGCGGATCAGTACCGAGGAGTCGAGTTCCCCGGGCATCGCGACGAGCAGCGCCCCGCAGTAGGCGCCGCGGGGGGTGGCCTCGAGCCCGTCGATGATGCGGATCGCGGCGCGCTTGGGAGCGCCCGTCACCGAACCACACGGGAACGCACTCGCGAGCAGCTGAGCGAAGGTCGCGTCGGAGCGAAGCGTCCCGCGAACGCTCGAGACCAGCTGGTGGCAGTAGGGCGTGGCCACGACCTCGTAGAGCGGGTCCACGTGGACCGTACCGGGGACGCAGCACACGCCGAGATCGTTTCTCTCAAGGTCCACCACCATGACGTGTTCAGCACGCTCCTTGGGATCTCGCTCGAGCGCGGCGGCCAGTCGCCCGTCGGCCGCGGGGTTCGGCCCACGAGGCGCGGTGCCCTTGATGGGGCATATCTCGGCGATCCGGGCACCATGCTCCCCGCGCGTGACGCGCATGAAGCGCTCGGGCGAGACGCTGGCGAGCCACGGCACTGCACCGGGAAGCCCGGTCAGACTCGCAGCCATGCTCGCGGGGGCACGGCAGGTGAGCAGCTCGAACGCTTCGAGCGGGTCCGCTGCGGCGAGGGAGCCGGTGAGACGAGCCGTGAGGTTGAGCACGTAGACGTCGCCCGCCGCGATGTGCTCGCGGGCCTCGTCGACCGCCGAGCGGTACTCCCGACCCGAGAGGTCCCACGTGGCATCGCGCAGCAGCGGTCCCGAGGGGTCCGCGGCGAGGGGAACGGCCTGTGGCCGTGGCCCGTCATCGACGCGGCCGAAGCGTACGAGCGTGCAGCTGCCGACGTAAGGCGCGAGCACTGCGGTCAGGCACGGCGCGCTCGACTCGAACGCGGCTTCGAGGGCCGCCGCGGCGTCCGCCAGCGACACCCCGGCCTCGACCTCGAGCGGCTCGGTCGCTACCAGCTCCCGACCTCCGAACCACCCGCTCGCGCTCGCCGGGGCGAGGTGGAGCCGGGGGTTCAGCGCGCCGCGGATCACCTACCTCGCGCCCCACAGAGCGTCGTGCAACGCCGTCAGCGACGTGAGGGCGTGTGCGCCCCACTCGTCGAAGCCGAACGACCACTCCCATGCGGCCTCGTGCAGCCGCTTTCCGTCGAAGTGCTCGCATCCTTCCGAGAGACTCTCGCGCACGTCCCAGAGGCCACGTGCGGCCGCTGCGACGAGATCCTCGATGTCCTCGGCATCCACATCACCCTGGACCTCGATCACCGACTCAGCGAGTTGACCGGCGAGCGCCTCGATCTCGGCTTCGGCGCGTGCCGGGTCTGCCGCGGCGGCGGTACCACCGAGCTTTCCCTCCCAGAAGGTGTCTCCGCCGGCGTCTTCGAAGACGTCGCCGGCGGCAGGCATCGAGACCCCGGCCGTGTAGAGGAACGCGAGTGTGCGGCGGCACGCCTCGGCGAGCGTGTCGTACTCCTCGAAGACCGCCTCGCCCGCGAGCAGCATGTCGAGTCGCCTCACGAGTGCACGAAAGCCGTCCCAGTCGTATTCGAGTGCCATGGCGCGCTCCTAGTGGCGGAAGTGGCGGTGTCCGGTGAAGACGATCGCCACTCCGAGTTCGTCGGCGCGGTCGATGACTTCCTGATCGCGCACCGAGCCACCCGGCTGGATCACGGCCGTGACGCCGGCCTCGGCGCAGACCTCGAGTGAGTCGGGGAACGGCATGAACGCATCGCTCGCGGCGACCGCGCCCTTCGCGGCCTCGCCGGCCTGTGCCACCGCGATGCGCGCGGAGTTCACGCGGTTCATCTGGCCCGCCCCCACGCCCACGCTCGTGAAGTCCTTGGCGAGCAGGATCGCGTTGGACTTCACCGACTTGGCGACCTTCCACGCGAAGAGCAACTGCTGCATCTCGTCACCGGTGGGCTGGCGCTTGGTGGGGACGGTGAAGGTCGCGGGGTCCTCGGAGACCGAGTCGCTCCGTTGCACGAGCAGGCCGCCCTCGACCGCGCGGCTCTCGTAGTGGCCGGTGACCGGACGCACGCCGCCCGTCTTGAGCACGCGCACATTGGGCTTCTCGGTGAGCAGCTCGAGGGCTCGCGGCTCGAAGTCGGGTGCGATCATGACCTCGACGAACTGGCCGTTGGCGTAGATCGCCTCGATCAGCTCGGCCGGGACCGTGCGATTGAACGCCATCACCCCGCCGAAGGCGCTGATGGGGTCCACGTCGTGGGCCTTCTTGTAGGCGGTCACAAGGTCGGCGTCCGTGCACGTCCCACACGGGTTGGTGTGCTTCACGATCACGACGGCAGGCTCTGCGAACTCGCGCACGGCGGTCCAGCAGGCGTCGGTGTCGAGGATGTTGTTGTAGCTGAGCTCCTTGCCTTGGAGCTGCTCGGCGCGTGCGAGCGTGTTGTCCTTGGCGTCCATGAAGCGGTAGAAGGCGGCACCCTGATGCGGGTTCTCGCCGTAGCGCAGGTCCTGGACCTTCTCGAGGCGGAAGCGGACCTCCTCGGGGAACGGCGTCTGCTTGTAGCCCGAGAGATACATCCAGATGGCGCTGTCGTAAGCGCTCGTCTTCGCGAACACCTGCGTGGCGAGCTCGCGGCGGGTCTCGAAGGTGGTCGCGCCGCCGTTCGCGCGCATCTCGCCAAGGATCGCGTCGTAGGCGCTCGGCTCGGTGACGACCGTGACGCTCGCGAAGTTCTTCGCCGCGCTGCGCAGCATCGAGGGGCCGCCGATGTCGATGTTCTCGATGGCGTCTTCCTCGGTCACGCCCTCTTTGGCGATCGTCGCCTCGAAGGCATACAGGTTCACGCACACGAGATCGATCATCCCGATGCCGTGCTCCTCGGCCGCCGCCATGTGCGCCGGCACGTCGCGCCGAGCGAGCAGGCCACCGTGCACACGCGGATGCAGCGTCTTGACCCGGCCATCCATCATCTCGGGGAAGCCGGTGAGGTCGTCGATGGGACGAACCGGCACGCCCGCATCGGCGAGCGCCTTGGCGGTACCGCCGGTCGAGACGATCTCGACGCCGAACTCGGTGGACAGTGCACGACAGAACTCCACGACACCGGACTTGTCGGTGACCGAGACGAGCGCGCGCTTGATGGCGACCTGCGACATGATGGCTGACTCCCCTGCTGGTGGCGGTGAACGGTGAAAGGCCGCGCGCGGCGGCCCGAGTACTCCCGAACGCATTGTAGCGGTTAGCGCGGCGGTGGAGCCCCGGCCACACGCACGTGCAGCTCGTACTCACGCTCGCCGAGCCGGACCAGGCGGCCTTCTGCTCGGCGGCGTGCGACCTCGACGTAGCGCCATCCGCCGGATGATCGCGCGATCGGTCGGGTCCGTCTCGTCCGGCCGGCGATCGAATAGCGCCGCGGGGCCGTCTGCAAGCCGCGCAAGCGACCCGCACGGACCCCGCGGCAACGGGCAATGGTCCGCGGAGTGCGCCGTCTATGCCTGCCCATTCTCGATCAGTGATTCGAGTACATCCGCGACGTCTTCCTCGAGCGGCTCTGCGGCTGCAGGTAAGATAGGTCGAGTCTACCTCGACTGCATCGATCAGTCTGCGCGCCCAATCGCACGAATCGACATCGCTCCAGTGCTTCGCAGGCTGCAAGCCTGTCGATGACGAGGTCCTCTACACCGAGTCACGTTGACGACCACCCGCCCGATCCGAACGTAAGCGTTGGCGTGCGCTTCTCGTCGGTCAACCGGTCGAGAACCCGGAACCTCCACGACGAGACGCATCTCCTCGTCGAACCAATGCCGTCCTTCGCGCTCGAAACCCCACGCGTCGAGGACCTGCGCAACCGGTTCAGAGGCACCCGCCGAGATCGATGTCGACGGTGGTGTAGCCGCCTGCCGTGTAGAACTCGACCGCGTGCCCGCCCACCACCACCGGCGCCGGCCAGCCGAGTGCCTCCACGCCTCGCGTGAGCAGCCCCACGAACGTGAGCCTGCGCTCCAACGTGTCCACGAGAGGCTCGAGCAGCGCCTCCAGCTCGCCGCGCGACGGAATCGGCCCCGACTCAGCGGCCAACGCCGCGCCGGACACGACCCGCGACGTACCGCCGAGCCATGCCTGCAGGTCGCTCTCGCGCACGCGCCACAGCCTGCCGACCTTCACCGCCGGCAGGTCGCCTGATCGCACCTTGTTGTAGACGGTCCGCTCGGTGACGCCGAGATAGGCCGCCGTGCGCGCTATGTCCCACAGATCATCCATAGGAACCAGAATACCTCCAATAGGAACTGATAGGAACCCCTCTCCCCTTCCCGGCCGCGCGCAGATACCCGGTCTCGCCAGACTCCGCGCCCGGACACCGCGCTCGGCTCAAGAATCAGTTCACGAGAAGCAAGAAGCCGGCTCCCCTTTCGGAAAGCCGGCTCCCATCACGACTGGTATCGAGCGGATCCTACTGCTGGATCTGCTTCCACTCGCCGCCCTCGACCTTGAAGGCCGAGATGACCTGCTGCTTGTTGTCGCCGTTCTCGTCGAAGGCGACCACACCGGTGACCCCGTCGACGCTGCCGGCACGAATGGCCTGGGCGACCGCAGTGCGGTCGGCCCCGACCTCGAGCACCGCGGCGATGATGACCTTCGCGGCGTCGTAGGCGTAGCTGTCGTAGGCCTCAGGTGCCTGCCCGAACTCGGCTTCGTACTTCTCGAGGAACTCGGCGCCCAAGGGCTGCTGCTCGAGAGGCAGACCCAACGACGTGGCGATGTCGCCCTCGGCGTTATCGGCACCAGCGATCTTGATGTACTCCGGGGTGTAGAGCATGTCGCCGCCGATGACCGGGACCTTGAGGCCCGCTTCGCTCATCTGCTTGGTGATCAGCGCGCCCTCGGTGTGGGCGCCGGCGTAGTAGACCGCCGCCGGGCCGGCCTGCTTGAGCTTGGTCACGAGCGCCGAGAAGTCCACCTCTTTAGGCTGGATGCGGTCTTCCGAGACGACCGTACCGCCTGCAGCGGTGAACGCGGTCTTGAACTCGGCTGCCAGGCCCTGGCCGTAGGGAGTCGCATCGTCGATGATCGCGATCTCCTTGAAGCCCATGTCCATCGCCATGGCACCCGCGAAACCACCCTGCGCGTCGTCCTTGGCCACGATGCGGTTCACGACGTCGTAACCCTGAGCGGTGAGCTGGGGGTTCGACGAGACCGTGACCATCGCCATGCCGGCCTCGTTGTAGACCGGCGACGCCGGGATCGAGCATCCCGAGTTGAAGTGCCCGACCAGCGCCACGACTGCAGCGTCGGCCGCCAAAGCGTTCGCGACGTTGACCGCCTGCTTGGGATCGGCGGCGTCGTCCTCGGCCCTGATCTCGAACGTGATGCCTTGGGCCTTCGCGTCCTCAGACGCGTTCGCTTCGCCGATCGCGAGCTCGACAGCGCGCTTCATGCCCTGACCGTACAGCGCGTTGTCGCCGGTGAGCGGTGCTGCGAAGCCGATCTTGACGGTGGTCGCCTCTACAGCGCCATCCGCGGGCTCCTCGGCAGGCTGCGCCGTGCATCCCACCGCACTCGCGGCGAGCGCGAACGTGGCGAGCAGCGCAGCCATCTTGCGAGCCGTATGCGTCATGCTGGCTCCCTTCCCCTTGCGTGGTTGCTTGCCCCAAAGTCGGAGCACAGACGATGAATATAGCAGGGTCCGCTATGCAGTGAGAAGCCGCGCACCTACAGCGTCCTGGCGCGCCGCTTCCGGTACACCCACACGGCGAACACGATGCACGCGGCGATGACCGCGACGACAAGCACCGGGATGAGCAGCGCGATCAGAGTCGCCGAGGCCGCGGCGGCGTCCTCGGCAGTGCTGGCGACGGGTGCACCGGTGCCCCCGCTCACGGCGTTGATGACCGGGCGCGCGCTCGCCTTCACGAGGTGCACACCGCCCGCGAGAACGATACCGAGCGCAACCATCACGAGCGTGTAGTTCTGTCCCGCCTGTCCGCTCGCCGCCACCGCGACGATGGCCCCCGCCGCGGGGCGCACCACCGTCTGCACCGCGTCGTTGACGCTGTCGACCGCGGGGACCTTGTCGGCGAGCACCTCCACGATCAGAAACACCGAGATGAGCGCGATCGCCCACCACTCGCCCAGTTGGCTCCACGGCTCCGCCAACGCGACCACGCCGAAGCGCTGGGCGAGAGCGAGGCCGAGCAGCGGGATGTAGGCGTTGAGTCCCGCGGGCAGCGCCAGTCCGATCGCGGTGAGGATATCCATGGCGAACTCCTAGCCCGAGATGCGGACCTTGCGCCCGTCGACGCTCACGCGACCCTCCGAGATGAGCTGGATGACGGCCGGGTAGAGCCGGTGCTCGGCCTCGTGGATCTTGGCCTCGAGCGATTCGACGGTGTCGGCCTCGTCGATCCGGACGACCTCCTGGGCGATGATCGGGCCTTCGTCGAACACCTCGCTCGCGAAGTGCACCGTGATACCGGTCACCTTGACCCCGTAGGCGAAGGCGTCGCCGATGCCATTGGCGCCCGGGAAGCTCGGCAGCAGCGCCGGATGCAGGTTGAGAACCCGGTTCGGATAGGCGTCGAGTACCGCCTTGCCGAGCAGCTTCATGTAGCCCGCCATCACCACCAGGTCGACCTCGCGGGCCTCGAGCGCGTCTCGCAACGCGATGTTGTAGTCGTGCGGCGAGTTGAACGCGCAGGGGTCGAGGAAGACCGCGTCGATGCCGTGACGGCGCGCGCGGCCGAGCCCCCGGGCCGTCTCGCGGTTCGAGATGACCACCGAGACGGTCGCATCGAGCGTCTCGGCTTCGATGGCGTCGATGATCGCCTGCAGGTTGGTACCCGAGCCGGAGACCAGGACGCCGAGGGTGAGCGCGCTCACCGGTAGACCACCGTACGCGAGCCCTGCGCTATCTCACCGATCTCCCACACGGTCTCCCCTGCCGCCCGCAGCTTCGCCGCTGCCTCGGGTGCGCTCTTCTTGTCCAGCACGATGGCGAAGCCGACACCCATGTTGAACGTCTTGTACGCCTCATCTTGGGGAAGCGACGCCGAATCGACAACGGTCTGAATGACGCGCGGTACCGGCCACGACGCGCGGTAGACGACCGCATCGCAATCGTGAGGGAGAACGCGGTCGAGGTTCTCGGTGATGCCGCCCCCGGTGATGTGCGCCATCGCACTGACCGGTACACCGCTTCTCAGCAGCCCCAGCACCGGCTTCACATAGAGCCGTGTGGGCGTCAGCAGCGCCTCTCCCAGCGTCTTGCCACCCAGGTCGACCCGGGGCAGCGCGAGTTCGGCCTCGCGATCCTCGACCACTGCGCGTCGCACGAGCGAGAAGCCGTTGGAGTGCAGGCCGCTCGACGCGAGTCCCAGCACCACGTCGCCGGGCTTGACCGCCTCACCGGTGATCATCGCGGGACGGTCGACCACGCCCACGCAGAAGCCGGAGAGGTCGTAGTCGTCCGGTTCCATCGTGCCGGGGTGCTCGGCCATCTCGCCGCCGACCAGCGCGCAGCCCGCCTGCTTGCAGCCCTCGGCGATGCCGCTCACGATCGCGGCCATGCGCTCGGAGTCGAGTCTGCCCACGGCGACGTAGTCGAGGAAGAACAGCGGTTCGGCGCCTGAGACCAGGATGTCGTTCGCGCACATGGCCACCAGGTCGATGCCCACCGTGTCGTGTCTGTCGAGCAACTGCGCGAGCTTGAGCTTGGTGCCCACCCCGTCGGTGCCGCTCACCATGACCGGGTCGGCCATCTCCTTGAACGCCGCCGCCGAGAAGAGCCCACCGAAGCCGCCGATATCGCCGATGACCTCGGGGCGGTACGTGGAGCGGACCGCGTCGCGGATCGCCTCGACCGCGCGCGCTCCCTCGGCGGTGTCCACGCCGGCATCGCGGTACGTGACGGGTTTGCGCGGGTCCTCGGTCATGATCGCTCCGGATGCTGTGGTGACGGGTCGACAGCGGTACGCTCGCACACGGGCGCCCGCGAGTTGGATTCTAGCGCAGGGCGGTGTCGCGGTGCGGCCCGAATGGCCCGCAGGCTCGGGAGTCGATCGCGCATCACCCCCACCGGGACACCAGCATCGCCACCAGACCCGAGCATGTCACGCTCACCACGCCGGCCGCGAGCCAGCCGGTACCGAAGGTGACGCGCCGCCCCACGAACGCGCCCGCCCACGCGGGGAAGACGTAGCCCACGCAGAAACCCAGCACCGCCCACAGCCCGATGGCGGCTCCGTTCAGACCGACCGCCGCCGAGGGCAGAAGCGCGCCCGCACCGTCTGCCAGATCACGCGCCGAGGCGATCGTCCGCATGCCGTCTCCCAGCAGCCAGCCCGCCACCAGGATCCCGACTCCCAAGGCGGTGCGTCCCGGCCTGCCGCGCCGTGCGCACAACACCGCGCACACCGCCGAGAAGACGCCGGCGAAGACAGGGTTGTAGGCGGCCGCGAGCACAGCGCCGGCCTCAAGCGCGCCGAGCATCTCGCTCACTCGCCAGGGACTCTCTTGACGCCCTTGGGGATGACCGCGTCCTTGATGTCCCCGGCGTCCGGGCGTATGGGCAAGCTGCGCACCCACTGCTCGGACAGCTGGGAGAGCTCGAGCGCTCGCTCGAAGTCGGCCTTCTCGGTAGCCGAGGGCGTGACCTTGCCACCGTCGGCGAGCCGCAGGGCGGTCCCGTCCTCGAAGGTGAGCTCGGGCATGAACGCCACGCGATCGTTGAGGAACGACCCCGCCGGGAAGTGCCCGCGGGTGATGACGAGGGGATCGGCCGGGGTGGCGAAGATGCTCCGGCCCAGATGCGGAGTCTCGCTCATGTCGACTCCGAGCAGGTCGGCCACCGTGGGTGCGATGTCGGTGATGCCCACGGTCGAGTTGATCACGCCGCCGTCGGTCTGTCCCGGCAGGTGGATGAGAAGCGGTACCTTCTGCCGATCCACCTGGGTGTAGCGGTGCCCCAGAAGCTTCTCGACGATCTGCTTGTCTGCACCCGTGATGTCGAGTTCCTTGATGGCCTGGTGGTCGCCGTAGACGATCACGATCGACGTGTCGTAGAGCCCGGTCTCCTTGAGCCACCCGAGGAAGTCCCCCAGCGCCATGTCGGCGTAGCTGATCGCCCCCACCCAGTTGGCGGCCTTGCTCTCGCGCAGCGATTCGGGAACCTGGACCGGGCGGCGGTCGTACGGCACATGAGTGTAGGGTGCGTGGGATGACATCGTGATGAGGTTCGCGTAGAGCGGCTTCTGTCGTCCGAGGTCGTTGAGGATGATGCGCTCCGCAGCGGCGAAGAAGGCCTCATCGGAGGCGCCTCGGTACATCTGGTCGACGGTGCCGATGTCCGCACGGTCGTAGTACTGCTGGAACCCGAGCGATGCGTAGAGCTCCTTGCGGTTCCAGAAGGCGACATCGTTGCCGTGCATCGTCACAGTGCGGTAGCCCTTGTCGTTGAGCAGCCGCGGAATCGACGGGATCTCGCGATCCACGTACTCGAGCACCGCGGCCTTGCCCACCGGCTGAAGCAAAGAGGTGTTGGCGGTGAACTCGGAGTCTGACGTGTTGCCCACCCCGCTCTGCGAGAAGGCGTTGGTGCACACCCAGGAATCGTCGGCCATCTTGTTCAGGTTGGGTGTGATCTCCTGGCCCCGGTAGTAGGAGCCGTACGCCATCTCCTGGAGCGCTTCGACCTGGATCATGATCACGTTGGCGTCGGCGTAGGCACCGGAGGCCACGCCGCCGACCCTTCCGGTGGGCTCGACAGAGCGGAAGGCGTCGATGCGCTGCTGCATGGCCGCACCCGGCGACAGTTGCACGCTCCCCGCAGGTGGTGGTGGCGCCACCGACGCGTAGGCCGGATCCTCGCCCCGCGCGAACGAGGCTATCTGGTAGGCGCTCAGGCCGCGGCGTCGAGCGACCGCGATGCTGTCCATCGCCGAGGGGATGCGTGTGACGATGCCCACCTGGATCACCGTGAGCACCAGAGCCACCGCGCCCATCGCGGCGAACAGCTTGCTTCGCCGGGGCCGCGGCGACTCGAACGTGACCAGATCGCTCGCCCAGAGCACGAGCAGCGGGATGTCGAGGATGTAGAACAGGTGCACGGGCATCATGAGATCGAGGACGATGTCGGCCACCGTTCCCACCTGACCTGCGGCCTGCAGCATACCGGGGTCGACGATCTGGTCGAATGCGCGGATGTAGATCAGGTTCGCCCACATCAGAAGCACGAGCCCTGTGTACGCGGCGACGGTGATCAGCGGTCTCCGGCGACTCGGCAGAACATCGACCACGCAGATGAACAGCACGATCGCCGACATCTCGAGCACCACGCCGACGGGGATGTTCGTCGAGCCCAGCGCGAGATAGCGGGTCAAGACCGCTTTCGCGACGGCGAGTACCATCACGGTGAGAACGAAGTAGTCGCTGTGCTTGAGTCTCATCAGCTGCAGCTTTCGAGAGCCATCTTCCCGTCACGAACACTCTCGGGAATATCGATGGGATAGCTGCCGTCGAAACAGGCCAGACAGAATGAGTCCTTATCGGCTCCGGTCGCCTCGACCATGGCGTCGAGCGACAGGTAGGCAAGCGAGTCGGCGTCGACGAACTCACGGATCTCCTCGACCGACTTCTGCGAACCGATGAGCTGCTCCTGGGTGTCGGTGTCGATGCCGTAGAAGCACGGCCACACGACCGGGGGCGACGTGATCCGCATATGGACCTCCGACGCGCCAGACTCACGGAGCAGCGCGATGAGCTTCTTGGTGGTGTTGCCCCGCACGATTGAATCGTCCACGACCACCAGGCGCTTGCCCTTGATGGCGTGCTTCAGCGGGTTCAGTTTCAGGCGGATGCCTTGCTGGCGCAGCGTCTGCGAGGGCGAGATGAACGTCCGGCCCACGTAGCGGTTCTTCGCGAGGCCCTCGCCGTAGGGCAGTCCGCTCTGGTGCGCGAAGCCCGTGGCCGCCGGGATGCCCGAGTCGGGGACTCCCATGACGAAGTCGGCGTCGGCAGGGGCTTCCCGAGCAAGTGCCTCGCCCATGCGCCGGCGCGCCTCGTAGAGCGTGCAGTCGTACATCTCGGAGTCGGGACGCGCGAAGTAGACGAACTCGAAGATGCACAAGGAAGGCTTCTGGGCCGGCACCGCCTGCTGGAACTCCACGCCGTCGGCAGAGATCTTGACCGACTCGCCGGGTGCGATGTCACGGATGAAGGTGGCGCCCACGATGTCGAGGCCGCATGTCTCGCTCGACACGACCCAACCCCGGTCGTCAGCCAGCGCGCCGATGACGAGGGGGCGCACCCCGTGCGGGTCGCGAAACGCGTACAGGGCTTCCTCGGTGATGAGCACGACACCGTAAGCGCCGCTGATGAGCCTCATGGCCTCGGCGATACCGGTTCGGATGTGATTGCTTTCCTGGGTGAACGCGCCGATAAGGGTCGCGATGACCTCGGAGTCGGTCGTGGAGCGGAACCGCAGGCCGCGGCCTTTGAGCTCTTCTCGGAGCTCGTGCGTGTTCACGAGGTTGCCGTTATGGGCGAGAGCGATGACCTGGTGGCCGATCGTGGACAGGTGGGGCTGAGCGTTCTCCCAGCTCGTGGAGGAGCCGGTCGTGGAGTAACGCGTATGACCGATGGCGACGTCGCCGGTCAGCGAGTCCAGGTCGCTCTCCTTGAACACGCGCGAGACCAGGCCGAGGTTCTTGGTGACGGTCACCGTCTCGTAGTCGCCCACGGCGATGCCCGCGCTCTCCTGACCGCGGTGCTGAAGCGCGTGAAGGCCGAAGTAGGTGAGGCGCGCGACGTCCTCCCCGGGGGCGAAGACGCCAAAGACGCCACATGCCTCTTCCGGGTGTTCGGGTCGATCGGCGAGGAGTGGTTCCTCGGTGGGGTCGAAGCTCATGCGTGAAGTCCTCGCAAGTGGCCACGATGGAGCGGGAACGCGCGTAGGATAGCACGGATGGGGCCAACTGAGCGCGTCGCGAGGGGCGGCTCGGCGCGTGCCCGCACCTGTCACGGTGGACCTCGGACGGTGCATACTGCTGGTGACACCGCGTGAAGGAGCGCAACCCGGGTGAACCGACTACTCCACGTCATCAACGAGATCGGGCTGGGCAAGATGCTGCTCGCGCTCACCGCTGCGGTCCTGGCCTTCGCGGTGGGATACTGGCAGCTCGCCGAGCACGGCTCGCTCGTCTTCACGTATGACACCACCGCAAGCCCCGGCTTCGGCGATGCGCTCTATTTCTCGATCGTGACGATCAGCTCGCTGGGATACGGCGACATCCGGCCCATCGGCTGGGCCCGCGCACTCGTGGGTCTCGAGGTGACGGTGGGCCTGGCCTTCCTGGGCCTGCTGGTCGCGAAGATCTCCTCGGTCAAGCAAGACTACATCCTGCGCCGCATCTACACCGAGTCGGTCGACGCGAAACTGGCGACGTACGTGCGCGAACTCGAGGAGCACCGCAACCTCTACCGCATCACGTCCCAGCTGCTCATCAACCGCGAGATCGACCCGGAGCTGACCACCACGTTCCGCCGCGACTCACCGGGGGCGACGTTCTTCTCGCTCTATCGCCAGCTCGTGTCTGATGTCTGGGACCTGATGCACTACGAGTCGAGCAACGACGCGCTGTTCGGCAAGGTCGACGACAGCCGCATCGACTCCATCTACGACGCCATCCGCGGGGTTCAGCGCCGCACTCTCACGATGTGGCAGCGTGATTCGACGGTCGCGTGCGAACTCGTCTTGTGCGACAACTCCGCGGAGATCGCGGACATCTGCGACCTTGCCGACAAGCTCGCCTTGCTGGGCAAGAAGCGGTCACACAACGCGAACATCATCGAGATCTGTGACGCGATCCTGGATCTCGACCGCCAGATACGGGCCGAGGTGCTGCCGCAGATCTGAGCTCACGGCGCCTTGCCCGTGGCGGCCAACTCCGAGAGCGTGACCATCTTGTAGCCGCGTCGCTTGAGCTCCTTGCAGATGTGAGGGAGCGCCTTGATCGTCTCGGGATGCGTCTGGTGGATGAGGATCACGGCGCCCGGGCGTACGCCGCGCATCACGTTGCGATACAGAGTGCTCGGCGGCGTGTAGCGGCGATGTGAGTCGTACGAGTCGATCGACCAGTTGATGTACAGCTGACCGGTCTTGACGACGGCTCTCATCCCGGTGCGGTCGATCCCCCCGCCCATGGCTCGGATCCACGTGGGCGAGAACCCGGTGGCCTTCCGGATGGTGGTCATGGGCAGAGAGGCCTGACGGTACGACATCAGGTACGAGCCGGTGAGCATCTTGTGATTCGCGGTGTGGTTCGCGATCTCATGACCGCGGTCGTAGGCCTTCTTGGCCTGAGGACCGTACCCCCGGTTGAGCAGCTGGCGCGTGAAGAAGAAGGTCCCCCTACCTCCGTAGCGCTCGAGGATCGTACAGACCTCCAAGGTGCGCCTGTTGGGTCCGTCGTCGATGGTGATGGCGACCATCTTCTGCTTGGTCTTGAATCCGCGCATGACCTTGCCGGTGTAGCGCTTGCGCCAGTTCGTGACCTTGATCTTGGTGGCCGGACCGTACGTCGTGGCATGACCCGTGTCCGCGTGCTTGGCGCGCAGCCGCCACGTCCCGGCCGACGGCAGCTTGACGACACCGCTGAATCGACTCCCCGACTTCGTGTTGACGATCTTCGCCGAGAAGCTCGCGCGGTAGACCCATTTGCCGTTCTCGTAGCGCTCGCACACGATGCGGGTTCCCGTGCCCGAAGTCGCGTGCTTGGGCCACAGGGTGCCGCGAGCGGGCAACCGCTGGCCGGGGTAGGCGATCTTGTCGTGAGTCCACGGGGTGCTCAGCAGCACCTTCGGGGCGATGGTGAGCACCGCGCTGGTGACGGCAAGGTACGGCGGATCTGCCGCGAACCGCGCCCGCACCCAGATTCTCGACGTGGGCGCGACGCCTACTGAGAACCGCCCCGCCGCGTCGGTCGCGCCGGACGCGATCGGCACCGCCGTGGTACCGGACATACGCTCTATGACCACCGTCTTGCCCGGAATCGGCACGCCGCTGGTCGTGGCGAGGCTCGCAACGACTCGCGCGGACTTCTTGGGTTCGATGGTCGAGGGACCGCTCAGTGACAGCACAGTGGCAACAGGTGTGGCGTACTGAGACGCGTGCGAGGACTCCGTCTGTTCTACCGCGCGCGCTGCGGGGACTGTCGCCGACGCAGGCTGAGTTTCAGCCTCGTCGGTCGCCCACGCGAGATGCGCCCCGGCGCCCGCCCACCATGGACCGGCCCCGAACACCAACGCGAGCGCGACGATCGCACGCACCATCTGTGCCCAAGCACACACGGATGACCCTGCGTCGCCTGGGAAGGACCTCCCCCGAGTCCTTCTAGGGAGTACCTACCCCTCGAAGAGCTCCTCGGTCGAGATCGTCTCGGCGGCGTGCACTGCGGCCTCGAGCGCGGGGATGTAGGCGTCGCGCAGCTCGTCAAGCGAGACATCGAGCCGCTCGCAGATCGTGAGGCGCTCGCCACCCACCGTGCCCAGAACGCTGTACGGCACCTGCGCTGCCACGAGCTGCTCCACGAAGGCGTCGGCGTCGTTCTCGGCGACCGTGACCACGATCCGGCTCTGCGTCTCACCGAAGAGCGACGCGACCGGGTGCAGGTCGTCGTGCAGGTGGACGTCGGCGCCGATGTTGCCTGCGATGCAGCTCTCCGCCAGCGCGACCGCGATGCCGCCCTCGGAGCAGTCGTGCGCGCTCTTGATCAGCCCGCTGCGGATGCCCGCGATGACGGCCTGCTGCACGTCGCGCTCGAGCTCGAGGTCGATCGCGGGCGGGCGCCCGGCGACGGTCTCATGCTCGACCTTGAGGTACTCGGAGCCACCTAGCTCGTTGGCCGACTCGCCCACGAGCACGACCACGTCACCGGCGTCCTTGAACGACGAGGTGCAGTGCTGGCTGACATCGTCGAGCAGACCGACCAGGCCGACCGTGGGCGTGGGATAGATCGGAGAGCCGAAGCTCTCGTTGTAGAAGCTCACGTTGCCGGAGATGACCGGCACACCAAAGGCCCGGCAGGCGTCGGCGAGACCGCGAACCGCCTCCTTGAACGTCCAGAACACCTCGGGCTTCTCGGGAGATCCGAAGTTGAGGCAGTCGGTGATCGCGGCCGGCACGCCCCCCGAGCACGCCACGTTGCGTGCGGCCTCGGCGAACGCGATCTGCGCGCCCACGTACGGGTCGAGGTAGCAGTAGCGGCCGTTGCAGTCGCTCGACGCGGCGATCGCGCGGTTCGTGATCTCGCCCCGGCCGGTGTCGCCGATGCGGATGACCGCGGCGTCCGAGCCCGGGAGCACCACGGTGTTGAGCATGACCTGGTGGTCGTACTGCTCCCAGATCCAGTGGCGCGAGCAGATGTTGGGGCTGGCCAGCAGGCCGAGAAGGACTTCGCCAAGTCGCTCGGGGGCCTCGGGCAGGTCGAGCTCGGCGAAGGCGTCGAATGCCTGGAGCTCGTCGAGATACGCGGGACGCTCGGCGGCGGGGTCGTAGATGGGCGCGTCGTGTGCAAGCGTGGAGGCCGGGATGTCGGCGTGGATGGCCTCTCCGGCGCGGACCACGAACCGGCCCGTGTCGGTGACCTGGCCGATCTGGGTGGAGCGCAGGCCCCACTTCTCGCAGATGGCCTGGGCCTCGTCGAGCTTCTCGGGAGTCACGACGGCGAGCATGCGCTCTTGCGACTCGGAGACCATGAACTCGAAGGGCTGCATCTCGAGTTCGCGGGCGGGAATGAGCGTGACGTCGATATCGAGCCCCACACCGCCGCGCGACGCCATCTCGCTCGCGCTCGAGGTGAGGCCGGCGGCACCCAGGTCGCCGAGACCGACGAGCAGCTTCTTGTCGAGCAGCTCGAGGCACGCCTCGATCAGCAGCTTCTCTTCGAACGGGTCGCCCACCTGCACGGCGGGGCGCTTGTCCTCGGCGCGCTCGTCGAACTCCTGGCTGGCGAGCACGCTCGCTCCGCCGATGCCGTCGCGGCCGGTGGTCGAGCCGATGAGCAGCACCACGTTGCCGGGGCCGGTGGCCGTCGCGCGCGTCAGGTTCTCCTCGCGCATGAGGCCGATCGACATGGCGTTGATGAGGCAGTTGCCCTCGTAGGCCTCCTCGAAGTACACCTCGCCACCCACCGTGGGCACGCCCAGGCAGTTGCCGTAGCCGCCGATTCCGGCGACCGCGCCCTCGAACAGGTAGCGCTGGCGCGCTTTGTCGAGCGTCCCGAAGCGCAGCGAGTCGAGCGAACCGATGGGACGTGCGCCCATCGTGAAGATGTCACGGATGATGCCACCCACGCCGGTCGCCGCCCCCTGGTAGGGCTCGATCGCGCTCGGGTGGTTGTGGGACTCCATCTTGAAGGCGACCGCCCAGCCGTCGCCCACGCTGATCACGCCGGCGTTCTCGCCGGGCCCCTGGAGGACTGCCGGACCCTCGGTGGGGAAGTTGCGCAGCTGCTTGCGCGAGTGCTTGTAGCTGCAGTGCTCGCTCCACATCAGCGAGTACATGTAGAGCTCGGTGACGGTGGGGACACGCTCCAGGATCTCGACGATCTTGTGGTACTCGGCGCGCTTGAGTCCGAGCTCCTCGGCAAGCTGCGGGGCGAGTTCCGGGGCGAGGTCGTTCACGGTCACGAGGCGGCTCCTGATGATGGGTGCGACGGCGTCGGGGTCATTGTAGCCGAGCAGGACGGGCCGTGGCCGACGAGGCTCACTCGTCTATCCCGAACGCCCGCCTGAGCAGCGACTCATCTTCGCACTGCGCGAGGATGAGGATCTCATCGCCCGCCTTGAGCACCGTGTCCCCACCGGGGATGACGACGCGCCCCTCACTGACGATCGCCATGACCCGGCCGCAGTCCGGCAACTCGAGTTCGGAGAGCCGCTTGCCCACCGAGTGGGCGTCGTGCGGCAGCACGAGTTCGTCGATCGCGGTGTTCTCGGCCCGCAGGCGCAGCAGGGTGACGATATCGCCCAGGCTGACCTTCTTGAGGACCTCGGCCATGACAGCTGTGCTCGAAACGGGCACGTCGACCCCGAAGCGGCTCGTGAACAGCCACGTGTTCTCCGGGTTGTTGATCCGCCCCACGGTGAACGGCGCCTCGTACTCCATCTTGCCGAGAAGACACACCACCAGGTTGTCCTCGTCGTCGCCGGTCGCCGCCACCAGCGCCTCTGCGGTTCGCACGGCGGCTTCGTCGAGCACGCTCGGCTCGCAACCGTCGCCGCACACGATCCGAACCCCCCGGAGTCTCTCAGCGAGGCGCTCGCAGCGGGCCGGGTCCATCTCGACGACCGTGCAGCTGTGTCCGTCCGCCACGACCTCCTGTGCCAGGTAAGCGCCTACGTTCCCGCCACCGACTATTGCGACATGCATGGCTGCCTCCTATGGGGTGGTGAGCCGCTGGAACTTGTCCATCGCCGTGGCCAGCACGGCCACCTCGACGATGTCGCCCTGTTGCAGCGGTTCGTGAGTCGCCGGAATGAACGACTTGCCTGCGCGCACGATCGCGAACGGCATCACCTCGCCCGGCATCGCGAGCTCAGCGATCGGCCGCCCTACGATCCGATGGGGCACGGCGACCTTCACCAGCTGGACCTCACCGTCGCCGAGCGCAAGGTCACGCACCACGTGCGGAAAGAGCACCAGGGCGGTGATCTCATTGGTCGCCCAGGCCACCGACGAGACCGTCTGGATACCCAGCCTGCGGTAGATCTCCGCTCGGCGGGGGTCGAAGATGCGAGCCACGACCTTGGGGATCCGGTAGATGTCCCGCGCCACCGTCGCGGCCACCACGTTCGAGTTGTCGCCGCTGGTGACCGCGATGAAGGCGTCCGCTTTGTCCGCGCCGGACTTCTCGAGGATCGTCTTGTCGAACACGAGGCCACGGATCGTCTCTCCCGTGAACGTCGCTCCCAGACGGGCGAACGCCGTGGGCTCCTTGTCGATGACCACGACCTCATGCCGCTCGAGCACGAACCGCCGAGCGAGATGGGCGCCCACACGCCCGCACCCACCGATGATGACCTTCATCGTCCCGTCCTCTCTGTCGCGGCCGGGGCGGAGCCCGCCCCACCGAGGATGTCCGTCGCCGAGCCTGCTGCCGCGCCCCGCACCGCATCGCCGAGCGGATGCCTGCGCCGCACGAAGTACTTGCGGATCTCATCGGCGACCAGCAGCGTGGGCGCCAGCGCCAGCACGTAGAGCCAGTCGGTCGCGTTGAGGGGTGCGTGGTGGAACACGTTGTCGAACGGTCGCACGTAGATCAGGAACGTGATCAGCGCCATCTCGGCGGCGATGCCCCACATCAGGAAGCGGTTGCTGAACAAGCCGACACGGAGGATCGACTGCCGCGTGGTGCGCTGCGCGAGTCCGTTGCCGATCTGCGTGGTCACCACGGCGGCGTTCGTCATCGTCGTCGCGAGCAGATAGATGGTGCCGGAGGCAGCGAGCGCCATCCCCGGCCGCCACCCGCGTGTGTAGTACAGGAAGAAGTACGCGGACATGCACGCCGCAGCTTGAAGCGGCCCCAGGAACAGGTAGGCGCGCGTCAGCACCGTGCGGTTGAGCAGGCGTTCCGAGCGCGGCCGCGGCGACCGACTCATGATGCCCGGCTCGGGCTTCTCGGTGCCCAAGGCGAGCGCCGGCAGCATGTCGGTGCCCAGGTCGATCAAGAGTATCTGCATCACCGTGAGCGCGAGCGGGATACGGAAGATCACCAGCAGCAGGAACGGGACGACCTCGGGAATGTTGCTCGTGAAGATGTACGTCACGAACCGACGGATGTTGTCGTAGACCGCGCGACCCTCCTCGATCGCGCTGACGATGCTCGCGAAGTTGTCGTCGGTCAGGATCATGTCGGCGGCTTCCTTGGCCACGTCGGTGCCGGTGATGCCCATCGCGACGCCGATGTCGGCCGCCTTGAGCGCCGGCGCGTCGTTCACGCCGTCGCCGGTCATCGCAACGATGTGGTCCTGCGCCTTGAGCGCCTGAGCGATCCGCATCTTGTGCTCGGGCGAAACCCGCGCGAACAGGACCTCCGGACCCGCCAACGCGTCGGAGAGCTCGCCATCGGTCATCTCGGCGAGCTCGGGGCCCGAGACGATGCGTGCCGAGTCGCCCTTCACGATCCCGATACGGCGCGCGATCGACTCGGCGGTCAGCCCGTAGTCTCCGGTGATCATGATGACGCGGATACCGGCGGTCGCACACTGCTCCACCGCTCTCGCGACCTCCTCGCGCGGCGGATCCATCATGGCCATCAGGCCGGCGAACACGAGGTCGCGCTCGACCGTCTCGGCGGTGATCTCGTCCTCGGCCGGGTCGAGTTGCCGATACGCCATCGCCAACACCCGCAGGCCGTCGCGGGCGAACGCGTCGTTGCGCTCGAGGATCCGGCGACGGAGCTCATCGGTCATCGGCACCACCTGCGCGCCGGTGTCGAACGCCGTGCTGAGCGCGAGGACCTCGGTGGGAGCGCCCTTGACGTACGCGGTGCGGGTCGACCCCTCGACATGCACGGTGGCCATGCGTTTGCGGACCGAGTCGAACGGCAGCTCCATGACCCTGCGGCGGTGCTGGAGTTCGCGTTCGTAGTCGAAGCCGGCCTTGCGTGCGGCGACGAGCAGCGCCGCCTCGGTGGGATCACCCAGGACGGTCCACGACGGCGTCTCCTCACTCGGCGGGATGAGTCGGGAGTTGTTGCACAGCGACGCTGCTCGCAGCAGGGGGCCGAGCTCCTCCGACGCTGCACCGAGCGGTACCCGGCCTTCGCCGAGGAGCTCCCCCGCCGGCGCGTAGCCCGCCCCGGTCACCTCGACGGAACGTCCCCCGGCGAACAGTTCGCGCACGGTCATCTCGTTCCTCGTGAGCGTGCCGGTCTTGTCGGTGCAGATGACCGTCGTGCATCCCAGCGTCTCGACCGAAGACAGCTTCTTGATCAAGGCGTTGCGGCCGGCCATCCGCTGGACCGCCATCGCGAGCGACAGGCTGACCGTGGGCAGCAGCCCCTCGGGGACGTTGGCGACGATGATACCCACGGCGAAGATGAAACCCTCCACGAGCGTGAGCCCGGCGACGTAGTAGCCAAGCAGGAAGAAGACCACGCCGAGCGCGGTCGCGAGGATGGCCACGAGCTCGGTGACCTTGGTCATCTCCTTCTGTAGCGGGCTCAGCTCGTCGGCGACTCCCTGCGTCAACTCAGCGATCTTGCCGAACTGCGTGTTCATGCCGGTGGCGATGACCGCCGCCTTGCCGCTCCCGTACGCCACCGACGTACCCGCGAACACGATGTTGGGCATCTCGACGGCGGTGAGTGACGAGTCGGCGTTGGGACCGGCGGTCTTTCGCACAGGCGCAGACTCGCCGGTGAGGGTGGAGTTGTCGGTACGCAGCTCGAACTCCTCGACGAGACGCGCATCGGCCGAGATCGCGTCGCCTTCAGCGAGCACCATGAGGTCGCCGGGTACCAGGGTGGAAGCGTCGACCAGCACGGTCGCCCCGTCGCGGATCACCTTGCTTTGCCGGGGGATCAGCCGCTTGAGCGCCTCCGTGGCCTTCTCGGCGCGGTACTCCTGCCAGAACGAGAAGACCGCGTTGATCACGATGACGGCGAAGATCGCCCACCCGAGCTCCGGCAGACCGCCGACAAAGGCGAGCGCCCCCGCCACCCACAGCATGATCGCGAACAGGTGGTAGAAGTTGCCCAGGAACTTCAGGATCAGCGGGCGTCCCACCACCTCGCGGATCTCGTTGGGACCGTGCTCCCCAAGCCGCTCTGCCGCTGCGGCGCTCGTCAGGCCGCTCGCCGAGGCGCCCAGAGCCGACAGCACCTCGGCCGTGGAGAGTGCCGAGTACTGCTCGATGCTGGGTGACTCACTGCGGTCCGCCATGAGTGGCCGCGCCCCGAATCCGGTGCCTGGCAGCGCCATCCGCGGATGTGCGGGCGCCCCCCAACAGGTATTCCCCCGAATCAGCCGATGATGACGACGTCCGGGATAGTCGCCGTGGGCGCGCGCGTCCGCGCTGTACAGAGTCGCGCCCAGCAGCGCAGCACACGCGGGAGCGAGTGCATCGTAGAACGAGCAGCGAAGCGCATCGGCCTGAGCGGCCGCCTCGGTGACGACCTCGTTGCTCAGCGGCACGAGCGTGATGCCCGATTGATTGAGACGGCTCCACGCTTCGGGAACGGCACGCGCGGTCATCTCGCGCTGAACGACTGAGAGCACCTCATGCGCGAAGTGAGTCGGAGCAGTCAAGTCGATCTCGCCTGATGCCGCGCGAAGATAGAGACCGCGGGCGGCTTCATGCCCAGCCTCACGTTTGAACCACTTCACACCCACTGAGGCATCCAAGACGACCGCCTCCCCATGGCTCATCCGAGATTCCCCCCACGACGCGGCGCGCCGTCTGGACCTTTCCGGATGTCGCGCATGGGGGCGGAGTCGTCGGTCTCGCGCACCTCACGTAGGATCTCGAGTGATGGCCTGTCGTCGCGCACAGGGTAGCGCTCATGGAACGTCCGCATGCCCTCGAGCGCCTCAAGCATGCGCTGTCTGCGGGCCTCTTGCGCGCGCTCATCGGCGCTCTTGCCCAGGTACGACGCGATGGATTCTTGCACGAGCTCGCTTCGCGCCACTCCGAGGGCTTCGGCGTCTGCATCCAGTTTGGCCAGGAGGTCGTCAGGCAGTGAGATGGTCACCCGAGCGGTCATGATGCACTCCATTCATACTGTCAATCATACTATCAGTATGAACCCCACGCCATGGTGCGTCAATCGGTCTTCTCGACCCGAGGGAACACCGCCCGCAGCAGGTAGGTCACGCCCAACACCAGCGCGAACGGGGTCGCCATCGACACGACCGCCGACGCGAGTTGCAGCCCGGGGATGATCTGCACCACAACGAGCAGGCCGAGGTAGGTGCCGGTGAGCGCCGAGTACACCCACAGCGGCTCGCGGAGCCGGCCCGCGACCTTGGCGCGCCGAGCGGGCCGCAGCGAATCCGCCAACACGTAGACGCTCAGGACGATCGCACCGAGGATCACGAACTGCGCGAACAGCCACACCGGGCCGTTGAGCAGGATGTTCTCGTTCACTAGCCGGCCACTTCGGCGAGCCTGCGCACGATTGTGGTGAAGAACGGCTGGCCGTCGGTCCCGCCGCCCACCGGATCGACGACGCGCTCGGGGTGGGGCATGAGCCCGAAGACGTTGCCGCGCTCGTTGCAGATGCCGGCGATGTCGTCGAGTGCCCCGTTGGGAGCGGAGCCACCGGGCGCGTTCGAACCGTCCGGCTCGCAGTAGCGCACCACGACCTGGCCGCCGGCGTTGAGCCGCTCGAGTGTCTCGGCATCGCAGGTGAAGTTGCCCTCGTTGTGGTTGATCGGCACCTCGAGGACGGTCCCGCTCGGCAGGTCGAGCCAGTCACACGCGCCATCGACACGCAGGTTGACGGTCTTGCAGATGAACTTGAGGCCGCGGTTGCGCAGCAGCGCGCCGGGCAGCAGGTGTGCCTCGGTCAGGATCTGGAAACCGTTGCAGACTCCGAGGACGGGTCCGCCCTTCTCGGCGAAACGCACGACCTCGCTCATGACCGGGCTGAAGCGCGCGACCGCTCCGGTGCGGATGTAGTCGCCGTAGCTGAATCCGCCCGGCAGCACCACCGCGTCGTAGCGGGACAGATCGGTATCGCCATGCCAGATGAATTCGGACTCGAGGCCCAGGTAGCGGCATGCGCCGATGATGTCTTGCTCGCAGTTGGAGCCGGGGAAGATGACGACGCCAAAGCGCATGTGGCTACTCCTCCACCGTCTCGATGCGGAAGTCCTCGATCACGGGGTTGGCGAGCAGCTTCTCGCACATCTCGGTGACGGTCGCGAGGTCGACGTCGCCCGCCAGCCGGATGAACTTGCCGATCTGAACGCTCTCGACACCGTCGTAGCCGAGGTTCGCGAGCGCACGCTCCGCGGTCGCGCCCGGAGGGTCGAAGATGCCGGTCTTGTAGGTGACGAAGATCTCGTAGCGCGCCATGGGTCGCTTCCCCTTCTCGTGCGCGGTCAGGACTTGTCGGCGGGCGGCGACTCGCCGGAATCGGCATCCGCAGCGGACCCCGCCGCTTTCCGGGCGGCCTTCTCCTCGCGCGCCTTCTCGGCGGCCTTGCCTGCTTCAGCTGCTTGTCCCGACGCGATCCACTGGGTCCTCAGTTTGCGCAGTTTGGTCCAGTCCAGGTAGAGGGCGGCGGCGATCGATGCGTAGCCCAGCCCGAGCAAGACGCTCCCGATCGTCTGGTACTGCGGACCGCCTCGCATGATGAACCACGACACGGTGGTCAGGACGATCGCGGCACCCAGGCATCCCCACCAGATGCGCCGCCACTTCTTGTATTCGGGCGTATCGGGATGGTAGACGAGCGGCTCGCGCTTCTTGGCGGCTGTCTTGGACGACGTGCTCGACTTCGAGGAAGAACCGGCTCCTGCGTTGGCGCGCTTGGGCTTGGCGGCCGCGGCCGACTTGCGTGTCTTGCCGGAAGGCGCGGTGTGCCGTCCGTACCGTTCGTTGGTGGCACTGCGTCGAGCCAACTAGGCACGCCCTTCCGGTTCGAACGTGCGGCCGGTGATCAGCTCGTACGCCTGGATGTACTTGGCCGATGTCGCCTCGATCACATCGCGCGGCAGCGACGGGGCGGGCGGGGCCTTGTCCCAGCCGCTGTTCTCGAGCCAGTCGCGGACGAACTGCTTGTCGAAGCTGGGCTGCGAGGCGCCGGGCTCGTACGTCGCGGCCGGCCAGAAGCGGCTGGAGTCGGGCGTGAGCACCTCGTCGACGAGCGTGATCCGCCCCCCGATCAGGCCGAACTCGAACTTGGTGTCGGCGATGATGATGCCGCGACCGGCGGCGTGTTCCCTGGCCGCCGCATAGACGGCGATGGACGTGTCACGCAGCTGTGCGGCGGTATCGGCCCCCACGATCTCGACCATGCGCTCGTAGCTGATGTTCTCGTCGTGGTCGCCGATCTCGGCCTTCGTGCTGGGAGTGAAGAGGGGGTCCTCGAGCCGGCTCGACTCCACCAGGCCACCGGGCAGCTCGATCCCGCATACCGTGCCCGAGCGCTGGTACTCCTTCAGGCCGCTCCCCGCGAGGTAACCGCGCACGATGCACTCGACCGGGAACACGGTGGCCTTCTTCACGAGCATGAAACGGCCGCGGAGCCACTCGGCGTGCGGCGCGAACTCAGCCGGGAGATCAGCGACATCGGCGGAGATGAGATGATTGGGGGACACGTCACCGAGAAGCTCGAACCAGAACATCGAGAGCTTGGTGAGCACCTCGCCTTTGAACGGGATCGGATCCGGGAGCACGAGATCGAAGGCGCTGATCCTGTCCGATGCGACCAGCAACAGGCGGTCGCCGAGATCGTAGAGGTCGCGGACCTTGCCTTGCGCATCTGGACGAAGAGCCGAAGGCTCGGACACGGACACCTCCCGGGGTCGCTTGCTGGTCATCGGCGCCATACCCACCCTCGCGATCGACCGCAGAGGGGCGCGGCGCACGCCGACATTGTAGGTTAAGCGCGCGCAGCGGGTAAGGGCGAACGCCTTCGCGTCAGCCCAACGTCACCCTGAGCACCCAGTACAGGCCCAGCCCGCCGTGCGATCGAGTGTGATGCCCACGATCGCCCACGCGACGCCCTTGTGGACCTTCATGTGCCTTCGACCCGGGATCTTGATCTTGCGGTAGCCCAGGAGTATCTGAAAGACGATCAGCGCGAAGCCGACCACGCCGATCGACGCGATCACCACAGGCGAGAGCAGGTTGAGTGTCATGTGTCCCCTCCGGGATCGCGCGACCTATGGAGCCACCCTCAGCCAGCGTACAGGAACGCGATGTAGGCGACGTAGCCGCTCGTCATGAAGGCGCCCAGCACGCGGCCGAACCGACCGCGTGTGAGCAGGACCGCTGCGGCGAACACGCTGATGCCCACCATGATCGGTATGTCGACGCGCGCGAACGTCTCCGAGATCGTGACGGGCGAGACGGCGGCCGTCGTCCCCAGGATCGCGAAGACGTTGAACGTGTTCGACCCGACGACGTTGCCCACCGCGACGTCCGAATGCCCCTTGGCCGCCGCGATGACGCTCGTGGCCAGTTCGGGGAGTGAGGTGCCCAAAGCGACGATCGTGAGCCCCACCACGGCGTCGGGCACGCCGAACAGCGCCGCGATCTGCGTCGCGCCGTTGATCAGCAGCTCCGCCCCCACCACGAGTGCCGCCAGACCCGCCGCCACAGCACCGATCGCCGCAGGCAGCTTCATCGAGGACTCGAACTCCGCGGTCTCCTCGGCATGCCAGTCATGGGTCGGCAGACCCTTGGTCATCTCGCGTCGGTACTGTATCGCGATGTATACCACCAGCGCGCCCACCAGCAGCAGGCCCTGCCAGCGCGCGACCGCGCCCGAGAAGCCGAGGGCAAGCACGATGAATGCGCCCACGAGCATCATGATCGTGTCGGGCCGGACGTCACCCTTGTGGACCGCGACAGGCTTGATGAGCGCCGCGACGCCGAGGATGAGCACGATGTTGCAGATGTTCGAGCCCACGACGTTGCCTACGGCGATATCGGGATTTCCCGCGAGTGCCGAACGCACGGAGACGAGCAGCTCGGGCGCGGATGTGCAGAACGCGACCACGGTCATCCCCACCAGAAGCGGCGATATGCCCATGCGGCGCGAGATGGCCACCGCACCGCGAACGAGGAACTCGCCGCCGCCGAAGAGCAGCAGGAATCCGGCGATGGTCATGACGTACATCATGGAGGCGAGGGCCCTTCGTAGGATGTGGCCGCCGCAGATGGTGGCGGTCCCGCAGGCTCCTAGGATACCCGACCGGCGGGGCGCAGCCGGGCACGTCTGACCTGCGCGGTGCCTAAGCGAGCGGCAGCCGGATCCGGAACAACGTGCCGCCGGCATCGCGACGTTCGACGTCGATGGCACCGCGGTGCCGCTCGACGATCTCCTTCGTCACGGCCAGACCGATTCCCAGACCTCCGGTGGCGGTCGCACGGGCGTCGTCCGCGCGCCAGAACCTGTTGAACACGTGCGGCAGATCCTCCTCGGCGATCCCCACGCCCGTGTCGGCCACCTCGATCATCGCGCAGCCGTTCTCGGAGCGGACCGAGACGACCACGCACCCTCCCGAGGGCGTGTAGCGTGCGGCGTTGCCAAGGAGATTGCCCACCGCTTGCTGGAGCCGGTCGGGGTCTCCGATGACAGCGACGCCCTGCGCGATGTCGGTCTGGAGCGAGAGTTCCTTGGATTCGATGAGGGCTTGGAGAGAATCGACGGCCGTGCGCACCGGGCCACCGAGATCGATCCGTTGCATGTCGAAGGGCAGCGATCCGCGTTCGAGACGCGTGAGCTCCAAGATGGCGTCGGCGAGCCGCGCGAGGCGGACGGTCTCGTCGCGTACGATGCCGAGCCGCTCCTCGTCTGCGGGCAACACGCCGTCTTGCATGGCTTCGACCGTCGCCTGGATGGCCTGCAGCGGCGTGCGCAGCTCGTGGGCGACATCGGCGGTCAACCGTCGCTCGAGCTGTCGGTCGGCCTCGATCGCGTCGGCCATCTCGTCGAAGGTCCTGCCGAGTACCGATATCTCGTCTTCACCCTCGAACCCGGTGCGCGCGGTCCGGTCGCCCCCCCTGAGCGCTTGGGCTGTCTCGGTGATCTCGGCGATCGGGCGCACGAGCCTGGTCGAGTACCACAGCCCGCTGATCGATGCGATCGCGATGGCCACGAGGGCCGCGATCGTGAGCGCCGTGAGCGACCCCGACCGGAACTGCGCGTCGCGGTCGGTGAGCACGGCGCCGGCACCATAGGCCCAGACATGCACGGTGCCCACCTGCGTGTTGTTGACGACCACCGGTGACACCACCACGGGACCCTCCGGCATGAGCAGGACCTGCTCTCCGCCGGTGTCCCCGCTCGCCCCTTGGTCTGACCGGAAGTTCGTGGCGTCGTCGTAGATGAGCTCGCCGGTGCTGTCGACGATCTGCACCGCTATTCCCCGCATCGGGCCGAATCGCGGTATCGCAGAGAGCGACTGCAGGTTCCACCCGCCGTAGAGGGGGTACACCTCAGACGCGATCTGGGCGATGCCGTCGGCGGTGCGCTGGAGATTGCCCTTGAGGTACTGGTCGAACTGGTAGTTCCACACCGCCGAGATGAGCACGGCGACGAGCACGACCGTGAGGGCGGCGACGGTGGCGAACGCTATGGCGAGCCGGCGGCCGAACGTAGCCCGAGGACGCGCATGCTCCTCGACTTCCGGAAGAGAATGCGGGACGACCGCCTCAGGCATCCGTCTTGGGTGACTCGAAGCGGTACCCCACGCCGTGAACGGTGTAGATGAAGGTGGGCTCGCGCGGGTCGTCGTCGAGCTTGGCGCGCAGGTTCTTGACGTGGCTGTCGATCGTCCGCTCGTAGCCCTCGAAGTCGTATCCCAGGACCTTCTCGACGAGCTCCATGCGCGAGTAGACGCGACCGGGGTAGCGGGACAGCGTTGTCAGGAGCTTGAACTCGCTTGCCGTCAGATCGAGCTCTTCGCCGTCGAGGAACGCCTTGTGCCCCGCGACGTCGATCTCGAGCGACCCGTAGACGAGCCGGTCGCGCTGAGGCTCTGCGCCCACCCGGGCACGGCGCAGAAGAGCTCTCACGCGCGCGACGAGCTCGCGCGGGGAGAACGGCTTGACCAGGTAGTCGTCGGCACCCAGCTCAAGACCGGCGACGCGGTCTTCAAGCTCACCCTTGGCGGTGAGCATGATGATGGGGACATCGGAGGCGTCACGGATCGTTCGGCACACCTGCTCACCCGAGATCTTGGGGAGCATGAGGTCGAGTACGACCAGGTCGAAGCGGTGCTTGGAGAAGTTCTCGAGCGCCTCTTGGCCGTCTTCAGCGGGCGTGACCCAGTAGCCCTCGCGCTCCAGATAGGCGGCGACGGTGTCGCGGATGGTCTTCTCGTCTTCAACCAGCAGGATGCGCCGGGTATCGCTTGCCATGGACCCTCCTCATGAACAGCACTCAACAGGCGTTGATACCGAAGCGAAGTGTACGCCCCGCTCCTCTGTGGCCGCCTCTCTCCACCGAATCTCCACCCTGAGGCAGCTCGGGGCGACCGCTGAGGAGCACGGCTACGCCGGGGTGACCTCCGACGTGCACGCAGGGCAGCGCGTCGCGGCGTTCTCGATGTCCGTGAAACAGAAGGGGCACGGATGCGTGCTCGGATCGGGTTCCTTGGAGAGACTCGAGACCGCCTTGACCACCATGAACAGGGCGATCGCTATGACGACGAACTGGATCATGGCGTCGATCACGAGTCCCCAGGCGAACGGTACGCCGGCGATGGTCACGACGGCGGCGCTCAAGTCGACGCCGCCCAGCAACACACCGATCAACGGAGTGAAGATCCCGTCGACCATCGCGGCGATGATCGAATTGAACGCCGCGCCCATGACCACGCCTACAGCCAGCGTGATGGCGTTGCCCTTGAGCGCGAACTCCTTGAACTCCTTGAACATGGCGAACTCCTCCCCGTGGGGTCCGGATGGTTCGATCGGTGGGTCTGCTGCCGAGGTGTACATGCCCGAAATCCGCAGTCGTGCCGAATCGCCGCCCCGCGTCTCGGACGGAGGGCTCGAGACAGGAATCGGTCAGCGCATCTCGATCACGGCGAGCTGTATGAGCGCCACCACGATGGCGATGATCGCCGTGATGATGCTCACGCCCGCAAGCAGCGACCCCAGGGCGATGCTCGCCACGGCGACGACCCCCACGGTGCCGCCACGGTGACCGCCCGATGCGCGACGGATGGCCTCCGACACGAGCGACCCCCAGATGATTCCGATGAAGAAGCCGCCGAAACCGATGGAGCCCACCAGGAAGGCGCCGCCCACGCCGACGACGGCGCCGGTGGCGATCGCGAGGGCCAGCTGCTTCGGCTTCACGAACTGATACTGGCCTCTGGCGGCGCGGGCATGTTCGGGGCACTTGTAGCCCACCGGTGTGAGCACCATCTCTTTGGGACAGATGGGCTTGCCACACTCGGTGCAGCTCAGCTCGGTCTCGACATCGGGGTGATAGGAACATCGGGCCACGGCACTGCCTTCCGCGTGGTGAGTGCGATCGCAGAAAGTGTAGCGGTCGAGCCTCCGAGCCGATACTCCTGACATGAACAGCCGCGCACGCCACATACCTGAGATCGAGGAGGAAGCGCACGCGCTGAGCGTGACGATGCGGGCGCCCCGCTCGGGGTGCCTCGTCGCCTTTCTCGGCGTCTGGTTGGTGGGCTGGACCTTCGGCGGCCTGGGCGCGTTCAAGTCGCTTCTCTCGGTGGGGAGCCTGCTCAATCCGCTGAGTCTGTTCTTGCTCGTGTGGCTCGCGGGCTGGGTCGCGGGAGAGGTGTTCGCGGGCATCGCGGTCGCGTTCATGCTCGACGGCCGCGAGATCGTGTCGCTCGACGGCGAGAAGCTGTCGCAGCGCGCCGAGGCGTTCGGCTGGGGGATGACCCGCCGCTACGACCTCGCACACGCGACGAACCTGCGCCCCTTGGCCGGAGACAGCGGCTCGGCGAAGGACCTGCTCGCCTTCGACTACGCGGGCAAGACCGTGAGGATGGGAACCGGACTCAACGAGACCGAGGCACAGCGGGTCTGCGAGGCGCTGGTTCGCCATGAGCCTCGGCTCGACCCCGCGCGCGGCGCCGCCGCCTGACACGGGCTGTCGCGGCTCGCCCTCTCGCGGCTACACTCCGACGATGACGCGAAAGCCATCCGAGAACCCCGCACCGCCCGCCGGTCGTATCGTCGCCTACGATGCGTTGCGTGTCTTGGCGATCCTCACCGTCGTGGCGATCCATACGCTGATGCCGTACCGGTCGGTGCTGCCCGACACCGCACCGATCCGGATTCTCGACGACGTGCTGCACTATGCGGTGCCGCTGTTCGTCTTCATCTCGGGCGCGCTCGTGTGGGCTCGTCCGTGGAGAGGCGGAAAGGGCGCCTACCGCGAGTTCGTCGCCAAGCGCCTCGGAGTGATCGGGCTGCCGTACCTCGCATGGGCCGCGCTCTACGCGGTTCTGTACGTCGAGAGATCGGCTGATGGCGCCGCGGCCCTGTTACGGGTACCCGGCCTCGTGGCCTCCGGGCACATCTGGTACCACCTGTACTTCATCCCGATGCTTCTCACGTTCTACCTGCTCACGCCGGTCGCGTCCCGAGCTGCCCGGTGGAGCCCGGAGACCCTGCTCGCCGCGGCCTATGTGCTGCGCATCGTCGCAGGACCGGTGCTCACCCACGCGGCAAGCGGCCTGCATCCCCTGTTCGGGCAGTACGCGACACACGTGCTTTCGCACCTCCCCCACATGGCGCTGGGCGCCTGGTTCGCACTCCGCCTGCCCATACTGCCTCGACGGTTCACGTCGGCGTGGCCTCTGATGCTCGCGGGCGGGGTGATCAGCCTCGCGGCAGTGAGCGCCCGCGGGCTCCCCGACTGGCCGCTCGAACTGCAGCGCCTCGTCTTCCCCGGTGCGATGGCCGCGACCGTCGTGGGAATGGCACTGGGGGCCATCGCCCTCGAGCCACGCTATGCCAACCGGGCCGCGCTGCTCACGCGGATGGGATCGCTCGCGTTCGGGGTGTACTTCGTACATCCTGTGCTGCTCTTGCTGGTCGACGCGGCCGTGGACGCGAACGGCGGGTGGCCGTGGACGCACTGGTGGTTCACGGTGGGCGTGTGGCTCGCGGTGAGCGCTGCGAGCTTCGGGGTGAGCGATCTGCTCGCGCGGACACGTCCCACCGCGTGGCTGGTGGGCATTCGCCCGCCTCGCCGATAGCGCGCATCACCGCGCCCGGGGCGCCACGCCGCGGTATACTCTGGCGACTCGATCACCACCAGGGGGCAGGCATGACGCACGACACCGTCGCTGCACTGAGAATGCTCAAAGAGGGTAACCGGCGGTTCGTCGAGGGGCGCACTTCGGGGCACTTCTCGGCCGAGCAACGTGCGCTCTCTCTTGCGGGACAGCGGCCGTGGGCGGTCGTGGTGGGGTGCTCGGACTCCCGCGTCCCTGTCGAGGCGGTGTTCGACGCGGGCCCGGGCGAGCTGTTCGTGGTGCGAACCGCGGGACACGTCTTGGCCCAGGCGAGCCTGGCGTCGATACGGTTCGCGGTCGCGCGGCTCGGCGCACGCACGGTGGTCGTGCTCGGCCACGAGGACTGTGGCGCGGTCGCAGCAGCGCTGGCCGGCGACGCACCGGAGTGGCTCGCACCCATCACGCGGCACATCCGAATCGACGGAGTCGACCCGAGCGCGGCGCCCGCCGATGCCGACGACGCACTGCTGGCGGCCGCAGTCGATGCGCACGTGGTCGACACCGTCGCCGAACTCAGGAGCTTCCTCGGCGAGATCGGCCCCACCGGCGCCGAGACGCAGGTCGTGGGCGCAGCGTACAAGCTTGCGAGCGGCGAGGTGCACTGGCTCGACCGCTGAGGGTGATCGGCGGCGATGTCGACGCGCGGGGGTGCCGGATCAGTGCTGGCCCGGGTCGGGGGTCGACTCGTCGGCGACCTCCCCATCGGCGGCTTCGTCGGCAGGCGGCTGCGTGGGCTTCTCGGTGGCCCGTCCCACCCGCTCGGCGGCGCTGCCAAGGAACCCTGCAAGCCCGGTGAGTGCCGACGCGACATGCGGCGCAGCGGCCTCGGCGACCTTGCCGCCCGCTTCGACGACAGCCTGCCCGGTCTTCTCGGCGCCGTCGACCACGGCACTGCCGACTTCGCTCTTCGACGCCTCATCGATGGTGGTTGCCACGCGGCGCGTCATCGACTCGAGCCGGGACCGAATCTCCGCAGCGTGCCGGCGGTTCTCCGGGTCGTCGATCGCCGAGCGGGTCCACGCGCTCACGGCCGAGCCGAGTGCATCGATCTGCACGACGACCTCGTGCCATGCGTCACCCGCACCGGCCGACGGGCCGTCTGCAGCGACCTTCGGCTCCTCGGAAGCGGTCGAATCGGCGGTGGTGGTTTCGTTGTCGTCTTGCACCATCGGGCTCTCCTCTCGTGGACCATGCCGAGTAGATGCCCCAAACCGAACACACGAAGCGACCGCCCTCCCCCCCGGCAGGGGGAAGGCGGTCGGGCTCGGGCCGTCTGCGCTCTATCAGTAGCCGGCCGTCACTGCGTTTCGGTATGCGGCGGTACTCGCACTCGAGGCGGTCACACGCCAGTCCTGCTCCTTGTCGACTTCGAACCAGACCACGCCTCGCACGCGCGTGTAGGTGCTCGTGATCGACTTGAACATGTCGGTGATCCATGCCGCCTTGCTGCCGCCCACTTCCGAGCACCCTATCTCGGCGATGAACAGCGGCTTCGAGGTCAGGGCCGTGACCGTGTTGTACGCGGGTCCGTAGATACTGCCGAAGCTGCGCCACGAGGACCACGACGCCGACGTGACGCCCCAGTTGTAGCCGTCGAGGGCGACCGAGTCCACGTAGGCGTCGCCCGGCCAGAACTTCGCGATCTGGTTCGCGGTCGTGTTGGGGACGCTGTCGACGTTCGCACACCAGACGAACTTGACGTTGGTGGCACCGCGGGACTGGAAGACGTCGTACACGTGACGCCATGCCGTGACGAGCTGTGCGGGGGTATTGTTGCCCACGGTCCCGCACCACGGGTACCAGTTGCCGTTCATCTCATGGAACGGGCGAAGCCAGACCTCGCCCCCATACGCCTTCGCTGCATCCGCGAACGTGCGCAGGTAGGCGTCCTTGCTGCCGTTGTTGATCGCGGCGAGGCCGCCTGAGTTCTGGATCGACCAGAACTCAAGGGTGACGAGCGGCACCGCACCCGCTTCGGCCACGTTCTCGCAACGGGATGCCGGGAACCTCTCGCTGTCGCTGATGAAGAAGTTGACGACGGCCGAATCGGCTCCGGTCGCGTTCTCCACGGCATCGAGGGGGCTCATGCTGCCGGGAACGCCGGGGACGTAGAATCCGACCCAGCGCGGGGAGCTTGCGGCCGGATTGACCACCGGTGTCACCGGGGCTCCGGGTGCGGAGGGGTCAGGGCTGGGGTAGGTAGGCTCCGGCTCGGGAGAGACCGTGGGCGGGGTCGCGGGAACCGGCTTCGGGGCGGGCTTCACCACGCGGATCCGCCTGACCTTGCTCACGGACCGGCCGTTCCGCGTCGCGGTGACCTTGACCGTGTAGACACCCGCCGCAGCCTTCCTGCCATTCGAGTCGCGAAGGTTCCACGTAGTGCTCTTGCGATACCACGTGCCCTTGGGCTTGATCGTCCGAATGCGCTTGCCGTTCTTGTAGACGGTGACCTTGAACTTCGCCGGACGCGTCGACTTCGACTTGACCACTACTCTTCCGGTGGCGCCCGACTTCACCACGGGCTTGACCGTGGTGCTGACCCGCAGCTTGGAGGCGGCGAACGCGGGGGCCGGAGAGGCGAGGACGGCCGAGACGAGCACGGCCGCGCACAAGACAGCGGGGAGCTTCTTCAAGACGATCACCTTCGGCAACTAGGCTGTCTCTCGCGAGAGACCCTTGGTTTTGCGCCCCCGCCTCGCGACGGGTTTGCCTTTGTCGGGTTGTCAGTGAGTGGTCGGGAAGGCCCTCGGGCCTTCGTTCTCCACGCTCCTTGTTATCGGCCGCTCGCGTAGCCGGCTTGACCTGCGACTGTGACTTTCGTCACTCGCGAAGGTGCGCACGGCAGACGGTCGTGCGCCCTCCGTACCTCCGGCGGCCCTAATCGGCGTAGTAGATCCTTCGGATGCTCAGCAGGTAGGCCCAGTGTTTCGGGTCCAGCTGAGCGGACCATTCTTCAAGAGTCGGTGCGACCGCCCCCACGAAGTACGGATCGCCGATCGCCTCCTTGTAGGCGGCCAGGCTCTCGGGCGAACTGTCCACGTTCCAGTCCTGCTTGCCCTTCACGCCCTGCTCGAGGTTGTCGTAGTAGATGACCGCCTTGATCTCGGGATACTCCGTTCGGATCCGCTCATAGGCGTCGGCGATCCACTCGGCCTTGTCGCCCGGTGCCTCGACGCTGGCGAACTCGCAGATCGCCATCGGCTTGCCGTAGCGCCTGAGATACTCGATCGACGCATCGTAGGTCTTCCTGAAGCTGCTCCAGCTCAGGCCGGGTCTCGAGTTCCCCCAGTTGAAGCCGCTTATGCCGATCCAGTCCACGTACGCGTCGCCGGGGTAGTAGACCTCGGGGTAGTTCTTCGCGACGTCGGGGCCACTCGTGTGGTTGACGCTCCAGACCCACGTGACGTTGGTCGCCCCCTCCTCGACGAAGATGTCGTGGACGTGGCGCCATGCGGCGATGTAGAGCTTCGGCGAGTTGCCGTTCACGAACCCGTTCCACGGGTACCAGTTGCCGTTCATCTCGTGCATGGGTCGCAGCATGATCGGTCCGCCCACCGTCGCGCAGCCCTTGGCCCATTCGCGGATGTAGGCGTCGAATTCGCCGTCGACGATGCGTTGCAGCCGGAAGTCCGACTGATCGTCGGGCCGGTCGAGCAACCCGGGATCCGTACCCGGGTCCCACGGCTCCCACGAGATCATGGGGATGGCCCCCCGGCGCATCGTGGCGACGACTGCAGCCGCATCGAACCGGTAGGGAGCGGTCTCCGTCTGCGCCCACGGCTGGAACCACATCAAGATCGCCGGGTCCCTGTCGGTCATGTCGACGTAGGCGTCGAAGCGCGCCATATCGAGCGGTGCCGGCGGCCTGAAGACGCCCGCGAACGCGCCGGTCTCCGGCGGTGCGACCACCCCCGCGAGCGGCACCGTGGGCGTGGTCACGACAGCGTACTCGTCGGGCACGAAGTCCGGGTCGGACAGGGCCCCCCTCGGTTGCTCAGCACAGCCCGAGAGCAGGGCCGCTGCGGTTGCGATGACCACGCACAGGCCGATGGCCGGGGACACCCGCCGGCGGCCGAGAGTCCGTTCGCGACGTGTTCTCGTGAGTGCCGAGCATCATGCGCTCTCACCTTCGATCAGTTCTGCGATACCGGGCGGGTTGCGCCGGGGTTCCACGTCGAAGATGTCGACCGTGTTCATTCGGGATGCCTCCGGGCGGTACGAGTAGCGAATGAACCCCTGGATTATGAATATGTGCCCGAGGGCGATCGCGACGTTGTTCATCGTCGCAGGAACGAACCCGAACCGGTAGATGCCGTGCACGATCGCGGCGAGCAGCAAGGCGACCACCGCGATCTGGATCCGCACCGGCCTGAAGGTCCGCGTGCCGGCCTCCTTCGACGTGACGACGAACTTGGCCGGTCGTCGGCTGAGCGCCACGATGGATGCCTTGATGAACACGGGGAACGACGCCAGCGTGAACCACAGACCGGCGAAGCTCATCTTGAAGTCGGTGGAGTAGCCGATGGTGACCAGCGAGATGACGATGTAGGGCAGGAAGTACACCGGGTAGTCGTTAGGCACCTGGATCGGCCGCAACCCGAAGAACAGGTACGCCACGGGCAGGACCATGTACGCGACGTACGCCCAGCCGCTGAACCAGTACAGGAAGCACAGGAAGTACTGGAAGCGCGTGACGAACGGCATCCCGCGGAAGAACGGCTTGTGGTGGTACATGATGTCGAACGACCCGCGGGCCCATCGGAACTGCTGGTTGAAGTAGCTGCCGACGTCGACCGGGCCCATGCCGCGGGCAAGGACCGTGGGCACGTAGACAGACCGGTAGCCTCTTTCGAGGAAGAGCAGGGACGCCCTTTGATCCTCGGTGATGGAGTCCTCGGGCATTCCGCCGATCTCCTCAAGGGCGGCACGCTGATAGACCACGTTCGTGCCGCAGGCGAAGGCCGAGCCGGTGGTGTTCTTCCCGCGCATGATCGCGCCGTAGAAGACGCCCTGCTGATCGTTGGAGCCCGCAGCGACACGGTTGATCGGCTTGTTCCAGTAGACCTGTGGCGTCTGAACGAACGCCACCGTGATGTCCGAGAAGACTCCCAGAGTCCTTTCGAGGAACTCCGGTGCCGCGACGTGGTCGGCGTCGAAGACCAGGATGTAGTCCCCGTCGGTGCGCTTCATGGCGTCGTTGATGTTGCCCGCTTTCGCCCCGCGGTTCGTGGGGCGGGTCAGGTACTTCGCCCGGTGACGCCGCGCGATCTTGAGGATCGCCGGCGAGCTGCCATCGTCGAGCACGTACACGGTCTTGCGTGGGTGGCGTATCGCGGCCGCGGCCGCGACGGTGCGCTCCACGATATCGGCCGGCTCGCCGAAGACGGTCACGTAGATGTCGACGCTCTCCATGGTCTTCGAGAAGTTCGGCGTCGGGGGTTCGACCCACTGTTGCGTGATGATCGTGTGCCAGTAGCCTGACGCCTGTGCGACGTTGAACAGCTCGGCGGCGACCAGCATGCCGTAGAGGATGTAGTTGTCGGGCCGGGCGTCGAACAGCAACCACTTGAGGTAGACGATGGCCGCGATTCCCGACAGGACCGAAAGGGCCCGACAGATCACGAGATACGAGGGGCGCCGCGATCGCGCGATCTCGATCATGGCGTCACCTCCAGCAAGTCGACGGGCGCTCTCGTATCGTACATGCGCTCGAACAGATAGACCTGCATCCGATTGAACTCGTAGGTCGCGCTCAGCGCGAAGCCCTCGTCCTCGAACCACGCGAGCGTATTGATGGCATCCTCGTTGACCACCGGGATCTCGCGGAAGCCCAGAGCCACCCACACACGCTGCGCGGGTCCCACCGTACGCTCCAAGTCGGCACGGATCTCGGCGGGAGCCCGACGCTCGTCGCCCTCCGCGGTGTATTGCGGGAAGGGATACGCCGGGATCTCGGGGGGCACGTAGTACAGCATCACGGGGTCGAGGTAGAGCGGTTCGTAGATGACGACGTCGCCGGGCTGGGACTGGTCGACGATCGTGTTGAGCGCTTCTCGGTACTCGAACCGCACGGTGGTCTGCGGGTTGTAGGACTGGCTTCCCCATGCGGCGATACTGATCAGCACCCCCACGATGAGGAACCCGCGGCGCCGGCCCGTCGCCATGGCCCCCAGGACCCCGCCGACGAGGATCACCATGGGCGCAGCGAGCGATATGTAGTAGCGGGACGCGAGGGCCTGACCCTGCCACTGGCCCAGGACAGCCAGGACCACGAGGCCGATCGTGGCCCACAGCGCGATCGTGGACCGTCGTGCGAGGAACTCCATGTAGTCGAGGAGCGCGAGCACCGCGTAGATGACGACGGGCCACATCGCGACCACCGCGGTCGTGAGCCACAGCGGGTGGAAGCCGAACATCATCTCGATCACGATGGTGCCGACCTCAGCGAAACGCAGCCTCCACTCGGGCGCGACTTGGCCGTACCCCAGGCCACCGCCGCCCGCCGAGACGAGCAGCGGATTACCGTCGCCCAAGAACACCGAGCGGCTCAGCCACACTCCGTAGAGCACGCCGATGAACGCGACGCACATCAGCCACGGCCCGAGCTTGGGGATCTCTTCGAACAGCCTCCAGGGGCGCCGCCACGAGGAGATCGCCCGCCCCTCGCGCCTCAGGCGCGTGTGGACGACGAGGACCTCCACGATCACGAAGTAGAGTCCCTGCCCCAACACGAGGAACGCGAAGAAGTAGTGCGTGAACATGCCGAGTGCGGTCGCGAGGGCGTAGCCGACCCAGTACCGGGGCCGGTTGTGGCGGCAGGCGAGCTTGAGGAAGCCCAAGCTCAGGAACGCGAAGAACAGCTGCATCGAGTACATGCGCGCCTCTTGCGAGAACCAGATCAGGTACGGGGAGACCGAGACGATGAGGGCCGCGATGAGGCCGCTGCGGCGGTCGTAGAAGGAGCGCGCAGCCCAGTACGCCGCGGGGATCGACAGGGTGCCCCACACCGATGCGTAGCTCCGAACCGCAGCCTCGGATACGCCGAAGACCGTGACCCAGAAGTGCATCAGGATGTGGAACAGCGGCGGATGGACGCCCTGGGCGACGGTCTCGATGATGAGCGGGATGGTTCGCCGGGCCTGCACCACGGTGACGGCCTCGTCGAGCCACAGCCCCCTGCTGTCGATCGAGATCCACCTCAGCGCCGCGCCGAGTATCGTGAGCCCGATCAAGGACAGCAGCGTCAGCCGTTCGACGGGATCGTCGAGCAGCCGCCTTATGCCGGGAGCACCGGTGGATGTCGCAGCGGTAATCCTCACGAATGTCTTATCGACCAATCGCGGCGCGAACCGCAGCGTAGTCGTCGCGACCGATCTCCCCGAACAGGGACAGCAGCACAAGGTAGACGACCGACCCGGCGGGAAGCACGAGCAGGACGTACGCGGGCGGGAACGACACGCTGTACAGCGCCAGCGCCACGACTGCGGCGGCGGCACTGCACCGCGCCAAGGTGGCCAGCGGCCTGAAGCCCAGAAGGTCCCGGACCGCCACGGCCGACCACACGCCCGCGAAAACCGCCGCCGTGCTCGCCGCGGCAGCGGCACCGACCGCGCCGTAGCGCGACGCAGCGATCACCAACAGCGCAAGCTGGATCCCGAGTGTGACCACGAGGATGGTATTCGCAAGTATGCGGCGGTCCTGCGCCATCAGGATGTGGGTACAGCTCGACTGGGTCACGCGACCCACTGAGGCGACCGTGAGTATCGCGAACGGGATGTAGGCGCCCAGGAACTCCGCCGAGTAGAGGAACTCCAGTATCTGCCGGCCACTCCCCACCACCAGGCCAACGACGAGCACCGTGACCATGAGCCCGAGCCTTACCGCCTGAACGGCATAGCGCGACGACAGAGCCTTGTCGTCCTCGGACAGGGAGCGCGCGATCGACGGGAACAGCACCCTGGACAGGCCGTCGAAGATGAACAAGGGCACCTCGGCCAGAACGGTCGCCGATGCGTACCATCCCACTGCGACGGCACTCGCGACCGTTGCCGAGACGAGCCACAGGTCCGCGCTGCGACCCAAGCCGCTCACGAGGCTCAACGTGATGAACGGCACCGATGCCACGTACAGCCAGCGCACCACCGGTGTGAGTGACTTCAGCGATACACGTCTTCCGGGAAGCGGGACGAACGCGACGGCGAAGCCGACCACGGACGCGAGCGCGTTTCCCACGAGCGCGCCGGTCACCGAGAACCCCAGCGCGACCAGCACGCCAATGGAGACGACCTTGGCCGTCGAGTAGGCTGCCATCGCGACGACCTGGCGCTCGAACCGCTGCTTGCCGAGCAGGAGCGCGATCGCGGACATGAACAGCGCGTAGAAGGGCACGTCCAGCGCCGAGATGCGGATGTAGGTGGCGAGAGCCGGGTCGGACAGCGAACCGGCGACCGGACCGGCGAGCACGACCATCAGCACGACGACCGCCGCGACGACGATGCCCTGTCCCCAGTAGGTCGCGCGTGCGAGCGAGGGCGTGTCCTCGGGCTTCTCGGCTATCGCCTTGGTCGCGACGCTGGTGATGCCCGAGTACAGCACGATCTCGAACCACCCGAGCACCGAGAGGACGACGCGCCACTGCCCGAACAGCTCGGGGCCCAGCTGGCGCGCGAGGAATGCGTACAGGAAGAACGTGGCCGCAAGATGCCACGCTTGCCCGGCAAAGCCGAGAAGCGCTCCCCGCGCCACGCTTGTTCGCACTGCCACCTCCCCTGCCGACTGTTGCCCTATGATAGTCGACATGAGCAGCCCAAAGGTCTCCTTCATCGTCCCGACCATCGACCGTAAGGACTCATTGCTGGAGTGCTTGCGGCGCATCGACACCCAGACCTACCCGCACAAAGAGATGATCGTGGTCGATGACAACTCGACCGACGGCAGCCGCGAGGCGGTGCTCGCCGAGTTCCCCGAGACCATCTACATCAAGAACCCCGGGCGCGTGGGCATCGGTCCGGCACTCGAGCAGGGCGCAGCCGCTTCGAGCGGCGACATCTGGGTCAACCTCGACGACGACGGCTATCTGGCGCAGTCCGATGCGGCCGACCGGATCGTCGCGTACTTCGATGCTCAGCCCGACCTGGCCGCGATCTGCTTTCGCGTCGAGGCGCCCGACGGCTCCATCAGGCATCGGGAGATCCCGTTGCGCAGCAAACGGATGCCCACCGAGCCCACCGACATCGGGCTGTTCTTGGGAGGCGCGGTCGCCTTTCGGGCGCAGAGCCTTCGCGATGTGGGCGGCTATCCGGACGTCGAGTACTACGCGTGGGAGCAGGATGTCTCGGTGCGCTTCATCAAGGCGCACAAACGTATCCTGTTCGCACCCGATATCCGGTTCGTGCACCTGGCGATTCCCAGCCCGCAGAACACGGGCGACCGCGAGTCCGGCTATGTCGAGATCCGAATGCGGCTTGCGGCGCGCTACCTGCCGGCACCCTACGCGCAGGTACACGCGGCGATCTGGATCGGCTACGGGCTGCTCGCGGCCGCGCGCAAGGGGCACCTGCGTGAGACGTGGCAGACGGTCGTGCGCAGCGTGGGCGACTGGGGTGCGAACCGCGCCGACGCGAGCAGGCGGCTGTCCCTGGCCGACACGCGGCGGCTGTCCGCGCTGTCGGGCCGAACCTGGTGGTGACGATGGCGCAGCGACTCGAGTGGCCGGTGATCTTGGCCTACCACCACCTGTCAGACAGGCGGACCAGCCGCTACGTCATGACCGTGCGAGCCTTCGAGCGGCAGCTCACGCGGCTGCTCGACGCCGGCTACACGCCGCTCTCCCTCGAGGCAGCCATCGCATGCGGCCCCCTGAGCCCCGAACCCCGCCGAGAAGCCCTGCTTCAGCCTCACCTTCGACGACGGACTTGCGAGCTTCCAGGCCCGCGCGCTGCCCGTACTCGAACGGCTGGGCCTCACCGCGGCAACAGCGCTGTTCGTCCCCACGCGCTACGTGGGCGGCACCAACGAGTGGCGCTCCGAGCCGACACCCCTGGACCGCCTGCGGCGCCGGACGGACCTCAGCGAATCGCTCATGAGCTGGGACGACCTGCGGGCCGCGAGCGCGGCGGGGGTCACCATCGGGTCGCACGGCGACGGGCACCTGGCGATGCAGTCGCTCGGCTACGCCGACGCCAAAGCCGAAGCGCAGCGCTCGCGCAGCGCGCTCCTCGAACACGGATTGGAAGGTCGCTACTTCGCCTTCCCCTTCGGTTGGCTCGACCCTGACAGTAAAGCGGCCGTACGTGACGCCGGGTTCGAAGCCGGGTTCAGCGTGACCCATGGCGGCGGCGACGCCTTCGAGATCAGGCGCGTCCCGGTGTATGGGACCGATTGGCTTCCGTTCGACCGACTCAAGACATCAGGGCGCTTCTTCGCCGCCTACGACGCCGCGCGGCGTGCTGCCGGGAAGGGCGGCGCGCGGTGAGTGCCGAGCACCCCGGCGTGAGTTTCTGTGTGATCGCCAAGCAGCGCATCCCCGAGCTCGACCGGCTGATAGCGCACGTTCTCGCGCTTCCCAAGGACCGCGTTGCCGAGCTGATCGTCGCCGTCGAGTCAGCGGACACCGACACGCCGCGCGAGTCGACCGACGACGCCGGGGTGCGCTGGATCGAAGTGCCCGCCCGACGGGGCCTCGCGTACAACCGCAACCGTGTGATCGAGGCGGCACGCGGCGACGTGCTCGTCTGGACCGACGACGACTGCATGCCGCAACCGGGGTGGCTCGATTCGCTGCTCTCGGCGCTCGACACGCCTTCGATCTCCGCCGCCGCCGGGACGATCCTCATCCCGCCCGCCGGGTACGTGGGCGACTCGATCTCGGCTCTGGGCTTTCCGGCCGGGGGCAGCGCCGGCTACGCGACGATGTTCCCGGTGCACGAAGACGGAACCACCGACAACCTCCCCAGCGGCAACTGTGCGATCCGCGCGGACGTCGTTCGCGAACTGGGCGGCTTCGACGAGTCGATGACGCTGGGCGGCGAGGACACCGAGTTCTCGTACCGGCTCCGACAGGCGGGGCACCGCGTGCTGTACTGCCCCGACGCCACGGTCGTTCACCCTGCCCGAACGAGCGTCGTCGAGTTCTGCAGCTGGTCGTATCGGCGCGGGCGCGCAAAGAGGCAGTTCTCACGCAAGGTCCCGGTGGGCGGCTACGTGGGCAACCGGTTCGCGAGCTACGGCCGGATACTCAAGATGAACGCGACGAGCCCGAAGATCGTCTTGGTCGCCCCGCTGCTCGGCTTGAACCTGGTCTTGCAGCTGGCAGGCTTCGCAGCCGAGACGGTGGCGCCCGCGACCACCGCGGTTCGCGACCGGTCCCGGTAGCATCCGCGAGGAGGAGCGTTGTCCTACACGATTCTGAGCGGCCCGGACGGCCTCGAGCAGGCGCGTGAGAGCTGGACAGAGCTGGAGCGCCGAGACGGCGTCTCCTACTTCCAGACCTACGCGCTGGCACGCGCCTGGTACGAGACGCTCGGCGGTCGAGTCGGTGCGCATCCGCAGATCGTGGTTCTTCACGACGGCGACGCCCCGGTCGGGCTCTTTCCCGGGTGCGTGACCCGCGTACACGGGGTCCGGGTGCTCACGTGGATGGGCCTGCCCGATGTCCTCGACTCGGCAGACGTGCTCTTCGACACGCAGCAAACGCACGTCTCGGCCGACGAGTTCGTGTGCGAAGCCGTCTCACGGCTGCAGCGAGCCAATCGGGCGCGGCCGCTGCTCTTATCCAACATCCGGGCAGACGCGGTCGCGTATCCGGCCCTCTCGGCGACGCTGAACTCTTATCGCCACGGCGTCGTCCCCGTGGTCACGGGGGGCGGGGACCCCGAATTCTATGAGCAGACGCTGAGCAAGGGTCGCCAGAAGGCCGTGCACAGGCAGACCCACCGCCTCACACGCGATGGCGGGTTCCGGTTTGAGGAAGAGACGCTGGGTGACGAGCGGAGCTTCGATCTGCTGCGACACCTCTGCGACCTCAAGGTGAGGCAGCGCGAACTCGCTGGGCTGAGCGTCGATCTCATCGGCGGGGAGTACGTCGCCTTCATACGCAGGCAGACTGAGCTCGGTACCGAGGGTGTCCTGTCGACTCTGGTGTTCGATGAGAAGGTGATTGCGGGGACGTACGACGTCATCCGCGGGGCCGCGCGCTACGGGATCCTCCTCGCGTACGATCCGGACTACGCAGCCTACTCCCCCGGATTGGTGCTCGACACGCATGTCATGCGCGACTGGTTGTGCTCCGGAGTGCCTCGGACCTTCGACCTCGGATGGGGTGGGGACTCCTACAAACACCACTGGCGCCCAACCGAATGGCCGCTCACGACCTTTGTGGGTAAGGGGCCTGCGGGCCTCGCGTTCTGGCCGCTTCGCAGTGGGCCTCGTCGAAGGCGCGAGACCGCGGGTTCGCCCTCAGCAGACCCCCGACTGACGTTCACGAGGCTGCGGGCGCGCTAGATACCGCTGTGCTCCGTGTCCGCCTCGATGCGATCGACGGGTTGGGCGACCAACGGCACCACGGGCTCGACCGGGGCAGCGGCCACCACCGTGTCGCGGATGTGCTCCGGCTGCATCTCGGGCTCGAGCGTGCGGTCTGCCCGGCGGCGGTCCACCTGGACCTGCGGTGCGATCAGCGGGCTCGTACGGCGGTCGACGCCCAACACCTGCGATATCTTCGCGCGGCTCGCACTGCCGCGCTCGAGGTTGTTGATCATCTCGGCCATCAGTCCGAAGACGAAGAACTGGATGCCCGCCAGGATGAACAGCACCGCAACGGTGAGTGAGGGCCGCCCCGTGAGGCTCTGCTGGGCGAAGAGCGCCAGATAGCCCAGGTAGATCAGAACGGCCGTGCCTATTCCGCCCAGCACGAGACCTGCCGTCCCCAAGAAGTGCATCGGCCGCTCTTTGTAACCCGACAGGAAGTAGACGGTCATGTAGTCGAACGCGCCGCGCAGATAGCGCTCCGCGCCGTACTTGGACGTTCCGTCGGTTCGCGGCAGGCTTTCAACGGGAACCTCGGTCACCGAGTAGCCCATCTGCGCCGCGAGCAGGATGAAGAAGCGGTGGAGCTCACCGTAGCCGTACTGCACCAGATCCCGTGCCGCATCCTGACGGTACGCTTTGAGGCCGGCGTTGAAGTCGTGTAGCTCCACACCCGTGGTGCTGCGAACCCAGAAGTTGAAGAACTTCGAGGGCAGCCGCTTGTTCAGGGGGTCGCGCCTGATCACCTTGTAGGCCGACACGACGTCCCAGCCCTCGCGCACCTTGTTGATCAGCCGGACGACGTCGACGGGGTCGTACTGCATGTCGGCGTCGGATGTGACCATGATGTCGCCACGTGCGTAGCTGAATCCATTGGCCAGAGCACTGGCCTTGCCGTAGTTGCGGCGATGGCGAAGCGCCCTCACCCGGCTATCCTTCGCGACAACCGCGGCGATATGCTCCCAGGTGTCGTCGGTGGACCCATCGTCGACGAAGAGGATCTCGTACGACAGTTCCATGGGCTCGAGCACGTTGACCATCTGGTTGTAGATGCCCTCGATGGTGCCGTTCTCGTTGAGCGCCGGCAAGATGACGGTGACGTCGACCGGGCACTCGGGAGAGCCGAATCCCATGGCCAGATCGGTCTCTCGGTCCCTCCTGGTCACTGCCGACATCCCCCGCACCCCCTTTGCGCCGAACCGTCCGTCACGTTTGCGTCTTTGGATGAGCCGCGTCGTGCGGCTCCCTCTATAGTTCGGACGATTTGCCTGCGCGCATTAGGCTTTGCCTCACGCGATGCCCGCTCCAGGACCCCCTCCGAGTGAGGATCTCAACCGTCCCGAGGCCTCTCACCCGGAGACAGGTTGTCTCTTTATTATAGGCTTGTAATGGAAGTCGTAGACATTCAGCCCCCGACAGGCGTACTCCGGGCGCCGGAGGAAGGGGTTGCCAGCCCCGGGAAAAGGGAGTCCACTGGTTCCGCAGGGGCGGTAGGCTCGGGATCGTATCCTCAGCCGGGACTTGAAGGGGGCAATCAGATGTCGACGGACGCACTCGACCAAGCGAACCAGGGTTTGATCGGCCTGTTCGCCGGTACCTACGGGCTCGTGGCGATGATCTATATCGTCATCGTCATCGCAGCCATGTGGATGATCTTCAGCAAGGCGGGCCAACCCGGCTGGGCGGCGATCGTCCCCCTCTACAACTACTACGTGCTGCTCAAGGTGGTGGGCCGTCCGGGTTGGTGGCTCATCTTGTTGTTCATCCCCCTCGTGAACTTCGTGATCGCGCTGATCGTGACCTATGACCTCGCGAAGGTGTTCGGCAAGGGCATGGGGTACTTCCTGGGCCTGCTGTTCCTCGGCTTCATCTTCTACCCGATGCTCGCCTTCGGCAGTGCTCAGTATCAGGGCAAAGCCTCGTAGGCACCTCTGCCTCACCTGCAACGAACGCGCGAAGACCCCGCCTCGGCGGGGTCTTCTGTTCTACGCGAGAATGCTGTGGTCACCCGTGCTAGCCGCGCTTGGTGACCTCGATCAAGTGGTAGCCGAACTGCGTCTTCACCGGACCGTGCACCACGCCGACCTCATCGGTGAAGCACACGTCGTTGAACTCCTTGACCATCTGCCCCGGCGAGAAGACGCCCAGATCGCCGCCGCTCTTGCCCGAGGGGCACTGCGAGTGCTCGCGCGCCATCTGCCCGAAGTCGGCGCCCTCGGCGATCTGGTTCTTGAGGTCGACCGCTTCGTCCTCGGTGGAGACGAGGATGTGCCGCGCCTGTGCTTTGACCATGATCAGCTCCTTATCCGCTTGCTGTGTTTCTGAATGATAGCCGCGAGCCGAGAAGCGCGCACGACCGCATCCTCAGGCGACCGACCCGGGCTCCCACTCCATCGGACCCACAACGAACAGCACGTCTCCGGGCTCGAAGACCAGCGCGCCACGCGGGTTGCCGATCGTCTCGTCGCCGCGCGTGACCGCGAGCACCGTGACGCCGTGATCGGTCCGCAGCCCGCTTTCCGCGACTGAACGGCCCACGAGCTTCGACGAGCCGGATAGCCTCAGCGTGTGAGTCGTGAGGTCAGGCAGGTTGACGCGCAGGTCGGGCACCGATGTCGCATCGGTCGCAAAGGAGCGGGCCATGCGCCGCCAGTCGCCGCGCACGTCTCCGATGAGCCGCTTGATGTCCTCGCGCGGCACGAGCATGCGGGCGAGCACCCGCGAGAACACCTCGATCGAGACCTCGAGCTCATCGGCGATGACCTCATCGGCTCCCAGCGCAAGTAGGGGTTCGACCTCGCGCAGGTAGCGGCTGCGCACGAGGACGAAGGCGTCGGGAGCGATCCGCCGGGCCAGTTCGACGACGCGCCTCGCCGCGGGAGGATCATCGATGACGACCACGATCGCGCGGGCCTTCTCGGCATCGACGTGGTGCAGGATCTCCTCGTGCGTCGCATCGCCGTAGTGGATGGGCTCCCCCGCGAGCAAGGCCTCCTTCACCGTGCCGGCGTTGAGTTCGAGGATCGCGTAGGAGACGCCGGCGAGCCGGGCGGTGCGCGCTACATTTCGGCCGGTGACCCCGAAGCCCACGATCAGCACGTGCCCGGCGTACTCGTGGGCAGCTCCCACTCTGGCCGAGGAGAACCCGCCGCGCTCGAGCCGGACAAGCGGGGTCTTGCACAGGGCGTCGGCGCAGGAGGGACCGATCGCCACCATCGCCGGGGTGAGCAACATGCTCAGCACGGCGGTGTCGAGGACCGTCTGGAAGACCTCACTGCCAAACAGCCCCGCGGTGACTCCGGCCTGCGCCGCAACCAGCGAGAACTCCCCTACCTGCGCGAGCGCCAGACCCGCGAGCACTGCCGCGCGCAAAGGCAGCCCCAGCGCGAGGCCGCCGGCGGTCGCCACGACCGGCTTGATGATCAGGATGCCGGCGGTGAGCAACGCGATCCGAGCGGGGTTCGCGAGGAAGTAGTCGATGTCGAGCAGCATGCCGATCGAAACGAAGAACAGGCTGATGAAGACGTCGCGGAACGGCATGACCACCGTCACGGCCTGATGCGAGTAGTCGGACTCCGAGATGATCAGGCCGGCGAGGAAGGCTCCCAGCGCGAGCGAGAGGCCCATCGACTGCGTGAGAAGGGCGATGCCCGCGCAGAGCGCGATGACGCCCAGCAGGAACGCCTCCGAGCTGCGGGTGCGCGTGATGCGCTCGAGCAGCCACGGCACCGCCCAGCGATAGGCGACGAAGGCGAACAGAGCCACCGCGACGACGCGGACCACCAGGCCGAGAACGGCACCGGTACCGGACTCGCCCCCGTTCGATCCGGCGAGCAGCGGGGCCATGAGCATGACCGGAACCACAGCGATGTCCTGGTAGATCAGGGTGGCGAGTACCATCCGCCCGTGCGGCGCGTCGAGTTCGGCACGCTCCTGGAGCATCTTCAGCACGATCGCGGTGCTCGAAAGCGCGACGATGAAGCCGATGTAGAGACCCTGCTGGACCGTCGAACCCATCATCACGGTGCCGACACCCACCACGAGCGCGGTGCCGAAGAACTGGATCGATCCGCCCACGAGGAACTGCCGCTTGAGATGCGAGAGGTCGGCGAGCGAGAACTCGAGCCCGATGACGAACAAGAGCAGCACGACACCGATCTCGGAGAGCAGCTCGATCTGGTGGGCGTTTCGCACCAGTCCCAGTGCATCGGGGCCCGCGAGCACGCCCGCGAGCAGCAGGCCGATCGACGAGGGCAGACCCAGCCGGTGGCAGATCACGGATGCCAGAACGGCGAGCGCGAAGATGACCGTGATGTCGAGCAGGACGGATGGCATCGGGTTCCCCTCGGAAGCGACCTCGGCTCCGATGGTACCTGAGAGCGAAGCGAAACCGGGGCTTCGAGTGCCCGCCCGACGACCTCAGCGGCCGTGCTAGTCGAGCAACCGTGCCGTCTCGAGCAGATCGCGGTCGGCCAGCAGCTGCTCGGTGGCGCCCTGCCAGACGACCTCGCCGTCGACCAGGACCACGACACGATCGGCGAGACGCCGTGCGAAGTCGAGGTCGTGAGTCACCAGCAGCACTCCCGCTCCGGCCGCCAGCCTCCGGTCGACCGCGCCCGCCACGATCTCGGCCGCGCGGGCATCGAGCGCCTTCGTGGGCTCGTCGAGCACGTAGAGCCGGGGGGCGGCCACGAGTATCGACGCGAACGCGACGAGCTGACGCTGGGACGCCGTGAGCTCGTGGGGATTCTCTCCCGCCAGGCTCGCGATCCCCAGCTCTTCAAGCACCTCGAGGGTCGCCGCGTCGGCCGACTGCTCGTCGACCCCTCGGGCTCGAAGACCCCACGCGACCTCCCGGCCTACGGTTCGGTTGAATATCTGGTCTTCCGGACTCTGGAACAGCATCCCCACGTCGCGCGCCACGTCCCACACGGGACGCTCGGCGATATCCGATCCGGCCACGCTCACGACCCCGGACTGCGGCCGGAGCAGGCCGTCGGCGTGCTTCATCAGCGTGGTCTTCCCCGCCCCGTTGGGACCGAGTAGCGCGACGGACTCGCCGGCTCGAACCGCGATGCTGATGCCCTCGATGCCACACGTCGCCGAGTAGCGGTGCGTGACGCCTTCGAGCTCGAGAAGAGGTCCACCGGGCTCCGCGACCGGCACACGAGCGGAGGCGCGAACGGGTCCGACATCGCGTGCGGCGAGTCGTCCTTCGACGAGATGCAGCTCGCGCGCTTCCTCGGGCACGCGGCCACCTTGCCGGGTGGCCACCACCAGGGTGAGCCCATCTCCGGCGCGGCCGCGCGCGATCGCGAACACCTCGGCGGCCGATGCTGGGTCGAGCTGCTCGAACGGTTCGTCGAGCAGCAGGACATCCGGGGCCACGGCGAGCGCCGCCGAGACCGCCACCTTCTGCCGCTCGCCTCCGGACAGCGTGTGCATGAGCCGGCCTTCGAGCTGCTCGATGCCCACAACACGGAGCGCCTGGGCGACCTCCTCGGGCACGAGTCGGGGTTCGATGCCCGCATTCTGCAGTACGAATGCGATCTCGTCGTAGACGGTGCGGAAGAGATAGACGCCGGAATCCTGGAGTACCGCCGAGACGACCGGCGAACGTCCGTTGGTTGCAGACACCTCGACGTGGCCGGCTATCGTCGCCTCGATGACTTCGGGGATGACCCCCGCGAGCATGAGCATCAGCGAACTCTTGCCTGCGGCGTTGGCCCCCGTGACCCACAACTCCTCGCCGGGCTCGACGGTCCCCGAGACGTTCGCGAGCGCCCACACCCCGGAGCCGCTGTAGGCGAGCCCCAGCCCCTCGAGAACGATGCGCGCGCCCGAACCGCTCACGACGTCACCAGCTTGAGCGCGGCCGTCCCCACTACCCACACGACACCGACGACGTACGTCGCCACGATGGGCGCGGTGACCGCCCGAAGTCGCTTGATCCGCCGGCCCGAACCGTAACCACGCACATGCAGCAGCGCGGCCATGCCGTACGCCCGCACCAGGGACTTCACGACGACCGGGATGATGACGGCGATGTAGGCTCGCAGCTTCGCCACGACGCTGCCGCTGGTGTTGAGACCGCGAGCTGTCTGCGCGGCGAGCGTGGCGTCCATCTGCAACTTCATGACCGGTACGACGCTGAGCGTGAGCGACACCATGATGCCCAGGTCCTCGTTCACGTCGCCCGCCCACTCGACGATGGCGAGGGGGCCTGTGAGGATGACCAGCCCGTACATCACGGTGACGAAGCCAAGGAGCCTGACGGCGATGAGAAGCCCGGCGAAGAAGCTCTGAACGCCGAAGATCCATACGTAGTCGGTGGATCCGGGAAACGCCCACGCGTAGACGACGACGAGCGACACCGAGACCCACAGCACGCTCTTCCAGCTCGCGAGAATCGGCGCGAGCCGACCGACGACGGCAGCGACCAGGAGCAACGCCCCGATCTGGATCGCGAGGCCCGGAATGCTGCCGGTGAGCGCGACCGCAACGAGTCCGCACAGGGCGAGGAACATCCGTGGCCCCACGGGCACAGTCGATAGGCCCACCGGAGCAGGCAGGGCTCCCGACTCGAAGGCCGGGAGCCCATCTGCGACATGGTCGGTCACGCGAGTGCTACTCGGCGGGCGGTGCAGCGAGCTCGGCCTGCGGGCCGGCTGCGTAGCCCTTCAGGTTCGAGGGCAGAGCCATGATGATGCCCCAGACGACGAACACCGAAAGTACCTTGTCCACCAGGTTCGATCCGACGCGAGGGATGAACGCGGCGGTGAAGACGTCGGTGCCGGCCTTGAGCAGACCCGCGGTGAAGATGTCGATGCCACCACCGGTGAGTCCACCGTAGACGTACGTCGCGATCGTCGTGCCGATGATCGGCGCGACCACAGCGATGATGAGACCAGTGACGAGCACGACCAGCCACTTCTGGAAGCCGAACTTCATCGAGATGAAGCCGACGATGAGACCCACCGCGATGTTGACGATCGCGAACCACATGTCCATGGGGTTCTGCAGCGACATGATGACGTTTGTGAGCCCGCCGGTGAGCGCGCCCCACCACGGACCCAGTATCGCGGCCGCGAGGATGGTGCCGATCGTGTCGAGGAAGACCGGCAACTTCAGCGAGCTGGCGAGCAGACCGCCCACGATGTTGATCCCGATGCCCACCGGTACGAAGACGAGAGCGATGCGCTTGTTCATGTAGTGCCCTTCCCTAGGAGGCCCGGCACGGTGCCGCCGCCCATCAGTATGCGAGTAGGGTATAACATAGACGCATCGTTTGTATAAGGTCTTCTACGAATCCCCGTCATTACGAAACTGCACCCCTTGGGAGGAGTCACTATGTCTGAGATGGCGTACGTCAGACGGTCGAGCGCGTCGCTCGCCGAGACCGTCGAGGCACTTCGGAATGGTGCGGCCGAGGCAGGCTGGGTCGTGCTCGCGGTCCACGACATGAAGGCACGCTTCGTGAGCAAGGGCTTCGACTGGGACCGCGGGCTCACGATCGTCGAGATCTGCCACTCGAAGTTCGCAACCTCTATGGTCGCCGCAAATCCGCATCTCGCGCTTCATCTCCCCTGCCCGGTCGTCGTGCGCGAGGACGGCGACGGCGTCGAGGTGGCTGTGCTGCGCGCCAGCTACGTCGCCGGGCTGTTCCCCGACACCGACTTCGGCGATGCCCCGGCAGGCTCGGAGTCGGGCGTGACCGCGATAGTGGACGCGGCGGTGGCCTGATGATGCTCCCCGTCGACGCGCGTGGTCGCAAGGTCGTGGTGGTGTGCCACTGCATCGTGAACGCGAACTCCAAGGTCGAAGGGCTCTCTCAGTACGCCGGCATTCACCCGCTGGTGGGCCGCTTGGCCGGACTGGGCATCGGCGTGATACAGATGCCGTGCGCCGAGATGACCGCTCTGGGCATGCGCCGCTGGGGCCAGACACGCGAGCAGTACGAGTCTGTCGCCTTCACCGAGCACTGCCGCGAGCTCTCCGAGCAGACCGCCGAGCAGGTCAGGGAGTACCAGCGCTGCGGCTACGACATCCTCGGGGTCGTGGGCGTCGACGGCTCGCCCACCTGCGGTGTCACCACCTCCGCCGTGGGAGAGTGGGGCGGTGAGTACTCGCCCGAGGAGTGGGCCGCCGCTGTGAGCGACGTACGCACGTCGCCCCAACCCGGCGTACACATCGAGATACTCCAAGAGTTGCTCGAGCCGCTCGGCGTGCGCTTCACAGCGATCGATGAGAGCGTCGAGGGGCACCGGGTCGACGAGGTCGTCGAAGCGCTCACAGGAGAGGAGTCAGGACAGGCTGATCTCAGCCTTCCTGAGGAGTGATGTCGGTTGGTGGCTGCATGGGCGGCGCGTTCATCCCCCGCAGAGCCGGAGTGAGCATCGCCCAGACGGCCACCACGACCGAGCCCGCCGCCATGATGGAGAACGTCTGATTCGCTCCCAGCCCTTTGACCATGAAGCCGGCGGCTACGTAGCCCAGCGGGAAGAGCGCGTACGCGAAGGCGAAGACCATCGACAGCGCACGCCCCCGTATCTCCTCGGCGGTGCGTTCCTGGAGCACGACGTTGACGATCGGGTTCACCGGCCCGGTCATGAAACCTCCCGCCGCCATTGCGAGAAGCTGGATCCAGTAGTCGGGTTCGTAGGCGAAGACACCGGCGACCGCGGCCGCAGCGAACAGACCGGCAACGAACACCGGTCGACGGGGAAGCCGCGTGCCCACCGCGCTGTAGACGAGCGCCCCCAGCACCCCGCCCGCCGAGAAGATCATGAACAGCAGCCCCAGCTCTTTGGGCTTGTCGAGGCCCTGGTAGACGACGGGGAGCACCACGGCGATGACCGAGTACGAGAGCGCGAACGAGATCGTGGAGAGCACCGTGGTCGAGCGGATGGCGGGCTCGCGTATCACCAGCCGGGCACCGTCGAGGGCGTCGGTGAACCAGTGCTGGTCGCTGTCGTGGACCGGCGGCGTAGGCATGCACGCGCTGCCCACGAGAACCGCCGAGACCACGAAACCGGCGAACATCGCCCAGAACGACGACGTGGCGCCCACCGATGCGATCAGCAGGCCGGCCATACCCGGACCGATGAGCCACGCGAGTCCCCAGACCGCCTCGTGCACGCCGTTGACGCGCTCGAGCTCGAGCCGTGCTCGTTTCGCGACATCTGGCAGCATCGCCTCTCGCGCGGTGACCCCCACCGGGTCGAACACGGCGCCAACGACGGCAGCGACCAGCAGCAGCGGGTAGGTGAGGATGCCCAGCAGACCCATGATCGGGATCATCGCCGCGGAGATCGCCGAGAAGACGTCGGATCCGACGCTCGTCCGCTGTCGCCCCAGCCGGTCGATCAGGACGCCGCTCACCAGTGACGCGATCAACGTCGGAATCGCACCGGCCGCGGCCACCAGTCCCGCGGCGGCCGGATCGCCGGTGAGCTGCAACGTGAGCCACGGCAGCGCGATCGACGCGACACCATTGCCGGTTCCGGAGATCAACGTGGCGGCTTCAAGCGCGAGGAACGGGAGCAGGTCGCGGCGCTCGGTCGAACGTGTGCTCAATCGCCCTCCCCGGCTGACCGCGGGTCTACGGTTCGCGGTGGTACGGGCCCGGCTGCGCACGATCCACCCGCACCCCACGCCGCCCCCGCAACGCCCTCAGCTGCAGAGTATACGTCGGCGGAGCCGCAGTATGCGACCGGCCCGACGAAGCCGACCGGGTGCTCACCTGACCTTTCCTCTGCGGCGATTCGCGCTGCGCGCCTGGCGGTATGAACTTGTGACACATCGACGCACCGGGAGGCGCACCATGGCCAAGGTCCAGATCCGCAACGAGATCATCTTCAAGGCGCCCACACGCGTGGGCCTGCTCGCAGATGTCACCGAAGCGCTCCACGACGCGGGCGTGAATCTGATCGCGATCGGCGCCTACGACAAGGGCGACAACGGCGAGTTCCTCATGATCACCAGCAACAACAAGCTGGCGTTCGAGGCGCTGACCCCGCTGGGTGGCGAGCTCGACATGCAGTCGGTCGTCGTGGCCGAGGTCCCCGACACGCCGGGCGAACTCGCGGCGATCGCCCGCAAGCTCGCCGATCATGGCATCAATGTGGGACAGGTCTTCGCCACCTCGGTCGAGGGCGCGGACACCGTGTCGGTCGTGCTCACCGCCGCGTGCGAGATCGACGTGGTCGGGCTGCTCGGCGACCTGTAGGGCCGTTCGCGGCAGGCTCGAGGGGCCTCCGCCGCGCTTGATCCGCCGAGGAGGTCCTCTTGCGCTGGCTGGTTGTGGGCATGGTGGTTGTGGTCGCGTGCTTCGTCGCGCTCGCAGTGACCGGCAAACCCGCCGAGAACGGCGGCCCGAACCCCGCGCGGCGGGTCGTCGTGGCGGTCTGGCTCGCGGTCGTGGTCGCAGGGTGGCTCGCGTTCGCGTACACGGCCGTCGCCGGTCCCGGCGGGCTCGACGCCGCGTGGGAGTGGGTGCGCGCGCAGTCCACCATCGCGCAAGTCGCGATGTGGCTGCTGTTGCTGCCGTACCTGATCGGGCTGTGGCTGTCGCAGACCTCGCTCGCGCCGTGGCTGAGGGTGGCGCTGATCGTCGGGCTCGCCGTGGGGACGGTGGTGCTCTCCGCTCAGTCCGGTGGTGTCGGGAAGGCGCGCGGACGGGCGAAGGGGGCGGTCGCATCATGAGCGGGTGGCGCAAGGCGCTGCGTATCGCCCTGTGGGTGCTCGGCGGGTTGGTCGCGCTCGTGCTCGTGCTCGCCGCATTCCTCGCCATCAGCATCGCGCTCGACGGGCGCGGGTCGGCCGAGCGGTTGGCCGAGGTCACGAACGTCACGATCCCCGGCGCCGGCGGCCCCGATGTGCCCGCGTTCGTGGCAACTCCCAGCGGCGCCGGGCCTCGCCCGGTCGTCATCATGGTGCACGAGTTCTGGGGCCTGAACCCCGACATCGTGAGCAAGGCGGAGCTGCTCGCGCAGGAGGGCTACGTCGTCGTGGCGCCCAGCGTATTCCGCACCGGCACCACCGGCTACCTCCCCCGGGCCATCTACCAGACGATCACCACACCCGCCGAGGAGGTCAACGAGGACCTCGACGCGGTGGTGGCGTGGGTCCGGAAGCAGCCCGGCTCGGACGCGACCCGCATCGGCATCACCGGATTCTGCTTCGGCGGGCGCACATCGCTGCTCTACAGCCTGCACAACCCGTCGCTCCAGGCGACCTCGGTCTTCTACGGCGACCCCGTCACCGACCCGGAGCGGCTCGGGACGCTGAACGGCCCCGTCCTGGGCATCTTCGGCGGCGCCGACACATCGATCCCGCTCGAGAACGTGCGCGCCTTCGAGCGCGGGCTGGAGCAGGCCGGCATCGAGTCGACCGTGACGATCTACCCCGAGCAGCCCCACGCCTTCGTGAAGAACGCCGAGGGAATCGCCTCGGATCCCGTCCAAGGAGCCGCGTGGGCGCAGATGGTGGGGTTCTTCGACGGCACGCTCAAGTCCGGTGAGCCGCAGGCTGCGGCGCCGATGGAGCCAACGATGGTCAGCGACTTCTACGGCTGGGCGCCCATCGCACGGTTGGCCTTCGGGCATGCGGGGCACGGGAGCCCGTGGGATGAGGGGCATGCTGGGCACTAGCGGAGCCTGGTGCGTGCGACGGGTTCGCCCCGTAGTCTCGCAGCCAACGCGGACCTGAGGAGGTTCCCATGGACAGTGTGGTGTCCGAGGTCGCGCCCCGGAGGCCCGACTGGCGGCTCATCGGCATCTTCTACGGCATCTGCTTCTCGCTGGTGTCGCTCGTGGCACTTGCCCTGCACCTGGCCGGCGCGAACATGGGTCCGACGAGCGCGCAACTCATCTTCCAGCTCGCGGTCGCGTTCATCTACATGCCGGCGCCGCTCATCTCGGCGCTCGTCGCCGAGCGTGTGGGCGAACGTCGTCCGCTGATACTCACGACGTTCGCCGGCTTCGGGCGCAAGCTGCCCCGACTGCTGCTGACCTACCTGGCCCTGACTGTGGCGCTCTACTTCGCCTACCTGTTGTTCGCGCTCTTCTTTGGTAACGTCGTGCATCTGTCCGGCGCGGGCGAGCTGGTAACGACCCAAGACGGACTCGTCAACAGCATCACAACGCTCTTCTCAGACATCGCGAAGGGCCAAGGTCTCACGCCGCCCACCGCCTCCGAGCTCAACATGCCGCCGCTCGGCCTGCTGTACGTCATCGCACTCGTGAGCGGGCTCGTGGCCGGCGTCACCGTCAACGGGCTGTTCGCCTTTGGCGAGGAGTATGGCTGGCGCGGGTTCCTGATGGACGAGCTCAGACCGCTGGGCGCCGTGCGTGCGAACCTTCTGACCGGTGTGATGTGGGGCCTGTTCCACGCACCGATCATCTTGCTGGGCTTCAACTTCGCGCCGTACCGGTTCTTGGGCATCTTGGCGATGGTCGTGCTGTGCACGCCGTTCTCGTTCCTGCTGTGGCGTGCGCGGCAGTTCACGGACTCTCTGCTGATCCCGGCGATGCTGCACGGCGCGTTCAACGCCTTTGGGGGCTTCTACCTTCTGCTGCTCGTGGGGCGAAATCCGCTCGTCTCGCTACCGGTCGGCTTGCTTGGCGCAGCGGCGCTGGCGCTCGTCGCATCCGTCTTCTGGAAGTGGAGCGAGGGTCGGCTGGCGGAGGAGGCAAGCTGACCGACTAGCCCTACCCCATCACCTTGGGCAGCGACAGCGCGAAACCGGTGACGAGCGTGACCATCCACAGCGCCCACACCGCCAGGCTGAACGTGTGGAACTTCCGAGCTGCCGCATCGTCCTTGCGCACCAGCACGACCGTCGCCCACACCGAGTGCACGAACATGATGAGAATCGCGCTTACTCCGAGAATCCCGTGGATGTCCATCGCGATACCGCCGGTGATCATGCTCATGAGTGTGGTCGCGGTGGTGTCGACCGCGAAGCCCACCCAGAACACGACAAGGTGCCACGGCCTCAGCACGCCCGCGCGCCGCTCGGCGAAGACGGCGAGTGAGTAGAGCGATGCCGCGAGCAGGATGCCGACGACGGCGCCGGTGAGGACGGGGCTCAACCTAGAACTCCAGCGCCTGCGACCCGATCGAACAGCACGCCGGTACGCGTGAGGAAGCTGCGCGGGTCGAAGCACTCTTCGAGCTGCCCGAAGTCGAGCGGGAACTCCCCGTGCACCGCTGCGCTCGACTCGAGGTAGTCTCGGAATCCCGGACCCGGCACCGCATCCTGGATGTCGGCCCAGACCTTCATCGCCGCACCCTGCACCACGGCGTACGCGTCCTCGCGCGTCATGCCCGAGTCGACGAGCGCGAGCAGCACGCGGCTCGAGTAGATGAGTCCGCGCGTGGATTCGAGGTTCGCCATCATGCGCTGGGGATAGAGCACCATCCCGTCGAGGATCCACTCGAGCTTGCCCAGGATGTAGTCGAGCCCGATCGTCGAGTCGGCGAGCACGACGCGCTCGGCCGACGAGTGGCTGATGTCGCGCTCGTGCCACAGCGCCACGTTGTCGAAGCCCACCTGAGCGTTGGCCTTGATCACGCGCGCGAGGCCGCAGACGCGCTCGGCCGTGATGGGGTTGCGCTTGTGCGGCATCGCCGATGAGCCCTTCTGGCCCTTGGCGAACGGCTCCTCGGCTTCGAGGGTGTCGGACTTCTGGAGCGCGCGGACCTCGGTCGCGATCTCCTCGGCGGTGGCGGCGACGGTCGCGAGCACGGCGAGGAACTGCGCGTGACGGTCGCGCGGGATGACCTGGGTCGACATCGGCTCCGGCTGGCAGACCGAGCTTCTCGCACACGTACTGCTCGACGAACGGGTCGATGTTGGAGTAGCTGCCCACGGCGCCGGAGATCGCGCCCACCGCGACGTTCTCGCGGGTGCGCTCGAGCCGGTCGAGCGCGCGCTTCCACGCGAACGCCCAGCGGCCGAACTTCATGCCCATGGTCATGGGCTCGGCGTGGATGCCGTGCGTGCGGCCCACGCACAGGGTGTCGCGCTCCTCGAGCGCTCGGCGCTTGCAGATCTCGCCGAGCCGGCGGACGTCGGCGATGAGGATGTCGGTCGCTTGCATCATCTGGTAGCACAGCGCCGTGTCGCCTAGGTCCGAGCTGGTCATGCCGTAGTGGACCCAGCGGCTGGGCTTGGGGTCGTCCTCGCCGAGATTGGCGTCGATGTGCTCGGCCATGTTGGTGAGGAACGCGATGACGTCGTGGTTGGTGACGGCTTCGAGCTCGTCGATGCGCTCGACTTCGAACGCGGCGTGCGCGCGGATGTGGGCAGCCTCCTCGGAGGTGATGCCGGCCTGCCCCAGCTCGGCCTGCGCTTCGCACGCGAGCACCTCGATCTCCTGCCAGATCGCGAACTTGTTCTCGAGGTCCCAGATGCGGGCCATCTCGGGACGGGAGTAGCGAGGGATCATGGTGGCGCTCCTTTCAGTTTCATCACATCGGTCGTCCGCTGTGGTGCCAATCCATCATGACGCAATCCCGCTGGCCCTGCCCGCCTCACACGAGCCGCACGCCCTCCACTCGCGAATGCGCCCGTGAGTCCGACGAACACAACGTCCCGCCGAGTTCCGTCGCGATCGCCGGAGCCAGCGCATCATAGAACGTGCAACTGAGTAACTCGCACTGATCGAACGCCGCTCGCGCGAGTCGGTCGTCAAGCTGAATCACCGTCAGCCCCGCCGATGAGAGAGCGTGCCAGTTGACCGGCCGAGCCCGGGGCCGCCGTGCCGAACCGAGACCGCAACGACCTCGTGCATGAAGTGCGCAGCGACCACGATCCGAGCCGAACCGTCGCGGTGGGAACGGAGCAGATCGAGCGCCTCGGCATGACCTGATTCGGGCATGATCCATTTCACGCCACGAGGAGTCGAGCACGAGGGTCGCCGGCTCAGCGACGCACGCGCCCACCTCACCCGCGGGCCACTCTGCCGTCGACTCGCCACGCACGTCGGCCAGGTACTCAATCCCCGAGCGGTCGTCGGCTCCCCAGCACGCCGCGATCTCGTCGAAACCAGCGAGCGCATCGTCCACCCCGGCACGTCGCCGGACCTCGCGCACGACCGCGTCGCGCGACGCGACATACTGCGCTGCGGCCTCCTGGATCACGGCGCTTCTCGAGACGCCGTCGAGTTCAGCCAGCTCGTCAATGCGGCCCGCGAGGACGTCCGGGAGCGATACGCTCAGTTTCTCCACTGACATCGGTGCTCCAAGTGGTAGGATTCTTGGTCGTACTCATAGTAGTACCGTGGTCTGACATGGTCAACGACGGCACGACGCTACCCGCCTCCAGGTGCCGTCCGACTCCCTGATCTGGTCGGCCTCGGGCGCGGCAATCGCCGGCGGCGAACCGTCTCAGACCTGTTCTAGCTCCAGTCGCCCCACCATCGCATCCACCACCCGCCGCACACTCCCTGGCGCGGTCTCGACGAAGTAGCTCGGCTCGAACAGCTCGGCCTCGATCACCATCGGGCCGTTCGCACCGGTCACGATGTCGTAGCGCGCGTAGAGCGGCGTGGTCGCGGCGTCGCTGGCGAACCCGCGCTCCTCGGCGATCTGGGCGATAGCCCGGCTGCAGCGCCACGCAAGCTCGATCTCGGCTTCACTCGGCGATCACGGGCGTGATGTCCTCGCTGTACTCGCCGCCCAGGTATCCGCCGTCATCGGCGAGGATGGGACCCTTCGTGATCGCGTGGGAGTACTCGCCGTCGAAGAACAGCAGGCCGTGCTCGCCTCCGGCCGTGATCTCCGGGATCTCCGGCTCGACGAGCACGAGCTTGCCGAGTCGAGCACCTCGGCCGCGTACTCGGTCGAGCTTGGGGTCGCCTGCTGACGTTATGTGCGCACCCCACGAACCAGCGCCGATGTTCGGTTTGATGACGATGCGCCCGCCGATCTTCTCGGCGGCGGCACGCACCTCCGCGAGCGTGGAGGCGACGATCGTGGGGACGATGGTGACGCCGTGCGCCTGCGAGGTCGAGCAGGTAGCGCTTGTCGAAGTTCCAGCGGATGAGCGCGGGCGGGTTGAGCACGCCGCCCGCGGGAAGCGAGTCGAGCCACGCGAGGAACTCGACGGTCCGCGCCGAGTAGTCCCACGGGCTGCGCATCACGACGAGGTCGTAGGCGCTCCAGTCGACGCTCGGGTCGTGCCAGACGGGCGCCTCGGCGGGGATGCCTCTGCGGGCGAACTCGGCGAGCAGCGGCTCGAGGTCGAACTCGTGCTCGAGGAGCACGGGGTCGTCGGTGGTGACGAGCGCGATGCGTGCGGTCATGCGTCCTCCCTCTGGAATCCCTCAGAGCGGGGATCGACTCGAGATGGTCGGCCAGAAGGATAGCAGCGCCGGTGCTCCTCCCCTACATCCTGAGGAACTGCATCAGCTCGTAGACCATGAATCCCGGCCAGAAGAACGCCTTGATGAAGCCGATCAGCCCGTCCCAGAAGCTCGAAGCCGTCTGGATGTAGTAGATGATCGCTCCGAAGATGCCGAGTCCGTACACGGCTCCCGCCCCTGCCGCAGCACCGGTGTCGCCCTTGCTCATGACGCCTCCCTTGGTCTCGTGGAGCTTCTACCCAAGCGGCGCCGTGTCTGAGCCGGCACCACGCGCCCCCACGGCCTGCTCGATGCGCTCCAGATCGAAGTCGCCGGAGCACGCGAGGACGCCCTCAACGATCACGAACGGGAGCTCGAGACCGGAGGTCAGGCCCGAGAGGGCTGCTTCCCTGTCTGCTCCCGTCAGCGCGAACAGGTCTGCCTCCTCCACTGTGACCGACACGCCGGTCGATTCTTGAACCCGTGCCTGCACGACCTGCAGGCGCCATTGCAGCGGAAGCGTTCAAGTCGCACCCGCCGGATATCCGGCGAGGTCGGACTCGAGGCTGTCGCAGCAGTCGGTTCCGCCGCCTCAAGCGCAGCTTTGGTCGATGACCTTGATGATGACTTCGTCCACCTGTGCCACCTTTCTGTCAGGCGATCCACACGAGATACGCACCCGCAGCGATGATCCCAACGCCGCCGATCTTCGTGAGCGCCGGCGTGATCCTCGAAACCGAGCGCATGAAGACGAGCGAGCCGGATGCGATGCCCAGAAGCAGCAGCGGCGTACCTTTGCCGATGCCGTAGACGAACAGCAGTGCAGCGCCCTTCGCGGCGTTGCCGGTCGTCGCAGCGATGGCAGCGATCGCAGCGAGGATGGGCGTCGAGCACGGCGTCGCCACCAGGCCGAAGAGCATGCCGAACAGCAACGCCCCCACGACACCACGACGCTCGGGCCGTTTCACCGGAAGCCACCGGTTCAGCCGGTCCACGGGCAGGTTGATGACCCCGAGCATCTGCAGGCCGATCACCACGCAGATGGCCGCCACGGCGTAGTACGCCCACGTGTCGACGATCAGTGCGCGTCCGAGCAGGCCTGCCACCGCACCGATCGCCGCGAAGACGAGGCTCATCCCCAAGACGAACACGGCCGAGAGCGCCAGCCCCCGAAGCAGAGGTGACGTCCCCTTCGACTCGCCCACCTGGCCGGTCACGTAGCCGAACACCGCCGGGATCATGGGCAAGACACACGGCCCGAGCCCGGCGACGAGTCCGCCGAGGAACGCTATCCCGAATGCGACCGGACCCCATGCCGCACCGGCGGTGAGATTCTGCGCGAGCGACTCAACGTTCACTGGGCGACCAACGCGTCGAGCCGGGCGCGCATCTCGCTCTCAGACAGCGGTCCGGTATACGAGTCCGAGACCGTCCCGTCGGGCATGACGAAGAACGACGAGGGGATGTACTGGAACGAGAACTTCGACGACAGCTGCTGCGCCGAGGGGTCGTCGGTGATGGCGTTCACGAATGCGACTTTGTCCTGGTAGTCGGGGATGACTGTGTCGGCGACCGCCGAGATCTCAAGGCACGACTGTCAACTCAGCGAGTGGAACAGGACGTAGATGGGTTTGCCCGACTTCACAGCCGCCTCGTAGTCGGCAGCCGCATCGTTGCGCACCGATGTCAGCGACTCCCGGGCGGCCAGACCGTCGCTTCCGCCCGGCTGGGACGGCGACAGGTACTTCGCAGCGAGGATCCCGGCGAAGAGTGCGATCACGACAAACACGATGACCATGCGGGTCGATACGCCCGATTCCGCTGTGGGCTCCGGCTGCACAGGTTCGTGCGGGCCTTCTTGCTCGCGCATGTCAGTCCTCACTCTTCAGGGGGACGAGCACCACCGGCACCTGCGAATGCCGTACGACCTTGTCGGCGACCGAGCCGATGACAGCACGCACGAGTCCGGTCCGGCCGTGGGTGCCCATGACGATCACGTCGGCGTCGCGCTCCACCGCCACCTTCAGGATGCCTTCGTGGGGAGAGCCCGCCTCCACCACGAGCTCCTCGGCGGGTATGCCGACTGCCCGGATTCGCGCCGCCTCGGCGGCAACCTGCTCGGTCATGAACCGGTGGATCGCGGCTGTCACCGACACGGCCTCATCGGTCGCTGGTGCAAGCGGCACGACCACGCCCAACACGATCACCATCTCACCCTCGGAGCGAGCGATGTCCTCGGCGAAGCGAGCGGCGGCCTCTGCGGTCGCCGAGCCATCCACCGGAAGCACGATCCGTTTCACTGCCATGAGCACGCACCTCTTCTGATCCGAAGCCGATCACTCGTCTAGACGAACAGCCGCCCGAAGGCGTTGAAGGTGTAGCCGATGATGATGATCCCGGTCACGACGATGCCGAAGAAGGTGGCGAGCAGCGGGGTCTTGACCACCTTCTTGAGCATGATCATCGACGGCAGGGACAGCGCCGTGACCGCCATCATGAATGAGAGCACCGTTCCCAAGCCGACGCCCTTGCCCACGAGCGCCTCAGCTATCGGAAGGGTGCCGAAGATGTCCGCATACATGGGGACGCCGATCGCCGTGGCGATGATGACGGCGAACGGGTTCTCGTAGCCAAGCACCGCCGAGATGAACGTGCCCGGTATCCATCCGTGGATGATCGCCCCGATACCCACGCCGATGAGGACGTAGAGCCACACCTTCTTGACGACATCGACGACCTGCTCGCGAGCGTAGGCCAAGCGGTCGGCTCGCGTCAGTGCCGGCAGGTCCGCATCGGCGAGGTGACTCCCATAGACGAAAGGCTCGACGTAGCGCTCGAGCTTGAGGCGGCTGATGATGAAGCCGCCGATGACCGCGAGCACGAGGCCCACGATCACGTAGGCGATCGCCGTGGTCCAGTTGAAGATGCTCGCAAGAAGCATCACCGACGCGAGGTCGACGAGCGGCGACGAGATCAGGAACGCGAACGTCACGCCCAGGGGCAAGCCCGCAGACGTGAAGCCGATGAACAGCGGGATCGACGAGCACGAGCAAAACGGCGTGATCGTGCCAAGCAGAGCGCCAAGGACCATGCCGGTGATTCCGTTGAACCTGCCGAGGATCGCCTTGGTGCGCTCGGGCGGAAAGTAGCTCTGCACGTACGAGATAGCGAAGATCAACGCCGAGAGCAGCACGAAGATCTTGACCGTGTCGTAGACGAAGAACTGCAGGCTCGCGCCGAGCTTGCTGGTGAGCGACAACCCCAAGACGTCCTCGATGAAGCGGCCAACGAGTTCGTTGAGCCACGTCATCTTGAGGAAGTTCTCGTTCATCCACCCAAGGACATTGCCGATGGCCTCGAACACGACTCGCTAGCCCCTCTGAAGCAGTGCGACGAGATCGTCGACGGAAGGCACACGACCGGCAAGGCGGAGCTCGCCGTCGACGACGAGCGCGGGCGTCGACATGACGCCGTAGCTCATGATCTCCTGCAGGTCGCTCACCTTCTCGATGGTCGCGTCGAGGCCGGCCTTCTCGACCGCCTTGCGGGTCGCCTCCTCAAGCTTGTTGCAGTTCGCGCATCCTGGTCCGAGCACCTTGATCTCCATGCCGTCATTCCTCCTACGTCGAAGTCTTTCGAACTATCAGGCCGAGAGGGAGGCCGGGTATCCCGGCCTCCTTGAGGTTCTAGAAGTTGGTCAACGCTTCAGCCACCGCAGCAAGCACCTCGCGGCGTAGCGTGTAATACGTCCACGTGCCCTCATTGCGACCCGTGACCAAGCCCGCGTCGCGCAGGACCGACATGTGATGGGACGTGGTGGACGGCGACAACCCCAGGCGTTCGGAGATCTTGCAGGCGCAGACCTCCTCGGCGGCACAGCACGTCTTGTTCCCCTCGCTGTCGGCCGCGCTCAGCATCGCGAGGATCTCGCGGCGATGTGAGGAAGCCAGTGCCTTGAAGACGGCATCCAGATTCGTCGAGGTTGCCTGCGTGGCAGTTGTCACCGTGGGACTCCTTGTTCGATGCTTTTCGAACTATCTAGCAAGAGTAAGCCCTGCGGCGATGGTGGTCAAGGCGTGGTCGTCTTACGGTCGGTCGCCGACACCCTCAGGCCTTGTCGCCTCGCGCGTACTTCGATGCCTTGTATGCCTCCACCGCAGCGCGACTCGACCGATACCGTCCGTCGGTGCCGATGATTGCTTCGAGCCGCCCACGGCCAGCAGCTTGCTTGAGCGCCGCGAGGCTGAATTCCTCGTCGGCAAGCGCCTCGAGCGGCACGTACTTCGCGGGCCCGGCGATGTTGGGGATGAGGCGGTGGAGGTTGTCGACGACCGCGCGGACAATGATCTCCGCAAGTGGGCCGAGATCGTCGTGGTCGGCACGGTCGAGCGCCTTGAGATAGCGCCCTCGCTGCTCCTTGAAGATGACGATTGGGGGCCAACCCAGACGAGTCAAGATGAGGTTGAGCAGGAGTCGACCCGTGCGCCCGTTGCCATCGATGAACGGGTGTAGTCGCTCGAAGTCGGCGTGGATGCGCGCGAGCGCTTCCGGAACATCGGACAGACCGAGCGTTCCGTCGGCGAGCGCCCCGCCGAACCGATTCACCTCTTCGACCCACGAAGCGACACCTGCCGAAACGAGCGGGTGGGTCGGCGGGGTCATCCCGCCCGGGAACGGGTGGATGTCGTGTTGGCGGAAGCTTCCCGGGGCCTCGTCTGGGTAGGCGTCCGGGTGCGGCGCGACCTCCCACACCTTGGCCATCGCCAGCTCATGGATGTGGCGGACCTCCGTGACGCTGATCAGGCCATCGTGCCGGAACTCAACTGGCGCCACTCCCTGCTCGTAGACCCAACGCGCGGCCTCCGAGTAGCCGAGGACCTCCATGTAGTCCTTGAGCTCCTTCGATCCCACCGCCCTGCCCTGTTCGAGGAGTTGCTCGACTTCGCGCAGCACGAGTGTGTTGCCCTCGAGCGCCGTGGAGTGGTGGGCCTCAAGGTGCCACACGTCATCCCAGAGCTGCTTGGCCTCGACCGGGGTAGGAAGGCCGCCGTATCGTCCAAGCTCATCGATGGCGGTGGCGAACCGCTGGTATACCGCGGCGCGCGAGGGCCGCCCTCTAGGCGCGCGGCCCGCAGAAGAATTTGTCATCGTATCCCCTCAGAAAAGCAACAATGACAATCTAGCAAATTGTCGTCGCAGGCGCTAGATAAGACAACAACGACAAATTGGGGCACAGTTCACGTCGCGGGAGTCTGGTGTTGACCTCACTGACCGCCCCCGTCGGGCTACCCACCCGACGACCAACAACCAGCCGCGGCCCGGCGGCTTCCCCAAGGAGTGCGCTGGGGAACCCTCTCCCGAGTACCTCTGACCAACGGGCTCACTCGCCCACCGTGCGAACCGCAATCTGTCCGCGGCCACGCTATCGTCGACCGAAATGGAAACGCGATGACTGTAGCGATCGCCACCACCGCGCTCACCAAGCGCTACAAAGACGTCGTCGCCGTCGACGAGCTCGAGCTCGACGTGCGCTGCGGCGAGATCTACGGCTTCCTGGGGCGCAACGGCGCCGGCAAGACCACCACCATCCGCATGCTCCTGGGCCTCATCCGGCCCACCTCCGGTGAGGTCAGCGTCCTGGGCAAGCGAATCGTGCCGGGCGAGACCGGCGTGCTCGGGCGCATCGGCTCCCTGGTCGAGACCGCGAGCGCCTACCCCAACCTCACCGTGCGCGAGAACCTCGAGATCCAGCGGCGGCTCACCGGCTCACCGGTCGACGCGGTCGCACGCACCATCGAGCTGCTGTCGCTCGCCGAGTACGCCGACCGCCGCGCCGGGCAGCTGTCGCTGGGCAACAAGCAGCGTCTCTCGCTCGCCCGGGCGCTGCTGCACTCGCCGGAGGTCCTGATCCTCGACGAGCCCGCCAACGGTCTCGATCCCGCCGGCATCGTGGAGATCCGCCACCTGTTGCGCAAGCTCGCCACCGAGCAGGGCGTGACCGTCTTCATGTCGAGCCACATCCTCGCCGAGGTCGCCCACCTCGCCGACCGCATCGGCATCGTCCACAACGGCCGCCTCATCGAAGAAGCCTCCCGCGACGAACTCGCCGCCAAGGCGCGGTCCTTCTCCGAAACCGCGTTCACGGAGGCCGAGCGGGCCGATGCGCTGCTCACGATGGATCTTGAACGCTACTTCCTGTGGCGCACCGGAGACGGACCCGATGAAGGTGATGCCTGATGTTCGGGACCGTGCTCTTGACCGAGCTTCTGAAGCTTCGCCACGCGAAGGTGCCGTGGGTTACCTTGGGCGCGCTGATGATGGGACCGCTGGGCTTGGCGCTGTTCATGTGGATCGCCATGGAGCCGGGGCGAGCTGCTCAGCTCGGGCTGCTCGGCGCGAAAACCGACATCGCCGGCATCGAGGCGACGTGGGCCGTCGTACTCGTTGTTCATCGTGCAGATCGTGGGCACCGGCGGCATGCTGCTGCTCGCCTTCATCGTCGCCTACGTCTTCGGTCGCGAATACGACGACGCGACTGCCAAGAACATGCTGGCTCTCCCGGTGGGGCGCCACTGGTTCGCTGTTGCGAAACTCATAGTCGCCGCATTGTGGTGGTTCGCGATCGTTCTGGTGATGCTCGCCGAGGCGATAGCGATCGGGTTCGCGCTGGGAATCGAGGGCTACTCGGCGGGTGTCATTCCCCAGATGGTGGGCAACGTGCTGCTGGCTGCCGGGATCTCGTACCTGCTCGTGCCGATGATCGCGTGGGTCACCGTCTGGGGGCGCGGCAACATCGCGCCGATCGGCTTCGCCCTGGGGATGCTTCTGCTGGGCAACGTGTTCGGCGCCACCGGCTGGGCCGTGTGGTTCCCGTGGTCGATCGTTCCGCTGCTGGTGGGTTCGGTGGGTGCGCCGGTGGAGTCGTTGCCGTCGGGCAGCTATGTGGTGGTCGCGCTCACGTTCGTCGTGGGCGTCGTGGGCACGGTCCTGCAGCTGCGCTTCGCCGACACCGCGCAGTAGCCCGCGACCGGCACCAGCGGCGTCGTCCTATCCCTCGTGTCCGTGCGCCCGCTCGCCAAAGTGCTCCCTCGCCCAGGCGGCCTGCGCGTCGACATCCCACGCGACCCCATACAGAAACATGCGCGCGACCGACTCGCCCAGGAACTTGAACCGCTTGTGCAGGTCCTTCGCAAGCGCGTCGTTGTCGGCAAACGACCCCAGGTACGTCTCGACGTCGCCGAACTCGCGCTCCACAACCAGCAGCTCGCCGGCGTTGGCGATGATCGCCTCGACCTTCTTGCGGTTGCGTACGATGCGCGCATCGCCCATGAGCCGTTCGACATCATCGGGCGTGTAGGCAGCGATCGTCTGCGGGTCGAAATAGTCGAAGGCGGCGAGGATGCCGTCCCACTTCGCGTCGATCACCTTCCAGTTGATGCCGGATGAGAACACCGCGCGCGACATCGCCGCAAGGTAGCCGGCGAGCGAGGTCGGCCTTTCACTTGAGATCGGCATGGGAGCGTTCCTTCCACGGGGCCACGTTGCATCTACTTGGTACCCGAACTCCACCGGGCTGCGCTCTCGCGCATGCGCGTATGCTGGTAGCACGCTGTGCACAAGCGCGCGACCATCACCGAGCTGCGAGGACCCAGCATGCCGCAGACCCCCGACTCCCCCACCAGCCTCCCGCGCGAGGGCTTGGGTGACGACTCGCGCCTCGCGCGCTACGACAACCTGCTCGACATGTGCGGCGACGTGGACCACCCCACGCCGATCGTGCGGGTCAACCGTGTCCTCGACAATCCCGACGTCGCGCTCTACGTGAAGTGCGAATGGGTCAACCCGTTCGGCTCCATCAAGGACCGCACCGCCAAGTGGCTGCTCAACGGACTCATCGAGCGCGGCGAGCTCGATGGCAAGACCGTCATCGAGGCCACCTCGGGCAACACCGGCATCGCGATGGCGGCGATCTCCCAGCTCCTGGGCATCCACATGGTGGCGACCGCCCCTCACGTGCTTTCCCCCGAGAAGACCGCGCTGTTGCGCGTCTTCGGTGCCGACCTTCGGCTCACCTCGCCGGACGACACCTCCGGCCTTCACCCCATGGACGTCGCATTCAAGCTCGCCGAGCAGCTCATGGCCACGCATCCCGACGAGTACGTGATGCCCAACCAATACGACAACGCGGACAACGCCCGCGCGCACTACGAGTCCACCGGCCCCGAGATCTGGCGCCAGACCGAGGGCCGCATCACGCACTTCTTCGCGGGACTCGGGACCTGCGGCACGATCGTGGGCACAGGGCGCTACCTCAAGGAACAGAACCCCGAGATCAAGATCATCGGCATCGAGCCGGTTCGCGGGCACCACATCTCCGGCCTCAAGAACATGGAGGAGACCGCAGTGCCGGCCAACCTCGACATGTCGGTGATCGACGAGCTCGTGTGGGTCGACGACGAGATGACCGACTCGGCCGCTCGGCGGCTCTACTGCGAAGAGTCGCTGATGGTGGGCCAGTCGGCCGCGGCGATCGCCGCCGGCGCGCTGAAGTACTTGAGCGAGCCTGGCCGAGAAGGCATCGCCGTGACCATCGCGCCAGACAGCGGGCAGAAGGCCGCAAGCTACCTGACGAGCCTGCTGCGGTAGTCTCGGCGAACCGTCCCGCCCTGCGCGAACATCGACCCTCCGCCACGACAGGAGCCTTGTGTCCCGACGCACTCACAGCATGAAGGCCGGCTTCGCCGACATCGCTCCGATCCTCATCGGCATCGTGCCCTTCGGACTCGTCGCAGGTGCCGCGGTGATCCAGGCGGGCTTCGGTATCGCCGAGGCGGTGGGCCAGTCGCTGCTCGTCAATGCGGGCGCCTCGCAGATCGTCGCCACGACGCTGTTCGGGCAAGGCGCGCCGCTGTGGCTCGCGCTCGCGACCGCACTCGTGGTCAACGCGCGCATGTTCATCTACTCGACGTCGATCGCGCCGGTCCTCTCGGAAGCACCCGGGTGGCTGCGGCCCATCCTGGGCCACATGCTCGTCGACCAGAACTACGTCTCGACCATGACCAAAGGTCGCCACCGAGACGACATCGACGTCATCCCCTACTACATGGGCGCGTGGTTCGGTCTCGCAGGCGTGTGGCAGCTGTCGACGCTCGCCGGTGCGGTGCTGGGCCCGTTCATCCCCGCATCGTGGGGACTCGAGTTCGCGGTGCCGCTCGTGTTCCTCGCGATGCTGGCGCCCTCGCTCAAGGACAGCACCGCCGTGAAAGTGGCGCTCGTGACCGCTGTCGCCTCGGCCGTCTTCGTGCCGCTGCTGCCCATGCAGACCGGGCTCATCGCCGCGATCGTGTGTGGCATGGGATACGGCGCGTGGCTCGACCGGCCCAAGGCGGGCGAGGCGACATGAGCCCCACCGCGCAGTTCTGGCTCATGACCGTCGTGCTCGCGCTGGGCACGTGGCTCATGCGAGCACTGCCCATCATGTTGCACGGGCACGTGGCGCATCCACCGTGGCTCGAGCGGCTGCTCAAACACGTTCCCGTGGCCGCGCTCACCGCGCTCGTCGTGCCCGGCGCGCTCTACCTGCACCAAGGCGATCAGTACAGCTTCGCGCCCGCACGCATGGTGGCGGCGGTCGTCGCGCTGGTGGTCGCCTTGCGCACCAAGAACATCTTCGTGACGCTGGTCGTGGGGATGGCGGCGTTGTGGCTCGCGCAGTGGGCGGTCGGGCTTCTCTAGCGCCTATCGCCGGGCGATCGCGGCGTCGATGTCCACGCCCGTGAGCTGCTTCGAGATGTCCCACAGCCGAGTAGCCGTCGCCTCGTCGCGCGCTCGCTTGGACATCCCCACCTGAGCCGTCGCTCCCGCCAGGCTGTTCTTGGGCCCGTAGTAGTCGCCGCCCCGCACCCCGGGCGCGGTCGCCGCGTAGAGCTGCGGCGCGGCGCCGTGGACCGGGCTCTTGCCGAAGACCCGCACCCCGCCCAACACCAGCCACGACAGCATCGGTTTCGAGCCGAGGAACGGCCCGGCCGCCTGGAGGTTCGTGCTCGCGAAGCCGGGGTGGGCTGCGACGCTGATCGTCTCGGCAGCGATCGCACGCAGGCGCCGGTCGAGCTCGAGCGTGAACAGCAGGTTCGCGAGTTTCGACTGGCTATACGCGCCGTACGGAGTGTAACCGTGCTCACGCTGCAGGTCGTCGAAGTCGATGCGGCCGGCCTCGTGCGCGAAGCTGCTCACCGTCACGACGCGGGAGCCCGGCGTCGACAGGAGCCTGGGGAGCAACAACCCGGTGAGGGCGAAATGGCCCAGATGGTTGACGCCCAGCTGCAGCTCGAAGCCTTGCTCCGTCTCGAACCGGTGCGGCGGCGCCATGACCCCTGCGTTGTTCACGAGGATGTCGAGCGATCCGAACTTGGGGCCGAACTCCTGGGCGAAGGCGCGCACTCCCTCGAGATCCGAGAGGTCGAGCAGCATCGGCACCACTCGCCCAGCGGGTGATGCCGCCATGATCTGCTCGGCGGCGGTAGCGCACCGCTCCCCGTCGCGGCAGGCCATCACGACCGTGGCGCCGTGGCTCGCGAGCGCCATCGCGGTCTCGAGGCCCAGACCGCTGTTCGCGCCCGTGACGATCGCGGTGCGGCCGGTCAGGTCCGGGATGTCAGCTGCTGTCCAGCGAGTCACGGGTGGGTTCCTCAAGACGATGCGGGTCTGCACACGAGGATTCCCCATTCGCCCCAGGGCCTGGCGTTCATCATGCGGCTCGAGCAGGCCCGCGAGGCGGCGTGCGACTGCTCGGAGTAGTGGGTAGGTAGCTCCTTGTACGCCAGCCGCCAGGAGGAGCTATGCGCTATTCGAGATCGAGGTCATCATCAACGCCCCGCGCGATAAGGTCGTCAGGCTGTTCACCGACCCCGCGCACTTCGCCGAGTGGCAGCCCGGACTCGAGTGCTACGAGCTCGTGAGCGGCGAACAGGCGCAGACCGGTGCCAAAGCCGAACTCACCACACGGGCGGGCAACCGGCTGACCGGGATGACCGAGACGATCGAGAGCAACGAACTCCCGGAGTCCATCTGTGTGATCTATGAGACTCATGGCGTGTGGAACCGCACTGTCAACACCTTCATCGCCGACACCCCCGACACGACCCGCTGGGTGTCCGACAACGAGTTCCGCTTCACCGGCGCACGCAAGGCGCTCACGCTGCTCGAGGGCTCGTTCAAGAAGGAGTCGCGCGAGATCGCCGAGAGGTTCAAGGCGTTCGTCGAGGCGGCCGAGTAGCGAGAACGACCGCACATGAGACGCCGAGCGGCAGATCTGCTCCTGCTCGCCACGAGCGCACTGCTCCTCGCAGCCGCACTCGTGGGCTGCGCTGCGCCACCCAGCCCGCCCGATGCGCGCCAGGCCGTCTCGCCGCCTGTATCGGCGACCGCCACGCCGTCGCTGCCCGCGACCGCCGTCCCGGCACCCGCGCCGCCCGATCACCTTCGCCGTCATCGGCGACTACGGCACTGATGACAAGAACGCTCGTGCGGTCGCGCGACTCGTGGACTCGTGGGACCCGTCGTTCGTGATCACCACCGGCGACGACTACTACACCGAGGCCGGCGGCAAAGGAACAGCCAGGTACGACGAGTCCACGGGCGCTCACTACGGCGCGTGGCTCGCTGACATCACGACAACCGGAGACAGGCAGCCGAGCGGCGAGGCAACCGTGAACGCATTCTTCCCCGCGATGGGGAACCACGACTACTCCGACGCCACTCCCGCACCCGAGACCTACCTCGCGTACTTCAGGCTTCCGGGCGACGGCTTCACCAACACCTCCGGCAACGAACGCTACTACGACTTCGTGCAGGGACCGGTTCACTTCTTCGCACTCAACTCGTGCGAAGAGGAGCCCGACGGTACCAGCGACGTCGTCGGAACAGGCCGAGTGGCTTGAAGCGCAGCTTGGAGCCTCCGACTCTCCGAATGGCATGTCGTCTACGACCACCACCCGCCGTACTCATCGGACTCCTACCACGGTTCGAGCACCTACATGCGCTGGCCCTTTGCCGAGTGGGGCGCCGATGCGGTGTTCTCGGGTCACTCGCACACCTACGAGCGGATCGAGCGCGACGGCATCGTGTACTTCGTGAACGGGCTGGGCGGAGCGCGGCGCTACGAGTTCGACGACCCCGTGAAGGGCAGCAAGAAGCGGTACCGCGCGGGGTGGGGCGCCCAGAAGGTGATCGCAACACCCGACAGCATGCAGTTCGAGTTCTACAACGTGGATGGCGAGCTCGTGGACCGGTATGGGCTCGAAGCCACGGGCGTGACCACCGAGTGACCGCGTATGCCCAGAAGCCGCGTCACCTCCTCGCGATGGCACCCACGATGCGGTCCACGATCTCGTCGAGCAGTTCTCGGCTCGTGGCGAAGTTGAGGCGCGCGAAACCGCTTCCTGCTGTGCCGAAGTCGAGACCCTTCGACAGCGCCACGCGGGCACTCTCCAGCAGTTCCTTCGAGGGGTCCTCACCAAGGCCCAGCGCCGAGAAGTCCAGCCACGCGAGGTAGGTCGCCTCGGGCAGCGTGAAGCGGACATCCGGAAGCTCGGCAGCGAGGCGCCCGGCAAGGTGGTCGCGATTCGCCTCGAGGTGGGCGACCGTCGCGGCGAGCCATGCGTCACCGGACTCCCACGCGGCGAGCGTCGCCTCGGCACCCAGAGAGCTCACCGCGCCGAGGATGTGGCCGGGCAGCTCGGCGATCTTGTCGGCGATGAGCGGATGGCCGAGGTGCGCGACGGCGCACCGCATGCCGGCGAGGTTGAACGCCTTGCTGGCGGCGGAGATGGTGACGGTGCGTTGGGCGGCGTCGGGAGAGACGGATGCAAACGGGACGTGGGTGGCGGGCGCGTAGGTGATGTCGCTCCAGATCTCGTCGCTGATCACGAGCAGGTCGTGCTTCTCGGCGATTGCCGCGACCGCGGTGAGTTCTTCTCGGCTGAAAGCCCGGCCGGTGGGGTTGTGCGGGTTGCACAGCAGGATGACGCGGGTGCCGGGGTCGATGGCGGAAGCGAGACGTTCCTGGTCGAGGCGTGAGGTCACCGGCTCGAGCGGCATGTCGACGAGGCGGCAGCCGCACGATTCGATGGCCTTGTAGAACGGCGAGTAGACCGGGGTCATGAGCGCGACGCCGTCGCCGGGCGTGGTGGAGAGCCACAGCGCGGTCTCGACCGCCTGCATCACGTCGCAGAACGTCCTGACGTGCTCGACATCGGGACTCCAGCCGAAGCGCCGCTGCTGACGCTCGGCGAACACCTGCGGGATCCGGGACTCGGCGGCGAAGTTGTAGCCCAGGTCGCCTCGGTCGAGCAGAGCGCGGGCGGCATCCACCGCGACCGGGGCCGGCGGCAGGTCCATGTCGGCGACCCATGCGGGAATGACGTCGGTTGGGTACCACGTCCACTTGGCGCAGGTAAGCGAGCGCAGCCGCTCAAGCTCGGAGTCCCAGGGCATCAGGCTCGTCCTTCCTCGCGCATGCTCGCTCATAGATTCGACCCCGCGAGGCGGTGAACCTCCGGGGCCGGTGACCGCCTCCTGGCGAGAGGTGGCGGCGGGTCAAGCATACCACCCGTGCGCGGGTCGGCCTTGATGGCCACCCGGCAGAGCAGCCGGCCCCTGCACGCGCTAGCGCATGCGCAGATGATCGCGAAGGTCCGCGCCCAGGACCGCGTGAAGCTCGGACAGGTCGCCGGTGGGAACCCCGACGAAGGTGAACGCGAAGACCGGATAGCGGTTGAAGTCGGTGGGCCGCAGCTCGATCACGTTGCTGAAGCGCGCGGCGAACCCGTCGTAGTCGACGCTTCCGATCGCGGCGAGCTCGACCGAGCTGGGGAGGTCGGCCACGACCATCGCGGTGGTGCGACCGGCGGTCTTCTCGGCGATGCTCGGCCAATCGGGGCACTCGCCGCGCAGGTAGCAGCGGTACGGATTCACGCCGTAGGCGAAGTGCGCGAGGTCGGTGGCGCACCAGCCGCCGAAGCGCATGGGGTTGATCTCGATGGGCGCCACGTTGCCGGCGCGATCGATGCGCAGCTCGGCGTGCACGGGGAAGTCGCGAGCTCCCGAGCGTCGGCCCACCTCGGTGAGGAACTCCATCGCGGGTGCGCCCAGGCGCTCGACCGTCTCGGTGTTGGTGAAGTAGACGCGGTCGCTCACGTCACATGCCGAGGCGAACAGGTGCGCGTAGACGTTCACGAGCACCGGGGCGCCGGTCGAATCGAAGTACGCGTCGACGGCGAACTCCTCGCCCTCGATGACCTCCTCGACCACGAACCTGTCGAGACCGAGCACCTGGCCGGGGTAGATGGACGCGAACGAGGCGACTTCTCCCTCGATGCGGGCTACGACCTCCGGCCACTGCTCAGCCGACTCGACAACGTGGACGCCCATGCTGAAGAAGCCGACAGCGGGCTTCACCACGAACGGTGCACGCACGGTGGTCGGGTCGAAGGATCGCAGCTCCGCGATGCCGAGCCCTGCGTAGCGGTAGTCGGGGTACAGATCGGCCACGAGGTCTCGGAACGCGACCTTATCCTTGAACAGCGCGATCGTGCGCGGCAGGTGGGTGGGACCGAGGTTCTCGGCGATCCAGCCGATCGCGTTCTCGGAGTTCGAGTAGAGGCGCGCGCCCGGTCGCAACGCCGCGGCGGCGAAGTCGGCGTCTGCCGAGAGGCCCGGGGTGCCGGTGCCGGCAAGCCGTCGACGAGCCATCGGCGTGTCGAGAACCGGCAGGCCGAGATCGGCGACCGTCGAGACAAGCAGGTCCGACACGTACGGCTCTTCGAGGATGAACACGAGGCGGGGCTCCCTGCGAGATGAGGATCGGGACTCGGACAGGATAGCGTTGCGGCCGCACGCGTGGGCGAATCGATGGTGGGTATCATCACAGGTGCCCGCGGAACCACGCTCCGCGGCGTGCATGCACGTGCGAGGAGGGATCCGCATGGCCACCACCCCGAGTCGGATCGTCGCTCAGGTGCCGGAGGCCACGCTGCAGTGGCTGCTCGAGCCCGACAACCCGGCCGTCGCCACTCTCACGCGACGCACGCTGCTCGGCGAGCCCGACACCGTTGAGACGGCTGCGCTGTGGGCAGGACGCAACAGCTACGCGCCCATCTCGGCGATCCTCGACGCACAGCTCGAAGACGGCTCGTGGGACCGCCCGGCGCGCGACTACAAGAAGTACCAAGGGTCGCTGTGGCAGATCCACTTCCTCGGCGAGCTCTACGCGAGCGGAGACGACCCCCGCGTGCAGCGCGCCGCCGAATACGCCTTCTCGCGCCAGCTCGATGACGGCTCGTGGAGCGCTTCGAACATGCGACCCGCCGGGTCGATCTGCTGCCTGACCTCCAACGTCGCGCGAGCGCTCGCCCGCATGGGTTGGGCGAGTGACGAGCGTGTGATCGCGGCGCTTCGGGGGCTGGTCGACCTGTACGGCGAGCTCGGCGAGGTCAACTGCCGGTGGGCGGTGGGCTACCAGCTCAACGGATACTGCCACATGGTGACGGTCAAGGAGCTGCTATTCATGGGCGCGGTGCCGCGCGAGCTGTGGCCAAGCGGGTGCGAGGAGCTGCGCGACGCGTGCATCGCTCACCTGCGCGACAAGCAGGTTTCGATGAGCCTGCCCGAGGAGGCCCGCGCGTTCGACGAGGACATGTGGGCGATGAAGCCCTCGGAGCGAGCGGGGTACCGCGAGACGTTCCTCGCCGAGCACCCCGAGCTCCACTACAAGCAGAAGGCGGGGTGGCTGCGCTTCGGGTACCCGCTCTCCTACAACTCCGACGCGCTCGAGGCGCTGTGGGCGCTCATGCATGTCGGCGAGAAGCCCCGGCCGGAGTACGAGTCGGCTCTGGAGCTGGTGCGCTCGACCGCAGACGATGCGATGCGTTGGACGCTTCGCAACTCGTTCAACGACAAGATGCTCGGGCCCGTGGAGCGCAAGGGCAAGCCCAGCAAATGGCTCACCCTTCGCGCGCTGCAGGTCCTGGAGTGGGGCTCCTCCTGACGCGTCGGCCTATCCGGCCGGCGGCGGGACCACCGGGGGCGCGACCGGGGCGGGGGCCGAGCCCGCTGTGACGGTCGGCGTCACGGGGGCCACGTCCTTCCCCAGCCACGTCAGCACGAGCGCACCGGTGCCTGCGAGCATGACCGCCCACGCGGCGAGCCACCCGAAGACCGGGACCACCGCCACCATCCAGACCAGCACGACTCCCAAGACGAGCGACCACCCGAGCGCGGGTTCTCCTGCCTTCGAAGCCTTGCCGAGAATCGCTCGACCGACAGCCAGACTGCCCACGACCACGCCGCCGAGAAGCAGCAGCCAGAACACCGCGAGAAGCACGAACGACAGCCACCACAGCCCGAAGAACAGACCGATCACGAAGATGAATCCCGCCGCCATCGGCGTGCCGAACCACACGAGTGCGCCGACGCCCAGACTGGACCAGAAGCGGGCGATGACCGCCCTCGAGCCGCGCTCGGCGGGTTGACGAATGGCGAAGATCATGACGAGACCGAGCACGATGAAACCGACGAACGACTGGACCCACGCCAGCATCACGCCGAACAGCGCGGGCACCGGTCCCGGGCCGGGAGAGCGTTCCGCTCGGGCCACCGGCTGGTGGCGGGTGGCGGTTCCGGCCACGTCGCCTTGGATCTCCGCCTCGCTCTCGCTCCAGTAGTCCAGATCACCCTCCACGCTCCCCTGGCTGGCGACCGTCACATCGTTGCTCTGAGCTTCGACGTCGCCGCCGACCGTGCCCTCGATCACGAGGGACTCGCTGCCACTGAGGACGTTGCGGCCCACCGTGCCGGTGATCCGCACGCTCTGACCGCCCGCCGCGACGTCGCGCGCGACAGAGCCGGTGATGTTCACCTGATTGGCCCCGGCCAGCACGTCGCCGTCGACGATGCCGTCGACATCGACCGTAGCCCCCGCGGCCCGGACGCTGCCGTCGACCGTACCGTCGACCCGCACCGTCTGAGCGGCCGAGATGATCGATCCCGTGACATCGCCGCCGATGTAGACGACCTGCCCGAACGCCACCACGTCGCCATCGACGATGCCGTCGATGCTGATCGTGTTGCCGAAGGCGTACAGGTCGTCCGAGAGGACCTCTCCACGCGCCACCGACACCGTGTCGCCCTCGCGGATCTCGATCGCCGAAGCCGTGGACGGTAGAGCGATCAGCAGCGCGAGGATCGCGGCAAGAACACAGCCGACCAGCGCCCTACGTGCGCGCATCGCCAGCACCTCCTCAGGTCAGGCGGGGGCCGGCCTTCACTGTGACTCCCGCCGGTGGAGAGTATTCCCATCGGCAGACTACTGCTCCTGACACGCGGTATCGCGGCCGATCTCCTGCTGCCTCCTCCAGACCCTCACCGCCTCGAACCGGTCGGCGACGCCCAGAACGCGACAGATGCGCACGCAGTGGTTGTCGACGGTGCGCGCGCAGATGCCCAGTGCAGCGCCCGCCTGTCGGCTCGTCATGTTCTCGCAGAGCAGATCGAGGATCTGCTTCTGCCTCCCGGTCAACGCCTGCTCGGACGCGGCGCTTCGTCTCAACGGGTGTCCGGTCACTCTCGTCCCCCTCTCTCTCGGGATGCCACCGTCGCCGCGCATCCCGCCGGAACCCGATAGTGACAGGCGCTGATTGCCCAACCCTGTCCTGTCTCTTGCCGCCATCGTTCACGTGCCGGAGAGAAGCGAGGCGACGGGCAGCTGCCGCACTTCTCGGCGAAACCGAACCCCCGCCGCGTATGCCGCGAGCAGGTTCACGCCCAACGCATACGCGACGCACGCGACGAGGCTGTCGGTCGGGAGGTACATGCTCGACGCCGATACGAGCGCCCAGGCGCCCAGCAAGCAGCCGACCGGAGCGGTGACGAGGGCCAGCGCGAGCTGCTCGAAGCGCAGAGCGCGGACGATGAGCGCCTGCTCGAGCCCCAGCGAGAGGAGAATCGCATAGCGCTTCCGGCGATCGGCCACACGATCGATCTGGTCCCAGAGCTGATAGCCGAAGTAGGCGGCGAGGCTGACCCAGATCAGCACGTAGCGGGTGTTGCGAGACAGTACCGCCTCCAGGCGCGCGCGACCGCTGCTGAGGGCCGCGTCGCGCTGGACGAACCCTGCATGGTCTCGCGACCGTCCCTCAGGCAGGGATTCCTCCGCGCTACCACCGCCGAGAAACACCTGCATCCCGCCGCGCGGGAACCCGGCCGGTGCGGCGAAGAGCAGCACCCCGGACGTCTCGTTCGTCGGCCGGACGAGCCCGACCACCGCTGCCGTGAACGGCCCGCGACGCCGCGCACCCTGGGTCTCAGAGGCCACCCGCACGCGGTCTCCCAACCGAACATCCAGCCTCCGCGCCAGCGAGGTGTCGAGCACGATGGCGTCCCGGGAAACGGAGCCGACCGCCGCGACCATCAACCGATCAGAGTGGTACGTCAGCTCCCGTGACTCACGGCTCGAAGGGTCGAGCGCCCTGCACTCGACGCCGGTCACGCTCTTCTCGGCCACCGACACCGATACGGTCCCGAGGTCCCACACCAACGCATGGTCGGCCCCGGAATCCGCGAGGGCGTCCCACACCGCCCGGCTCGCCTCCGACGGCCACGGAAGGGTGGCGACCGCGCCGAAGACCGCCGATGAGTGCGCAGCCGTGTAGTGGTAGTTGAACGCCGGCATGATCGCGACGAAGTAGAACACCGCCGCGGCGATCGCCACCATCAGGGCGAGGCTTCGAATCGACTGGGCCGGCCGCGCCGCGTACGTGCCCCAGACCAGAGCCATGCCCAAGCCGGGGCGGACGCCCCTCACGGCCAGAGCCGCGAGACATGCACGCGGCGCGTCCCCAGCGCCGCCACGGCCGGATCGTGCGTGACGAGCACGACCGTGAACGATCCCGCCCCGTGAAGCTCCACCAGCAGCTCCAGGAACTCAGCGGTGCTCGCCGAGTCCAGGTTGCCGGTGGGCTCGTCGGCAAGCAAGACGCCGGGTGCGCCGATGAGCGCGCGTCCGATCGCCACCCGCTGCTGCTCGCCTCCGGACATCTGCCCGGGGCGATGGGTGGCGCGGTGTGACAGGCCCAGGCGCTCCAGCATCCGGAGCGCCTGGCAGCGAGCGGCATCGGTCCGGTCGCCGCGAATGAGCAGCGGCAGCATCACGTTGCCGGTCGCGTCCAGGTCGCCGATCAGGTTGAACGACTGGTGGACGATTCCGATCTCGCGGTTTCGGTACTCGGCCGACTCGCGTTCGTCCATCGCGCCCAGGTCCCGGCCGCGATAGGTCACCCGTCCGGATGTCGGACGCACGAAGCCCGCGAGCGCGTTCAGCACGGTGGTCTTGCCCGAGCCCGACGGTCCCGTGAGGGCCAGCAGCTCGCCCTCGGCGATGCGAAGGTTCAGCCCCCTCGCCACGGTGACGGCAGCGGCAGGATGCTCGAGCGTGACGTCTGAGAGCTCGTAGAGCATGGCCGTCAGCTCCTCCATTCGGCGGCAGATGCGATCAGTGATCGCTCGGTGATGCGTCGCCGGACCATCGACAGGCAGACGACCGCCAGCACGGCGACGCACAGCAGCCACGCCGCGCACAGCGTCGTGCGCGAGTCTCGAGGCGGGTAGAGGCCCACCTGGCTCACCAGCAGTTCGATCCCGAGCAGATACCCCGCACTCGAGACCACGCCGACGATCGCCGACTGCTCCAGCAGATGAACGCCGAGAATCCCGCCGGTTCGCTGCCCGAGCGAGTACAGGACCGCCAGCGAGCTGCGGCGGCGCGCCAAACGGACGAGTAGGTCGCGCAGCACCGCCACGAACAACAGTCCCGCCGCGACGAGGAGTCCTGTCGACCCGTACGCTCGCGCTCCGGCATGGTGCGCGCTCGCCCGGGCGCTGCGCTGGTAGACGCTGCGGGTGGTGATGGTTCGGTCCTCCGCGCCGGGGAGAGCGGCCAGACGCGCCTCCAGTCCCGCGGGATCGCTCGATTCGAAGAACGCGTCGGTGGCGACCACTCCCACCGTATGCTCAACCACGGACTGAAGCTCGGGCGACGAGCGCACCACGAGACCCCGCATATCCGACGTCGTCGCCAGCACGGCAGACAGGCGCGCTGTCCCCCGCTGCATGCGAAGAGCGCCGTCCGGGCCGGCGTAGACCTGGGTGAAGGACACGCTGTCGCCGACGCCGACGCCCAGCCGTCGAGCGGTGACCCAGTCGACACCCGCGGCGTTCTGACCCCTCATCGCTCCCGAGACCACCAGCGGCGCGGCCGCCCACGTGAGTTCGAAGTCCGCCTCACCCGAGGGGCTCAGCGCGTACAGGTCACCCGCATCGTGTACCACGCGGCCGCCCGCCGAAAGCCGCTTGATCGCTCCCCTGTTGGCGAACTCGACGCGCCGAGCGCCGGACTCGGCGGCGGCGCCCAGGAGAGCATCGACGTCGGACTGCGCCAGCGGACCGTTGACGTGCACGTCCCAGCGCGCAGCATCGGCGCTGCCGGTGTGGTGGTACCGAAACGCCGGCCACAGCATCCCCATGAACACAACAGCGGCGGCGGCGCTCGTCATGAGCAGAAGGCCGAGAACGGCACTCACCGCCCGAAGCCGATAGTACCGGCCGATGAGAACCGCTCCCGCCTTCATGCTCCCCACCCCATCCGTTCGAATCGACCGACCACGCGTTCGTCGGCAGGCCTCCGCCGACTCAGTTGTGCGTGCTCACCCTCACGACCTGACCGCCGATCGAATCCCACGTCCCCTGGTACTGGCCGTGGCGGTTGTTGCGGCGGCTTCCCGCGGTCGCGGCCTTCGCCTTGTCGGTGTAGCTGACCGACTTCGTGACCTTGCTCGTGCCCGAGAACCACAGCGTGCCTGCGTTGAACGCGTAGGCCGGCGTGGTGAACCGTCCGGTCGACTTGTAGACCCACGTCACGCCGCTGAAGCCCGTGTATCCCGTGGTCACCGGCTTGTTGAAGTGGTAGGCGTTCATCTCCGTGTAGAAGCTGCTGCTGTACGGGTTGGTGATGATGGTGTTGTCGTACACCGTCTTTGCCGTGCAGCTGATCACCTGGTTCGTGTTGATGCTCTGGTCCGAGAGCGACAGTGAGTTGGTGATCGATGAGATGGCATAGGCCTGCGTGGCTGATCCCGTGAGCATGGCGCACGAAAGTGCGATGAAGACAAAGAGTCGAATCCGCATGATCTCTCCCATTTCTAGACTCCGATAGATCGCGCCGAGCGGTGCCGGGTCCACAGGGGCGCCCGGCGGCGCGCGAGTACTGCGCCGTGACCGTCGAGCACACCCCCTCCGATCCGTCTCACGGCGATGCGTGACGCGCCCACCTGAGTAGGCGACGCGCCGGGAGTGGGAGGCTCCGATCCGAGTGGCGCATGCGGTCGATGCGCCTACTCCATCTCAGCAGACAGCTCCGGACCGGACAACGGCCAATAGTGCACGGGACCTCACGAGTGTTCGCGCTATCATCGAGGCGCAGCCGCCGCCGATCCGGGAGACCTCATGATTCCGCTGTCCGCCAGCTCCGCTGAGCTCATCGCCGCCTATCGCAACGGACCCGCGACCCTGCGCCAAGCGGTCTCGGGCATGGACCCGGACTCGCTCCGTGCTCGGCCCATCGCCGGCAAGATGAGCTCGCTCGAGGTGCTGTGCCACATCGTCGACTCCGACCAGTTCATGTGCGATCGCATCAAGCGCACCATCGCCACCGACAAGCCCATGCTCATGGGCGTGGAATCTGCCGATTACCCCGGGCCGCTCAGCTACCACGAGCGCGACCCCGAGCTCGACCTGCGCCTCCTCGAGGTCCAGCGCGAGCAGCTCGCGGCCGACCTCGAGCGTCTCGCCCCGGATGCCTGGGAACGCACCGCCAACCACTCCGAGAACGGCGTGCAGACCCTGCACGAGATCTTCCACCACGCCGTCGAACACCTCGAGGACCACGTGGAGCGGATCGCCGAGAAGCGCGCCGCGATGGGACTGCAGTAACACCGTGCCTGACTTCGAATCCGGCTTCCATCAGCTGCGTGTCACCGACAACGAGGGCGTCCGGCTGCTCAAGTTCGAACGCAACCACCAGTCATCGATGCACATCGATGACCCCTTCGCGACCGATATCGAGTACGTGGGCTACCTGCACGTCACGGTCGCCGTGAAGCCCGACCCTCGGCGAGCGCTCGTGATCGGGCTGGGCGGCGGCAGTATCGTGAAGCAGCTGTGGCGCGATCACCCGAGGCTGCAGATCGATGCGGTCGAGATCGACCCGGAGGTCATCGAAGTGGCATGCGCGCTGTTCTCGGTACCGGAGGAGCGCGTCGAGATCGTCTGCGGCGACGGCCGAGAAGCCCTGAGTCTGCTGTCTCATGCCTACGACATCGTGATCGTGGACGCCTTCGACGACGATCGGGTGCCCCGCCATCTCACGACCGAGGAGTTCATGCGTGAGGCGCGTGGCCGGATGGCCGAGGACGGTGTGATCGCGTGGAACGTCTTCGGCGCGGTGTACGGACCCCACAGCAAGACCTTCCGTAGCATGCACCGTACGGCGAGCAACGTCTGGCGAAACGTCTGGGTCTTCCCGGTGAGGCTGTCGGTCAACCCGAGCGACGAGACCCGCAACCTCGTGATGATCGCGAGCGACACCGACCTCACCGACGACGAGTTGCTCGGCCGCATCTCGAGCCGTGTCGGCGGGAAGGTGAGCTCGCCGGGCTTCGAGCGTCTTGGCGAGGAACTCTACATCGGCGCCGTCCGTTCCGGGGACGTACCGTTGCTGTTGGACCACCCCACAGGCAGGCGGTCCGGGCGTCGATGATGCGACGGGATTGGCCGGCCGCGAACCGCTACGATCCCTGCCGCACCACGATCGCGTTGCCCTCGGAATCGTGGAACCAGGCGCGCCGGTCGTCGCCCATGGTCGCGATACCGTCCACGGTAACGAGCCCCATTTCGGGCATGTCATACTCGGCGAATGTGACACCGGCCCGTCGCAGCTCCAGCACCGTGGTATCGATGTCGTCCACGTCGAAGCAGGCGGTCGTATTCTCGGGTGCTGGCATACCGGGACGCTCGTAGAGGCACAGTAGTGTCTTGTTGCCCGCCTCAAGCCTGACTTCGTGCGGCCGACCGGGCATCTCCCGAACCTCAAGTCCCAGGATCCGCGAGTAGAAGCCCTTGGCCCGCTCCAGATCCTCGGCCCTGAGTACCGCGTAGGCCGGTGCACGGCGCAGAGAACCAGCCGCTGAATTCATGATCTGCTCCTCCTGGCGTCAGCCGAAGCTCCCCGTCATGACATTGATACCCGCCGCGCGTGTGCCGCGAGCACACGGGTACACACCTAGAGGAAGGGGTGATTCACCATGATCGACGTACAGGTCAAGACAACCGATCCCGAGACGGTCGCCTACATCGCGATGCGCGGGCCGTTCGACCAGATCCCGATGGCCATGGGCAGACTCTATGGTTGGGTGGCTCAGCACCATCTGGAGCCGGTGGGGATGCCGAGCGGCGTCTACCTCAACAACCCCGAGCTGGTCCCGCAAGACGAGGCCCTGTGGATGCTCAGGGCTCCGGTCGCCGGTGATCCGGAGGCCGAACCCCCCGACGACGTCGGCTGCGGCATCGAGCAGGTCCCGCCCCACTTGGTGGCGGCCACGATGCACCGGGGACCCTACGACACCATCGACCACACGTATCACGAGCTGGCCTCTTGGGTCTCCGACCACGGCTACATGGTCGTCGGCCCTCCGGAGGAGCTGTACTACTCGGATCCCGACACGACGCCTCCCGAGGAGTACCTCACGGAGGTCCGGCTCACCGTGGCTCCCAACTAGCGGCACGGCGCATGGACGTCATCGACCTGCGCAAGCGCTTCCCCACACTGTTCAAGCCCAGCGCCAAGGTCGCCTTGGTCGTCGACGTCCCGCCACTGCGCTTCCTCATGCTCGACGGCGTGGGCGGGGTGGGCGGACCCGCGTTCCAGGCATCGATGCAGGCGCTCTACGGCCTCGCCTACCCGGTGAAGTTCGCGGCCAAGAAGCGACTCGATGTCGCTTTTCGGGTCCCTCCGTCCGAGGGCCTGTACTGGGACGCGGATGAAGGCCCGCTCGTCACGCCCGCGTCCCCCGAGCGCACCGCGTGGCGTCTGATGATCATGCTCCCCGAGGAAGTCCCCGGCGACCTTGTGGAGTCGACGCGCGAGAAGGTCGCAGCGAAGAAGGATCTCGCGCGGCTCTCGGACATCCGCGTCCAGACCTTCTCGGAGGGTACGAGCGTGCAGATCATGCACATCGGACCCTACGCCGACGAGACACCCACGGTGCAGCGGCTGCTCGCCTTCGCTGCCGAGAAGGGCTTCGAGGTGGCCGGCTCGCACCACGAGATCTACCTGAGCGACCCCAACAAGTCGGCTCCCGAGAAGCTCAAGACCGTGGTGCGCTACCCCGTGCGCAGGTCGCGGTAGAGCGGCGCTTACGCGGCGGTTACGAAGTCGTTGGCGCCCTCCACAATCGTCCCTCGATTCCGCCATCCCCGCCCGACAACCCCTCCACCGTGCTGCGCGATTCTCAGAAGTGCCGGGGCACCTCAACGGTGCCTCGGCGCCAACAGATACCCAGCCGGGTTTGGGAGGGAGGCACTCCCCTGATGACCGCGATCCACATGAGAACCGCCGGGCTGAACAGCGAATGGTCCACGGCGCTCGTCGAGATGACCGTCTCGCGCATCTCCGGAGTGGCACGTGTCGTGGCGGTGAGATCGCTCGGCATCGTCTCGGTGATGTACGACGAGACCACGGCCAATGCCGGACAGATCCTCAGGGCCGTCCGCGCTATCGGCTTCGAGGCCGAGATGCACCCCGCGAGCGAGTAGCCCAACGTCACCGGCGCCGCCAGCGGGTGCGGGGCTCGGCGCTCATCTCGTCTCAGCTCACGACGCCCATCTGCTCGGCGATGCCGGCGGTGCAGCCGGACTTCGTCGCGTAGACGACCAGGACCTTACTCATGAGCTGCCTCCCGTTCCGTGCCCGACGCCTTGACTGCCGACCAGTACAAGTCGGTGAGCTGGTCGATGAAGTCCGGGTCGCCGGCATCGCTCGCCAGCTCAGCGGAGCCAAGGACCTGGCGCGCCATCACGAGCGAGGACGTGAGCGCGAAGAAGGCCTCGGCCATCAGCACAGGTTCGATGTCGTCACGCAGGTCGCCTGCGGCCTGCCGCGAAGCGAGATAGTCGGCGAGGCCGCGCTGGTTGGCCTGCGGCCCCTCGCCCAGCATCTCGGCGACCTCGGGAACCGAGCGCGCGTCGAGAGCGAGCCGCATCGCGACCCCTCCGTCGCGGATCGCACCCTCGATCTCGAGCTGGGCAAGCGTGTGCAGCGTGCCGCGCACGTCGCTCGGGTCGGGCAACCGAGGGGCGACGAACCCGGCCATGCGCTGCTTGAAGCTCTCGCCCAGCGCTCGAAGCACACCGGCCTTGTTCTCGAAGCGCCGGAACAGCGTGACCTCGTTGACCCCCGCCCTGTCGGCGATCGCGCGCGTGGTGGTGGCGGTGTAGCCGCGCTCGGCGAACAGCTCGGCGGCGGCAGCCAGGATCCGGTCGGCGGTGTCGTTCGCGGCGCTCATCTTGGGCCTTCCGTAGGTGCGTGCAAGTGCTTACTTGCATAATCTAGCGCGGCGTGATGCCTTCGTCAAGCGCGCTCGAACGCGTGGCGGTCGGGTATCGTCCATGCCGAGAAGCCGCTGCGACCGCTGGAGGAGCCATGACCACCCGCTACCGAATCCTTTCGCTCGACGGAGGCGGCATTCGAGGGCTGCTCGCTTCGCGGCTGCTGGAGCGGCTCAGCGCGAAACGCCCTGGCTGGATGGACTCGACCGACCTGCTGGCTGGCACCTCGACCGGCGCGATTCTCGCAGCCGCCGTCGCGGCAGGACTCGAGCCGGGCGTGATCAGCCGCATCTACAGCGAGCGCGGCCGCGAGGTCTTCGACGAGACGATCTGGGATCTGACCGACGTCGACCGCCTCGTACGCGCCGACTACCGCAACGAGAACCTCGAGGCGGTGCTCCGGCAGACGTTCGGGGCTCGAACGCTGGGCGAGCTTGAGCGCAAGGTCATCATCTCGGCGTTCGACCTCGATAGCGGCGAGCTCACCCGCGAAGGCGTGCGTTCGTGGAAGCCGAAGTTCTTCCACAACTTCGAGGAGCCGGGATCGTCGGACCGCGACGAACCGGTGGTCGATGTGCTGATGCGCTCATGTGCCGCCCCCACGTACTTCCCTGTCTATCAGGGCTTCATCGACGGCGGAGTGGTGGCGAACAATCCCAGCATGTGTGCGCTGGCCCAGGCGCTGCACGACGACACGGGCGGCCAGCATGTGAGCTACATCGCGCTGCTATCGGTGGGCACCGGAGCCAACCCTCGCTACCTCGACACGCTCGACGGCGACTGGGGCTACGCCCAGTGGCTGAAGCCGCTGATCAACATCGTGCTCGAAGGCGGCTCGGGCATCGCGGACTACGAGTGCAGACAGATTCTGGGAAGCCGCTATCACCGGCTCAACCCGACGCTACCGCACGCGATCGGGCTCGATGCCGTCGAGGAGTGCGGTGCCCTCGAAGAAGTGGCCGCCAAGGAGCGGCTCCAGACGACACTCGAGTGGCTCGACACTCACTGGCTGCCGCCCGCGAGCTAGCTGACCTCGGCCGCCTGCCTGTGCGCTCGGCAGCGATGCGCCGGTGCGCGATGAGCGCTACACGAGTCCCGTGCGACGCCACACGCCGGCCGAGATCCCGAACGCGGGGCCGTACCAGACAAGCCCGCCGATGATGTAGATCACGATGTCCTTGCGCGCGACGTCTCCAAGCGCGCCCACCTGCCACACGCTCATGTAGACGACGATCGCGACCGCCACGAGTGCAGCCACCAGCACGAGTCCCTGCACAAAGGAGCGCCAGTTCATCGGCGTGCGTGCACGTCGAACAAGGGCCAGGACGAGCGGCGATGCGAGGCCCAGGAGCAACAGCGCGGCGAGCGGAGTCGTCAACTCGCGGTACTCGGGGCCCAGGAACTGATTGATCGGCAGCAAGAACAGCGAGCTCGTGAACATGACGGCCACCCCACTCACGATGATCAGCGGGGTCAGGATGGCGATGCGCAGCGCGACGGTCTTGGCCGGATCGCGGCTGTCGGTGAGAAACGTGAACAGGACGCCGAGCAGAAACGGCACGGTCACGAGCGAGACGTACTGCCACGTGTAGGTGCGAAACGGCAGCTGGCCTATTGCGATGGAGCCGGGGACAAGGAACAACAGCGTCGCCGCGTAGACGAGCGCGTAGGTGTCGGACACACGAGGCTCGTCGACCGCAGTCGCAGTCAGTTCCTCGGACATGTGGTACCTCCCAGATGCGGGCGAGTGAGTCTGCCTGCTCATCGTGACGGCTTCGCCCTGCGCTGAATATGACTTGTGTCAATTGCTTCAGCTTTCCTCAGCCGCATCGGTGCGCGCGACTGCGATCGGGTTCGAGGCGGTTGTGAGGTCGTAACCGCTCGGTAATCCGACCACATCATCACAGAGCCAGAGTCTTCAGTAGGACGGTCGGGCCTGCCACCCCACGAGGCTGGTGCCGACCTCGGCTGAAGGGACTTCTCGATGTCTGTCAGAAACCGACTCCTGCTCGACGTGGCCCTGTTCGCCGCCATCGTCGTCGCGTACGCGCCGGCCGCCACCGGAATCTCGATCCACGAGTGGCTGAGCGTGGCGATCGCGGTGCCGTTCCTGCTCCACCTGGTGGTGAACTGGGAGTGGGTGATCCGCTTCGCGAGGAACGCGTTCGAGAAGCTCACCTCAGCAAGCCTGCTCAACGGCATCATCGACCTGACTCTATTCGTCTCGGCGGTCACCGTGGTGCTTTCAGGCTTTCTGATCTCGCAGGTCGTGGCACGTGCGTTCGGCATCGCCGTGACGAGCTCCGCCATCTGGCACTCGGTCCACTCGCTGGCCGCCGATGCGACGATCGCGCTCCTGCTACTCCACTTCGCGCTGCACGCCACGTGGATGGCGTCGGCTTTCCGAGGGATGCTGCAGCGCTTCGACCCCCAGGGTTCGCCAGCCCCCAGAGGCGCCGCGCGCACGACCACAACAGCCGACCTCACTCACCCCCGGACCTAGGAGTGCGTCATGCGACACCCGATCCGAAACACCCTGTCTGTACTTGCTGCAACGCTCTTCACCGCCCTTGCCGTCTACGGCGGCGTGCAGTTCACCCAGAACGTGGTGGCGCCTGCGTCATCAGACGTGGCGATGAACCCGCAGTCCGCCGTCGCCGCCACGGCGAGCACCGAGTCGCTCACGTGTCCGGCCACCGGCTGCACCGCTTCGACATGTCACGCGACGCAAGGCGGCCGTCACTAGAGGATGCAACCGCGGCGGCTGCCGCGTGAGACAGGGACAGCGCTGCCGGCTGTAAGGGGCGGACGCGGTGTCAGGCCGGTTGCGCAACGGAGGTACGAGATGGCTCTGAGCAAGAAGTCGAAGCGGTACCGAGGATGGATCGCGGCGTGCCTGATCGTTGGAGTGGCACTGGCGGCGATCCTGATCACACGAGGCGCGCCGGACGCCTCACGTGCGCCCAGCTACACGACCGAAACCGCCGAGACCGGCACGCTCTCGGTAACGGTCGACGGCACCGGAAACCTCGCCGTCCGCGATGAGGTCGACGTGTACCCCAGCGTTAACGGCACCGTGTCGAAGGTGCTGGTCGCAGTGGGTGATGACGTCGACGAGGGCGACGCTCTCTACCGACTTGATGCCGACTCCATCACCAGAGAGGTCGCCTCGGCCAAGGTCGCCAGGCAACAGGCTTCCACTTCGGTGACCAAGGCCAAGCTCGAGCTCTACCGTGCCGAGAAGTCGCTCGCCAGACTCGAGAAGCAGGCCGCCGAACCCACGTCCACGGTCTCGAGCTCGGACATCACGATCGCCGAGAAGGAGGTCACGATCGCCCAGAAAGGCGTGACCTCGGCCGGACTCTCGTATGACTCGGCTGCCGAGCAGTACGACGATGCGCTTGACGCGCTCGACGACCTTGAGGTCGTGGCCCCGTGTGACGGCATCGTGTGGAACGTCACCGTCGAGGTGGGCGACTCCGTGACCGCGAGCGGTGGCGAGTCGAGCGGCTCGAACTCGGAATCGACCGCCGGGGGGACGACGACCACCTCCTCCAGCGCCGGCTCCGGTGCACCGGCCACGATCGCACGCGACGGGCAGATGGGGGTTGAGCTGTCGATCAACGAGATCGACGTGACGACTCTGGCAGAGGGCCAAGACGCCGAGATCGAGTTCGATGCGGTCGCCGACCTCAAGATGACCGGCACCGTCGACGAAGTGGCCACGGCGGGCACGATAGAGTCCGGCGTCGTGTCCTACAGAGTCTGGCTGACGCTCGACGGCACCGACGAGCGCCTCAAGACCGGCATGTCAGCGGCTGCGACGATAGTCACCGCTGTGGAGCGTGGCGTGCTGCTCGTCCCGAACTCGGCGGTCAAGACCGCCTCCGACGGCACGTCCTACGTCCAGGTGCTCGAAACGAGTGCCGCGCCTCCTGAGGACGTCACGGTGACGACCGGCATCTCGAACGCCACGCAGACCGTGATCGTGAGCGGCATCTCCGAGGGCGCGAGCGTGATCACCAAGACGACGACCGCCGACTCTTCGAGCGGCTCGGGGTCATCAAGCGATGAGGATGACGGCGGCGCGGGCGGACTGATGATGATGGGCGGCGGTGCCACGGGCGGACCACCGGCCGGCGGGCCGGGAGGCCCCTAGTGGCCACCGTCATCGAGGCCATCGACCTGCACAAGATCTACGACGGCGGCGGAGCCGAAACCCACGCGCTTCAGGGAGTCAGCCTGAGCGTGAAGGAAGGCGAGTTCGTCGCCATCATCGGCCCTTCGGGGTCGGGCAAGTCGACGCTCATGAACATCATCGGCTGCCTGGACACCCCCACGAGCGGGACCTACCGCATCGCGGGACGCGACGTGGCCGAACTCGACACCGCCGAGCTCGCGCAGGTCCGACGCGAGACGGTCGGCTTCGTGTTCCAGTCGTTCAATCTGCTGCCGCGGGCCACGGTGATGCGAAACGTCACGATGCCGATGCTCTACACGCGCGTCGAGCCCGAGGAGCGCGAGTGCCGAGCAGCCTGCGCGCTCGAAGCGGTGGCGCTGCCCGAGAAGCTGTGGACGCACCGCTCCAACGAACTCTCCGGTGGCCAGATGCAGCGCGTGGCCATTGCGCGGGCGCTCGTGAACAACCCGCACCTGATCTTGGCCGATGAGCCCACCGGCAACCTCGACACCGCCACCGGCATCACGATCATGGACCTGTTCGGCCGCCTGAACGATGAGGGCCGCACGATCGTGCTGATCACCCACGAGCCCGATATCGCGGCACACGCCAAACGCGTGATCCGCATCCAGGACGGGCTTGCGCACGAGGAGAGTGACACCCAATGAGACTCACCGACCTCCTGGCGGAGACGTTCTACTCACTCAGCTCCAATAAGGTGCGCAGCTTCCTCACCATCCTGGGCATCGTCGTGGGCATCGCATCGGTCATCGCACTGATGGCACTGGGCACCGGAAGCCAGCAGTCTGTCACGAGCCGCATCGAGAGCGCGGGTTCCAACCTGCTCACCGTGCGCCCCGGCGCTGGTGGCCAGCGGGGAGGCGGTGCCCGCATGGCCGCCGGCAATGTCGAATCGCTCACGCTCGACGATGCAGATGCGCTGAGCCAGCTCGAAACCGTGGAAGCGGTCGCGCCACTGTCGAGCAGCCAGTCACAGCTGATCGCCGGCGAGAAAAACACCAACTCCTCGATCAGCGGCGTGACGGCAGACTACGCCGGCGTGAACTCTCTGACGGTCTCCACCGGCGAATTCGTCACTGCGCACGACAACAAGGCGTACTCGCGCGTGATGGTGCTCGGCTATCAGACTGCCATCGACCTCTTCGGTGAGGGCGTCGACCCGGTGGGTGAGCGCGTCCGCGCCGGCACCATGAGCTTCACGGTGGTCGGCGTCCTCGAGGAGAAGGGCACGTCGGGGATGAGCAACGTCGACTCCTCGGCGTTCATCCCGCTCTCCACACTCCAGCGCTTCGTGAGCGGCTCGGAGTACCTCTCCTCGGTCCAGCTCCAGATTCCCAGCGGCTCCGATATGGACGTTGCCGAGGCGGAGGTCACGAGCACGCTGCTCCAACTGCACGGCATCGCCGATGAGAGCGACGCCGACTTCAACGTCATGAACATGACCGACATGCTCGAGACGCTCAGCGAGGTGACCGGCACCTTCACGACGCTGCTCGCCGCGATCGCGAGCATCTCGCTGCTCGTGGGCGGCATCGGGATCATGAACATGATGCTCACCACCGTAACCGAGCGCACGCGCGAGATAGGCCTGCGCAAGGCCCTCGGCGCCGATGAGAGCGCGATCACGAGCCAGTTCCTCGCCGAGTCGGTGATGCTCACGCTGGCCGGCGGGGCAATCGGAATCGCGTCCGGTTGGGCGATCGCGGTCATTGCCGCGCAGGTCATGAGCTCTGCGGCGGTCGTCACCTGGGAGTCCGTGGTGATGGCCGCGGGTGTCTCGGCGGGAATCGGCGTGATCTTCGGCTTCTATCCCGCGCGCCGAGCGGCCCGCATGAGCCCCATCGAGGCGCTGAGGTACCAGTGACTGAATCGATGGCCGGGCGGCAGCGCGCCGCACTGGCCCCAAGTGACGAAGGAGTGTGGACATGAACAAGACGATCGGGCTGGTGATCGGGGCGGCGCTCATCGCGAGCGCGGCGTTCGCCGGAGGCTGGTTCCTCTCGGGAGGCGGCTCAGCACGAAGCGGTCAGGGTGGGCCGGGGGGCTTCACGCAGCTCTCAGTGGCCGAGCGCGCGCAGCTTCAGAACATGAGCGAGCCAGAGCGGAAGGCCTTCTTCGAGGAGAAGGGTATCGACATGCCCACGGGCGGCCCCCGTGATCAGGCGGGCCCGACCGGCCCTGGTGTGGCGCCAAGCGCCCGTCCGGGCCGCGGTTCAAGCCTACTCGAGGGCACCGTCAGCGGTCTCAGCGAAGACAAGATCACGGTGACGCTCGCAGCGGGCGGCTCCGCGAATGCCTACCTCGATGAGGCCACGGTGGTCGCATCGGTCGACGGGGAGAGCGCCACGCTGGAAGAAGGCGCCGCCGTTCTGATCTTCGCCGAGCCCGAGGCCCCAGGCGTGAACGCGGCCAAGGCGGTGATCATCAAGTAGAGTCTCGGGCCGCGAGCAGCAGTGAGCACAGTCGCCCTACCTGCCCCTCCTACTTGACCCGCACGGTGTCGTAGCCGCTCGACCACGCCTTCACGTGTCTGCTGTCCGCAGGCGCGTAAGCCCTCAGGCGCCACGTGCCCTTGCTCGTGAGCCTTACCCTGGCCTTGTAGCGAGTGTGGCCCTGGTGGTCGGAGGCCACGGCCTTGACGTAGCCCTTCTTCACCCACTTCGCCCCGACCTTCTTGTACTTGTAGATCCGTACCGGCCTTGTACCCCGGGTGTGCCGGGGCTTCAGCGACCCATAGACCGTGTACTGCTTCGAGCGCTTCATCGTCTTGGGCGCTCTGGGTGTCTGCACATACGGGCGAACCGAGACAACCGCGGCCGCGCCGGTCGAGCCGTGGTACGAGGCTGTCGCGGCGAAACGTGCCCGGTACCACGTCTTGCGGTCCGGTTTCACACTGAAGGAGAACGCGCCATCGGCCTCCGTGTAGGCCGTGAGCGACGTGAGGGTGAAGGACATGCCATCGGTGGACCGCTCAAGCGTGATCCTCTGCCCAGTCGGCATGGGTGCTGCCGAATGCAACGAGCCCGTGAGCTTGTAGGCCGTCCCGTACCCGATCGTCTTCGACGGCGACGAGCGACGGATTGTGGTCGCCGGTCTCGGGCTCACCGTGATGCTCACCGTCGCTGGAACCGATTCGGCCGTCCCGTCGTTGGCTCTGTAGAGGAAGGAGTCGCTCCCTGTCCAACCAGGCGGTGGCGTATAGGTGAATGAGCCGTTCGATTCCACCGTGACTGTGCCATGCATCGGATCACTGGCCTTGACCGCAGTGAGGGTGTCGCCGTCGACATCCGCGTCGTTCGCGAGCACCCCTGGAGCACCCACCACGAGGGGATGAGACTCGGCGGTGTTGTAGGAATCGCCGGTCGCCACCGGCGCGTCGTTGATCGGAATGAGCGTCACCCAAGCCCACCCGAAATAGAACTCGGGTCCCGCGACGGCATCAGCTCTCTGGATATACAGATTGAACTGGCCGTCCGTCACGTGCGTCGGCTCCAGTGCGAACTCGGCGCAATCGGGCTGTGGGCCAACATCGACGCTGTGGATCAGCGGGTCGTTCGCCTGATACGAATAGAAGTACCGGTAGGTGATCGTGGGTTGGCCATACAGATTCGCTACCACCCGGTAGTCTCCGTTCCTCACCGGCGCGAAGATACGTACGGCCGGCAAGGATTTGTTCGCGGTGTACCCGCCGAGGAGCGGGTACTCACGCGCGTCGTACTTGAACTCATTCCAGACGTCGGGATTCCGCATGAGCGGATCGTAGAGCGTCTCGAACACCGGAGACTGGTTGGAGTCGCTCGTGACGTCAACCCTGACGGGGCCTGCGCCGGCGAGCATCGGCGCGCACATCAGGAGAGCGATTGCGACCGAAGACATGAGCCAGAACGCCCTCGGTCTCCGTTGCGATGTCCAAGCAGGCCGACCCATGTTGCTGCCCCCAAAGACCACCTGAGGACTCCCGCGCCCGGCCAAGAGCGCATGCGTTCGTGCATACACGTTGGTATGTACCACCCTGCGACTGCATCGAGCGCTGAGAGCCACTCGAATCACGCGAGCGGTAGCCGCACCTCGAAACGCGTCCCGGTCTCATCGCTGCGAAGCCCCACCGTACCGCCGTGACCCGCTGCGGTCGCCTGCACGATCGCAAGGCCTAGGCCGCTTCCGGGATAGGCCGCCACATTGCGTGCACGGTAGAACCGGCTGAAGATCTCGGGCTGCTCGGCAGGGGGGATACCGATGCCCGAGTCGTGCACCCACACGAGGGCGTGACGCCCGTCGATGTCGATGCCGACACCGGCATCCACCTCGCCGCCGTGCGGCGTGAACTTGAACGCGTTATCGAGCAGGTTCTCGATGAGGACCTGAAGCTTCGCGCTGTCGCCCATGATCTCGATCGGCCCCTCGGACGCATGGACGACGAGCTCGAGCCCGGCCTGTTCAGCCCGCGACGCCGCCGCGTCTGCGGTCGTGCGCATCAGCGCTCCGAGGTCGACGCGCTCCGCGGTGCCGGTCGTCTCGCCGGCCTCCAGCCGCGAAAGACGCAGCAGGTTCGCCGAGAGATCCTCGATACGCCGAGCCTGCTCGAGCGCTCGACGCACGAAGACACGCTCATCAACGCCGTCGGGGGCCTCCTCGGCGAGCTCCAGATCGGCCTGAAGCGCGGTCAGCGGCGTCCCGATCTCGTGCGCCGCGTCTGCGACGAAGCGGCGCAGCGTGGTGACTGTCGCCTCGATCCGGTCGGCCATGCTGTTGAACGACGCGGCAAGACGGCCCACTTCGTCATCTCGATCGATGTCGGCGCGGGCACCGAGGTGGCCCTCGGCCATCTCGTCGCTCGTCGCCGTGAGCGCGACGAGCGGTCTGGATATGCGGCCGCTGAGAAGGTAGCCGGCGAGAGCCGCCAGGATCACCGCAACCACCGCCGCCAGCGCGAGCGCCTGAGCCACGCTCGCCAGCACGTCTCGGCCGGAAGCCGGACCGTCTGACAGCAGCAACCAGCCCGCCGGCTCGCCGTCGGCGCCGACCACGGACGCGCGCAACGTACGATCGGAGCGCGGCGCGTCGGCATCCGGATCGCTGCCGAATATCCCGCCGCCAAGCGGAGACGGCAGCCTGTCACCGCGGAAACCCTCGCGACCTTCGACGGGCGGCGCCAGCTCGTCGGGATCGATGTCGGCAGGCAGGCCGGAGTCCACGATCAGGTTGCCGTCCGTGTCGTAGAGCCTGGCGCGCGTCTGTGCGGTCAGCGCCAGGATGAGGACCTCTCGGCCTAGGTCGCCCGAAGAGACCCGCGGCCTTGTGAACTGCTCGCCCGCCCGCGACGCCACCGCGGCGAGATACGCGTCTTCGGCGGCGCGGAAGTAGTTGTCGAGCACGAGTACGAGCACGCTTCCCAGCACGGCCACCGTCAACAGAGCGATCCCCGCGTAGGTGAGCGCGAGGCGGTATCGAATCGACGACGGGCGCCGTATGCGCGAGTCTCGGTTCACGTGGAGAGCCGGTACCCGATGCCGGGAACGGTCAGGATCAGCGCCGGGTCGCTCGGATCGGGCTCGATCTTCTCGCGAAGGCGGCGGACGTGCACACTCACCGTCTTGTCATCGTAGAGCTCGCTGTCGGAACCCCAGACGTTCTCGATGAGCTGTCCGCGGGAGAAGGCCTGACCGGGGTGCTGAGCCAGGAATACCATCAGCCGAAACTCGGTAGGCGTGAGGTTGAGTTCGCGCCCTCCGCGAGTGACTCGAGCGCTCGTGCGGTCGATCACGAGGTCCGCGGCGTAGAGGACGTCGGCTTCGGCGGTCGCCAGCTCCCCATATGAGCGGCGCATGAGTGCTCGGATGCGCGCGATGAGCTCGCGCAGTCGGTACGGCTTGGTCAGGTAGTCGTCGGCGCCCATCTCGAGCCCGAGGACCTTGTCGACCTCATCGGACTGCACGGTGAGCATCAACACCGGCATCCGCAGTCCCGCCTGACGGATCTGCCGGCAGAAGTCGAAGCCGGATCCGTCGGGAAGGCGCACGTCGAGCACGACGAGATGCGGTGAGCTCTCGCGAGCGTACGCGACGCCGCCGGCCCCAGTCGACTCCCAGTGCACGTCGAAGCCCTCACGGCCGATGCCCTCCACCAGCCCCTCGGCGACGGCCGGGTCGTCTTCGATCACCAGAATGTTGTTCACTCGGTCCATCCTCCTCGGAGCGTAACACGCACGACCGCACCCGGACTCGTTCGTCGGCGGGTGCGGTCGGCGTGTGTCACGCGCGCTACTGCGCGTCAGGAACTGCGGGAACGTTCTGGCCGTTGGGCGCCGCCGGAGTGCCCTGTCCGCCCGGATGCCCCGGGAAGCCACCGCGCATGCGGCCCTGTCCGCGAGCAGTGCCGGACTGTCCGTCGCCGTCCTCGCGACCTTCATGGCCACCCACGCCGCCGCCGCGCGCGTCCGGCGCGTTCGCTTGGCCGCCGTTCGCGACGGGACCGCTGGCCGCGGTCCCGCGTCCGGCACCTCCGAGGCGGCCCACGAACACTCCTGCGCCAAAGGAGACCGCCGACAATCCAAGGGCAAGCACAAGCGCCGCCGCTACCGCGAACACGTACATGCCGGCGTTGGAGCGGGCAGGCTTGTGGGCGGGAGCGGGCACCGGGGCGACGGATGCGGCTGCAGGCTGCTCGGCGGGCTGCGTCAGAGGCGCGGTCGGCGCCTCGCTGGCGATTGGCGGGGTCATCGATTCATCGCTCATCGTGCACACCTCTTTCTCTCGTTCGGCCTGCCATCCGATGTGGCCGGCCTCACCACCGAGTGTGCGCGAGCGACGTTAAGGGGCGCCTGCGAGCAGGCGACGGTTTCGTAACCTCGGAGCCCTCCGCGATGGCCGCTAGCGTGTGCCCGGTGCGGGCTTCCCACGGAGCTTGAGTTCGAGCAGGCAGGCGCTCGATCCGGCGCAGGCCTGACGGTCCAGAAAGGTCAGTTCGAGTCCGGCGCCCTTGAAGGTGCCCTCGTCGACCTCGGCTGCGATCTCGCACAGCAGGTCGACCTTGGCGTCCGAGTAGCCCGCTTCACGCCATGCGTCGGCAAGCGGACAGTTGCGCATGCTGAGAACCAGCCGGTCAGCAGCGACCTCCTCGACCGCCGGCGTGAAGAGCGCGCCCTGCGCGGGCGACCCCTCCACGAACAGCCTTCCGACCTCAGCCAGGTCGCGTGCCTCAGCGGCATCGCGGTAGCGCTCGCTCATATCGAGCCCTCGGCGGTAGATGGCGCGCTTCATGATCCGGGTGGCGCGCTCGGTGCCGACCTCGGACTCAAGCTCGTCGAAGATGTATGCGTACATGATTGCGCGGTTCTCGAACGACGCGCGCGTCTCCGCGCGAGCCTCCTCGAGTCCGACCCGCAGTTCGGCTTCGCGATCCATTGCGGCGTGTCCCTTCGGTAGGTGTGCTCCACACACGCTACCGCAAGTCGGCCCCGGCTGCGGGCATCGGCCATCGAGTGGGAGATGGTGCTTCAGCAGCCGCAGCTCGGTTCGCCGCCGTGGATCCAGCTATGGATGATCGCAGCGGCACAACCGACCCCCGGCTTGAGGCTGATCGCGCCCTGCGCGCAGTTCTTGGCGCATGCCCCGCACTCCATGCACGCGTCGAGATCCACGATCCGCGCCCGGCGGTCCGTCACCTCGAACACCGCGTGGGGGCAGACCATCGTGCACAGCATGCACCCGTTGCACTTAGAGGCATCGAGCTCGAGGGTCGCGACGCCTTCGATATAGCGCAGCTCTGACATCTAGCTCACCACCAGTCCCACGACGAAGGCCCCGATCCCGCTCACAGCGGCAACGAGCTGCAAGGGAATCGCCCTGCGCATCTCGTGCTCGACCCCCGACGGCGACGTGTACGTCGACGACCCGGTGAAGTTCATCGCGACGAAGCTCGCCAGCCCGATTCCCGCCACGAGCACACCCCATACCCAGAGCGGCGCGGGCGGCGAGGCGATCAGCCAACTCAACGCGGGCAGCAGGACCAGCAGCCCTGCGAGCGCGCCCTTGACCGAGAAGGCCCGTCCGGGCAGCCAAGGAAGGAGCACCGGCGTCACGAGCGCACCCGCAACGATGGCGAGCGCCGCCCCCACGCCGAGCATCGCGACCGGCACCAGCAGTGGCGGCGCGAATGCCGCGGCGAGCGCGAGGGCGACGATCAAGATCGCCACGCCGATGAGCCCCTCCCTGCCCCACAGCATCGACAGCTCCACACCGGTGAGCTTGGCCCGTTCGATCGCGGGGAATGTCACTCGTCGCATCTGCGGAGTCGCCTTCATCCCGGCGTCGAGGAACTCGGGCAGGTCGGACGCGCGGACCGGGCCGAACACCACGCTGAAGCCGGTGGCGCTGCGCACCTCATGGGCGGCGACGCCTGTGGCCGAGAGCTGTGGAAGGACCAACCGGGTGTGGCTCACGACCTGCTCGAGCCGGGCCTCCTTGACCATGCGGACTACCTCGGCAGTTCCGAACACGCCCTTCCCCGCGGCACACCACACGTTCACACCGCGGGTGTCGACGATCAGTATCCACGCAGCGCGGCCGGTCAGTTCTCGGCGAACATGATCCAGGGTGAGCTTGTAGTTGCCGGTCACGAGCACAGGCGCGGTGTCGTCGGGGTCGCCGACCGCATAGAGCCCCGGCCTGACCCGGTAATCGCTTCTGCGCACGTTGAGACGGACGCCCAGTGCGCCCAGGTGATCGGCGGCAGACAGACTCGTCGACACGCGAGGAATCGGCCCGGCGAACGTGTCGACCTCGCCCGAGAGGTACGGCGCAGCGCCGTAATCGTAGTCGGTGGGGGTTCCGCCGCAGCACGGAGCGCTGGGGCCGCAACACTCGGTCATCGTGGGTCACCTTCCTGAGCCGGCGTGCAGGCGCAACACCCGTGAGTGACTTGGGCGCCTCGCTGCGCCAGTTCGCGGATCGAATCGGCGAGCGAAGCCAGCGCGCCGTCCTCGAGACGGCAGTGGAGCCATGCGCCCTTTCGCCGCGTGACGACAAGCCCGGCATCGCGCAACTTCTTGATGTGGTGCGAGGCGAGGGCGGTCGACATCCCCAACTCGGCGGAGACGTCGCAGACGCAGTGCTCGCCGCCGGCAAGCAGTTCGACGATGGCGAGCCGCCGCGGATCCGACAAGGCCTGGAATAGCGTGGTGTCCATACAGAGGATGATAATCAAACAGTCGTTTGACTGTCAAATCACGGTTTGATTCCTTCCGCGATGCCGCTGGCCGGACCGCCCTCGTCCCGCCGCTCGATCGCTTCCCGCGCAACGCCTTCGAGTTCGGCGAGTTCCACCAGCCGTTTGATCTGGTTGTCTTCGATGCGCTCGAGCCGCGCAAGGATCTGTTCGGCGAGCTGCTCCGATTGCACGTTCGTGTCGTAGTCCGCCTGGGCTTGGTACCTGTCGCGCTCCGCCGCCCGGTTCTGACTCATCATGAGCACCGGACCGGCGTATGCGGCTTGGACCGAGAACATGAGATTCAACAGGATGAACGGGTACGGATCCCAATGTTGGGCCCATGCAACGAGATTCAGGCCGATCCATGCGATCACGAAGACTGACTGACCGATGATGAAGGGCCACGACCCGAGCAGCCGTGCGGTTGAATCGGCGACCCGCTGCCCCGCGGTGTAGTCCCCGATGTGCTGGTCGTGCCATGTCACCCGCGCCATGGTTCCTCCCTCGGTACCCGTTCAACATACCCGCGATGCCACTCGCCGATAAGGAGACACGCCGACTGTCATAGTTGTTACATTCGGTTACATCGGCACTGTATGTGCGTACACTCGTGTTCGGAAGGTCACGTACGCGCCCGCGCGGGCGCCCGCTGCAGGAGGCACGCTCATGGCCCACGTCCGCTCACTGTTCTTCGACGGCCCTCTCTCCGAGGTCGAGAACAAGGCCCTCAAGGCCTACACCCTGGGCCGTCCGAGCGACATCATCTGGAACATCACCAACCGCTGTAACCTCCTGTGCGACCACTGCTACATGTCGGCAGACGGTCATGCGCTTCCCGACCAGCTCTCCGACGAAGAGACGATCGCCCTCGTCCACCAGATGGGCGAGCTGCATGTGCCGGTCGTGTTCCTCTCCGGCGGTGAGCCCATGATGCGGCCCAACTTCTGGGACATCCTCGAGACCGCGCACAGTTACGGCATGCACCTGGTGGTCTCCACCAACGCGACGTTCATCACCCGCGAGAACGCCAAGCGGCTGCACGAGAACGGTGTCGACTGGATAGCCACATCGCTCTACGGCCCGCCGGCGTTCCACGATGCGATGGTGGGCGTTCCCGGAACGCACGACCGCGTGATCGAGGCGATCAAGATCCTGCGCGAAGAGGGCGTGGGCGTCGCGCTCAAGTCCGCGGTGACCAAGGACACCCTGCAGTTCATCCCGCACATCATCGCGAAGGCCAAGGAGCTCGACGCGCGGCTCGTGTACCTGTGCGACCTGATCACCTCCGGGCGCAGCGAGGGCGAGACCGACGCCCGCATCACCGCGACCCAATGGAAGGAACTCGCCGACTGGATCCTGGGCGACCTGCTCGACCCCGCGTCCGATACCGAGTACGACATCGGGGCCATCCCCAGCGTCATCCCCTACCTCGCCGAGAAGCTCAAGGCCGAGGGTGTCGACATCAGCAACGGCCTCAAGCGCCTCGAACTCGTGAGCGCGTGCCCGGTTGGCAAGGGCCACATGAACATCAACTCCGAGGGCGGCATCATGCCGTGCCAGTTCGCTCAGGACTGGACCGTGGGCAACATCCGCGAGATGACGCTCACCGAGGCCACCCAGGAGCTCTACAAGCTCGACGCCCAGGAGGCCAAGGGCATCTGCGCACCCGAGGCCTGCGAGTACTCCCGCATCTGCCGCGGCTGTCGCACCAAGGCGTGGCAGGCCACCGGCGACGCGATGTTCGAGGACGACACGTGCCTGCTCAAGCGGCTCGAGGACGGCGACGGCACCACTCCGAGGAGACCCGGACTACCAGCGCACCCCGTCTCGGCAGCCGCGCCGTGCGTGGCTCCCGGAGCGTGCGGGTAGACCGCCTGCAAGCTTCGCTCCGAAAGCTCGACGCAGAAAGGGCCGCCGATTCGATCTCGGCGGCCCTCTCCTCATCGCTGCGTGTAGAAGCAACGGTGCGTGTTGTGGGTACGTGTTTGTCCCCTCTGAGCGAAGGACCAAGTAGGCACCCGTTGCCTCGTTAGATGGCCCGAGCTCCCATCAGACTCGTGGTGAACAGGACCCGCGCGATGTGTTTGCTACTCAACGCTGGATCACCTCCTCGTGTCTGCGGAGCGCCCGATTGCGCCCTGGGCGTGTGCCTTGCGGATGGTCTAGCGAGACACATGCCGAGGAGTACGATCTGGCCGCACGAATCGGTGAAAGGACGCGCGTGGGCACACCGCCACCTACTCGGCGTCTGTGAACTTGCGCGCGAGGTGGCTGCCGTCGCAGTAGGGCTTGTTCGCCGAGTGACCGCAGCGGCACAGCGTGACCCGGTTGCGGACCTCATACGGTGTCCCGTCCTCCGAGACGACCGGGATGCCGCCGCGCACCCACAGCGGGCCGCTGACCCCGAGCGACGGGTCTTGCACGATCGCGATGGAGGGTTCGAACTCCGGCTCTCGCACGCTGCCGGTCGAAGCGTCGCAGATCACGAAGCGGCCTGAGGGACACAGCATCGCCTCTTCCTCAGCGAGCGAGCGCGTGTCTTCGTCGTCGCACTGCGTCACCAGGTTCCACAGGCCGCCTGCCCGGTCGCAGAAGCGGGCCTCGGCGCACAGCTGGCGCGCGTCGTGTAGCCGTACGCCCGGGCCGTCGATGTTCGCCGCCACCTCGAAGTAACCGTCGCGCTCGGCGGTCTCGGTGCCATCGAACTCGAACTCGACATGACTCGCATCACAGAACGGCTTGTCCTGCGAGTGTCCGCACCGGCACAGCGAGTAGCTTCGGGGCGCCTCGATGCGCTCGGTCTCGCGCCATGCGACCGACTCGCCCGCCTCGTTCGTCACGATCTCGACGCGAACGAGCGGCACCCCTCCGGTGACGCGATAGGGGCCGTTCTCGGTGACCGTGATTCGCATGTGTTTGGCGCGGTCGTGCACCATGAGCTCCTCTTGTGGGGTCGCCGAGCGGCGGACCGACCCGCCTAGGATACCGCGAGCAGGCCTGTCACAGCGCTCCGCGTGGGAAGCGCATCGTGACCGTCCGGTCGAAGATCAGGTCGTCGCCGTCCCAGGCGCGCATGCTGTCGTCCACCACGAACTCGTGGGCGTCACTCGTCATCGTCGCCTCGCACGACACCCGAACGTGCCACCCGTCGCGTCCCAGACGGGTCTCGCGCGTCGAGGTCGTGCGCGCGGAGAGCGGGTCACCCTCTGCGATCGCGTAGATGTCGTGCGCGTCGGTCGAGAACGCGGTCCCTGCCACCGAGAAGAACTCCTCGCTCCACTCGTGGTCATGGATCGTGTGGACCCGTTCGGCGACGGACCGCTCTCGCGTCCTGCCCCCGTCGTGGCGTGCTGCGCCGGGCGGAAGCGCTTCCGGGCTCTCGAACGCCGTCGCAAGCGGTTCGCCCGGCTCCGAGAGAACCGGCAGCTCCAGCGCGCACGGCCCGTCGAGTGCGAGAGTGATCGTCGCAGCGTGCGGCGACGGCCACGCGTGTGGCCACTGCGTGGGCGAGACCGCGAGGCGCAGCCGGTTGCCCTCCGAGAAGCGGTGGCCGATGGCATTGAGCTGCACGGCCACGGTGAACTCCACACCCGGATCGATGAGCCGCACGGTCTCGAAGCCATCGGGATGGGCGAGGTTGAGCAGGCCCCACGACACGAGCGTGGACGCGCCATCGGGAGTGACTTCGCACAGGCGGGCGGCCACCAGCGCCTTGGGGCGATCGCTCGACAGCGTCAGGTGCAGGACCGGGAAGCCCAGCACCTCGAGTGGCGCTTCGAGTGGCGGCGTGTCGAAGCAGGCGGACCGTGCATCATCGGCGCGCTGGTCTATCGGCATCTCATCGGTACGCCCGTTCACGCACCACACTCCGCCCGTCTCGCCGCACTCCTGCGCTCCCGTGAGCTCGAGCCGGGCCGCCGGAGCCGCTGAGGCGAGCTGCTCGCCACCCAACACGCCGGCGGCTCCCAGACGTAGTCGGAGCGGCGACGCGGCCGGCGGCGGCCATGTGGGCTGCTCGGTCCAGCGGCCCGGGAGCGTCTCGTGGAACGGAGCCGGTGCGAACGACTCACCGATCCAGACTCGCAAGAACGGGTCGGACTCGACCCCGGTGGGTTCGTCCTTGAGCCAGCGGCCGAACCATCGCAAACACTCCTGCAGGAACCCGATCGCCGGACCGGGCACCCCGCGATACGGCACCACGTGACCCCACGGTCCGATGATCCCGCGCCGTTCGCACTCGAGGTTCTGGAGCAGCCGGGGCACCGCGTTGGTGTAGGCGTCGGTCCACCCGCCCACCACCAGCGTGGCCGCCTCGATCGCGGCGTACTCCTCGGCGACCGAGCCTTGCTTCCAGAACTCGTCGTAGGTCGTGTGGGACATCCACGGCTCGATGAAGGCGGGTGTGTGTTCAAGCCGGTGCAGCCACTCCTCGCGCCAGTCTTCTCGGAAGCGGGGGTCGGGCGGCAGGGCATTGTACGCCCGCATCCACGTGGCCCACTTGAGCATGTCGCTGCCCAGCAGGCAGCCGCCCATGTAGTGGCAGTCGTCTCGGTAACGATCGTCGGTCGAGTACATCGTGACGATGGCCTTGAGCTGGGGCGGGCGCCGGGCGGCCACCTGCAGTCCGTTGAAGCCCCCCCAGGAGTAGCCGATCATCCCCACCGCGCCTGTGCACCACGGCTGCCGGCCGAGCCACGAGAGGACCTCGAGGGCGTCGTCCTGTTCTTGCTTGAGGTACTCGTCGCACAGGATGCCGTCGGAGTCGCCGGTGCCGCGCAGATCCACCCGCACGGCTGCATAGCCATGCCCAGCGAAGTAGGGGTGCCTGGTGGCGTCCTGACTCGCGTTGGCGTCGTCCTTTCGGTACGGGAGGTATTCGAGTACCGCCGGCACCGGGTCGGCGCTCGCGTCGTCGGGCAGCCAGATCCGTGCGGCCAGCCGCGTTCCGTCAGACAGCGGGATCCACGCGTTCTCGATCTCGACGATCCGCCGCGGGAAGTGGTCAGGGGTTCTCATGGGATTGAGTGTGCCCAAACCGCCGTGAGAGAAACGGTCGGTGCGGCACAGTCCCACATGGAAGCCGGCTGTCGGCCTTGCAGGCGGCCGACGAGTCCCCCAGCGCAGCGGGTGGTAGAATTCGCTTCTTGAGCGCACACCTTCGTCTCCGTCTACCGCGCCCCGAGGTGCTGACGTGACGCGTTTCCTCATCGCCCCGGCAAGATGGGTCGCACAGGCTTGGTACGGACTGCTCAAGGCGGTCTTACCTGCACGCCACAAGGTCGTCCTGCTCAGCCGGCAGGCCGACACGCCCTCGCGTGACTTCCTCATGCTGGTCGAAGCGCTGCAATACCGGGACCCGTCGCTCGAAGTCGTGCTCCGCTGCAGGTTCATCCGCTCGTCGCTGTTCGCTCGCGTCGCCTACGTGGGCGAGATCCTCGCGCAGATGTACCACCTCGCCACCGCGCGGGCGTGCATCGTCGACGGCTACATCGTGCCGGTCAGCCTGCTCGACCACCGGCCGGAGATGTTCGTCGTCCAGACCTGGCATGCGCTGGGCGCCATCAAGAAGTTCGGCTACCAGTCACTCGACCTGCCGGGCGGCCGGTCCTCCAAGCTCGCGCAGAGCATGCGCATGCACCGCAACTACGATCTCGTGCTGTGCGGCGGCCCGGCGACGGTGAGGGTCTTCGCCGAGGCGTTTCGAGTCCGTGAGGACCAGGTCAAGCCACTGGGGCTTCCCCGCGTCGACCACCTGCTCCGGCATGCGAGCGACGCCACCGCCGAACCGGTCCCCCCGTACGTCTCGGAGCTACGCCGACGTTTCCCGCTGCTGGCAGAGCGCAGTCGGCGAACGGTGCTCTACGCGCCCACTTTTCGCCGCAACCGCCCTGACCACTACCGAGAAGTGATCGAGCGTTTCGCCGGCGAAGGCTACACCGTGATCGTCAAGCCGCACCCGCTCGTCACCGCGGATGTCTCAGGCGCGAACGTCGTGAACGCCTGCGGCGTCGATGTCCTCGAGCTGCTGCCGCTGAGCGACGTCGTCATCACCGACTACTCCGCAGTGGCCTTCGAGGCGGCCGTGCTCGACAAGCCGCTCTACTTCTACGTGTTCGATATCGACGAGTACCTCGATGAGCACGGCCTCAACATCGACCTGCTCTCGGAGCTGGGCGGTGCGGCCTCGCGCGATCTCGACGAGATCGCCACGCTCGTCGAGTCCGGGACCTACGACTCTGCGCCGCTCGAGTGGCTCAAGGAGCACTACGTCTCGGTCGCACGCGGCGGCTGCACGCACCGTATCACCGACGTGATCTTCGACCACCTCGCGGAGATCGGCCGATGAGCCGCGAAGCGACCCGCGGCAGGCTCATGGACAGAGCCCGTGTGATCGTCTCTTCGGTGGGCAGACACGCACCCTTCGTTCTCGGTGCAGCGCGAAAGACCGTGGCCGGCGTACGACGGATGTCGTATCGACGGATCGAGCGCGCGCACCCGGTCGACCCGCGAGTCGTGGTGTTCAAGGCATACTCCGGCCGAGGCTACGCGTGCAGCCCCCGCGCCATCTTCGAGGCTATGGCGCGCGACGCTCGGTTCGATGACTTCGAGCTCATCTGGGCGTTTCGGGAGCCGCTCGCACGGGCGCTGGCGGCGCGAGGGTACGAGGTGCGCGGACTCGAACCCGCCCGCGATCAGGCGCCCGCCATCGACCTCGATCTCGTGCTGGGCCCCGAGGCGCTGGGCGCGCTGCAACGCGCCACCATCGTCGTGTGGGGCTCCAAGGAACACGATCGGGCCCACGCGCGAGCGGCGTACTGGTTCTCCAACTCGGTGATCCCCTGGCACATCGCGCCGCGCCCGGGCCAGGCCTACGTCCAGACATGGCACGGCACCCCGCTCAAGCGGCTGGGATGCGACATCGAGCTTTCGATGGCGCACAACGCGCTGTATTCGGGTAAGCAGACGCACCGGCGCTACACGTGGGAGGGCCAGCGTTTCACGTACCTGCTCTCGCCCTCGCGCTTCGCCACCGAGAGTCTCTCCTCGGCGTTCGCCCTCAGTGACGAGGCACGCGCGGCGAAGGTCCTCGAACTCGGCTACCCGCGAAACGATGCGCTGTACGGTATCACCGCCCAGAAGGCGGCGGCTGTGCGGGCCCGGCTGGGCGTGCCCACCGGCAAGAAGGCCATCCTCTACGCGCCCACGTGGAGAGACGACCAGCACGACGCGGCGGCGGGCTACACGCTCGACCTCCCGCTCGACTTCGACGCGCTGCAGCGTCAGCTCGGCGACGATCACGTGATACTGTTCCGGGCGCACTATCTGATCGCCAGCGACTTCGACTTCGCGCGGTATCCACGGTTCGTGGTGGACGTCTCGGAGATCAGCGACATCAACGACCTCTACGTCGCGAGCGACCTCCTGGTGACCGACTACTCCAGTGTGCTGTTCGACTACGCGAACCTTGGACGGCCCATGGTGTTTCACATGTACGACCTCGATCGGTATGCGAGCGACATGCGGGGCTTCTATCTCGACCTGGCCGACCTGCCGGGTCCCATCACCCGCACACAAGACGAGCTCGTGGCGGCCATCCGTGCCGCCACCGTGACCGATCCCGTTCTCGACGAACGGTATCGGCGATTCAGGGAGCGGTTCACCTATCTCGACGACGGGCACGCGAGCGAGCGCGTGATCGAGAGGGTGGTGAGGTCGTGAGCCCGGCCGGTCCTCAGGCGTCGACTGCGCCGGTGCCCCTTCGACGTCGCATCAAACGTCAGGTGTGGCGTGTGGGCACGGCGATCGGCAAGCGAAGCACCACCTTCCGCCGAGTCGTGCGGGCCGTGTTGTTCGCCACGCGTCAGGCCCGGTATCGCCGAGACTGCCGCCGACACCCCGTTGAACCCCGGACGGTGACGTTCGAGGCGTTCATGGGCCGGGCCTACTCGGACAGCCCCAAGGCGCTCTACCGCGCGATGCTCGCCGACGAGCGCTTCACCGACCACACATTCGTGTGGGCGTTCCGCGAGCCCGAGCGATTCCTCGACGAGCCCGAGCTCTCCCGCGCGCAGATCGTCCGGTACCGCTCCCCCGAGCACTACGCGTCGTATGCCAGGGCGGTCCGCTGGGTCTCGAACTCGATCACCCCGAGCCACGTAGCTCCCCGCGAAGGGCAAGCACTGGTGCAGACGTGGCACGGCACGCCTCTCAAGCGGCTGGGCTGCGATCTGGCCGACGGCGGTACCGTGAACGCCAAGTACACCACGCAGGAGATACGCGACCGCTACGAGCTCGAAGGACGCAAGCTGACCTACCTGCTCTCCCCCTCGGCCTTCGCCTCCGAGAAGTTCGCCTCTGCGTTCTGCCTCTCCCCTGAGGTGGCTGCGTTGAAGATCGTCGAGGAGGGCTACCCGAGAAACGACGCGCTGTCGACGTTCACCGAGGGTGACGCTCAGCGCATCCGAGACGAGCTGGGCGTGCCGCAGGGCAAGAAGACGATCCTGTACGCCCCCACGTGGAGAGACGACCAGCACGTGAGCGGCAAGGGCTACACGCTCGCCTTGCCCGTGGACTTCGAGCGCCTGCGCCGTGAGCTCGCCGACGACTACGTGATCTTGTTCCGCGCCCACTACTTCGTGGCCAACGAGTTCGACTTCGAGCGCTACGCCGGCTTCGTCCTCGACGTCTCCGACGTGAGCGACATCAACGACCTCTACATCGCCGCCGACGTGCTCGTGACCGACTACTCGAGCGTGTTCTTCGACTACGCGAACCTGGGGCGACCCATCGTGTTCTACATGTACGACCTCGAGGCCTACGCCACCGAGCTGCGCGGCTTCTACCTCGACTTGAGCGAGCTGCCCGGCCCGATCGTGCGCGACGAAGGAGAGCTCGTGGCCGCGATCCGCTCGGCCGATTCGCCCGACGCCGAGCTCGCCGAGCGGTACCATCGGTTCAACGAACGCTTCACCTACCTCGACGACGGACACGCGAGCGAGCGCGTGATCGAACGAGTGATCATCGGAGGAAACGACCAGTGAGCGACTCCCCGGGCGCGACCGACGCCCCGACCCCCCCAAGCCGCAGCATCATCAAGACGATCCGCAGGCGCACCAAGCACCAGACCAAGCGCGCGATAACCGCGATCAGCAAGCGCTCGACGACCTTTCGGAGGGTCTCGCGGGCGGCGTTCGGCTTCAAGCGGAACCTCAACTACCGAGGGCACTACCGCCGCAACGAGGTCGACGACAAGATGGTGGTCTTCGAGTCGTTCATGGGCCGCGGCTACTCCGACAGCCCCAAGGCGCTCTACCGCGCGATGCTTGCCGATCCCCGATTCGCCGACTACACCCTCGTGTGGGCGTTCAGGAAGCCGTCACTGTTCCTCGAGGACCCCGAGTTCGAGCGCGCTCGCATCGTGCGCTACGGCTCGCAGGACCACTACGCCGCATGCGCGATGGCGAAGTACTGGATCACCAACTCCCGACTCCCCGACCAGATCGTGCGCAAGCCCGAGCAGGTCTACATCCAGACCTGGCACGGAACACCGCTCAAGCGACTCGGCTTCGACATCGAGATCGAGACGGCGAACGCGCTTCACACCACAGCCGAGCTGCAGGAACGCTATGCGATCGACGCGGCGCGCTACACCCACATGCTCTCCCCCTCGGCCTTCGCTTCCGAGAAGTTCCGGTCGGCTTTCAATCTGGCGGCCCTCCACGACCACGACATCATCGTCGAGGAGGGCTACCCGAGAAACGACGCGCTGTCGACGTTCTCCGAGGGTGACGCACGGCGCATCCGAGAAGAGCTGGGCGTGCCGCAGGGCAAGAAGACGATCCTGTACGCCCCCACGTGGAGAGACGACCAGCACGTGAGCGGCAAGGGCTACACGCTCGCCTTGCCCGTGGACTTCGAGCGCCTGCGCCGTGAGCTCGCCGACGACTACGTGATCTTGTTCCGCGCCCACTACTTCGTGGCCAACGAGTTCGACTTCGAGCGCTACGCCGGCTTCGTCCTCGACGTCTCCGACGTGAGCGACATCAACGACCTCTACATCGCCGCCGACGTGCTCGTGACCGACTACTCGAGCGTGTTCTTCGACTACGCGAACCTGGGGCGACCCATCGTGTTCTACATGTACGACCTCGAGGCCTACGCCACCGAGCTGCGCGGCTTCTACCTCGACTTGAGCGAGCTGCCCGGCCCGATCGTGCGCGACGAAGGAGAGCTCGTGGCCGCGATCCGCTCGGCCGATTCGCCCGACGCCGAGCTCGCCGAGCGGTACCATCGGTTCAACGAACGCTTCACCTACCTCGACGACGGACACGCGAGCGAGCGCGTGATCGAACGAGTGATCGTGGGGGCAGGGACCGACGCGCGTTAGCCGCAAGACCGTTACCGTAGCCGAACCGAAATCAGCGAACCGTCGCACATGTTGACTCGCACGTTTACCATGTGTGCGACCCATCTATAGCGATACCTTTCGCGTGAAGGACATGCATTCATGAAGCGCGTACTGACATACGGCACCTTCGACCTGCTGCACCATGGTCACATTCGCCTGCTCCGGCGCGCGAGGGACCTCGGCGAGTATCTCGTCGTCGCCGTCTCCACCGACGAGTTCAACGCGGGCAAGGGCAAGAAGTCGTACCACGACTACGCCTTGCGCAAGGAGATCGTGGAGTCGATCCGTTTCGTCGATCTCGTCATCCCGGAAGAGTCGTGGGAGCAGAAGCTCGACGACGTGAAGCGCTACGAGATCGATGTCGTGGTCATGGGCGATGACTGGGCCGACAGCGACAAGTTCGACTACCTCAAGGACTACTGCGAACTGGTCTTCCTCCCGCGCACCGACGGTGTTTCCACCACCGAGATCAAGGAGGATCTCAGTGGCAGGTAGTCGCGGAGCGCAGTCGTGAGAAGACTCATCTCGGCGTTCAAGAGCTACTGGCGCATGGTTCTCGACATCGTCGACGACCATTCTCAGTACCGCGCTCAGATCTTCCAGCTCGCTGCCGCCGACATCGTCAAGACGTACCGCGGCTCGGCGCTGGGATGGCTGTGGGCGGTCATCAAGCCCAGCGTCACCATCTTCGTGTATTGGTTCGCCTTCACCGTTGGGCTCAGAGCGAACCGAGAAGTGAACGGCTACCCGTTCTTCCTGTGGTTGCTCGCCGGAATCATCCCCTGGTTCTACATCAGCGAGATGCTCACCCAGGGCTCGACCACTCTCAAGCGGTACAACTACCTGGTCACCAAGATCAAGTTCCCCGTCTCGACGATCTCGACCTTCGTGAGCCTCTCGAAGCTCTACGTACATCTGGCGCTGGTGGCCGTGGTGGTCGTGATCTTCGTCGCATTCGGCTACCCGATCGACATCTACTTCCTCCAGCTGCCCCTCTACATGGCGCTGCTGTTCGTCTTCTTCACGCTCTGGTCGATGTTCTCGGCTCCCCTCTCGGCCATCAGCAAGGACTTCGCGAACGTGATCGCCTCTTTCGTCACCGCGATCTTCTGGATGTCCGGAATCATGTGGGACGTCAACACGATCGAGATCGGGTGGCTCAAGAAGCTTCTGCTGTTCAACCCGGTGACGTTCATCGCCACGGGCTATCGCGACGTGTTCATCTACAAGCGCTGGTTCTTCGAGGACAGGTTCGCTCTGTTCGCCTTCATCGTGATGCTCACCGGCATGGCGGTGCTGGCCTTGTACACCTTCGAGAAGCTGCGCAAAGAGATTGCGGACGTGCTGTGATGGCTCCCCACGACAACACCGCCATCGAGTTTCGCGACGTGTCGAAGAAGTACAAGTTGTACCGGAGCGACAAACATCGCTTCCTCGGCATCTTCTCGAACAAGATCGCCTTCAAGGAGGTCTACGCGAACCGGGGCCTCACCTTCACGATCAACAAGGGCGAATCGGTCGCGATCTTCGGCAAGAACGGCGCCGGCAAATCGACGATGCTCAAGATGATCACCGGCGTGGTCTTTCCCAGCTCTGGTGAGATCGACGTGAACGGCCGCGTGAGCGCTCTGCTCGAGTTGACCGCCGGCTTCGACCCCGAGTTCACCGGCCGGGAGAACGTTCATCTGCGTGGCCAGATCTGGGGCATGGACAAAGCCGAGGTCCTCGAGCTCGAGAAGAAGGTCGTGGACTTCGCCGATATCGGCGACTACATCGACCAGCCGATGCGTACGTACTCGAGCGGAATGAAGGCACGAGTAGGGTTCGCGATCAGCGCCCACATCAACCCCGAGATCCTCGTGATCGACGAGGCCCTGAGCGTGGGCGACAAGGCGTTCCGCAAGAAGTGCGATGCCAAGATCCGCGAGATCCTGGAGAAGGAGGGCGTGACCGTCATCTTCGTCACGCACGCCGCCTCTTCGGCCGAGTCGATCTGCACGCGCGGACTCGTCTTGCAGAAGGGCCGCCTTGCCTACGACGGCCCCATCAGCAGCGCCATCGACTTCTACGAGGGTCCCCGCGATCCCAAGGACCGCGACGCAGAGGTCGTCATCACCGATATGTAGCGTTGGCGCCGATGGGCTTGGGCGCTCGAGACCGTGATGTCCCCGCCTTCGAGAACCCCTCCTGCGGCCCTACGACCTTCCGGCGCGCTTGCGGTCCTTCTCGTTGAGGAGGCGCTTGCGCAGGCGGATCGACTTGGGCGTCACCTCGACGAGCTCGTCGTCCTCGATGTACTCGAGCGCTTCCTCGAGCGTGAACGTCATCGGCGGGGCCAGGATGATGCCCTTGTCGGCAGAGGAGGAGCGCATGTTGGTGAGCTGCTTGGCCTTGGCGACGTTGACCACCAGGTCACCGCTCTTGGCGCCCTCGCCCACGATCATGCCCTCGTAGCACATCACGCCGGGGCCCACGAACAGCTTGCCGCGCTGCTGCAGGGCCTCGAGCCCGAACGCCACCGACTTGTCGGTCGACATCGCGATGAGCGAACCGTTCTGGCGCCCGCCCAGGTCTCCCCGGAAGGGGCCGTACTCGGAGAAGTGGTGGAACAGCGTGCCCTCGCCGCGGGTGGCGTTGAGGATGCGCGTGCGCAGGCCCATGACACCGCGCGACGGGATCTTGAACTCGAGATGCACGTGCTCGTCGCGCTGGACCATGTCGGTCATCTCGCCGCCGGCCGAGCCGAAGATCTCGATGACCTTGCCGGCGTACTCGGCGGGAACGTCCACCACGGCCTGCTCGATGGGCTCGAGCTTCTTGCCGCGATCGTCGGTCTTGATGATGACGCGCGGGCGACCCACCTGGAACTCGTAGCCCTCGCGGCGCATCGTCTCCATGAGCACCGAGATGTGCAGGACGCCGCGGCCGGCGACCTCCATGCCGCTCTTGTCCTCGGTCTCGGTGATGTTCATCGAGATGTTGGACTCGGCCTCGCGCAGCAAGCCGTTCCTTGATCTGCCGGCCGCCCACGATGTCGCCCTCCTGGCCCACGAGCGGGCTCGTTGAGGGCTCGAACACGATCGACATGGTGGGTTCTTCGACGTGGATCGGCGCCGAGCGTGATCGGGTCGATGCGGCAGGTGAACATGTCGCCGATGTCGGCGTCCTCGACGCCCACGACGGCGACGATGTCGCCCGCGTGTGCCGACTCGGCGGCCTTGCGGCCCATGCCCTCGAACGTGTAGAGCTCCTTGACGGTGGCCTGGTAGCGGCTGCCGTCGTTCTTGATGACCATGATGCGCTCGCCGGAGTGCAGCGTGCCCGAGAAGATGCGGCCGATGCCGATACGTCCCACGAAGTTCGAGTAGTCGATCGTGCACACCTGCATCGCGACAGGACCGTCGGGGTCGACATCGGGAGCCGGGATGTGGTCGACGATCGCGTCGAGCAGCGGCAGCATGTCCATGTTGCCGTCGTCGGGCTCGAGGCGGGCGTAGCCGTTCACGGCGCTGGTGTAGATCACGGGGAAGTCGAGCTGCGCGTCGTTGGCGCCCAGGTCGAGCATGAGCTCGAAGACCTCGTCGATGACCTCGTGCGGGCGAGCCCCAGGGCGGTCGATCTTGTTGACGACGACCATCGGCTTGAGACCGTGCTCGAGTGCGTGGCGCAGCACGAAGCGCGTCTGAGGCATCGTGCCCTCGAAGGCGTCGACGATCAGCAGGCAGCCGTCGGCCATCTTGAGGACGCGCTCGACCTCGCCGCCGAAGTCGGCGTGGCCCGGCGTGTCGATGACGTTGATCTTCATGTCGCGGTGGCGCACCGAGATGTTCTTCGCGAGGATGGTGATGCCGCGCTCGCGCTCCTGGTCGTTGCTGTCCAGGACCCGCTCGGCGACCTCCTGGTTCTCGCGGAAGACGTGCGTGGTCTGAAGCAGCCGGTCCACGAGCGTGGTCTTGCCGTGGTCGACGTGGGCGATGATGGCGATGTTGCGAACGTCGTTCTGGCGCATGATACTCCGATGTGCGCGGGGACTGACGGCTCGCGCGACATGCGCACGAGCACGAACGTAGTAGCATAACACGAACGAGCACGCCCTACCTCCGCCGACGACCACCTGGAGCGCCGCATGCCCGCCGACCCACGCAGCCCTTTCGATAGCCTGAGAACGACCGACTACTCCCGGCTCGACCGGCTCGGCCACGTATACCTGGACTACACCGGCGGCGGTCTGTACGCGGAGTCGCAGCTCAGGCGCCACCACGAGCTGCTCGCCGGCGGTGTCTTCGGCAACCCGCACTCACACAACCCCACCTCGCTTGCCAGCACGGCACTCGTCGATCGGGCACGCGAGTCGGTCTTGCGCTTCTTCAACGCAGCGCCCGCCGAGTACGAGGTCATCTTCACGAGCAACGCGAGCGGCGCGCTCAAGCTCGTGGGTGAGTCGTACCCCTTCGGCGAAGGCGACACCTACCTGCTCTCGTACGACAACCACAACTCGGTGAACGGCATGCGTGAGTTCGCCCGCCGCCGCGGCGCGTGCGTGAAGTACGTACCGGTGCGAAACCCGGACCTTCGCCTCGATGAGTCACTCGTCAAGCGGGCGCTGTCGGAGACCACTCCGGGCAGCAACCATCTGTTCGCCTACCCGGCGCAGTCGAACTTCAGCGGTGTGCAGCACCCGCTCGAGTGGGTGGAGCTGGCGCAGTCTCAGGGCTGGGACGTCGTGCTCGACAGCGCCGCGTTCGCCCCCACGAACCGGCTGGACCTCTCGGAGATCACGCCGGACTTCGTGCCGCTGAGCTTCTACAAGATGTTCGGCTACCCCACCGGAGCCGGAGCGCTGCTGGTTCGCAAGAAGATGCTCGACAAGATGGTGCGGCCCTGGTTCGCCGGCGGGACCATCACGCTCGCGTCGGTGCAAGGCGACGGGTGGTATCACCTGGCCCCGGGCGCCACCGGCTACGAGGACGGCACCGTCGACTACCTGGGCCTGCCCGCGATCACGATCGGCCTCGAGCACGTGGAGCGTATCGGCATCGACAACATCCACGACCACGTGACCCGGCTCGCCGACGGTCTGCTCGAGCGGATGCGCACGCTCGCGCACTCCAACGGCGCGCCGCTGTTCCGCGTCTTCGGCCCTCAGAACATGGACCGCCGAGGAGCCACCATCGCGTTCTACCTGCTCGATCCGGCGGGCGCGGTCTACCGGGTCGAACGCGTCGAGCAACTCGCCGGAGAGCAGAGGATATCCGTTCGCACCGGATGCTTCTGCAACCCCGGCGACGGGGAGGTCGCTCACCGGATAACGCGCGAGGACATGGCCGAGTGCTTCGAGGAGGACAAGGTGCCTGTCACATTGCAGCAGTGCCAGCGCCTCATCGAAGATGCGACCGGCAAAGTCCCCAACACGATCCGCGTATCGCTGGGTATCGCGTCGAACGACGCCGACGTCCTGCGATTCATCGAGTTCGCAACAAGCCTGACGGACCGCCCGGCGAGCGATCTGGCGTAGCGCGCGGGCGGACTCCAGGCCGTCAGCGGAGCGGGAGGATCAGGACGCGGGCTCCCACGCCGGTTCGCGCTCCGGGACTTCGTCGTCATGCCCGTGACCATGGGCATCCGGATTGACCTCAAGCTCCTTGATGCCGAAGAAGTCGAGCGCGCACGGGATGTCCACGCTGAATGCCAGGTACATGTGCACGGTGGTCATGATGATGAACGCCCAGTTGAGCACGTAGTGGAGCATGCGGACCAAGAAGATGCCGGTGGCGCTCAGCACGCCGGCAGAGAGTGCGTAGATGCTCGTCTCGATGATCGGGAACTCGTAGCGCCACATGATCAGACCGGTCAACGCCTGGAGGACCATCATCACCAGGAACAGACCGTACGACATCTTCTGCATGACGTTGTACTTGGCCACGTGCGGCTTCTGGTCGCTGAGGTAGCCGTAGTACTTGAGCACGCCGCCCGCGGTCGCCAGGTCCTTCTTACCGATCGCGAACTCGCGCCAGTCGGCGTTCGTCTTGGAACGGAAGGCGTACCAGACCCGCCAGATGAGCACCGCGATGACGATGATCATGAATACGTAGTGGATGTTGCGCATGACCGCTCTTCCACCGAAGAAGAAGGGAAAGCGGAGATACATGCCGGTGAAGCCCAGGATGATCATCGATACCATGTGCACCGCATGGAGCACCTTGGGGGCCGCCGGGGGCCTCGAGTCATGCTCGGGCCACTTACCCTCGATGAACGACTTCCTGAAACGGCCCTTGATGACGAACATCGAGAAGTGCCACACCAGGAAAAGCAATACGCAGAAATAGATCACACTGAAACCGACATCCAGCCATACGTTGATCTGAGTGAGATTCATCCGATTACCCCTTCATCGCCCCGGAAACGGTCTGTCCTATCAGACCGCCCCACACCGTCATTCGACAGCCGGAGGGCATCTCCCCCTCGATGGTTCACCGCAGCTGTCGAACGACCCCCGCTACACTCACGGTCACAGCATAGCCGCGATTCGTGCCGCGAGGCGAGCATTTCCATAGACGAGCTGCTTGTTGGCGGTCTCCGTGGCTCCGTTCGAGAGTGCGTGGAGCTGCGACAGCAGGAACGGCGTGACGTCCTTGCCGTGTACCCCGTCTGCAGTGGCTTGCGCCAGCGCTGTGGCCGTCCACGTGTCCAGGAGTCCCGGCTCGAGCGCGTGTTCAGCGTCGATGGGATTGGCGATGATCGTTCCGCCTCCGAGCGCCAGAGCGTGCTGCGCCCGCAGGACATCGGCGATCTGCTCGGCGGTCTCAAAGCGGGCGTCGACGCCGAACCCGCTGCTGCGGGTGTAGAAGGCCGGGAAGTCGTCGGTGCGGTATCCCAGGACCGGGACGCCGTGGGTCTCGAGGACTTCGAGCGTGAGACCGATGTCGAGTATCGACTTCGCGCCCGCGCACACCACCGCCACCGGCGTCCGAGCCAGCTCCAGCAGGTCGGCGGAGATGTCGAGAGTGTCCTGCGCACCGCGGTGCACCCCTCCGATGCCGCCGGTAGCGAAGACCCTGATGCCGGCGAGCGCCGCGATCAACATCGTTCCCGCGACCGTGGTCGCCCCGTCGGCGCCGCGTGCGATGAGCACGCCGATGTCTCGGCGAGACGCTTTGGCGACGTTCTCGGCGCCGGCGGTGGCGAGCCTCTCGATCTGAGAACGATCCAAGCCCACCGTGAGCCGACCCCCGAGTATCGCGATGGTCGCCGGCACCGCACCCTCGTCGCGGACGCACTGCTCGGCGGTGAGCGCGCACTCCAGGTTGGAGGGATACGGGAACCCGTGGCTGATGATGGTGGACTCGAGCGCGACCACCGCGCCGCCCTGCTCGAGCGCGGAGGCGACCTCCGGCGCGACGTCCAGGTACTCGTTCAGGTGGTTTGCCTCACGGTTCACAGCTCAGTCTCCTCGATCGCAGCTCGCACCGTCTCCCGAGTGACCCGGTCGCTCACCGTATGCTCACTTGCGAGCGTCAGGCCGGCCAGAGCGCTTCCCAGCGCCGCACACCGCCTCGCCGAGAACCCCTCGAGCATCCCAGCCGCCACACCGGCGCTGAAGGCGTCGCCCGCACCGGTGGCGTTGGCGACCTCAACGCTCGGAGCACGGAGCCACCCGTGCTCGTCGGCGTCGCGGTAGTGCACTCCGTCGGGGCCGGCGGTCAGATAGACGGCCCCCACACCCAGGTCCATCAGTCGCTGAGCGGCATTCTCGATCCGCAGGTGGCTCGCAGGCACATCCGACCCGAGGAGCGCCGCGGCCTCGAGCGCGTTGCACTTCAGCGCCGCGAGGCGATCGAGGATTCCGAGTGCACGAGGCGCCTTGGCCGCGGAGACCGGATCGAGCAGCAGCGGCGCGTCCACCTCGTGCGCGATCCACGCCAACGAGTCCGGGTGCGGGTTCGCGTCGAGCACCACCAGCTCCGCGCCTCCGAAGGTCGCCGAGCGCTCGGCCAGAACGGCGGGAGTGAGCCGGTCGAGCGCACGCATGTCGTTGAGCGCCAGCGCCATATCGCCGGCCTCATCGAGTATCGCCAGGTAGAGCGAGCCGGGCAGCTCACGGGCGACGTACGCCGCCTCGAGTCCCACGCCGGCTTCTCGGCAGCCGTCGGCCAGCTGCTCGGCGTTGTGGTCGCCGCCCAGCGCGGTCACGAGTTCGACCTCCACCCCGAGACGCGCCAGGTTCTCCGCGATGTTGCGCCCCACTCCGCCCGAACTCAGGCGTACGTAGCCCGGGTTGGAGTCGTGCCCGATGAGCGGCGCGAAGGAGCGCCCGACGATGTCGGTATTCGCTCCACCAACGACCACGACACGCCCGATCGGTGCTGTGGATTCGCTCACCACGGTCAGGCGCTCCCCTCGATCGAGACATCATGCCGGCCCGACGTGGCCTTCAGCAGCCGGCCGGTGCAGGGGCGGTCGAATCGGATAGTGCACGCCCGTTCCAGGCACGTACACTGACAGTATGCCCGACTCTCCCGACATCACGCGTGCCGTGGCGGTGGCGACATCCGCCATCGACGACGCGCTCGCGCAGTCCCAAGGCCCACCCTCGACCGCCGCGCTCGCCAGCCTCTCGGGCGTGAGCCCCGGCGTCCTACGCCGCGCGTTCCTCGCGCAGACAGGCCTCACCCCCAAGGCCTACGCCGATGGTCGCCGGGCCGAGACACTACGCGACTCGCTCGCCGCAGGCGCGCCCGTCGCCGACGCGCTCTACGGCTCGGGTTTCGGCTCCACCAGTCGCGTCTATGAGCGTCACGGTGACCTGCTCGGCATGACACCGGCCGCCTACCGTAGGGGTGCACCCGGTGAGACGATCCGCTACTCCCTCGCGAGTAGTACGTTGGGCCGACTCATAGTCGCCCTTACCGACAAGGGCGTGTGCTTCATCGCGTTCGGGGACCGTGACGCCGAGCTCCTCGGCGATCTGGAGGCTCGCTTCCCCCGAGCGGAGATCGCGCCGACCTCCGCACACGATGCAGCGCTCGTCGAGGCCGTGGTCGCTCTCGTCGACGACCCGTCCTCTGCTGCGGAGCTTCCCTTGGACGTGCGCGGCACCGCATTCCAGCAGCGGGTGTGGCGCGCGCTCACCCGCATCGCCCCGGGCGAGACGGTCTCCTACAGCGACCTCGCGCGGCGGATCGGTAGCCCCGCGGCGGTGCGGGCGGTCGCCCAGGCGTGCGGTGCGAACCCCGTCGCTGTCGCTGTCCCCTGCCACCGAGTGGTGGGGTCGAACGGCGCGCTCACCGGGTATCGCTGGGGGGTCGACAGGAAACGCGAACTCCTGCGACGGGAGCAAGGGTAGTAAGCTGTTACTGAGCCGACGAGTTCGGCTGACGAATCGCGGATAGAACCAAGGACACGACCTCAGGGGGAGAGGATCTGTGGCCGGACGTCACCTGCTCCGAATCTGTACGACCGGCGCCGAGTGCACCGGAAAGACAACACTCGCCCATGCCCTTGGCGAGGCCCTCGGTGCGCCCGTGGTCGAGGAGTACAGCCGCGGCTACTTCGCCGAGAAGCTGGCACGCGGAGATGCCAGCGTGTTTCCCGGTGATATCGTGCGCGTGATCGCGGAGCAGTCCCGTCGCGAGGACGCCGTCGCACTGAGCGCCGGTCCGCTGATGATCTGCGACACCGACATCTTCACCGTGGCCATCTGGCACGAACGCTATCTGGGCGGCCGACGACCGGAGATCGATCAGCTGGCACGGATGCGCATCGAGCAAGGTGCCGGCATAGACCTCTACCTGCTCTGCCTGCCCGACTTCCCGTTCGCCCCCGACGACGTTCGCACGGGTGAGCCCCTGCGCACGTCGATGCACGAGGTGTTCGTCGAGCGACTCGAGGAGTCCGGCGTGCCCTTCATCCCCGTTGGCGGCTCGACGGCGGATCGGCTCAAGATGGCCACCGAGGCGATCGAGAACCTTCTGGCCGCGCGGGCCACCTGACACACGCGACGGTGACCGTCTGGGCTACACTCTGACGCGAACGCATCCATTCGCGAGCTCGCGCAAGGAGCCGTACGTGCCCCGCACCATCGTCGTGTCCGACCTTCACGGCAACACCTCGCTGCTCGAGCGTGCGCTCGAGCACTCCGGATTCGGCGCGAACGACACGCTGGTCGTGGCGGGCGACCTGATCGACGTCGGCGCGGACGATACTGTGGCGCTTGCCGAGTCGCTTGGCGCCACCGTACTCGCAGGCAACCACGAGGTCGCGGCGGCCATGGGGCTTCGGATCAGCCCTCAGAATCCGGACTCGCTGACGCGAGGGCCCGAGTTCGCCGGCCGCTTCGCCACGGGTGAGTGGGCGCTTGCCGCCGCCGCCGACGGATGGCTCATCACCCACGCAGGGGTGTCGATCGCCCTCGACGATGTCATAGCCAAGGCACACGGTGACATCGAGGCGCTGGCGCACGAACTCAACCGTCAGTTCCGCGACGAGGTCAGCCGGGCCGTGCGCAGCATGCCGCTCGGCCCCGAGGACCTCGACCGCTTTCGGCTCATCGGCGGCGAGATGGGGCCGCTGTGGTTCCGGCCCACCGACCTCGCCCGCATTCCGGGCGGTCTCAGGCAGATCGCCGGCCACACGCCGCCGGAGCTCTTCTCGGCGGGAGAGCTTGCGGCGCTGGAGTCGCGCGGCTGGAGGCTTGTCGAACCCGGCGGCCACGTGGGCGAGATCGTCGCGCGCTATGCCGTGATCGAGAACGGCGACGCGCACGTGGTGAGCGTGTAGACGATGACAGCGAACACCGTGGACTGGGCGCACATCACCTCGCGACTCATCGCAGCGCTCGGGCTGCGCCGTGAGCCGGTGGGCGTGAAGCTGCTGCGCACCCGAGCGGAGTTCGACTCGTGGGACGTACCGCTCGCGCGAACGGCTCTCTACTACTGCTCCGCGGTCAAGCTCGCAGGGAAGGGACGGCGGCTCAAACTGGGCCCCGAGCAGTTCCGCTGCGAGTCTTCTCGGCAGATCCTGGGTCTCGAGCCGATGCCGTACGAGCCGGGGTACTCGGCGAGCTACAGCGAGTGCGGCCTGCACCGCGATTCGAGCGTCAGCGACGCGGTGATCGGGGACTTGGCCGTCGTGCCCCGCACCGTCGTGGGCGCCGTGATCATGCCGCTCTCCGCCTTCACCGACCGCGCGCCCGACGTCACGATCATCGTGTCTGACGCCTATCAGGCGATGCGCATGGTGCAGGGCTTCACCTTCAGCCGCCCCGAGGCCCCGCTGTTTCGAAGCGTCGGTCAGCACGGCATCTGCTCGGAGAGCACCGCCGAGCCGCTGCTTTCCGAGACGCTCAACATCTCGCTCATGTGCTCCGGGACGCGGTTCTTCGCGAAGTGGGGCGACGACGAGGTGTCGGTGAGCCTGCCGGCCGCGCTGGTGCCGGATATGACCGAGGGCGTTCTGGCCACGATCGACCCGTGCGAGTCCGACGAGCGCAAGCGCCGCATCGCGCAGGACGCCCCGGACATCCCGGTCGAGCCGGGGACCGGCTACTTCATCGAATAGCCACAGCCCTCAGCTCGTCTCACCCTCGGCATTGGGTATCGTTACAGAGATACCCCACGGGTCGTCATGAGGAGGAACCCTATGCCGAGCATCAAAGGAACGCGCACCGAGGAGAACCTGCTGAAGTCGTTCGCCGGCGAGAGCCAGGCGCGCAACCGCTACTGGTTCTTCTCGAGCGTCGCCAAGAAGGAGGGATTCGAGCAGATCAGCGCTCTGTTCCTCGAGACCGCCGAGAACGAGAAGGAGCACGCGAAGGTCTTCTTCAAGTACCTCGAGGGCGGAGACACCGAGATCACCGCGGCCTACCCCGCCGGTCGTATCGGCACGACCGCCGAGAACCTGCTCGCCAGTGCCGAGGGCGAGAAGATGGAGTGGAGCGTGCTCTACCCCGACTTCGCCGACGTCGCCGATACAGAAGGCTTCCCCGAGGTCGCCGAGTCGTTCCGCCGCATCGCCAAGGTCGAGAGCTGGCACGAGCGCCGCTACCGCAAGCTGCTCGAGAACGTCGAGGCGCGCAAGGTCTTCGCGCGCGAGACGCTCGTTCGCTGGAAGTGCCGCAACTGCGGCTACGTGCACGAGGGCCCGGAAGCCCTGGACGAATGCCCGGCCTGCCACCACGCCAAGGCGTACTTCGAGCTGTTCGTCGAAGCCTACTAGGAGCATCGGCCGCGAAGCGGTCGTCGAGACAACGCACGTGAGGACGGCCGCCCTTCCGGGGGCGGCCGTTTCGCTGCGGCCCTGCCTGTGAGGGCGCGGTCAGCGCAGCCTGACGTGACGACTCACCAGGCGTAGGTGTCCGGGTCCGGACCGATCCGGTGGCCCTGATCGAGCGAGTCGATGACCTCCATCTCGTCATCGGTGAGTTCGAAGTCGAAGACATCGGCGTTCTCGGCGATCCGTGCATCATGGACCGATTTGGGGATCACCACGTACCCCATCTGCAGGATCCAGCGAATCGAGACCTGCGCAGCAGACGTGCCGTGCGCTTCCGCGATCTCGACGAGTTCGGGGATCTCGTTGACGGCGCCGCGCATGATCGGTGCCCACGCCTCGAGCACGATGTCGTGCTCGGTGAGGAACGCCTGCAGGCTCGGCTGCTGCAGCCGCGGATGGAACTCGACCTGGTCGACCATCGGCGCTACGTTGGCGCCGCGCATCAGCTCGGCGAGGTGGTGCGGCAGGTGGTTGCACACGCCGATCGCACGGGCCTTTCCGGCATCGTAGATCTCCTCCATGGCCCGCCATGTCGCGCCCAGGTGCTCTTGGATCGGCCAGTGGACCAGATAGAGATCGACGTAGTCCGTGCCCAGCTCGGCGAGCGAGCGGTCGATCGCCTCGAGCGTGCCTTCATAGCCCTGCTCGGTGTTCCAGACTTTGGTGGCCAGGAACACGTCCTCGCGAGGGACCCCGCTCGCGCGCAGACCGCCACCCACGCCCTCTTCGTTCGCGTACAGCGACGCGGTGTCGACGCTGCGGTACCCGGCCCGTAGAGCGGTCTCCACCGCGTGAGCGACCTCGACGCCCGGCTGCGACTTGTACGTCCCCAGCCCGAACCGCGGCATCTCGACGCCGTTTTCGAGAGTCAGTGTCGAATCGATCGTCAGCGGTCTCACGGATGCTCCTTACGCATCTGGAACGCGAGCCACAGACCCAGGCCGATCTCGGCCAGGACCCACACGAACGCGCCCGCGGCGTCGAAGCGGGTGATTCCCCATTGGGTGCGCACCTGATCGGCCACTTCGCCCGAGCCCAGTCCGATAACAGCCAACCCCAGCACCGAGAAGAGCGTGAGCGCGATGCCGAAGGCCGTCCACATCTTCTGTCGCGCCCGGTAGCGCTCGACCGAGAAGCGCGGAGTGGCCCCCTCGACGAGCTCAAGACGCGCGTGCTCCTTGCGCCACAGCATCGAGGTGGCATGGGTGCCGATGTAGAGCGAGATCGCCGTGCTGACGACCTGGGAGAACGTGGTGATCCCAACCGCCGCCCTCTGGACCGCGCCCTCGCCGGCCAAGCCGACCAACGACACGAGCACGAAAGGGGTCATGAACGACAGCAGCCACAGCGAGACGACGGGCCACACGCCGAAAGCGACACCCCAGATCGCGGGCATCAGCAGGGCACCCCAGTTGAAGCGGTTGAGTTCGGGCGGCATCTCACCGTCGCCGAAGTCGCGCATCAGGGGCGTGTCCTGCGCCAGATCCTGCGGGTTCGCGTCGTAGATACCTCCCACGCACTCGGGACCGTGCCCGTTCTGGCAGGCACCTTCCTCGTCGACCCAGACCCACTCGCCGCACTCGCGGCACCATCCTGCTCGCGGCATTCAGTCGCTCCTTCCAAGCCGGACAAGTGTGACACAGCCGGCCTCGGCCGTGGCACGCGAGGGGGCCACAAGGAGCTTAGCCGCGGTGGGCGGCCTCGAGGTCTGCGATCACGAGCTTCTTCATAGCGAGCATCGCCGTCATGACGCGCTCGGATGCCGCAGGGTCCGGTCCCTGCATCAGATCGTCAAGGACGCTGGGCACGACTTGCCACGAGAGACCAAAACGGTCCTTGAGCCACCCGCACTGCTGAGCACTCGGGTCGCCGCCCTCGCCCAAGCGTTCCCAGTAGTAGTCGAGCTCGGCTTGATCCTCGCAGCTCACGAGGAACGAGACGGCTTCGCTGAAGCGGAAGGCCGGTCCGCCGTTCAGTGCGATGAAGTGCTGTCCGGCGATGCGGAAGTCGACCGTCATCACCGTGCCGGCGGGCATGTGGTGGGTCTCGAAGCCGGCCTCGCCGTATCGGGCGACGCGCATGATCTCCGAATCATCGAACACCGTCGTGTAGAAGCGGACTGCCTCTTCTGCATTGTCGTCGAACCACAGATGGGGCGTGATCTTCTGAAGCGCGGGCATCGGCGTACTCCTCGGTGGTGTCAGCTGTCTTCTGGCTCTGCCAGGAACTCGTCCCATTTCTCCAGCGCGTGGCTGACGTAGTCGGCCACGAGCTGCTCGTCGATGTCGTCCGCCGAAGCGAAGTCGATGGTGCGCAGTATGCCGGTCCCGGCACGCAGGACGCCCCGCGGATCGTCGAGCAGGTAGCCGTAGAGGAAGCGTAGCTGGGCGCCTTTGGTGGTCACCGACACTGCGCACACCCACTGGCTCCGTTTCGCCCCCGGAAGCGAGTAGACCAAGATGCCGTAGGCGATCCGGGTCTCGAACTCGGGATTGGCGGCGGTGACGACCTTGTCCAGCAACCGGACCGCCGGCAAGAACTCAGCACCTACCGTCTCGAAGTACGTCTCACGGGCATTCACCACTGCCGGCCTCCTCTGGCCTTCGCGGATGATGGTCCCCACGTGCCGACTATACCCAGTGGCCACGAGCCCGGAGAGGCGAACGATGGGGTACGTAGACAACGACCACTCCCGATCGAAGGGCCAACCATGACCGAACGTCTGCGCATCGCCGTTGCGCTCCTCCTCGCTGCAGGCCTGATGGTCCTCGCCGGATGCGGAGCAGGCACGCCTCCGCCTCCGAGCTCTCCTCCGTCGGACCCGCCCGCCGAGACGGGCGTATCCATCGATCTGTACGGCGAGATCACGGCTGCGGCTTATACCGAGTGGGCCCCGGCGCCCGGCTACTCGACGCGTCAGGCGGCGAAAGGCCCCCACGGCGACGAAGTGCAGATCCTCCTCGACCCGACCGCCGAGAAGTCGCTGGCGGAGGGGGGCGCCGAGTGGCCTGTGGGCGCACTCATCGCGAAAGACATCTACCGGGCCGGCGAACTGATTCAGATCGCCGCGATGAAGAAGACCGACAAGGGGTGGTACTGGGGTGAGTGGAACGCCCAAGGCGAGCCGATAGCCGAGGGTCTCGCGGTCGAGCCGTGCGAGGGCTGCCACGCCGACGGGACTGACGGCACGCTCGGCGTCACGTTGGAGTAGCCCCTCACTCAGGAGGGCGCCCGCGAGCGTGCCCAGAGCGTGCCCGGGGAATAGTAGAAAGACATCCGTCCGTACCAGGAGGGCGCTATGTCAGGACGCTCACCGGCGGGTCCGCTGATGGCCGAGCACCGCATCATCGAGCGGATGCTCGCGGTTCTCGAACGGCAACTGGTCGTGATCGCCGAGACGCGCGTCATCGACCCTGAGCTCATCGACGCCGCGACCGACTTCATCCGCACATATGCCGACCGCTGTCACCACGGCAAAGAGGAGGACATCCTGTTCCGCCGCCTGGCGGACAAGCCTCTCGATGACGAGCTGGCCGACGTGATGTCTGTTCTCCTCGAGGATCACGTGCGGGGACGAGCGATGACTCGCGGCCTTATCGAGGCCAACGCTCGGTATCGCTCAGGCGACGCGTCGGCGCTCAGCGAGGTCGAGTCGTGCGTGCGTGACCTGGTCGAGTTCTACCCGATGCACATCGCGACAGAGGACCGCCACTTCTTCAAGCCGTGTCTCGAGTACTTCACGGATGACGAGAAGCAGGCGATGCTGGCGGACTTCGAGGAGTTCGACCGTGGGCTGATCCACGAGAAGTACCGGGGTATCGTCGAGGACCTGGAGCGGTCTGCGGAGTAGGCGGACAGCTTCAGCGAACTGGGTTGCGAGCGTCCCGGACACAGGCAGACAAGTGCCTGGGTGTTGAAAGCGGAGCACCACCGAACCAAGGAGCACCCGATGCCTCAATTTGGAGTCCTCGTCTACTCGCCGGCGCCCGCCGACCCCATGGCGCTCTCTCCCGAGCATCTTGAGCTGCTCGCACGCTACCCTGCACAAGCGAAGGAGCTGGGCGGCAAGGTCCTGGGCGGTTCGTACTTCGCGGGCGATCGGGGATTCGCGTTCGAGCCGAGCACGACGGCACGGGCGATCCGTGGCGACGCCGTGAGCAATGGCCCACTCGTCGAGTCGGATCTGGTTGCCGCCGCATTCTACGTGCTATCGGCGCCCAGCCTGGATGTCGCGGTGCAGATTGCCCGGCTCCACCCCGCATGCCGCGACGGCGGCATCGAAGTGAGGGCGATGTTCGTCGCACCCGCCGAGTGATCGAGTGCCCGGACCGGCCCATCCCGCATGAGGTGTCGCTGCTCTAGGGTCCGAGCGCATGACCTGCCGTGCTGCGCAAGCGATCGAAGCTGAGTTCCTAGTCCTCGATGACGTCCAGCCCCTGTTCCCGGAGCTGCGCCACGTGGTCCAGCATCCCTTTGATCACCTCGGGGCTGTGCCCCTCCCAGTCCTCGACCTCGCCGACGACTCGCAGTGGCTCCCGAGTGCGGTAGGACTGAGTGGGATTGCCGGGGAATCTCTTATTGGTGACGTTAGGATCATCCTCGAAGGGGCCCAGGGGTTCGACGATGTAGATGTGCCCCCGCGCCTCACTCCCCGCCAGCGCGGTCGCCAGTTCCGCTCCCCAGGCGGCTGTGTCCACCAGCGCGGTGAAGTAGATGTTGTTGGAGACCCTGTCCCCTTGGAAGTTGGAGCCAAACCCAGGGAGAAGTTCGTCGCCCGGCTTCAGTACGGACTTGGTCCCATGGTAGAAGGGACCCTCGACGTGGTCGCAGTGCTCGAGGGTGACCGGTGCCCACTCCTGGTTGGTCATGTTCACATCCCCCTCGATGTGCCTGACGTTGAGGCGCACGTGCCGCGCGTGGCGAGATACCCGGCGTAGCCGTGCGGTCGTTGGGCACATCCGGCAGAGATGCCAGACGAGCCGCCGGTCGAACTCAGCCCGCGAAGTAGCTCCAGGCCGCCGCCCCCAGCACCAGCACGACGAACGCCATGCCCAGCCAGAACATCACCGGGCTCCTGCCGGTGCCGACCGTGTAGCCGCGGTTCCAGTCGTTGGGATTGGGATTCTTGTCGCTCATGAGCCCCCCGTCGTGATGTCGCCTACGCCCCCCGACGCGGACAGGACCATTCGAGACATGGTGCGCACGGGCAGAACGCCCACGCGCCTCTCCTCCGCGATTCTACCCTCCGGCGTTCTGCTCGATGCGTTGGTTCGGCCTCCCGCCTCCCCAACGCGGTCCCGAGAACGACACCGGCGCTTCATCCTCTGCAACGCGCGAGGATGCCGGAGTGATGGACCGCACGTGTTGCGGCCTGAGCTCGAAACGGATGCCAGGTGCGGTACATCGCTCCAGACGCGTACAGGTCGATGCACCGCTGGACATCGTCCAGGCGTGTAGCGAACTGACACGCAGCAGCGGTCACGACGTCTTGCCCACAGTACGGTCGCCGAGCCGCTAGCCGAAGTTCGCCGACCGCGAGAACACCCCGTACCGAGCTGGTATCCCGATGCCGCCCAGGACGAGCAGGCCTTCGACCGCGATCGCCCAGTGGGTCGGCTCGTCCATTCGCCGTAGCAGCGCGAGACCTCGGCTGCCGTCGCCGCCCCGTAGGGTGCACGAGCAGCTGCAGTTGCGCCAGATGCTGCGCCTGCGTTCCGGGATGGAAACGCCGTCCCTGAGGGACGAGACAGAAATCGCCGGCCGCCAAGACGCAGACCTCGCCTTCATTCGACGAACTCCCCACTGCCGCTGACGTCGAAGTAGCACTTGTCTGCCGCCGGGAATGGCCTCCGGATGAATCGATCCGGGTGGTGCGGAGATGAGCGCAAAGGAGCAGCTGAGCTGCTGACCTGCGGTGTACTCCCTGATCGCCAGTCCGCCGAAGTCGAACGGGACGATCTCGTCCATCCGGATGATCACAGCGACCCCCTTTGGCTAGGTCCAACGGTGAATCCACCGTCCACATACTACGGCAGGCCTTCGATTCTCGGCCTGCGCAAGAAACGGCCCGCGGCTGAGCGACGGCGCCGCGCCCGGGGGTGCCGCGCGCAGTTCCGCAGCCGGGGTAGGCGCACGCGAGGCGCCATGCGGCGCGTCGCGTGCGCCGCGGGCCCCCGGCGAGGACTGTCTGAGCACGGCGCCCCCGGTGGCTGCGCTCGCCTAGCGCACGATCTTCGAGATCGGGAGTTCCAGGATGTCCTCGGCGCCGGCGGCCTTGAGCTGCGGGATCAGTACGTTCACCGTGGCCTTGTCGGCGACTGTGGTCACTTCGAAGTCGTCAGAGCCGTAGAGGGAGTTCACCGTTGGCCGCTTCATCGCAGGCAGGGTCGCGACCACGGCCTCAAGATTGGCGCCCGAGACGTTCATCGACAGCAGGACTCGGCCGCGGGCCTCGATCACGCCCAGCAGCAGCGTTCGTATCTCCTCGATCTCGGCGCGCTTGGCCGGATCCGCCCATGAGTCCTTGTTGGCGAGCAGACGCGTGGTCGAAGTCAGCACCGTGTCGACGATCTTCAGGCCGTTGCGGCGCAGGGTTGAGCCTGTCTCGGTGAGATCCACGAGGGCGTCCATGATGTCCGGCACCTTGGCCTCGGTGGCCCCGTAGCTGAAGTGGACCTCCACCGGGATGCCCAGCTCCGCGAAGAAGCGCGCGGTGGTCTCGGGGAACTCGGTGGAGATGCGGCTGCCGGGTGCGATATCGCGCGCGCTCGCGACCGACGACTCCTGGGGAACGGCGAGGACCATGTTCACGACGCCGGTGCCGGTCTTCGCGTAGGGAAGCTCGGCGACCTCGATGACGTCGGCTCCGGTCTCGGTCACCCAATCATGCCCCGAGATGCCGAGGTCGAAGTATCCGTCTTGGACGAAGATCGGGATCTCCTGGGGGCGCAGGATCTTCACGCGCTCGATGCGCGGATCGCCGATGGTGGGGTTGTACTCGCGGCTCGACTTCTTGACCTCGAGGTCGGCCTGGGAGAACAGCAGCAGGGTCTGCTCCTGCAGCGATCCTTTGGGCAGGGCGAGTGTGAGCATCTTGACTCTCCTTGAGCATCCTGGTGTGGTCGGGCCCGTCGGGGGCACACCAGCACTCTACTGCGCTAAAGCGCTAGGGGGAAGAGCCCGGCGGAAGGTCACCTCACCAGAGGAGTGCGCGCGGCTCAGCCGGCGAGGGTCACGGCTGCCGAGCCGCTCAGAAACGCGAGGAACAAGATGAAGGTCGTTGCCACGTAGATCGCCGGCGGCACGAACAGCAGCCCGATCCAGTACTTGCGAGCGCCCAGGGCACACAGTGCGAAGACCGCTGCGTCCAAGACCCCCAAGACGACGATGATGCCGAGCGGACCGAGGGCCTGTGCGAAAGCGAGCAGCGAAGGCAGCTCGAGTCCGGCCTGCTCGTAGAGCCCGATCATGATCGGGGCGAAGGCGATGGCGAAGGCGATCTGCACCGCGACGAACAGCGAAGACACCCCGAACGCGGCAAGCATGATGATCGTGTCGCCGCTGTCGCCGGACCGCGGCAGCGCCGCGCGTGGCATCTTGGTCTGTTCTCCTCGGCCTTCCACGCGCGCCCCCTTTGCTGATCGCCTCGCGTGTGACCATACCTCGCGCAGGCCGTCGAGGGGAACGCCTGGCCGACGAGTAGCACGCAATCACCACGCGTGCGGGGTGCGTGAGGGCGCCGACCGATGGGCTGGGAATGCATGACCTCGTGCCCGGAATGAATAAGACACCCCGGAAGGCGCCTTCCAGAGTGTCTGTGGGGTTGGGACCGCCGCCGCCGGGGGATGCCGGCGACGGCTGCAAGGGGGCTAGATGAGTTGGAGAAGTGCCGCCATGGCGATCGCGGCTACCACTACCATGATCGTGCGACCGTAGAACACGTCGCCTCCACCGAAACTGTCATGCATGGCGTTTCCTCCTTGAGAAACCGGCGCTTCTTCGTCTGCGTAAGATGCTGTCGCCTTGTTCCAAAGCAATCATCGTCCCATCGAAGCAAAAGATACAGTGTCGTTTTCTTATGCATAGCGTAAGATTCACTACATGTTGAACGTCACCCGACTCAAGATGCTCAGAGAGGTCGCCGGCCGCGGCACGATCGCGGCTGCTGCCGAGGCGCTCTTCATGACGCCGTCCGCCGTGTCACAGCAGATGGCGGTGCTCGAACGCGAGGCCGGCGTGCCGTTGCTCGAGCGGTCCGGACGTGGCGTGCGGCTCACCGCGGCCGGCCGTGGCCTCGTCTACAACACCGAGCGCGTGCTCGCCGCACTCGAGCACGCCGAGGCCGAACTCGCGGCAGCGTCGCAAGGCGTCGTGGGTCATGTGCGTGTCTCGGCCTTCCCCACCGCCGCCAAGAGCGTGCTCGTTCCCGCCCTGCTGCACCTCCGCGAGCACCACCCCAACCTCCGCGTCTCGATGATCGACCTCGAGCCGGAGGAGGCGCTCCCGGCGCTCAAGGCGCGCGATCTCGACGTGGCGCTCACCTACGAGTGGGACCTGCTGCCAACGATCGAAGATGCGGGAGTGGAGCGCGAGGAGCTCTTCGCGGAACACGTCTATGTCGCGCTACCTGCCGAGCACCCGCTGGCGGGGCGCACGGGCCGGATCGCTGTGGCGGAGCTCGCCGATGAAGAGTGGGTCGTGGGCCGCGACGCGACATCGATGCTCGACCTGGTGGCCGCAGCGACGAGAAGGGCGGGCTTCGAGCCGCACACGGACCTCCATTCCATGGACTTCGGAGTCATCCTGGCCGCCGTCGCCGCCGGCCTGGGCGTGGCCCTGGTTCCTCCACTCGCGCTGATCGGCGACGTCTCGGGCGTGGCGGTGCGCGACCTCTCCGACCTCGATCTCAACCGGTCCATCTGGGCGGCGATCCGGCGAGGCAGCGGCGCCACGCCGGGCATCGCCGCGGTGCTGAGCGCACTGCGAACCGCGGCCGCGGCCGTCGCTGCCGATCTGCCCGGCCCCAACGGACGGTCGGAGGCGTGACGGTGCGCCGCGCCCTGCTCATGGTGGCCTTCGTCGGCTTGGTGGTCGCGGCTGTCGCAGTCCAGCTGCGCGCACAGTCGGTGGGCCGAGAAGCGCTCGCGTTGCATGCAGCGGCGAGCGACACCGGCCACAGCCGGCAGGAGCGGCTGTCGGATGCCCGCGCGGCTGTGGGGCTACGTCCCGACGTGCTCGCGTTCCGCCAGCGTGAGGCCGCGTTACAGGCGGCCCGCTACGCCGAGACAGGCGAGTTGGAGAAGGCGCGGCTGCTGCTGATCGAGGTCTGGGGCTACGACCGTGAGAACGTGCGAGCTGCGCGCCCAGCTCCGCGCGGTGAACCTTCAGCTGACCGAGCGCGACAGCCGCAAGGCACACGTGCTCCACGGTCGCGAGAAGCCCGGCGGAGTGCTCGAGCCCGAGGACCTGATGCCCTGAACTGCTCGCAGGAGGCAGCTACGGGGTAAATGCCTGCGTAGGAGGCGCAAACATGGCAGTCAAGGGCTCCAGCGCACTGGTGACCGGCGCAACAAGCGGAATCGGGCTCGAGGCCGCGAGACGACTGGCCGCATCGGGCTTCCGCGTCCTCGTCCACGGCCGCTCGGAGGCCAGAGCGCTCGGCGCCGTCGCCGACGTGGCGACGCACGGAACGGCCGAGCCGGTCTGGGGCGACTTCGCCGATCTCTCGCAGGTCGCTGAGCTCGCCGAGCAGGTCGCAGCCAGCAGCCCGAGCCTCGATGTCCTCATCAACAACGCGGGGGTCTTCATGAGCGACCGCGTCGAGACCCGCGACGGTCACGAGACCACCTTCCAGGTGAACCATCTCGCACCGTTCCTGCTCACGAACCTGCTCCTGCCCCGCCTGTGCGCGGCACCGCAAGGCCGGGTGATCACGGTCTCATCGGTGGCGCACTTCCGCGGGTCGCCTGAACTCGACGACCTCGACCACCGCGTGGGATTCGAGGGCTACCCCGCCTACGCCGATTCGAAGCTGCACAACGTGCTGTTCGCCCAAGAGCTGTCCGCGCGCCTCTTCTGTGATGCAGCAACCTCGAACGCCTTGCACCCCGGCACGGTCGAGACCAAGTTGCTCGCCGCCGGCTTTCCCGACTCGACCGGCTCCTCGCTTGCCGAGGGGGCGGCCACACCGGTCTACCTCGCCACCTCCGACGAGGTCACCCACGTCACGGGCGCGTACTTCGTGGGCCACCGGCAGGCTCACGCGTCTCCGAAGACGCGAGATCCTCAGCTGCGCAGGCGCCTGTGGGAGATCAGCTCGGAGCTCGTGGGGCTCTAGGAGCGCCCGGGGCACTCACTGCGCGACGACCAACGTCTTACCCTCGAATGCGCCGGTCTCTATCGACTTGAGGGCGAGCGCAGCGACGTCCGCCCGGCAGATCCGCGACGCCTTGGGCAGCAGCGACCCGTCCATGGAGACCCGGTAGGCGCCCGTGGCGGGATCGTCGGTGAGCCCGACCGGGCGCACGATCGTCCACCCTACGCCGGAGGCGGCGATGCGCTGCTCCATGCGCTCCATGTCGTCGTAGACAGGCCGGAGCACCGTGGCGATCATGGCTCGGAACGACAGAGGCAGCTTCGCGTCACTTCGCGCGAACACGCCTGCGGCACTGATGGCGACCAGCCGGTCGACCTCATGCATCGCCATCGCGTAGAGCACGTTGGCGATGCCACCCGAGTAGACCGTGACGTCGCGACCGCCACTCGATCCGAGCGCGAACGCCACCGCGTCCATGCCTTGAACGGCCGTGGTCACGGCGGCTTCGTCGAGCACGTCCCCGCGCACGATCTCGATCCGCTCGCTCGTGATGGCGGGCTGCGTGTCGTGCACCAGTACACGAACCGTGTGACCGTGGCCGAGCGCCTGTTCCACGATCCTGCTGCCGGTCCTGCCGGCGCCCCCAACGACCAGAATGTGCATCGAGCGTCCTTTCAAGTCACGAGTGAGCAGGCCGACCCCCGTGCCCCGCCGGCCCGTACAACGGCGATGCCCTCGCACGAGCCTGCTTCGGTCTGAACCGGGGCTAGCGGCTGATCGCCGCGGCGACCTCCTCGCCATCCACGAAGAACGGCTGGTCAGGGCTGTTGATCTTGTTCATCATGGCGCCTTCGCCCACCTTCACGCCGAAGTCACGCACGAGCACCATGCGGGCCAGTTCTTCCCGGTCGACGAAGTACGGGCGGTCGGGGCTCATCGTGGGATTCATCATGTCGAAGTCGAACTCGCCGGACTCGCCCTTGTCGGCGTGAAGGGCCACGATGACCTTGGGCGTGGTGAGCTCGTCGAACGCGACCTTCACGTTGGTGGACTCGCCCTTCTTCACGCGCTCCAGACCCACGCGCATGCCCGGCTTGCCGTTGTCGTCGGCGTGCACCACGATCCACGCGTCGCCGGGTGCGAGCACGCGGTCGACCGTGAGCACATCGGCACCGTTCTGGTCCTCGGCGATCTCGAGCTGGGCCTTATCGGCGGCGGCGACGTAGCCCCACACCTCCATGTCGCCCTCGAGCGACTCGACGGTGCTGCAACCGGTGAGCGCAAGCGCTCCGACGACCAAAGCGGCGATCGCCGCGATTCTCACTCTGTTCACGGTGGTTCCTTTCGAAGTGATCGTGTCCCTACGCCTTCGCGCCGGGGAAAGAGGGCTTGAAGCGCCTGAGCAGCAGCGAGCTCGTCACGACGCTCACGCTTGAGAACGCCATCGCCGCTCCGGCCACCCACGGGATCTGCGAAAGCAGTCCCACCGCGGCGACCGGGATCAGGATCGTGTTGTAGCCGAGCGCCCACACGAAGTTCTGACGGATCTTGCGCATGGTCGCCCGAGACAGCTGGATCGCGGTCACGACGTCGCGCAGATCGTTCTTGATCAGCACGATGCCGCCGGTCTCCATGGCCACGTCGGTGCCTGCGCCCATCGCGATGCCCACGTCGGCCTGAGCGAGCGCCGGCGTGTCGTTGATGCCGTCGCCCACCATCGCGGTGACCTTGCCGGCGGCCTGCAGGTTCGAGACCTCGACGGCCTTGTTCTCCGGCAGTACCTCGGCGAGCACGTGTGCGTCGTCGATGCCTGCCTCCGAGCCGATCGCTTGTGCGGTCCGACGGTTGTCGCCGGTGATCATGAACGTCTCGACGCCCATCGTGCCCAGTGCCACGACCGCTTCGGCCGAGTTGGGCTTCAGGGTGTCTGCGACGGCGATCATGCCGGCGAGCTTCGAGCCTTCGACGCCTACGAGCATGACGGTCTTGCCCTGGTCCTCGAGCGCGCAGATCCGCGACTCGAACGCCGTGATGTCGATACCCTCGCGGGCCATGAGCTTGCGGTTGCCAAAGGCGATCCGCTTGCCCATGACCACGCCTTCCACGCCGTGACCCGGGATCGCCGAGAAACCTTCGACCTCAGGAAGCTCGATGCCGTCGGCCTTCGCGCGAGCGACCACGGCCTCGGCCAGAGGGTGCTCGGAGTTGCGCTCCAGCGCCGCGGCCAAGGTGAAGACGCGCGTGGCGTCGTGACCCTGCGCGAGCTCGATGTCGGTGACCTCTGGTTTACCGTGCGTGAGCGTGCCGGTCTTGTCGAACACGATCGCGGATATCTTGTACGCGCTCTCAAGCGCATCGCCGCTCTTGATCAGGATGCCATGGCTCGCACCCTTGCCGGTGCCCACCATGATCGCGGTCGGCGTAGCCAGCCCGAGCGCGCACGGGCACGCGATGACGACGACGGCGATGCCGGCGAGCAGCGCGGCTATCCACCAGCCGTTCGTCGAGGCCGACATCAGAATCGGCTCGAGAATGATGCCGGCTGCCATGGGGTCGGGGGTCGGGCCGAAGATGGCCGGACCTGCGAAGCCCCAGAACAGGAACGTGAGCAGCGACGCTGCGAGAACGAACGGCACGAACACCGAGCTGATGCGGTCTGCGAAGCGCTGGACCGGGGCCTTGGAGCCCTGGGCCTCTTCGACCAGGCGGACGATCTGTGCCAACGCGGTGTCGGCGCCCACCTTGGTCGCGCGGAACCGGAAGCTGCCCAGCTTGTTGATCGTGGCGCCGATCACGGTGTCGCCGGTGTTCTTCTCAACCGGGATCGACTCGCCGGTGAGCATCGACTCGTCGACGGCCGAGGAGCCGTCGGCGACCACACCGTCGACCGGCACCTTCTCACCGGGACGGACGACCACGAGGTCGCCAACGACGACCTGCTCGACGGGGATGTCGATCTCCTCGCCGCCGCGCACGACGCGTGCGGTCTTGGCTGCGAGACCCATCAGCTTCTTGATGGCGTCACTGGTGCGGCCCTTGGCGTTGGCCTCGAGCAGCTTGCCCAGCAACACGAAGGTGATCAGCAGGGCGCTCGTCTCGTAGAAGACCGGCTCCATCAGCAGTGACGGCACGAACGTGGCCGCAACGCTGTAGAAGAAGGCCGCGGAGGTGCCGATGGCGATCAACGTGTCCATGTTGCCGGTCCGCTGCTTGGCAGCGCCCCACGCGCCCTTGTAGAAGCGCGCTCCGGCGACGAACTGCACCGGTGCGGCCAGCAGGAACATGACGTACTTGGCCACGATCATCGGGTCCCACGCGCCGCCCACGGTGTTGGCGAGCCACGTGGCGATCGCCAGCGGGACCTGTTCCATGAACGGAGGGACCATCGCGATGAGGAACAGCGGGACCGAGACGGCCAGCGAGAAGGTGAACATCCGCTTCTCGGCGGCATAGGCTGCCGCCTGGGCCTCGGCCTGAGCGTCGGCGCCACTCGAGGCGCCGAGCACCGCCTCGACCTTGACGGCGGCTCCGTAGCCCACGTCTTTCACGGTCTTGATGATGTCGTCCACACTCACGACCGACGGATCGAACTCGACGCTGGCCGTCTCCATCGCGAGGTTGACCGACGCGGAGTGCACGCCGTCGAGCTTGGCCAGCGCCTTCTCGATCAGGGCCGAGCAGCTTGCGCAGTGCATCCCGGTCAGCGTCAGAGAGACCTTACCGGCCTGCGCGGCGGGTGCCGCAGCGGCCAGAGGTGTCGCCGTGTAGCCGAGCTTCGTCACGATCTCGACGATCTTGTCGTCGGTGATGATCGCGGGGTCGTAGGTGGCAGCGAGTCGCTCGGTGGCGAGGTTCACCACGCCAGAGGTCACCCCGGGCGTCTTGGCGAGCGTCTTCTCGATGACCGCTACGCACGATGCGCAGGTCATCCCGCCGACCGCGAAGCTGGCGTCGGACAGCTCGTCGCCCGCGGGAACCGGTGGGGGTTCCGGCAAGGCCTCGGCCGCTGCGATCTCAGCGGCCTCGCGCATGTGGTGGCCATCGTCGGGGTCGTGGTCGTGCCCTGCGGGCACCGGCGCAGTGCCCGGAAGCGCCGTGACCATGCGCTCGTCCAGCACGAGCGGGTCGCCCGGCGCGAATCCGGCAGCCACGATCGCGTCGACCAGCGGGTCGAGCGAGACCTCGCGGTCGAGGTAGAACGTGACCTCGCCGACCTTGGCGTCGGCGACCACATCTGCGACGCCCTCGATCTTGCGGGCGTTCATCGACACGAGCTTCTCACACGCTCCACAGTGCATTCCCTGCACGGCGAGCTTGCGGGCTCGGTAGGTTGTCTGGGTGGCCATGATTGTCCTCGCTACTCCACGACGATCTTGCCGAAGACCATCTCCATGCCGCACGAGAAGCTGTACTCGCCGGCCTCGAGCGCAGGCACGTCAACGGTCACGGGACCCGCAGTCAGGTCCTCGAAGAAGCCGAGCTCCTTGCTCATGACTTGAGCGGTACAGCCGGCGCTCTGCCCGAACGTGATCTTCGCGGGAACGCCCGCCGTGAGCTTGAGCACGTTGGGCTGGTAGTAGCCCTGGGACAGATCGACCGAGACGGTCTGCACGTCGCCGGCGACTTCGGCTACGCCCTCGACCGGATCGCCGGTCACGCCGCCCTCTGTCGGAGCGGTCGAGCCGCAGCATGCGCAGCCGGCGGCGCCCGCATCAGCAGAGCCGCCACCGGCAGCAAGCGTCTGGCCGGGAACGACCGCCGCACCGGCGGTGGCACCGCTGCGCGCCTGGGCGAACTGGTACGCGCCGAAGAACGCGCCCACCAGCAGTACGCCCAGCACGATCAGGCGCACGGGGCTGTTCGTATGAGTGTTCGTGTCGTTCATGGTATCGAGTCTCCTCTTTCTTGAGGTCTAGAAGAACATCCCACCGAGCGCCAGTCCCGCGATGATCGCGGCGGCCACGGCGGCTGCTATCAGGATCGCCTCGGCGGGAGTGAAGCCGAGAATGCGAACAGCATCGGGCTGCTCGGCTGTGGTGGAGCCCTTGGTGTTCCGGGCAGACGGCGCGTCTGTGCCGACGGCCGACGCGCTGCGAGAACGGACGCGGGCCAGATACAGCGCGCCTCCGGTCGCCGCGACCGTCAGGACGGCGAGCCACAGGATCGGACTCCCCGAGCCACCGCCGCCTGAGCCGCCGACGAGCAGCTGGCCCTGCATCATGCTCATGCCGCAGGTCAGCGTGTAGGCGCCTGCCTCGGTCGCAGGGATGTCGACGGTGGTCACGCCATTGGGCGCGAGGTCTTGCAGTATGTTGAGTTGGGGCAGGTAGATCTGATCAGAGCAGGCCACGTCCTCTTGGCGATCCACCACCAGGCGCACCGGTGTGTCGGCGGGGATCTCGACGACCTGCGGGACGAATGCGGTGTTGATGATCGCGACCGGAACCTCGACCACGCCATCCGCGCCGGTCTGATAGTCAGCGGCGGTCGAGCCGGTTCCAAGCACCGCGGTCCTGACGGTCATGAACGTCACGGGCGCACCGGTGGCCACGAGGCCGCGGTTGATGAACACCAGGCCGAAGATCATCACGCCCACCGCGAGGACGACCATCATGCGGTCTTTCCACACGCGGGGGATGAGGCTGCCGGCGGTACCGAACGCGATCATCAGAGGCGCCGTACCTGCGGCGAACGCGGCCATACCGAACGCGCCGGTGAAGGCGCTCCCACTGGCGGCAGCGGCGATCTGCGCCGCCATCAGCGGACCGCAGGGCAGCAGACCGGTCATCAGACCGAAGGTGATGGGCGTGGCGAGTGTGCTGTGCCCTTCCTTCGCGTCCGCGACGGACTTGCGGCGCAGCTTGAGCAGCGCGTTCATCAGCCACTTCGGCGGTCGGGGGGTCAACCGTGCTGCCCACGGGAACCGGCCTGTCATACCCAGACCGAGAACGATCATGAACACGCCGGCCACGTAGTAGACGTAGGGGCGTATCGCGTTGAGGTCGAAGAACGCTCCGACCGCGCCCAGGAGCAGGCCCACGAGCATGTAGCTCAGGACCTTCGCGCCCTGATAGGCCAGGTTGGGCGTCAGCTTTCTATACCAAGGCCCGTCTTCCTCGCCCTTGACCGCGTAGGTCAAGACGAGCGGGCCGCACATGGACACGCAGTGAAGGCTCGTTCCAAGCCCCAGCGCGAACATGTATGCGATGAATGCGTACAAGTGGATACTCCTCGTGCATGCTCGGGTGAGCGCAGCCATGGATCACGACTGCGTACGGCATATTCCCGCACGAGGGCGCAGTGGTGCGCCGTGCATGCGGACACGAGGGTGAGATCAGACTCTGAAGCGCACTCCGAGTGGGTCCTCGGGAGGCGGTGGCGGAGCGGCGTCCACGATCAGTACCGGGCGCGACACCACCTGAGGCGAGAACAGCACCACGGCGGCCATGACAGCCGCCAGAAGCGCCATGACGAGCGACTCCGCACCCAGCGGCACGACCGCCAGGGGACTCGAGGTCGTCATGTACTCGCCGTCACACGTGGATGACATCCCGAGACCTGTGCCCATGTTCATCATGCTCATGGCGCCCATCGAGCCCATGTCCATGGAACAACCCACCATCCGGCACGTGGGAATCACCACGGCGACGAACGCCACGGCGATCGCCACTGCGATGAGTGCCTTGCGGTTGTCCAACAGGCGGTACATGGGCTCCTCTCGGAGATTCAGATGACCTCGACGATGCAAGTACCGTGCCTGAATATGGCGAGCTTACGCACCTATTTCGCGGGTTCGAACTCGATCGACACGGAGTTGATGCAGTAGCGGAGTCCCGTGGGTGGCGGACCGTCGGTGAAGACGTGGCCGAGGTGCCCCTCGCACACCGCGCAGCGCACCTCCACTCGCTCCATCCCAAAGCTCCGGTCGCGGTGCTCGGACACGGCATCCTTCTCGATCGGCGCCGAAAAGCTGGGCCACCCGCACCCCGAGTGGAATTTGGTCTCCGCCGAGAAGAGCGTGGAGTGGCACCCCGCGCAGCGGTAGATGCCCGGCTCGAACGTGTCGGTGAGTGCGCCGGAGAACGCGGGCTCGGTGCCGGCGCGCCTCAGCACCCTGAACCGCTCGGGCGTGAGTTCGGCACGCCACTCGTCGTCGGTCTTTGTGATCCGCTCACGCGCCATGGCGAGTCCTTCCCTCGGTGATGGTTGGGGCAAGTGACCTGCATTGAGATACCCATCGGCGCAACCGGAGCCGCATCTCGCGAACCGAAGCGTCGTTGAACGCCACCGCCGGAGCTCGACATCCTCAGGGCGGGGCCGACGGGTAGATACCGATGCAGGCCCATCCAGCCGGGAACGTGCGGGCGTTCGAGCTGTCGAGAGGTGTGTCCCATGCGCGAGTACGACATCTTGATCATCGGCAGCGGTTCTGCCGGACAGACGGTCGCCGCCGCGTGCGCGAAGGCCGGCAAGAGCGTGGCGGTGGTGGACCGGCTGCCGTTCGGGGGGACCTGTGCCCTGAGGGGCTGCCTGCCCAAGAAGGTCCTGCTGGCGGCCGTTGAGGCCGTTTCGCGCACCGACGGGCTGGACGGCCGGGGCATCGCCGGCTCCTGCCGCATCGACTGGCCTGCGCTGATGGCGCGCAAGCACGAGTACGTCGACTCGGTTCCCGCCGCGACCCTGTCGTGGATGAGCGGCCTGGGCATCGACACCCTGAGCGGTACGGCCCGGTTCATCTCGCCCGACACCGTCGACGTCGACGGCACGATCGCCCGCGCCTCCGCGATCGTGATCGCGACCGGCTCACGGCCGATCGATCTGGGCATCGAAGGCCAGGATGCCGTACTGACGAGCTCTGACTTCCTGTCGCTCGAAAGCATGCCCGAGGAGATCGCATTCATCGGCGGGGGCTACATCTCCTTCGAGTTCGCCCGGCTCGCTCAACTCGCCGGCGCCACGGGTCACGATTCTTCACCGATCCACACAGGTGCTCGAGGGGTTCGACCCGACCCTGGCCGACCAGCTCGTCGAGCGCTACCGCTCGCTCGGGATCGACGTGCGGACCGGCGCGCCTGTCGAGCGCGTGGAACGACTCGCGGGCGGTCGGGTCTCTGTCGTCTCGGCCACGGGCGCGCTCGAGGTCGACCAGGTGTTCCATGCAGCCGGGCGCGCCCCGGACGTGGACGATCTCGACCTGGACGCCGGTGGTATCGAGTACGACCGACGTGGCGTCGCGGTCGACGCCCATCTCAGGAGCGTGAGCAACCCGCGTGTCTGGTCTGCGGGCGACGCGGCGGGAATCGGAGCGCCGCTCACTCCGGTGGCCGGCGCTCAAGGCCAGGTCGTGGCAGCCGGGATCCTCGGCAGTCCATACGCCTTCGACGACTCCGTTACGCCGAGCGTGGTCTTCAGCGATCCGCCGATGGCGCGAGTGGGCATGGACGCGCGGGCGGCTGAAGCGGATGAGCGATTCGAAGTCAGATCGTTCGACATGAGCGACTGGTTCACGCAGACGAGGGTGGGTAACTCGGCCGCCGGCGCACGACTGGTCATCGCGCGAGATTCCCGCGCCGTCATGGGGGCTCACCTGCTCGGCGTCGAGGCGGACGAGATCATCAACGTCTTCGCACTCGCGATACGGTCCGGCGTCACCCTCGACGAACTGCGCACGATCACGTGGTCCTACCCGACCTTCGCCTACGACATCAACTACCTGAGCGGTCGCTACTAGTGCCGAGTGATCCGCGAACAGGAGGTCCGCAGCATCTGGACTCGATGGGCCATCGCCGCGACGTATTCACCTTGCCCCTGTCGTCTGATTGCTTTATCGTTCATTGTCGATAGACGATTCTTGGAGGACCCGTGGACGACGAACGGATGGCTCTCGTTGCCAAAGCGCTGGCTCATCCCGCACGGATTCGAATCGTGCGCCTCCTGGCCGCTCAGACCGAATGTCGAGGTCACGAGGTGTTCTCCGAGCTACCGCTCGCACAGTCGACGATCTCGGAACACCTGCGCGTGCTCAAGGAGTCCGGGTTGGTGCGGTCGAAGCCGGTGGGAACGGCGATGACGTACTGCCTGATCGCCTCCGAGCTCGAGACGTTCCAGCGCCAGCGTCGGAGACATCACGACACACGCAGCGAGCTGCGTCACCGCATCAGGAGCATGCTGAGATGTCCGAGAAGAGCGAGGAGCACCGTCAATGAGCGAAGCAGCGTCACCGGCAGCGCCGGTTGAGAAGAGACGTATCGGATTCTTCGAGCGCTACCTGACCCTGTGGGTGGCGTTGTGCATCGTGGCGGGCACCCTGATCGGGAACGCGTGGCCCGGCGTGGCGGGCTGGCTCTCAACGTTCACTTACGCGGAGATCTCGCTGCCGGTGGCCGTGCTCATCTGGCTCATGATCTACCCGATGATGCTCCAGATCGACTTCGCGTCCCTCAAGCGTGTCGGTGAGAAGAAGCAGGGCCTGATCGTCACCACCGTCACCAACTGGATCATCAAGCCCTTCACGATGTACGCCATCGCATGGTTCTTCCTCTACGTGGTCTTCGCGAAGTGGATCCCGGTCGATCTGGCGCAGGAGTACCTGGCGGGAGCGGTCCTGCTCGGCGCCGCGCCGTGCACCGCCATGGTGTTCGTCTGGTCCTATCTGGCCGACGGCGACCCTGCCTACACACTCGTCCAGGTGGCCGTCAACGATCTCATCATCCTGTTCGCCTACGCGCCGATCGTGATGTTCCTGCTCGGACTCTCCGACATCGTGGTTCCCTACGACACCGTGATCCTGTCGGTGGTGCTCTTCGTGGTCGTGCCGCTTGTCGCAGGCTGGATCTCTCGAGTCCAGCTCATCAAGCACAAGGGCCTTGCGTGGTTCGAGCAGACGTTCCTGCCGGCGTTGGCTCCGGTCACCATCTCGGCTCTGCTCGCGACTCTCGTCATCATCTTCATCTTCCAAGGACAGGTCATCGTCTCGAACCCGCTGCACATCGCACTGATCGCCGTCCCGCTCATCATCCAGACGTTCCTCATCTTCGCGATCGCCTACGGATGGTCGTGGCGCTGGCGGCTGCCGCATACCATCGGCGCTCCGGCCGGTTTTGTCGGCGCATCGAACTTCTTCGAGCTTGCGGTCGCCGTGGCGATATCGCTGTTCGGGCTCACGTCGGGCGCCACGCTCGCCACCGTCGTGGGGGTACTCGTAGAGGTGCCGGTCATGCTGACACTCGTGAAGATCGCGAACACCACGCGCGAACGCTACTCGCTTCGAGCCGAGCAGAAGACGCTCCAGCCTGAGGGGGCACAGTGACCATGAAGTTCCTCGCTGCAGTCGATCTGTCCGAGGCCAGCCTGCTCTCCCTCGACGCGCTCCGGGCGTTCGCCGGGGACGCGGGCGGTGATGTCACGCTCCTGCACGTGGTGGACCTCGATCTCTACACCGCGGGCGGCGCGGTGCCCGGCATCATGGAGTTCGCGAAGGAACGCCTGCAGGAGGAGTCTGAGCGGTTGGCGGGCTGCGGGCTGCGAGTCTCCGCGATCCGAGTCGAGCAGGGTGATTCGGCACAGACGATCCGCCGTGTCGCGACCGAGGAGAAGGTCGACCTCGTCGTCATGACCAATCTCGGCAAGGGCGCGAGAACCGGGCGTGTGTTCGGCAGCGTCGCAGAGAGGGTTGCGTCGCAAGGCACGGTGCCGGTGCTCGTCGAGCGCGTGGATCTCGAGGACAGCGACGGAGGCACGTGCCGCCGACTGGCCTCCGGCAGCCCCTTCGAGCGCACCATGATCGCCGTGGACGTCGCCATGACCCGCGCCCCCTGTTCTCGGCGATCGATGGCCTTCCCGGCGTCGGGACGACGCGGATCGTGCACGTTGTTCGCGAGGCTGTCGAGCTCGACGAGGCCCGAACGCGACTCGAAGCTCTCGTGCAGGCTGCGCCGGCAGGGCCCGCAGAGGCAGAGGCGGCTGTCCTTCTCGGCGATCCTGCGGCCACTATCGTGGAGACTGCGGCCGAGTGGGGCGCGACCACGATCGTCTTGAGTCCGTGCTCGCACGGCATCATGCACCGAGCTGTGTGGGGCAGCGTCGCACACAGTGTCGCCTTCCATGCCCGCTGCTCGATCCTGTTCGTCCCGCCTGAGGCGTAGCTTCGGAGGTGCTGCTGATGCGTCGAATCGCGCTGTTCTCCGATGTGCATGCCAACCTCGTCGCGCTCGACGCGGTGCTCGACGACATCGCCCGCTGCGGAGTCGAGGAGACCTACTGCCTTGGCGACCTCGTTGGCTATGGGCCCGATCCGTCGGGTGTGGTTGAGCGGATCCGATCACTCGGGATCCCAACCGTCCTCGGCAACTACGACGAGGGCGTGGGCACCAGGCGCGGCGAGTGCGGGTGCTACTACGCGACCGAGCAGGCGAAAGCCGACGGCGCCGCGTCCTACACCTTCACCGATGCCGCGCTGGACGACGCCGACCACCGGTGGCTGGCGTCCCTCCCCGGAGAGATCCGGTTCGAGCACCACGGTGTGCGGGTCCTCTTGGCGCACGGCAGCCCGCGCAAGATCAACGAGTACCTGCTGCTCGACCGCACGGACGAACAGCTCGCGAAGCTGGCCGATCGCGCCGACGCCGATCTCGTGTGCATCGGGCACATCCACATCCCGTACCACCGGGCGCTCAGGGCCGACGACGGTCGCACGGTCCACTACGTGAGCAGCGGCTCGGTCGGCAAGCCCAAGGATGGCGATCCGAGGGCAGGGTGGGTCGAGATCGCGCTGGGGACCGCCGACGAGGTGAGCGGCGCCACGGCAGACACGGTCGCTGCGCCCGCCGCCGTAACCGATACGTGGGTGGGCGCCACGGTTCATCGCGTCCCCTACGACATCGACACCGTGGCCGGAGCGATGCGTGCCGCCGGCCTCCCTGAGACCCTGGCCGAGGCGCTCCGGCGGGCGTAGCGGATCGCTCGAGAGTGGCTCGGGGCCGGTGTCGCGGGGCTACCTTTCGAGCTCGCTCGCGACCTGCTCCAGGAACAGCCCCACGTCGGTGACGACACCGATCGTCTGCCACGATCCGCGGTCGGCAAGCTTGGTCACGACCGCCGGGTTGATGTCCACGCACACCGTGGTGACGCTCGCGGGCAGCATGTTGCCGGTCGCGATCGAGTGGAGCATCGTCGAGAGCATCAGGCACGCGCCGGCACTCTGGGCGTAGGTTCGCATCTCGCGCTGGGCGTCCATGGCGTCGGTGATCACGTCGGGCAGCGGCCCGTCGTCGCGGATCGAGCCCGCGAGCACGAACGGCGTGCCCGTCTTCACGAGCGTGTACATCAGACCCTTGCCGATGAGCCCCGTCTCGACCGCCTGCGCGATGGAACCCGCGGCTCGCACCGCGTTGATCGCGCGCAGGTGGTGCTGGTGTCCTCCACGGGCGGGAGTGCCCTCTGACATCGAGACGCCGAGCGACGTGCCGAACATCGCCGACTCGATGTCGTGCACCGCGATCGCGTTGCCGCCGAACAGCACGCTCACGTACCCGAGTTCCACGAGCCGGGCGAGGTGATCGACGGCGCCGGTGTGCACCACGGCGGGACCGACGACGGCGATGACATCACGCCCGGCCTCGCGCGTGTCGCGAAGCATGCGTGCCACCTCGGCGACGACCTGGGCCTTGGGTTTCTCGGAGGAGACGGCGCTCGCCATGAACTCGAACGACTGGCTGGTGCGCGGACGCTCCTGTGGGTGGACGCGGATACCGTTGTGACCGACCACGTAGAGTTCGCCCTCGCGGACGTCGGCCATGGGGATCGCTTCGGCTATGCAGCCGTGCGGGTCGACCCGCACACCCAGGTCCATCTCAGGATTCGCCACCGGCACCCAGCCCCCGGAGAGCCGGATGTCGGTGTCGAGGTTCGTGGTCGAGTAGAAGCCCTCGGGAAAGACGCCGTTCAGGGGCGCCGAGGCGAACTCGGCGTCGGCGGGCTCGCACGAGACCGCGCCGTGCTCCTGGATCGCGAGCAGGATGTCGTCGAGCACGTCTCGGCTGGCGGCGCGCACCCGCAGTACGGCGATGGAGACGTCCTCGTTGGTTCGGCCCACGTCGAAACTGAGCTTCTCGAACTCGCCGCCCATCGCGATGATGTGGTCCATCACCGACGACATGGTGCCGGAGTCGATGAGATGCCCCTCGACGCGAACGTCTTCGAACGCTTCGTGCTGCATGGAATCCTCCCGCTATCGAATACGCCGGGGCGTGCATGGCGTCTCGGACAGTATCGCCGAGCCACGCCGATGCGGGAAGCGAGGGAGTGTCAGTAGTGCCCGTGAGCTGCCGGCTCACCGAAGGTGCACGCATCGACCGAGCCGCTGTCGTCGATCTCGTACGCGCCCTCGGATGCGTCCGGGAACGCCCGGTTCGCCGGGGTGGGAGCAGACGGGCAGCTTGGCGGGCGGACTATGGCGCCGTCGGTGATCAGCGGGTGATTCGAGTCCACGAGCCCCTCGAGCTCATCGATGCTGTGCGGGGCGTTCTCCGCGACCCAGACCGCACAACAGCCCTCGATCATGCGCTGGCTGGACAGGCAGGTGTGTTCTCTGGCCTGCAACTGCGCGGAGCGGAACACGGGAACGGCGACAGCGACGAGGATGCCGATGATCAGTACCACGACCATCAGCTCCACGAGCGAGAAGCCCGCCTCTGTCTCTTCTCCGCGCAAACGCAACGTGCCGCTCCCCCCGGGTGCGGTGGTCCTCCGAGGATGTTATCGGCACATCGGGTCGTCGGGATTAGCGTCTGGGCAAACCACGCCCCACCCGAGAAGCAGGTGCGAGGAGTCAGGCGCTCTCCATCGACTTCTTGAGGGCGACGATCGCCTCCCGGTGCTCGGGCATCGACGTGCCCAGGATCTGCGTGGCGAGGATCGCCGCGTTCTTGGCCCCGTTGATCGCGACGCACGCGACCGGAACGCCCGTGGGCATCTGGACCATCGACAGCAGCGAGTCCAAGCCGCCCAGGTCGCTCGTCTTCATGGGCACGGTGATCACCGGCAGCGGGGTGAAGGCAGCCACCACGCCGCCCAGGTGCGCGGCCTTGCCCGCCGCGGCGATGATGACCTTGATGCCACGGTCGGCTGCGGTCGAGGCCCACTCGTGCACGCGTTCGGGGTTGCGATGCGCGCTCGCGACGATGAGCTCGTGCGTGACTCCCAGCTCGTCGAGCTGGGTGGCGCACTCGTCCATGACGCCCCTGTCTGACGTCGATCCCATGATGATGCCTACGAGCGGCTTCTCAGCCATCGGTGCCTCCTGCGGTGTCGGCGGGCGCGTTGGTCGCGTCCGGGTCCTGCGGGTCGAGTGCGTCCAGTGTAGCGGCTTGTCGCCTGAGCGCGAGGGCGGTACCGAGAAGTGCGGCCGCGACGATGGCCACGGCCGGGACGACTGTCGTGGCCAGCATGCTCGGGAGGACCGAGGGTCCGGAGTCGAAGAGGATCCGGACGGTCCAGGGCCCGGCTTCCATGAGCATCACGAGACTCATCAGCCACGCCGAAGCGACGCCGGTCCGGCGAACCACGAGCCATGCCGAGGGAATCCACGCCAACGCGTGTGCGCCGAACACGACAGCGCCGAACAGCCAGTAGACGCCTTCCGTGGCGTCGCTCGGCACCGCGAGCTCGAAGGCGCCGCTGCCGAGTACCGCCACGAGAGCGGGAATCGCCGAGGTCGCCACCAGCGCGGTCGCGATCAACGCGTCGCCGGAGAGCGGCCTGCCGTCCCATCCCAGGTAGCGAAGTCCCATGGGTTCGGGCTTGCGGCGAAGGCCGGCGCTCTGGTCCTCGTCGCCGGAGAACCCGGCATCCTTGATGCGCGCAAGCGAGACCGTCGACGCGACCCACGCACCCGCAACCGCTCCCAAAGCCACGGCGATCGGCACGAGGAGGCCGAACGAGAGCACGGCGAGCGTGGCCTCGGCACCACTGCCATCAGCGGACCCGCCGAGCGTCGAGACGAGGGTGAAGAGCAGCCCCAGCACGGCGACCACCACCGCCAGCGTCTCAGCCAAGACGATGAAGAGAGCGATGCTCCGAGGAGCGCGCGCGAAGCGGATGAGAGCGGCGACCACCGCCGTGACGAGGGCGAACTCAGCAAGCGCCTGCACCGCGTACGCGCCCCCGAGGGAGATTCCGCCGTCGATGGCTCCGACGGGCATGTTGTCCATGACCAGCTGTCCGAGTGCCGTTGCCAAGACGCCCACACCCGCACCGCCCAGCGCCAGCCACAGCGCAGTCCGCCGCTCGCTCAGCGGCAGGTAGCGTTCGAGGAACGCGCTCATCGTCCGCCCGCGAGCGGTAAGGTCTCGGCGGTCTCGGTATCGGCCGCAGCCGCTGCGAGAGGCTGCTCACTCACGTGCGCATCGCAGGCCACGCCCTCACCGAAGAGCAGCTTGCGCTCGTCGCCGGAGATCGCCCCGCGCGCCTGATCTCGCAGGTTGTTCACACTGATGAAGAACTCGCGCATCATCACCACCAGCAGGTAGCGCCCTCGCTCGGTGAGCACGAGCTCCTCGGCGTTGTCGACCGCGAACGCGCCGGAGCTGCGCATGAACGCCATCTCCATCGGCAGCCCGCGCTCGATCGTGACACCGAAGTCCTGTTCGAACGCGCGCTTGGACAGCGACATGCCGAACAGCGACATCAGGAAGCGGTAGCGCATCAGATCGTTGCGCGGGAACCTGCGCATCTGCGTGAAGCCCGACAGCCCGCTCGAGATCCGCTGCCCGTACTCACGCAACGAGAAGGTGTTCACGTAGATGGCTCCATCCAGGAAGCTGAAGGCGCCGCTGCCGATACCCACGTAATCCTCGTAGTCCACGATGTACTCGTCGATCATCCCGCCGCCGGTACGCGAGAACGTCCACGAGGTCGCCGGCGAGAACTTCTCGGCAAGGCCTTCGACGATCGCGCTGTAGTACTGGCCTTCTCGGTGGTAGTCGACCTTGCCCACGGTGCGCTTGAGCGACTCCTCGACCGCCGGCGAGGCCATCAGCGGGTAGAACGTCACCTGGTTGCAGCCGGTGTTCTTGACGATCTCGACGTCGGCGGCGAGCTTCTCGGGCGTCTGAGAGGGGAAGTTGAAGATCATGTCCACGTTGACCGAGTGGAACGCGCCCTCGATCGACTGCAGCCGCTCGAGGATCTCGAACGCCGACCCGTACTTGTCGTAGCGGTCCATCTGACGCAGCAGCTCGTCGTCGAAGCTCTGCACGCCCACGCTCAGGCGGTCGACCCGGCCCTGGAGCGGCTCGACCCACTGCGGGTGGAGGTGGTTCGGATTGGTCTCCGAGGAGACCTCCTTGATCGAGAACAGCTCCTTGGCCAAGTCGATCGTGGCGCACAGTTCGCCGATGTCGACGGTGGGAGTCCCACCGCCCACGTACATCGACTCGAAGTCGTAGCCGAGATCGGCCACGCGGCGCATCTCATCGCGCAGGTGGACGAAGTACTCGGTGGCCGCCTCCTGTCTGAATGGGAACCGGTTGAACGAGCAGTACGGGCACAGCCGCTCGCAGAAGGGCACGTGGACGTAGAGGAGGTACCGCTTTCCCGCTCTGGGTGGGGGCAACATCTCGGTGGCGGTGGGCTCGAGGTTGAGGTAGCTCGCAGTGGACCTGCGCATGACCATGGTGAGCAGACGCTCTGACAACATATGCGGTGTGGACCTTTCTTAAGAGCCGGGCTCGCCGGCGAGGGCACGCAGTCCGATGTCACGGCGGCTGAAGCATCCGTCGAAGCTGATGCGGTCGACCGCCTGGTACGCCGCCGCGATCGCAGACTCGAAGTCGACCGCCGTGGCGGTCACGTTGAGCACCCTACCGCCTGCGGTCACGAGCACACCGTCCACTACCTTGGTACCCGCGTGGTAGACCGTGACACCGGGGATCTGCTCGGCTTCCGCGATTCCCGAGATCGGCAGTCCGGTCTCGTAGTCGCCCGGATACCCGGCGCTGGCCACGACGACCGATACCGCGACGTGACTGCTCCACGATAGTTGCACCGAGTCGAGTGTGCCGGTCGCGCATGCAAGTAGCACCTGAGCGAGATCGGTCTGGAGGCGTGGCAGTATCACCTGGGTCTCGGGATCGCCGAAACGGGCGTTGAACTCGAGGAGTCGGGGGCCGGCGCTCGTGAGGATGAAGCCGCCGTAGAGCACGCCTCGGTAATCGATGTGCTCGTGAACCATCGCCGTGGCGGCGGTCTCCATGATGACGACCATCTCGGCGTAGTCGTCGCCCGAGACGAGCGGGACCGGCGAGTAGACACCCATGCCGCCGGTGTTGGGGCCGGTGTCGCCCTCGCCCACACGCTTGTGGTCCTGCGCGGGGGCCATGGGCACCACGGTCGCGCCGTCGACGAACGCGAGAAGCGAGCACTCGGGGCCTTCGAGGAACTCCTCGACGAGCACCGTGGCGCCGGCCTCGCCGAAGCGGCCGTCGAAGCACTCGTCGATCGCCGCGCGCGCGGTGGCGACATCCGTGGCGACGGTCACGCCCTTGCCGGCGGCGAGGCCATCGGCCTTGATGACCACGGGTATGCCGAAGACATCGACGGCCCGATAGGCCTCGGCGCGCTGCTCGGCGGTGAAGCTGAGTGATCGACCGGCCGGGATGCCGTGGCGCTCCATCAGCGCCTTCGAGAACGCTTTCGAGCCCTCGACGCGCGCGCCGGACGCGCCGGGCCCGAACGCGGGGATGCCGGCTTCGCGCACCGCGTCGGCCACGCCCGCGACAAGCGGCGCTTCAGGTCCGATGACCACGAGGTCGATCGCGTGGTCGCGTGCGTAGGCGGCTACGGCCGCGGGGTTCTCGGTGTCGAGCGTGATGTTCGTGGTGTCGCGCTCGAGGGCGGTACCGCCGTTGCCGGGCGCGGCGAAGATCGCGTCGACGAGCGGTGACGCCGCCAGTGACTTCACGAGCGCGTGCTCGCGCCCGCCGGAGCCCAGAACCAGGATACGCATGCCCATGCGAGACGCCCTTCGACGATCGTGCGTGAGTTCCCCTTGGCATTGTAGCCGAGCACGGCGCGGCGACACGCGAGTCCTCGGGTACGCTCTTGGCATGGCGCTACCACCCGACATCACACTCCCCCCCGACCTGTCCGCGCTCGCCGACGGACTGGCGGCAGATGGTCACGATGCGGTCCTCGTGGGCGGAGCGGTGCGCGACGCGCTGCTGGGTCGGGCGGGCGGCGACTTCGACCTGGTCACCGATGCGACGCCCGACGAGGTGCGCGCCCTGTGCACGAACCGCGCACTCGCGCGCACGATCTACGCGGTGGGCGAGCGGTTCGGCACGCTGGGCCTGGTACTCGCCGAGGGGACGCACGTCGAGGTGTCGCGCTACCGCGAGCCGGCACTCGTCGGCACGACGACCCCCGAGCGCTTCTCGGCAGACGCCGCGCTGCGCGACTTCACCGTCAACGCGATGGGCGTCGACCTCGCGACCGGCGACGTGCTCGACCCCACGAACGGCCGAGAGGACCTTGCGGCGGGCCTGCTCCGAAGCCCCGGGGTCCCCGCCGAGCGATTCGCGGGAGACCCGCTCCGCGTCCTGCGCCTCGCGCGCTTCGCGGCACAGCTCGGGTTCGACACCGATCGCGCCACGCTCGAAGCGGCACGCGCTCACTCTCCTGCCCTCGCTGAGATCGCAGTCGAACGCATCCGAGACGAGCTCACCAAGCTGCTGCTCGCCGAACACCCTGAGCGCGGCCTCGGAATCGCCCTCGAGACCGGCGCGCTGGCGGTGGTGTTGCCCGAGGTCGCGGCGATGGACGGGGTCACGCAACCGTCCTTCCACGATCTCGACGTGTTCGTGCACACCGTGCAGACGGTGACGCTCGCTCCGCCCACCCACGCACTGCGCTGGGCCGCGCTGCTGCACGACGTGGGCAAGGTGCCCACGCGCACTGTCGAGCCCGGTGGGCGTATCCGCTTCTTCGGCCACCCGAAGGTGGGCTCCGAGCTCGCCGAGCAGATCTGTCGCCGCCTGCGCATGTCGAACGCGCAGACCGCTGCGATCGTCCATCTGGTGCACGAGCACATGCGCTTGGGCGACCTGCACGCGGGCAACCGGCGCGCCGTGGACAGAGCCGTGCGCAAGCTCGACCTGTGGGAGCGCGGGTCGAGCGCGGATGTGCCGCTCGTCTCGGCGGAAGATGCCGTCGCGCTCACGGTGGCCGACTTCGGGGCGACCGCGGGCCGGGAGCGTACGCCGGAGGTGCGCGAGCGGCTTGAGCGTGTGATCGCCGCCTCGCGGGAGCGCGGCACCGGCAGCCGCCCTCGCCACGCGATCAGTGGGCGGGAGGTCATCGCCGAGCTGGGCATCCCGGAGGGGCCGAGCGTCGGTGCCGCGATCGAAGCGGTCGACGCAGCGGTCGCATCCGGCGAGATCGGTGCGGGCGACCGCGCGAGAGCGCTCGAGATCGCGCGCAGGGCCGCTGCTACTGGGTCGTGAACTCTATCGAGGTCGAGGGAATCGCTTCGACGCGGACCGCGAGCCCGAATACCTCGCCCTTGAGCGCCGATGCGAGCGTCGCTTCTGACGGCAGGTCTCCGGAACCGGCCACCACGACGTCGACCTGCTCGTCGTCGGTCGTCGCCGAGACGAGCCGGTAGTCACTTCCCTCGAGCCAGGCTGTGGTGGCGTCGGCCACCCGCTGCTCCGCTGCGTGACTCGAGAGGACCTGGAAGCTCGTGTAGCCGAGCGGGGCAGCGATCACCACGATCATGACCACCACGACTGCGATAGCCACGTGCTTGATTCGCGGCGCGGCGCCCTTGAGAGCGGCGGCGGGGTATCCCATCACGCCGAAGACGAACGAGCCGGTGAGCAGGATCGCGAAGTAGTTCGTGCCGAACAGCAGCAGGCTTCCCATGGCGAGGTCGACTCGCCCTGCTCCGAGCAAGATGCCTACGTTGGCGAGCGGCGGCACAAGTGAGATTGCGATAGCTACGCCGGGCAAGGTGTCGGAGACGTCCTTGCGTCCGATGGCGAACGCCCCGGCGAGTCCGGTCGCGAGAGCTGCGAGCAGATCGACAAGACGTGGCGAGGTGCGGGCCATGATCTGGCCGTTGGCAGTGGGATCGAACGCGCTCGGCATGATGAACGAGATCAGATAGCCGACAAGAATCGCCGTAGCGATCCCGCTCAGCCCGACCAGGATGGAGGTGCCGATCGCCTTTCTGTCCCCGACGCTGATACCGAAGGCGAGTCCCATGATCGGGAGCATGAGCGGGGCGACGATCATCGCGCCGATGACGGTCGCCACGGAGTCGGCGTAGAGGCCGAAGGTCGCGATGGCAGCCGCCATGGTCAGCAGCGCCCAGAAACGCACGAGTCTCGCCTGCAGCCCCGGCTCCTCGAACATCACCACTTCGCGAACACGCGCGATCTCAGCGGCGTCCACCGGCCCGCCGTGCAGAACCTCGCCGATCCGGCTCATCGTGACTCCCGTCGTCCCGTAGGCCTTGTCTACTGACTACTGTTCCTCATTGTGAGGCGATGTGTGCATCGAGTGTCGGTCGGCAAGGGAGCCGCTACGCTACGCGGTCCCGCTCCGCGTCTGCCGCGTAGGCTTGGCGCTCGAAACCGTTCGCGCGGTATCCCTCGCGACCCCGGGAGAGCTGCCACAGGCTCGAAACGCCGTAGGCCGGTAGGAAGAACGGACCCCATCGTTCGTACTGCCGCACGTGCACGTGCTCGTGCGCCCGGACCCTGTCGAGTTCCGCACCGCTCACGCCCAAGATGACGTGACCGAGAGTCATCGCACTGAACCGAGAGGTGCGCCGATTACGGGTAACGAGACGCGCGACGCTCCCACCGTAGACCTCAGCCGCCCCTTCGATGAACCTCAGGTGCCCGCCGAAGACGAGCACACACACGGCCGCCACGGCGCCCATGACCGTGTTCGGCAGAGCCCACATGTAGGCGAGGAACCGCGCGACGGTGTGCAACATGTGCGACCTGCTCTGTTTCATATCACCCCGCCCGGGGTGTTGCCGCGCGCCAGAGCTACGGACGCGGCTCCCAGCGGCGCATGATCGTCTGCTCACGGCTCGGCCCCACCGCGATCATCGCGACGGGCACATCGGCGAGATCCTCGATGTAGGTGATGTAGTCGCGCGCTTCTTTGGGGAGCTCCTCGAAGGTGCGGCAGTGCGTGATGTCGGTCTTCCAGCCGGGAAGCTCCTCGTAGATGGGCTTCGCGTGGTGAAACGCCGTCTGGTGGCACGGCACCGTGTTGTGGCGGTGGCCGTCGACTTCGTAGGCGACGCACACCTTGATGGTGTCGAACTCGGAGAGCACGTCGAGCTTGGTGATGATGAGGTCGGTGAGCCCGTTGATCTCGACCGCGTAGCGCACGATCACTGCGTCATACCACCCGGCGCGACGCTCGCGACCCGTCGTGGTCCCGTACTCGTGGCCCACCTCGATGAGCTTGCGGCCGTCCTCGTCGTCGAGCTCGGTGGGGAACGGACCGGAGCCCACGCGGGTGATGTAGGCCTTGGCGATGCCCAGTACCCGGTCGATGCGCCTGGGTCCGACCCCGGAACCCACGCACGCGCCGCCTGCGGTGGGGCTCGACGAGGTCACGAACGGGTAGGTGCCGTGGTCGAGGTCGAGCAGCGTGCCCTGGGCGCCTTCGAGCAGCACCCACTGGTCGGCGGCGAGCGCGCGGTTGATGATGGCGCTCGTCTCGGCGATGTGGGGCTGGAGCCGCTCCATGTAGGGCCGGAACTCGTCGAGGATCTGGTCCACCGTGTAGGTGGGCATGCCGTAGATCTTCTCGAGGATGTCGTTCTTCTCGGCGAGGGCGGCTTCGATCTTCTTGCGCAAGATGTGCTCGTCCTGGAGGTCCTGGATGCGGATGCCCAGGCGGCTCGCCTTGTCCATGTAGGCAGGGCCGATGCCACGGCGCGTGGTGCCGATCTCGTTGGAGCCCAAGCGGTGCTCGGAGGCGCCGTCGAGGTCCTTGTGGTACGGCATGATCACGTGCGCATTGCAGCTGATGAGCAGCCGGTGCGTGGACAGGCCATCGGCCTCGAGGCGGTCCATCTCGGCGATCAGGACCTCGGGATCGATGACGCACCCGTTGCCGATCACCGGCGTGATGTGCGGGTACATGATTCCGCTGGGGATCAGGTGCAGTTTGAGGGTGCGGCCGCCGTGGATGACGGTGTGGCCCGCGTTGTTCCCGCCTTGGTAGCGGACGACGTAGTCGAAGTCGTCTGCGATGAGGTCGGTGATCTTGCCCTTACCTTCGTCGCCCCACTGGGCGCCGACGAGGACGATTCCGGCCATGTGAACAGTCTCCTGTGGTGTTCGGTCCCGCGGACACCCTAGCCGCTCCCGGACCGTTGCGCGCTGGCTGCTCCCGCAGGCGCGCTGTGCGCTCACTCTAGCGTGGTGAAGCGAGCGCGTGCGTAGTATGCCTGACGCGCGCGATGAGCGCTAGCGGGAGCGGGCGTCGGCGAGCCGGTTGAGCCAGCGCACGAGCGCACCGATCGCGATGGCCAGCGCGGCTCCCACGAGCACATCAAAGGTGCGCTCGAGGCCCCATGCGAGGTACTCGCCGGTGGGTGCGCCGTAGAGGATCACCACGTCCACGGTGGACGCTGCAACCGAGATCGCGTACGAGGCCTGCGCGTACGCGATCGCCGGTACGAGCGCGACGAGCGCCAGCACCACCGGCAGCTGACCGGGCAGGAAGCTGATCAGCACCACGATGGCGAAGCCAACGAGCGTGCCGGCGAGGCGCTGCAGCGAGCGGACCACGGTATCGGGATGCGCGGGCCTCAAGACGAACACGAACGAGAAGAAGATCCACAGCGCACGCTGGGCCTCGGTGCTCAAGTACCAGTAGAGCAGCGCCGCCGAGATGAACGCGGCTATGGCGGCCCCCAGGTAGTACGCAGGATGGCGTGGCACGATGGCGGCCAGCGGCTCCTCGGCGTCGGGCTGCTCGGCGGGTGCGGGTTCAGTGGCGGCGCGGCGCGCCTTCACCCGCGCGAGCACGAGTCCCACAGCGACGCCGGCGAGCGCGGCGGCACCCGAGTACAGCAACACCTGCAGCGCCGTGATGCCCGGCACTGCGAACACCGATGCGAAGACGAATGCGAGCAGCACGAGGATGGCGCTGCGGCCGGACGGCGAGTAGCGACCGGGAACGGCGAGCCACATGACCACCGCGCCGAAAAGCAGTGCGGCGGTGAGCGGCGTGGCGGCGGCGAGCCCGGAGACGAGCATCACCGCGACGACCCCACCGCCCAGCGCCGCGCCCGCGGCCGGGCCCGCCATCGCGACGCCGATCGCGGCGCCCAGGAACGGCAGGATGGTGTAGATGGCGAGCGACATCTCGCCGAGCAGCGCTGCGATGCCCGCCCCCAGCCCCACCAGCACGAGCAGGGTGACGGCCATGGTCCAGTCGGGCTTCGCGTCCACGCCTCTCAGGAGCGCTCGCACGCGCTCGGCGGTGGAGCCTGATGGCTGATCGGTCAACCGTGAACCCCCTTGCGAGACGCGCCTTATCGGCACTGAGCATCGTGACACTCGTGGCACACACCAACGGCGCCCGCTCAGGTGGTGCTCGGCGATACGATTTCCTACTGATAGGGTAGCAATTCGGTGGAGGCGCAGGGCGCCCCCCTAGCGGCGAGAGCGACTCGACCGGCGTGAACCTTCAGGATAGGCCTGCTGAGGGTAGGGAACAAAGCAGTGGGGCGATGGACTCGCGTTCGAGCCGGGGACGTGGAGCGAGGGGGGCACGTTGAACATCAAGTCGTCACCGCTGGTAGGAGATGCGCTCGAGGCGAAGCGGCCAACCCGCTGGTGCTCGCCGCGCTGAGGATGTGGTCGTTGCTCTACTACCGTCGCGCCGAAGCGACCCGATCGAGCGCCGAGCAGGTCACCGGCGACTAGCGTGTCCGGGCACGTCAACAGGAAGAGGTGGACGTGATGGCTGACGTCGAGAACGCCCCCGCATCGTGGAGTGGATCCGCGCCCAGGGTGAAGCCCACGGCTTTGATCGGCTTCGGCATAGCCGTCGGCTATGCGGTCCTATTCCTGGTCTTGGAACACTTCATCGGACCGCCCTACACCGAGATCGGCAAGACCGCCGACTCGATTCTCTGGGGCATCGTCATCCCCCTCGCGATCTGCACGGTGGTCACTGCCGGCCTGACGACGTGGCTCGGCTGGTGGCGACCGGTCCTTCGCGAGAAGCCGCTGGGTGTGAAGTGGATGTGGGCGATCCCCATCGTGCTCGGCTTGATGGTGCTGATGGACATCGACTGGGCGCAGATCTCGGTCCTCAGTGGCACCTACCTGCTGTTGCTCGCTATCGGCACGCTGCTTGTGGGCTTCAACGAGGAGATCGTGTATCGCGGCCTCTCTCTGGTCGCGTTCCGTGGCGCGTACAGGGAGGTCTACGTCTGGCTTGCGACATCGATCCTGTTCGGACTGCTGCATGGCGCTAACGTCTTCCTCGGCCAGGCGCTCGTCCCCACGCTGCAGCAGATAGGGTTCGCCTTCGTTCTGGGAAGCGTGTTCTACGTTGTTCGCCGCGTCACCGGGAGTCTCGCTGTTCTGATGGTTCTGCACGCGCTGTGGGACTTTGGATCGTTCACATGGGCGGGCGCGTTTGCAGTCACAAAGGTGGGCCCTGTGGTTGTCGCACAGACGACGGTCTGGGCTGGGGTTCTCGTGGCGGCCCGCACGCCTCTGCAGATAGCGCTCGTCATCATGTGCCTCATCGGCGCGAAGAAGCTGTTCTCGACTCCGGTGGAGATGGCCGACTGAGGAGGGTCACATGATCATCACCACGACCGACTCGATCGAAGGCCGCCGAATCATCGAGTACAAGGGTCTCGTCTGGGCGACTACGATTCACGGCGTCGCCATCGGCAAGGACCTGAAGGCCATCGGGCGCAACTTCAGCGGAGGCCGAGCCAACACCTACGAGGACGAGGCCGACGCCGGTAGCAGCGAAGCGCTCGCTGAGCTACAGGAGGCCGCCGAGAAGCTCGGGGCCAACGCGGTCGTGGGCGCTGCGCACGCCGTCTACGGCATCGGCAACAACGGCAGCATGATGCTTGTCACCCTGTCAGGGACGGCAGTCGTCTTGGAGTAGACCCGCCGGGTCGGCATGCGTCCGTCACGGTTCGCCGCGTGAGCTAGGGCGCCAGTCCGCCGACCACTTCGCTGACGCGATCTCGGACGATCTCGGCCCGGGATACCTCTGGCATGGCCTCGATGACGCGCCGTGCGGCGGGGATGTCGCTCACGATGACGCCATCCACGCCGCGGACGACCGCCTCGCGCAGCAACGTCTCGTCCTCCACCGCCCATACCCAGACACGCTTGCCGGCGGCGTGGGCCAGAAAGACGAGGTTCGACGACAGCAGCGATTCACTCGGAGCGATGACATCCGAGGGCAGCAGGGATATCTCCCCAGCTGCCACCGACACGAGGTCGGCCGTGGCGAGATCCGGCTCGATTCTGTGGGCCAGGGACGTGAGCTCAGGGTCGAGCGACATCACAACGGTCTTGGGGACGGCGCTGCGGCGCTGCAGGAGCGCTACCACCTCGCGTGTCGTCTGATCGTCGTCGGGATGCGTCTTGATCTCGAGGGCGAGCGGCGTGTTGCCGGCAGCATCGAGGAACTCCTCGAGCGTGGGTACGCGCTGGCCCTCGCCGATGTCCACCGACTGCACCTGCTGCAGGGTCGACTCGGCCACTGAGACGTCTTGGCCGCTCAGGCGCACAAGGTCCGCGTCATGGACGACCACGATGCGCTCGTCGGCGGTCCGCTGCACGTCAAACTCGAGCCGGTCTGCTCGGTCGAGCACCGCCTGACGGACCGCTGCAAGTGAGTTCTCGGGAGCGTGGGCTTCGCCGGCGCGGTGCGCGATGAGCTCGACCTGCGCGGGATCGACGGAGGGTGCCGAGAGCAGGGCCGTCCACACCACACCCGCCATCCCCACCGCAACGGCGGCGATCGCCACGAGCGCAGTGACCGTCCACGCACGGGCGAGCGTGCCATGCACTGCAAGCGGAGCCGGCAGCCGATTGGAGGCGCCGCAGTAGGCGGCGAGCACGAGCGAGTTGACCGCGACGAACACGGCGAGCAGCGACACCAGACCCAGAAGGAAGTTGACCCCGATGATCAGTGCTAGCACCGTGAAGTCCGCGCCCGGTCCCACGCCGATCGCCGCGCCTCTTGCCAGACCCCGGACGACTCCACCCACGAGGACCGCGGCCACGCTGAGGGCGGCAATCGCGGCGCCAAGCCCGACCCAGCGTCCACTCGTGAGGTCTCGACTCCGGCGCAGCGCCACTCGGCCTCGATATCCGTGTTCGACGAACGCAGCCGTGGCGAAGGCCCATCTCAGCGACAGATACGCCCAGAGCACCAGCAACACGACCGCGAGTGCCGCCCCGATGGTGATGAGCAGCTGCGGACTGCGGGCGTAGGCGGCGACGGGATCGCGAGCGCCGAACACCGCCCCGTACGCGAGCAGCGCGAGCGCGAGGGGCGGCAGACTGTAGAGCGCGAGAAGGGCGTAGCGCCACAGCGCGATGGAGAGCAGCCCCGCAAGCCGGCGGAAGGTGAGCCGGAGTGAAGCGGTGGCGCCGAGCCCGTCCAGCACGACGTGTGCGCTGGCCCCGGCAGCGAGCACCTGAACCGATACCGAAAGGAGTAGCGCAGCTCCGATGAGCAGCAGGCTGACCGGCGATGAGAACAAGCGCACCAGGCTGGTGTTGACCGCGGCGGCAGACCCGGTAGCGACTGCGATCGCACGCGCTGAAGCAACGGCGCTCAGAGGAGCGACCACGCACAACGCAAGGGTCTGGTAAGCGACCGCAACGCCGAGAAGCGCCACGCCGTGCGAGCGAACGAGCGTCAGCGTCGCGCGAAACAGATCCGTCGTCGAGCGCTCAGTCATACCGCCCCCCGTCATCGCCAGCCGCGCTGCACCTGCACCGCGGTAGCCCACGATCACCGACTCAAACAGCGGGCCGCTAATGGCACATTATGCGCTCAGGGTTCCACTATCGACCACGCAAGGCACGCCCGGGCCATGATGAATCACGGCAGATCGTGGCCGTGCGCGGAGAAAGTGCAGCGGCAGAGAGGGGTTCCAATGGGCCGGTGGACGCCAGCACTACTGACCGGGAACGCGATCGTCGACGCCGAGCACCGGGAGCTCATCGGGCTCATCGACCGGCTGGAGCTGGTGGGCGACGGGCCGGACGGAGACGGCGCGGCGAGGCGCTCGACGAACTCACCGACTACGTCTACGTTCACTTCCAGATGGAGGAGAAGCTCATGATCCGCGAGCTCTACCCCTCCACGGCGTTCGAGGCACACGTCGCCGAGCACCGGGCGCTCGACCGCAAGACGCAGGAGTACGTGCAGGCGTACTCCGACGGCGAGCTCACCTCGGTGGGCCCGATAGTCGACTTCCTCTACCAGTGGTTCTCACACCACATCGCCGAAGTGGATGCCGCGATGGCCGAGCACGTGCGCAGGCGGCAGGCGCGCACGTAGGACCGCGCTCATCCAGCTGACTGCGGGCGTGTGCTTGCGTCCAACCCAGACGAAGTGGTGCCGCCGCGCGCGAGAATCGACTGAGCGATCGCCGGGAACAGCAGCGCCGAGAGCAACCCGGCAACCACGAGCGACGAGGCCGTGATGGGCAGCATCTCCTCAAGCTCAACACCCACGGTCACGGCCACGACGACGAACGACACGTTGCTCGCCTGCATGAGGCCTGCGGCAACCGCCCCCCGCATGCCGATGTGATCGCGGTACAGGAGTGCCGGAAGGCCTCGGGCCACGAGCAGGAGAACGAGGAAGATCGCGACCCGGACAAGCTCATCGGCAGTGAAGACGCTCTTCACGTCGAGTCGCATGCCACTGGCGATGAAGAACACGGGGACGAGGAATCCAAAGCCGATAGCCTCGAGCCGGGTTCGGTACAGCTCCTCCTTGGGGTCGTTGCGAACAAGCCCACCCACGAAGATGCCGGCGAGGAAGGTGCCAAGGATTGCCTCGAAACCGAACCCTGTGGCGAACACAGCCATCGCGAGCACCAGCATGACCACGAACCGGGTGCGCAGCTGCGAGGAGGTCTCGTCCATCCGTTCGGCCACGCGCAGGCCCGCCTCCCAGCGCACGACGCGGCTGACGACCCAGAACAGTCCGGCGGCCAGCGCCGCGAAGGCCGCGAGCAAGACGGACATTATGAATGTGGTGAGTGCTTGCTCGAGGCCGCTTCTCACCGGTGCAGCGAACAGCAGGCCCAGCAAGGCGATGCTGCCGAACTCCGCGGCGGCTCCACCGGCGACCGTGAACCGCCCCACGTCGGTGTCGAGATTGCCGGTGTCCTTGAGTACCGGCACCACGATCCCCACCGAGGTCGATGAAAGCGCGACCGCCACGAGCAGCGGGGTGAGGACCAACCCCGCCGCCGACAGTAGCACCGCGCCCGTGAGGGCGATGAGCAAGGACAGTCCGAAGCCGAGCGTGCCGAGCTTGAGTGGTGAACCGCGCAGAACGCCGAGGTCGAGCTCGAAGCCGGCGAGGAAGAGAAGGAACGCGACGCCAAGCGTTGCGAGCAACCTGACGGGCTCGTCGATCTCGAGCCAGCCGAGCACCGCCGGTCCAACGAGGATGCCGGCAACGATCTCGGCGACGATCGCCGGGAGCCTCAGCCGCGGGAAGAACCCGAGCACGAACGGCACGGTGAACGCCACGACAGACACTCCGAATACATTGACGAGCGAGTTCTCCACGGTTCCTCTCCTGCGTCAGGGGATGAGCGGGGGAACGACCTCTCCATGCGCCCGCAGTTCTCGGACCACCTGCGCCTGGGACTCGCGTGCCACCTCCGCGAGGCGGTCGAGCACGCGTGCGATTCGCTGCGTGACCTCGATGCGCACGTGAGTCTCCCGGAGGGTTCGGTTCGTGGGCACCTTCAGTATGCCAGAATGGGCACCGAGACCAAGCCGCCTCGCGAGCTTCCGAACTGCGCGTGGTGCGTCCGACAAGGTGGGGCTGATACCGTCACGATGGGGTCGAAGACCGAGCGAATGCGCGCCGTCTATGACGTACACGGCGAGAAGTTCCGCTTCCTCGTTGTGGGCGCATGGAACACCCTCTTCAGCTACGTGCTCTTCGCGGTTCTGCTGTGGCTGCTGGGTCCCGTTCTGAAGCCGCTGGCAGGCTCGGACAACGCGCTCGTGGCGTGGATCGGCGAGCACTACTACCTGGTGGTGCAGTGGCTGTCGTGGATCGTTGCGGTACCGCAGTCGACATCTGCCTTCAAGTACCTCGCCTTCCGCAGCAAGGGCCACCTCCCTTCCGAGATCGGCCGGTCGTTCTTCGTCTACCTGCCCCTGCAGGCCTTCAGCTCCGTGACGCTGTGGCTGTTCTCGGGCGTGCTGGGCATCCCGCCGCTCCTGGGTCAGCTGCTCACCGTGGGCATCAGCGCCGTGCTGTCCTACGTGGGGCACAAGAACTTCACCTTCAAGCAGCCCGCCGAGTAGACACCGGGCTTCACATGGTCGGCAGCGAGGGTGTATGTTAGTGAGCGATAACTAACCTACTCCGAGGAGCCCCGCGCCCTTGCTCGCACGTCGCACCGTCGTCTTGCATGTCGCTCTCGCGGCTCTTGCCGTGGGGGCGATCGCCCTCACCGGCTGCTCGACCGGCAGCGACGTCCAGCTGTCCGGACGAGTCGTCGACTCGATGACGGTCGTCTCCGCTCCGGCGATTGCCGCTCCCGCGCCCTTCACCGCCCCCGCTGGAGAGCGCTCCCGACCCGCCACCGTCGCCGCGTTGACCGGTCTGGGCCAGGCGCAGCGGCTCGTCTCTGTCCCCGTGCGGGTGGGCGACCGAGTCAGCGCCGGTGATGTCGTGGCCCGGCTCGACGACTCGGCTCTCGTCGCCGCTATCAGCTCCGCGGAAGCGGCCCGCCGAGTCGCCCGGGCGCAGGTCGGGGTTCTCGATGCCCGGCTCGATGAGGTGGCCGACGCCCGCTCGACCATCGCCGAGAACCGCGCGACCGTGCGTGATGCGATCGCCAGACTGACGCGCACGCGTGCCGACCTTGCCGAGAAGCTCGCGGCTGCGAAGAAGCAGCTGGCGACCTTGCGCGCGGTGCAGCGCAAGATCTCGCAGATGCCGCCCATGCCGCCGGGCAGCAGGCCGCCCACCGGCAGCGTGCCGCCGGGTGGCGTGCCCGATCCGGCCCAGATCGCGGCAGCGATCTCCAAGCTGGAGTCGGCGGTCGCGCAGCTGACGGCCGGCATCGCCAAGATCGACGCCGGGCTCGCTACAGGCGCGCACCGGGCTGGCCAGGCTCGAGCGACGCCTCGGCCACGACCGCGGATGCGCGCTCGGCCCTGCGCGGGGTGCGCAGGGTCGCGCGCGAGGCCACCGGAGCCACCGCCGTCGCCATCCGGCTCGCCGAGGCGCAGCGCGACCTGGCGGTTCTGCGCTCCCCCGTGGACGGCGTGGTGGATACCTGCGCCCGCTCCGGCGAATCGGTCGTCTCCGGCGCCCCGGTCGTGAGCGTCCGCCCCGACGCCTCCTCGGCGGTCGACGTCTACCTCGCGCCGGAACGCCTCGGCGACCTGCGGGTGGGCGACTCGGCGATCGTCGAGATCGACTCGCATCCCGGGCAGCGCCATCCGGCGACGGTGACGCTGATCGGCGTCCGCGCGGTCTACCCGCCGTCGTGGATGTCGACGACCGAGGTGCACATGACGCGCGCGCTGCAGGTGCGCGTGACGCTCGACGACCCCGAGGTGGTACTACCCCCAGGCACGCCCGCCGACGTGACCCTCGAGATGGACTAGAAGTAGCAGCCGCACCAACCGCACGCAGTGAGCAAGGCCGGGATATCTCGGCACTGAGGAAGGACGGAGAGACATGGACCGCCGCAGGATAGTCCCCGTCGTGATCGTGGCGCTTCTGCTGCTCGGGGCAGCCGGGTGGTACTGGTGGAGCAGCCGCGCGACCATCGACCCCGCGACGGTGGTGGTCTCGGGAACGATCGACGCGAACCAGGTGCAGGTGACCTCCCTTGTGGGCGGGCGGGTCGACAAGGCCGAGCTCGCCGAGGGCAGCGAAGTCAGCGGCGGGGTCACGCTGTACCGCATCGACGACCGCGCACTGCAACTGCAGGTCGACCAGGCACAGGCCGGTGTGCGTGCGGCGAATGCCGCCTACAAGCAGGCGGTCAAAGACGACGAGTCCAAGGCCGACATCGCCGCGGCCAAGGCACAGCTCGACCAGGCGCGCGCCGCCGAGGACATCGCACGCATCCAGCTCGGTTACGCCCAGATCAGCTCGCCGGCCACCGGCACTGTCACGTCCATCGCCATCGCGCGAAGGCGAGCTCACGAGCCCCGGCCGCACGATGGCGACGATCACCGAGACCGGCTCGCTGTTCGTGCGCTCCTTCGTGCCGGAGACCCAGATCGGCCAGGTGGCGATCGGCGACACCGCGACGCTGCTCACGGATGGTGGCAAGACCGCCGACGCCAAGGTCACCTTCATCGCGTCACAGGCGCAGTTCACGCCGAGCAACGTCGAGACCAAGGACCAGCGCGCCAAGCTCGTCTACGAGGTGCGGCTCGAGCCGGTAGACGTCGAGGGCCTGACTCCCGGCATGCCCGTCACGGTGACGATCGCGCCGTGAGCCCTGCTCCGCACATAACCGCGAGGGAAACCTCGCTCGCCATCTCGGCCGAAGCGCTGACCAAGCGCTTCGGCGAGCTTGTCGCGGTCGACGACGTGGCGCTTCAGGTCCGCCGAGGAGCCGTGTTCGGGCTGCTCGGACCGGACGGCGCCGGCAAGTCGACGCTCATCACCATGCTGGCGACGGTGCAGCTGCCGAGTGCGGGCGACGCGCTCGTCCTGGGCGACTCGATCCTCTCGGCGCCCGATGCCATCAAGCCGCACATCGGCTACATGTCGCAGCGCTTCTCGATGTATCCCGACCTCACCGTCGCCGAGAACCTCGAGTACTTCGCCCGGCTGCGTGGCGTACCGCGCGAGCAGCGCGCCGAGCGTGCCCCTCGGCTGCTCGAGCAGATGGGGATGGCGCAGTTCGCCGATCGGCTGGCCGACAAGCTCTCGGGCGGCATGAAGCAGAAGCTCATGCTCGCCTCGACGCTCATGACCGAACCCGACGTGCTGCTGCTCGACGAGCCCACGACCGGTGTGGACCCGGTGAGCCGCCGCGAGTTCTGGCGCATCATCGCTTCGCTGCACCGGGCCGGCAAGACCGTCTTCGTGGCGACACCCTACATGGACGAGGCCGAGCGCTGCACCGACATCGCGTTCATGGACTCCGGGCGCCTGACCGAGACCGGCACGCCGACCGAGATCAAGCGCACGGTGCCCGGCACGCTGATCGAGGTCGCCGCCGAACCGCAGCGTGAGGCGCTCGAAGCGCTCTCGGCGATGGCGGGGGTCGTGAGCGCCAACGTGCTGGGCGAGGCGGTCACGGGCGCTCGTCGCCGAGGACGGTCCGGCCCCCGAGCAGCTGCGCGCCGACCTCGAGCGCGCGGGGCTCTCCGTCGAGCGCGTGCGCGTGGTCCCCATCGACATGGAGGCGGCCTTCGCCTACCTGGCCGAGGGGGGCGCGCAGTGAGGCTGCCAGCCGCGTTCGACCGGATCGGTGCCGTAAGCGTCAAGGAGTTCGTGCACATCAGGCGCGACCCGCGCATGATCATCGCGATCCTGATCATCCCGTTCGTGCAGCTCGTCTTGTTCGCCTACGCCTTGGGCTACGACGTGTCGAACGTACCGACCGTCGTGTTCGACCAGGACCAGACGGCGACAAGCCGAGAGTACCTCGCCACCTACGAGACGTCGGACTTCTTCAACGTCAGGGGCTCGGTCGGCTCGATGGCCGGTGTCGACCGGGCCTTCGAGACGAACCAGGCCCGAGCGGCCGTGATCATCCGCTCGGGCTTCGAGGCCCAGCAGGCGGCGGGGCGGAAGGGCGAGGTGATGGTGCTGCTGGATGGCACCGAGCCCACCGGCGCCCAGCTGGGCCAGGCGTTCGCCAGCGCGCTGAACGCGCAGCTCAACCAGCAGGTCGCGCTCGAGTGGGCCACGAGCAACGGCGCCGACCTCTCGGCGGTGGGCGCGCTCGAGCCGCGGCTGCGTACCTGGTACAACCCGGAGGGGTCGTCGACGGCGTTTCTCGTGCCGGGGCTGCTCGTCGTCATCGTCATGATCGTGACGGTCCAGCAGACGGCGGTCACCCTGGTCAAGGAGCGCGACCAGGGCACCTACCAGCAGATGGTCGTCTCGCCGCTCAGGCAGTGGGAGCTCATGGTGGGCAAGATGGCGCCGTGGGCCGTGCTCGGCTTCGTCGACACGGTGGCGATCGCACTGGCGGCGGTGTTCGTGTTCAAGGTACCCCTGCGCGGTGACCTGACCCTGCTCGCCGTCTCGATGATGCTGTTCATCCTGTGCTCGCTGGGCATCGGCCTGATCATCTCGGCCAGGGCGGAGAGCGCCGAGAGCGCGAACATCGTCGCGTTGCTCATCTCGTTCCTGCCGGCGTTCATGCTCTCGGGCTTCGCGTTCCCGCTCGACTCGATCCCACCGTTCCTGCAGGTGGTGAGCTACGCCTTCCCCGGGCGCTACATGGTGGCGATCTCGCGCGCGGTGTTCCTCAAGGACGCGGGCTGGGGCGTCATGTGGCCCCAGGTACTCGCCCTCGCGGTCTACGCGCTGACCACCATCGTCATCGCCTCACGGCTCTACGGGAGGCGATCCGGATGAGCCTCAAGCGCATCGGGCTGATCCTGTGGAAGGAGTTCCGGCAGTTTCGCCGCGACCGGCTGCTGCTGCCGCTGGTCTTCATGATGCCGATCCTGCAGCTGATCATGTTCGGCTACGTGGTGAGCGCCGACATCACCGACGTCAAGACCGTCGTGGTCGACCTCGACCGCACGCCGATGTCCCGGGAGTTGACCGACTGGCTGTCTGGCAGCGGCTACTTCAAGATCGTGGCGCGCCCGGACGACGAGCGCGCGCTGCGCCCGCTGATCGACGCCGGTACCGCCCAGGTCGCCGTCGTCATCCCTGAGGGCACCTCTCGGCGCTTCTCGGAAGGGCAGCGCGCCGAGATCGGCATCGTCGTGGACGGCAGCGACTCACGCGTGTCGGGTGTCGCCGGCGGCTACGCGTCGCAGATCCTCTCGGCATTCAGCCGCCAGCAGTCGGGTGATGCCGCCGAGATGCTGGCGCGCGCGCCGGGCTTCACCACGAGCGTGCGCGTGCTCTACAACCCCTCGCTCAAAGCCGTGAACTCGATGATCCCGGGTCTGATGGCCGCGATCCTGATGATCTCGACGATGACGGTGATGTCCCAGGCGGTGGTGCGCGAGCGCGAGAGCGGCACGCTCGAGCAGATGTTCACCACGCCGATCACCCGCGGCGAGTACATCGTGGGCAAGATGGTGCCGTACGCCATCATCGCGTCGTTGCAGATCAGCGTCGTCGCCGCAGTAGGCCGGTTCTGGTTCGGCGTCCCGTTCAACGGGAGCGCCTGGGTCGTGCTTCTCGGCCTGCTGCTGTTCGTCTTCTCCACCCTGGGCGGCGGACTGCTGGTCTCGCTCGTCTCGCGCACACGACAGCAAGCGCAGCAGACCGTCATGTTCATCCTGCTGCCCTTCTTCGTGCTCTCCGGCTTCCTGTTCCCGATCGAGGCGATGCCGGCCGCGATCGTCCCGCTCACCTACTTCATCCCGCTGCGCTACGCGGTCCAGGTCCTGCGCGCCGGCTGGCTGAAGGGTTCGTCGGTGACCGAGCTGTGGGTGCCGATGCTGGCGCTCGTGGGCTTCTCGGTCGTCATCTTCTCGGTGGCTCTGCTGAGCTTCCGCAAGCGGCTGAGCGACTAGGGGGTGTGAGGTGGCCGACCACGCGATAGAGACCAGTGCGCTGACCAAGCGCTTCGGCGACTTCACCGCCGTCGACGAGGTGGACCTGCGCGTGGAGCGCGGCGAGATCTACGGATTCCTGGGACCCAACGGGTCGGGCAAGACCACCACGATCCGCATGCTCACGGGCAACATCTTGCCCACGAGCGGTTCCGGCAGCGTGCTCGGCTTCGACGTCGTGCGCGAACCGGAGGGCCTTCGCAGGCGCATCGGCTACATGTCGCAGAAGTTCTCGCTGTTCGAGGATCTGACCGTCGACGAGAACCTGCGCTTCTACGCGGGCGTCTACGACGTCTCGAAGGAGCGCTTCGCCGAGCGGCGGCGCTACGTGCTCGAGATGGCCGATCTCGTGGGCCGCGAGAGCGAGCTCACGGCGAACCTCTCGGTGGGCTGGAAGCAGCGGCTCGCGCTTGGTGCGGCGACCATTCACGAGCCTGACCTGCTCTTCCTCGACGAGCCGACGAGCGGCGTGGACCCGGTCGCGCGCCGCCACTTCTGGGACCTGCTCTACGATCTTGCGGCGGGGGGCGTGACGCTGTTCGTCACCACCCACTACATGGATGAGGCCACGCACTGCCACCGCCTCGGCTTCATCTACGACGGCCGCATCATCGCCGAGGGGACACCCCACCAGATCCGTACCGACTGCATGACCCAGCGCATCCTTGAGGTACGCACGGATGCCGCAGACGTCGACGGAGTGCTTGGTGTGCTCGAGTCCGATCCCGACGTCGCTGAAGCGTACCTGTCCGGAGCGACGCTGCACGCCGTCGTCGGCGCGGCCGCGGCGGGACGCGAGCCGAGGGGCACCGGCAAGGCGGCTGGCACGCCGGCGCAGACGGACGCCGGACGGCTCGCCGCGCAGCTGCACGCGGCGGGCTTCTCGGCGGTCGAGATCGTCCCCGTCGAGCCCACCATCGAAGACGTCTTCGTACACCTTGTCGCGCGCGAACGTGAAGGAGAGACGAGATGACCGAGCGCACTACCAAAGCAGCGCCGGCGGGTACGCCGTCGGCCGACATCGAGACCGGACGCAAGGCCGAGATCCTCGATGCCGCCGCCGAGGTCTTCGGCGAGCAGGGCTACGACGGCGGGTCGATGCGCGAGATCGCCTCGCGCGTGGGAGTGACCGAGCCCGCGCTCTACCGCCACTTCTCGGGCAAGGAGGCACTCTTCCTCACGCTGATCCGCGTGGGAGCCGGACGCATCCGCAACGAGACGCTCGCCCTGGTCGCGCAGATACGCGCGGAGACGCTTCGGCCCCAGCTCATCGCGCTCCTCAAGGATCGCCGGAATGCGGTGAGGTTCTACGGTCCGATGCTGCGCGCGATCCTGCCGGCTGCCGCGAAGAACGAACGCTTCTTGGAGGAGTACCGCACGGTGATGATCCGCCCGACACTCGCGGCCATCACCGAGAAGGCCACGGAGGTCGACGCCGCGCTGGGCGTCGAGGATGCGGACGCGACCCGCGCCGGGCGCGTCCGCGCGCTCATGTCGCTGATCGCGGGCTACTTCATGAGCTCGTTCGTGCTCGGCGACGACCCGGACGAGGCGATCGTCGATGCCGCACTACGGGTCATGGGGTGGGAGCAGCCGTCCGTCTAGCGCCGTGCCGGTGCCAGCCCGGGCGCCACCGCTATCGGCTGCCCGCGATCGCGCGCGCCGCGAGCACGCCGCTCGCGCCCGCCTGCACGAGTCCGCGCGTGATGCCGGCCCCGTCGCCGATAGCGTAGAGGCCCTCGACCGAGGTCTGCATGTCCGCACCCACCTCGAGCCTCGACGAGTAGAACTTCACCTCGACGCCGTAGAAGAACGTGTTGGGTCCGGCGATGCCCGGGACGATGGCGTCCATCGCCTCGATGAACTCGAGGATGTCGGTCAGGTGCCGGTACGGCAGGACCGCCGAGAGGTCTCCCGGGGTCGCATGCGCCATCGTGGGCGCGATCAGTGACTGTGCCATCCGCTCGGGCGTCGACCTGCGCCCGGCCTTCAGATCGCTGTAGCGCTGCACCAAGATGCCATCACCCAGCAGGTTCGCCAGCTTGGCGATCGACCGGCCGTAGGTGATCGGATCTCTGAACGGCTCGGTGAAGCGCTGGCTCACGAGCACCGCGAAGTTGGTGTTCGGGGTGCGGTGGTCGGTACCCGCGTAGCTGTGACCGTTCACGGTCACCACGTCGCCGTAGCTCTCGGTGGTCACTTCGCCATACGGATTCATGCAGAAGGTGCGCACCGCATCACCGAACGACTTCGTGTGATAGACGAGCTTCGCCTCGTAGAGCGGGTCGGTCAGGTGTTCCATGACCGGGGCCGGGCACTCGACACGGACTCCGATGTCGACGGCGTTGTTCGTGAGCGTGATCGAGAGGGCGTGCGCCTGCTCGGTGAGCCAGTTCGCCCCGTCACGACCGGGTGCAGCGATGACCGACGTCGCCTCAACGAACGATCCGTCCGACAGCTCGACGCCTCTGACGCGGCCGTCGCCGGCGACGATGCGCACGGCGCTCGTCTCGGTCCGGATGTCGACTCCCCGGTCGTCAAGATGTGTGCGCATGGCATCGAGCACCTGCGGCGAGCGGTCGGTGCCCAGATGGCGGATGGGCATGGGTATGAGCTTCATCCCGGCGAGTGTCGCCTCGTGCTGGAGGGCCGCGGCGGTGTCGGGATCGGGTCCGTGGACCTCGGTGGTGGCGCCGAACTCGAGCCACAGGCCGTCGGCGTAGTCGATGATCGCGGTGAGCGCAGCGTGGTCCAGATAGTCGGGCAGCCAGCCGCCGACCTCGGTGGTGAGAGTGAGCTTGCCGTCCGAGAACGCCCCGGCCCCGCCCCAGCCGGTCATGATGTCGCAGGTGCGACAGCCCACACAGGCGGTCTCGCGCGCAGGACAGCGCCGCTTGGCGATGGCGTGTCCCTTCTCGACGATGAGTATGCGTTCCACCCCGGAACGGGTGAGCTCGAGTGCCGAGAAGATACCGGCAGGGCCGGCGCCGATGATGATGACGTCGTAGCGGTCTGACACGAGCGGTTGGCCTCCTACGCCACGCCGAACACCCTGTGCGTTCGGGCACCGCGAAGTATCATATCCCCCGTGTCAAGCATTCGCGCTGAACGGCTGTCCAGAAGGTATGAGCGGTCACTCCTGGCGATCATACGGTATGCCTGAGACCGTCTAGCCCTTGTTGGTCATGTCGACGAACTTGGTGAAGCGATCCATGAACACCAAGGGAATCGTGTCGAGCGGTCCATTGCGGTGCTTGGCGACGATCAGCTCTGCGACGCCCTTCGCCGGGCGGCCCTCTTCTTCCTCCGCCGCCGGGTTGGTGTTCCTGTCGAGGAACATGACGACGTCCGCATCCTGCTCGATCGCGCCCGATTCACGCAGGTCGGAGAGCTGAGGACGTTTACCCGCGCGCTGCTCCACGGCACGTGACAACTGCGAGAGCGCGATGACCGGCACGTGCAGCTCCTTCGCGAGGATCTTGAGGCCTCGCGATATCTCGGATATCTCGACCTGCCGGTTCTCACTGCGACGGTTCTGCGGCTGCATGAGCTGCAGGTAGTCGACGATGATCAGGCCCTTGTCCTTCCCGCGCAACTGGCGCCGTGCCTTGGCGCGGACTTCGAGGATGGAGATCGACGGGGTGTCGTCGACCCAGAAGTCCAGATTGGCGAGCTTGCCCATCGCCAAGTGGATCGCGTGCCAGTCGGTCTCCTTCAGGTGGCCACCACGAACGTCGGCCAGGTTGATGCGTGCCTCGGAACACAGGACACGCTGGACCAGCTGCTCGGACGACATCTCCAGTGAGAAGATCGCCGTCGAGGTTCCGGCCTTCGCAGCGTTCACCCCGATGTTCAGGGCCAGCGCGGTCTTGCCCACAGACGGCCGCGCGGCAAGAATCACCAGGTCGCCGGGGTGCATGCCGGCCAGGAGCTTGTCGAGCTCCTTGAATCCGCTCGGAACGCCGGTGACGTGCTCGCCGCGTTCGAACATCTCCTCGAGCTGGTTGAAGGAGTGCTTGAGCAGCTCCTTCATCTCCCGGAAGTTGCTCGAGACCCGCTTGTTGGTGACCTGAAAGATGAGTCTCTCGGACTCTTCGATGACCTCGTCGAGCTCGTCTGAGGCGTCGTATCCCATCGCGACGATCTGGGTCGCCGCACCGATCAGCTGGCGCAGCATCGACAAGCGCTTCACGATGTCGGCGTAGCGCTTCCAGTTGGCGGTCGTGGGAACTGCGCCCGAGAGGTCGAGCAGATAGGGTTTGCCTCCCGCGGCCTCCATCTCGCCCGTCGACTCCAGCCGATCGGCGACCGAGAGGTGGTCGACGGGAACCGACCGGGCGTAGAGGTCGCTCATGGCGGTGAAGATGCGGCCGTGCGCCGGTCGATAGAAGTCGGTGTCAGCGAGCATGCCCAAGGCGCCCTCGACCGCTTCGGCCGACAGCAGCATGGCTCCAAGAACCGCCTGCTCGGCCTCGAGGTTGTGCGGAGGTATGCGGTCGTTGCGCCGCTGCCGAGTCTCTACTTCGATGACGTTAGCCATTATCCGCGGTCCATCCCTCTCGTGCCCGTGCCATCCATCATCGGCGGCCTGCCGATGATATCTCGCGGCTCTGACACGACGGGCAGGCGGACGGACTGTCCACGGGCACTGTGGACTGCGGCGAACGTTCTATCTGCGGAAACATCGCTTGTCCACTTTTCCACAGATGGTGGGTCGAAATGCCGGATGGCCGCGAGCCGCTCGCCGCAACGGAAGGTGGCGCCGCCCCAGAAGGGACGGCGCCACCGGTTCGACACACGATCGCGCGCGGTCGGTCTACTCGGCAGCCTCGTCGGCGGCCTCGTCGAGCGCGGCTCCGGCGTCGGCCTGCTCGGCGGTCTCCTCGACCACCTCGACAAAGGCCTCGCCCTCGGCGCTGACGCCCTCCACCTCGGTGACCACGGTCTCGGGGATCGATGCACCCTCGGCGACCACGTCCACCGTCAGCTGCGCCTTGACGTCGCGATATACCGCGACGGCGATGGCGTGCGGGCCGGTCTCTTTGATGTGACCGTGAGTCTCGATCTTGCGACGATCGACCTCGACGCCGAGCTGCTCGCGGATGGCGTCCTCGATCATCGGCGTCGTGACGGAGCCGAAGAGGCGACCCTCTTCACCGACCTTGGCCGTGATCGTGACCGACTTGCCGTCCAGAGCGGCGGCGAGAGAACTCGCCTCTCCCACCCGCTGCTCTTCGCGCTTCTTGATGTTGTGCCTGCGGTTCTCAAGCTGCTTCACGTTGCCCGCGGTCGCCTGGATGGCGATCTTGCGGGGAAGCAGGTAGTTCACGGCGAAGCCTTGCGCGACCTCGATCACGTCGCCCTCTCCGCCGCGGCCCTTGAGCTCCTGCAACAGGATGACCTTCATGGAATTACCTCCGTCGGCGGTTGTCTAACGGCCCTTGCCCACGCGACCACTGACGACCGGCACGGTGTACGGCAGCAACGCCATTTCGCGGCCGCGTTTGATGGCGGTGGCCAGTTTGTGCTGGTGCTGGGCGCAGTTGCCCGAAACGCGGCGCGGCTTGATCTTGCCGCGGTCAGTCATGAACTTGCGCATCAGGTTCGTGTCTTTGTAGTCGATGTACTCTGCGTGGTCCTTGCAGAACTGGCAGTACTTGCGCCGTGGCTTGCGTCCATAGTCGGACATGTTCTCTGACCCTCCTTCCGCGATGCATCTCGCGGGGTCTGTTTCTGCACCCTTCAGGGTGCGGGTGGTTCGCTAGAACGGAATGTCGTCTTCGAAGGGCTCGGACTTCTTGCTCGCAGCGGGTGAGGGCGCACTGTAGTCGCCGCCACCGCCCTGTCCGCCACCGTCGTTGCGAGACGACATGAACTCGATGTCATCGGCGATGATCTCGACCTTGCTGCGCTTATCGCCTTCCGGGGTTTCCCAGGAGTGCCAGCGCAGCTTGCCTTCGATGGCGACCTTGGAGCCCTTTGAGAGGAAGCGCGACAGCGACTCTCCACGGCTGCCGAAGACGACAACGTCGAAGAAGTTCGGGGAATCCTCCCACTCGCCTGTCTGCTGGTTCTTGCGCCGGTCGTTGACGGCGATACCCATCTTCAAGATGGCCATGCCGCCAGCGGTTGCGGTCAGCTCGGGGTCACGGGTGAGGTTACCTGTGATGACGACTCGATTGATGCTCATCTCAAAACCACCTTCTTACGTTCACGGATCTGGACATCGGGACCGGATCCGCTGATGCGCGGCCAAGGGGACTAGTCTCTGTCCTCTCGGTTCACGAGCATGTAGCGGACCACGGGGTCTGTGATGTGCAGCACGCGGTCCAGCTCGGCGATAGAGGCAGGTGCGGTGTGGAAATCGATGAGCGCATAGTCGCCCTCGGTGAGCTTGTCGACCTCAAAGGCGAGCTTGCGCTTGCCCCACGAGTCGAAGTTGTCCACAACGCCCCCGTCTGCGGTGATGAGAGCCTGGATCTTGTCCAGGACCGCAGCACGCGACTCCTCGTCGAGGGAGGGGTTGAGTAGAAGCAATAGTTCGTAAGCCTTCACTTAGTCACCTCCCTTGGGCTGAACGGCTCCGGAACTGTGAAGGCAGCGTGTCCGGAGCAGGATGTGAGCCCGCGTAGTGTATCACCGGCCCGCAGCTGCTGCAACAGTCTTCCCAACCGGTCTGACACGGGCGAATCGACATCGAGACGACGCTCCAGCGAGCGACGTCCAAGCAGATAGACACCGGCCGCGACGGCGAAGCCAAGAGCCGCCGCAGCGGGAGCCAGAGCGTGTGAGGACGAGCGAACACCGGCGAGCATACGCGTGGCCACGTCATCGAGAAGGGTCCCGACCGGCGCCGTCATCGGGTCCTGCGCCGGCGCGTCCGCAGGATGCGAGCCTCTCGCTGCGGGCGCAACGACAGCCACTCCTGCCTCAGGTGCAGCCGCGAGGCCCGGCACGTGCACGCCCGGATCCGTCGCGAGGCTCTTCGCCTCAGGACTCGAGACGGTCGACGGCTCGCTGGTCTCGACTTCAGGAAGGTCGACGGCGCTCGGAGCGAGAGTCACTCCCTGTGCGAGCACCGGACTCGGCGCGGCTGCAGGCGGCGCCGCAGAGAGCGCCGGTGCTGGGGCGGGCTTCTCGCTCGGGGCTGCGCTGACCTGAGGTTCCGGTTCCGGCTCGGGTTCGGGGTGTGGTATCGGTGCGGCCAGCAGAACCGACGGATCGACGTAGAGGTCGCCATGGCGCAGGCTCAGGTGCACGTGAGGGTCACTCGACGACGGGTCTCCGTCCTGGGCGACGCGTCCCACGCGATCGCCGGCCTCGACGACATCCCCCTTCGCGACGCTCAGGTCCTCGAACGGGAGCATCGACACGGTGCCGTCCGCGGTCTCGAGCGTCACCGCTCTGACGCTGCCCCCGTGCGGGCCGGGAACCCTGCCCGCGAACTTGACCGTGCCGGTGACCGGGGCATCGAAGGATGAGCCGGGTGCGGCGCCCACGTCGACTCCCCTGTGGACGCACGTGGATCCATCCGGCGCGGCATACTCACTCCCGAAGCCGAGAAGTGCTGCGCCAGGCGCAGCGAACGCAGCTACCGCGAGCGCATCGAGCATCACCGCAGCCACCGCGGCAGAGACGGAACGAGACAGCTTCATCTTCTGACACCCCCGCATTCTCAGATGCGGAGGGGAGACTCGCGGGGCTATACGAACGTGTGTTCGTATCCACAGTAGCGCCTCATCGCGGCGGTGACAAGAGCTCGGCCGCCGAATCTCGAGAGATCTCGGCGGCCGTTCTGGTGCTTCTTGGAGCGGGTGACCGGACTCGAACCGGCAACTTTCAGCTTGGGAAGCTGACGCTCTACCATTGAACTACACCCGCGCGACTTGGAAGTCTATCGTAGCGCCCGTGGCGGGGGCAAACTCCGCCCTGACCCGCCCCCGGGCGAGCTAGCCGCGCCGAAGCCCCTTGCTCTCAAGATGACCCATTCGCCGGTCGGCGAACCACAGGGCGGCTGCAACGACCGACAGTACCAGTCCCAACACGATCTTCCAGGTCTGAACCGGATCCCACGCCCGCCGGCCGGGGGTGACGACGCTCAGCGAGGTCGCATGGATGTCCATATCCCCGCCGTGCTGCGCGCATGCGGCGTTGAACGTGCCGACGACTTCCGCGATGTCACCTTGGTGCTTGTAGTCGCCCAGGACCGCCAGCTTCTCGGCCTCCGCCGCCGGAAGCCATACCGGCATTCCGCTGTTGTATCCGCCGAGCTCGGCCCCCTCTTCAACGTTCTTGTACATGTAGGCATCGTCGTTCAGGTGAATCCATGCGTCGTCACCGCGGACCATGACCTCGCCGATCGCCTCACCTTGGAAGGTGATCTCCGTGCCGTCGAACTCGCGTGGCGTCTCGACCAGCTCACCGCTCGTCGGATCGTTCGGGTTCGCCTGCGCGTGCGCCGTGCCCGGCGCAAGCGTCAGCGCGAGGAGAACGGCGATGGCGATGCGCGCGGCGTCACGTCTCGTCATCCTCACCGCCCCCTCGCGACCGAGATGCCGTAACCCAGGAGGGCGAACACACTCATGAACTCGAGACGGCCCATCCACATGAACGCGATGTAGAAGACCTTCATGTCCCAGGGCATGGCGGGGCCGGTGATGCCGCAGGACAGTCCGGTGTTGGACCCCGCAGACACGCCCTCGAAGAGAGCTTGAGCGAAGTCGTAGCCGTGCAACGATCCGAGGAGCGCCGCGAAGAAGTACATCGCGAGGTAGGCGATGGTGATGGTCATGGCCGTCTTGACCACTGCGTCGTCGAGCCAGTTGTCGCGGATGTGGTGGTAGCGCTCCCGCACGACGGCCGACTCGGGGGCCACCATCTTTCGCACATCGGCGACGAGCGACCTGAAGATGATGCCGACGCGCATCCCCTTGATACCGCCGGCGGTCGATGCGGCGGACGCACCGATCGCCATCGCGAGCGTCGTGGCGATCAGCCCCACCGACCCCCACTGAGTGACGAACGCCCGGCTGTAGATGGTCGAGAAACCCGTCGTCGTATGCCCCGATGCCAGCTGATAGAACGCCTTCCTGAACAAGGCCATGGCATCCGGGTAGATGCCCTCCTTCGCGAGCCAGAAGGTCGCCACGAGTGTCGTGACCGTCAAGGTGATCGCGAAGCTCACCGTCTCGATGTTGCGTACGATCTCCCGCTTGCGACCCGTCCACACAGCCCAGTGCAGCGCGAAGTTGAAGGAGCCCGCGATCATGATGACAACCGAGATGATCTCGTAGGGCAGGGAGTGGTAGTACATGGTGTTGTACGACTGCGGAGCGAACCCGCCCGTCGACCACGCGCCCATGAAGATCCACAGCGAGTGGAGAAACGCACGCACGGGGTCCTGACCCAGGAACAGGGATGTGACCCATAGGGCGGCGGTACCGATGACCAGGTACGTGAGTGACACCAGCCAGATCGCGCGAGCCGTCTGCACCACGTTGGGAAGCAAGCGCTCGTCCTTGCCTTCGCCCACATAGACCTTGTAGGCGCCCGCCGTCCCCTTGAACAGGAACGTGAGCGCGATGACCACGATGCCCTGCCCGCCGGCGTACGTGAGCAGATGGCGCCACATGTTGAGCCCGTAGCTGATGTGGTCGAGGTCCTGCAGCAAGAAGAGCCCCGTGGTCGTATAGCCGCTCATGGTGTCGAACATCGCGTCGAGGAAGCTGCCCATGTGGCCGGAGAGGTACTGCGGGAGGCATCCGATGGCGGTCGCCCAGATCCACGAGCCCGAGGCGACGACGAGCCCGTGACTCCACGCGAGGTCCTTCTCGGTGCGGCACAGGAGCTGAGCCCCGAGGCCGAACACCAGACACACCATCATCGAGATCACGAAGTCGATGGCGGTGTCCCACTCGGCGAATACCAGCGACGTGATGAGCGGGACGACCATGAGCAGCCCCACGCCCACGATGATCTTGCCGGTGTACTTGCCGATGACCAGGTGATCGTCTCGGCGCGGGCGGACGATCACAGCCAGATCGCCGCCGCAACGAACGCGAGGCCGAGCGCGATGAGGGCGAGCGCGAGTATGTACGCGGTCTCGACGGCGACGCCGGCCGCGTACTTCCCCCAGTGCTGGCGAGCGGTCAGGCTCGGATAGCCCTCGGCCCGGTTGCTCTTGCCGTTGGACATGGCCCCTACGTCCCCGTCAGCACTTTCTTGAGCGCACGCTCGGAGTCGACGCTCGTGAATGCCACCACCGTGTCACCCGGCCCCATCAGGGTGTCGCCGTTGACCGTCTCGATCTCGTCGTCCTCGCGAACGACCGCGACGAGCACGCAGTTCGGCGGCAGCTTGAGCGTAGAGACGGGCTTGTTGCACACGACGCAACGGTCGGTGGGAAGCTCGATCTCGACGATGGCCATGTTGCCCTTGCGAAGCGTGGTCAGCGTGCGGATGTCGCCGACCGTCGCCTCCTCCTCGATCATGCGGCTGATGATCGTGGTCGATGAGATGGCCTCGATGCCCAGGGCGTTGAAGATGTGTTCGTTCTTCGGGTTGTTCACGCGGGACACGGCGCGGGGAACACCGAACGCCACCTTCGCGAGCTGGCAGGCCACGAGGTTGTCGTCGTCGTCGCCGGTGACCGAGACGAACACCTCGGCGCGCGCCACACCCGCGTCGTCTTGATAGGTGGCGTCGCACCCGTCGCCCATGATCACCAGGGCGTGCCCGGGGAGCTCCTGTGCGAGCTTCTCGACGACGTCCCTGCGCTTCTCGATGAGAGCCACGTCGTGTCCCGCCTCGAGAAGGGTGCGTGCGAGGTAGGAGGCGACCTTGCCGCCGCCGTTGACCACGATGTACACGGGCTACTCCTCCATGAAACGAGCGAGCTTGTGCACGGACTCGTTCTTCACAGCGACACGCATGACATCGCCCTCTTCGAGTTTCGTATCGAGTGATGGGATGAACGTGTGGTCGCCTCTGCCGATGATGGCCGGGAGCACCTGCCCCTCGATGAACATCTCGCGGACGAAGTGTCCGGCCATGTCGTCGCGAAGCCTGAACACGACGATCTCGACGTCGCCGAAGGAGTCGACGTGGTGACCGTGCCCCACCTGGATCTTGTCGAGGAGCCGCTCGGCCACGAGCGTCGTGCCGCACACGTAGTCGAGGTCGAGCTGCTGGTAGGTGCGCTCGCGCTGCGGGTTGTAGAGTCGCGCGACGACGAGCTTCACGCCGAAGAGCTTCCGAGCCACCTCGGCGGCCATGAGGTTCGTGTTGTCGAGGTTGGTGACGGCCGCAAAGGCGTCAGCCTCGCGGATACCCGCTTCCTCCAGCACGTCCTCATCGAAACCCAGCCCGCGTATGGTGACGCCGTTGAACGTGGTGCCCAAGCGGCGGAACGAGTCGCCGTCCTTGTCGATCACCGTCACGTTGTGTCCGTCGACCGACAGCAGCGTCGCCAACTGGGACCCGACACGGCCACAACCAACCACGATCACGTTCATAGAACGACGTCCTCCGATTCAGTTGTGCACCCCGCCGTGGCGAGGCACTCCGAGCACGCTACGCCTGCCCGATTGGCAGTGTCAACCATTCCACCACGCGTTGTCGGTGAGCGGATTTCCGCGCAGCCACGCGTGTCCCATCCACACCGATCCGGTGCCCGAAACGCAAAGACGCCGCCGGCGCGCTGCCAGCGGCGTCCTCACACGTGAGAAGAGGACTCGTCTACGACTTGCCGATCTTGAAGATCTTGGTGCCGCAATCGGGGCACGTACCCTGAGTGGCGGGACGCCCGTTCTTCATCGTGATGTCCTGCGGATCCACGATGTCCTTCTTGGCCTTGCACTTCACGCAGTAACCTTCTTTGGCAGCCATTCGCTGACACCTCCTCGTCGTGCGACCGTTCCTGCATACGCCGATTGGCGCGGCACGCCGGTCGTTTTCCCCCGCACGCGAGCGTCGTTGCTCGCTTCGTAGGGAAGTCTTACACCTGCAGAAGCGTTTGTCACGTGCTCGTTCGTCGAGCGGTCCGCCGCACCCACGCCGCCGCGAGCCCCATGAGGCCGCCGCTGATCGCCACCAGCGCCGCCCACGAACCACCCGCAGCCACCCAGAACGGCTCCGGGAACAGCTGGATCAGCAGCGAATCGTAGGGGAAGGTCCACGTCCCCGCAGCGAAGAACACCCCGTGAAACGCCGAGAAGAACGCGTCGAAGTCGGCGGTGCCCGCGAGCCCTGCGAGCACGACCATCGCGACCGAGATCACGGCTCCCGCACGAAGCCCGCCGGCCAGCTCCCGCCAGCGCGCTCGACGAATGCACACCGCCACCCACGCAGCCGCCAGCACGGCGCACACCAGCGTCGCCCGGGTCGCCCCGCGTATCACCGCCGCGACATCGGCAAGATGCGAGACCGCCGTGGTGTCGAACGCGTCACGGCCGTCAACGCTCGACGGCAACGTGCCCTCGCCGACGACCACGAACGCGCGCACCTCCTCGGCCACCTCGGCCATCCGCTGCTGAGTCAGGCCCGCCTCGGAGGAGAGCGAGTAACGCTCGGAGAGAGCGCGCGTGAACCACGGAGCCGTGAGCGCCAGCACCGAGACGCCCGCGGCAAGCACCGCGAGCACCAGTCCGGCCGCGGCGGCCTCAACCCACCGCATGGCGTCAGGCCTCGTGCTCGTGCGTCTGGTACTCGTCCTCGACGAGCGGGCAGTCCGACGCCAGCACCACGCGGTGCCCACCCTGCTCGGCGGCACACACCAGCGCCGCATCGGCATGGTCGAGAAGCTCGCCCATGCTCGCGCCATCGCCGGGCATCGAGGCGACGCCGATCGACGCGGTCACCCCCGCACCGCCCACCGAGGCCTGCGTGATCGCGCGGGAGATCTGGTCGGCGAGGTGCACGGCGCTGGCGGCCGAAGGAGCCTCTTTGAGCCGGATGTCCTCCGCCAAGAGGACCACGAACTCCTCGCCCCCGAAACGGGCGACGATATTCGTCGACGAGGCGAGTTCCCCTGTCTCAGCGACCGTGTCGCTGATGGCGTCGGCTACCGCGCGGAGCATGTGGTCGCCGACGTCGATCCCGAACTTGGCGTTGAACGCTCCGAATGCATCCAAGTCGATCAGCATCACGTGCAGCGCGCGGTTCTCCCGCTGCGCTCGGCGGATCTCGGCGGCGCCGGCGCGCATGAAGTACGAACGCGAGTACAGTCCGGTCGCCTCGTCGACGAGTGTCTGCGACCCGCGGGCCGCCAGCTCGCGGCGGAACTCGCCCACGAGCAGCGTCACGACCCATGCCGTACCAAGCAGCACGGCGACCTGCCACGAGTACCGCACCTGGACGAAGACCGGGTCGAGGTGCAGAGCAGCACCGGCGAACGGGATCTCGACGTGCGGGATCAAGCCGAACAACTCGGTGAACTCCACCAGTCCCAACAGCACGCAGCTGAAGATCGCGTGGAACCACGTCATCCGCCAGCGGGGCAGGATGAACGCGGCTTCGAGGATGAACAGCGCGTACATGGACCAGAACCACGAGTTCACGCCGCCACTGAAGTACACGAGGATCGTGACCACCAGGGCGTCGAGCGCGAGCTGGAGGTTGTTCCACACGGCGATGTTGCCCAGCCGTCGGTAGTTGAGCGCATAGAAGCTGTTGTAGAGGACGACGCATCCAAGAGCTATCGCTGGGACCACCATGAGCTCGGCGAGCTCGATGACCGGGATGCGCGTGGTGTAGGCGATCCCCCCTGCGAGCGAGTACAGGATGAGTACGCCGAGAAGGGCCCACCGGACTCTGATGACGAGGCCCACGCGGCGGATGTTCGCCTGCAACGCCTCGATGTCGTAGCGGGTGGGCTGCTCGCGCCAAGAGACCTTGAGCGCGCGCGACATCCGCTTCCTGAGTCGGCTCGGCGTCACGGGTGCGGCGACTCCTTCACGTTGTCGGGCCTCGCCCGACTGGGCGCGACGTAGGAACAGAAGTGTACCCGCGCCCCGTGCCGCCAGGCAATCGCCGCCGGCGCAGGGCGCATGCGCGTTGTGCCCTGCCCCCGTATACTGTCCCAGAAGGAGCGCCCGCATGGACCCACAGACCACCTACACCTCGATGATGAGCGCGGTCGAGAATCTCTCGACCTTCGGCGCTCCCTTCGAGGCGCTCCTCCTCGTGGTGGCGGTCACGCTGGCCGTCTTCGCTGTCGTCCCGCAGCTCTCGCGGTGGCGCGGCTGGGCTCTGTTCGCGGCGACCACACTGCTCCTTGTGGGCGAGGGTGTCTTGATCTGGTTCCACTACCGGATCTATCAGCTGGCAGAGGTGATGGACCCCGTCACCGGCGGCATCACCGGACGCGTCGCGGTCCCGTTGTGGGTGGAGAGCGAGAAGCTCTTCGTCTGGGCGCTCGTCGTCGCGGTGCTCGGCCTGCGTGATGCGGCGCCACCGGGAAGAGATGCTCCCGGGAGTCCTGCTGATGACCGCGGCGCTGATCGCCGGAGCAGCACTCCTCGGCAGGCCGTTCACGCAACCGATCCCCGGCTTCTTCGGCCAGTACTTCGGGTATCTGCAGGCGATGGCCGGCGGCGGACAGGGGGCCGGCGCGGCGTTCACCGGCATGGAGAGCGCCCGGCAGTTCTACTACAACGCCTGGTACATGTGGGTCCACCCGCCCCTGCTGTTCATCGGCTACGGGTGTTTCGCGCTGTCGTTCGTCGCGACGACGCTCATGATCGACAGGCGCCACTCCAGCTACGAGACGACCGCCTACCGCTGGACCCGGCTCGGGTACCTGCCCCTGACCTTCGGCATGCTCTTGGGCTTCCCGTGGGCGCTCGCGGCATGGCAGGGTGAGGCGTGGTGGTGGAGCGGCAAGGTGAATATGTCGCTGATGATGTGGCTGCTCTACACCGCGGTGCTTCACGCGCGGCTCTACCTGCGCAACCGCGGCATGTGGAAGGCGGTGGCGGCGCTCAGCGTGGTGTCCTTCGCCGTGCTGGTGCTCACCTATGCGACGACCTATCTGGTGCCGGGCGCGCACAGCTACGCTCTCGAGGCGTCACCGCCGCTGATCGCGACGCTGGCCCGCGTGACGGGCGGTGCGCTGTGATCATCGGCGACATCCGCCAGCGTGCGTGGGACTTCGCGCTCACTGTGGCGACCGTGGTTCTGCTCGCTTCGCTGGGCGTGCAGTCGTTTCTCGGGACGATCTACGTATGGTGGGCGCAGACCGCGAGCCCGGCGTGGGAGCAGGTCGGATACGCCTCGTTCGTGCGAACGATGAACGCGATCGCCGCGCCCCAGGTGGTGCTCCTCGTGATCGCGATGGGGCTGTGTGTCCCCAAGCGGCTCTTCTCCCGGACGATGCTGCTGTGGGTCTCGGCGGCGATGGTCGCAGCGGGCGTGGTCGCGTGGGCCGCCACGGGCTCGCTGACCACCGGCCTGGCCCTCTACCTCGCCCTGGCCGGGCTGATCCAGCTTGCGGTGGTGGTACTCACGGCCGCCGGCGCCAAGGGGCCGAGCTACCTCACAGAGGGTCGGCTCACCAAGCTCGGTTCGGGGCTGCTGCATCTGGGGTTCGTTCTGTTCGCCTTCGTGGTCGTGGCGATGCAGGATTCGGCATTCATGGAGCCCGTCTTCTGGACGAGCGCGCTCCTGACCACGGTGGGCACGGCGATGAGCTTCTGGGCGAGCCGCCTTGCGGTTCGGCGCAGCGTACCGGTCGAGCACGACATCGAGTTCTAGGAGCTGCGCCCCTGCGAGCCTATGCCTCCCGGATCATCGCCGTCACGAAGTCGGCCGTGGTCTCTATCAGCTCGGGGTTGAGCTGATCCGCGGTGTCGGTCGACCAATGCCAGTTGGCCGGCAGGCCGTTGGCGGCGAACGCCATCACGCTGAAAGCGTGGAATCCGCGAGCCAGCGCGGGCGTCGCGTCGGTGGACAGCCCTCGGTATTCACGCGGCTTGATCATGGTGTCGGTCTCCCGAGAGACCCTGCGCGCCAGCCCCACGAGCCTTCGGTCTGCGCGATAGGTGCGCGCCATTCCCTCGGAGCTGGCCCAGAACAGCTGTCCTGCACCGCACCCGTCGATGTTGATGATGTAGGCGTCCTTGAGGTCGTCGCCGTAGTCACGCAAGAACGCCTGCATGCCCAGAGTGCCCACTTCCTCAGCCCCTGTGGCCACGAACCAGACTTCCTTCTCGGAGAGTTCGCGGTCCACCGTCTCGGTCACGCGTCGTCGGATACGGGCCGCCTCACTGGCGGCGAAGTCGGGATCGCCGATGGGGTCGTCTCCGGCCCAGCCACCCTTCCAGCCGAATCCGTCGTCGTCATCGTCCGCCTCGGCGAAGTTGTCCCACGAGCCGATGTCCTTGCCGGCCTTGCGCGCATCGAAGCCGTCGTCGACGCCCAACCACTCCTTGACTTCGGGGTTGTCCTTGCGCGACTTCTTGCGCCCGAATCCGCCCAGCAGGCGCCGCTTCTCGGCACGCTCCCGGTCGGCGATCTCATCGGGCGCGGGGCCCGCTATATCGGCCGGCAGCACCTCGGCGCGTGATCCCGTGGACTCGGGGGGCGCCACGCGCGCAGGCGACGTCTCGCGTCGTGCGGTCGATGCGGGAGCCTCGTCGACCGCGGCGAACTCGATCGTGTCGAAGTCCAGAACGGCTTGGCCCGGTGAACGTTCAGGGGCGGGTTCGGCCCAGGTGAAGTCGTCGGGCAGGTCGGTGAGGGGCTGCCGGGGTCGTGGCCGGCGTGTAGCGGAGCTCGGCTCCGGGCGGCACGACGTCGACGGCCTGGGCGGTCTCGATGTCCCGGCGCACCGCGGGGAAACTGCCGGTGACGAGCGACGTGGCGTCGGGCGCCGGAATGAGCCGCTCCATCACGCCGAGCATGGCGGCCACGCCTGAGGCGTTGTCGTTCGCACCGGCCACGAACGGCATGAACAGCTCGCGGTGGACGTTGATCACGGTGGGCACCAGAAGGTACGCCGCGACGACCATCGTCGCGTACCACAGCCATGGATCGAGGGCGGCGAGGAAGCCGAAGGGCAGCGCCATCACCAGGATGAGGACGGGCGTGAGGAACGTGCACCACTTGAGCAGTCCGAAGGTGGTCGAAAAGCCGCCCACCATGTTCGGGGCGAACGCGAGCGACGCGCGCGCCGAGTCGTAGTGGGCGACGACCACGATCTTGCGCAGGTTCTCGCCACGCCGGGTGCGGGGCACGTGGCGCGCGATCACGTTCTGGCTGGGGCCCTTGGGCATGAGCCGGGTGAGACCCCAGCGCGTGTCGAGGTCCGACCACAGGAAGAAGGCGACGATCGCGCTGACGGCGAACGCGGGCCACGTGAGGTAGGGCTTGAAGCCTGCGGCGAACGCCGACCCCATCGTGAGGATGTGGTAGAAGACGAACGCCCAGGCGTAGGTGTGGATCGAGTCGAACTCCTGCATCTCGGTCTCGAGGCCGTGAGCGGAAAACGACCGCTCGACCCACTCAGCGGCACGGTGTTCGGATGCGGTCGTGGCCGGTCGCGGACCGATCTCCTCGGCAAGTGTCCTCGCGTACTCGATGAGCTCAGCCATGCGGGCGTCCCCTCGGACCGTGTGTGTTGCAGCGCACTACGGGCGCCCCCATGATACCCCTGACGTCGGCGCTTGCGACACCGAAAACCTCACGGAACACGAGGGTCGTCGAGCACCGTCCGGCGGACCGTCGTGGATCGGTCCGAATGCACCGCGAGCTCGTCGACTGCCAGGAGCCTCCGGGGCACGGTGGCTGTGTAGTAGAGCACCGAAGCGCCGTAGGGAACCAGCCGGCGCCCCGAAGTCTCAGGATCGTAGGGCATCCCGCCGAGCGTCCCGGAGTTGAGACGCACGGTACCTTGCGAGCGGTAGAGTCGGGCGGCATGCGTGTGTCCCGACAGGATCACGGGGACCTGCCCGATGAACGGCTCCTCCATCGCGGGGTTGTGGATCGCGACGATGTCGGGCGTCGTCTCTCCCGAGCGCAGCGCCGCCGAGAACCGCCGGTATGCAAGGCGGGTCGCGTCCTCGATCGCACCGAGCTCTGGTTCAAGACCGAACCCGCGGCTGAACGGGTCTTCAACGCCGAAGATGCGCAGTCCATCGACCACCACCGTGGCGGTCTCGACCACCGTCACACCGGGAATCGCTCGCAGCGCGTCCACGGTGACCGCCGAGTCGTGGTTGCCGGGCACGTAGACTCGCGGCACGGAGGTGTCGACGAGTGACTCTATGACCCGGCCCTCGATCTCGGCGCCCAGCACCGACATGTCACCGGTGTCGATCACGAGCGAGACCCTGTAGGAGCGCACAAGCTCTGCGGCGAGTTCGGCGCCCACCGGATCGAGGTGCTGGTCTGTCACGTGCAAGACGCGGTACGTTCCGGCCATCGACCCGCCGCTTCCCAGCGAACGCTCATCGGCGTAGTAGGAGGTCAGGTCGCGCGCGACCTTCTCGGCCTGATCGCGCAGCCGTTCGATGTTCGCCAGACGCGTCGAGAACACGTCGACGAGCCCCGGGGCGTAGGTCAGTCCGCCGCGCAGTGTGGGCTCCTTGAACGCCTCGGCGTCCCACGTCGCCGTCGCGACCGAGAGAGGCAGCGCGATCGCGACGAGCGTCGCCACGCAGGATATGGCGACGACGAGCCGTGACCGCCGTGCGGCGAGTGCGATGGCTGCGGCGGCGAACAGCGCGGCCAGGAGTCCGCCTCCGAGAAGCCGCGCGACCGCCTCAGGCAGCCTTCGGACCGGAAGCTGAGGCGGAATCCGGCCCGACCGTACCGCTGCGGAGGCCAGCGAGCTGTCGCTCATCAGGGCACGCGTGCCCGCGACGTCGATCTCTTCCACTCGAACCCGAAGCTCCACCGGTCCCGCGTGGGTGGCCGCACTCACCGCTCCGAGGGGCGGGATCTGCACCACCGTCCCGCCCTCGAACGAGGGCCTGACCGAGAGATCCAAGCGCACGGGACCCACATCGAGCGGAGCGCTGCTGGCTGCGGCCCCGAACGCGACGATGCCGACGAACACCGCCGCCAGCACGACGCAGGCGTCGACCCAGTGGGCCGCGACGAGGCCGCGTGCGCGGGAGCTGATGTCAGAGGGGGATGCCATGACCTCAGGGTACTACGGCAACGCGCCGGTTCCGGCTCCCTCGATGGGCTCGGACCTGGCTTCGTCGCTCACGGCATCACCGCCCGGTGGGGGTCTGGCCGCCGTGGCAGCCGGCGCACTGGTTCATGCGGTAGGCGCTGTGCTCTTCGACGATCTTGGGATCGTCGCTGTGGCACACGCATCCGGGGATCTCGATCGCGAGCGGTACGCTCGGGTCGGGCTCGGGTACCGTCTGGCCCTCGGCGGGCTTCTCGGTAGATGGCGCGGCGGCGGGTTGCTCGGCAGCGGCCGGCTCGTCGCGGCTCGGCGGCATCGCGACCGGGACACTGCCGTACGCCGGCGCAGATCCGGACGCCGCCTGAGCGGCGACGTCCGGGGACTGCGGCGTACCGTACGTGTAGACGACTCCCCCGAGAACAGCGACTACCGCGATCGCGATCGACACGATGATCAGGGTGCGCTTCATGTACGGCTCCTTTGCGGGTCTAGCCCAGGATGGTCGCCAGGTCGGCCTCGGCCGTCTCGGCGATGGGCTTCAGGTCGAAGGTCTCAACGAGCACGTTGAGGACGTTGGGTGTCACGAACGCCGGTAGCGAGGGGCCAAGCCGGATGTCGGTGATGCCCAGGTGCAGGAGGGTCAGCAGGATCGCGACGGCCTTCTGCTCGTACCACGACAGGATCAGCGACAGCGGCAGCTCATTCACGCCGACCTCGAACGCGTCGGCGAGAGCGACCGCGATCTTGATCGCCGAGTAGGCGTCGTTGCACTGGCCTACGTCCATCAGACGAGGCAGGCCGCCGATCTCACCCAGCTGCTTGTCGAAGAAGCGGAACTTGCCGCACGCGAGAGTCAGCACGATCGTGTCGTCGGGGGTCTGCTCCACGAAGTCGGTGAAGTAGTTGCGGCCCGGCTTGGCACCGTCGCAGCCGCCCACCAGGAAGAAGTGGCGGATCGCGCCGGACTTCACGGCCTCGATCACGGTCGGAGCGACCGACAGCACGGTGTTGTGGCCAAAGCCCACGAGCACCTCGCCGGTCTCTGACGTCCTCGGCGAATCCGGGAAGCGCCTGCGCGGCGGCGACCAGCGGGCCGAAGTCATCGCGGGTCAGGTGGGTCACGCCGGGGAACTGCACGGGGCCCGAGGTGAAGACACGGTCCTTGTAGGAGTCGCGCGGGGGCATCAGGCAGTTCGTGGTGAGCAGGATCGAGCGCCGGGGAACGCGTCGAACTCCTTGAGCTGGTTCTGCCACGCGGTGCCGTAGTGGCCCGCGAAGTGCGCGTACTTGTGCAGCTCGGGGTAGGCGTGCGCCGGCAGGATCTCGCCGTGCGAGTAGACGTTGACGCCGGTGCCCTCGGTGGCCTCGAGCACTGCGGCGACATCGGCCAGGTCGTGACCGGAGATCAGGATCGCCTTGCCGGCCTTGTGGCCCAGGGCGACCGCCGTGGGGGTGGGCTGGCCGTAGGTGGAGGTGTTGCCCTCGTCGAGGATCTCCATCGTGCGCAGGTTGGCCTTGCCGCACTCGAGCGCGAGGCCCACCCATTCGGTGACCCCGAGCGCCTTGTCGTCGAAGGCCGCGAGGGCCTTGAAGAGGTACGAGTAGATGGCCGGGTCTTCCTGGCCGAGTGTGGCGGCGTGATGTGCGTACGCGCCGATGCCGCGCATGCCGTAGAGCGTGATCTCCTGCAGCGACTGCACGTCCTCGTCGCGGGTGGTGTCCCACGGCTCGCCGAACAGCTCGCCTTGCGCGATCTTCTCGTCGAGACCCGCGGCGGGAGTGAACGTGATGTGACGATCGTCGGTGGGATACGACCCGCCGGCGGCCGCGACCTTATCGGCGAGCGCAACGCGCAGGGCGACCGCCTCGTCCACCTTCGCGGCGATCGACTCGGCGTCGAAGTCGACGTTGGTCAGCGTGGTGAAGAGCGAGTCGGCCGTGAAGCGCCCGGCGGCCAGCGTATCGATACCCAGCCGCTCGGCTTCGACAGCGACGGTCGCAAGCCCGCGCACCGCATTGGTGAGCAGGTCCTGCAGCGCCGCGACGTCCTCGGTCTTGCCACACACCCCGCTCACCGTACAAGCGATCCCCTTAGCAGTCTGTTCGCACTGATTGCAGTACATACATATGTCCCTTCGTTCTCTTGAGCTTCCAGGCAAGTAGGCGTTCACGCGGTCCTGTCCGGTGCCGACCGCGGCAGTACCGATGTGGAAGGCTTCCGGTGGGTCCCCCGCGCGCAGTTCCGCAGGCGGGGTAGGCATGACGAACGCATGCGTTCGTCGTGCCGCGGGCCCCCGCCGAGGACTGTCTGAGCACGGGGGATTCACCGGAAGCCGTCGGGGGCGGCCGGGCACTAGCCGTGGATCAGCGCCGGCAAGCACCGAGTGCACACCCACGTGCTCGTCCCCTGGGTCCGCACCGGAAGAAGCGGCCCGTCATCCTCGGAGCGCCCGCAGTTGAAGCAGTGCTGCGGGATGTAGACGGGGACGTTCGCGGCCTCGGCCGCTGCGGTCTGCTCGGCGACGTGCTCTTCGACGGCGTCGTGGTCGAACGGGACCGTCTCGCGGACCTCCAGGGTCAGCGCGCCCGTGGGGCACACGCCCAAGCAGAAGCCGGCACCGTCGCACAACTCCTCCTTGACGACCTTCGCCTTGCCGTCAACGAGCACGATGGCGCCCTCGGCGCACGGGCTGACGCAGACGCCGCAGCCGTTGCACAGAGCCTCGTCGATGTGGACGATCTGGCGGGTGACGGTGGTTGTCATGGGTGGTTCCTTTCGGGTGGTGGTGACGGGTCTACGGTCGTTCGCTGTGGATGCCGAGCATTACTCGGCGCTTCGTCGAGCCATCTCCCGCTTCCACTTGCGGGCCTCGAGTACGTGCTTGATGCCGTCGATCGCGTGGCCCTTGCGCCACGACTTGGGTCCCGAGTAGCGCATCATCTGCTGCTGCCAGGTGCGTTCGTCGGTCTTGTAGCAGTGCGTGTCGCAGTGAGCGCAGAAGGGCTTGGGGTCCTTGGGGCACAGCGCTCGGCGCTTCTCGGCATACGCGAGATGAGCCTCGCACTCCTCGCACAGCACCGGCGCCTTCTTGTAGACGCCCAGCTGGGTCGCTTCGGTATCGACTGAAGCGCGGGGTCGGTCTTGGTGGTGGCCGTCGCACCAGATCTGGACGAAATCGGCAAGCACCACGACGTCATGACGGACTGTGGGGTCACTCATGCGCTGGGTGAATCGCTCGCTCATCAAGCACGCTCCCCGATCCGGCGTCACTTGCAGGGAAGAACCATCTCGAACCGGTCTTGCTGTCGCTACGCTACGCTGGTGGGGAACGTCCTTCTTTGACGCGCGTCAATTCGCGCAGGAATCTTTACGGTTTCAGTCGGATATCCGAGAAGTGAGGGCCCAGCGCGTGACCACACCTGCCGATGACATCCGACCCGACGTATGGAGCGCGTTCAGAAGCTGCCGCCTGTGGCGCGCGGCAAGCGATGCGGCGGTGGCCGAGCTGGCTTCCGGGGCGAGGGTGAGCGAGGTCCCGCGCGGCACCACCCTCGCGGTGGAAGGCGACACCGCCCGCGACTTCGGGCTCATGGTGGCCGGCAAGGCGCGCGTGTTCTACCTGGGCGCCGACGGCAAGCAGATCACGTTCGAGACCGTCGAGACAGGCGAGCCCTTCGCCGCGGTGGCGTCACTGGCGTCGGGCCGCTACCCTGCTCACGTCGAAGCGGCGACGCCCGCCACGGTCGCATGCATACGTGGGGAGGCGCTGTTCGAACTCCTTGAGGCCGAGCCGCACGTGGCGCGCGGCCTGATCTCCGACCTGGCGAACCGCGTCGTCAACTTCACCGCAGTGGTCCAGACGCTCGCGCTCGACGTGCCCAGCCGAGTGGCCCGCTACGTGTTCCAGCGCGCTCTGCAAGTGGGCCGACCCACGAGCCAGGGCCTCGAGGTGGGCCTGGGGATGAAGAAGGGCGAGCTGGCGATGGCTCTGGGTACGGTGCCCGAGACGCTGTCGCGCGCCTTCGCGAAGCTGTCAGCCGACGGCGTGCTCGAGGTCCACGGTCAGTCGATCACCGTGCTCGATGTGCGTGCTCTTGCCGCGCTGGGCAGCGGTTACGAGGAGGGTTAACGGAGCGCCTCGTCGGCCGCGGTCGCGGCATCGCGCGCATTGTAGTACGCGACTGTGGCCGCCTGAGCCGCCTTCTCGTACGCGTCGGCGATCGCCGCCTCCGGACTCGCGGGGAGTCCCTTCGCTTGGGCGATTCCCGTCTGGTCCAGCGCGTTGTACCGCGCGATGATCTCGTTGGCCTGGGCGGTCTCGTTCCTCAGCCATGCGGCATCGGACTGCTGCGACAGCTGGTTCATGCTGATCCGGGTGTCGATGTAGGCGATGTAGAGATCGAATCCCGCCTCGGGAAAGACCGATTCCGCGGTCACGAACTGCCGTCGGGCCTCGGCGAGTTCGCTCTCGGCGCGCTTGTTGAGCTTCGAGGACCGGTTCACCCCCGCCTTGTTCAAACGGTTGTAGGCGGCGACCGCCTCGTCCGATGTCTTGTCGGCGGCGATGAGAGCTTCCCACCCGGCGCGCGCCGGCGGCAGCGCGTCGGACGCCTTGGCGTTGAGTGTGAGGATCGCGGGTCCCTGCGCGAGCATCTCGAGCCGTGCGGTGGCGGCCGCGTCGAGCAGCTCGGCGCGCTGCCTGTCTCTCGCACGTCCCCGCTTCTTCGCGTCGCCGATGAGCCCGAGCGCGTCTTTGAGCTGCCACTCCGCTTCGGGTACTCGTAGGATCGCCGCGTTCGCGGACTCTGCCAGCCCTGTCGTCACATCGGAGCGCACCACCGCGTCGACCTCGACGACGATCGCGTCGGCCTCCTCGATCAGCACCGCCGCAGCGTCGAGCTTCTTGGCCGCGCCCACCTGAGAGCTGAACATGCGGTAGCCCACCATCCCGAGGAGCACCAGGAGGGTGAGTGCCACGAGGGAGCCCCCGATGATGAGGCTCCTGCGCCTCGCGCGAGCGTCGAGCTTCAACCGTGCGAGGCGTCGCGGAGGCTGCGAATCCGGAGTCGCCGATGCGGTGGCTCCTGCATCGGGAACCAAGTTCTCTTGATCCGACGCGGGAGCCGAAGGCGGCTCTTGTCCTGTCGGTTCGTCTGATTGCGCCATGCTTCATCCTCTGTGACACCGTGTGCGGTGTGGGGCACCCTGTAACGGATTGCTGCGAGAAGCGTACACATTCGCGGCAGCGCGCGCTCGTCGCGAGATACTCTCGCGAATACTCGCGCGAATTCGCGAAGCTTCTTGGCGGAAATCGCGCAGAATCGGCATGGCTGTTGCTAGCAATAATGCCGAGCTGGGCGAACCGCCTTCTCCTCCCCCCTCAGAGGCGGGGAACGCCCGCTCGAAAACAGAACGAGGCGCGCCCCCCACGCGCCTCGTTTCGTGTTCTCTGCCACCTTTCGAGCGCGACTGGCTCCACGTCTCGTACAATCGTCTCAACATTCGCCAGGCGGGGTCCCGCTCCCACGCCGCGCTGTCCTCGGGGGGAAGCCGTCTCGTGTCGGTCGCCGTCGAACGCATCGTCAACGTCGCCCTGTTCCTCGCGGCCGCTCGCGAGCCGGTGACCGCCGAGCAGATACGCGCGGAGGTCTACGGCTATCCCGACGGACAAGACGCGGCAGCGTTCTTTCGCATGTTCGAGCGCGACAAGAAGGACCTCGGACGTATGGGCTTCGCCATCGTCTCCGACTCCGAGGGCAACTACCTGCTCGACGCCGCCGAGACGTACGCGACCGCTGTCGACCTGTCCCCCGCCGAGGCCGCTGTGGTCAGATTGGCTGCCTCGGCGCTGCTCGATGACCCCTCGTTTCCGTTCGCCAGCGACCTGCGGCTTGCGCTGGCGAAGGTGTCGGCCGAGATCGCGCCCGGCACCACCCCACGCGCTGCAGCGCATCTGGCCGATGAGGACCCGGCGAGTCAGGGGGCCGCTGTGGCGGTTCTCTCGGCAGCTGCCAACGCCGGCAAGCGGGTGGGCTTTGGCTACACGAACTCGAGGGGTGTCTCGGCAACTCGTGATGTCGAACCCTATGGCCTGTTCTTGCACGACGGGCGTTGGTACCTGGTGGGTCGCGACACGGCCAAGTCGGACATCCGCACGTTCACGGTAGGCCGGATGAATGCGGTGACGGCCAACCCAGCGCGGCCCGAGACGCCCGACTTCGACCGGCCGTCGGAGTTCGACATCGCCCGCTACATCCGGCTGCCGTTCCAGTTTGGCGATGCAGCCGAGTGCATCGAGGCCCACCTGCGCTTCGAACCCGAGATGGCGTGGCGAGCCCGCGCACTCGCGTCGGGTCAGGGACGGCTCGAGACCTCCGCAGACGGCGCGGTGGAGTGGCACGTCAGCGTCGCATCGCCCTCCCGGCTGTTGCGCTTCGTCATAGAGAACGGTCCCGGAATCTCGGTACTCGGACCCGCGGGCCTCAAGACGGCACTCAGAGCCGGCCTTTCCAAGGTGGTGGTCCTCCATGGCTAGAGCAGCGTCCGCCGCCGAGCGTGCGCGCCGGATCATCGCGCTCCTCGGTCAGCTCACCCCCGGCACACGCGTCGCGGTCGCCGACCTCGCCCGCGAAGTGGGCACGACCGCGGCCGACCTCGCCGACGACCTGGAGACGCTCGCCATGTGCGGCGTCGCGCCCTACGACCCGGGCGACCTGATGCCGCTCATGATCGAGGACGGCACCGTCGAGGTCTGGGGCGAGCTTCCAGCCGTGCGCGGACCGGTGCGGCTGTCCACCGGCGAGGCGCGCGCTCTTGCCGCCGCGCTCCAAGCCGCGGGTGTAGGCGCTGACGACACGTTGACCTCGCGCTTGCTCGCCGCCGCGGCATCGGACTCCTTCGATGCCGAGCAGCTCGAGCGGACGGTGCGAGCCGCAAGCTCGGCACATGAAGTCTCGGTGTTCGAGGTGCTGGCGCAGGGGCTCGAGGAGCACGCGGTGCTCCGGCTCGAATACGTGAAGGCGGGGAGCGAGGAGACGAGTTCCCGCGACGTCGATCCGGTGGCTCTGTTCGCAGAGCGCGGCGCGTGGTACCTGACCGCGTGGTGCCACAACGCCGGCGACTGGCGTACCTTCCGTATCGACAGGATCCGCTCGGTCGCCGTGACGGGCGGCCGCTTCGATCCGAGCGCTCGCTCGCTGGGCACACCCGGCTCGGCGTTCGACCTCCACGGGCTCCCCGTCGCGACCCTCCTCTTCTCCGCGGGCGAACGGTTCACGGAGCGGGAGTGGCCGGGTGCGGCGGTGGCCGAGGAGCGCGCGAGCGGTGAGTTCGTCGTGCGCGTGCCCTACGCCGGGACCGACTGGATCGCTCGGCGCGTGGTCGCTCGGCTGGGCGCGGTCGAGGCACTCGAGCCGGCCGAGGTCCGCTCCGCGGTACGCGGCCTCGCTGCCGAGTCGAGCAGCTAGCCGCCTACCCGCCAGAGGCGCACGATGCTGTCAGACGACGCGGAGGCGAGCGTTCCTCCGTCGGCCGAGAACGACAAGGCCTCGATCCAGCCCTCGTGAGCGGTCCACTCTCTCAACAGCTCCATCATGACCTCCGGTACTCGGCTGGCGTTTCGCGGTCATATTCGTTCTGGCCACTTCGGACACCCTCGTGACCCCGCCGCGTCCGGCTCACTCAGGCTTGCGCACAGTGAGACTGAACATGAGCGGGATGTCCCCCGCCTCCGGCGGCAGCCGCCAGAAACCCTCGTCGTCTTCGATCATGAACTCGAGGGCCTTCCACACGATCACGGGGTACTCCCGCAGCGACTCCACCACAAGTCCCTGCGCTACGAGGACGCTCACGATCTCGGCGAAGGTGTGCTGCCATGCGTAGGAGTCCGCGACGAAGTCGGCGTCTCGGTCCGCATACGAACCGTGCTCTTCGAAGTGAAGCGGCTCGCGCGTGAAGTACGAGTAGGCCACCTGCAGCGGCGGTTGGGGCGCGAAGTCGTCGAAGACGGTCAGGAACGGGTGGATGTCGATCATGTGGAAGACGCCGCCCGGAGCGAGACGCGACGCGATCGACTCCGCCCACGGGGCAAGGTCGGGCAGCCACATGATCGTGCCGTGTGACGTGTACACGACGTCGAATGCCGACATGGGCACCGACTCGGGAAGGTCGCACACGTCGGACTCGATGAAGGTCGCCGGAAGTCCGGTGCGCTCACTTATCGATCTCGCCGCCTGGATGGCTTTGGGCGAGAAGTCGACACCTATCACGTCTGTTGCGCCGCCCAGCACGAACCGCAGCGTGTCGATGCCGATGTGACACTGGAGGTGCAGCAGGCGCTTACCCGCAACGTCGCCGACGACGCCGCTGGTGACCCGGTCGAACGGCCGCGCCGCGGGATCGGCCACGAAGCCGTCCACGTCATAGTCCGTGCCGGTCATGTGCAGCTCCGACCAAGCGTCCCACAGCTCGAGGTTTGCCGCCCGCTCCTTCTCCACGAATCCCCTCAGCCTAGGACTCTTTGCCGCCGAGCAACATGCGGTAGACCGCTCCGCCCGCGATGCCGCCGACCACCGGCACCAGGATGAACAGCCACAGCTGCTGGATCGCCCAGCCACCCACGAAGAGCGCAGGACCGATGCTGCGGGCGGGGTTCACGGAGAGGTTCGTGACCGGGATACCGATGAGGTGGATCAGCGTCAGGCACAACCCGATCGCGATCGGTGCAAAGCCCTTGGGAGCACGCTCGTCGGTCGCACCCATGATGACCAGCAGGAACATGAAGGTGAGAACGAACTCGGCGACGAGTGCCGAGACGAGCCCATAGCCCCCCGGCGAGTGTGCACCATAACCGTTGGCGGCGAACCCGTCGGCGGTCGTGAAGCCCGCCGCGCCGCTCGCGATGACGTAGAGCACGCCGGCCGCGGCGATCGCAGCCACGATCTGCGTGACGATATAGGGCGCCAGCTCCTTGGCCTCGAAGCGCTTGCCCGCCCACAAGCCCAGCGAGACGGCCGGGTTGAAGTGGCCGCCGGAGATGTGCCCCACGGCAAACGCCATGGTGAGCACGGTGAGTCCGAAGGCCAGCGAGACGCCGAGCCACCCGATCCCCACGTCTGCAACACCCGCAGCGAGCACGGCACTCCCGCAGCCGCCGAAGACGAGCCAGAACGTTCCGAAGAACTCCGCTCCCAGCTTACGCACCATCTGAAGCCACCCCCTGCGTAGAAAGCGGCGGCCGCGCCGCCTCGAGTCGCAACGAGTCTACCCGCAAAGACGGTCTGCGAGTCGACTCGCCTCGGATTCTCGCCCCCCGCTACTGCGGAGGGGATGCGGCGATGTCCTCGGCGACTCGCTTGATTCCCACCATCGTCTTGCGGGAGAAGAGCGCGCCGCCGAAGTTGAGCGGCCCGTTCCATATCCAGCGGCCGAACCCGGTCTCGCTGCCATCGGCACGCATGCGGAGCAGCAGTCGGGTACCGCCGTCGGCCGTGGGCCGCAGCACCCACGCCATCGAGTTCTCGGTCCACTCATCCGGCATGTCATCTTGTCCGAGTTGCTCGGGCGTCAGGCTGCCTGCGGCCATGACGAACGCCCTGTCCCGCTCGGCCGCGACCACGGTGTAGGCGACCATGTCGTTGATGTTGATCGTGTCACCCGGGGCCAGGTTCTGAAGTTCGGGCACGATGCGCTTCGAGTAGTGCCCGTCCACGAAGTCCGACGAGCCCGTGGCGTTGTAGAACCAGTCCCAGCCGTACCAGCCGCCGCGATGCTGGCCCATCTGCCGGATGAGGGCGTAGACCGTGGCAGGCGGCGCGTCGATGGTGATCGCCTTCGTCGATACCTCACGCGAGGCCGGGAAGAGATCGTCGCCGGACAGCGTGGCCGCGACCTCAGCCTCCGTCGCACCCCACGAGTCGGTGAACCAACGAGTGGCAGGTGGGACGATGACGAGACCGGCGATGAGCAGCACGACCACGCCTGCGAGCACCAGCGCGATCCACTTCACGACCGACAAGAGCACCGAACCCATCGCCTCTCCCCCGTCCGCCGGCTGCCGCGACCACGATACAAGGTAGAACATCGCGAGCCCGCCGTGCGAGCGCCGTCGCTCACTCGTCCACGAAGCGGACCACCTGAACGCGGTTGTTGTCCTTGTCGGCGACCAAGCCGAGGTCCTCCCGCACGTCGATATCGTTGGGGTACTCGAACAGCGCCGGCGAACGACCGCGCGCACCGTAGCTGGCCACCTGAGTCCCGTCGTCGTCCAAGCGAACGAGAGCGAACCTGAAGGCGTCCGCGAAGACCACCGAGCCGTCGGGAGCGGCGCTGATGCCTCGCGGAAGCCCGACCGGCTTCTGGACGTTGGAGCCGCCACCGAAGACCCAGCGCGCGGCGCCGTCGATGTCCACCGAGACCACCCGCGCGTTGTTCGTGTCCGAGACAGCGAGGTTCTCCGGTGAGGTGAAAGCCACGCCATTGGGTCGGGCGAACGGTGCACCACCCGCCTCGGTGATCTGACCGGTCTGCTCGCCTTGCTTAGACAGGAGGGTTATGCCCCTCTCATCCGCCACGGCGAGCGTCTCACCCGAGACCGCAACGTCCGCCGGTCGCCAGCCCTTCCTGGCGGAGAAGGAGTCGCTGTAGGTGCCGTCCGCGTCGAAGACCATCACCGACCCCCGCTTCAGGTCGGTGACGTAGACGGTCCCGTCCTGATCGACCGCGATACCGGCCGGCTGCAGAAGCGTCGTCCCCTTCTTGCCAGCGGGCTCGCCCGGCACATCGCGTCCGAACTCCCGGTCGTACCTGCCCATGCGCCCGAAGACGCAGATGCGTGCGTTGCCCGTGTCCGAGACGTACATCTCACCGTCAGGACCGTACGCAGCCGAAAGGGGCCGCTTGAACTGCGGCAGGTCGCCCGTGCCCGGGCCGCTCAGTATGGAGACCGCCTCGAGCCCCGGCGAACCCGTGGGTCCGGGAAGCGACTCCTGCGGCAGTCTCAACATGAGCAGCAGCACCAGCAGAAGAACCGCGAGGGTGAACAGCAGCACCGGGACCGCCCACCGAACGGGGCGGCGCTCGACCGCGACTACATCGGGTTCGGGCGGGTCTGACGCTGGCGGTCTCGGGTCGACAGCGTCGTCCATCACAGCCCGTTGTCGGCGTGCGTGTGACATCCGGATGCCGTGCAGTTGAGCGGCCACACCGACAGATCGGCGGCGGTGTGATCCGCGACCGTGATGTTGTGACAGGAGTCGCAGTAGAACCTCAGATCCCAGCCGCCTCCCGAAACCGGGGCGACCGAAAGGCCGTCGGCCGTCGTCGCGTTGCCCGAGGCCTCGACCGACTCCAGCAACGCGAACTCGTTGGTGGAACCATGCGAGTCGTGGCAGGTCGCGCAGACGAGGTCATCGCCCTGCGCGTATCCCATGCCGGGCTTGAGGTCCGGATTCACCGAGGCTCCGCCTCCGTGCACATTGGTGTCCCAGACCGAAGCGATGTCTGCGGTGGTCGCCGAGCCGCCCGCGCCGAGCGGCGCCTCGGCCCAGCCGCTTGTGTCCACGCTCGTGGGCAACGCATCGTCGTGGCAGCGGAAGCACAGCGTCACCCCGGACGCGGAGAGCGGCTTGGAGCTGCTCGGCTCATCCGGGTCGACGCAGGGCGTGGTCTCTGTGGACGTGTGCGGCTCGTGGCAGTTCGAGCAGCCGAGTCTCGACCCGGTGGCTGCGCCGTCCTCGGCGCGCAGGTCGTGCCTGGTGCCGTGACCGTCGCCGCTGAGCTTGGCGGCGATGTCGGCATCCGGGCTTGCCGCGTCGTACGAGTGGCAGCGCAGGCAGCGGTCGTTCGCCGAGTAGGGATAGAGCGCGGCCTCGCGCGTCGTGTGCCCGATGTGGCAGCTCAGGCAGATGACCTTGGTCCCGGTGGGAGGCTCAGCGATGCCCTCCTTGTGCGACGAGTCCTCGAACACCTGAAGGTCGCCGCGGGGAAGCGTGCTGTCCGTGCCATGGCACTCGTAGCAGTACTGGTTGCCTGACCTCGCACTGCCCGCTTGCAGCAGCCCCTTGCCGCTGTCCGGCCGCCCGCCCAGATGGACGCCGTGGCACGAAGAGCACTGCAAGCTCCCTGTGTCGGTCTCGCTCATGGGCACCGGATGCCGAGAAGTGCGGGCCATGTCGGCGAAGTCGCTCAGTATGTCGCGCGCGGATGTGCCGTCATGACAGCTCAGGCACAGCGGCGCGTCGATGGTGCTCGTTCCGGCCAGCAGGAAAGGACCGGTTGCGCTGTGGGCGCGATGACACGCCGCGCACATCGCGGTGTCCTTCTCATAGACCCCGTGGGGCGACGTCGTCGTCAACGAGGACGCCTCGGCCTCGGTCTTGATGTAGGCGCGCGGACTGCGAGAGCCGACGTTGCCCGCCGCATCCACCGAGGCCACGCTGTACCAGTACTCGGTGTATGCGACGGTCGTCGCGTCATGGTAGGTGGGGTTGACCACGGGGGTGGCCGTCAGCGTCGTCTCAGTGCCGGTGCTCGTGACTGATCGGTACACGTGGTACGCCTCGGCCAGCGGGGACGGAGTCCATGTCACCGTGACCGACTCGGTATTGCGGGGCGTCAGTCCGACCGGCGGCGGAAGGATGCGGGCCTCGGTGGTGGTCAGGCCGCTGGTCACACTGCGCGGACCCTCGCCGCGGGCGTCGACGGTCGAGATGCCGTAGCGGATCGCGGTCATTCGCGGTACATCCGTGTCCGCGTAGGTCAGATCCGCGGTCCCGGCGACTGTCGCGATGGCCGAGTAGGGTGCGCCGTCCACCGAGCGCCATACGCGGTACTTCACGGGCTCGACGGTGCCCGTGCTTTCGGCCCAGTTCACGACCGCCCCGGCGACACCCGCATCGGCCGCATACACGGCGAACGGCGGGCGGACCGCGTTGGCCAGCGTGGTGACTTCTGTGGCGCCCGAGCGGGCCGAGGCGTTACCCGCACGGTCGACTGCGGTCACGGTGAGCGAGTGCGCCGTCTCGGCCGCCAGCGAGGTGAGCGTCATGCTGTTGACGGGCGAGGTGCCGATCAGCGACTCGAAATCGCGCACTTCGTAGTAGTCGACGCCCGAGACAAGGTCCACGGCCGGGTCCCACGTCACGACGACTTCGGTGTCCGACTGAGCGGTGGCCGATGGCGTCGCGGGCGTGGACGGCGCGACCGTGTCGATCTTGACCGACACGCTGTTGACCGCTTCTGTGTTGTCACCGGGGTCGACCGAGTAGAAGTGAAGGGTGACGTCACCATCTGACGGCGGAGTGATCGGCGTGGAGTAGGTCGACCATGGACCCGTCGCAGACGCCCAGCTGTAGTAGGTGAGACCCGGCTCGTCGGAGACGAGAGATATCTGAGGCACGCTCCTGAACCAGCCGTTACTGCCGTCGGCCGAGAAGGGCTCGGTGACCAACGTCGTCTGCGGTGCCACATCGTCGGTCGTCCGAAGGATGCTCCCCGCGGTACCCACGGCCCAGCCGTGCTCTGCGTCGGTGAATCCCACTCCGTAGAGCGTGTTCAGGGTGCCCGGAAGCTGAGTCGTCCAGGTGTCGCCGCCGTTCACCGTCGTGCGCACCACACCCGCTGCGCCGACCAGGTAGCCGTGGTCCGCATCGAGGAACGTCATGCCCCACAGCGCGTTCGTTCCTGCGTTGGCGTTCTGGGGCGTCCATGTGGAGCCACCATCGGTGGTCTTGAGGACCGTGCCCGCTGCGCCGGCGACCCAGGCCGTCTGCGAGTCGACAAAGGAACCGGCGTACAGGTCCGCGGCGCTGATCGACTGGTTCGTCCAGGTCGAGCCGCCGTCGGTCGTGGCAGATACCGTGCCCCCGGTTCCCCAGGCGAACACGGTCTGAGTATCGATCGCAGAAACGCCGTAGAGCGTCGTCGCGACCGGCAGGCTCGCGTCCTGACTGACCCAGTTCGCTCCGCCGTCGGTGGTCTTGATGACGGTGCCCGCTGCGCCCACCGCCCAGCCCGTCGATGCATCGATGAACGAGACTCCGCGCAGGGCCTGCGTCGTCGGCGAGGTCTGCGTGCCCCACAGGGTGGGTGAGATAGTGGTCCGGATCACGCCGCCGGCGCCGACCGCCCAGCCCTTGTCGGCAGTGGGGAAGTCGAGTCCGTAGAGCGCATTGGTGCCACCGGACTGCTGAGAACCCCACGTGCGGCCCCCGTCTTGCGTATGCGCGATCGCGCCGCCGTCGCCGACCGCCCAGCCCCTGTTCGCCGAGGAGAACGCCACCGCGCGGTACGTCGATGAGGACCAGAAGCCGCTGGACCTCCACGTAGCGCCGCTGTCGAAGCTCAGGCGAATCGCGCCGGCGTCACCGACGATCCCTGCTTGCGCTGCGCTGGCGACGGTGACGTGACGGAGCGTTCCTCGGAAGCCGGCGTCTTGCTGATTCCAGGTGGTGCCGCCGTCGGTGGTGCGCAACACGATCGCGCCGGTCGACGCTCCGCCGACGGCCCACCCCTCGGAAGCGGTCGCCATCTCGACCGAGTAGAGAGCCGTGGTGGTGCCGGTCGCCTGAGCGACCCACGTCGCGCCGCCGTTGGTCGTCTTGCGGATGCGGCCGGTGGTACCCGCGAACCAGCCGGTGTCAGCGTCGATGAAGTGGACCGAGTTGATGGCGGATGTGATGCCCGATGTCTGCGCGACCCACGTGTTGCCACCGTCCGTCGTCGCCCTGACGGTCCCCCCGGCGCCCACGGCCCAGCCGCGATTCGCGTCGAGGAAGAAGATGTCGTTGAGACTCTGGGTCGTGCCCGACGTCTGGGGAGTCCAGTTCGCACCGCCATCGGTGGTCTTGAGGATCGTCCCGGCCGCACCGCAGACCCAGGCCGTGCTGGTCCCGACGGACGTCACGGAGTAGAGGTGCTGTGCTGTGCCGGACGCCTGTGGCAACCACGTGTCGCCACCGTCGGCGCTCTTGGCCACGAACCCCGCGGTGCCGACGAGCCAACCAGTGGCGCTGTCAGCGAAGTCGATCTGATACAGGTCGTTGGGACCAAGCGTGCTGCTTGCCCACGAGTCACCCGCGTCATCGGTCTTCATCACGACGCCGGCGGCGCCCACAACAACGCTGGACGACGGTCCGGTCCAATCGCCACCGTTGATCCTTGATGTGGTTCCCTGCTGCTGCCCCAGCCAATTCAGGCCATCATTGTGGGTACGGAGCATCACGCCGTTGGACCCGACCAGATGCCCCCGGCTCGCGTCGGCCGCACAGACGTACTGGATCGCCAGACTGCCTGACTTCTGCGAGGTCCATGTCGCTCCACCGTCATCGGTGTACAGCACGAGTCCGGTCTCGCCTGCGATCCATCCGGTCTGCGCGTCTCTGAACGAGACGCTGTGCATCGTCGTGTTGAGCGCAACCGTGGCGCCGAGCGCGTCTTTGTACGTGACGCTCAGCGCGCTCCATGTCGTACCGCCGTCGGTCGTCTTGAGCACGGTGCCTTCATTCGCGGCGACGTTCCGGTTGCCGACCGCGTAACCTGTCTGAGTGTCGACGAAGGAGGCCGCGTTGAGCGTCTGCGTCGTCGGGACCGCCTGTGTCGCCCAGGTCGAGCCGTCCGCCGTCGCGACGACCGTTCCCGCCGCGCCCACCGCCCACGCGTGAGTGTCGTCGACAGCACTGACGCCGTAGAGCGTGGTCGTCACCGGGGAAGGAGAGACGGTCGACCACACGTCGCCGCCATTGCTCGTCTTGACGATCCGGCCGGTGTTTCCCACGATCCAGCCCGTCTGAGCGGATCCCATGGAGACGCCTTGGAAGGTTCCCGCTGCGGTCTGAGCCGTCCATGTGGATCCGCCGTCGGTGGTTCGGCGAACCGTGTTGGTGTCTCCCACGACCCAGCCGGTCTGTGTGTCAACGAAGTCCACCGCGCGCAGGACGACTTGCGTGCCGGGGTCCTGAGGCTCCCACTGCGCGCCGTCGTCGCTCGAATGGAGAACGACGCCCGGCCCGCCGACCGCCCAGACGTGCGAGCCCGACGGGGCGTCGACGCCGTAGAGCGTGTTCCCCTGCGGCAACGGGTTCTGCCAGTACCAGCTCTTCTGTCCGGTCGGGGCGGTTGAGATCGCAGCGTACGCGGGCGTGCTGGCCCACGTGGAGGAGAGTGCGAGGGCGGCGCAGACAACGACCCTGGTGGTCCTCAGCCACGCAGAAACAAGCCGACGGGAAAAAGACCCGCGACCCGTGCTGGTCCACGTGCGCCTGCCGTGCAGTGACCCATCTCCTTCGGAAGAGGGGTTCGTATGGCTTCAGATTAGCTCATTTTGGCCCGTAACGACAGCCCGACCAGGTGCAAAAGCGCACGTCCGCGTGAGTGCGAACGCCGAGACCATCCTTCTGGACGACGAGGTCGACGGGCGACCGCATCCCTGAGAGCGACCCGCTTGCCAAGTCGCAACTCAGCACGAGGTTCGGGCCACGGGCATCAGCGCGACGGCTGCCAGCCGTCGCGCGTGGGCCCGCAGATCGCCCGGCCATGCCTCGGTGTTAGCCTCGAATGCGGCGCGATCGGACGAGAAGAGCGCACGACACGCCTCCTCGTAGCCCGGTTGGTTGCCCGCGATCGCTGACATGAACCGGTAGGTGACGTCCTGGCTCCGACGCACTCGGTCTGGCGCCTCGCTTTCCCTCCGCGCCTTCTCGACCAGCTTGCGGAGGGTGACGGACGCCCCGCCCTCCTGCGTTGCGAGCCACTCCCAGTGCCGGGGCAACAGCGTCACCTCCTTGCCGACAACACCGAGCTTGGGCCGTCCCGGTCCACGCCGAGGTTCGCCGGCGGCTTCGAGCACGTCGCCGCGAGACAACCGAGCCTCTACCGCTTGCGCGTCGCCTCGCAGATCCAGCTCGAGCGGATGCGCCGTTTCGTCGTCGAAGACGATCACGATCCGCTCGTCGCCCGCATCGCGAAGCGCCTTGCACACCAGCGCAACGTCTCTGGGTTCGCCTGAGGCGATCAGCTCGCAGCCTGCGAACGCCGCGCATGAGCGTGAGTTGACGGGGTCCATCCGGGTCCCTCCTGGTTGAGTATCAGACAGCAGGGGGATTTTACCCAGATGAAACTCGTCGAGTCAATATATTACCTTGGTGAAAATGGCTTGCCCTCGTCGAAGCGACGCCCCGCTACTCTCGGTAGGCCACCTCGAAGGTCTCGCAGACCACGAGCATCTCGGGATGAAAGACCTCGCCGCTCTCGGCGAGCTCGCGCGTGAACGCGACCTCGTGGACGCGGCGCCAGTAGTCGAGTGAACCGTCGCCCTCCCCTTCGATGGCCGCGAAGTCAGCGCTCACCGCATCAAACGGCACGATCTCCACGCTCGTGGAGCGGATGATGCACCGGGCATTTCCCTCCCAGTCGGTGATGACGCTGTAATCGCCGACCCGCGGCAACGGTTCGTCTTCGGCCTCATACGCCCACACGAGACCCGCAGTGGCGCGCTTGGTGCCGGCGAGCACCAGCTCCGCAAGCTCGTCGGCGTCGGCCTTGTTGTCGCAGAAGTGCCAGGCCGAGTAGCCCGACTCGGCCGCAGCCGGGTCCTGCGCCGCAAAGGCGCCCCACATCGTTTCCACGGAGTCGACAGCGCTCATCGGCTTCTCACCGACTCTACTGATGCAACGACGATCTGCTCGAGCACGGCCAGCTCCACGTCGGCGAGCTTGTTGATGTAGAGGCACCCCTTGCCCAGCTTGTGTTTGCCCAGCTTGCCGAGAAGCTCCGAGTAGTCGTCGAACGGGCCCATGATGTAGATGGCGAGGTTCGCCTTGCGAGGGGCGAAACTGACCTCGGGCCAGTCGCCTTCGCGGCCGCTCTCATAGACCAGGTGCGTCTCGCCGAACCCGATGATGCTCGGGCCCCACATGGCGGGCTCGGCGCCAGTCGCACGCTTCATGATATCGAGAAGAGCGAACGAGTCGCTGCGTCGCGTGTCGTTCTCGACCCCGGCGAGGAAGCCTTCCACGCTCGCGTCGGTCTTGACGGTCTTCACCTGTGCCATGCGCGCGTCCTCCCGGCGGTCAGGGGCTGCTGTGGGAGTTCATGCCCCAACCCTCAGCGTCCGATTCCTAGCGAGTCTCAGTGGCGGTGCAGATGTTTCCGGACGCCAGAGGGTGCGCATCGCTTGGGCGAGCTTGGACCACGTCAGGAGTCTAGTGCTGCGGTGTCGGCTGGAGGCGCTTTCCGGAAGACGCTCGCACCTCGCTGGTGATGCCTTCGTTCGGCTGGATCGCCTCGGCTGCCGTTGCCCTCGTCTTGGTCAGGACGACACCGACCCAGAAGAACCACGCGATCGCCATCAGACCGAACACCATGGCGGCATCGTGCAGCGGCGGGACCACGGACGAGAGGCCGGCCACTCCGACCACGACACCGAACCACCCGAGAAGCCTGGGCAGTGCGCCGCTTCGCAGCGCCACCGCACTCACGAGCAGGACCCACAGCCCGCCGAGTATCTCGCCGCCCGCCCCGCCAAGCGCTTGCGCGATCGGCTCGATCGCCTGCCACGTCAGTTGGGCCTGCGTTGGATCCGTTTTGGCCAGGGCCACGACGGTGGTCATTCCGTAGTTGAAGACCATCCCGCTGGCGACGAGCGCAACCGACCACAGAAGTCCGATGGCGGTGGCGGCACGCATCGTTGCGGGCGCGTGAGCCTGCAGCCGGTCGTAGAGCGCGAAAGCCAGTACGCCAAGCGCGAGCCCGTAGAACACGTACGTGACGAGGTACATGACATACAGGCTCGCGTAGTTGGAGACCACGAGTGCGACCTTCTCCGCCGCGCCATCGGCACTCAGGTAGTCGACCACCAGCAGGAAGAACGGCATCGCGGCCAGCAACGCGAGCCCGATGTAGAGCGCCGCCGCCCCTCCAGCCTTCTGCCGCCGAACATCACTTCGAGTCATGGTTTCCATGTCCCTCTCCCTTCTCAAGGGCCTGGCGCTTGCGCACCCGACCATTCACGCTATACTTACTAAGTAAGCCGAGTGTCGCACTTACTTAGTAAGTACGTCAACCCCTGGGAGCGAAATGGCCAAGAAGACCCGTGAAGGCGCCACGTCATCCAGCGCGCGCCTTCCCCTGAATCGAGACCGAATCCTCGCCGCGGCGGTCGAGATCGCCGACGAGAACGGAGTCGGCGCGATCACGATGCGCGCGGTGGCCTCGAAGCTGGGCGTGGAAGCGATGTCGCTCTACAACCATGTCGCGAACAAGGACGACATCCTCGATGGCATGGCCGATCTCGTGGCCGGGCAGTTCGACCTGCCGGACGACGTCGACGACTGGCGCGAGGCGATGCACCGCCGAGCCGTCTCCGCTCGCGAGGTCTTCGACCGCCATCCGTGGGCGCCGCTGCTCTTCGACTCGCGAGAGACAAGCGGTCCGACAAGGCTGCGGTACTTCGACTGGGTGCTCGGCACGCTGATGACAGCCGGGTTCTCGGTCGACGGCGCAGCGCGTGCGTTCTCCCTGCTCGACAGCTACATCTACGGATTCGGGATCGAGCAGTTCAACATGTCGCCCGACGGCGATGTGTCACAAGAGGAGATGGCCGAGGCCATCCTGGCGTCCATTCCCGCCGAGGAGTACCCCTACCTGCATCGCATGGCGACGCACGCCATGCACGTTGGCTACGACGCCGAGGCCGACTTCGCCTTCGGGCTCGAGATCATCCTCGACGGGCTTGAACGGATACTCGACGAACAGAGATGATGCTGGCGAGCCCCGCGAACTCGTGCTCAGTGACTTGAGTCGCGCGGTTCCGGCACTCTCGCCGAGCTCTCGACTACTCCTTGACCGGTAGCACGTTGACGGCCTTGACGACGAGGCTGACCTTGTCCCCCACCTTGAGGCCCATATCCTCAAGGGACTCGGTCGTGAGCACCGACGCCATCTCACAGGGAGCCACATCGAACTTCACAAGCGACATGATGTCGCCTTCCTGGATGGACTTGACCTCGCCTTTGACCGTATTCCGTGCACCGTACTTCATGACAGGTCTCCCTTCCGAAACGAGTTCTGCCTCACGGCAAATCCACAGTCTGCTCTTTCCCCTCATGCAGCGGACACGCTCCAGGCGCCTTCTGGCGCCCGCCCCATACACGTGTCTAGGCGCCTTCACCCTCCGATTGGTCAGCCTCGCCAAGACTCAGCGACTCGGCCCAGCGCTCGATAGCGCCCCAGTCACGATCGTCATGCGCGCCGAGCCCGTGCAGCGGGCTCGCCTTGGGCTTGGTCACGAGCTTGTCGAGGCCTCGCAGCGCCGCCGGGTCGAACTTGCCAACGAACATCTCAGTCGCCACCGGCTTGAGCCAGTCCATCTTCTCCAGCGTCTTGTCGAGCTGCTTGCGGTCTTCGTCCATGTCGTCGGTGGCGCGAACGGGCCCGAGCGCGAACAGCGCCACCGGCATCCGCTCGAGCGCTGCCCGGTGCCGCTCCAGGAAGGCGGTCGCCTCCTTCAGCATCTTGCCGATGTAGTACGGAGCGCCCAGGACGACCGCCGAGTAGCCACGCAGGTCGGTGACGCTCGCGGCAGGCGCGATGTCGACACTCGCCCCGCGTGCGCGGAGCGTGGCGCCCACACGCTCCGCGACCTCTCGGGTGGAGCCGTACTCGAGTCGCATAGGCGACGAGGATGCTCGAAGACATGTCTTTCACTCCCCACATGCAGAAGCGTTCTCCTGACAGTGGAGTGATTCCCGCTGCGGGTGGGCGCAAACCCGCTCCGCCGGCACGGGGCGGTGTCCACCCAATCCACCTACGCCTGCTCGGCCCACCGGCCCGCCGGCACAGCTGCAGCGGCAGGCTCTGAGCTGCGTCGCGTCCACACGGACCAGACGATCATCGCCATGGCCCCGACTTCCACTGCCGCGAAGAACACGTAGTGCGGAAGGTTCAGCGATCCCCCTCCCAATACGAACGCGGCGGTGACCACCGCTGCGACCGTATTGGCCCAGCGGTTCGCGCGCGGCTTCAGGACACGCGACGCGAAGATCATCGCGATCGGGATCTCGATGAGTATCGCGAACACCAGCAGAAGCATGGGAGTGATCTGCACGCCCGCCTCTCCGGCCCACAGAGCCTGCAGTTCTCCTGGCGTGATGAAACCCAGAATGTCCGCGAACACCATGTTGAACATCACCACAATCCAGAGTGTCGAGATTCTCGTTCCCATGTCCTTCATGACATCAGCCCTTCCAATCGTGTGATCCACCCGGGCACAGGCTCGGGATCTCCGTACTAACACTGTTAGTACCCGTTGCCCACACTGAACTAACAGTGTTAGTATGTCAAGGGACGTGAGAATCCCAGCCGCGATACCGACAGCCGGAAGAGGCGAACATGATCGCTCGAGCAACAGGCGCCGAGTCGCGAGACACGCTCAACCGGGAACGCGTCGTGCGTGCAGCGATCGCTCTCGCCGATGAGTGCGGGATCGAGTCGGTCACCATGCGCGAGCTCGGTCGGAGGCTCGGCGTCGAGGCGGCGTCGCTCTACAACCATGTGGCCGGAAAGGACGACCTGCTCGACGGCATGGTGGACCTCGTTGTGGCCGAGATAGACTTCCCCTCCGATGACGTCGTCTGGCAGGAGGCCGTGCGGCGCCGCGCCGTGTCAGCGCGGGCGGTCTTCGCGAGTCACAAGTGGGCAGCCGGACTCATCGACTCCCGAGGACGCAATGGCCCCAGCAGCCTGGCGTACGCGGACCGAGTCCTCCACGTGCTGCTTCGCGCCGGATTCTCGCCACGGCTCGCCGCAGACGCGTTTCTCGCGCTCGACAGCTACATCTACGGCTTCGAGAGGCAGCGTTCAAACATCTCGCCGAGCAGATGACGAGAACGCCGCCGAGGTGGCTCAAGAGGTTCTCGACGCGATCCCGGAGGGCGCGTTTCCATCACTGGCCGCAGTCGCGATCGAGTATGCCGAGAAACCCTACGAGGAAGACGCATCCTTCGAGTTCGGCCTCGATCTGATCCTCGATGGCCTTGAGCGGCTGCTGTAGCTGCCGTCGAGACGCCGAATTGCCCCAGCATCCTCGAATGGGAAAGTAGACCTTCGAGACGCATTCAGTTGCAGACACGAAGGAGAAACGCAGATGCCCAGAAGTGGTCGATTTCAAGAACGTGTCCAAAGCGGGCCTGGAGTCGTCGCCCGTCGCCGACGCTCTGGCGGGTCTGCGTGCCAACGAGGCGCGGTACTTCATGAGCAAGTACAACCATGCGTTCGCTGTGACACCAGCCAACGAGAGCCAAGACACGGTGGACTACGTCCACCGGATCCTCAAAGAAGAACGCGACATCGAGTTCGCGGCACGGCCGCTGGAGACGTCGCGCTTTGAAGTGGAAGGCATCCGGTTCGCCTACGTGTTCTATGAGGACGGTCTGGCGGTCAACGTCATGTACGCGACCGAGAATCCCAAGAAGCGAGCTGTCGGCTTCAAGCTCTCCGACGGGATGGAAGTGCCGAAAGAGCTCGAAGGCAAGTTCAAGTTCGCTCGGCAGAAGTCCAAGCTGGCAGGGACGATCCGGGGCTCGTTCTTCGTGATCAAGGGCGAGTACTAGAAGGCGTTGCACTCGGCCTTGAAGTCAGCTGCCGGGTGTTCAGGGCGGTGATGTCGACTGAGGGCCCGCCCGCGGGTTGAGCCGCTCGGCCGCTACTGGAACGTCTGCCCGTTGTGCTTGAGCCAGCCCGCCACATGGCTGCCGTCCGGATCGTGATGGGTCCAGTGGATGACGCCGCCCTCGGAGTTCCACTCGTACTCGCCGTAGAAGACCACCGAGTCACCCACGCCCAGAGCGGTGATCCTGGGAGCGAGGTCGATGTTGTGGGCGACGAGCAGGGTCTGCCCAGACGGCAGTCGCAGGATGAAACGCTGATGGCGGCTACCATCGGTGTCGTCCGATAAGACCCGCTCGACCACTCCCTGGCCACTCACCTGAACGCCACTCTGCCCATTCCGGAACGCGATCGCGATCGCGTCATCCGCAACTGCCACCGGCGTCCGGGAAGAAGTTGGCTCGCTGACCTGCCCGGAGCGCATCGCGAACGGGACCAGCATGAGGGTGACGACGAACAACGCACCGGAACTCGACCGCCGCAACTGCCCCGCGTCCGAAGAGTGGCTCGCTGACCTGCCGAGCGCATCGCGAACGGGACCAGCATGAGTGACGACGCGCCCCGCCATGATGACAAGGATGGCGGGAACGCGCGGCTGGCTGCTGGGTGCGGGTGAGGCCGAACGCGGTATCCGAGCGGCGCGTGTGGGCGTCAGAAAGAGCACTTCCTGCGCGCACGGTCGCCCCTGTTGGTCCTGGCCCACGCGGTACGTGATCAGATCCATCACGACCGGACGACGCTTGTCGCGCGGGAACCCGCTCACGTGGACGAAGACTCGGGGCCCGCCATCAAGCGGCGTGACGAACCCGAAGCCGCTGTCGTCGTTCCACTCGGTGAGTCGGCCTTGATGGCGAAGGGAGCCGGCGCTCACCCGAGCAACCGAAAGAGCACGTACAACAACACCGGGACCCCGACAAGCGCTGCAAGCGCCAGTAGCTGTGTGCGACCGTGGGAAGGCGGTGGCTCCTCCATCCGGCCCGCGGGGTGCTTGCGCTCTGTGTCGATCGCGCGCGCCTGCGTGCCCTGCGGATCCCCCACTACTGGCATCGTTCCCGCCTCCGGGCGCTGTGTCCGACAGCGAGCGTTTTTCCTCCGTTCTTGTCGACCAGCGCATGAGCAGACGCCGATGCGCTCTCGGATCGATTCTACCTTCTGCGTTCTGTCGATGCGCTTCGTGGCGCTCGGCTCTCAGTACATGCAGGCATCCAAGATCGAGAGCACGTCCTTCAGAACTTTTTTCCCCACTACTGGCATCGTTCCCGCCTCCGAGCGCTGTGTCCGACAGCGAGCGCATGAGCAGACGCCGATGCGCTCTCGGATCGATTCTACCTTCTGCGTTCTGTCGATGCGCTTCGTGGCGCTCAGCTCTCAGTACATGCAGGCGTCCGAGATCGAGAGCACTTCTGGTTCCGTTGCCGCTCCGATGCGTTCGACGGCGCAGGCCTGGTAGTCGACAGCCCGAAGCCGCGTGCCGGGGGTGCCGCGCGCAGTTCCGCAGCCGGGGAAGGCGTGCGCGAGGCGCCATACGGCGCGTCGCGTGCGCCGCGGGCCCCCGGCGAGGACTGTCTGAGCACGGCGCCCCCGGCACGCGGCTCCTCGGCCGTCGCTGGTCGAGGCCTACCGCCCGAACCGCTCGGCGATCTGCTCGGCGATCTGGGCGCTGGGGATGCGCTCGGTGTCGGCTACGGGGAGGGCGGCGAGGAAGTCTCGGCCGTATCCTTTGCGCAGCACCCGTGCATCCGCGATCACGAGGCACCCGGTATCGGTGGAGCTGCGAATCAGCCGTCCCGCCGCCTGCTTGAGCTCGAGCACCGCCTCGGGCAACGCATACCGTCCCCAGGCTGCTCGCCCTTCGCGCAGCTCCCGCTCTTGAGCCAGCGGATCGGTGGGCCTTCCGAACGGCAGCTTCGGCACCACGACGCAACGGAGCGTGTCGCCCTTGGCGTCGAACCCTTCCCAGAAGCTCTTGAGCGCGAACAGGGACAGGTGCTCGTCGGCGAGGAACTCGTCGCGCAGGCGCTTGGCGGAGGTGCCGCGGCGCTGGACGATGACGTCGAGGCCTTGTGAGCGCAGGCGCGGCTCCAAGATCGCGTGGAGCCGGTCCATGTCTCGGCGGTTCGTGAAGAGCGTGAGCACGCTGCCGCCCATCGCGACGTGCACTCGTTCAAGGAGCGACTCCATCGCAGCGAGGTACTCGCCCTCGCGAGGCTCGGGCAGGTCCGTAGGCACGAAGACCGCCATGTTGCGCTCGAAGTCGTAGCTCGAGGGCAGGCGCAGGCTGTTCCACTGCTCGGCGGGCAGGCGCTCGAGGCCCACGCTGCGGGCGAAGTGCGCGAACGAATCGCCGGTCGCGATGGTGGCCGACGTGTAGACCACGCTCTGGCAGCGCGGGTAGAGGTCGTCTGCGAGCGCTTCGCCGATGTCGAGGCGCGCGGCCACGAGTCTCTCGGCGGGAACGTTGGGGCGCCTGTCGAGCGTAGCGGAGTACACGAGGGCCTCATCCTCGCCATCGATCACGGCCACCAGCCCCATGTGCTGGTCGGCGATGCGGGTGAGAAGGCCGGCGAGGTCGGCGCGCTGGTCGGTGAAGTCGCCGCCCCACTCCTCGAGCTGCGTCATGAGCCCGCGCCCGTCGACGAGCACCGTCTCGAGCCGGCGCGCGAGCGAGGCGCCGGTGGATGCGACCACGCCCCAGGGGCCGGATTCGCGCACCGCGGCGGTCACCCATAGCTCCGCGCTGTCGTAGTCGCTATCGCCGGCGAGCGGCGCGAGGTCCTTCACGAAGTCGAACATCGAGTCGGCCAGCGTGGAGCAGCGGCCGATCTCCTCTTCCATACGCGCGATGAGCCCCAGCAGCGCCCCGGCCTCCTTGGCCCCGCGCAGCTTGGTGCGCATCGAGCCGAGCAGACCGCCGCGCTTGCCGTGCAGCGCGCTCAGCACCGCCGAGACCTCGGCGTGCGATGCCCCGATCGTGAGCTGGTCGCGCGCCTCGCTTTCCGCGGCGTGCGCCTCGTCGATGATCCAGTGCCGGATGGGCGGCAGTATCCCGCCCATCGCCACCACGTCGAGGAAGAGCAGCGCGTGGTTGGTCACCACGATGTTCGCGCTCGACGCGCGGCGGCGCACCCCGTGCAGGTAGCACAGGTTGGGGTAGTAGCGGCAGCGCTTGCGCGTGCAGTCGGCCTGACTCGCTTGGACCTGGGGGCGCACGTCTCGGCGCCAGTGGGTGTTCACGCTGTCGAGATCGCCCCACGCGCTCTGGCTCGACCAGGCGAGCAGCATCGCAGCCAGTCCGATCCTGTCGATATCGGCGCTCTCGTCGAGCTCGCCGGCGAAGCGTTCGAGCTTGCGCAGACACGGGTAGTGGTCGTAGCCCTTGAGCGCGACGTAGCGCAGTCCCCCGCCCAGCGCCTCGTCGAGCTTGGGCAGCTCGTGGTAGACGAGCTGGTCCATGAGCGCGTTCGTCTTGGTGGCCACGCCCACGCTCACCCGGTTCTGTACCGAGAACAGCGCCGAGGGCACGAGGTACGCGACCGACTTGCCCACGCCGGTTCCGGCCTCGACCGCCAGGTGCGTCGCGCTGTCGAAGGCGGTCAGGACCGCGCGCGCCATATCGACTTGCTCGGCGCGCTCCTCGAAGCCCGGGTACATCCTGCCCGCGAGTCCGTCTGCCGAGAACTGCGTGACGACCTCGGCGTCGGGCGGGCAGGTGCACTCGACCTCGTCGGCGTCCCACATCGCCTCGGCCTTGTCGGCGGCCACCCGGCGGCGACGCACCTCCTTGAGATCGTAGAGCGCGGCGGGGTTGGCGGCCGCGATCCGAGCGACCCACTCGCGCTCGGGCCACCTCGCCTGCGGGGCGAGCGTGCTGATGCGCGAGAGGGTTCCGGGTTCGAGGTCACCGATGCCGGTGAGCGCGACACGCCAGACGCGGCAGAGCGCCTCCACATCCTCGGCCGCGCGATGGATCCGCTCGGCGGCGTCGGGCGCGAAGGCGGCGGCGAGGTCGGCGAGGCGGTGGCTGCGCAGGCGCGGCATGCCCAGGCGCACGAGCACGAGCGAGTCGAGCCAGGTGCCGGGCAGTACGCCGCGGCCGCCCACCCGCTCGATGAAGCCGCGGTCGAACGCGCCGTTGTGCGCCACGATGTCGCGCTCGCCCACGAAGGCTGCGAGATCGGCCACGGCCTTCTCGGCACACGGGGCGCCGGCGACCATCACGTCGTCGATGCCGGTGAGCTTGGTGATCTCGAGTGGCACGGGGATGAGCGGGTCGACGAGCGTGGAGAACCTGTCGACGATCTCGGGTCCGCGCATGATCGCGGCGGCGACCTCGATGATGCGGTCGCGCTCGGCGTCGTAGCCGGTGGTCTCGATGTCGAGGACGGCGACCTCGTCCTCAAAACCGAACTGAGCCGTGAGCGCACGCTCGGAGAGCGTCGCGTATGCAGCGACGACATCCGGGTCGGTGCCCGGAACGATGAGCGTGTCGAGATCCAGGGGATTCACGCACGCCAGCGTAGCATGCGCCACCCACACGCAAGCGACGCTCGCGGGCACGCAAAACGGGGCGCCTGGTGGGCGCCCCGCTCGGGGTTCGTGCGTGGGTCGTGCGGTACTGCTACTGGCCGCCCATGGTGCGCGAAGCGACGAACCAGGTGTCGCCGACCTTCTTGAGGGTCCAGGTGTAGGTGATGGGCATCTGCGGGGTGACCTGGGTGGCCGCGACGGTGATGGTGTCGCCGTCCTCGGTGGGCTCGCCCATCTCGTAGCCGGTGATCCCGTACGCCTTGAGCTGCTCCTCGTAGGCCGTGGCGTCGCCGTAGCTCTGCTGCTTGTCGAGCGGCAGCATCTTGTAGGCGGACGCGTAGTCACCGGCGGCAACGGCCTTGTGATAGGCCTCCACGTACTCGACCGGATCGGTGCCCTCAGGTACCTGGGTCGCGGTCTTCTCATCGAACTCGACCGGAGCGCCCGTGGCGGCTCCGCCCATGCCCGCCGGAGCGCCGCCCATACCCGCGGGGGCCTGGCCCTCAGCCGGCGCGGCCGACACCACCGGAGCGGGAACCTGCGCCGCCTGGCTCTGCTGCCACACGAGGATCCCGGCGATCGCCGCCAGAAGAACCGCGACGACGGCGAGGCCGATGACGACCGTCTGGTTCGTATTGTGAGTCTGCTCGGACATGTGATTCCTTTCTTGGGTGCCTGCCTGAACAAAGCGCTTGCGCGCCTGCACAGTCTACAAGCGGAGGCACGCGCACGTACAGGTATATACATGTGCTGATACGATGAGCGAATGGCACGCCAACGAAGCATCTTCGACATCGTGGGTCCTGTGATGATCGGGCCCAGCTCGAGCCACACCGCAGGCGCCGTCCGGCTTGGAGCGCTCGCGCGAGCGATCTTCGGTGAGCAACCCCTCGCGGCGCGCATCGGACTGCACGGCTCCTTCGCGTCTACCGGTCGCGGACACGGGACGGACCTCGCACTGGTAGCCGGGCTGCTGGGCATGAGACCCGACGACGCGAGGATTCCCGAGGCCGACGAGCTGGCGGTGGAGTCGGGACTGGCGATCGAGTTCCGCGAGGTCGACCTCGGCGAGGTGCACCCCAATACGGCGACGTTCGAACTCGAGGGGCCCACCGGGCGCACCATGCACGTGCGCGGCTCATCGATGGGTGGCGGCGACGTCGTGGTGAGTGCCATCGACGGGTTCGAAGTAGAGGCCAACGGAGATCTGCCGTTGCTCATCGTCGAACACACCGACCAGCCCGGCGAGATCGCGGCGGTGACCGGGATCCTGGCCCGCAGCGGCACCAACATCGCCGAGATGCGCGTGTCGCGCGAACGCCGCGGAGCCCGAGCGCTCATGCTCATCGAAACGGATGTCGAGGTGGGGGCTCAGGCGGCGGACGCCGTCGCCGAGCTGCCGGGCGTCACGGCCGTGCGTCTGGTCCCGCCGGTCTGATCGGCCTGAGCCGGGACCTTTCGCTCTCAGTCCGCGTCGTCGGCGGGTGTGTGGTCGGGAGCCTGTGGAGCCCACGACGCGCCGGCGGGGTCGGTGAACAGCCGCATCTCGGGTGACTCCACGAAGCCGTACCGCCGGTAGAGACCCTGGCCCTCCGGGCTGTAGTGGAGCGAGACCACATCGGCACCGTGGTCACGGGCGTGTGCGACGGCGATCTCGAGCAGGCTTCGCGCGATGCCCTGGCGCCGAGCGTCCGGTACCACATAGAGCCCCAGCACATAGGCCTGACGACCCGACAGGTTGCGCACCGTGGGAGGAACGCGCTCCCACAGCAGCCCGACGGTCGCCACGGAGCGCCCGTTCTTCTCGGCGATCCAACCGGTGAAATCGCCCTTCTCGAAGTGCTCGCACAGGTAGTCCTCGTAGCGCGAAGCGAGTTCGGCCAGTCGGGCCTCATCGGTCCACCCCATGTCGCGAAACATGGCGAGGCGGAACTCCACCAGCGTGGCGAAGTCCGCAGAGGGCCGGGCGGTTCGTACGGTGAGCGGTGTGTCCATGCCCGACAGTCTAGCGTTCGAGCGGGGTACCGGGATGCTCGTCGTCGTCGCGAGCCTCACGACTTGGCGGCTCCGGCGTGGGCCCGTCGGTCTTGCACGTGCTCTTGCACAAGAGGCACGAGCCGCTGCAGCCCACGACCTTGAGCGCGTTGCACCTCGGGCAGCGCACTTCGCCCGAGACCATCCCGCACGACGGACACGTGGGCACGACGGTCATCTAGAACACACCCAGAAGCCGCGACACGAGACCGCCCACGAGAAAGGCCACGCTGATCGAGCCGACGAAGAGCCCCGCGAAGTAGACCCACCCGCGCTCCTTCAGGATGACCATCGCGCTCGCGATGCACGGCACGAACAGCGTGATGGTTATCATGCCCACGAGCAGCTGCTCGTCGGTAAGGTTCATCGTGAAGAACCCGGTGGCGCCGAAGTCACGCCGCACGAAGCCCATCACGAACGCGGTGGCGGCCTCGGCCGGAAGCTGCAGCCAGCCCACCGTGAGCGGCGCGGCGACGCCGATGATCCAATCGAGCGACCCGGTCACTTCGAGCACCGAGATGATCAGCGCCCCCGCTGCGAAGAAGATGGTCACCTCCTTCATGAAGTGCCATACCTTTGTGGCCGACTTGCGCACGACGTTGTCGAGCCGCGGGACACGCAGGCTGGGAAGGTCGATCAGCAGGTCGGTGGATTGCCCGGGAACGAGCCTGTTGAGCACCGTCCCCACCGCACCGAACACCGCGAACAGGAAGAACACGTAGAGCCCCGTGTAGAAGGCGCTGGTTCGGGCCATGAGCCCGGCGATGACCGCGATCTGCGCCGAGCAGGGCACCGCGATGGCCATCAGCGCGGTGGCGATGAAGCGCTCGCGCTTGGAGCCCAGGATGCGGGTCGTGAGGGTCCCCATCGTCACGCACCCCAGCCCCAGGATGAGCGGGATGATCGCGCGGCCGTTGAGGCCCACCGCCGTGAGTGAGCGGTCGGCCAGCGCCGCGATGCGCGGCAGGTAGCCGGAGTCCTCGAGCAAAGACAGCAGCAGGTAGAAGCCGGTCACGAGCGGCAGGATCACGCCGATGAGGTACGTGGGCGTCATCGTGAGCACGCCGAACTCGCCGGCCAGGATCGTGTAGAGCGCCGTCCCTTCGGCGAACACGGAACCCACCACGCCCTCGATGAACGGAACCCAGTAGCCCAGCATCAGGCCCTCTTCGAGCACGCCGACAACCCCACCGGCTATCCATTGTCCCAGCACCACCCACATCGCGTAGAGCAACGCGAGCAGCATGGGGACACCCGTCGCGGGATGCATCATCCACTGCGACAGCCTCGCCGAGAAGCCGGCCCCTTGGGTGGTCTCGGTGATCACGTGGTGGCAGATATCGTTGACGCGGTCGCGCCTGCGCAGGTAGATAGTGTCGCGCGTGGTGCCCGGGGCGATGCCGTGTCGCTCGCTCACGATCTCGTCGCCCTCGAGTACCATGAGCGCCTCGGCGCGGGTGCCGACACGGGCAGCCATCTCGACGAGTTCGGCTTCGAGCTCGTGGTCCGAGTGCCCCGTGCGCGCCACGCACAGAGCGGCCTTGACCTCCTCGAAGCCTTCGCCCTCGACGGCGACGGTCTCGATCACCGGTACTCCGAGAAGGTCCTCGAGGAGGTCGCGATCGATGGCCAGCCCGCGCGTGCGGGCCTCGTCGACCATGTTGAGGGCTACGACCATCCGCTTGCCCATGTCCACGAGCTGGAGCGTGAGGAACAGGTCGCGTTCCAGGTGAACGGCGTCGACGACGTTGATCACGACGTCCCCGCTCATGATGATGTCGCGTGCGACGCGCTCTTCGTCGTTGAAGCTCGAGACGCCGTAGACGCCGGGAGTATCGACGATGTCGATGTCGCCGAGGTGACCGCGCATGAGCTCGACCGTGGTACCGGGGAAGTTCGATACGTCGACGTAGGTCCCCGTGAGTGCGGCGAAGACCACGGACTTGCCTACATTGGGATTGCCGGCCAGCACGACGGTATCGACGCCCTCTCGGGCTTCGGTGCCGGACGGGTGGGAGTGGCACAGTGCGTCAGCACTCTGCGCCTTCGATGCGCGGGACATGGAGTGGCTCCTCGACTATCGGACGTTCGCGTGTTGCGGGTGTGAGGTGTGAGGGTGCGAGCCTTGGGCGGGACGGTCCGCGCGCTAGCTGGCGGCGCGGTGGTGGCCGTGATGGCGCATGCGCACACGGATACGGTCGGCGAGCGAACGGCCCACTGCGATCTCCTGGCGGCCGCTCTTGAGAACGATGGGTCCTGCCGGGATGCGTGTGATGCACTCGACACACGCCCCTTGCGACATGCCGAAACGCAGAGCCTGCACGCGGGCGTTGTCGTCATCCACTGAGACTATCTCGAGCAGGTCGCCCTTGCGAACGCCGCTGAGGGCGCAGGTGTCGCAGGCTTGGGGTTCGTCAGTGGTGCGGTCGCGCTCTGCCATCGATGTTCTCCTTGGTGCGGATGTTCGACCGCCGATTACTTAGCACGTGCTAAGTCGTTGGGTGTGCACATACTAGACCCCTTGCCACGTGGGCGTCAAGCCCCTCGGTGCGGCACTTCGACACGAGTGGTGGCCGCGCGTGGGATACTGGCAGCGCACGCACTCGTTCGCGTCTAAGGAGAACCGGTGGCCTACGCATCCTTCGCCGACCTGCTCGATGCCGCTCATGAACACGGCACGCTGGGCCGAGCGGCTCGCGCCCTCGAGGCCGAGGAGTCCGCGCACGACGCTCGGGAGCTTGACGAGCGGATGGGTGAGACTCTCGACGTGATGCGCGAAGCCGTCGCCGCCGGGCTGACAGGCGAGGCACGCTCACGCTCAGGGCTGGTGGGCGGCGACGCGCGGCTGGTGGCCGCTTCGCAGGCGGGTCCGCTCGGCGGCGACTTCGCGGCTGCGATCTCGGCAGCGCTGGCGACCGGCGAGGTGAACGCCGCGATGGGTCGCATCGTGGCCGCTCCGACAGGCGGGGCATCGGGAGTGTTGCCTGCGGTCCTGCTCACGGTGGGAGCTCGGCAAGGCGCCTCCGACGACGACCTGGTCGATGCGCTCTACGCGGCCGGTGCCATCGGAGGGGTGATCGCTGCGCGCGCCACGCTCTCGGGCGCGGCGGGAGGGTGCCAGGCGGAGGTGGGATCGGGCGCGGCGATGGCGGCTGCGGCGGCCGTGCAGCTGTGTGGCGGGACTCCCGAGCAGTCCGGTCACGCCGCATCTCTCGCACTGCAGGGTCTGCTGGGACTCGTCTGTGATCCCGTAGGCGGCCTCGTGGAGGTTCCCTGCGTGCACCGTAATGCCACCGGAGCCGCCGTGGCGCTGGCGGGAACCGAGATGGCGCTGGCCGGCGTGGAGTTCGCGCTGCCCTTCGATGACGTCGTCGACGCCGCCGCGCACGTCGGGCGCTCGCTGCCCCCGTCTCTGCGAGAGACCGCTCGCGGAGGTCTTGCCGCAACCCCCGCCGGGCTCGAGCTCGGACGGCGTGGCCGCGCGTAGCAGGCCGCACGTCTCGGCGGTCCGCGGGCTGGGAGGCGGTCGCAGCGCCCCGCGTTGGGTACGTTGGACTGTGGTGAGGGAGTAGCGGTTCGACCCACTGGAGGCCCGATGAGTTCGCATCCCGATCCGCCACAGCCCTCCCCCACTCCCCCTGTCGAGTGGCACGCGCTGGATCCCGGGCAGGTCGCGGTGAAGCTCGAGACCGACCCGCAGTCGGGACTCGATTCGCCAAGCGTCGAACGCCTTCGCACGCGGTACGGCGCGAACCGGCTCGAAGAGAAGGGTAAGGCGCCCGCCTGGAAGCTGTTCGTCTCGCAGTTCCAGGACTTCATGATCTATGTCTTGATGGGCGCCGTGGTCATCTCGGCGATCGAGGGTCAGTTCGTGGAGGCGACCGCCATCCTCGCGATCCTGCTGCTCAACGGGGTTCTCGGCTTCGCGCAGGAGTACCGAGCGGAAATGGCGCTCGAAGCGCTGCAGGAACTCTCGGCCCCGACGGCGACCGTCATTCGCGATGGCTCGGAGATCGAGATCAAGGCCGAGGAGCTCGTGCCGGGCGACATCGTCTTGCTCGAGGCAGGAGACCGTATCCCTGCAGATGGCCGACTCGTCGACGCCGCCGCGCTCCGCGTCGTCGAAAGCGCCCTGACCGGCGAGAGCGAACCGGTCCGCAAGCACTGCGATCCGGTCGCGGGTGCGCACGTCGCGCTGGGCGACAGGCGCAACATGGCCTTCGCCGGCACATCGGTCGCCGTCGGGTCGCGGGCGGATGATCGTCACCGGCACCGCCCAGGACACCGAGATGGGCCGCATCGCCGACCTGCTCGCGGAGACCAAGGATGAAGCCACTCCCCTCGAGATCGAGCTCGAGGTCGTCGGCAAGCGCATCGCCATCATCGTGCTGGCGGTCGCGGCGGTGGTCTTCGCCGAGGAGGTCTTCTTGGCCGCGCGAGCCGAAACGGGCTCGTTCATCGAGATGTTCTCGCACCCCGACTTCCGCACCAACCTCACCGCCGGACTGCTGATAGCGGTCTCGCTCGCGGTCGCCGCCATCCCTGAGGGTTTGCCGGCGATCGTCACCGTCGCACTGTCGCTCGGCGTGCGGCGCATGGCGGAGCGCAACGCGATCATCCGTCGGCTGCACGCGGTCGAGACACTCGGATCGACCACCTTCATCTGTTCCGACAAGACCGGGACGCTCACGCTGAACCAGATGACGGTGCGCAGGCTGGTGGTGGGCCAAGACGAAGCAGCCGTGACGCCCGACTGGGGCATCGAACCGGTGGCCGACGCGCCGAATCGCGGGGACATGCAGTTGCTGATCGAGATCGCCGTCGCCTGCAACGACGCTCACTACACGTCCCAAGGCGAGCTCGTCGGCGACCCCACTGAGACCGCTCTGGTCGCAGCGGCCCATCACCTCGCCCCCGGCCACGTCAAGCCGCCCCGGCTCGGCGAGATCCCGTTCGACTCCGAGCGCAAGCGCATGACCACCGTCCACGGCATCGACGGTGGTCGCGCGGCGTTCACGAAGGGCGGGGCCGACGTCGTACTCGACCTGTGTACTCACGCGCGCCTGCGTGGCGAGGTCGTGCCGATGACCGAGGACCTCCGCAACTCCCTGTCTGCCCGCAACGAGGGGCTCGCCTCCACCGGGTTCCGGACGCTTGCCTTCGCCGTGCGGACCCTCGACGCCGATGAGCCCGATGAGGGCGAGGAGCTCGAGCGCGATCTCACCTTCGTGGGGATCATGGGCCTGGTCGACCCCGCTCGGCAGGAGGTGCCCGACGCCGTCGCCCAGTGCCACCGCGCGGGGATCCACGTGGCGATGGTCACCGGAGACCATGCGCTCACCGCTCGGGCCATCGCGAAGCAGGTCGGCATCCTCGATACCGACCGGGTGGTGACCGGCGCCGAGCTCGAAGTGATGACCGACGAGGAGCTCTCGGCGCAGGTGTGCGACATCCGGGTCTACGCCCGTGTGAACCCCGAGCACAAGCTGCGCATCGTCGACGCACTGCGGAGTCAAGGCGAAGTCGTGGCGATGACAGGCGACGGAGTCAACGATGCGCCGGCCCTCAAGCGCGCGGACATCGGCGTGGCCATGGGCATGGTGGGGACCGACGTCTCCCGCGAGGCGGCAGACATGGTCTTGTCGGACGACAACTTCGCGACGATCGTCGAGGCGGTGAGGCAGGGCCGGGCCGTCTTCGACAACCTGCGCAAGGTCATCTTGTTCCTGCTGTCGTGCAACATGTCCGAGGTGCTCATCGTCGCGATCACGGCACTGTTCAGCCCTCAGGCCGCGCTGCTCCCGCTCCAGGTGTTGTGGATCAACCTCGTCACCGATGGGCTGCCTGCCCTTGCCCTGGGCGTGGATCCGGCGGACGGCGGACTGATGGAGCGTGATCCCCGGGCGACTGACGAGTCGATCCTCACCCGCAACCGTCAGCTGCAGATCGTGTGGCACGGGCTCGTCATGACCGCCGCCGCGCTCGTGTTGGGATATGTGGTGGCCCCTGCGCTCGGCGCCACTCAACCGGAGTCTCGCACGATGCTCTTCTGCGCGCTCGTGCTCACCCAGCTCCTTCACGCGTTCAACTTCCGCAGCGACACCGGCACCGTGTTCTCGCTTCACTCCCTGAAGAACAAGTGGCTCGTGCTTGCGCTTGTGGGTTCGATGGCACTTCAGGTGGCGGTGGTCTACCTTCCGGGAGCGGAGAAGATATTCCGGACCGTACCCCTCGACAGCGCCGACTGGGTGGCTATCGTCTTGACTGCACTGTCGGCTATCGCGGTCATCGACGTGACGAAGCTGCTCGTCGCCCGTTTCGGTCCTGCGGCGCAGGCGAAAGCAAGGAGCTCTCAGTGATGGCACAGGTACCCCGGCCGTCGCGCGAGCAGCTGGCTGTCTGCGCTCACGACGTGAGGGGAGCTCTCACGGTCATCGCAGGGTACGTCTCGATGCTCAGACGAGAGGATCTCTCGGCACGGGACCGCGCACAGGCTCTTGACGGCATCGAGAAGGCGATCTTCCGCGCCGACGCGCTGCTGGGCGACGCCCTCATGGGCAGGGTGCCCACGGCCGAGGGGGTCGAGCGAGTCGACCTCGCCGCCCTCGCCGATCAGGCGGCCGCCGACGCGCGTGCAGCATGGAGACGCGACATCGTGCTCCACACGTCGGGACAGCCGTTCGTCGCCGCCGATCCGATCTCTCTGGCACGCGCGCTCGAGAACCTGTTGAGCAACGCCGCCAGATATGCGCCCGAGGGGCAGATCGACGTGTCGGTCTCGGTGGGCAGTGGATCGATGGCTTTCGTCGAAGTCTCCGACCGTGGGCCTGGCATTCCCGAAGACGAGCGCGAGCGCGTGCTGGAGCCTTTTGCCCGGCTCGACCGCGACCTCGACACACCGGGCAGTGGTCTGGGCCTCACGGTGGTGCGCAGCGCCGCGGAGCGCGCAGGCGGGAACGTGCGTGCCATCGAGCGCGAAGGCGGCGGTACGACGTTTCGCCTCGAGCTGCCGCTCGCATGACGCGAGCTCGGAGCCGTCTACGCGCGGTGCGGCTCCAGCGCGAGCTCGACCAGGCGCAGGCACAGCTGCGGGAAGGCGATGCCGGCCGCGCGCGCGGCATCGGGCAGCAGAGACGTCGAGGTCATGCCGGGGATGGTGTTCGTCTCGAGCAGCAGCGCGTCGCCTGAAGGCGTGACGATGAGGTCCGAGCGCGACATGCCGCGGCACCCCAAGGCGACGTGCGCCTCGATGGAGAGCCTCTCGCAGCGCTCGCGTGCTTCTTGGCTCACGCGCGCCGGAATGATGTGGCGGCTCATGCCGGGGACGTACTTGCTGTCGTAGTCGTAGAACTCGTGCTCGGGCACGATCTCGAGCGTCGGGAGCGCCATCGGGTGCTCGTTGCCCAACACGCCCACCGTGACCTCGACTCCGCTCACGAACCTCTCGACCAGCACGTGTCGGTCGTAGTTGAACGCGTGAGCGATCGCCATCGGCAGCTCGGCGGGCTCGTGGACTATCGTGACGCCCAGTGCCGAGCCCTCATTGGCGGGCTTGACCACCGTCTTGTCACCCAAGCGCGCCGCGATGTACTCGGTGTCCAGCTCCCGCCCTCGCCTGAGCGCGATGTACTCGGGCGTCGGAATCCCGCAGTAGTCGTAGAGCTGCTTGCTCATGACCTTGTCCATGGCGAGCGCGCTCGCCAGAACCCCGCTGCCGACGTACGGGAGCTCGAGCAGTTCACACAACCCCTGGACCGTGCCGTCCTCACCGAAGCGACCGTGCAGGCAGATGAAGACGACGCCCGCCTCGGCCCGTGAAAGCTCGGCGATGAAATCGTCGTCGCCCGTGTCGATCTCGACGACGTCGAACCCGACCTCGAGCAGCGCTTCGGTGACCTGCGATCCGGTGTTGAGCGAGACCTCGCGCTCGGCGGAGCGGCCGCCCTTGAGGACAGCGACCCGGATCTCAGTGGGATGGATGGGCATGCCTTCGACCTCTCTCACGTGATGCTCCTAGAGGAGCCTTCCCAGCCTCAGCTGGTCGAGGGCCATCAATGCGACCCACCATAGAGTGACACCCAGGACGGTCGCGATCGCGCCCTTGATGAGCGCCGAGACGAACAAGCCGCCCTTGGACGCGCCCGGTCGGCCCCACGAGCCTATCCACGTGGCGAGGATCAGCACCGGGCCCGCGATCGTCAGCGCGACACCTCCGAGAACCGCGGCCTCGTAGAGTGGCGACTCGAAGACCGCCTGTCCCGCGGGGAGCTGCTCGAACTGCCAGATCAGGACGCCGGCGAAGGCGAGCCACACGGCGTCGTAGACCACGAACGGCCAGGTCGGCACCGAGTCATGGCCGCGCTCATCCGCCTCGGCCTCAGGCTGTTCGCCCCCGGATGTCGCGACGGTGCCGGGGCTGATGTCGTCGAAGGTGGAATCGGCCTCGAGATTCGCACCCGCCTCGGCGATCGCCGCTTCGAGGTCGTCGGTCTCCGGCTCGGCTTCGGTGCCGGATCCCGGTTCACCCTCCGGTGCCGGCTCGGGTGCGGCCTCCGCCTCCGATACCGGCTCGGCCACCGTCTCGGGCCCCTCTTCTGGTTCGGTCACCGCCTCGGATCCCGCTACCGGCTCGGTCTCTGCCTCCGGTGCCCCCACCTGCTCGTGGGTCGGCTCCTCGACCTCGGACTGCGCGCCGATCGTCTCCGGGCCGCCATCCCCCGGCGATTCCTCAGGCGCGGCCGCAGACCCTTCGTCGATGGCGGGTCGTCCGACGGCTGCATCGGCCGTGGGCACGGCATCGGGCGGCAGCTCCTCATCGCCCGGCGATTCCTCGTGCTCGATACCCTTGGTCACACGTCCTCCTCGATGATCACTGCCGCAAGTCTACGGGTTGGACCTCTGCGCCTCAACCGAGTCCTCTCCCCGTCCGAACCACGCGAGCAGCGATGATGCGACCGCGATGAGCGCACCGACGCGTAGCGTCAGCGCCATGCCCGCCGAGAAGACCGCGGCGGTCTGCTCGGTCACCGGCCCCTCGCCTCCCGGCAGCCCGGCTCCCCCCATCGACGCCCCGAGGACCGATGCGGCGAGCGCTACCCCGATCGCCATCCCCACGTTACGCGCCTGAGCGATGAGGGCGGACCCCACCCCCAGACTCAGGACGGGCGTCGCGCGCATGATCGCGGCCGTGTTGGGGGTCTGGAACACCGACATCCCGGCTCCGACGATGAGAAGCGAGCCCGCGACGGCCCACAGCGAACTCCCGGGGACCAGCAGAGATGCCGCGAACAGGCCCGTGGCCAGGAGCGCGACGCCTCCCGCTGCCAGCCCGCGGCTCCCCATGCGGTCCGAGGCACGGCCCGCGATCGGGGCGAACGCCGCCATCGCGAGCGGGGTGACCGTGAGCACCAGACCCGCGAGCCGGGCGTCAAGGCCCTCTACTCGCAGCAGGTAGAAGGGCATCGTGAACGTGACCGAGAACAGCGCCATGTACGCGAGTGTCGCTGAGGCGATTCCCGCCGAGAACGACCGCGATGCGAACAGATCGAGGTCGACCATCGGCGCGGGGGTGCGCCGTTCCCACCAGACGAACACGACTGCGGTTACCGCGGACCCGAGAACCGGCCCGATGACCGCCGGCGAGAGTAGACCGACTCGTTCGGCGCCACTGAGGCCGGCCAGGAGCATGACGAGCGCTGCAGCCGCGAGAACGGCGCCTGCGACGTCGAAGGTGCCCTCTCGCGGGCAGTCGTCGGTGAGCAGCCGCCACGCGACCACCGAGACGATCACCGACAGCGGGACGTTTATCAGGAAGATGCTCGGCCAGCCGAACGCTCCCACCAGGACGCCACCCAGCGCGGGACCCACCGTGAGGCCGGCGGAGACCGCCAGGGCGATGTAGCCCAGCGCCCACCCTCGGCGATTGGGAGGAAACGTCTTCGACACGATGGCGGGGCCGGCTGCGAACATCATCGCGGCGCCGACCGCCTGAACGATTCGGGCACCCACGAGGCTTGGAAGCGACCACGCGAACGCGCACCCGAGTGAGCCGGCGCCGAAGATGAGCAGTCCTCCGACGTAGAGGCGGCGAAGCCCCCGCAGGTCGCCCAGCCTGCCCATGGTGAGCAGCAGGGCAGCAACGGTGAGCAGGTAGGCCGACGTGACCCAGCTGACGGACGAGAGTGTCTCGCCGAACTGCGCCGCGATCGACGGCAGCGCTATGTTGACGATGCTCGAGTCGAGCGGCGCCAAGAAGGTGCCGATCACGAGCACCACCAGTGCGGGGATCTGGCTCTGCTGCTCAGCGGCGCAGGTTGTGGCTTCTTCGTGGAGCTTTCTCATCTGGGGGTATTCTCGCATTGCGTATGCATTAGCACATCATTGCACGGGCGCCCCGCCTGAGGTGCCCGCTTGACGACAGCAAGGAGTGACGCCATGACCGACGAACTGGATCCTGCCTCACCATCCGAGTCCGAGCAGCCGCAACCGGTCGATCAGCCGGTGGCGCCGGATGGTTCGCCCCCCGCACCCGTTGAGGCGCCCGCCGCCGCTCCCGCGCCCGTCGAGCCGCCCCCTATCGCCGGCTACGAGCCGAGCGTTCCGGTGGCTCCCGAGAGCGCGCCTGCGGGCTCTCCGGCCGCTCCGCCGCTCCCTGAGCCGGCACCGGGCGTGCCGCCGGCCGCTCCGCCGCCCGTTGCCGACGCTGCTCCAGCAGTCGCTGCTACTCCCATTCCCGCCGCCGACCCGCCCGCTCCGGCCGCCCCACGGCAGCCCATGCGCGCCGGTGCCGCCATCGGCATCGCCGCCGTCCTCGCATTCGTGATAGCGAGCTTCGCGGGACTCGCCGCCGGATTCCTGGGCGCGCGCCTCGCCACCGAGGGCACGGTCACCGCCAAGACAGCGAAGGTCACGGTCGTACCCGCCGAGACGAGCGACCCTGCCGTCGCGGCAGCTGCCGCTGCCGTCCCCTCTGTCGTGAACATCGACGTGAGGGGCGGGACCACGTCGGGTGGCCAGGATGGCGCCCCGCAGAACCACCCCACGGTGCCGAGCATCGGCAACGGGTCCGGCGTCGCCTACAAGTCCTCGACCGACGGCGGCACTTACATAATCACGAACAACCACGTGGTCGAGGATGCGAAGAAGCTCACCGTGCGCGACTCGTCGGGCGAATCGTACCCGGCCGAACTCGTGGGGCGCGACCCGGAGACCGATATCGCGGTCGTGAAGGTGAAGAACGAGATCCCGGGGATCGAACTGGGTAGCTCCGACAAGCTGCTCGTCGGTCAGACCGTCGTGGCCATCGGCTCGCCGTTCGGGCTCGAGCACTCGGTGACCGCGGGTGTCGTCTCGGCGATCGGCCGGTCGCTGCCCGACTTCTCGGCAAGCGCGGAGAACGCCTACCCTCTCGTCGACGTGATCCAGACGGACGCCTCGATCAATCCGGGCAACTCGGGCGGAGCCCTTGTCACCGCTGATGGGCGGCTCGTCGGCATCAACACCGCCATCTACTCCGAGTCCGGAGCCAGCGGCGGCATCGGCTTCGCGGTCCCGGTCAACACGGCGATCCGTGTCGCCGATCAGCTCATCGAGGGCGGAGAGATCCGCCATCCGTTCATCGGCGTGATCGGTCAGACCGTGACCGTAGAGCTGGCCGCCCAGGAGAAGCTGACCGTCGAAGAAGGCGCCTACGTGGCCGACCTGGCCACCGGCTCAGGTGCCGAGAAGGCCGGTGTGCGCATCGGCGACGTGGTCACGGCCGTCGACGGCACGCCGATCAGAACGATGGACGACCTGATCTTGCAGGTCAGGCGCAAGAAGGTCGGCGACGCCGTCAAGCTGTCGGTGCTGCGCGGCAACCAGTCGCTCGAACTCGATGTGACCGTCGGGGACAAGCCCGAGGATTACGGTTCGGTCGGCGGCTCCGAGTCGACCACCCAGGCTCCGGAGTAGCGGCCCGGCTCACCGCAGAGTGCCGGCATAGACCAAGAGGCCCCCGCAGAGAATGCGGGGGCCTCTTCTTCGTCCATCATCGATCGCGTGCTAGGAGGAGGTCTTGCGCGACCTCCAGAAGAGGAACCCTCCCGCCGCTGCGAGCACGAGCGCCCCGCCGAGCAGGTAGGGCAGCATCGTCGAGGACTGCGGCACCGGAGCGGGTTCAGTGTTCGCAGCGCCGAGCGCCTCCTGCGACCCGAAGACGTCCTTCGAGGCGCTCGCCATGGTGGTCGTCGGGTTCTCGACGCCGGCCTTCTCGGCGAGCTCGTCGGGCACCGACTTGTAGTAGAGGTTCGCGACGAGCGTCGTCTTGTCGGCACCCTCGGGCAGCGACACGGTGATCGTCTCGGTCACAGAGCCCTTCGGGGGGATGCGGTCGTCGGACTTGATGCTCGCGGCCTCCCACAACTCCACGGGCGAGTTACCCTCTTCGTCTTGGAGGATCGTGATGAACCGGCGTTCGGCGAGCTTCGTCGAACCGCCCGACTCATCCTGCGCCGTGACCTCCAGCCACATCTGGCGGACCTCGGTGAGGCCGGTAGGGAGATAGTGGCCTGCCCCGACGTTGGAGATCACGACCGTGGCGCTCTCCTCCTCGCCGGGTGCGACGATGTCGGGGGCGTCGATCTCGATCTTCGCGGCGCTCTTGAGCATGGCGGTCGCCGCCTCCGCGTCACCCAGCGCGACCTGGGCACCCACGAAGTTCATGTGGTAGATGTTGTCGCGCTCGGGTCCACCCATCGCAGCTTGGCCCGTCGAGGGACCCACCACTCCCGCTCCGGCGCTCATGTGACAGTCCTGGCACACGATGCCCTGCGCGGCGTAGTCGCTCTCGCTCCACTCCGTGTAGGTCGCCTCAAGGTGCATCCCGTTGACCGGGTGGTTGACGTTGTGACAGCCACCGCACATCTCGGCTTTGGTGTGGAACTCGGAGAACTCGGCCGGGTGTGGGGCCTGCGGCTGCTCCAGCTGCGCCCGCCTGACGCCACTCGGCTCGACGAGCTGCGACGTGTTTCCCACGTCGCCTGCAGCAAGCTCTGTGACCTGGTGACAGAACATGCACCCAATGCCTTGCGCGGTCCCGGGACTCAGCTCGGCTCCCGCCGCGATCTCGCCGGTCATGGTGGCTGCAGGACCGTGGCAGGTGTCGCAGAACTGGCCGATCGTGCCGTCGGTCGCAGCATTCGCCTCATCGACCTTCGTGCGGTAGATCGGGTCATCGAGTGCCTGGGCGTGCATCGACCGGCTCCACTCATCCACGAGTTGCGAGTGGCAAGCGCAGGTCTCGGCCGCCGGGAATGCCAGCGGGTCCACATCGCCCGGCTTGACCGGGAGTGAGGCGCCCCATGCCACCGCCGCGAGCGCCATCGTCGCGGCAAACACGCTCACCGCGGCCAGAACAGTCCTACTCCTGTGCATCGAGTCTCCTTCTGATCGTCCGGCCGACGTGCGCCCGAGCCGGCGGAACACCCTTGGAAGAGTGTTCCCGTGCGCGGCAATGGGTATTGACCCCGCGAGTCGGGCAAGTATAATCCGCAGGGCATTCTAACTGCTAGTGTCTGTTATCCACTAATCATTATGAGGTATGCGGAAGATGATTCTCCAGTCGGACTCAGCCACTCGCCAGCTTCGTGAAGCCGGACTCCGCCTCACCCCGCAGCGCCGTGCGGTGATCGAGGCCCTCGCAGGTGACACCACGCACCCGCTGGCCGACGATGTCGCTCGGCGGGTCGCCGACCGGATTCCGGGCGTGTCGCTGTCCACCGTGTACAAGACCCTCCACGAGTTCGCCGCCATCGGGCTGGTGCGCGAACTCGACCTTCCGGGCGCCATGCGATTCGACGCAGACGTGAGCGATCACCTGCACCTCCTGTGTGACGACTGTGGGACGGTCGTCGACATCCCCTCGTCAGCCGCCCTCGAATCCGCGCTACGCGACACGACCCGCGGGCTGAGCGTGAGCTCTGTGGACATCACGCTGAAGGGCTCGTGTACTGCCTGTTCGGTGCGTAGCGCCGCCCCCGTTGGCACGGCCTGTCCCTAGGCAGGCCGGGCTCCTGAACCGCCCCATCCCCGCCCTGAGGTTCGGCGTGCGGGGTAGGCAATGTAACGTCGATGATGTGTGTGAGAGGAGAACGTTATGGTCGAGAAGTATCGTTGTTCGGGGTGTGGCTACTTCCACATCGGCCCGGCCCCCGAGAAGTGCCCGGTGTGCGGGGCCTCGCAGAAGGCCTTCAGCGCCTATGAGGGCCCCGGCGACCTGAGCGGTTCACAGACGCTCGAGAACCTCAAGGCTGCCTTCGCCGGCGAGTCGCAGGCCAACCGTCGCTACACGCTGTGGCGTCGCATCGCCGAGCTCGAGGGCGCGCCGCAGTCGGCGCTCGACGCCTTCGATCGCGCCGCCGCCGAGGAGACCGCGCACGCGCTGGGTCACCTCGCCTACATCGCCGGGGCCACCGCCACCGCCGATAACCTCGCCGCCGCCGCGCAGGGCGAGGACAACGAGGCCACCGAGATGTACCCGGGGTTCGCGGAGACCGCCGAGGCCGAGGGCTTCGCCGACATCGCCTACTACTTCCGCTCTGTGGGCCGTTTCGAGGGCGAGCACCGCGGTGAGTACCAGGCCGCTCTGGCCGACCTGGGCAAGTAGGCCATCCCGGTTTGTCGGACCCCACTTCACGACTCCCGGATGCCGTCGGCGTCAAGGCGCTCGGCCCTGAGGGTATCTCGGACCTCATGGGCGAGCTCGGAGCGCCCTCCTATCGCGCCGCACAGGTCATCAGGTGGCTCTACGGGCGCGGGGCGCGGTCCTACGATGAGATGACCGACCTGCCAGCCGGTCTGCGGTCCGACCTCGCAGACCGGCTGCCGCTCGTCTTCCCCGCCGTGGTCGGCAGGCAGACCTCTTCCGACGGGACCCGCAAGTACCTGCTGAGGCTGGCCGAGGGGACCACCGTCGAGACGGTGGGGCTCCCGGCCGGTGACCGGCTCACCGTCTGCTTCTCCACCCAGGCCGGCTGCTCGATGGGCTGTTCCTTCTGCGCCACCGGTGCTGCGGGCCTCACTCGCGACCTTGGACCGGGCGAGATGGTCGACCAGGTGCGCGTCGTGGCCGAGGACTTCGGGTTGCGCGTGACCAACGCCGTGGCGATGGGCCAGGGCGAGCCGTTCGCGAACTACGCCGCCACGTTGGGGGCGCTGCGTCTCATGAACTCATCCGACGGACTGCGCATCGGTGCTCGGCACCTGACCGTGTCCACGTGCGGGCTGATCGCGGGAATCGAGCGTCTTACCGCGGAGCCCGAGCAGTTCACGTTGGCGGTCTCGCTCCACTCCGCTGTGCAAGCCACTCGCGATCGCATGATGCCCGGCGTGCGCACCCAGAAGCTGCCGCAGCTGCGCGCAGCGCTCGTCACCTATGCCGAGACGACCGGCCGGCGGCCCTCTCTCGAGTACTCGCTCATCTCCGGGCTCAACGACACCGACGACGAGCTACGCGCGTTGGTCGAGTACTGCCGAGGCCTGCTCGTCCACGTGAACCTGATTCCCATCAACCCGGTCGAGAGCACGGGTTTCAGTCGCCCCGCGCACGATCGCCTCTCCGCCTTCGAGCGGTCACTGCGGGCGTCCGGCACTGAGGTGTCGATCCGTGCCGAGAGGGGCGCGGATATCGACGCCGCCTGTGGACAGCTCAAGCAGCGAACCGGGGACGCGGGCGACTAGAGGTCCTCTCTGAGCCAAACGCCAACCCGGCCCAGGCGTCACCGGGCAGAGACCGCCCGCGATCGGGCACTCGCCACACATGTGCGGATCCCACCTCTCCAGCGGCGAGTACCCGTGGGTGACGATGCGCTCGTACCGCTGGGCCAGGTCCTCGCGTATTCGTGCTCTATCGAGCGCTCCGAACACGAAATCGACGTGCTGCGGACGCGCGTCCTCACCCTCGGCCTGCGGCCGGATGAAGACAACGCGAACGTCGGAGCAGCCGTCGTGGAGCACCGCCAGTGCGTAGGTGGCGGCCTGAAGCGCGTAGCGGTCCCGCAGCTCCGCCGCCCCGCCCGAACGCCCGGTCTTGTAGTCGACGATCAGCGCATGGCTGTCCCGTCTGCCGTACGCGTCCACGCTGCCCGTCAGGATGAAGTCGCCTCGGGCTGTTGAGATGGGTAGTGCGAACGGCCACTCCCGACGAACGCGGCCGAACGAACTGAGTTCTGAGGCGACCTCGGAGCTCAGGTAGGCCGCGACCGCTTCGCGCAGCTCCGGCACCTCCGACTCCTCGAGTCCGAACGCCCGAGACAGCGCGAGCAGCCGGTCGTCGTCGGGCGCCGCGCCATCCGTGACAAGCTCCAGCGCAGCGTGCACCGCGCTGCCGAACCGGAACGGGTCGCCCGCGCCCGCTGCGCAGATGGATCCCACGCGCATGATCTTGGTCGCCCAGAAGCGCTTGGCGCACGATTCGTGAAGGCTGAAGTCGCTGTACGACATGCGCTCCGGTGGAGCGTCGTGCGGCTCGGTCCTCCCGGGCTCGGGCGGAGCGGCACCCTCGACACCGTCGGTGCCGCACGGCGCGCGTTCAGCGGAGGCGGCCACCGCCACCGGCTCACGTGTCCACGACGCCGCGTCGATGGTCCGCAACAGGTAGCTGCACCCATGTGACGTCCGCCTCTCGGCGAGCCCGTCCTCGTGCGCCCCGATGCCGAGTCCCGCCCGAAGCCACTCGACCGGTAGCACGGCGCCCTCCTTGGGCGCATCGGTGAAGCTACCCGCGCCGCTCAAGATGAGTACCTCGCGCGCCCGAGTGCAGCCCACGTAGAACAGCCGCTGGGACTCCTCGAGTTCGGCGTTCTTTCGGCCCTCTCGGATGCGGCCGTAGAGCTCCGAGTACTTCGTGTCGGGCGATGCACCCGTGCTCAGGTCGGAGGGCAGCCTCATAGCCACCGTGATCGTGTCGCCGTCCCTCTGCCACGACGCGATAGGTCCGTCGCCGCGCCCCTGCGAGCCGAGTTCGGGCAAGACGACGACGGGGAACTCCAATCCCTTCGAGGCGTGGATGCTCATGATGCGAACCGAGCGGCCACGTTCGTCGGCGAGCGCTGCGGGCGCCGTGTGGTCGCGGTACTGCTCCTTCGCATCGAGATAGGAGGCGAAAGCCGCGGGCCCGGATCCTCCCGAGCGCTCGAACTCATCGGCCATCGACGCCAGCTTGAGCAGGTTCGAGAAGCCCGTCCTCCCCTCCTCCCCCGCCCCCAGCAGGGCGAGATCGTAGCCGAGGTCCTCGACCGCGGTGAGCACGACCTCGGACAGTCGGCAGCTGCCCACCCGGGCGCGAGCTCGCTCGATCGCCTGCCGGAGCGCCGCGAGGCGTACCGCGTCGTTCGCCGAGACACCCGACGCCGCCGCGTCGAACGACTCCCATACCGAACAACGGCGCTGCCCGGTCGCTCGGCCCAGCGCCCAGATGCCGTCATCGCTCGGCCCGAACTCGGGACAGGTCAGCAGCACGGCCATGGCTCCATCGTCGTGCGGGTTCACGATGGCCGAAAGCAGCGCCCGACCCACCACGACCGCCGGGACCGAGAAGAACCGACTCCCCCCCACCACCGAGACAGCGAAGCCCCGACGCGCAAGCGCGGTCGCGTAAGACTCGGCATGGGTGTAGGAACGGAGCAGCACGACCATGTCTCCCGGGTCGACCGCATACGAATCCCGCAACTCTTCCAGCCTGTCGGCGACCTGTTCGGTCTCGACCGTCCGCCCGCCGACACCGCTGCCCGCTCGCACCAAGGTGAGGTCGACCCGCGGCAGCCCTTCCGGCAGCAGCTGCGGGTCCTCGACGCGACCCGCCACGAGGCGGATCAGCGACGCGCCGAACAGGCCGCCGAAGATGTGGTTCACGAAGTCCAGCACGGCTGGATGTGATCGGTAGTTCAGGCTCAGTACGAACTCCCGCGCACCGGCGACCTTCATCGCCTCGTTGTGTCGGCGATAGACATCGACCGCCGCGCCGCGGAATCCGTAGATGGACTGCTGTTCGTCTCCCACCGTACACAGGTTCTCGCCGGCGACGGCGGAGACCAGAGCCAGCTGCAGCTCGTCGGTGTCCTGGAACTCATCGACCATGACCATCCGGAAGCGGGCCTTGAGCTCGGAGAGGATATCCGCACGTGATGTGAGGAGCCTCACTGTCTCGACCTGAAGGTCATCGAAGTCGAGCAGTGCACGCTGACGTTTCGCTCTGCGGTACTCGGCATCGAACTCGGCGGCAAGAGCGACGAGTGCCGTTGCGTGCCCGCTGACGGCCGCGCTCGCCGCACGCGCCACCAGACGTCGTCGGCGCTCAGCCAGCCCGGCGGCGATATCCCGGATCGAGGCGGCGCGACCCGACGGCTTGAATCGCGCCAGTGCCTTCCACACTTCGAGCGCAACATCGGAATCGCCCAGACGATCCGGGTCGATTCCGGCGAGGTACTCGTGAGCATCGCAGCATCCGATGAGCAACTTCGTCGCCTGCGCCCTGTCGTCGCCACACGTCCGAACCGCATCGCGGCCCTCGGCGAGCGCCTCGACCGCATCGCGCAACAGCTCTCGCGACGGTGGGGCCGGCTCCACCTTCACGTTCTCCAGCGCGATGCGGCTGCTGCGGGCGTGGTCCGCGAGGCCCGTCGCCGCCGAGTACACGTCATCGAACTCGTAAGCGCCCAAGAGCGCACTTCGCGCACCGTGTCCCGTGAGCACGCAGGCGGTCTCGAACGCCTGCTGCCTCATGCGTTCAGTCTCCACGCCATCTGCGACCGAGAACGACGGGTCGATCCCCGCCTCGAGCGCGTAGCGTCTCAGCACGCGCGTGCAGAACGAATGGATGGTTCCGATCCATGCCGAGTCGATCCCGCGCGCCTGCGCGGGGCATGCTCGCTGTCGCAACGTCGCCCTGACTCGCTCTGCTATCTCTCCCGCCGCCTTGTCGGTGAAGGTGATCGCGACCACCCCATCCACCGGCGCGGGCTTCCACTCTTCATCCGGATGTGCCTCAAGCGAATCGGCGAAACGCGTGACGAGCGTGCGCGTCTTGCCGGAGCCGGCTCCGGCGCTGATCAGCACTCTCCCGCGCAGCGCCTTGGCTGCGGCCTCCTGTTGGGGGTTGTGCGACACGGACACGTCAGCTCACCCCGCATACGCCGCGGACCGGACAGTACTCGCACGTCGACTTCCTCGAGGGCTCGGGGTCGATCCGTCCCGCCTGCATGCCATCGACCGCGCCGGCGACGGCCTCAGCGGCCCTGTCGATCTCGGCGGAGAGCGCCTCGGTATCAAGCGCGTCCGAGGGGGCTCCTCGGTCGCCCAGATCGAGGACACCCTTCAGCCAGAACCCCCTGACCGAGAGAGTGCGCATCGACCGGTACACGCCTCCCGCGACGGGAGCCCCGTACACCCGGGATGCGGCGGCCGCGTACACCGTGGGTTGAATGAGTCCATGGGTGTCGAACGACCCTACGCCCTTCACGGTGCCGGACGACTTGTAGTCGATCGCGACAACGCCTGCGGGCCCCCGCTCGACCCGGTCGATGCGGCCTGCCATGCGCACGCCGCCCAGCTCGAACGGGACGCCGTGCGCGGCACCGAAGGGAACCTCGTGGCCTGCCGGCTCGAACGACGGCAGGAAGCTCGCGTCATCAGCCACGACCATCCGCGCCCACCGCGTGGCCTTCGCTACGCCGACCTCTTCCGCAGTGCCGGCGACACGGGCGTGCTCGCGAGCACGATATGACTCTTCGACTGCCGAGAACACCTCGAGTGCGTCGTCGAGAAGCTCCGGCTCGATCCTCGTGCGGCCACCTGCGTGCCATTCGTCGTAGAACGCCCTGAGCAGGCCGTGGGCGTAGGTCCCGCGCTCGCGTGCATCGAAGATCGTGTCCAGTTCGGCCGGCCGCAACGCGCGCTGAACGAACCAGCGGTATGGGCACGCGAGGTACGACTCGATCTCCGAGGCCGAGTACTCGTGGTCGGCAAGAGCGCTCATGATCAGGTCCGGACTGCTCAGACAACCCCGCTGCGAGACGGCTACGGTCCCTGCGATGCGCTCGCGTGTCATCCTGCGCCCCGGGGTGAACGCCGGCGCGATGGCCGCGAGGTCGCCTCCTGAGAGTCGCGAGACCGTCAGTATCTGATCCGCATCCGGGCTTTCGGGATCACGGTAGAGATCGACCACCTCGTCCCAGAACGCCGACGGCCGGACCGCCTCTCCCCTCTCGTCGGTCGCCTGGCGGCTCAGCACAAGCCGTCTCCGAGCGCGCGTGACGAGCGTGTAGAACAGCGCTCGCTCAGCGAGACGCTCGTCGAGATGCGCATCGTCTCCGAGCGCGCGCAGGAGGACGCTGGCGAGAGACGGTGGTCTCTCCGGCGAGAACTCTCTCGCGGTGAGCCCCATGAGTACGACCACGTCGAACCGCCTCCCGCGCACGCGGTGGGCTTCGGTGACCTGTACGGCTCGCTCGTCCGAGGAGCCGGTCGAGACTGTGGCTCGGCCCAAGGCTGCGATGACCTCGGACAGCTCCGGAATCGTCGCACCATCGGCGATGTCGTCGATCGTGAGAAGGAGACTCCTGTGTGCGGCAGCGTCGAGCCGGCCCTCGATCCCTCCGACGCCTCGCCGCTTCTCGGCGTTGGCGAGGAACGCTCCTCCCAGTCGGTCCCACCGCAAGACCCACGGCCCCAACAGCTCCCTCCGGGAAGCGATGCGGTCGACGATTCTGACAGTTTCTGCCATTTCCTGCAGAGTCCGACACGCAGCGAGCAGCGCGGGCCCCTGCAGTCGGCTCCTGCGCCAGATTCTGTCGGCCTCCGCCGCACGCTCCGCATCGACCCCAGAGTAGGGGCTCAAGACGAACGCCAGAAGCAGCTCTCGTGATGCCCGAGGGTCCGCGACCGCTTCAAGCAGCCCCAGGAGCGCCCTGCCGAACGCCGTCGCTTTGAACGGGAGCGCCACATCCACATCCGACGGGACGTCCTGTGCGCGAAGTGCCGCCCACAGCGACTCCGCCCGCGAGGGCATGTCCCTCGCGACGATGGCGATCCGGCCCGGCTCGCATCCCTCGTCGACCAGCTGCCGAAGGCGTCGGGCCACTCCCGCGCACTCCGCATCCGCACCACCGGACTCCAACAGCTCGAGGCACCGTCCGGGCGGCTCGAGACGGACGCCCCGGAAGAGTCCATCGGCGAGCACCTCGAGCGCCGGGTCGCTCCACTCCCCCGCTGGTACCACGGTGTGCGCAGTCCCGCTCGTCGCGAGCAGCCGCGAGACCAGCGGGTCGAGAGCCGCGGTGGCTGGAAGGCCCTCTTGCCAGGTCAAGGCGATCGTCACGTCAGTGACGGCGGAAAGCCCGATGATGAGAAGCTCCTGGCCGACCGTGAGGTCCGTGAAGCGGTTGAGCGAGATGCACCCGAGCCCGTTGGGGGGGTCCGACCCGAGCAGGCAGGCTGCCTGCGACGCCTCGATATAGCCGAGAGTTTCCATTTCCTGCCAGTACTCGCGACATACGGCTGCGACCTCAGCTGTCGCCCCCGTCTTCGGCGGCGTCAGGTCGCGCACGGGGATCGACCCGACGATCTCCCCGAGTAGTCGACGAAGGCCGAGGCTGTCACCAAGCTCCTGAACGTGGCCTCGCTCCACCAGGTCGCCGAGCACCCTGCCCACCATCAGTTGCCGACGTGATGGCGAGACGATCCGCCTGCCGTCTCCGTGAAGACGCCACAGTGAGTCGACCCACTGGTCAAGCTGAATCACTTTGACGCCAAGGATTCCTCGAGCGGCGAACTCGGCAGAGGCGCGGTGGACGTCCGGGCTGGCCGGAAGGGCGAGAACGGGCGACCCCTCGCGGGACGCCCGTTCGATTTCCGCATATAGTAAGCCGCTCTTGCCTGCGGCTGCCGGTCCTGTCACCAGGTGCAGGCCCATCAGACACCCCCTTCGAAGCGGAGCGTCCCACAGAGCCCTGACATCACGAGGGCTGAGTCTGCGTGTAGCCGTCCAGCCCCTCGCGGATCTCGCGCACCTTGCGCCACGCGAGCTCCTCGTCTCTGCCGAGGTAGTGCTCGACCTTGCCACCGATGGCCTCCGCGGCCCGCTCGGCCCTGTCAGCGAGTTCGCGAGCGACATCAGCGGCCTTGAGCGCCTCGCTGGCGAGGCGCTGGCGGGTCTGAGCACCACTGGAGGGCGCGAACAGAAGCCCGATCACGAACCCCACCGCCGCACCGGCGAGTACGCCAATGGCAAGATATTCCATGTTGCGTCTCAAGTGATCGCCTCCGGTTCCGGCGCCTCGCCCTCGGAGATGAGCGCGAAGATCCTCTGCAGCTCGTCCTCGTCGCGAAACTCGATCTCGATCTTGTTCTTGTCTTTGCCTTGCTTGACCCGGACGTTCGTGGCGAGCAACCGTCGAAGGCTTCGCGCAACCTGTTTGAAGCTCTTCGGCGTCACGGGACGCGGTGCCCGGTCGCCCTGGCCGGCGGCGTAGAGTCGCGCGAGGTTCTCCGCCTCGCGAACCGAGAGGCCGTCTGCCACGATCTTCTCGGCCAGCTTGATCCGGCTGGACTCCTCGGGCACGGACAGGACCGCTCGGGCATGACCGGCGCTCATCGAGCCCTTGTACACGAGCTCTTGGACCTCCTCCGGCAGGTCCAAGAGGCGGAGCGCGTTAGTGATCGTTGAACGCGACTTCGAGACCTTGTCGGCGAGCTCGGCCTGCGTCATCTGGAACTCGGAGAGCAACTTCCGGTATCCGCGCGCCTCCTCGATAGAGTTCAAGTCCTCGCGTTGGAGGTTCTCGATCAGCGCGATCTCGAGCGACTCCGTCTCGTTGGTGTTGAGGACCCTCACCGCAACCCGCTCCAAACCCGCAAGCCGACAAGCCCTCCAGCGCCGCTCACCGGCGATGATCTGGTAGCCCTCACCCATAGCGCGAACGATGATGGGCTGTAAGAGACCGACCTTCGTCACCGAGTCGGCGAGCTCGGACAGCGACTCCTCGTCGATGTCGGTACGCGGCTGCTCGGGATTGGGGGAGATGAGATCGATCGCCAGCTCCGTGATCTCCTCTCCCGCGTGCGACTCCTGTGAAGCGCTGGGAATGAGGGCCGAGAGGCCTCGGCCGAGTCCTCGCTTAGACACGGTCCATCACTTCCTTCGCAAGACTTCTGTAAGCCTCCGCGCCTTTGCCCGAAGGATCGTACATGTGCACCGGCTGACCGAAGCTGGGCGCTTCAGACAGACGCACGGTGCGAGGTATCAGCGTCGTGAAGACCTTCGGACCGAAGAAGTCCCTGACCTCCGCTACAACCTGCGAAGCCAGACGCGTCCGAGAGTCGTACATCGTCATGACCACACCGAAGACCTCAAGCGAGGGGTTGAGGTGGGTCTTGACAAGCCGAACGCTGTCGAGAAGCTTCGACAGACCCTCAAGCGCGTAGTACTCGCACTGTATCGGTATGATCAGCCCTTCGGCGGCCGTGAGAGCATTGATGGTGAGCAGACCCAAAGACGGAGGACAGTCGATGATGATGTAGTCGAAGTCGCCGCGAACCTCATCAAGGATCGCCTTGAGCCTGTTCTCACGGCTCATCGCCGAGACAAGCTCTATCTCCGCGCCGGCGAGTTGTATCGTCGCCGGAACAACGAAGACGTGCTCGACCTCGACCGGCTCGATGATCTGCGGGATCGGCGTGTCGCCGAGAAGAGCGTTGTAGATGCACAGCTCCCGTTCGTTCTTGTTCAGTCCAAAACCCGAAGTCGCGTTGCCCTGGGGGTCAAGATCGACCAAGAGCACCTTCTGCTCCTGCTCCCCAAGGGTGGCTGCGAGATTCACCGCAGTCGTGCTCTTGCCAACCCCACCCTTCTGATTGACCACAGCGAAGACGCGAGCAGGGCCCTCTTGAGCCTTGCCTGATCCGTGATCTGTCATGCTCCCCCCTTCCGAGGCAGCGGTGTCGTCGCGATTGTAGCCCAACCTGCTCTCAGCTCAAAGTCTCACGCCTCTACCGGGCGAGTGGCTTCGATTGAGCCAGCCCGTTCCGCCTCGGAAGACTGATGCTCGGAGCGGAAATCGCTGCATAGCTGACAATACTCCTTGACTCGTGTCCTTCTGGCAGTGCTATTCGCCTGACACTGATCATCTCGAGACCGCATATGCGTGCGGCCTTCTGGCTCGCCGCGATCTCTGCGTCGCCCAGATCACCCTTCAAGGCGACCAGACGTCCGCCTCGCATGAGCAGGGGAGCGGCCAGCTCCACCAAGGACGCAAGGTTCGACACAGCGCGCATCGTCACAGATGCGAACAGATTCGGCGACTCAAGAGCAAGTTCTTCGGCGCGGGCAGACTCCGCCCGTACTCGGGGAGAGAGTCCGCTAGTCTCGAGATACGCTTGGAGCGCGCGGACTTTCTTGCCAACCGAATCCAACAGCAGGGTGTCGCGTTTCCCGGCAATCGCGAGGGGAACACCCGGGAACCCGCCACCGGAACCAACATCACAGAGTGGGCCCGGCGGAGATTCGGCAACTTCTGGCACGGCGACCAGCGAGTCGACGACGTGCAGCCGGAGCGCCGTCTCGGGGTCGGTTATCGCCGTAAGGTTGATCGACTCATTAGTCGCAAGGACCCAGAGCATATGTTCTACACACGCTGACAGTTGCTCAGCGTCCAACTCCAGACCAACGACGTGCAGCATCTCCTGGAGTCGTCGCTCGTGGACGGATGCCGGCTGATGTTCCACGTGAAACCCTCCTTGACTTGAGACCACAGCTAAACGTCGCCGCACTTGAAGATGTTTCACGTGAAACATCTTGACCCAACTCGTGACTCGTTCGCCCGCCGCACAGAAAGCGGGGCGCCCGTAGGCGCCCCGCAAGATACGCAGTGTGGCCGCCCGGAGTCCTACTTTGGAGAGATGACCACCTGTCGGAACGGATCGGCTCCCTCGCTGACGGTGGCTACTCTGCGGTCGTCTCTCAAGACCATGTGCACGACTCGACGCTCGTAAGCGGTCATGGGCCTCATGCGAACCGGCGCGTGCTGTTTGGCGGCACGATCGGCTGACCTGCGAGCCATGTCCTCGATCTTCTGGCGTCGGCGATGGCGATATCCCTCGACATCGACGACCACCGGGTAACGGAAACCGAGTTGCCGGGTGGTGACGGCCCCTACTGCAGTCTGCAAAGCGTCGAGTGTGCGCCCGTGTCGGCCGATCAGCAAGCCAAGATCTCCTCCCACAACATCCAGGATGATCTCACCGTCGTCTCCCTCGTATTCCTCTACCGTCGGTCCTTCAAGTCCGAAGTGGCCGAGAATGGTGCGTAGCGCCGCGACCGCTGCGTCGGCGACCTGGTCGAGCTCTTCATCGGACAGTTCATCCGCAGAGGGGCGGTCGGACAGCTCGGCTGGCGGGCCTACATCCTCCGCCTCGTCTTCCGTCGCCGGTTCAACGACATCAGCCGTGAGTCCGACATCGGTGACCCAGACCCGAACCTTGGCCTCTCTCGAGGAGCCCATACCGAACACCTTCTTGCCGGGCTCCTCCAGAACCTCGTACTCAACCGCGTCCTGCTGGACACCGAGCTGCTCAAGCGCGGCGTCAACAGCCTCTTCCACCGTGGCGGCCTGCGTGATGCACTCTTTGACCATACGTTTCACGCTTCCTTTCGGACAGCGGGACAGACTACTTCTTGCTCTTCTTCTTCGACGACTTGGGTGGGGCCTCGACAACGATCTCGTCCTCATGGCCGCGTTTAAGCGAGGCCATCATGAGCTGCTGTTGTGCAACACCCCAGATGCTGGAAACGTCCCAGTAGAGCAGCACGCCGGCTGGCGCAGTCCATCCAAAGAAGAGCATGACGATCGCCATGTAGCCGCCGATCATCTTCTGCTGCTTGTCGCCTGGCATGAGCGCCTGTGGAAGCCAGACGCTCAGACCGAACAACACGACGAGGAAGATGTAGGGGATGGCCGCGACAAGCCCGAGCTGTTTGAAGACCATGGAGGGTGTGCTGGCAATATCTGGAATGAAGAACATGAACTTGCCCGTGATGTCGTTCGCCAAGAAGTACTCCATCAGCAGGCCGGGATTCTTCTCCGTGCCACCCAGGACCTGGTACAGAGCGATCAACAAGGGCATCTGGAGCAACATGGGCAGGCAGCCGCCGAAGGGATTCACCTTGTTGTCCTGGTAGAACTTGAGCGTCTCCTCCTGCAGCTTCTCTTTGTCGTCCTTGTACTTGGCCTGCAGCTCCTTGATCTTGGGCTGGATGCGCTGCAGTTCGTACATCGACTTGGTCTGCTTGATCGTCAGAGGCATCAGCGCGAGGCGCACGAGCACTGTCAGGACGATGATCGCAAGGCCCCAGTCGCCCACGACTCCTTCGATCTGCTGCAGGAATACGAAGATGATTTCTTTGAAAGAGCTCCAGATACCGCCCACTCGGGTCTACTCCTAAGATTGATGCCGGCTAGGGCACGGGATCGTAACCGCCCGGACTCCACGGATGGCAGCGCCCAATGCGCTTGATAGCAAGCCATCCTCCTTCAAGAAGCCCGTAGCGTTCGATTGATGTTAGCGCATATGCCGAGCAAGTCGGCGTGTAGCGACAAGAAGGGGGGAAGAGGGGGGAGATGACCACCTGGTAGCCGCGGATCATCAAGAGCGCCACGCGGCGCGGGATGCGGAGAATGAAGGAGATCATCCGGCGCCCACATCAAGGCCGACCCGCGAGACGAACCGCCTCAGAGCCTCGTCGATCGCCGACGGATCGGCGGTTCCGGTCCTGCTGTTGGCGATGAGCAGGACGTCATGCCCGGCCCATGGACCACCTGCTCGGCGAACCGCCTCGCGCATCACACGCTTGGCGCGATTGCGAGCAACAGCGTTACCCATGCGTTTTCCAGCAATAAACGCGACGCGGCCTTGTCGGCCGCGTCCTTCCGGTGTGGGCGCCATGAGCGCTATGAGTTGCGGGTGCGCTATCCGTGTCGACTTCCGAAAGATCCGGTCGATCTCCCGCGACGATTTGATCGTGCTCACTCAGATCGCCTCCTCATCAGAGGGGTGGCGAGTGGCTAGGCCGACAACACCTTGCGGCCCTTGCGGCGGCGAGCCGCTAGGACGGCACGGCCACCGCGGGTGGCCATGCGTGCGCGGAAGCCGTGCGTCTTCGCACGCTTCCGAACGTTGGGCTGGTAAGTCCTTTTCACAGTTCCTCCTTAGCTGCCCCGCCATTCCCGGGGCAAAGCCCGACGATTATATGCGCGTCTTGGTAGGGCAGTCAACGTGTTGTGGGCGCAGCACTCACTTCCGAGGGGGGCGGGGTGGCCCGCGGGTATCCTCCGGCCATCTACGCGTGTGGGAAGCGACGTTATCGCAGCTCGATCAGGGAGCCAACACCCGTCGAGAATCTGTGGACAGTGTGGAAAACGCAGGACGTGTGGTTGTTGACGCTGTGGATAACTCGGAATCCGCCATTGTGGGGGACTGCCCGCGTTGCTAGCATTCGTGTCGCCCCAAGAGCGGCCGCGTACGGACCGTGGGGCGTGTGAATGACCGCTTATAGCCCATTTTCTACCGTTCATCGTGAGACTCGCTGGATCAAGCACGGCTTCCTTGCACTGAGTCCGTGATGACCGGAGGCCCGAGCATACGGGGGACACCCTCTTTCCACCACCGAGGTCGGATCAGGGGTGGTTTCCACAGGGTGATGGAAAGCGCGTCGTGGATACACCGTTCGCGAGCAGGGATTTGCCGGTGGGGGAGATGCGAGGGGTGCCAAGCCTTCTCCACAGTGTGGAAAGTTCTGTGGATGAATCGGAAAAGTGCTTGTGGTTGGGGGCGAACCTTCGTTCGATGGATGTAAAGCCGCAGGTAGAACCGTTCACAGTCGTTCGCGTTCGGTTTGGCGGTTTGGTTTCTCTGTTGTGGATATCACTGTGGACGAGCGGCGCGTTGTGGAAAGCCAGGGGAGAATGAAGACCTTCTACGTTTCAGCTTCGGGCGGTGCATCCGCCGCTTCCTACGTGCCGGCGCTCTCGGCCTCGAAACATACTCGCGCGCGTATAGCTGTCTACGACGGGCCCGCGGCGGCTCCCCGCATCGAAGAGGTCTCGTCGGGGGACACCGCGATGTTCATCGAGCGCCTCTCTGCGCGAACGTATGAGCTGGCGCGAGATCAGGGGGGGCCGATTCCCTACTCGGTCATCCGTGAGGTGTCAGAGAATTTCATCCATGCAGATTTCGCCGAACCTGTCGTCTCGGTACTCGACTCCGGCAAGACCATCCGTTTCGCGGACCAAGGGCCGGGCATCGCTGACAAGACCCATGCGGTCATGCCCGGCTACACGACCGCGCATGGGGACATGAAGTGCTACATCCGGGGAGTCGGTTCGGGACTACCGATCGTCAGAGACTACCTCTCTGTGTTCGGTGGGAGCCTGGTGATCGAAGACAATCTCGGTTGCGGCGCGGTCGTGACCATCTACACGAACCCCGCCGACCGTTCATCCCACTCCGTGGTCTCGGCCACCCACGAGAGAACGATGCGTGAAGCTGCCCTCCCTGTCCCACCCGCTTCACTCGACTTCGGGTCGGTCGAGCCTGACGCCGCTGAGCCCCCCGTGGCCCGACCCCGGCTGTCGACGCGGCAGAAGCAGGTCCTGGCTTTGGTCATGGAGTCCGGCTCTGCGGGCCCGAGTCTCGTCTCGCGTGAGCTGGGCGTCGGTATCTCGACCGCCTACCGTGACCTGGCGTCGCTCGAGGATCTTGATTTGATCTCGGCGGATGGGGGAAAGCGACAGCTCACCCCTCAAGGAGTGTCCTATCTCGACGAACTGACGTCCGCAACCTGATTCATCCTGGTTGGAGCAACTGATGCCTGTGTCAACAAGCGACAACATCGACAAGATATGGTCGGATGTTCTCGATATCGTACGCGCTGAACTCAACACTCCCAGCTTCAAGACGTGGTTCGAGCACACCTCTCCCGTCGAGTTGACTCAGGATGGTGTCTTTGTGGTCGGGGTGCAGAACGAGTTCGCGCGTACGTGGCTTGAGGAGCGTTACGCCCAGCGACTCAGCGCGGCTCTGCGACAGGTCGTCGGCGCTGACATGTCGATACAGATCGTCGTCGATCAAGCGGCTTCGTCTCTTGAGGCGGCTCCCGAACCCCTGGTGGAACAGGAACTTCGATCGGAGGAACGAGCCGCTGAGCCTCGCTCTCAGCCCGGCCCGGGACCCCAGCGCTTCTTTGACGACAAGTACACCTTCGAGTCGTTCATCGTAGGGGACTCCAACGAGTTCGCTCGCAACGCTGCACTGGCGGTAGCTGAGCAGCCTGGCCTCAAGTACAACCCCCTCTTCATCTGGGGGGGACCGGGTTTGGGAAAGACCCACCTTCTCCAAGCTATCGGCAACTACGTCAACGACAACTACCCTCACAAGAGGGTCTTCTACGTCACCTCCGAACAGTTCACGAACGACTTCGTTGATTCGATCAACTCGAAGACACAGAACTCGTTCCGGCAGAAGTACCGCACCGTCGACGTCCTTCTGATCGACGACATCCAGTTCCTTGAGAAGAAGCAGGGTATCCAGGACCAGTTCTTCCACACATTCAACGAACTCCGCCAACGGGGCAAAGCGATCGTCTTGGCGTCAGATCGACCTCCCAAAGAGATCGACATGGACGAGAGGTACCAAAGCCGATTCGCCTCAGGATTACAGGCTGATATCCAGCCCCCCAACTACGAGACCCGGCTGGCTATCCTCAAACAGTTCGTCGACACCCAACACATCCCGTTCGAGGACGCTGCTCTCGCTTTCGTCGCCGAGAGATCAACCCCCAACATCCGGGAGATGGAGGGGGCCATCATCAGAATCATCGCCTACCGCGAACTCACCAAGCGCGATGTCGTCGATCTTCCAATGGCTGAGCAGGTGACTCGCGACCTCTTCCCTGACCACTCCCACAGACCTATACCTGTGACCATAATCCAGCGCGAAGTATGTCGTTACTACTCGATCAGCCATGCCGATCTTGTGGGGAGCAAGCGCTCACAGGCGATCGTCTACCCTCGGCAGATCGCCATGTATCTGGCTCGGGAGTTGACGGATCTCTCCCTGCCTAAGATCGGCGACGAGTTCGGGGGCAGGGACCACACCACGGTGATGCACGCCTGCGCCAAGATCCAGAAACTGATGAGTGCCGAGCGCGATGTCTACAACCAGATCCAACAGGTGACCAATGCGATCCGTCAGAAGAGGTGAGCCTCTGTTGACTGCCGTGTGTATAGACTGTTGAGGGGTTGGGGATGAACCTCTGCTTCTGTGGACGGATTCTCGAGGTTGTGGATGGTGTGGACGGAGAGGACGTTTGTTCCACAGGGGGAAACGGTAAGACACGCGTGGGATGAACTGGGGGAAGAGGGTCTATCCACATTCCCACAGGCCTTATTACTACTAGTGTTATGTATGTACATATGAAAGGACACCAATGAAACTCAGCATCGCCCGAAGCGAGCTCCTCAGCGCACTGACCGTCGTCTCAAAAGGGATGTCCGCTCGGTCGACACTGCCCATCCTGTCAGGGATCCTGCTGGGGACCACCGACGGATCCCTCTCCCTTCAAAGCACCGACCTTGAGGTGTCCGTGAAACACTCTGTTCCGGCTTTGGTCGAAGACCCGGGGCAGACCGTGGTTCCAGGCAAGCTCCTCAACGATATCGTCAGGACTCTTCCCGAGGCGGCCGTGACCCTCGAGACCGAAGGTGACGTCGTCGTGGTCAGATGCCAGCAGTCATCCTTCACAGTGAAGACTCTGAACGCGGTCGACTTCCCCAAGTTCCCGGAGGTATCGGTCGATCGTTCTGTGGAACTACCCGCGGCCCTTCTGTCGGCTATGGTCAAGAAGGTGGGGAAAGCCGTCAGTCGCGACGAGACCAGAGCAATCCTCACCGGCGTCATGGTGGTCATCGAGGGACCCTCGCTGAAGATGGTCGCCACCGACAGCTACCGTCTCGCGGTCTCGGATGTTGTTCTTGAAGAACCCCCCTCCGAGGATCTCGAGGTCGTCATCCCGGGCCGTGCTCTGGAAGAAGTGACTCGAATAGCCTCATCCGAGGAGAAGGTCAGGCTGGGCACTTCAGAGAACCAGATCGTCTTCGAGTTCGGTGAGACGACCTTCGTGACACGGCGGATCGAAGGAACGTTCCCGAACTACAAACAGCTTATCCCGAAGGAAGCCGAGACCACGGTCACCGTTTCCACCGATGAACTGGCAGCAGCCGTGAAGAGGGTTTCACTGATGGCCCTTCACAACACCCCACTCAAGGTATCTGTGTCCCAGGAGGATCAGACCCTTTCTCTTTCTGCAACGACCCAGGATGTCGGCGATGCTTCAGAGGATCTGATGGTGAAAGCGGAAGGCAAGGATGTGGAGATCGCTTTCAATCATGCCTTCCTGGCTGATGGTCTCGTGTCCACATCGGCTGAGACTCTGAAGCTCGAGATACAGAACCCTTTGAAACCGGGACTTCTGAAGTCGCAAGGGGACGACGACTTCCTCTACCTGCTGATGCCGGTAAGGCTCGGCTAGGGAGAAGTGGGCCTCTCTGTCACACGGTTGAAGGTAAGGGATTTCCGCAGCTACCCGGAGTACGAACTGGAGCTCGATCCCTTCCTCACGATCCTTGTCGGTGCCAATGCGGCCGGCAAGACGAATCTGATAGAGGCACTCCAGCTGTTGACTGAAGCGGAGTCGTTTCGAAGGCCGTCGTGGGCTGATGTCGTCAGGCTCGGCGCTGAACAAGGAGCTCGTCTCTCCTTGGAGGCTCAGGGGGCAGGAAGGGTTCTCGAGGTCGACCTTGAGATCAGCCCTGCCGGTCGGAGGGTCTACAAGGTCAACGGGAAGACCCGTAGAGCTGTGAACCAGATAGCCGGTGTGCTGCCCTGCGTGATATTCACGCCGGAAGACCTGAGGTTGGTCAAGGGCGCTGCCGAGAAGAGAAGGACGGCCCTCGACTCGCTCGGCGCTCAGCTGTCACCTACCTACGCACGGCTCAAGATCGACTACGAGAAGATCCTCCGTCAACGCAACGCTCTCTTGCGGGAAGAGGCGCCCGACGAGGCGCTGTCCGTATGGACCGAGAGGCTCATCTCGGTAGGATCCTCGCTTGTGGTGCACCGCCAACGGCTCTTCTCGCGCATCAACGAGGCTCTTGTCAGGGTCTACTCGGAACTGGCTGAGGACGGTCCTCTCGAGGCGGCCTATCTTCCGTCGTGGGTGAGAGATGGGGTCTCGGTCGCCGAAGCCGAGCCAAGAGAGGCGATGTCGCGCCACCTTGAGGTGAAGAGGACCGCCGAGCGCGCGCGCAAGTCAACCATCTCAGGACCCCACCGGGACGATGTCGAGTTCCATATCGCCGGCAAAGAGGCGAGAACGTACGCTTCTCAGGGTCAACAGAGGACCATCTCCCTTGCGTGGAAGCTGGCGGAGGTGTCGGTCACCACCGACATCGCGGCGCAGCGGCCGATTCTCCTTCTCGATGATGTCATGTCCGAGCTCGACGAGAAGAGGCGCCATGCCTTGGCAGGGTTTGCGGGGTCGGTGGCGCAGACGGTCATGACGACGACCAACCTCGGGTATTTCGAGAAGGCCCTTTTGGACCGAGCTCGTGTCGTGGCTCTCTCATGAAGAGGAAAGGCACACAAGGCCAGCTTGGTGCATCCCTGGGGATGCTGGTGAGACGGCTCGACCGGAAGAGTGGTGGAGGTTATCTCCAGAGTCGGGTCGGGGACGCCTGGATCAAGACCGCCGGAAGCGCAGTGATAGCGCACACGACGGGGGCCCACATCAGAGACGGTGAACTGGTGGTCTTCGTCGACTCGGCTCTCTGGGCCACCGAGCTGTCGGCACTTTCGGAACACTACCGCGAGTCGGTGAATCAAGAACTGGGCGAGCCGCTGGTAAGGACCGTGCGCTTCACTGTCTCCAGGAACGTGGAAAAGGAAAAGCGCATTGAGAAGGTGCTGAGCGAGAGCGAGGACCACATCGCCGAGGATAAGGTGGACCCGGTCGAGCTCACTGATGGTGAACTCGCGCAGATCGAGGCGTCGGTCTCGTCCATCCCCGACGACGAGCTCAGGAGAGCGGTTCTGAGGGCCACCGTCGCCGATCTGCAGTGGAAGAAGGGTCTGAGAGCCCGCGAAGCGCGCGAGGCGGCGTCAGAGGGGCGCTAGAGCCCATTTCAGGGCCGGCTAGGCACCACTTGTGGTAGAATCGAGGGCGGGGCACCACAAGATGTCGTGGCCCCCGGGGAACACCCGTTCGCATGTATTCTGTCCATTCTCTCCTCATGTGAAGGAGCGGGCGTGTCTGCTCAGACAAACTCGTACTCTGGCAAGGATATCCAGGTTCTCGAGGGTCTGGAGGCCGTCCGCAAGCGCCCCGGCATGTACATCGGGTCCACAGGACCAAAGGGGTTGCACCACCTGGTCTACGAAGTCGTGGACAACTCGGTAGACGAGGCCCTTGCGGGCTATTGCACGGTCGTCGATGTGGTCATCCACGCCGACAACGCCATCAGCGTCACCGATAACGGCCGGGGGATCCCGGTCGACAAGCACCCCAAGCTCAAGAAGCCCACCGTCGAGGTGGTCTTGACCGTGCTCCACGCGGGCGGGAAGTTCGGCGGCCAAGGATACAAGGTCTCGGGCGGGCTTCACGGAGTCGGCGCTTCGGTCGTCAATGCCCTGTCCACCCGGCTCGAGGTCGAGGTCAAGCGAGACGGGGCGGTGTGGACCCAGAGCTACGATCACGGCAAGCCGACGGGGCCGCTCGAGAAGGGCGCGAAGAGCAAGGCCACCGGTACTCGAATCACCTTCTGGCCGGACCCGAAGATATTCGAGACCGTTTCCTACGACTACGACACGCTGGCCACGCACTTTCGCGAGACGGCCTTCCTGAACAAGAACCTGAAGATCAACCTCACCGACGAGCGTGAACTCGAGCCGCGTAAGGAGGAGTTCCGCTACGCCGGCGGAATCGTGGACTTCGTCAAGTACATCAACGAGAACAAGGACACGATCCACAACAAGCCGGTCTACTTCGAGGCCGAGGGCCCCGAGGGCTCGGTCGAGATAGCCATGCAATGGAACACCAGCTACTCCGATTCGGTCCTCGCCTTCGCCAACAACATCAACACCCATGAGGGCGGCACACACCTCGAGGGATTCAAGAACGCGCTGACTCGCACGATCAACGAGTACGCGCGTCGTCAGGGCATCTTGAAGGAGAAAGACGAGAATCTCTCGGGAGAAGACATCCGAGAGGGACTCGCCGCGATCATCTCGGTGAAGCTCCATGATCCGCAGTTCGAGGGACAGACCAAGACCAAGCTCGGCAACATGGAGATGCGTGGTCTGGTGCAGGGCATCGTCGCGCAAGGACTGTCCGAGTACCTCGAGGAGCACCCCAAGCCGGCGCGTGCCATCGTCACCAAGTCCGCGCAAGCCGCGAAGGCCAGAGCGGCCGCCCGAAAGGCCCGGGAGCTCACGCGTCGCAAAGGGCTGCTGGAATCGTCGACGCTTCCCGGGAAGCTTGCCGACTGCTCGATTCGGGAGGCCGAACTCACCGAGGTCTACCTGGTCGAGGGTGACTCGGCGGGGGGATCGGCCAAGCAGGCGAGAGACCGCAGTTTCCAGGCGATCCTGCCGTTGCGAGGAAAGATACTCAACGTGGAGCGGGCCGGGATCAACCGAGCTCTGTCCTCGGAAGAGATCCAGGCGATGATAACGGCGATCGGCACCAACATCGGCGAGGAGTTCGACATCGCCGCCGCCAGGTATCACAAGGCGATCATCATGACCGACGCCGACGTAGACGGTGCACACATCCGATGTTTGATCCTCACGTTCTTCTACCGGTTCATGCCGCAGATGATCGAGAACGGCTACATCTACATCGCCCAACCCCCCCTCTACAAGCTGAGCGTGGGCAAGAAGCACGAGTACGCCTACAACGACCACCAGCTGCAGCAGGCGCTCGCACGTCTTCCCGAGGGCGCGAAGTACAACATCCAGCGCTACAAAGGCTTGGGCGAGATGAACCCGGAGCAGCTGTGGGAGACCACGATGGATCCCTCGCGTAGGACACTGCTCCAGGTGACGATCGACGATGCTCTGGCCGCCGAGAAGGCCTTTACTGACCTGATGGGCGACCAGGTCGAGCCGCGCAAGGAGTTCATCCAGCGGCACGCCAAAGACGTTCGGTTCCTGGATATCTAGCGGTACTGAGAGGCGGACTGAGGCAGAGCGTGAGCGACGGGTTCGACTTCACGCAACCGGAGAGGCGAGAGCCCAAGGGCTTCGAACCGCCCCCCTGGGAGCAGGAGGCTTTCGAGGAGCTGCGTCATCGGGGGGAGGAGAACCCCGCCGAGGCTGTGGAGATCGAAGTGCCAGCGGCCCCGGCGGCTACTGCCGGGGCAGCCGACGAACCGACCGAGGCCGCCGTCGCCGCAGGGTTCGCAGCCGGCGAGAACGATGACGAGCCTGCTGCCCCGCCCCGGGGAGTGAACGACGGCGAAGTGGTCGTGATGCTCGCGGGTCTGGCAGCAGAAGAGCCGAGCGCCGAGAAGGGTATTCACGCCGTGGCCTTCGGTACCTCGGCGGTCATGGCGACCTTCGGGCTCGTGCTGGTGGTGTGGGGCGTCGTGGCCCTGGTCCGGTCAGGGGAGTCGGGCCGGGTGGGAGTGATCGGCGGATCGTTGTTCTTCTTCTTCGGGATGGCGGCCATGGTCTTCGCGGTGTGGCTGACGGTGAGAACGCTTCGACAACGAGGAGTGCTCTAAGTGACAGACGAGAACGGCACGATCGACACCAGCGGGACGACGACGCTGCCGATCGAGATACAGTCGGAGCTCAGGAGCTCGTTCCTCGAGTACTCGATGAGCGTCATCGTGGCGCGTGCACTACCGGACGTCCGAGACGGACTGAAGCCGGTCCACCGCCGGATCCTCTACGCGATGCACGAGTCGGGGCTCACCCCCACACGTCCCTACAAGAAGTCAGCGTGGACCGTCGGTGAAGTCATCGGCAAGTATCACCCGCACGGCGACTCGGCGGTCTACGACACCATGGTGCGCATGGCCCAACCGTTCGCGATGCGGGTGCCTCTCGTGGACGGTCACGGCAACTTCGGCTCGGTCGATGGCGACTCTGCGGCCGCCATGCGCTACACCGAGGCGCGCGTTCACCGCATGGCGATGGAGTTGTTGCGCGACCTCGACAAGGAGACCGTCGACTTCGGCCCCAACTACGACGAGTCGCTCACCGAGCCGCTGGTCCTCCCGGCACGCTTCCCCAACCTGCTGGTCAACGGTAGTGCGGGTATCGCCGTGGGCATGGCGACCAACATCCCGCCCCACAACCTGGGTGAGGTCATCGACGGCGTCGTGAAGCTGATCGACGACCCGGACGTGACCATCGACGAGCTGATGGAGGCAATCCCGGGTCCGGACTTCCCCACGGGCGGCACGATCATGGGCCGCGACGGGATCCGCTCGGCGTACGAGACCGGGCGCGGCTCGATCACCACGCGCGGAAAGGCCCACATCGAGCAGACCTCAACGGGGCGCACCCGCATCATCATCACCGAGATCCCGTACCAGGTGAACAAGTCCAAGATGGTGTCGAAGATCGCCGACCTGGTGCGCGAGAAGAAGCTCACCGAGATCAGCGACCTGCGCGATGAGTCCGACCGCAAGGGCATGAGGGTCGTCATAGAGCTCAAGACCACCTGCATCCCGCAGGTCGTGCTCAACAAGCTGTTCAAGCATACGCAGCTGCAGCAGAGTTTCGGCGTCATCATGCTCTCTCTGGTGGACGGTGTGCCGCGCACGCTGACCCTCAAAGAGATGCTCCACTACTACCTCGAGCACCAGAAGGACGTCATCGTCAGGCGGACCCGTTATGAGCTGCGCAAAGCTCAGGAGCGAGCTCACATCCTCGAGGGATACGTCATCGCGCTCGACAACATCGACGAGGTCATCAAGATCATCAGGGCGTCGCAGACCGACGTCGAAGCGAAGGCGGCGCTCATCGAGCGCTTCGGCCTGTCGGAGATCCAGACCGACGCGATCCTCGAGATGCGTCTGCGCCGCCTCACCGGACTCGAGCGCGGCAAGATCGAAGAGGAGCTCGCCGAGCTGCGCGAGAAGATCGCCTGGTACACGAAGGTCCTCGGCGACATGGGCCTCGTGCTCCAGATCATCAAGGACGAACTGCTCGAGCTCAAGGGCAAGCACTCCAACAAGCGGCGCACCGACATCTCATCGGCGGCCAAGGACCTCGACGTCGAGGATCTGATCGCCGAGGAGGACATGGTCGTCACCATCACCAAGGCCGGCTACATCAAGCGTCTGCCGGTGGCCACGTACCGCCAGCAGAAGCGTGGCGGCAAAGGGCTGCAGGGCGTCAACCTCCGCGACAACGACTTCGTCGAACACCTGTTCATCGCGAGCACCCACGACTACGTGCTCATCTTCTCGACCCGCGGCAAGGTGTACCGGATGAAAGTGCACGAGCTGCCCGTGGGATCGCGGCACGCACGCGGCACAGCAGTCGTGAACCTCCTGCCGTTCGAACAGCAGGAGAAGATCGCCGCGGTCATCAACACCAAGACGTTCGCGCCCGACGAGTTCCTGATGTTCGCCACCAAGCACGGCATGGTGAAGAAGACGGCGATCGGTGCGTACGACCGTTCTCGCCGCGACGGCATCATCGCCATCAACCTGCGTGACGACGACGAGCTCATCAGCGTGCGCAGAGTCAAGACCGGCGAGCGCGTCATGATGGTGTCGACTGCCGGCAAGGCCATCAAGTGGAACGAAGCCGAAGCTCGGCCGATGGGCCGCGACACCATGGGCGTCAAGGGCATGACCATCAAAGCCGGCGAATCGGTCCTGGGTATGGAGATCGCGCCCGACGACAGCGAGCTGTTCGTGGTGACTCAGCGCGGGTACGGCAAGCGCACGACGGTGGGTGAGTATCCCGAGCACCACCGCGGTGGCCAGGGCGTGAAGACGATCCAGGTGACGCCGAAGAAGGGCATGCTCGCCGGCATGAAGATCGTCGGTCTGTCGCACGAACTCATGCTCATCTCGGAGGAGGGCGTGGTCATCCGGGTCAAGGCCGACGACATCTCGAAGCTGGGCCGTTCGACTCAAGGCGTGAAGGTCATGAATGTCGCTGACACCGACCAGGTCTGTGCGATCGCCCGAGTGGCGGCGGGCAAGAAGAAGCCGGCCAAGATCCGCGGGATCGGGGAGGGCCAGGGCAACCTGCTCGAGGCCGACCAGGAGAGCACGGCCGGTGTGATCGCCGTCGACGGAAGCGACGCGCTCGACTCCGAGGCCGATGAGTTGGCTGCCGAGGAGTTCGAGGACGCCGAGGATGGGGAGCTGGCCGAGGCCGACGAGCCGGCCGAGGAGTAGTGTCGGTGGAAGACTGCAGTGCGCTGCCAGACGGACTCGAGGAGCGGGTCGCGAGGGTCGAGTGCGTCCTGTTCGACCTGGACGGCACGCTCATCGACACCATCGACCTCATCCGAGAGTCGATGCGCTATGCGACCGGGGTGGTCCTTGGTGCGCCGCTGCCCGACGAGGTTCTGATGCGCAACGTGGGCGTGCCGCTGATCGTGCAGATGCGTGAGTTCTCCGAGGAGCATGCCGAGACGCTCCTGACCACGTACCGTGAGCACAACCACCGTGTACACGATACGATGGTGAAGGAGTATCCGGGAGTGGAGGCGGCGCTCGAGCACTTCTCGTCGTCGGGGAGGAAGATGGGCATCGTGACGTCGAAGTCCCGCGCCGTCGCGATGAGGGGCATCGACAGATTCAGCCTGGGCCGCTATTTCGAGACCATCGTGGCCTGCGATGACGTTCCGGTGCACAAGCCTGAGCCGTACCCTCTCCTGTTCGCGGCGGAGCAGCTGGGCGTCGACATCGATGCATGCGCCTACGTAGGTGACAGCCCTCACGATATGGCCGCCTCGGTGGCCGCCGGGAGTGTCTCGATCGCCGCGCTATGGGGCGCCTTCTCCAGGGAGCGCGTGCTGGAGCCGGGACCGGAGTACGAAGCTGCGTCGATCAACGACGTCGTCGCGATTCTCGGCGGCCGCGAAAAGGCGTACCGTGTGTGATGAGCGGTTGTCACGCAGGGGGACCAAACACCGCCGGTGTGGAACAGAGACCAGAGTGCGTGCCTTCATCGAAGCAGGGCGTTGAGGAGGAGAACGGTGTCCAGAAGGACGAAGATCATCGCAGCGGTAGTGGTTCTTGTGATCGCAGTGAGCGCGGTCGCGTATCTCACGTTGGGCCAGCAGGGCTCGGGTCCCGAAGTCGAGACGGCCACGGCGACCAAGCAAGAGCTGGCAGTGACCGTGACCGCGTCGGGGAAGGTCGAATCCGGCATCTATGCGGATGTCTTCCCGCCAACGACCGGCGTGCTGGACACCATCGAGGCCAGCGACGGGGAAACCGTCACGGCTGGCCAGACGATCGCTCAGATGGACACCGAAGCCCTTGAGCTGCAGGTATCCCAGGCCGAGGCCGGGCTTGCCCAGGCCAAGGCGGGGCTGGCCAACGCCGGAGCGACAAGCGGAAGCGGCGCCGATGTGACCGCAGCCAAGAAGAGCGTCACCGCAGCCGAGAAGAGCGTCACCGCGGCCAAGGCCAGCACCAGCGCCGCGAAGTCGGCGTGGAATGACGCGAAGAAGGCGGCTGCAGAACGCGAAGGACTTCTACGGCTCCAACTCTCCCACCACCACCGCGGCGCAGCTGGCGGAGAAGCAGGCATACGCCGGCTACAAGCAGGCACAGGCGGCTCAGGCACAGGCGGAGGCCGGGCTGTCGAGCGCGAAGTCCGGACTCAGCAAGGCCAAGGCGGCCAACAACAGCTCCTCGAAGTCGGCGGCCCAGGCGGGCGTCGACCAGGCTCAGCAGGCGCTCGACCTCGCCGAGCAGGCACTCGAGGATGCCACGCTGGTGGCACCAATCGACGGCGTGGTCATCTTCAACTCGACGCCATCGGCTCTGGGGGCGGGGAGTCCGCCCTCCGAGGGCTCGGCGGTATCTCCGCAGTCCGCGCCCTTCACCGTCGTCGACTTCTCGGGTCTGAAGTTCACCGCTGAGGTGGACGAGGCTGACATCGATCGCGTGAAGGTGGGGATGACATCCGCCATCACGCTCGACGCCTTCCCGGGCGAGGAGTTCGCGACCACGGTGATCCGACTCAACCCGGCGGCGCAGTCGACAGCGACCGGCGGTACCATCTTCGCGGTCGAGCTCGAGCTCGCCGACACCGGCAAGGACATCCTGATCGGCATGAAGGGCGACGCGACGATCGAGGTCAGTTCGCGCGAAGCGGCGATCACGATTCCGGTGGAGGCTCTGTTCAGCGAGGGCGGCACCGACTACGTCTACACGGTGGAGAACAGCGTCCTCACGAAGACGGAGATCACGGTTGGCGCCACGACCGACACCGAGGTCGAAGTCATCGAGGGGCTCGACGAAGGCACGGTAGTCGCTCTGTCCGGGTCCACCCAGTACACCGACGGGATGACCGTCCGGATTCAGGAGTAGGCAACCCGGCCCATGACCGCTGACACGATCAGCGCTCAGCCGGCTCCCACCGAGGAGTCGGCTGGCGTCTGCCCCGGCCCCGTCGTGCTTGAGGCGCGGCAGGTCACCAAGTCCTATCAGCTCGACGAGATCACGGTCAACGCGCTGTGCGGCGTCGACCTTCAGGTCTGCGTCGGCGAGATGATGGCCATCATGGGGCCCTCTGGATCGGGCAAGTCCACCCTCATGCACATCGTGGGACTGCTGGACAGGCCGAGCAGCGGCATGGTGACCATCGACGGAGTCGATGTGTCGCGCATGGAGCCCAACGAGCTTGCCGCGGTTCGCAACAAGCGTATCGGCTTCGTCTTCCAGTCGTTCAACTTGCTCGCGCGCACCACCGCGCAGACCAACGTGGAACTGCCGCTGATCTATGCCGGGGTTTCGGGGGCCGAACGTGCGCGCAAGGCCCGCGAGGCTCTGGAGTCCGTCGGGTTGGGCGAGCGCCTGGGCCACATGCCCAATCAGCTTTCGGGCGGCCAGCAGCAGCGGGTGGCCATCGCGCGGGCACTCGTGACGGAGCCCAGCATCGTTCTCGCCGACGAGCCCACCGGGAACCTGGACTCCCGCAGCGGTATCGAGATCATGGCCTTCCTGCAAGACCTGAGCGACCAGGGCATCACCATCGTCATCGTCACTCACGATGCCAACGTCGCGAACCACGCACAGCGAGTCGTGGAGATCAAAGACGGCCGAATCGTCTCAGACCGCCTGGTCGACGAGCGTATCGACGCACGATCGGAGCTCGCCAAGTTGCGTGAAGCGAACGGCGAGGGTGCCTCGTGAATCTGCTCGAGAGTCTTCGGATCGCGCTCAGGGCGCTCGGTTCGAACAAGGTGCGAAGCTCACTGACCATGCTGGGCGTCATCATCGGCGTAGCGGCCGTCATCTTGCTCGTGGCGATCGGCTCCGGTGTTCAGCAGGAGATCACGGGCCAGATCGAAGGCCTGGGATCCAATCTGCTGTTCGTGTTCCCCGGGAACTTCGAAGGCGGTGGCGGCGGTGGTGGTGGCCCTACCGCGTCGGTACAGAAGCGATTCACGCTTGAGGACGCCGAGCTCGTGAGGCGTCGGCTGGGAAGCTCGGTGATCGTCGTGCCGGTCATCCAGGGACCCGCCGTGCTGAAGTCGGGGAACCGCACCACGCGCTCGACGATCGCGGGTGCGAATGAGGATGGCGACCAGGTCTTCAACGCCGACTACATCGCCGGCCGTCACTACAACCGCAGCGAGTATGCGACCGCAGCCCGCGTGGTGATGTTGGGCGCCAGCCCGTCGCGCGAGCTCTTCCCGGGGCAGAACCCGGTGGGTCGAGAGGTCTTCATCAACGGCGAGCGCTTCGAGGTCATCGGCCAGCTTGCCGAGCAGGGGGGCACGCTCTCCGGAGACCAGGACAACCAGATCTACATGCCCACGAGTACCGCGCAACGGCTTCTGGGCACCAAAGAGCTCTCGTCGATCATCATGAAGGCGAACGAAGCCGACGACATCGAGCTCGTGAAGGCGAAGGTTCAGCAGCTGTTCCGACCGAGCTTCGGGGACGAGTTCAGCGTCTTCACTCAGGAGCAGACGCTGGGGATCCTGTCCTCGCTTCTCGGCACGCTCACGGTCATGCTCGCGGGCATCGCCGGAATATCTCTGCTCGTGGGCGGCATCGGCATCATGAACATCATGCTGGTGAGCGTCTCCGAGCGCACCCGGGAGATCGGCATCCGCAAGGCGGTCGGTGCCCGCACGCACGATATCCTGAGCCAGTTCGTGATCGAGGCGGTGATGCTGTCGGTGGCCGGCGGGGTCATAGGCATCGCCATCGGTTGGCTGGGCTCTGCGGCTCTGACACCGTTCGTCCCTACCGAGGTCACCTGGTGGGCGGTGGCGCTGGCCTTCTTCTTCAGCGCGGCCGTGGGGATCTTCTTCGGCGTGTACCCGGCCTGGAAGGCATCGCGCCTCGACCCGATCGTCGCGCTGCGCTACGAATAGCCTCGAGCCGGGCTACGGATCGATCGCGATCGTTCGTGTGGCTGGGCAGGAGACGCCACGCGGTCCACTACGAGCTGAAATCCTCCGGGTCCACCGCTTCAAGGAAGTCGCGAAACGCCTGGAGTTCGGCCTCCTCGTCGACTTCCGACACGGTCTCGTCCGGTACGCCCGCCGAGTCGAGAACCTCATCGGCGACGAAGATGGGCGCCCCGGCTCGAATCGCAAGCGCTATCGAGTCGCTGGGCCGCGCATCCACCACACGCATGAGCTTCCTCGCCGCGCAAGATGATCGCCGCATAGAACGTGCCCTCATCGACGCGGGTGATCTCCACGCGCTCGATGAGGGTCTCCAGCGAACCGAGCAGCGACAGCACCAGGTCGTGCGTCATCGGGCGGGGAGTCTCGACTCCCTCGAGCGCGAGCAGGATCGCGGTGGCTTCAGGGTGGCCGATCCAGATGGGGAGCAGCCGGCCTGCGCCGGGCTCCTCTTCGAGCGGCTTCAGAAGAACCACGGGCTGATTCGTTCGAGGGTCGAGCGCGAGGCTCGCTATCCGTACCTGCTCCACGCTCTCACCTCCGTCATCTGAAAGTCCCTGCGGTTGCAGTTAGTCTGTACCCATGCACATTTCGGGCCGTAAGTGACGGGGAGGCCGCATGAGATTCGATGTTCGCTCGACTTCCCGCGAAGAGTTCATCGACATCACGCACGAGGTAGTTGAGTTCGTTGCCGCGAACGATGTCCGCGACGGCGCCGTTCTCGTGTTCTGCCCGCACACGACCGCGGCGGTCACGATCAATGAGAACGCCGACCCGGATGTCCGCGTCGATCTGGTCGTGGGTCTGGCGCGCATCGCTCCACAAGCCGGCGGATGGCGCCATCAGGAGGGCAACAGCGACGGGCACATCAAGACCTCGCTCGTGGGCCCGAGCGTGCTGGTGCCGGTTGAGGGCGGGAGGATGATGCTTGGCACGTGGCAGGGCATCTACCTGTGCGAATTCGACGGTCCTCGGTCTCGGCGAGTCCACGTGACGATCCTCCCGGGAGCTCGGTGAGCGGGGCTGGAGCCGCCCGGAACCGTGTTCTTGACCCGCCGATGACGGCTAGTATATGGTATGCGGGCGTTTCGCTCGGAAACGGGCCCGTAGCTCAGTTGGTTAGAGCGCACGGCTGATAACCGTGAGGTCGATGGTTCGAATCCATCCGGGCCCACCACCACCGCAAATAGGCGCCCCAGCGAGGACGAGCAACCGCTGGGGCGCTTATTGCGTTCGAGGGGGAACAGCCGCCGAGTCGCCTAGTTGTTGCGGGCGCTTGTGCCCGAGCCGCCTGAGCGCCTGTTGCGCCGGGCGCTGCCGCCAACGCGACCTTTGCGGCCGCTGCCTGCAGCGGGACGCTGCTGCTTCGAGGGAGCCGCCTCGCGCTCGGGATCAGGAACCATGCGTGCATCCGTGTAGCGGAAGCCCTCGGCATCCTCACACACGATGACCGTCCCGATCTTGCGCTCGATGTCGCGCAGGTTCGTGTGCTCCTCGGGGGAGAGAAGCGAGAACGCCGTACCGGATCGACCCGCACGCGCGGTACGGCCGATGCGGTGGACGTAGTCCTCGGGCGTATTGGGCAGGTCGAAGTTCACGACGTGCGTGATGTCGTCGATGTCGATGCCGCGGGAGACCACATCCGTCGCGACGAGCACCTTCACGTGGCCGCGCTTGAAGCTGTCGAGCGCCTTCTGGCGCTGGGCCTGCGAACGGTTGCCGTGGATGGCGGCTCCGCGGATTCCGGCTCGGTCGAGTACGCGAGCCACCCGGTCTGCTCGGTGCTTGGTTCGTGTGAAGACCAGGATGCGCTCGAGGTTGTGCTCATCGATCAGGTGCAAGAGCAGGTCGGTCTTGTCCTTGCCGCCCACGGGGTAGATCGACTGCTCGATCGCGTCGATCGGCTTCGTGGTGGGGGAGACGGTGATCTGAGCGGGGTCGTGCAGAGTGTCGCCCACGATCCTGAGCACCTCAGGCGACATCGTCGCCGAGAAGAGCAGGTTCTGACGCTCCTTGGGGAGGTACGAGAGGATTCGGCGCACGTCGGGCCAGAAGCCCATGTCGAGCATGCGGTCAGCCTCGTCGAGCACGAGTACCTCCACAGCACTCAGGTCGCAATGACCCCCATTGACGAGGTCGAGCAGGCGTCCGGGGCAGGCGACCAACAGGTCGACGCCACGGCGAAGCGCCTTGCGCTGGGGCTCGTACCCCACACCGCCGTAGGCGACTGCCACCCGGTGGCGGGTCGTCTTGCCGATCTGGGTAGCGAACTGCTCGATCTGGCCGGCGAGTTCACGGGTGGGAGTGACCACCAGCGCGCGAATCTTGCCCGGCTTCGCCGAGATGCGCTGCAGGGTGGGCAGGATGAACGCGGCGGTCTTGCCGGTTCCGGTCTGGGCGCAACCCACGACGTCTCTACCTGCGAGAGCGAGCGGGATGGCATCGCGCTGGATGGGGGTGGGCTCGGTATAGCCCAGTCGACCTACCGCGTCGAGCATGCGGCGGTCCAAACCTAGGTTGTCGAAACTCAAGTTCTGTCGCTCCTGTTCTCGTGCGCACTTAGGACGCACTGCGTGGCAGACGCAGTCGATCCGACATGGCGCGATACGAGAACAAAGCGCGAAGGACAACCGAGTCTTGGTGGGGCGTCTCGCGGAAGGCGAGGCCGCTCATCTCGAAGCAGTATGCGTGCCATCAACGAAAATAGCCAGCACGGCGGGCAGTGAGGTGGTTGGTGCGCCCCGTGCTGCCGCCACGCCTTGCGGCGGCAATCCGGGCGCGGACCTCTCCCGGTCGTCGGCGCTCAGGGCCTTCGCTGAGTATCGTGCATACTTGACGAAATGGACCGATTCTCTGTCGAGGGGATGTCAGGACACATGAACCCGGGCCAAGCGCTGTTGATTCTGATCATGCTCGGCTATGCCGCGCTCATCGTGTACTGGCTCCTGGCGGTACTGGTCATCATCGGGCAAGACCGGGACCCCTCCACGACACTCGCCTGGATCGCGGTCCTGCTGCTGACGCCCGGACTGGGGCTCGTGATCTACTTCTTCGCCGGGCGCGACTGGAAGGGTTGGCTAGCCAAACAGCGCTGGGTTCACGACTGGGTGGCACTGCGCAGGCCCTTCATGGAGTCGATCTACGCCACCCACAAGGCGTTCACGGTCGCAGCTCGCGCTGACATGGCCGGGACTGTCTCCGGCAAGGTCTCTGCCGCCATCGAGGCCGCGAACTCGGCACCCGTCTTGCCCGCCACGACCTTCGACGTGTACGAAGACGGCGCGGAGTACTTCGACACACTCATCGCGGACCTGTCCGGCGCGCAGCGGTCGATCGTCATGCAGTACTTCATCTGGGAGCACGACGCCCTCACCGCCCGCATCACGGACGTGCTGCTCGACCGCCTGGCGGCCGGCGTCGACGTACGCATCATGAACGACTACTTGGGTTGTATCACCTACAACAAGAGCGAGCTGAAGAAGCTGCGCAAGGCGGGCGCGCGTGTCGAATCCGACATCACGCAGATCGGCCGCCTCAACTACCGAAACCATCGCAAGATCACCGTGGTCGACGGCATCATCGGCCACACAGGGGGCTTCAATATCGGTCAGGAGTACATCGACGGCAAGCCGAAGTACCCGGCGTGGCGCGACACGGGACTGCGGCTGACCGGACCGGTGGTGGCCGAGCTCGCGAAACTGTTCGCCGATCGCTGGTATGAGGTCAAGCACGAGTCGCTCTACGTGACCGAACGCTTCGCAGCCGGTTGCGAGGGCGTCGAAGGGGACACCGTGGCGGCCCAGGTAGTGGCGCACGGCGTTGAAGACCCCTCCGAATCGGCACGGCGCGCACATGTGACCGCGATCTCGGGAGCAAGCGAGCGAGTGTGGCTGCAGTCGCCGTACTTCATCCCTGACGCCGGCACCTACGACGCGCTCCTCAATGCCGCCCTGAGCGGTGTCGATGTACGGCTGATGATGACCGATTGGCCGGACAAGAAGATCGCGATGAAGGCGGCAGAGTCCTACTACGAAGACCTGCTCGCCGCGGGGGGTCGCATCTTCCGCTACACGAAGGGCTTCTTCCATGCGAAGAGCCTGACGGTCGACGGTGTCGCGTCGTCCGTCGGGACGATGAACTTGGACATGCGCAGCTTGAAGCTGCATAAGGAGCTCATGGTCTGGTGCTATGACGCGAACGTCGCGTCTCGTTGCGAGCGGATATTCGAGGCGGACCTGAGAGACTGCCGCGAGGTCACGATCGACGAGGTGCGCGGCTGGAGCAGGCTGAGGCGGTTCGGGAACTCGGCGGCTCGGCTCGGATCGAACATCATGTGAGCAGTGCGGACCCCGGCCCGCGCGAGACCCGCGGAGCCGTGATTCGCAGCCAGGGCGCTTCGGCTATGCCCCCAGCCGCACCTGCATGACGTCGATCGTGCCGGCGTCGAAGCCCGCTTTGCAGTACGACAGGTAGTAGCGCCACATACGGATGAAGCGCTCGTCGAAGCCAAGCGCGCGTACCTCCGGAAGCGCCGACTCGAACCGTGTGCTCCACTCGGAGAGCGTGCGTGAGTAGCTCTCACCGAAGAAGTGAGGCTCGTCTACGTGCAGGCCCTGGGCATGTGCGGCGACCGCGAAGCGCTCGGGGCTGGGCAGCATTCCTCCGGGGAAGATGTAGCGCTGGATGAAGTCGGGGTTGCGGCTGTAGTCGTCGAAGCGGGGCTCCTCGATGGTGATCGTCTGGAGTGCGAGATGGCCGCCGGGGGCCAGCAGCTCGCGCACCTGCCGGAAGAACGTCGGCCACCACTTCTCGCCAACGGCTTCGAACATCTCGATCGAAGCGATCGCCGAGAACTGCTCGGGGATATGCCGGTAGTCTTGCAGCCTGATCTCGACCTGTCCTTCGAGGCCCTCGCGCTCGACCGCGCGAACCGCCCACTCGTGCTGCTCGTCTGAAAGCGTCACGCCGGTGACCTTGCAGCCCGCCTGTTTGGCTGCGTGGATCGCGAACCCGCCCCACCCGCAGCCGATCTCAAGCAGGTGGTCGTCCGTGCCCGGTTGCAGCAGATCGAGCAGCCGGTCCCACTTGTGCACCTGAGCAGCGCTGATGTCCTCGTCCGCGAAGCTGTGGAGCGCCGAGGAGTAGGCCATCGTCTCGTCGAGCCATAGCCGATAGAAGTCGTTGCCCAGGTCGTAGTGGTACTGGATGTTCTTCCGGCTTCCGGCCAGGTCGTTGTCGCGCATCGAATGCCATGCTCGCACGACGGGCGTGAGCAGCGTGGGCTTGCTCGGCTCGGGATCCATGTTCGCGATGCCCAGAGCCAGCACGGCGTCCAGGTCGGGGGTGTCCCATGAGCCGGCCATGTAGCTCTCGGCAAGTCCGATGGAGCCGCCCGCGATCGTGCGGCGCGCGGCGTGGGGGTCCTTGAGGACGACCGTGGCTCGCGGACCCGGCTCGCGTCCCGAGAAGTGCTTCTCGGCCCCATCGCGACCTATCAGCGTGAGCTCGCCTCGGCGCAGGGCTCGGTTCATCGCCACCCCGAGCAGCTGTTCGAACAGTGTCGTCAAAACGTGGTCTCCTCTTCGGGGGGCGCGGTGTGTGGATAGAAACGTACCCCTTTGAGAATCAGCTTCAGCGCCTGCCAGTGAATCAGGATCAGGGCCCGCAACGACATCGGGCCCAAGCGCAGCACGGCTCGACGCAGGGACTCGTCGTCGAGCGGCTCGGCCCTCAGCGAGATCGCTGCGGTGAGGAGCAGAGGCCCATCGACGAAGTCGTAGATCGCGGCCTGGAGCTTCTCGCCGGGTTCGGTGAGGCTGAACTGGTAACGAGCGTCCTCCAACGGGACGAACGGGGAGACGAAGAAGGCCTTCGCCTTCTCGGGCCGTTGCGTGAAGTCGTAGGGCTCGCCGTTGTTGTGGAGCAGGTAGTTGTGGTGGTCGCGGTAGGTGTTCTGCACTTCAGCCAGCACAGCGAGTGGCGTGCCGTCGGCCCCGAAGCAGTACCAGAACGACACCGGGTAGAACTTGAAGCCCATGACCCGCGGGAAGGTGAGCAGGCACACGCGGCCGCCGGCGAGGTCCACGCCCGCCCGGGCGAGCACGCCGTCGATCCACTCGCGCAGCCCGGAGCCGTCGCGGGCGCCGTGGTCCTCATCCCACACCGAGACGAGCGCGCGCCGGTTATGCCCGAACCGCTTCAGCGATGCGTCGAGCGTGTCGAGCTCGGCCAGGTCGACGTAGACGTAGTAGAGGCCGTAGGTGAAGCCGTTGCGCACCGGGCGGGTGCGCAGGTGCGTCACCGTGCCGGTGTAGAGCGCGCCGTTCACGCGTCCTGCCCCGACAGAGGAGTGAATGCGGCGGCGCGGTCGTCTTCGAGCGAGCGGGGCTTCTCGGCCGGAAGGAGCTTGCGGGTCTGGCCCATCATGGGCGTGGGTGCGCCGGACAGCACGCGGGTGCGCGACGCGTCGAGCTGGTCGCCCCACGGGATCGTCGCCCCGAGCGCCTCGGCTGCCCGCACGCCCGACAAGATGCCGTCCTCGTGGAACCCGTAGCGGGTCCACGCGCCTGCGTAGTAGAGACGGTCGACGCCCTGCAGCCGGGGAAGCTTCTTCTGTGCGGCGATCGCCTCGGCGGTGTACATCGGGTGGTCGAAGCTCAGGTGGGCGAGCTGGGTTCCCGGCGCGGGCTCGTGATGACGGTTGAGCGTCTCCATGACGACAGGCGCATCCGGCGGGAGGCTTTGGAGCGCGTTGAGCTGGTAGGTCAGCATCAGCGTCGCCTTGGTGATGTCGCCTGACTCGGCGAACCAGTTCCACGACGCCCACGCCCGCTTGCTGGCGGGCAGGAACGTGGTGTCGGTGTGGACGATCACATCGTTGGGCCAGAAGTTGAACGCTGAGAGGACCGCGCGCTCATCGTCGCTCATCGTGTCACCCAGCATCTCGCGGGTCTGCGGCGGATGCGTCGGCGATGATGGCGATGTCGTAGTCGACGCGAGCGTGCGGGAGTGGTCACGCGGACACCGGTGGCCGTGCGCTCGATCTTCTCGGCGGGCTCGTGGGTGAAGACCTCACCGGAGAAGGCGCGCGAGGCGATCTCGAGGTACGTGCGCGCTCCGCCCTTGACCGAAAGCCACTGCGGCTTGCCGGTGATGTGCAGCAGGCCGTGGTTGTCGCAGAAGCGCAGGAACGTGTGGGCCGGGTAGTCGAGCATGTCGCCGGGTGGCGTGGACCAGATCGCACTACCCATGGGGATCAGGTACCAGTCCGTGAAGCTGTCGCTGTAGCCCTCGCGCTCGAGCATCTGGCCCAAGGTCAGCTCGGCGGTCGAGGGGTCGGCGAGCAGGCGGTCGGCGTCGCGGCTGAAGCGAAGCACGTCGGTGAGCATCCGCAGGAACCGGGGATTCACGATGTTCTTGCGCTGAGCGAACACGCTGTTGAGGCTGTCGCCCGACCACTCGATGTTCTCATCGGCGACCTGCACCGAGAAGGACATGTCGGCGTCGTGAGCGACGATCCCCAGGTGCTCGAAGAAGCGGATGAGGTTGGGGTACGTGCGGCGGTTGAACACCATGAAGCCGGTGTCGGCAGGGAAGGCCGGGCCGTCGGCGGTCACGTCGAGCGTACGGGTGTGTCCGCCCAGCTGCGGCTCCGCTTCGTAGACGTCCACATCGTTGGTGCGCGACAGAAGCCACGCGGCCGAGACTCCGCTGATGCCTGAGCCGATGACGGCGATGCGCACGAGTGACGCCCCTTTCTGCGAGCGCGGGGGCCCGTAGTTGGATATGAACTGTGTGTCACTATCAATCATTCCCAATCGTGCCTCTCGAAAGGGCGGTCTCACAGTGCCTTCGATACTGATCACGGGTGTGTCCACCGGAATCGGCGCGGCGTCTGCTCGAACGTTCGCCCGAGAGGGATGGGACGTCGTGGGGACGGTGCGAGATCCCGCGCGCGCCTCGTCGCCGCCGGCGCCCGGGGTGGAGCTCGAGGCGCTGGACCTGTCGGTACCCGGGTCGGCTGCCGACCTGGGCGCGCGCGTCATCGAGCGCTACGGCTGCCCCGACGTGGTGCTCAACAACGCGGGATCGCTGCAGTTCGGGCCGCTGGAGGACATCGAGCCGGCCGCGCTGGAGGAGCTCTTCCGCGTCAACGTGTTCAGCCAGCTGGAGCTGGTGCGGGCGGTGCTCCCCGCGATGCGCGAACGGAGAAGCGGGGTCATCGCCAACGTCACATCGCTCGGGGGACGCATCGTCTTCCCGTTCTTCGCCGGCTACAACTCGACCAAGTGGGCGCTCGAGGGCATCTCGGAGGGCCTCTGGCACGAGCTCAAGCCGTTCGGGATCCGCGTGAAGGCGATCGAGCCCGGCTTCGTCGAGACGGCGATCTGGAGCAAGGTGCTCCCTGACAGCGACGAGGGGCTGCCCGGCCGCACCGAGTACCGCCCGTACGTCAAGGCGATGCGCGCGTTCGAGGGCTCGATCACCGACCGCACCACACCCGAGAAGTCCGCCGAGGAGATCTGGCGCGCCGTGAACGATCCCAGCGACCGGCTCCGTTACCCGGTCGCGGCGTATGCGAAGCCCATCGTCGCCGCCCGGCGGTGGCTGGGCGACCAGGCCGTCATGCGCTTCTTCCACAAGCGGTGGATGGGGGAATGATCCGCTACGCCAGCCGCGTTCCCATGAGCTTTGCGACCTCAGCCTTGTCGCAGTTGCCGCCGGTCGCGGCCACCACGGCGCCGATCGCCTGACCCATCTGCCGCTTCTCGGTGAAGCTGCCCTCTGCGCAGGCCTGCTCGACGAGCGCCTCGAGTTCAGGACCGGTGACCTGCGCGGGCAGGTAGCCCTCGAGGATCGCGACCTGAGCGCGCAGCAGCTCGGTGCGCTCGGCGTTGGTGCCGGCCTTCTCGGAGGCATCCAGCGTCTCGCCGGTCTGTTTCAGCACCTTCTTGAGGGCGGCCGTCACCTCCTCGGCGGACAGCTCGCGCTGCTCGGCCTTCTCCTTGGTGTCGATCTCGTTCTTGACCAGCCGAAGGATCGAGACGCGCTGCTTATCGTGTGCGCGAAGGGCGCCGGTGATCTCGGTGGTGAGCTGCTGCTTGTCCATCGGAGGTCCTTCCACGAGCTGCCGGGCCGGCGTTCGACGATCACCCCACGTCGTTCCTACCCGCCGAGAAGCACCACCCGCACCTCGTGGATCGCCCCATCGTCGACGAGTGGCACCCGCGTGTCGGGCAGAGTCGCGCCGTCGAGGTCGATGTGGGCGACACCTCGGTTGACCCCCCGCGGGTTCTCCACCGTGACGTCATAGCGGGTCGCTCCACGACGGTAGGTGAGTTCGAAGGCCGGCCAGTTCTTGGGGATGCACGGGTCCATCACCAGCACGTCGCCATCGGACGACGCCTCGACGCTGAAGCCGAGCAGGTGGTTCAGGGCGACGCGGTAGAACCACGACGCCGAACCCGTGTACCAGGTCCACCCGCCCCGGCCCACGTGGGGGCCGGCGGCATAGACGTCGGCGGCGACCACGTAGGGCTCGACCCGGTACTTCTCGGCAGCCTCGACGGACAGGGCATGGCTGATCGGGTTGATGAGGTCGAGCAGGCTGAGCGCCTCGTCACCGTCGCCGCGCATCAGGTGGGCGAGCACGACCCACAGCGCCGCGTGCGTGTACTGACCGCCGTTCTCGCGCACGCCCGGCACGTAGCCCTTGATGTAGCCCGGGTCTTGCGGCATGCGGTCGAAGGGCGGCGTGAGCAGCGCGATGAGACCGTCTTCCCGGCGAACGAGCTTCTCCTCGACACTGTCGAGCGCTTGGGCCGCGCGTACCGGGTCACCCAGTCCGGAGATGGTCGCCCACGCTTGCGCGATCGCATCGATGCGGCACTCCTGAGCGTCGCGGGTCCCCAAAGGAGTGCCGTCGTCGAAGTATGCGCGGCGGTACCAGGCGCCGTCCCACGCGCTGTCCTCGGCCGCGGCGGCGAACCGGAGTGCCCACACGCGGTACTCCTCGGCCCGGTCGGCCTCGCCACGCGACTCGCACACGGGCGCGAAGCGCTGCAGCACGTAGCCCAGGAACCACGCCAGCCACACGCTCTCACCCCCGCCGCCGTGCCCCACCCGGTTCATGCCGTCGTTCCAGTCGCCGCCGCCCATCAGCGGGAGGCCGTGCGCGCCGGTGGGGCGTCCCGTCTCGAGCGCGCGGAGGCAGTGCTCGTAGACTGAGGCGGTCGTCTCGGAGACCAGGGGCTGCAGGTAGGCATCCTCTTGCTCGAGCGGCAGCAGCGGGCCCTCGATGAACGGGATCTGCTCGTCGAGCACGCTCGAGTCGCCGGTCGCGTTGAGGTACTCGGCGACCACGAGCGGCAGCCAGTGACGGTCGTCGGTGATGTGCGTGCGTACGCCGCGTCCCGAGTACGGCTGCCACCAGTGCTGGACGTCGCCTTCGACGAACTGGTGGCGGCTGGCCTCGATGATCTGCTCCCGCACGAGATCGGGGCGGACCACAAGGAGGGCCATCACGTCTTGGAGCTGGTCTCGGAAACCGAACGCGCCGCTCGACTGGTAGGTGGCGGTGCGTCCCCAGAGCCTGCATGCGGTGGCTTGGTAGAGCAGCTGGCCGTTCACGAGCAGGTCGAGCCGCTGGTCGGGCGTCGAGACCTGAACCGTGCCGAGAAGGTCGTCCCAGAACCGGCACGCCGCCGTCAGCTCGGTCTCGATCGCGCCATCGCCGCGGAACCTCGCGACGATCTCGCGAGACTCCTCCACCGTGGAGGTCTGTCCCAGGAGGAACGTCACCGAGGCGCTCTCGCCGGCATCGAGCGAGATGCGGGTCATCAGCGCACCGCAGTTGTCGTGGTAGCGCCCGGACTGCGCGCCAAGCCGCGCACGCCGCATCGCTTCGGGGTCGCACGGTCGTCCGTTGCGGCCCACGAACTCGGTGCGGCTCGCGGTCCAGGAGTGAAGCGGCCGGTCGCACGCCAGGAACGTGGCGCGACCGGGGAAGTCGGCGTTGTAGTGGTTGTGCGCGGTGAGCATCTCGGCCTCGGCGTCGAACCACGTGACCACCAGCTGCTGGGCGCGGCTCCGCGAATCGCCGAGCACCCACTCGATGAACTGCGTCACGCTCAATGAACGCTCGCGCTCGGAGAGATTCTCAAGCGTCAGGCGGCACACGCGCACAGGGTCGTGGGGAGACACGAACCAGTCGAGCGTGTGAGCGATGCCGTGCGTGGTGTGCTCGAAGCGGGTCGAGCCCTTGCCGTGCCTGATGACGTAGGGCTCGGGCGTGCGCACCGGCAGGGGAGTGGGACTCCAGAACTCGCCGGTCTCCTCGTCGCGGATGTAGATGGCTTCACCCGAGCCGTCGGTCACCGGATCGTTGTTCCACGTGGTGATGCGGTTCTCGTGACTGTTGAGCGCCCAGGTGCAGCCCACCCCCGCTTCTGAGACCGTACAGCCGAACGTCGGGTTGGCGAGCACGTTGATCCAGGGGGCCGGCGTGTTGCGTCCTTCTTCGAGGACGATCACGTACTCGCGGCTCGCGGGGTCGAATCCGCCGATCCCGTTGTCGAAGGCGAGTCTCGGGCGCTCGAACCGCGGTGCGGGGTACTCCCCGGCTGTGCGGGATGCGATGAAGTCGCCCTCGGGCGAGGGGTGCTTTCCTCGGCGGTTGAGCTGCAGCTCGATCGAGCCGCCGCCGCCGTCGAGCGTGGCCCGCGCGACCGACTGCAGCAGGTTGAAGACGTCCGGGTGCATCTGATCGGCCCGTCGCAGGAAGACGCCGCCGGGCTTGTCGAGCATCTGGAGCGCATGGCCGGTGCGCACAAGCAACCGCAACCGGTCCTCGAGTTCGTCGGCGTAGCCCGTGGGGCGCGTGTTCACGATCACGACGTCGCCCACCAGCCCCTTGTGGCGCCAGTACTGGTGGGCCAGCAGTGCTTGGCGGACGAGCGGCGCGTGTTCGAGTTCCTCCACGCGCACGAGCAGGATCGGGTGGTCGCCCGAGATGCCGATAGACCACAGTCCCGAGAGCGGCAGGCCGTTCTCGGCGGGTGTCTTGACCTTGAGCTGCGAGTGCGGCTCGGTGAGCAGCATCCGCGATGCGAGGCGCTCGAGCGTGACCGCCTCCTCGGGGCTGATGCCCAGGTCACGCAGCTCGAGCTGTGCGGCGGTCCACGCCAGGTCGATCGCCCGCTGCGCGCTGTGGATGTCGTGGTACTTCTCGGTGAGTCGCACGGCCTGGTCGCGGCTGTCGGCGATGCCGGTCGCGTAGACGAGGCGCGCGGTCTGCCCCGGAGGCACCTCGATCGTGCGGCGCAGAGCCGCACACGGGTCGAGGACGGGACCGGCCGAGCCACCCAAGTCGCCACCCCGCTCGACCGCGACGGGTGCATCAGGGCCGCGCAGGCGACCCAGGAACGCGGCTCGGTCGGTCTCGAACGACCAGTCGCATACGGCGGACTCGCATGCGACCAGGTGCAGGCCCCAGACGCGGCTCTCGGTGGAGCTGCGGGGCCGTCGTGTGAACAGCACGGCGTTGGTCTCAGGGAGCGCCTCGGTCTCGACGAACAGGTTCGAGAACGACTTGTGCGCCTGGTCGGCGCCTTGAGACGTGAGGGCGATCTCGAAGTACGACGTGACCTCGAGGGTGCGGCTCGCCTGGCCGTGATTGGTGAAGGCCAGCCGGCGGACCTCGATGTCGTCTTCGGGCGAGACCGCGATCTCGACGCGCGTCTCGAGGTCGCCGTCGCTTCGGCGGTACTCGGCCTTGTCGGGCGCGAACGTCACGTGGTAATCGTCGGGCTTCGCAGGATATGGGTTGTGTGGCGCCGAGAAGACCTCGCCGCTGACGGTGTCGCGCACGTAGAAGCAGGTGCCCCACAGATCGCGCGTCACGTCTTCTCGGTAGCGGGTGACCGCCGTGCCCTCGCAGCGCGAGTAGCCTCCGCCGCTGTTGGTCACCATGACCGAGTAGCGCCCGTTGGACAGGAAGTGCGTGGCGGGCACCGGCGTGTCGGCGGTGGGATAGGAGCGTGTAACCGGCGGCGGAAGCTCGCGTACCGAGCGCACCTCGCGCACCTCATCGACGTGCGGTGAGACGAGCTGGACGCCGCGCGGCACGCGCTCTTGCAACAGCAGCTCCGCCGAGGCGACCATGGGGTCGGCGTGGAACCGCTCTCGCATGCGGTGGCCGTCGAGCTGGTTCGCCATCGCGACGAAACTCATGCCCTGGTGGTGCGCGAAGTACGCTTTGACCACCGCCCGGGTCTTGCCGGCCGGCGCGCGCCCGGGCGTGTAGTCGAGTGATTCGTAGTACCCGTAACGTCCCTCGGCCCCCTCGGCCGTGAACGCCGTGAGGTTCTCGACGACCGCCAGCGGATCGATAGGCAGCGCGAGAACCGACGCGTACGGGGCGACCACGACATCGGCCGAGAGGCCCCGCTTGAGACCAAGGCCCGGCACACCGAAGGCCTGGTACTGGTAGGTGAGTTCAGGGTCCTTGGCGTTGAAGGCGCTCTCCGAGACGCCCCACGGGAACCCCCGTTCGCGGCCGTAGGTGATCTGGCGACGCACCACGGTGATGTACGTCTCGGCGAGAAGGGTGCCGGGCCAGTCGCGCATCACGAGCAGTGGCATCAGATACTCGAACATCGACGCGCTCCACGACACCAGGGCGCGCCCGTCGGGTGTGCCGGTGAGCGAGCGGCCCAAACGGAACCAGTGTTCCTGGGGGACATCGCCCTTCGCGATCGCGACGAAGCTCGCGAGGCGGCACTCGCTCGCTATGAGGTCGTAATACGACGGGTCGAGCTTGCCCTCGGCCAGGTTGTATCCGATCGAGAAGAGCTGCCGGTGCGGCTCGTAGAGCATGCGGAAGTCGGTGTGCTCCCACATCTCCCGTGCGATGTCGGCATCGAGGCGCAGCCGGGCGAGCAGCTCGATCGCGTTGGCACGCGCCCCACGCGGATGCTCTCTGCGACGGCCCCGGCCCACGCGGCTTCGCTCGGCTCCGCACCCACCGAGATGTCGTCGAGTTCAGACAGCGCGTAGGCCAACCCTTCTGCGAGGCCCACGAGGCTCGGCACGTAGGCCAGCAGGGGCTGCAGACGGGACCGGGAGGCGAGCGACGGGGGCACCTCGAGCACGAGCGGAGCCCACGGCGCGAGCTCCCCGATCATCGCGAGGGGTGCCGTGATCGCGCGCATCGCGTCGGCCGAGAGGCGCGCACGCGCTCCAGCGGGGTCGCGGGGACCGGCGGTCTGTCGCTCGCGAGGGGCGGGGCGGTCGCGGCCTCGCCGGCGGTCGCGGGCTCGCTCAGCTCCTCGATCGCCCGCGCGGCCTCCCTGGCGAGAGACTCCAGCCTGCCGAGAAGTGCGACCCAGGTGCCGAGCTCCCGGGGTGTCTCGGCCAGAGCCAGCGTGCGGTCGAGGGCGTCGAGCGACTCGCGCGCGCGCCTGACGGCGGCCGGAGGGCCGAGCAGCTCCTGGTCGGCGACCAGGTCCTCGAGGGTGAGTCGGACCGCGTCGCGGGCTCCCTCGAGGAGCTGCGCTCCCACGATCGGCGACTCGCTCGCCTCGAGCAGCCCGATGCGCAGAACGAGCAGGTGGCCGGCGAGGTCGCCCGAGTCGACGGTCGAGACGTAGGCGGGGCGCAACGGCTCGAGCGTGCGGATGTCGTACCAGTTGTAGAAATGGCCGCGGAACCGCTCGAGGCCCACCATCGTCGCGAGTGTCGCAGACGTGCGCTCCACGAGGCCGGCGACGGTGAGGTAGCCCATGTCGAGCGCACCGAGTCCGGCCAACAGCTGGAGGCCGATGTTCGTCGGTGACGTGCGCCACGCCACGACGCCGCCCGGTATCCTCCTGGAAGTTGTCGGGTGCGAGATGATGGCCCTCGGGCACCACGAACGCATCGAAGAACCGCCACGTCTTGCGTGCCGCCCGCCGAAGCTCGAGGCGGCGTGGCGCGGAGAGCGCATCCGGTTCGCGCTCGGGAAGCGGCAGCGACAACCACCACGCGCCGAAGGGCCCTGAGAGCCACAGCGCGAGCAGCGGGATCGCGGTCCACAGCCGCGTGGGCTGTGCGATGACCGCGATCGCGAGCAGGGGCACCGCGACGGCGATCGGCAGCGACATCGAGCGCCAGAACGCACGGGCCGTGGTGCCGGCGCGCTTCTCGGCATCGGCAGCCGTCTCCCACTCGAGGAGCTTGGAGCCCGAGACGAAACGCCGCCACACCGCGCGCACCGAGGCGTCGGACATGAGCCACGCCTGGTAGGGAAGGGTCGCGAGCGACAGCGGCCCGCGCTTCGAGTCGCCCCAGAAGTCGCGGACGACGTCGGGGGCGTAGTCCCCGAAACGCACGGCGCGCGGGCGGAACACCAGCGAGTCGGCGAGTGAGAAGTACGCCGGGAACAGCATGACGAACATCAGCAAGAGCGGCCACAGGATCGAGGGCCCTTGAGCAGCATCCAGCCCTCCCGCGAACAGCAGGAGAGTCGTGGGCGGACCAGCGCGCGCCGCAGATTGTCGATGATCTTCCACCGATGGAGCGGGCCCAGAGGGGGTTCGTCCCGACCGTGGCGTCACCCACAACGATGCGTCCCAAGACAGGGCAGCGTCTGCCAGTCGCCGCGGACCCACCGGTGGAGTCGCGCGCACGTGCCGCCAGATGTAGCTCGCCGGCTGGTCGTCGAGGACCTCGACGTCGACTTGCGAGCGCGGTCCGCATATAGAGCCTTCGAGCAGGTCGTGCCAGAGGAGCGTGTTCTCGCAGAAGCGGTCGCCGAGCGCCGCGTTGAAGATAGGTCAACCTCGAAGATCCCCTTGCCCGTGAACGATCCCTCGCCGAAAGACGTCCTGGTACGTGTCGGAAACGGCACCGGCATACGGGTCGACGCCCGGTGACGCCCGAGTAGAGCCGCGCGAACAGGCTGTCCTCGGCGCCCTCGAGCGACATCGACACCCGCGGCTGCACGAGGCCATACCCTCGCCGCACCGTCCGGGACTCGGGATCGAGCCGAGCACGGTTGAGCGGGTGCGCGATCGTGGAGATCAGCTTCGCGCGCCGTCTCGCGGCAGGACGGTGTCGGTGTCGAGCGTGATCACAAAGGTGACACCGGCCGGAACACGGCGCTCTCCCGCGTCGAGACCTCGAAGGATGTGTCGGTGGCGCCCCGGAGCAGGCTCGCGCAGAACTCCGTGAGTGCGCCGCGCTTCCGCTCCCATCCCATCCAGGTCTGATCGTGCTCGCTCCACGTTCTGCCACGAAGGAGCGAACAGACCGAATCTCCGCTCCCCCGGCAGTCCGTAGCGGTCGTTCAGGACCTGGACCCCCCGACGCGCCGCCTCGATCACCGCGGCATCCGCCGGCGTTGTCTTCTCCGATGCGCCTCGGAGGTCGGCCAGCACCGCGAAGCGCACGTTGGATCGGTGTTCGCCAGATAGCCGATCTCCATGTTGTCGATCACCGTGCTGTGCGGACTGTGGTGATGTGCAGGAGCGCCGTATCACGACGAGGGTGGAGTGCGCGCTCGAACGGGTTGGCGATGGTCGATCTTCGGCAGGGTCCGCGGTGGCCAGAGCCAGGCCGCCAGCCTGTTCACGACGATGAGTGCGACCTCGGAGAGCGGCGACGATCGCAAGCACGGTGATCGCGAGCGCCACCCAACCGTTGCCGGTCACCGCGAGGGCGAGTAGAGCCGCACATCCCGCGCTGCGAGTATCGCCGTGATGGCGGCGAGCATCCCCCAGTAGATGACGCCGCGAGCGGCGAGCGGTCCGCGGTAGAGCCGCTCGCGGGCGTGCGGGCGATACCCGATGCTTTCCTCGAACGCGTAGCGTCCACCGCTCACCAGGTGATACCCGATGTGGCTGCGTAGCGCGTCGGCCGCGTCGAGCCGGAGTGCCCGAGGCAGTGGCTGACCGCCGCCTCGGCAACCTCGATCTCCGTGTGGTCGCATCGGTGGGCCACGCCCTCGATCGCGTGGCGGTACCGGTCGCGGCTCACGAAGTCCATCCGACCGGTAGCGCCGCGCAGGGTCCTCACCGAGGATGTGTTCGACCAGGCTCGCGGCCTCGAAGAACTCGCGCCATTCGAAACCGTCCATGAACCGGATGCTCGTGATCGCGTTGGCCACCGACACTTGGTTCGACGCCTGCCCTGCTGCAGCTCGACCTGCGCATCGTGCAGCGTGATTCCTTCGTGCGCGAGGCGGCGTTCGAGCCACGCGTTGACCGACTCGCCGCCGGTCTCCAGTGCCGTGAGCCGCTGGGCGAGGCGAAGGTGGAAGGCACTGCCACGTGCTGCCGGGTCAGTCTCCAGCTCGCCGAGAAGGGCGGGCACGCGGTCGGGTTCGTCCTGTACCGCGAGGACGAGGCGCTCACCCCACGACTCTGCGCTCCCCTCGGCCCTATGCGAGCCGACGACCGCCCGCGAAAGCCGGCTCACGTTCTCGACGAGTGCGATGCGAAGCATGATGGGCACCGCCCACACCTCGCCGATGGTCAGCGCGTTCACGTCTTGGTAGCCGTCGACGAAGCGGACGAGCAGGTCCTCGTCGAAGCGGGAGTCGGTGTGAGCGACCAGCGTCAAGAGCGCCTCGTAGAGCCGAGGGAACCCGGCCCACGCTCCCGCAGTGAGTCGAGGGAGCTCCACGCCGTAGTGCGCGGGCAGATCCTCGCCGATCAGGAGGACCTGCTCCTCAAGGAGGTAGTAGTTGTCGAGAAGCCACTCACCCGCAGGCGAAGCGGCGAATCCGGACCGGGCCGACCGGGCGAGTTCGGCGTTGTCGAGGGCGAGCGCCTCGGCCGCACGTTTCGTGAGCGCGATCAGCGGGGTGGTGGCCGGCGGCTCTGCGGTCGTCCACCTCTGGGTCGCTGCGATTCCGCGAGCCTCGTCGGCCAATCGGCCCGCCGACAGCAGTTCCGCTCGCAAGGGTGAACTATCGTGCGTGCTCACGCGATCCGTCGCATCGCCGAGTCCCTGTTCCCTGGCTCACAAGCGCTCCCTCGGTGCTGAGACGGAGTCGGCGGGATGGTTGCTCCTAACACGAGCGTCGAAAGGGATTATGCCCCGAGGCGGGGCAACGTTCGAATGCGGTTTGCCGAGAGATACCCCATGGGGTATAATAATCATCTT
>CAVYQS010000004.1:0-69301 GCA_963770765.1 uncultured Actinomycetes bacterium | reverse complement strand
GCCCGCGGAATCCTCAGCGTGAAGGTCGACCCGGTGCCCGGCGTCGAGCTCAGCGATACCGATCCGCCGTTGCGCTCGACCACGTGGCGCACCAGTGCGAGCCCCAGTCCCGTCCCCCCCGAATCGCGCGACCTGCCTCGGTCGACCCGGTAGAAGCGCTCGAAGACGCGTGGCTGATCGGCGGCGGGGATGCCCGGCCCGGTGTCGCTCACGACGAGCGTCACCCACGCCTCCGCCGCCTCGACGCTCACACGTACCGACCCGGCGGCCGTGTAGCTGATCGCGTTGTCGAGCAGGTTGTCGAGAGCCACGGCGATGTCGGTCGGTTCCGCGGCCACGAACACGTCTTCGCCCCTCACAGCGGCGAGGTCGACATCGAGCGTGAGCCCCTTGCGCGAGGCAGCCGAGCGGTGGGAGACCAGCGCGTTGTCGACCGCGACTCTGATGTCGGTGATCGCCCCGGGTTCCGGCGCCGTCTCGAGACGGGACAGGTCGAGCAGGTCGCCCACGAGACGCTGGAGCCTGACCGTCTCGGTCTCTATCTGCCGAGCGAACGCCAGCGCCTGTTCGACGTCTCCGTCCGAGGCCGCCGTCTCGACTGACTCGGCGAGCAGGTGGATGCCGGACACCGGGGTCTTGAGCTCGTGGCTCGCGTTGGCGACGAAGTCGCGCCGTACGCTGTCGAGCCGCGCCTGCTCGGTGACATCGGCCACCGACACGATCGCACGGCTGCTGCGGTCGGCTGAAGGATCCAGGGGGGCGACGCGGAGCCGCAGCACACGCCCGGTGGGGTCTGAGGGAAGCTCGAGTTCCTCGATCCCGGTTCCGCCCGACAGTCGGGCCCGGATCGCGGCCTCAAGGCCACCAGGGAGGGCCGCAGCCTCGAGCGATGTGCCGGGCCACCCGCCGGCGGGTTCGCGGAAGATCCGGCCGGCCGTGCTGTTCGCCAGTTGGATCGTGGTCCCGTCGAGCACGAGCACGGCGTCACGCAGACCGTCGAGCGTCGCGCGGAGCGTGCGTTGCTCGGCTTCGAGTGCTGCGAGCCGGGCGGCCATCTGGCTCTTGAGGACGTCGAGCGCGTCGGCGAGGTCCTGCAGGTCGGTCGGCACCTCGGGCATCCGCACCTCGAGGTCCCCGTCGGCCATCCGCTGTGCGGTGGCCGAGAGCTGCTGTATCGGGCGAGCGGCCGCCCGCATGGTACCCACAGCGATGGCGATCGCTGCGAGCAGCGCGCCGCCAAGGAGCAGCAGCCCGACTCGGCGGGAGCGTGCGGCGATGGCTTCGATCTCGGCGATGGGCTGCGAGACCCTGAGCGCGACCCTGGTGCCGCCGACAGAGGCCGGTACGGCGACGTACAGCTCCTCGCGTTGCTCGGTGCGAGAGACGCGGCGATCGAAGCCGACCGCGCCCGTGAGCGCAGAGGCGATCTCGGGACGGTCCGCGTGGTTCTCCATGACCGCGGGATCGAAGTTGGAGTCGGCCATGACGGTGCCGTCGGACCGCACGATGGTGAGACGCAGGTCGGTGCGCGCAACGAGCTGCTCGGCAACCTGGGCGGGGGAGACGTCCTCCTGAGCGGCAACGAGCGCTGCCGATTGCGCGACGGCCGTCAGGTTGCGCTGTTGTTGGCGTACCGCCGCCTGCGTGAGCGGGCCGTACAGCGACCAGACCCAGGCGCCGGCGAAGACCACGGTGATGAGCACGTAGCCCAGTGCGACTCGTGCGAGAAGAGAGCCCGTGACCCGGTTCAACCGACTCATGACGGTCCGGGACTCTGGTCGTCCTTGCTCACCGGCTCGAACCGGTAGCCCATACCGTGCACGGTGTGGATGTAGATGAACTCCGAGGGCTCCTCGATCGCCTGTCGCAGGCGGCGCACGTGAACGTCGATCGTCCGAGAAGAGGTCATGTGCTCGTAGCCCCAGACCTCCTCGGCGAGCATCTGACGGGTGCACAGCTGACCCTCGCGCTTCGCCATCGCGTGCAGCAACTGGAACTCCTTGAGCCGCAGTCTGGCGGGCGTGCCGGCCACCGAGGCGCGGAAGCTCTTGGGTTCGATGAGAAGGTCGCCGAGCTCTATGGCGCGGTCGTCGGCGAGGGTCTCCCGGGTGCGCACTCGACGCAGGTTGGCCCGCACGCGGGCGAGCAACTCCTCCATCGAGAAGGGCTTGGTGATGTAGTCGTCTGCGCCGGCGTCGAGGCCGCGCACCTTGTCGCGGTCCGCGTCGAGGGCGGTGACCATGACGATCGCGGTCTCCTTGTCGTGAGCGCGCAGGCGCTCGGCTATCTGATACCCGTCGAGGCCCGGCAACATGAGGTCGAGCAAGACCAGATCGGGCGCGGTCTTCTCGGCGATCTCCAGTGCTTGGGCGCCATCACCGGTCGAGTGCGTGGTGAAGCCGGCTCGCTTGAGCGCGTACTCGACGGTCTGACGGATGATGGGGTCGTCCTCGACGACGAGGATGGTCGACATCGGGTGCTCCCTCTGAGCGCGGGTGGCCTGTGCGTGGCCATCATTGCACGCGTGGAGGGTTGACCGTGAGCACTTTCACAAACGTTTTACAAGTGCAGTCCACGGAGTTTACTTCGATGCAACCACCCCCGCGGTCAGGCTCCCTAGCATGACCTCATCGGATCGGATGTCCGAGACGTTCATCGAGTATCGAGAAGGGGAGTCGCCAAGTGAAGAAGTGGATCGCGCTGGCGCTTGCAGCGGTCCTGGCCCTCGGGCTGGTCGGTTGCAGCACTACACCGGATGCCGCCGAGAACGGCACCGAAGAGCCGGGCACTGCGGAGCTCACCGGCGCCATCAGTGTCGAAGGCTCGGACACCATGGTGAACCTGGGCCAGGCATGGGCCGAGGTCTTCCAGGGCGAGAATCCGGGCGTGATGATCTCGCTGAAGGGCGGAGGCTCGGGTACCGGGATCGCGGCGCTCATCAACGGCACCGTCGACTTCGCGAACGCCTCGCGTGAGATGAAGGACGAGGAGATCGCCGAGGCTCAGGCCAATGGCGTCGAGCCGGTCGAGACCGAGGTGGCCAAGGACGCGATCGCGGTCGTCGTCAACTCGGCCAACCCCGTGACTGGTCTGACGCTGGACCAGCTCGGTCAGATCTACCGCGGCGAGATCACCAACTGGAAAGACGTCGGCGGTCCCGACAAGGCGATCGTCTTGCTCTCGCGCGACAGCTCCTCGGGTACGTACGAGTACTTCAAGGAGGCCGTTGTAGCGAAGGACGACGAGAACGCTGAGTACGCCAAGGAGGCGAAGCTGCTTCCCTCGACTCAGGCGATCGTCGACGAGACCAAGGCCAATCCCGAGGCCATCGGCTACATCGGTCTGGGCTACGTCACGCCCGACGTCAAGGAGCTCGAGATCGACGGCACGGCGGCCACGCTCGAAGCCGCTCTGGCAGGCACGTACGTGCTCTCCCGCGGCCTGTACATGTACAGCGCCGGCGAGCCCGCTGACGTTCAGAAGGCCTACATCGACTGGATCTTGAGCCCCGAGGGCCAGAAGGTCGTCGAGGACCAGGGCTTCGTGCCCCTGTCGCAGTAAGCGCGCTATGACACCCGCCCCCCACCAGGGACGGCGCCCCGGCCGCCCGGCGATTCGCCGGGCGGCCGAAAGCGTCGTCACGCGACTGATCGGAATAAGCGGTGTCGTGGCGATCCTGATCCTCGCCGCGATCACCGTGTTCCTCGTCCTCAACGCGTCTCGCGCTATAAGCGAGGTCGGGCTGTGGGAGATGATCTCCGGTACCGACTGGTATCCCACGAGCAAGAACCCATCTTTCGGCTTCCTCCCCGCCGAGGTCGGGTCTGTCTGGGTGACCATCGTCGCCGTGCTCTTGTGCATGCCTCTCGGCATCGCTGCAGCGATCTACATCTCGGAGTTCGCCGGGCGGCGTGTGCAGGAGTCGGCCAAGTCGCTCATCGAGTTCATGGCCGCCGTCCCCTCGGTCGTGCTCGGACTGATCGGCGTCTACCTGCTCGCACCCAGAGTGCGCGTGTGGTTCGACCTCGATACCGGGCTCACCGCGTTCACCGCGGGTCTCGTGGTGGGCGTGATGACCCTGCCCACGCTCATCTCGATCGCCGAGGATGCCATGCACGCGGTCCCCAGCGACCTGCGCACGGGGTCGCTCGCGCTGGGCAACACGCGCTGGCAGACGGTGTACAAGGTGATCTCTGCCGTCGGCGTCGAGCGGGATCTTCGCGGCCGTGATGCTGGCGATCGGTCGCGCCATCGGCGAGACGATGGTCGTGCTGATGCTCGCGGGCAACTCGGGCGTGATCCCGCCCACTCCGTTCGTGTCGGCCCGCACGATGCCGGGAACCATCGCCGGTGAGATGGCCGAAGTGGTCCAAGGAGGCCTGCACTACTCGGTGCTGTTCACCATGGCGCTCGTTCTGTTCGCGGTGACGTTCGCGATCAACCTCGCAGCGGACATCGTGCTCGAGCGGCAGCGCAGGCGGTGGCGCCGATGAGCCGCTCCGCTGCGCGCGTGAGGCGCGCACGCGCCACAGAGTCGGCCGCGAAGGCCGTCACCGGGTTCGCCGCGTTGACGGTCGTGGGATTCGTCGTCTTCATCCTCGGCTACATCCTGTATCGCGGCGCCGCATCCATCTCGTGGGAGTTCCTCACCGAGGGGCCCCGGATGTTCATGACCGAAGGCGGCATCTGGCCGGCGATCTGGGGCACGATCCTCCTCACCTTCTGGACGGCCGTGTTCGCACTCCCTATCGGAATCATGGCCGGGATCTACTTGGCCGAGTATGCGCCCCGTGGGACGTTCACCCGCGTCATCAGGCTCGCCATCGCCAACATGGCCGGCGTCCCGTCGATCGTGTACGGCTTGTTCGGGCTCGCGCTGTTCGTGCTCACGCTGGGGTTCGGGCGCTCGGTGCTCTCGGGTGCGCTCACCCTGGCGTGCCTGACGCTCCCGGTCATCATCACGGCGACCGAGGAGGCACTGAGGCAAGTCCCCCAGGACCTGCGTCAGGCATCGCTTGCCCTCGGAGCCTCTCGGCTGCGCACGACGCTTCGCGTGACGATTCCCGCAGCGGGTCCGGGCATCGTGACCGGTTCGATCCTCGGCCTTTCGCGCGCGGCCGGTGAGACGGCGCCGATCCTCGTGACCGCGGTGGCGTTCTACGCTCCGGTTCCGAATTCGGTGCTCGACGAGACCATGGCGCTTCCGTACCACCTCTACATCATGGCCACGCAGGCGGTGAAGCCCGCACCGGACATCGTGTGGGGTACCGCACTGGTGCTGGTCGCCGGAGTGAGCATCATCAACGTCGCCGCTGCCACGTGGCGTTCTCGGCAAAGGAGCAAGATCAGATGGTAGCAGCCCCCGTAACGGTCACTGGTGCGTTCGAGCTCGAAGACGTGTCGGTCACGTATGGTTCCGAGATGGCGGTCGCCGGCGTCAGCATGCAGATCGCGCCGCAAGCGGTCACCGCGCTCATCGGCCCGTCCGGGTGCGGTAAGTCGACGCTGCTGCGCTGCCTCAACCGCATGAACGACGAGCTGGGCAATGTGACGGTGGGGGGCCGGATCCTGCTCGACGGCGTGAACGTCAACGACCGTACCGTCGATCCCGTCGAGCTTCGCATGCGGGTGGGGCAGGTCTTCCAGAAGCCCAACCCGTTCCCGATGTCGATCTACGACAACGTCTGTTACGGACCGCGGACCCACGGCATCCGCAAGCGTGCCGAGCTCGACGCGCTGGTCGAGGACTCGCTCAAGCGCGCAGCACTGTGGAAAGAGGTCAAGGACTCGCTGAAGAAGCATGCCTTCGAGCTGTCCGGTGGTCAGCAGCAGCGGCTCTGTATCGCTCGCGCACTGGCGACCACGCCGGAGGTGCTGCTGATGGACGAGCCGGCGAGCGCGCTCGACCCCATATCGACCCAGCAGATCGAGGACACGATCGCTGAGCTCAAGGACTCGGTCACGATCGTGATCGTCACACACAACATGCAGCAGGCGGCGCGCATCAGCGACCAGACCGCGTTCATGCTGCGCGAGTCGATGGAGCGTCCGGCGACGCTGATCGAGGTCGGAGAGACCAAGACGATGTTCACGAATCCCTCCGATAAGCGTACCGAGGCGTACATCACCGGTCGCTTCGGGTAGCGCGTCTGGTGACGTGAAACTTCGCCCGAAAAAGCCAGGACGCGCCTGAGGGGGGGTAGGCGCGTCCTGTCGTTATGTGAGGGGCGTATTCCCGCCCGAGGGGGAGGGGTAGGCGGGTCGCCACGCTCTTGTCGGTAGGGGAGCAACGGCTATGCCAGAAATCGCCCGCTCCCCGTATGATGGAGCCCTGTCTTGTGACGATTCTGTGAACCAGCGATCGATGAACGGAGCCCGTGGTGGCCGAGACCACAATACGCCGAGCGACTTTGGGCGATGCCCGCGCGATCGCGGACATCTACAACCACTACATCGCGACGTCGACCGCGACGTTCGACACTGAGTGCAAGTCGGTGGGCGAGCGCATCGCGTGGCTCACCGAGCACCGTGACGCCCATCCTGTCTTCGTGGCCGAGAACGACGATGCGGTCGTGGGCTGGGGCGCGCTGTCGCCCTACCGCGAGCGACCGGCGTGGCTGCACACCGCCGAGGTCGCGGTGTACGTGGCACCCGAGCGGACCGGCGAGGGTATCGGCCCTGCACTGCTCGCCGCACTCGTGGACGCTGCGCGCGAGATAGGGCACCATGTGCTGCTCAGCCAGATCGTCGCAGAGAACACCGCCAGTCTGCGGATGACCGAGCGTGCGGGATTCGAGCGCGTAGGGACGCTCAGGCAGGTGGGTCGCAAGTTCGATCGCTGGATCGACCTGGAGCTGCTCAGTCTGCGACTCTGAGCGGCGATCCTTTAGAAAGGCCCCTGCCGGCGCATGCTCAGAGGAGGATGTCGTGGCTCACCAGAAGTTCGACCTGACCAAGATCGCCCGTCTCGACGACGTAGGCCGTTTTGAAACGATGCGCCCCGAGGTGATGTGGGAGTCGCTCGGCTCGCCGCAACCACAGTCGATCGTCGAGATCGGTGCCGGAACGGGGCTGTTCTCCGAGCGCTTCGCCGAGTTCGCGCCACAGGCGACCGTGTATGCCGCGGACGTCGAAGCCGACATGCTCGACTGGATGCGTGAGCACCGAGAAGGTGTCGCGCAGGGACGCATCATCCCCGTCATGAGCGAGGAGACCGCAGTTCCCCTCCCGGATGCGTCCGCCGATCTTGTGATGATGCTGAACCTCCATCACGAGCTTGCCGACCCCGCTTCGATCTACTCGGAAGCGTGGCGGCTTCTCATACCCGGCGGCCAGATCCTGGTGGTGGACTGGGCCGCCACCGAGACGCCCAAGGGTCCGCCGATGGCGATCCGTGCGACAGCCGAGCAGCTCGAGGGGTTCCTCGGACGGGCGGGGTTCTCGGAGATCGTCAGCCACGACGACGCGCTTCCGTGGCACAGCCTCGTCACGGCGGTGCGGCCGCCGGCGAGTGTGTGACGCCGGCTGGAGACGGCGGGTGCTCGCGGGGCTCCGGTCACTCGACGGTGCCGTAGAGTCCGTTCCATCCGTGACCCTTGAGCGAAGAGTTGAGCTGGTTGCACAGGCGCTGCCGCGTGTAGCTGCCCGGTGGCAAGAGGTTCACGATTCCCACGAGGTCGTCGGGAACGTCGAGCGCCTCGGCGCGTATCAGAGCGTCGAGGCGGGTCACGTTCTTCTCGTCCCTGAACAGCGAGTCCACGAAGCGCTGTAGGGTCTCACGTGCGTCTTGGGCCATGGGGCCTCTCGCGGCCGGCGCTGAAAGGGTGTCCAGTGTAGCGCCTTGGGACCCGCGCTGCGGGCCACGAGCGCCGTGCGGCTACCCCAGCCACTCCCTGACGATACTCTCGACACCGTCGCGACCCGAATCAACCACCTGGCCGAAACGCACCTCGGCATCGTCGAGCTCCGCGAGTCCGCGCGGTACGCATGCGCCGTCGACCGCGATCTCCTGCACCGTGGCGAGCAGTTGGACTCCCGAGAGCCCGTCGTAAGCGGAGGGCAGGTCGTCGGTGTAGGGGACGCCCTGAAGCGCCTTGAGGACGTCACCGCCGAACTTGGCCCAGTGAGCGGTCGAGACGACGAGCACCGGATTCTCGGCACGGGTGCGCTCGGCGACCTCCCACGCGACCGCCGTGTGCGGGTCCATGAGGTAGCCCGCCTCGTCCCAGACGCGCTTGACCGTGGCGAGGGACTCCTCGTTGGTCACGAAGTCGCCCACGAGGTGCGCGCGAACCGCCTTGAACGTCTCGGGATCGACGTGGAAGCTCCGCTTCTCGGCCAGTTCAGCCATCCACTCGCGCACCCGCTCGGGTCCGGCGAGGTGGTACAGGAGCCGCTCCAGGTTGCTCGAGATCAGGATGTCCATCGATGGCGACGGCGTGGTGACGAAGCCGCGCCCGGAGATGTCGTAGCGGCCCGTGGCGATGAAGTCGGCGAGCACGTTGTTCTCGTTGCTGGCGCAGATCAGCCGCTCGATAGGCACGCCCATCAGCTTGGCGTAGTAGGCGCCCAGGATGTTGCCGAAGTTGCCTGTGGGCACACACACGTCCATCGGCGCGCCGGCCTTGACGCCGCCGCTCGCGACCATGTCGGCATATGCGCTCACGTAGTAGACGATCTGCGGGAGCAGCCGCCCCCAGTTGATCGAGTTCGCGCTCGACAGGCGGAGGCCCTTCTCGGCGTGCAACCACTCGTTGAACGCCTCGTCCGCGAACGCGTCCTTCACCGCCGACTGGCAGTCGTCGAAGTTGCCCCTGACGCCGAACACGCCGACATTGGCGCCGCGCTGCGTCACCATCTGTTTGCGCTGGATGTCGCTCACCCCGTCGGCAGGGTAGAAGACCACGACGCTCGTGTGCGCCCGGTCGGCGAAGCCCTCGAGCGCGGCCTTGCCCGTGTCGCCGCTCGTGGCCACGAGCACCAGGAAGTCGTCGGTGAGTTCGCCTCGCTCCTGCTTGCGCGCGACGGCCTCCGAGAAGAACAGCGGCATGCACTGCAGCGCCATGTCCTTGAACGCGCTCGTGGGACCGTGCCACAGCTCGAGCACGTGCATCCCCGCGACGACTTCCTCGACCGGCGCGATGCGTTCGTCGTCCCACTGGTCGCCGTAGGCACGCTGCATGAGCATGTCGACGCGCTCGGCGGGAAGATCGACCCGGAAGCGCGAGAAGATCGCGGCCGCCCTGCGCCAGTACGGCATCGCTGAGAAGGGCAGTATCTCCTCGAGAGAGAGGCGGGGGAGCGCCTCGGGGACGTAGAGACCTCCGCCCGGCGCGATCCCCTTCACCAGCACGTCGGTGAACGCGGGGCGCGAGTGGTCGAGCCCGCGGGTGTCTCGGTACACGGTGGTGATCTTCATACGTCGCTTTCCTCGGCTGGTGGCGCGAATGGCTCGATTCTACCCGAGCGGGCCGATGACGCGCGCTCTCAGCTACCGAGAAGCCCGCGCATGCACGTGAAGCCGCCCGGGACCCAGCGACGCGCGCGGCAGTCGAAGCAGCTGCGTCCTTCGCCGATGTAGCACTCGTCGTCATCGTCGGCCGAGAAGCCCGTGCAGTCCGCCGCGATAAGTGAGGAGATGCGAATCGCCTCCGGGTCCTCGACATCACCGAGGAACACGGTGCCCGTTGCGGTGTCCATGAGCCCGGCCACGTCAGTATGCCCTCAGTGCTTTGCGATGCATGACACGCCACGCGGCCGGGGCGTTCTCCTCGGCGGGTTCGACGAGGAGGATCGCGGCATGATCGAGCAGCACCAGCTTGCACTCATCGCCGACGAACACCGGCTCGGCGTCGTCCAGGACGCGACCCGCGACCGTACGGACGCCGTCGACGCCATGCGTCTTGATGTCCGACACCACGGCTACACCATCGTCGCCAGGGATGCGGAACTTGCCCTTGAAGCGCCCGTCATCGCCGCTCAGACGCAGGCCGGCTCCGGCGAGCGCGCCGATCACGCCGATACCCGTCCCGCCGTGCTCTGAGAGATGCACACCGAGGGTGCGAGCAAGGGAGTAGGCGTCGTCTTTGGTGAAGATGCGCTCCTTTGCGCTGCGCCCGTAAGCGATCAGGCGCTCCGGACTCTCGAGTTGCGGGAGGGCGGCGACGCACAGGCCGGGATCCGCCGCGTCGACGCTTTCGGCCCCGAGCGTCTCGCCAGCCCACTCGATGACTCGGTCGAGGTCGGTGTCGGCGATCTGTGCCGTGAAGCACATCGCACTGTTGTGGGATGTGTAGGCGATCGCGGGGTCGACAAGCAGCTGATGGCGCGTGACCCGCCCGCACGTGCCGAGGTCTTGCTCGGTGAGACCTGCGGCCAGCAGCTCAGCGATCTCGCCTGTGCCGCGACTCTCGAGGTCGTCTGTGTCGTCTATCGATATCAGGATGTGCATCGGTGCCTTCTCGATGTCTTGGCGGACTATGCCCTGCTCTGGACGGGACCGTGCCTGTTGCCCTGGCCGAATCCGGCGGCAGCGCGCGCGAACTGCGGGTCGGCGAATCCCATCAGGTAGAACGTGCCGAGCAACATCCCCACGGCGACAGCACCCGCAGGATCGATCTGTCGTGCGGCCGCGTTGAGCGCACTGCCCTGACCTGGCATGCCCTCGACGCCGACCGATTCCATCAGGAATCCCGAGTGTATCTGGCTTGTTCCCTCGAACTCCACTACACCGCGACGCGATACTCTTCTCCCGTGGAGTGCGAGTCGTAGCCGCTGATGCCGGCGACCGCCCGCCTGAACGACCGCTCGTGCAGCCGGTCGAGCATGCGGGTCACCTTCGCCGTCTCGTAGACCTCTGCGGACATGAGCAGGTCGTAGCGCTCGCTGAATAGCGGGACGAAGCCGAGACCTGCCTGTTCGGCGGCAGCGCGAATCCCGATGGCGGCATCCGCATACCCGGCGACCACTCGGGCGGCCGCCTCGGAGTGCGTCGGGACCTCCACGTCGAACCCCTTGATCGCGTGGGTATCGATGCGGGCCATCGAGAGATACCGGTCGATCCACAGCCGTGTTCCCGAGCCACGGTTGCGGTTCACGAAGCGAGCGCCCTTCTCGGCGACGTCATCGGGGCTTTGAAGACGCAACGGGTTGCCGTGGGCAACGATCAGGCCCTGCTCCCGATGAGCGAGAGTGACCACCGCGACGTCTCGGTCGGGAAACATGTGGCGTGCGTATGGAAGGTTGTACTGGCCGGTGTCGACGTCGAGCAGGTGGCACCCCGCGACGTCCGCGAGACCTTGGCGTACGGCTATCAGGCAGTCCAGGCTGCCTGCGACACCGGTGACCATACCGGAGTCCTCGGCGGCCTCATGGGCGAGGAGATCGACTGCGAAGTCGCTGCTGGCGAGCACGACCAGCGGATCGCGCCCGGGTGCCAACGGCCTGAGCAGCATGTTGACCGTGAGCGCCGGAGCGCAGGCTCGATAGAACTTCTCGGTGTAGTTGCGCGTGGTTCTCTGTTCGACGAGTGCGACCAGACCCGCAGCTTCGAGGGACTTCACATGGTGACGCACCCAAGCGGGGTGCTTGCCGATCGACGCCCCGAGTGAGGAGATGGTCTCCTTGTCGGCCATCAGGCGCCGAAGTATCTGCAGGCGGTTCGGGTCGGAAAGGGCCTGGAGCGCTTCGGGTCGATCGATGTTGAGGAGCCCGTCCATGCCGTGGCCGCCTTCGCGTTGGGGGGATGCCGGTCGCCACCCTAAGGAGATGCTCAGTCTATGCGCGAACCGGGCCCCATGGCAAACCGGGTGCGCATGCCTGCGACGAAGAAAGGACGCCCTGAGGCGCCCTTTCTGAGAGAGCGTGGGACTTCTCGAGGCTACGGCAGCGTCGTGACCGTGGATTCCGAGGGCTCCATCAGCGATTCGCTGTCGAGCGTGCCGTCTTGCGGCAGGGGCTCGGGAACGGTCCCGGGTACCTCTTGAGGCACGGCGCCTTCAATGCTGCCGGCCGGCGCCTCGTTGCCGGGGACCCAAACCATCCTGCCGTCGCGCAGACGGTACACGGTGCCCACGGCTGCCCCGGGGCCTTGGGCCTGCTCGTCGGTCGACTTGAGCCGCTCGATCTTGGCGCCCTGCTTCGTGATGATCTCCATCTGTGGTGTGCCGGGGTTCTTCACGATGGTGACCTGTTCGTCGGAGAGAATCTCCTTCAGGCCGAAGCCGCTGAGGGCGACCACCATGAACCCGATGCCGATCAGGATAGCGACGTCGAACAGGTTTCCCATGCTCGCCATCGGGTCTTCGTGCGTGTCTGCCAGCGCGCGCTGCGAGCGCATCAGCGGCGGTTTGGGCCCTGCGCCCAGAAACCGCCGAGAGGATCCGCCGCCGCCGCCCAGCACGGTGCTACACCCCCGCCCGTTCGAGCACGTACTCGAGGTCGGTGAGGTCTTGCGTGTAGTTGCGCTCGCGGCCCAGAGAGATGAGGTAAGCGATGGCTCCGATGAGCAGACCGACGACCGTCGTCGAGAACGCTACGACGAGATTGGCCGAGAGCGTGTCGATGTCTCCCTTGGCGAGCGCGACGAGCGCCGGGCTGATCGGGATCAAGGTGCCCATCAGACCAAGGATCGGGCCGATGCGGACGAAGATGCGGGTGCGGTCGAGCCGCCGCGTGGCGAACTGCTCGGCGTCGGTGAGGACCTTCACGGCACGCAGCCGCGTGAGCCCCTGAGTCGCGAGTTCGGTGACGGCGGGCTCGGTCACGGGGCTGTAGGCGAGCTTGCTGAGCAGCCCTGCGGCCGCAACGGCATCCGGTGCGGCGGCCAGGTCGTTGCACAGCACCTCGACGTCGAGCTCCTTGCGCGCCTTGCGGCGGCGCCACGACTCGAGCGTGTAGGCACCCACCTGGTAGAAGATCCACAGCAAGGCGCCGATCTCGGCGAACAGGACCGGGTAGAGCAGCATCGTCGCGACCACTTGGATGATCGCCTGCGGCTCAGCCAGGAAGCCGCCTACCTTGTCAAGAAACTCACCCATGCATCCTCCCGAATGTCATACCGCGTAAGGCGCCCCACGCGCCTGATGCTGCCTGCGAAAGCTGCGGTCCGGCGAACCCCAGCGCGTAGAACGTGCCCAAGAGTACTCCAGTCGCGACTGCGAAGGTCGGATCGATCGACAGCGCCGCCTTGTTCACCGAGACGCCTTCGCCCGGCATCTCGGAGCTCACGCTGTCCATCACGAAGCCCGAGTACACGGTGTTGACACCCTGGATCTCGACGGCCGTACCGCTGGGAAGTGCGGTCGCGGCTCCTCCGGACTTGGTTGCCGGCGTCGTCGTGGGTTGACTGGCCAGGGGCAAGCCGCCGACGGTGCCGCCCGTGCCGGTCCCTGTGCCGGGGTAGGGGTAGAGGCCGGTTCCTGAGTACGTGCCGGTTCCGGTTCCGGTGCCTGCGAGCGGCACGAGTTCGTACTTGATGGTGAGGGTCTTGAGCGCCGGGGTCGCTGTTCCGTTGGTGCTCTTGAGTCGGACCTGTACGTGGAGATAGGTGCACTTGCGGCCTTTGCCCGAGAAGCTGACGCTCAGACCCTTGGCCTTGGTGTACTTCTTCGCACCGTCGAACGAGTAGTACAGGGTCGCCGTCGTGCCGCTGGGCACATCGGCCGATACGCTGATCTTCGAGACCCACTTGCGGTAGCCCGGGGCATTCAGGTTCACCGCGCCGGTCTTGTAGATGCCGGTGGCCGTCGAGTAGCCGAACGCGGGCAGCGAGCCGTCGCGCGTGCTCGCATCGGCGACGGCCACGCGACCGTCCTTCAAGAGGCGAGCGTGAAGAGGCTCACGGAACGTGTCGCCCACGACCTGCACTCCCGACGCGGTGATCTTGAGCACGCGCTGGTTGTCCGTGTCGGCGATCAGCGTGGTCTTGCCGTTCGCGCTCTTCCACGCGCTGCGCGGGTACTTGAGCTGAGTGATGCTCGACCCGCCCGTGCCGTCGGTTCCGTAGCGCCACTTGATGTCTCGTGAGGGAGAGACCTCGATCACCCGATGCGCGTCCATGTCGGTGATCAGGGTGTTGCCGTTCGCGAGCCGCTGCGCGCTCGTGGGGTACACCGAGCCGGTTCGCGCCGGTTCCCGAGACACCCTTCGCCCCGTAGACCGTCTCGTCCCACGACCAGTCCCACGTCGATGCGTCGGTGCCGAGCTGCTTGACCTCGATGACCCGGTTCAATCCCGCTTCGGCCACGAGCAACCTGTCGGTGCCGATGAGTTCCGCGGAGTGCGGTTCGGCGAATCCGTCACCGCTCCACACGACCTGTTTGTTCGCGTCGAGCTCGATGATCTTGCCCGCGTCGCGGTCGACCACGAGGAAGGTGCCCGCGCTCGTGCGCTGCGCGAAGACGGGCTCGACGATATCCGGGTCGTCGGCAGCCGAGTAGGTCCACGTGATGCTACCCGTGGAGTCGAAGAGGACCACCTGCCTTCCGGCGGTGTCGGTGATGAGCAGGCCACCGTCGGTGAACGGGTCGAGCGACGACGGCTTGTATCCGGACCCGGCAGCGAGGAGTGGGGAGCCCGTGGCCTTCATCGGCAGCACCAGGCGGTTCTTGCCGTCGGAGCTGAGCAGCTGCAGGTTCTCCTGTGCACCGGTGAAGGGTGCGGTCCCTCCCTGGGTCCACGAGAGCGCGTGGGCGGTCGAAGGAATGGCGAACAGCAGGGCTGCCACCGCCATCGTCACCGCAACTCGCGAAGCTCTCACTGCCGACCTTCCAAGGGGTTCGTCGACGTGCACGCCACGGGAGGACGGCACGGTCTTATCAGCATACCCCGATACCTGTCGGGGGTCAGTGGGTCGTTCATGGACGTTCTTACTGCACCATCTGTGCCACACCAGGCGAGCTCAGTCCTGAAGCCGCACGAACTCCTCGGCCAGAAGGTCCATCAACAGGCCGTCGTGCCACTCACCGTCGTCGAGGCGCTCGTACTTGCGAGCGACACCGATGGGCTTGAATCCGAGCTTCTCGTAGGCGCGTATGGCCCGCGCATTGTCGGCGGCGGGGTCGATCGTCAGCCGGTGGTGACCGCGCTCGTCGATGAGGTACGTCGCGAGCAGTCTGAGGGCCTCGGTTCCCAGTCCCCTGTCGGTGAAGCCCGACAGCATCCCGATGTCCATGCCCGCAGAGCGGTACTCCGGATCCCGGGCCTCCTCGAAGTCGAGCACGCCGGCGATGCGCCCGTCGACCTCTGCGACCAGGAGCTCCATCCCGTCCTCGGTGAACCAGCGCATGAGCGTCTCGGCGTCGGTGCTCCATCGCGGTCCCGTCTGGGGATCTGCGGCGATGAGCGCGGCGAGCGCGGGATGCTCGCCCTCGCGCGGCGGGCGCAGGGTGACGCGCGGTCCGCGAAGGATCGGCAGGGTGTCATCGCTGGGGGGCATGGCGGTCTCCTTGGCAGGGCTGGTACGCTCTATTGCAGTGGAGATACCCTAAGGAGCGCGATGAAGTACGTCGTGGTTGTCCTGGACGGAGCGGCCGGTTGGCCCGTGAGCGAGCTTGGTGGCAAGACCACGCTCGAAGCGGCGTCGACGCCGCATCTCGATGCACTCGCGCGAACGGGCACGGTGGGCCTCGCTCAAACGGTCCCTGAGGGCAGCGAGCCCTCTTCGTCGGCGGCGTGCATGTCGATCCTCGGCTACGACCCGGTCGCCGACTACGTGGGCCGCGGCGCGATCGAGGCGGCGAGCATGGGTATCGAGCTCGCCGATGATGAGGTCGCGCTGCGGCTCAACACCGTCACGATCCTCGATGACGTGATGACGAGCTACGCTGCGGGCCACATCTCCACTACCGAATCGCGCGCGATCATGAGCGCGGTCTCCTCGGCACTCGACGACGAGACGTTCAAGCTGTATCCGGGAGTCGCCTACCGCCACATCCTCGTGGTCACGGGCCACCCGGAGCTCGTCGAAGCATCGTACACACCGCCTCATGACATCTCCGACAAGCCCATCGCCGGCCAGCTACCCACAGGGCCCGGCGCCGAGCTCTTGCTCGAGTACATGCAGCGCGCCAAGACCGTCTTGGTGAACAACGGCGTGAACCAGTGTCGCGCGGCGGAAGGCAACATGCCCGTCACCGATGTGTGGCCGTTCTGGCCGGGGGTTCGCCCGTTGGGTCTGCGTTCGTTCCGGGAGATGCGCGGTGTCAGTGCGGCGATGACCAGCGGTGTCGATCTGCTGAACGGCCTCGCGGTCCTGGCGGGCATCGATCGGCTCGATATCGACGGAGTCACCGACGGCGCTGACACAGACTATGCCGCTCAGGCAGATGGCGCGCTCGCGGCCCTCTCCGACCACGACCTCGTGGTCATCCATGTCGAGTCACCCGACGAGGAGGGGCACGCGGGGTCGATCGAGGGAAAGGTCGCCGCGATCGAGGCGATCGATCGTGAGGTCGTGTCCCGGGTGCGGTCCTGCACCGAGGAGATGCGCATCCTCGCCATGCCCGATCATCCCACACCGACAGTGCTCAAGACCCACGTGGGAGAGCCGGTCCCGTTCGTTCTCTGGGGCCCGGGCATCGACCACAACGGCGCGCGATCCTACGGGGAAGGTGCCGCCGCGGGCACGGGGTGTGTCGTCGATCCGGGGCGAGAGGTCATGACTCTGCTGCTCGGTTAGCGCAGCCGCGTCACGCGCGGCGCGCTCACTGTCAACTGTCGCACCCGGTGTCAGGCAGCGCATCGAGGAAGCGGTAGACCTCGTTGGCGAACTGCTCGGGAAGCTCCTCGTGCGGCAGGTGCCCCGTCCGATCGAAACCCACGATCGTCGCGCTCGCGATCGCACTGGCGACACGCTCGCTGTTCTCGAAGGGCACGAACGTGTCCTCGCGTCCCGCTATCACCATGGTGGGCGCCTTCACCCGTTTCAGGGCATCTTCGGCCGAGGACGTTCGTGGGGCGGCTATGAGCTCCCACAGTCCCTTGTCCCAGTCCTTCGCTTTGAGCGGAAGGCGGTATCCGGCCAGGACCTCAGCGGTCGCGAATGCCTCGTCGTAGTAGGCGGAGCGGATGAAGTCGTCAGAGCCGCCTGACGCGATGCGCCGCACGAGCAGGGGTCCGATTCTGCGGGCCTGCGGCGTTCTGAGGAGCGCCCCGGCGAGTCCGGGCGTGGCCCGGGCTTCGTAGATCGCGGGGGCCTCGAGCACGAGCGCCTGGATGCGATCGGGATACTCGGCCGCCGCGTTCACCGCGACCACCGCACCGGCCGAATGCGCGACGATCACGGCCTTCTCGACCCCGAGCTCGTCCATCAGTCCGATGAGCTGGGTGACGTTGGCTTGAGGGCTGTACGGACTCTGACCGCTCCACTGGCCGGGAAGCGGGCGCTCCGTGAGGCCGAACGCGGGCCGGTCGAATGCGATCACGCGGGCCCGATCTCCAAGCAGCGGCAGCTGGTCGCGCCAGGAGAAGGTGCTTGCGCCGAAGCCGTGCAGCAAGATGACGGTCACGGGCGCCATCTCGGAACCCGCGGTCTCGTAGTGGACTCTCACGCCGTCGACGGTCACGAAGCCACTGCCGGCACCTGCGAGGCGTTCGGGTTCGACCACGCCCTCGAGCTTCGGGATCGGCCAGACGAGCGGCACGACGACGACGAGGGCGACGAGGGCCGCCAAGGCCACACCGATACGCCGCAGCCATCGCCGCCGTCGAGGAGGGTCGGCGGCATGCTCAGCGGAGGGTGCGTGCTCCGTCGGGGGCGTGATCGGGGGTTCGTCCACGCCTATATCTTCCCGGCGAGCACCCGTCCCAGCGACTGGGCCTTGTCACACTCCCACTCATCGAGGTCGGGGCGCGACTTGGTCCACGTGCCTGCGACCGCAAGCGATCCGACGGTTCGGATCCCGCCCGAACCCAGCGAACGTCTGAGCTCTCGGATGGGACCGGTGTTGTAGCCGAAGAAGGTTGCGATGGGCTCGGGGGCGTCTGTCGCCGTTATGATCACCGCTCGGCGGGCGGCTCGCGCCTCGGGCACCAGGGGCACGTCCCTGTCCGAGAAGCCCGGCAGTCTGAGCTGGCCGCTCTTCGAGAAGTACCCCGCCAGCCGGTCGAGCACAGCCTGCAGCGGCCGGTCCGCTTTGCGGAAGTAAGAGGGGACCCCGAAGATGACTCCGTCACTGGCTGCGATCTTCTCGGCGAGTGACGGCAGGTCGTCGTCGATCTTGCACGCGCCGGTGAAGCGACACATCTTGCAGCCGGTGCAGTAGCGGACATCGATATCGGCGAGCCTGACCCGTTCGACGGTGGCGCCGGCCTCTTCTGCAGACCGCGACGCCAACTCGACGGACCGACTCACCACGCCGCGGCCTCTGCTCGCGTCGATGGCGATGATCCTCACGCCCAACCCCTCTCGTCAGGCCAGCTCCATAGTACGCCGGCTCACGAACCAAACAAGTGCCTCTGTCCGACTCCTTCGGCCGCCGATCCCGGCAGCGCCCCCTGCGTGACCGCTTCGATGCAGTCGTCGAGCCAGTCGACGGCCGCCCGTTCACGCGCGATCGCGCCGTCGTAGGCGGTCTGGCGCAGCGTCATCGTGCGGGGCGACAGCGAGTGATCGGCCGCGAGCTTCGCTGAGTCCGCCCGCAGCGAACCCAGGCGCGTCTGGTGAGCGTCCCTGCGTACGTTCAGCAGCTCGAGCAGCGCGTCGTCTTCGAGTGAGGCGCCGAAGTACAGCTGCAAGAAGAACGCGTCCCGAAAGGCGGGGAGGGGCGCCGCCGAGGCGAGCCAGGCCGCCAGTTCCTCGCGGCCGGCGTAGGTGATCTCGTAGATCTTGCGGTCCGGCTTGCCCGACTGCCGGCGCCGCGTCACCGAGACGAACTTGGAGCGCTGAAGTCGCTCCAGGGTCCGGTAGACCTGGGCCTGATCGGCCGTCCAGAAAGCGCCGACCTCGGTGTCGAAGCAGCGCGTCTTCAGGTCGTAGCCCGATCGCGGGTGCTCACCCAGGAATCCGAGAATCGCATGGTCGAGAGACACGCATCTCCGCCTTCGTGAGTGATAGATGTCAAAACATATACTAGACGAAACATATATAGTACGCAAGGCTTGACCATAGGTTGAGGAACGCAGAATAGCCCCTGTTCATGGCCTATGCGTGAACAGTGAAGCTAGACTCAATGGCGGAATGTGATGAACGATGACCCGCACCGATAGGGGACAGGTCATCATCGACCGATCGCGCGCGGCATGAGGTGCCGAGAGGGCCGGCTAGTCCCCGAACTGCGCGGTGTGGAGGGCGGTGAACGCACCCCCGGCGGCCAGCAGTTCGCGGTACCCGCCCTGCTCGGCGATGCGTCCGTCTTCGACCACGATGATGCGGTCGGCGTCGCGGACGGTGGACAGCCTGTGGGCGATGATGAGCGCCGTTCGCCCGGTGAGGATCCGGCGCAACCCCTCTTGGATCAGCATCTCGGTTCGCGTGTCGACCGACGAGGTCGCCTCGTCGAGGATGAGGACAGCGGGCTCGCCCACGATGGCGCGCGCGAAGGCGATCAGCTGGCGCTGGCCGGTGGACAGTGCCGCCCCGCGCTCTCCCACCGGAGTGTCGAATCCCTCGGCGAGCTGTTCGATGAAGGGAGTGGCTCCCGCGGTGTCCGCGGCGCGACGCACGTCGGCATCGGTGGCGTCCAGGTGGCCGTAGCGGATGTTCTGCGCCACCGTTCCGGCGAACAGGAACGGCTCCTGCAAGACGATGCCGAAGGTTCCGCGCAGCGACGCGAGGGACAGAGAGCGCACGTCGTGGCCGTCGAGTTCGACGACGCCGCTCGTGGGATCGTAGAAGCGGGGCGCCAGGTTCACGAGCGTGGACTTGCCCGCACCGGTCGATCCCACGATCGCGAGCGTCTCGCCGGCGGCGACCTCCAGCTCGACCCCGTGCAGGATCTCGGGTCCGGTCCGGTAGGCGAAGCGCACATCGCGGTAGGTGATACGACCGGCGACCCGATCCAACGAGACCGGGCTGGACGGCTCCGCGACGAGCGACTCGGTGTCGAGCAACTGGAACACCCGCTCGCCACCCGCCAACGCCGACTGCGTCTCCGAGTACAGCGACGAGAGCTGCGTGATCGCGTTGAAGAACTGCCGCGCGTAGTTGAGGAATGCGACCACCACCCCGATGGTGATCAGCCCCTGAGCCGCGCTCCAGCCTCCCAGCGCGGCGACGAGCGCTGTGGCGCCTGTCGAGATGACCGCGAGCACCGGCGAGAACGCCGAGGAGACCGTCGCCGCCCCGATGTTCGCGTCGCGGTTCGTGGCATTGCGATTCGCGAACTCGGTCCGGTTGCGGTCGGTGCGATTGAACGCCTGTGCGACCTTGATGCCGCCGAGCTCCTCGGCAAGCGTCGCCGAGACCTCGCCGATCGCCTCCTGACGCTTGCGAAACGCCCTGCGCGCGATCGCGCCGAACATGCGGGTCACCCCGAGCATGACCGGCACGACGAGCAGTGTCGCGAGTGCGAGCTGCCAGTCGACCCACAGCATGAACGCGAGGGTGGCTACGAGGCTGAGCGTCGAGGAGAGAAGGCGCCGGAAGCCTTGCGAGAGGAACGAGTTGATCTGTTCGATGTCGTTGATCAAACGGCTCATGAGGTCGCCCGACTCGACGGCCTCGAAGTAGCCCACGTCGAGCTCGGAGATCTTCGCGAAGACCTCCGAGCGCACCTCATAGAGAGCCATCTGCCCGGCGGTACCGAGCGCCAGGATCTGCATCCGCTGGGCGAACCAGCCCACGAGCGTGGCCCCTACGAGCAGAAGGGCCGGAACCGTGAGTACGTCGGTGGCGCCACTGCCCGCAGCCGCGACGGCGGTGTCGATGAGGCGTCCGGTCAGGGCGGGGGTCGCGGCGACCGCCGCCGAGGATGCTACGAGCCATGCCACGCCGATGACGACGTCGCGGCGGTGGGGCAGCAGATAGCCCAGGAGTCTCGCGGCGACCGCGCGAGTCGACGCCGGCTTGTCCTCGCGGGCGAGCGACTTGAGCGACGGGGAGCCGGGTCCGGCCATCAGCGCTCACCTCCCGGCTGAGGCTCGGCTGGAGTCGTCTCGGCAGCATCCACGCTCTGTGAGAGATCGAGGCTGCACGAGTCGGGAACGACGATGGACTCGTCGCCCACGAGTTGGCTGGCGGCGATCTCTGCGTAGAGGCACGAGCGTTCGAGCAGCTCCGCATGGGTGCCCGAGTCGACGAGCCGCCCGCTGTCGAGCACGAGCACCAGGTCCGCCTTGCGTGCCGTCGACAGGCGCTGTGCCACGACGAAGCTCGTGCGTCCCGTCATCAGCGAGTCGAGTCGCTCGCGTATCGCGGCCTCGGTCTGCGAGTCCACCGATGAGGTCGAGTCGTCCATGACGAGTATTCGGGGCTCGATCAGCAGCGCTCGAGCGATGGCGATGCGCTGGCGCTGCCCGCCGGACAGCTTGACCCCCCGCTCGCCCACGAGCGTGTGGTAGCCGTCGGGCAGCTCGGTGATGAACTCGTGGGCCTGCGCTGCGCGTGCGGCGGCCTCGACGGCTTCATCGTCCACGTCCGGCCGGCCGTAGGCGATGTTCTCCCGCACCGAACCCGAGAACAGCACGGAGTCCTGCATCACGAAGCCGATCTGGCCGCGCAGGGAAGGTAGTGTCACGTCGCGGACATCGTGGCCGTCGACAAGGACGGCTCCCTGTGTCGCGTCGTAGAACCGTGGAACGAGATTGACGAGCGTCGTCTTGCCTGATCCGGTCGCTCCCACCACGGCCACGTTGGTGTCGGCGGGTATGACCAGGTCGATCCCCGCGAGCGTCTCCGACGCCGCACCCGGGTAGCGCAGGTGGACGTCGCGGAACTCGACAGCGCCGGTGAGGCGGTCGAGCGCGATCGCGTCGCTCTTCTCGATGACGTCTTCGGGTGCGTCGAGGATCTCGAAGAGGCGCTCCGCGCTGGCGCTGGAGCGGGCGATCTGCTGGGCGCCGAAACCCAGCACGAACAGCGGCTGCAGCAGCAAGAACAGGTACGACGTGAATGCCACGAGCTCGCCGACGCTCAGAGTCCCTCGGACGATCTGCGCGCCGCCCGCCCACGTGACGAGTCCGACTCCGATCGTGCCGATCGAGAACAGGAGGGGAAACGCGTTCGACACGATCCGGCGCACCTCGAGCCCTTGGTCGAGCAGGGCCCGATTCGCCTGGTCGTAGCGCGCGATCTCGTACGGTTCACGCGCGAACGCCCTCACCACGCGCACCCCGGCCACGTTCTCCTGCAGCACGGTGTTCAGATCCGCCAGCCGCATCTGGAACTGCCGGAACATCGGTCCGAGCTTGCGCACGAACAGCAGGAGCACGCCCACGGTCACCGGGATCACGAGGAAGGCGACGATCGAGAGCCGCGGATCGAGCCTCACCAGCAGCACGACCGCACCCACCAGCAGCAGGACCGCCGAAGTCGCCTGGACAAGCCCCCCGCCCACGAACTCGCGTACCAGGTCGACGTCGCTCGTGACGCGCGTGATGAGCTGACCGGTCTGCGCGCGGTCATGATAGGAGAACGAGAGACGCTGAAGCTTGTCGAAGATCGAGTTGCGCATATCGAAGGCCGCACCATGGCTCGCACGTGCCGAGAAGTACCCCTGCAAGAAGCTCGCGAAGCCGCCGGCCATCGCGATCGCCACGAGCAGCAGCGCGGACCGCACGATCACGTCGGGCCGGTTCTGGGCGATGCCGACGTCTATCAGGCGCCGCAGCACCTGCGGGCTGGCCAGGTCCGCCGCGGTCGATGCCAGCACGGCGGCGATGCCGAGCACCGCCCACATCCAGTAGGCGCGCACGAACCGTAGTGCTCTGATCAGAGCTGATGACACCGGCAGTCTCTCCAAGGTCGACGCGGGGGAGGCGCCAGGCTCGACTCGCGAGACGAGGAGCGCGCGATGGCCGCGCCCCGATTCTACCCGAGAGGACAGGAGCGCTCTTGGTTACGTGCCGGGACGGCGAAACGGCCCGGGGGGCAACCGGGCCGTTTCGCACACCAAGGAGGGAAGAAGAGATGGCGCGGGACCACGCCTGGATTCGACTAGCTGCGGAGTATCAACAGCATGCGCTGGTACTCCCGGGGGGTGATCTCACCGCGGGCGTAGCGGGCGGCGAGGATCCGCTCGGCCTCATCGAGAGGAGAGCGTGATGCGGGAGCGACGCCGGCGAACTGCACGTCAGTGCGAGTGAGGGTCCACACGAGGTAGGCTGCGAAAGTCACCGCGATCACGATGCCGATGCCCATCACGTCCACCGCCTCTCGGTCGTCGGGTCGAGTCACGTGCGAGTGCTGTGTTCTCATCGGTGGGGTCGGATCTTCGTTCCGTGAGCCCCAGCCCTCGAGTCAGAGTATGCTCGCGCACTGCGCACTGCGGGTGGACGGGCTGTGTAGATGTGGTGAAGACCACCGGGCGCACTCGGGGTAGACTATGTGAAGCGCCCAGACACCGTCCGCTCACGGGGGCAACCAATGGTCGGCGAAGACAACATCTCGACACCTGACGACGTGCAGCCTGAGGACGCCGAACGCCGGCGTCGCGCGGCGGTCCTGCCCGGCCTCGTGCTGCTCGCCGCCCTCCTTGTGGTCGCGTGGCTGCTGTGGACCTACGCGCAGAGGCCCGGTTCGCAGACCGCCGGCGTCGTGGTGACTCCGCCCGCGGCGACGTTGACCGTTCCCGATGTCGTGGGACTGGGCGAAGACGAGGCTGTGCGAGTGCTGTCCGATGCCGGCTTCTCGGTCGACGTCGGCTCGTCAGACGACGTGCTCGCCCAGCTGGGCACCGTCGCTGAGCAGGACCCTCCTGCAGGAAGCGCCACGACCAAGGGCGCGGTCGTCACGATCGCGGTGGCGACGGATTCGGCCGGGCGTGATGCCGCCGACGGCTCGGACGGAAGCGGGTCGGGTTCGGGGGCGACCGGAGCGTACACACCGCCGCCCGTGGTCACCGTGAGAGTGCCGCGGCTGGTGGGTCTTTCCGAGAAGGCGGCGCTCGACAGGATCGAGTCCGCGGGATTCGAGGCCCGGCCGATGTATCAGCCGAGAAGCGACAAGATCGGCAGGGTCTACGAGCAGAGCCCCGCACCCGGGACCCGGCTCGACAAGGGGAGCAAGGTGTTCGTGTTGATCGGCAGCATGGACTAGCGCCTCTCCGCGCCTGTCCGTCGCCGTTGGGATCAGACTTCGCTCGGCTCCGGCTCGACGAGGGGTTCAGCGGCCAGCGTCCGGTCGTGCTCCGATCGTGGCGGCCGGCGCGGCGGGAGCGTCGGGGCCGCCGTGGTCAGCGCGACTCCTGCCACGATCACGGCCATTCCAACGAGCGTCGACATGACGATCGGCTCCGGCGGAACCAACCCCACGGAGCCCGCTGCCCATCCGGCGAACACCGCGATCACCGGGTTCACGTACGCGTAGGTCATCACCTTGCTGGCGGGGAGGTGAGCCAGCGCGTAGAGGAACGCGGTGAAGGCGATACAGCTCCCGAAGATCGTCAGGTAGGCGAGTGCTCCCGCGCCCTTGGCGGTGATCTCGAACCCTCTCCACTCGCCCAGCAGCGTCCCGATCGCGAGCGTCACCGCTCCGGCGATGAGCATCTCGTAGGCGGTCACCACCATCCCGTCGGCCCGCACGGGATTCCGCTTGCTGTAGATCGAGCCGGCGGTCCACAGCCACGTCGCCAGGATCTGAATGCCGATGCCGAGGAGTTCGCGCGTGCCTGCCTGGACGCCGGTGAGGTGGGGGAACAGGAGGATGCCCAGACCCGTGAAGCCGACGACGAGCCCGAGCCACCCGAGCCTTCCGGGCCGCTGCATGTCAGGAAAGGCCGACTCGGCCAACGCGATCCACAGGGGCAACAACGCGACCACGAGCGCCGAGATCCCCGACGGCACGAACTGCTCGGCCACGAAGGTGCCGTACTGTCCGCCCACGAGCAGCAAGATGCCCGCGATCGACACGATCCGGAGTTCTCGCGGGTGGAGCCTGAGTGTGCGTCCGCGTACCCGGGCGAGCACGAACATGATCGCCGCGGCCGGCACGAGCCTCAGGCCCGCGAACAGCGCGGGGGGTAGGTTCGCGTCGAGGCCCACCTTGATCGCAAGGTAGGTCGTGCCCCACACCACATAGAGGATGAGCATCGACCAGATCACTTTGGCGCGCTGTGACACGAGCGGTCCCCTCGCTGGCATCGCGGACAGACGATCCAGTCTAGACCAGTGCGTGCCGAGGGGCGGCGAGCCGGCGCGCGAACCGCTACACTTGCCACATGGAGTATTCCTATGAGTATCCGAGGCCGGCGCTGACCGTGGACGCAGCGGTGTTCTGCGGCCCCGTGCAGGCGCGCAAGCTGCTGCTCGTGCGCCGCGGAGCCGATCCGTTCGAGGGCTACTGGGCGTTGCCGGGCGGCTTCGTCGACGAGGGCGAACGCCCCGTGGAGGCGGCCCGGCGTGAACTCGCCGAGGAGACCGGCCTCATCTGGGAGGGCGCGCTGATCCCCGTGGGAGCGTTCGGAGACCCCGGCCGGGACCCGCGTGGGTGGACCGTCTCGGCTGCGTACCTCGCCGACATGGGTCTCGAGGAGAACATCGTCGTCCCGGGCGACGATGCCGCAGAGGCACGCTGGTTCTTCGCCGACGAGCTGCCCGGGCCCCTCGCGTTCGACCACGCCGACATCGTGGCTGCTGCGCTGTGGCGCCTGCAGTGCCTCTAGTCGTGTCGTAGGCGCACTGAAGGGGGACCACGAGGTGTACTTCGGCTATCAGACGATGTGGATGTTCACCTTCGTGCCGCTGGGATTCCTCTTGGTCATGGGTGTCTCGGTGTCGCTCGGCCTGATCTACGCTGTGGGCTCGGCACGAGGCAAGGACGCCGCCATCCGGTACCTGCGCACGTGCATCGCCGTGCTGTTCGTGGGCGCCCTGGGGATCATCGCGTATGCCCTCGCCTCGGGCCAGTTGGCGCGGTTCGTCGCGGCGTACGGTATCGTGCCGCTTCTGGAGATGTCGGTGCTCGCACTGATGTGCGTGGGAGCGATGGCCCTCATGGCATCGAGCTACGTGAGCTCCAAAGCCTGATCGAACTGAGCGGGGTGGCCGCGTGAACCGGCACCCGCGGCCGGGAAGAATGGACGACATGCCTGACATCATGATGAGGCTCGGCAGGCAGGCGCTCGTGCTCGATGGGGCTATGGGCACCATGCTGCAGCGTGCCGGTATGTCGGCAGGCGAGTGCCCCGAGCTGCTCAACGTCACCGCGCCCGAGATGGTCGGGCAGGTTCTCGACCTCTACAAGCTCGCCGGGTCCGACTGCACGATCACCAACACCTTCGGAGGCAGCCGCCCCAAGCTCGCCGAGTACGGACTTGCCGATCGCGTCGAGGAGCTCAACCGCGCCGCGGTCAGGATCGCGCGGAGCCACGGCGCCCCTCACATCCTCGCCGACATGGGTCCGACCGGCCTGGTGATGCAGCCTCTGGGCCCTGCGACGTTCGAGGAGGTCTTCTCGGCGTTCGCAGAGCAGGCTGCTGCTCTGGCGGCCGAGAACCCCGACGCCATCTTCATCGAGACCATGACCGACATCGCCGAGGCCCGCTGCGCCGTGCTGGCCGCCAAGAGCGTCACCGACCTGCCGGTCTTTGCGAGCTGCACCTTCGGACTGTCGGGGCGGATGGACCTGTCGGGCACCGACCCGGCGACTGCCGCGGTGATCCTGGAGGCGGCGGGCGCCGACGGCGTGGGGCTCAACTGCGGGCTCGGCCCCGAGCAGATGCTTCCGCTGGCGCGTCTGATGGTGAGTGCGACCACGCTGCCCGTCATCGTCCAGCCCAACGCCGGGCTGCCCAGACTCGACGAACACGGCGCCACGGTGTTTCCCGGGACGCCCGACGAGATGGGGCAGTTCGCCTGGGACGCGCGCGAGGCGGGCGTGGCGGCCGTGGGATCGTGCTGCGGATCGTCGCCTGCGTTCACCGGGGCTGTCTACGATGCCGTCGCTCAGAAGGACACCGTCGAGATCGAAGGCCGCGGGCTGCGTGGAACGCTTCTCGCCGGTCCCCGTCGTGTGGTCGCGATCGGTCCGGGCCAGCCGCTTCGCGTGATCGGCGAGCGCATCAACCCGACCGGCAAGCCGGCGCTCAGAGAGTCTCTGCTCGGCGGATCTATGAGCGTCGTGCGCTCGTACGCCGCCGAGCAAGAGGGTGCGGGAGCCGACCTGCTCGACGTCAACGTGGGCGCGGCCGGTGTCGACGCCGCCTCGGTACTGCGCGCGGCGGTGCTCGCGTGCGTGGGCACGAGCGACCTTCCCCTGGTGATCGACACGACCGACCCGGTTGCGCTCGAGGCCGCGCTACGCGTCTACCCGGGGCGGGCACTCATCAACAGCGTCAACGGCGAGACCGCATCGATGGAGTCGGTGCTCCCGCTCGCCGAGCGCTACGGCGCCGCGGTCGTCGTGCTCGCGCTCAGCGATGCGGGCATTCCCGACACGGCCGAGGGCCGCGTCGCGGTCGTCGAGCAGGTCCGTGCCGAGGCGTGGGCGTACGGGCTGCTCGATCACGACCTGGTGGTCGACGCGCTCGTCATGACCGCCGCCACCGACAGGAACGCTCCCCGGACGACCGTCGACGCGGTGCGGTGGGTGCACGAGCTCGGTCTGGCGACCGTGCTCGGCGTGTCCAACGTGAGCCACGGGCTTCCCGACCGACCCCTGCTCAACGCGGCGTTCCTCGATGCCGCTGCCGCTGCAGGGCTCGACGCCGCGATTCTCAACCCGAACGACGCACCGGTCATGCAGGCCGTGCGTCTCGCGAGCCAGGAGCGCGTCTCCGGGACGGCGTCGGACGCACACGAGCAAGCATGGCCGGCATGGTGGGCTGCGTACGACGGTGCGCTCGCGAAGGCCGCTGCGGGAGTCGACGCGACCGCTCCGGCGGCTGAGTCGGGAGTGGCCCTGGATCCCGCGGCGGCTCTGGAAGCGGCGGTCCTGCGCGGCGATACCGATGCCGCGCCGACACTCGCAGACGCCGTCATCGCTGCGGGAACACCCGCCGAGAAGGTCATCGGTGCCGTGTTGACGCCCGCCATCCAGCGGCTCGGTGACGCATACGGGCGCGGCGAGGTCTTCTTGCCGCAGATGATGGTGGCCGCAGAGGCGATGAAAGCCGCCGTCGCCCGGGTCAAGGAGCACCTGCCTGAGGGCGGCGCCGATGCGAGCCCGGGACGGGTGGCGTTCGCGACCGTCAAGGGTGACATCCATTCGATCGGCAAGGACATCTGCGTATCGCTCCTCGAGAGCCAGGGCTTCGACGTCGAGGATCTCGGAGTGGATGTGGCGCAGGATACGGTGATGGAGGCGGCGGCCCGCTCGGACGCGGTCTGTCTCTCGGCCCTGATGACCACGACGCTTCCCGCCATGGAGCAGACGGTGACCGCGCTGCGCGCGTCCCACCCGGGACTGCCGGTGTTCGTGGGCGGTGCCGTTGTGACCGCGGAATGGGCTGCACAGGTCGGCGCGGGTTACTCGGCGGATGCGCCGGGGTGTGTCGAAGCGGTTCGAACAGCGGTATCGGAGGGCACGAGATGATAATCACCAAGCCGCGGGACTGGTCGCGCATCACCGCGAACCTCGAGAGCATCGGAGCGAAGAAGGTCTTCCTGATGGGCTGCGGCCAATGCGCCACGGTGGCGAGCACCGGCGGCGAGAAGGAGATCGCGGTCACCAAGGCACGGCTTGAGGCCGAGGGCTACGAGGTCACGGGTTGGGCGGTGGGCGATGTCGCCTGCCACCTCGGCGGGACCAAGCTTGAGACACGCAAGCACTTCGGATCGGTCGACGCGGCCGACGCGGTGCTGGTCTTGACGTGCGGCGCCGGCGTCCAGACCGTGGCGGACTCGGTGAGCAAGCCCGTGTTCCCCGCACTCGAGAGCGCGTTTCTCGGGACGGTCATACGACATGGCGTGTTCGAGGAGCGGTGCCAGACGTGTGGTGACTGCGTTCTCGACCTCACCGCCGGTATCTGCCCGGTCACCACCTGCCCCAAGGGGCTGCTCAACGGGCCGTGCGGCGGGATGTGGAACGGGATGTGCGAGGTCCTGACAGACCGCGAGTGCACCCACGTGCGCATCCGCCACCGCCTTGCCGAGCAAGGCAGGTCGGCGCAGAAGGTCATCGCGGCCAAGGATCACTCGGCCAAGCTCAAGCCGGGCTCGCACAGCGTGCGCGAGAAGAAGGGCGGACGCTCGTGAGCCGGTTGCGCGGCAGGCTCGAGGCCGGGGAGTTCGTCGTGACCGGCGAGGTCGCCCCGCCCCACGGCACCGACTACTCGGGGATGCTGCGGAGCGTCGAGCGTCTCGCGCCGTTCTGCGACGCACTCAATGTGACCGACAACCAGGGCGCCACGCTCCACCTGAGCTCGCTGGCGGCCTCACGGGCGGTGCTCGAGGCCGGGTGCGAGCCGATCTTCCAGCAGACGTGCCGTGACCGGAACCGGCTCGCCCTGCAAAGCGACCTGCTCGCAGCGTGGACGCTGGGCCTCAAGAACGTACTGATCGTGACCGGCGACGACCCGCGCGGAGGCGACCATCCCAAGGCCAAGGGCGTCTTCGACCTCGACTCGACGCAGCTGCTCGAGGTTGCGCGCGGCATGAACGCGGGCTGTGACATGAACGACGCCGAGCTCGCGGGCGCGACCGACTTCTACCTGGGGGCGGCTGCGTTTCCGGAGGCGGAACCGTGGGACGTCCAGCGAGACCGCGCGCTTGCGAAGGTCGAGGCCGGCGCGCGCTTCTTCCAGACGCAGGCCGTGATGGACGTGGAGAAGTTCGCGCGCAACACCGCTGAGCTCAAGGCGAGCGGCGTCAAGATCATCGCCGGCGTGCTGCTGCTCAAGAGCCCGCGGGTCATCACGTTCATCAACGAGCGGCTCGCCGGGCTCATGGTGCCCGACGACATCGCCGCGCGCATCGAGCGCGCCGCCGACCCGCTGGCCGAGTCGATCAAGCTCGCCACCGAGCAGACCGAGGCGCTTCGCGAGGTTGCGGATGGCGTGCACATCATGCCGCTCGGCGCCGACGAGGCGGTCGAACGCATCATCCGCGGCGCCGGCCTGGCCTGATCGGCGGCTGTTCGAGGGGTGCTACACTACTGCGCACTCTACTGACCTTGAGTGCATATCGGGAGGGTTTCATGCGTATTGCGGTGCTCGGTGGCGGACCCGGAGGTTACTCGGCGGCGTTCGAAGCGGCTCGGCTCGGTGCCGACGTCGTGCTGGTCGAACGTCAGCGGCTCGGAGGCACGTGTCTGAACTGGGGTTGCATCCCCACGAAGACCATCCTGCGCTCCGCCCACATCGTGTCCGACACGCGTCACGCGGCCGACTACGGGCTCAAGGCGCAGGTCGCCGAGGTGGACTGCGACTCGCTCCGCGCTCGCAAAGAGGGTGTCGTCGACGAGCTCGTCGGGCAGATCGAGGGCCAGGCCAAGCGCCTCAAGGTCGACGTGGTGCTCGGAGACGGGCGGCTGGCGGCCCCCACCGTGATCGAGGTCGCGACGCCCGAGGGCACCACGCGGATCGTCGAGGCCGACGCGGTCATCCTCGCCACGGGCTCGGTGCCGTTCCTGCTCCCCAACATCGACCACTCGCTCGAGCGCGTGTGGACCAGCGACGAAGCGACCTCGCTCAGTGAGATCCCCGGCGAGATCGTCATCATCGGCGGGGGTGTCATCGGCCTCGAGTTCGCCGACGCCTATGCCAACTTCGGGTCGACCGTTCACGTCGTCGAGCTGACGCCCAGCGTGCTCCCCGGCAACGACAAGCGCGTTCAGCGGGAAGCTCAGAAGGCTCTCGAGGCGCTCGGTGTTCACTTCCACCTGGGTGTGGCGGTCGACAGCGTGTCCCAGGCGGGTCGGCGGATCACCGCGACGCTGACCGACGGCCGGACGATCGAAGCCGACGTGGTCCTCTCGGCACCCGGACGTCGTCCCAACGGGCTCGGCTTCGGGTTCGAAGAGGCGGGTATCGAGATGGACCGAGCCGCCGTGAAGGTCGACGAGCTCTATCGCACCAACCAACCCGGCGTCTACGCGATCGGCGACCTCATCGGCGGGATGATGCTCGCCCACGTCGCCGAGGCGGAAGGGGAGGCGGCCGCGCGCAACGCCGTCGCGGTACTGTCGGGCAAGGCGCCCTCGGCCTCGGTGGACCTGCCGTGCGTTCCCGCTGCCGTGTACACGGAGCCCGGGATCGGTGTCGTGGGCTCGACCCGGGACTCGGCCAAGGAAGCGGGGCTCGACGTCGTGCAGGTCGTCATGAAGTTCGCCGGCAACGGCAAGGCGCTGGCCGAGGGACACACCGAGGGCTTCGTCCAGATCGTCGCCGAGAACACCACCGGCCGCATCGTGGGTGCCCAGATCGTGGGTCCCGGAGCCGCCGAGCTGATCCAGGAGATCTCCATCGCGATGTCGGCGGGGGTGACGGTCGCGCAGGTGGGGCACTCGGTGTTCGGCCATCCCACCGTGAGCGAAGTCATCAAGTTCGCCTGCATCGAGGCCGCCAACAAGACCGGATGCGCACACTAGCCCACCGTTCACGCCCACTCGAGGAGAGTCGACATGACGCACAAGACACCGATCGTCGCCGACAAGGCTCCGGCCGCGCTCGGCCCCTACTCGGCCGCCATTCGCGTTGGCGACGCGTTGTACTGCTCGGGTCAGACCCCCCTCGACCCGGCGACGGGGGAGCTCGTGGGCGACGATGTGGCGACGCAGGCCCGCCAGGCGCTCGCGAACCTCTCGGCGGTGCTCGAGGCCGCGGGCGGCACGCTCGATTCGATCGTGAAGACGACCGTGTTCCTCACCGACATGGCGGACTTCGCCGAGATGAACGCCGTCTACGCCGAGCACTTCACGGAGCCGTATCCGGCCCGCTCGACGGTGGCCGTGCGGGCGCTGCCCAAGGCGTGCCGTGTGGAGATCGAAGCGGTGGCCCTTCTCGGCTGACGCGGCGCCCCTCACGGCGCGTGCTAGCATGGCGCGCATGACATCGACGCCTGACACCGGAAGCCAGCAGTACACGCACGGAGGGGACGCGCGCACGAAGCGCCTGCCGGCGTGGCTACGGCGCCCCATCGCGCGCACCGGGACCTTCGCCGAGGTCGACGGCATCCTCGGCGAGCTCGAGCTCAACACGGTGTGCCGGAGCGCGAAATGCCCCAACCGTGGTGAATGCTTCAGCGAAGGCACCGCGACCTTCCTGATCATGGGCGGTGTCTGCACCCGCACCTGCCGGTTCTGTGCCGTGGAGTCGGCTGCCCCCGCGCCGCTCGACGCCGATGAGCCGCGTCGGGTGGCCGAGGCGGTCCGCAGGCTGGGTCTCACGCACGTCGTGATCACCACGGTCACGCGCGATGACATCGCCGACGGCGGTGCGGCGCACTTCGTCGCGACGATCGAAGCCGTGCGCGATGCGGTGCCGCTGGCCGCGGTCGAGGTCCTGACGAGCGACTTCGGCGGAGACGAGCGTGCTGTCGACCTCGTGGCGGCAGCGCGCCCCGACGTGTTCAACCATAACCTCGAGACGGTCCCGCGGCTGTATGCCACGGTGCGGCCCGAGGCGGTCTACGAGCGCTCGCTTCGGGTGCTGCGGCGCGTGCGGGAGGCGCAACCTGCGCTGCCCACGAAGTCGGGCCTCATGCTCGGGTTGGGCGAGTCGTTCGATGAGGTGGTCGGCGTCATGCGCGACCTTCGCGCAAGCGGTGTCGAGATGCTCACGATGGGCCAGTACCTGCGTCCCAGCGCCGCGCACCTTCCCGTAGCCGAGTTCGTCGAGCCCAGCGTATTCGCGGCGCTGGCGCGGGAGGCGTACGCGATGGGGTTCTCGGCGGTCGCCAGCGCGCCCTTCGTACGATCGAGCTACCATGCCGGCGAGCTGGCTCAGCGCGTCGAAGAAGAGGCGTCGACCTAGTCGGCCTCGAGGGCCGGTCTCACTTCCAGAGCCGCGGCAGCCCGGTCGCGTCCGGCGTCCTTGGCGCCGTACAAGCGAGCAGTCGGCCGACGCGACCAAGGATTCGATGCTCGTCCCGACCCCGCCGCCCGTGAAAGCGCCGCCGACACTCACGGTCAGGGCGACGTGGGAATCGCCGGAGAGCACCGTGGTCTCCCGCACGGCGACGACGATGCGCTCGAGCAGCAGGCCGAGATCCGCGCCGCCTGTCTCGGGAGCGATGACCATGAACTCGTCGCCTCCGAACCGTCCGACGATGTCGGAGGTCCTGACGACGGCGCGGAGCTTCTCGGCGACCGCCACCAACGCTTCGTCGCCCGTCGGATGGCCGTAGGTGTCGTTGATGACCTTGAAATGGTCGAGGTCGATGAGCGCGATTCCGAGCGGGTGACCGTAGCGTGCGGACCACGACAGCCACTGCTCCAAGTGACCCATGAGCCCTCGGCGATTGTACTGGCGTGTCAGCTGATCGTGCGTCGCGAGCAGCGCCAGCTGCTGCTGATCTCGGAACGCCCTCTTGAGCACGCTCGCAAGAAAGGACGCGAGACCTTGTTCGGTGTGGCGCCTCTCTATGGCGTCGACGATACGCAGCACGTGGTGGGAGTAGGCCTTCCGGGCGTCGACCCGGCTCCCCGGTTGCATCAGGTCGGCCAGCTCGTTGAAGACCGGGTCGAGCATGAAGAACTCCATGCGCGCGGCGAGGGTCAGCAGTTCGTTGACGGACATGCCCGCGCAGGATTCGGGAGTGACGCCGCTGATATCCTCGGCGATCTCCGCGAGGCGGTCTCGCACGTCGTCTGCGTGGGCAAGCTCGGGTAACAGGCCCGCGCTCCACGCATGGAGCAGGTCGGTCCACCACCCCACATGCTGCTGCTCCTCGACCGACATCTGCCGAAAGACGGTGGCGAGATCGGGGTCGTCGACGCACGTCTCGGCCATGCGGGCGTAGGCGAGCTGCGCCGACCGGTCCAGCTCGACACAGAGTGTGAGTATCTCTTGCATTCGTGTCTCCCGAGGCGTGCTTCGAGGGCCGACAGTGAGGCCATGCTCTCACCCATCGCGAACTGCGCGATGTCCGTCTTTCAACACGATTCATGATACAGGGTAACCATCTCTGTTAATGCGGTCCGATATGGGACATAATCAATGCGGTGGGGGTCTCTGGGCCGGGGTCCCAGAGGTCTTCTTCATGGATGCTGGGGCGTCTGTCCGTTCGCGGGCAGGCGCCCCGCTATACTTGCTGGGGGGCGTCTGATCCCCGTCCGTGATTCGCGCGGTTCGCATACGATGGAGAGGGGCGTGCTGGTGGACAGCATCGACGAGCTCGACATGTACGAAGCCGAGAAGCGCCTTGTGCTCTACAACGAGTACCGCGATGCGATCCGCGTGTTCGTCTTCTACGTGGAGACCGAGCTGCGGGCCTACCTGTGCAACAAGGTGGACGTCGACCCCGTACACGCGCCCGGAGGCACCTACTTCAAAGTGACCCTGACCGATACGTGGATCTACGAGGCCGAACGCCCCCAACGGATCGTTCCGGAGGTCGTGATCTACGAGGTCGGGCCGGTTCACGTCCAGCGGTTGCGCATGGATGAAGAGTAGCCCGACGTGGAGGTAGTCCCACGATGAGTACGCCGGCGGGCGGCATGGATGCTGCGCGGGCGCGCGCTGCCGAGCTCCGCCGCGAGATCGATCGCCACGCATACCGCTACTACTCGCTCGACGCCCCCGAGGTCTCCGATGCCGCCTACGACTCCCTCGTGCGCGAGCTCGAGAGCATCGAGACCGACTACCCCGAGCTCGTGGTTCCCGAGTCACCCACACAGCGGGTGGGGGCGGCACCCAGCTCGCTGTTCGCACCCGTCGCCCACCAGGGCAGGATGTACTCGCTCGACAACGCGATGGACCTCTCGGAGCTCGATTCGTGGCTCGCCCGCGTGCGCGATGCGGTGGGTTCGCGCGAATGCAGCTTCGTGGCCGAGCTCAAGATCGACGGATCATCGCTCGCTCTGACCTATGAAGCCGGCGTACTCAGCCGAGCAGCCACGCGTGGCGACGGCCGCACCGGCGAGGACGTGACCGCGAACGTGAGGACCGTGCGCGACGTACCGCTCAAGCTCCGCGACGAAGCGCTGAGCCAGCTGCACTCCCGCGTGGGCCGCGCGCAGGCTCCGCCCTTCGCCGAGGCGAAGACGGACGCACCCGCCATCGAGGTTCGCGGTGAGGTCTACCTGCCCAAGCGCAGCTTCGAGCGGCTCAACGACGATCAGGAAGCCGCGGGGGCACCATCGTTCGCCAACCCCCGCAACGCCGCAGCGGGAAGCCTGCGCCAGAAGGACCCGGCCGTCACTGCCGGCCGTGATCTCGCGACGTTCATGTATGCGGTGGCAGACCCCCGGGCACTCGGCTTGTCGCGCCAGAGCGAGCTGCTGGAGTGGCTTCGCGAGGCGGGGTTCCACGTCAATCCCGATGTGGTGACATGCGCCACCGCCGATGAGGTTCGCGCCTACTGTGAAGGGGCCCTGCGCAAGCGCGCCGAGCTTCCCTACGAGATCGACGGCGTGGTCGTCAAGGTCGACCAGTTCGCGCTGCAAGACGAGATGGGCTACACGAGCAAGGCTCCGCGTTGGGCGATCGCCTACAAGTTCCCACCGGAGGAGAAGACGACCCGTCTGCTCGATGTCCAGGTGAGTGTCGGGCGCACGGGCGTGCTGACGCCCTTCGCCGTGTTCGAGCCGGTCCTGGTGTCGGGTTCGACCATTCAGAAAGCCACCCTTCACAACGAGGACGAGATCGCTCGCAAGGGCGTTCTCATCGGTGACACGATCATCGTGCGCAAGGCCGGCGACGTGATCCCCGAGGTGGTCGGACCGGTCACGGGTCTGCGCGATGGAACCGAACGCGCCTTCCGGATGCCGTCTGCGTGCCCGAGCTGCGGTGGTCCGGTGTGGCGCGAGGCGGGGGAGGTCGCGGCCCGCTGCACCAACGTCGCCTGTCCGGCACAGCGCCACGAGCGGCTGCTCCACTTCACGAGCCGCGGCGCCATGGACATCGAGGGCCTCGGAGATGAGATCGTCGGGCGGCTCGTCGCCGCCGGGCTCGTGAATGACGTCGCAGACTTCTACACGCTCACGGGAGAGCAGCTCGCCGCCGTCGACATGGGCCGCATGAAGCAGGACGGCAGCCCCGTGCTTCTCGGCCGTGCGGTCGCCGAGAAGATCATGGGCAACATCGAGGCCTCGAAGCGTCGGCCGCTCGCGCGCCTGCTCTTCGCGCTCGGCATCAGGCACGTCGGCTCCACGGTCGCCGAGGTGCTGTCTGCCGAGTTCTCGAGCCTGGACGCCCTGCGCAGCTCGAGCGCCGAGCAGCTTGGCGCCACCGAGACGGTCGGCCCCAAGATAGCCGCCAGCGTGCGTGCGTTCTTCGACAACCCCGACAACATCGAGGTCATCGAGCGGCTGCGTGCGGCAGGGGTGTCGTTGGCCGACGAACGCATCGCTCCCTCGCGCGCGCAGACCCTGTCGGGTCTCACGTTCGTGCTCACGGGTGCGCTTGAGCGATTCACGCGCGACGAGGCATCCGCAGCTCTGAAGTCTCTGGGCGGCAAGGTGGCCTCGAGCGTGAGCAAGAAGACGAGCTACGTGGTCGCCGGTGAGGCCGCAGGGTCGAAGTACGACAAGGCCATCGAGCTGGGTGTCCCGATTCTCACCGAGGGCGAGCTCCTTCAGGTCATCGAGTCCGGCGAACCGCCGTCGCCGATCGAGTCGACATGAGCGGCGAGGCGGCAACCCCACCCCTTCCGCTCCAGGCGCCCGACGGCGAGTCAGGGGCAGCTCAGGGCGCGGCGCCCGAGAGCTGGAGCCTGTGGGTGGCCGCGGGCCTGGTCGGGTTGTTGCTCGCGCTCGTTGCCGGATCCGGCGTCGTCATCGCCGCTGCGACGCACGCGGGAGTAGGTCGCGACGAGATGGCGGCGCTCTCGGCGGTGCTGCTCACGGCGGTGTATGGCACGGTGATCGGCGTGACATGGCTTCTCGCGCGCGCTGAGGGGACTCCGTTCTGGGCGGCGGTCGGGGCGAAGCCTGTCGCCGTCGGCACCCTGCTGGGCGGCGCGTTCCTCGCCACGGTGATCGGCAGGGGGGCGGCCGCCGTGTGGGACGGGATCCTCACCGCACTCGACATCGAGCTTGCGGGGTCCGACGTCGACCCCACGCAGCTGTTCTCGCCCGGACCCGTGGGCGTGGCGATGACCGTGCTGGTCGTGGTGGTACTGGCCCCGATCGCCGAGGAGATCGTGTTCCGCGGCGTGCTGCTGCCCTCGCTCGACCGCCACTGGGGGGTGCGGGTGGCCGTGGTCGGGTCGTCGGCGTTGTTCGCACTCATGCACGTGACGCCCTACGCGATCGTGCCGATCTTCGTCTTCGCCCTGGCGCTCGGCGTCCTGTTCGTGCGCACGGGCTCGCTGTGGGTGTGCATCGTCGCCCATGTCCTGTTCAACGCGACGGGTCTGGCGGCGCTCTATGCCGCGAAGGCGATGGGGTTGCTGTGAGCGCCGCACTCTCGCGGCTGGCTGTGAGGCCCGAACGCTGCAACCGCTGCGGCCGCTGCATCCGCGCATGCCCCAAGGCGCTCGTGCGCGTCACGAGCGGCTACGTCCACATCGACTCGTCCGCATGCCTCGAGTGCATGGCGTGCGCGGATGTCTGCCAGACCGGAGCGATCTCCCGGCGCGTGATCCCGACTCGGCCCACCGCGGCATCGTCGATCACGAGCGGCGATGTGCCCACGGTGGTGGTCGGATCGCGCGCCGAGGCCAAGGCGCTGCGCAGATCCGCGCACGACGCCGAGAAGCAGAAGGCCGCGGCTCAGAAGAGCACGTTACGTCAGGCCAAGGTCGTCGAGTCCAGCGCTGCGATCGAAGCCGCGACCCGGGCGGATGGTACCGCGCTGTGGACCGTCGCCGATGCCGTGACGATCCTTGCGGTCCTTGCCGTCAGCCTGATCGCGAAACAGGCGGTCTTGGGGTCGTCGGCTGTCGAGGTCATGCCGGCGGCGGGTCAGGTGGTCGCCCGGGCGATCGTCCTCGGAGGGTTCTATTCGGTGCAGCTCGCGGCGCTCGCGTACCTGGCGAGCCGGCACGACATGACGATCGTCCAGGCCTTCGGGCTCGGCCGGCTGGGACGTTCGTGGGGCCATCGGTTGACGTCGGTCGCGCTCGTCGTGGTGCTCTTCGTCGCCACTCGCGCCGCGGCGCTGCTATGGAGTGCCTTCGCGCGTCTGATCGGGTGGACCCCGCCCGTGCGCGCCGACCTGACCGGCGTGTTCGGCGCCGGGGGAGCCGGTCTGGCACTCTCGGTCGTGATGGTCGTGGTCGCGGCACCGGTCGTCGAAGAGCTCGTGTACCGCGGCATACTGCTGCGGGTGATGGGCCGCAAGTGGGGTATGTGGCCTGCGGTCGTCGGCTCAGCGACGGTCTTTGCGCTCAGCCACGCGACCGCATGGGCACTGGTGCCCACTGTCGTGCTGGGCACCGCCTTGGGATGGCTCGCGTGGACGCGTGACTCCCTGTGGCCCTCCATCGCGTTGCACGCGCTGTACAACGCCGTCGTGGTCGCGGCCGCCTTCTGGCTCGCGGGCTGAGGAGGGTTCCGCCGCCGACTCTGATGCGCGCCGCGTGCTCGGGTATGATGTGACGCGTCAAATCCCGCATCACCCGAGCGACGCGGGAGTTCGCACTCACCTAGTTCGAGAGGACGCCGAGAAGACATGGCGCTTTCCGAGTCAGAAGTCCGCCACGTGGCGATGCTCGCGCGTCTCGCGCTCACCGACGAGCAGGTTGAGACGTTGCGTGGGGAGCTCAACTCGATACTGGGACACATCGACACGATCCAGCAGCTCGATCTCGAGGGCGTGGAGCCGACCGCCCACGCGATCCCGGTGGTGAACTCGACCCGGCCCGACGTCCCGCGTCAGGGACTGTCGCGCGAGATGGCGCTGCTCAACGCACCTGAGTCCGAGGACGGCGCGTTCTTGATCCCGCGCATCGTGGGCGGCGGTGATGCGTCATGACGGATCGCGTCGACCTGTCATCACTGACCGCTCCCGAGGTCCGTGCCGGCATCATCGAAGGCGACTTCAGCGCCCGCGAGGCCGCGGAGGGCGCCCTCGCGCGCATCGAGGCTCTCGACGGAGCGGTCCACGCGTTCAACCAGGTCACCCCTGACCTCGCCTTCGCGGCCGCCGACCGCGTCGACGACATGGTCCGCAGCGGTGCCGGTCCGCTCGAGCTTCCGCCGCTCGCGGGCGTGCCCGTCGCGTTCAAGGACAACATGAACCTGATCGGCACGCGCACCACGTGTTCGTCTCGGATTCTCGAGGACTACCAGAGCGTCTACGACTGCACTGCCGTTTCGAAGATGATCGAGGCCGGCGTCGTGCCCATCGGCAAGCTCAACATGGACGAGTTCGCCTTCGGGTCGTCCACCGAGAACTCGGCGTTCGGTCCCACCCACAACCCGTGGGACCTCGAGCGGGTTCCGGGCGGCTCGTCCGGCGGCTCCGCCGCGGCGGTCAGCGCCGGCATGGTGTCGATGACGTTGGGCTCCGACACGGGCGGCTCGATCCGCCAGCCGGGATCACTGTGCGGCGTCGTCGCGATGAAGCCCACCTATGGTCGCGTGTCACGCTACGGGATCGTGGCGTTCGCGAGCTCGCTCGACCAGATCGGGCCGTTCACCAAGACCGTCGAGGAGTGCGCGCTGTCGCTCAACGCGATCTGCGGCAAGGACCCGATGGACGCGACGAGTCTCGATCGTCCCTCCGAGGACTTCACCGTGGGGCTCGAGGACGGCGTCAAGGGCATGCGCATCGCGATCGTGCGCGACATGCTCGAGATGGAGGGCGTCTCGGCCGAGGTGAAGGCCGCCACGCTCGCTGCTGCCGAGAAGTACGCGTCGCTCGGCGCCGAGGTGGGCGAAGTCGACCTGCCGGCCGCGCAACACGGGCTGTCTGCGTATTACATCATCGGGCCTGCCGAGGCGAGCTCGAACCTTGCGCGCTTCGACGGCATTCGCTACGGCCACCGTGTCGCCGATGCGGAGGACGTCTTAGACCTCTACATGCGCTCGCGCGCCGAGGGTTTCGGCCCCGAGTCGATCCGCCGCATCATGCTGGGGACCTACGCGCTGTCGGCCGGCTACTACGACGCGTACTACGGACAGGCGCAGAAGGCGCGCACGATCATCATCCGCGATTTCGAGCGCGTGTTCGCCGAGTACGACGTGCTGCTGACGCCGACGTCGCCCACGACCGCGTTCAAGATCGGCGAGAAGGCGGCCGACCCGCTGTCGATGTACCTGTCGGACGTCTTCACGATCCCGGTGAATCTCGCGGGCAACGTCGGAGTGTCGATCCCGGTCGGACTGGGTGCAGACACCGGCTTGCCCGTGGGGCTGCAGCTCATCGGCACGCACTTCTCGGAAGCGACGGTGCTGCGCGCGGCTCGGGCTCTCGAGCAAGAGGTCGGCTTCGACATCGACGCCCACAGCGGTCAAGGCGTTGGTGGGGTAGGGCCTGCATCGCGCCGGTCGGAGTGAGGCTCTCACCCGAGTGTCGTCCTACCATCATCCTTCTGGTCGAATCTGCTCATCCCCCGGTACCGTTTGCCCTGCTCAGGCATTCCCTTCTCAGCTTGCTGGGGTAGTGTCGAAGGCGGCTGGGGGGCTCACGCTGTCGCCGTCTGTCGTGACGGTTTCTCGACGCATCGCTCTCTCTTGCCACGCAAGTGCGACGGGGGGACTCTCCCGCTGATCGCATCCGAGAGGGCGACGTCGCCTTGAGGGGGGACTGAGCCGCACCGCCGGGAGGTGGCGGAGTGATGGCTGTACGGCCAGGCGCGGCGCAGGGTGCATTCCGAACCATTCCGTTCGTGAATCTGCAGCGGCTTCAGCAGGCGATGGGGAACTCGCTTGAAGCGGCGTTCTTCAGTGTGGTCGGCGATACCGCGTACACCATGGGCCCGGTGCTCGAGCGATTCGAAAGCGACTTCGCGGCATACATCGGGGTGAAGCACGCTGTGGGTGTGGGTTCGGGCACCGACGCGCTGCATCTCGCTTTGCGGGCGTGCGGAGTCGGTGTCGGAGACGAGGTCATCACCGCCGCGAACACGTTCGCCGCGACGGCCGAGGCGATCATGATGGCGGGCGCCCGGCCGGTCTTCGTCGACGTCGACGAAGACTCGCTGCTCATGGATCTCGACGCGGTGGAAGCTGCCGTGAGCCCCAACACGCGGGCGATCATCCCGGTGCACCTGTACGGACAGCCGGTGAACATGATGAGGCTCACCGAGTTCGCCCGCGACAAGGGCATCAAGGTGATCGAGGACGCATGCCAGTCCCACGGCGCACGCTGTGCGGGATTCCGCTCAGGAGGCATCGGCGACGCCGGATGCTTCAGCTTCTATCCCAGCAAGAACCTCGGCGCCCTCGGTGATGGCGGGATCGTCACCACCGATGACGACGAGGTCGCAGCCCGGGTGCGCCTGCTCCGAAACCACGGTGAGGACGCTTCGCGGCTGCACGTCGAGCCCGGGTACTGCACGCGGCTCCATTCGCTTCAGGCGGCGTTCCTCACCGCCAAGCTGCCCTATCTCGACGAATGGAACGCGCTCAGAGTCCGCGCTGCCGGGCTCTACGACGACATGCTCGCCGAAGCCAACGTGATTCTTGCCCGTGCGCAACCCGGGCGTGAGCCACGTCTTCCACCTCTACGTGATCAGAGTCAACAACCGCGACCGCGTGCGCGAGGAACTCGGCCAGCTCGGTATCCAGACCGGCATCCACTACGCCGTGCCGCTGCATCTCGAGCCGGCCTTCGAGCATCTGGGGCACGCACCAGGCGACTTCCCCGTGGCCGAGCGGGCTGCCGCATCCATCGTCTCGCTCCCCATGTATCCCTACATCGACTACGACGAGGTCGCGCGCGTCAGCGAGGCAGTTGCGGAGGTGACCCGTGACTGAGTTCGATGGTGAACGCGCTGGAATGGCGGGCGCCGCCTCGGTGAGCCCTCGGGTGATGGTCGCCCGGCCTGAAGTCGCGGGTCAGGTGGCGTCGGGCACTCGCAGCGCCGCACTCGTCGCGAAGCGGATGATCGACGTGATCGTCGCGGCGGTGCTTCTCGTGGTGCTTTCACCGGTGCTGCTGCTCATCGGGCTGATCGTCTGGTTCGGGTCTCCGGGTCCGGCGCTGTTCCGACAGGAGCGTCTTGGCAAGGACGGCAGACCGTTCACGTTCTACAAGTTCCGCACGATGGTCGACGGTAACGATCCGTCGGCGCACAAGAACTACGTTCGTCAGCTCATCACGAACGGGTCGAGCGAGCTCAAGGGAGACACCGGCTCGTTCAAGATCGAGAACGACCCGCGGGTCACGCGGTTCGGTCGCATCTTGCGGCGGACGAGCCTCGACGAGTTGCCGCAGCTGATCAACATCCTCGCCGGCGACATGTCGCTCGTGGGTCCGCGTCCGCCGCTTCGCTACGAGGTGGAGCTGTACTCCGACCGCGCCCGTCGTCGGCTTGAGTGCGTGCCCGGAGTCACGGGCCTGTGGCAGGTGAGCGGCCGCTGCGAGACGACGTTCGAAGAGATGGTCGAGCTGGACATCCGCTACATCGAGACGTGGACGCTCGGACTGGACATGAAGATCCTCGCGCGCACCGTTCCGGTGGTGCTCGGAAGAAAAGGGGCATGGTGATGAGCCGAGACAACCTGGTCGTGGCGCTCGTGGGATACGGCTATTGGGGACCCAACCTGCTGCGCAACTACATGGAGCTTCCCGGCGTGACCGTCAAGTGGGTCTGCGATCAGGACGCCAACAAGCTCGGGCGAGCCAAGATGCGGTATCCCTCGGTGACGGTCACGGAGGACTACAGCGACGTGCTCCGCGACCCCGAGGTCGATTGCGTGCTGATCGCCACTCCCATCTCCACCCACTTTCGGTTGGCCCTCGCAGCCATAGAGGCCGACAAGCACGTGTTCGTCGAGAAGCCGATGACGGCGAGCATTCTCGAGGCGCGCGCGTTGATCGCGGCTGCCGAGTCCCGCGGTGTCACGCTGATGGTGGGACATACCTTCGAGTTCAGCGCTCCCGTCGTGGCCATCAAGAACCTCATCGACTCGGGTGAACTCGGAGACATCTACTACGTGGCCTCGAGTCGGATCAACCTCGGGCTGCATCAGAAGGACGTCAGTGTGATCTGGGATCTGGCGCCCCATGACTTCTCGATCCTCTTCGATTGGCTTGGCGAGGAGCCCGAGCACGTCTCGGCCGTGGGCCGCGGCTGCGTGAACTGCAAGATCCCGGACGTCGCATTCGTGACGCTTCGTTTCCCGAGCGGGGCGGTGGCCGAGGTGCAGCTCTCCTGGCTCTCACCCGTCAAGCTGCGCAGGACGCTCGTCGTCGGGAGCAAGAAGATGCTCGTCTACGATGACACCGAGAGCGTCGAGAAGGTCAAGCTCTACGACCACGGCGTGAACGTCATGGACCCCGGCTCGTTCGGCGAGTTCCAGATGTCCTATCGGACCGGCGACATCGTGTCGCCGCATCTCGACGCGTGCGAGCCGCTGTACGTGGAGGCGAAGCACTTCGTGGACAGCGTCAGGACCGGCAGCAGCCCGAAGACCGACGGAGCGAGCGGCCTTCGCGTCGTGAGCACGTTGGAGCGGGCCGAGGAGTCGATGCGCGCGAATGGCCAGATGGTGAGTTTCCACGCGGATGCTGTGCAATCGCCGATTCCCGGGCTCGAGGGCACGCCGCTTGTCGCTTCAGGTTCGGGCCCCGTCCTGCGTCCTGCGATCTAGGAGGGCGGGGCTACGTGCCGCCAACGACACCTGACTCGCAGACGACCTACCCGGGCGTCATTCTTGGCGAAGGCACGGTGGCCGAGCCGTTCTGCGTCCTCGGCAAGGTGCCCCGCGGATGTGAGACAGGCGAGCTTCAACTGGTCATCGGGTCGGCCGGGACCGTCCGCTCCTTCACGACGATCTACGCAGGGTCTACATCGGTGATCGGTTTCAGAGCGGGCACGGCGTCTCTGATCCGAGAAGACAACGTCATCGGCGATGACGTGTCGATCGGCACCAACGCTGTGCTCGAGGCTGGCAACCGGATCGGGACCGTGTGCGCATCCACACGGGATGCTTCCTCGAGCTGGTGACCGTCGAAGACGACGTGTTCATCGCGCCCAACGTGGTGTTTGCCGATGACCCCCATCCGCCGTGCCCACGATATGAGGAGTGCGTGGGGGGCGCGGTAGTGAAGCAGGGCGCTCGGATCGGGTCCAACGCGACGATTCTGCCGGGCGTGGTGATCGGGCGCGAGGCGCTTGTCGGGGCGGGTTCGGTGGTCACTCGGGATGTGCCGATGGGCGCTGTGGTTGTCGGGAACCCCGCACGCATAGTCTCGACCGTAGCGGAGTTGACCTGTTCTTCGGGTCTGATGGACCACCCCTATGGAGTGGGCGTCGGGATTCAAGCGGGCCCTGCGTGGCAACGTGAGGTCACGCTGGGGGCGTCGGTCCCGTCATGCTCTGACGTTGGCCCTGTCTCTCCAGCAGCAAGTTCCGACAGCTGATGGTGTGCGCCCCCTCCACTGACCCTGACGAAGGGTACAGGGACTCGCTGGGTCGGGCGGGGGGCGGATCCTTTCCCCGGGTCGCCGTATACACGCTCACCATGGAACGAATCGAGTACACACGGCGGATGGTTGACTCGATCCGACGTCACACCGCTGTGCCGTTCGACCACTATGTTGTCGACAACGGATCGACCGATGGAACGGCTGCGTACCTGATGGAGAATGCTCCGTGCTTCGCCGGGGTCGAACTCAGCCCCACCAACCTGGGAATCGATGTAGGCAGCCGACGAGCTCTAGCCATGATCGGTGGTGGCTACGACTACATCGTGAAGGTGGACAACGACTGCGAGTTCCTCGAGAGTGACTGGCTTGCGGTGCTCCTGCAGGTGTCTGAGGCGTTCTCCGGTGCCATCGCAGTAAGTCCGCTTGTCGAGGGTCTTGGAAGCTGGCTTGACGGCGGCTACCCTCGCGAGCGCTACGTCACTGCTGGCGGCCACCGCATCGGACTGGCCAAACATGTGGGGGGACTGTGCATCATGACACCCGCCGACGCGTACGACGGGTTCCTGATGAAGGGTAGAACGCTGCACGACGACACCGATGTCGCATTCTCAATACACTTGAGGCTCACTCGCGGGTACCAGATGGGATACGTCGAGGATCTGAAGGTCCGACACATGGACACAACAGCGGGCCAGTGGCAGCGGTACCCGGAGTACTTCCGGAACCGGAACGTGATTCAAACACGCACAGTATATGGCGAACCCAAAGCGGTCACCATCGTGCTTCGACCCTTTCGCAGGTTCCGAGAACTGAGGTCGAAACGCAAGGCTGGACTCTTGGATGTCCCTGTGCCGACGTACCTTCTGAGGAAGCTGACAGGAGGGCCGCCGGGGCGGGCCAAAGGCCCCTGATCGCGCGTGGCGCAGGGATTGGGCTTCGTGATGCGGTATCAGCGCTTCAAGAGGGTGGTCTCTGCGGGCAAGGCATCGGGTTCGGCGTCGTGAACACTCTGACAGGAACCGGCGGAACAATGACTGGGCATGAGCGACACATCTGAGCAAGGACAGGGCATTCGGAGCCGTATGATCTCCGGTGCCTTCTGGCAGGGCACTGGACAAGTGGCGACACAGCTAGTCAGCCTCGTGGCGTTGGCTGTTCTGGCCAGACTCGTCTCGCCTGCGGAGTTTGGGCTCGTAGGTATGGCTACGATTCTCACGGGACTGGTGGCGCGCCTCGGCGACCTCGGCCTTGGTAGTGCGGTCATACAGAAGAAGAGCTTGAGCGACGCGCAGGTATCGTCCGTGTTCTGGGCCGTACTGACTCTTGGTGCGTTGTCGACTCTTCTCGCGATTGTGGTGAGTCCGATCTTTGCACGGCTGATGCGCCAGCCTGAGCTTGTCGCGCTGGTCTCAGTCGCCGCGCCGGCGTTCTTCATCTCATCCCTCGGCGCCACACATCGCTATCTTCTGCTTCGGGATCTGCATTTTCGGCAACTGACCATGGTAGAGCTGTTGGCCGCCGTTGCGTACGCCGCCTCGGCGATAGCGCTCGCGTTCGCGGGCTTTGGGGCCTGGAGCATCGTCATCGGGCACCTTGTTCAAGCCGTCTCAGCGTCCGCCGCGATCTGGATCATCTCTAGCTGGAGACCGCGCCGCGTCCTGGATCGCACCGGGCTGCGAGGGCTCATGTCCTTTGGCGCGAAGGCGTGGGCCGCAGGACTCCTCGGATACTCGCAGGAGAGCGGAGACTATTTCGTCATTGGACGCGCGCTCGGGCCCACTCCGCTCGGCTTCTATACCATGGCCTTCAATCTGGCGAATGTCCCGCGCACGAGGCTCGGTAGTGTGGTCTCGATGGTCGCCTTCACGGGGTTCTCTCGAATCCAGGATGATGAGCGGCGGGTCGGGCGAGGCTACCTCCGAGTCATGCGCTACACCTCGCTTCTGTCCTTCCCCCTGCTTGCAGGAATGATGATCGTGGCGCCTGAGTTCATACGGGTGGTATACGGGCCCGGTTGGTCGGAATCCGTCGCGCCGCTTCGAGTCCTGTGCGCTGCCGCACTGCCGTCGAGCCTGGTTGCCGCAATGCCGGCCTTGCTGCTGGCAAGGAATCGGCCAGATCTCCATCTCAGGTTGGCGGTTGTCTCAACGGTGGCGTTCTTCGTCTGTGTCGTGATCGGAGCACGCTGGGGAATCGTCGGGGTTGCAGTCGGCCTGCTCGTGCACGCGACGGTCTTCCTGTTTGTGACGTCGCACTTTGTCAACGCGGTGGTCGGGCTCTCCATGTCGGATTTCGTGGGATCCATCATTCCAGCAGCCGTTGCCACCGCTGTGATGGGATGCGTTGTGCTACTTGTGCGTTTCGGATTGGCTCAGTTCACATCCAGCCAATTGGTTGTTCTGGCGGGGGGTGTGTTCCTGGGTGCGGTTGCATACGTGGGCGCGCTCCACGTGCTGCACGTGCCCGAGATAGCGGAAGCGAGGCGGTTGCTCGGGAGACGTTCGGCGTAGATCGCGCACGTTCGATCCTCAGGCTATGAGCGGTGGTCTGGCCATTGGTACTACCTGCTCTCCTGCGATGGGAGGAATCATGCCCGACCTGCGGTCCTACCAGTTACACTGTTCAGGTACTCATCAGGACTATCGAGTCCGTCCCTGCGACTCGCTAGTGGTGTGCGACAATCATGGGGAGGTTCAGCGATGAACCTTGGTCTAGCACTCAGGGCGCTGGGTAGGCACAAGGTCCTCGTCACGTTCGGCATCGTAGTCGGTGTGATCTTGGCTGCGCTGTCGCAGTACGCCGTCACCATGGCGCCTGATGGCCTGGAGTTCACGCGCCGTAGTCATTCGACCTACTCCGCCTCCGCAGCACTGGTGGTCGACGTCCCCGGGCTCGGTGTAGTCCGCAGCGATCTGCCCATGGATAAGAACATGCAGATGGCGCCCACGTTCGCATATCTCGCCACGACTCCAGATGTCCTTGAGCGCGTCGAAAGGACAACCGGACCGCTGAAGGACAGAGTCCTGATCACCGTGGAGCCGGTGCAGTACAGCCCGGTTGTCGCCTATTCGGTCGAGGGAAAGGATCGGGCGCTCGTCGCTCAAGTCGCCACGGAGCTACCCAAGGCCCTGAGCGAGTACGTGAGCGAGTATCAGGATACCGGCGATGTCGGAAGTGACGTTCGGCTTATCCTGCGCCCGCTGGGGTCTTCGGGCCCGCCGATCGAGGTCCAGTCGCGTGCGATCGAGATCGCCGCACTGCTGTTCCTCTTGCCGGTCTTGCCGCGGTTGGCCTCGCCTTCATGCTCGAGAGTGGAGCAGGTTCAGGCGAGGCCCCGCGGGCGCAGGCGGTTGAGCCTGTCGACAAGGCGGCCGGCTCCGTCATTTCGAGTGTTGACGATGCCGTCAGGCCGTCGGAGGCTCCTCCTTCCAAGCAAGATGCCGGCTCGGACTCATTGCGGCTCGAGCCTTCCCAAGGCCCGCTTCCTCAGGCTCCGTCCTGAGTTGGCGGGGGGCGATGTCATGCGACTGGAATGCCCGTACTCGAGTGCCCGCCGCCTTCAGAATGCGGAGATGCCGCGGGCTACTGGCGGCGGGACTCCTCAGCGGCGTTGGCTTGCGGTGGTGAGATGAGCTTGAGCGCAGCCGACACTCTCGACACACAGTACGGCTCTTACGTGCAGCCGCCGCTGCGGGCGATGTGGATCGCCTGCGCACTCCTCTCGCTCGTGCTCGCCGCCTTCGGCTGGCTGTGGGCTGCTGTGGCTATCGTTGGTCTGGCGGTGGCGGCGGTCTTCTCTCCTTGGCTGCTCTCGTGGTCGACGATCCTGTCGCTCCTGACGATCACGATCCTGCTGGTGCCTGCCAACCTCTACCGCCTGCCGGCCTCGCTGCCATTTGACGTCGAGGTGTATCGCCTCTTCGTGCTGGCGCTCTTCTCAGCTTGGGCGGTGGCGCTACTGACCGACGGCTCAGTTCGGATAAGGCGCACCTTCCTCGACGTCAACATCCTCGTCGCGGTAGTGGCCGTTGTCATCTCGTTCGCAGTCAATGTCTGGGACTTCGAACCTGTTCTGGAGTTCTCCCAGTCGGCGAAGGCGGTTGTATACGTACTGACGTTCTTCGCCCTCTACTACTGCATCGTATCGGTTGTGTCTGACAACCGGCTTGCTTCTCGGCTGGTGCATCTTCTTGTGTACCTTGCCGCGGCGGCGGCGGTTTTGGGCGTCGTGGAGCGAACGACGGGTTACAACGTCTTCAAGCACCTTCACGAATACATCCCCTTGCTCGAGCCCTCGCCCGAGATCGGCGACCAGATCTACCGAGGCGGGATTCGCGTGTCGGGCCCCACTTCTCACCCGATAGCATTCGGTACACTGCTCGCACTCGTCCTGCCACTCCCGATCGAGTTCGTGCTGGAATCCAAGACCCTGTGGGAACGTGTGAGATGGGTCGTCCTCAGTGTCCTGATCATGGTGGGCGCGCTGTTGACCGTCTCCCGCACGGCGTTCGTCGGTATTGCGGCGGTGTTGCTGGGAATCGCGGCAACACGTCCGAAGCAGCGCGGCGCCCTGCTTCTCTGCGCAGCCTTGGTTGCCGTCGGGACACACATGTTCTTCCCAGGCGTCATCGGGAGGTTCGTGGAGGGTCTCACACCCAGTCGGGTCATCCAGCGCGAGGTCGCGGCGGGGGAAGAGAGCCGGTTGGCCGACTACCCTCGAATCGCAAAGGAGGTAAGCAGGAAACCCTTGGTGGGACGCGGGGTGGGTACTTTCACGGCGGAGCGCTTCTTCTTCGTCGACAACCAGTACCTGAAGTACCTTGCCGAGATAGGCCTACTCGGTCTCGCCTCGATGGTACTACTGTTCGTCTCGGCAGCGGGAGGGCTCCTCAGACGCGGTCACCTGATTGGCGGCCATCCCGGGGCGATCGTCAGTGGTGTCGGCATCAGCGCGATCGTGTACGCACTTGTCAATGCGACGTTCGACGCGCAAGGGTTCCCTCAAGTGCCCTACCTCTTCTACCTGCTACTTGGCTTGGGTGTGGCCACGGCGTTGAATAGCGAGGAGAACCGGACCACTGCGACCGAGGCCGGACGGCACGGGCGGCAGGGGGCTGCGAGATGACGGACGTCAGCATCATCGTGGTCACCTATAACAGCGCCCAACTTATCCGGGCGTGTCTGGATGCCGCCGAAGCCGCAGTCGGAGACTGCTCGTGCGAGATCCTGGTGATTGACAACGCCTCGAGCGACGACACGCTCAAGGTCGTCGCAGAGACCGCCCCCTCAGCGCGGATCGTCCGCAACGAATCCAATGCCGGGTTCGCGGCGGCGAGTAACCAAGGTATTCGCGCGGCTCGAGGGCGGTACTTCTTGCTGCTCAATCCCGATGCAGTCCCGTCTTCGCTCTCGATTGAGACACTGGTTGCGTACATGGATGCCCATGCGCGCGCTGGCATTGCCGGTCCCATGCTCCACGAAAGGGATGGAAGGATTCAGTACTCGGTGCGGAACTTCCCTTCGCCGACCAATCAGTGGTTCGAGGCGCTGTTCCTACATCGTGTGGAGCCGCGATTGTCGGGGCGTTTCGGGGAGGTTGTGTATGACGACGATTCCTATGCCACGAGCCGCGCGGTGAACTGGGTCTCAGGGGCCGCTATGATCTTGCGACCAGAGGCTCTCGAGCAGGTCGGATTGTTGGACGAACGGTTCTTCATGTACTCGGAAGAGAAGGATCTCTGCTACCGGATGGTCCTGGCCGGGTGGACCGTTTGCTACGTGAGTGATGCTCATGTGACCCATGCTCACGATGGACACGAGTCGGCCGAGGCCTTCGCGAGGCAGCTTGCCAGCAAGCTCATGTACTTCGACAAGCACTGCCGCGGCATGCGGAGGCTGGGGTGCAAGACCGGACTGTATGCCGGCTTCGCCACGAGGGTGTTCGCGGGCATGCTTGCCGCTCTCGTGGGCAGCGAGCGTCGTCACCATCTACTGGTTCCATTGCGTGGTGTCCCGCTCTATATGCAATCCCGCGGCAACCAGCTCCGACGAGCGGCGCAATGATGCGCCCCCTGACTCGCGGGGTCGAGGTTCAGGTATCGGGTGGTGCAGCCGATCACGCCGCAGCTCAGTATGCGGTCATATCCACCGTCCGCAATGAGGAGGAGTTCATCGCTCAGACCGCTGAAGCACTCATCTCGCAGACGATCACGCCAAGGACCTGGTTGATCGTAGACGACGGATCGACTGATGGGACCCTGCGCATTGTCGAAGACTACGCTCGGCACTTCGACTGGATTCGCGTGCTTTCGCTCGGGGAGCTTGGTGGTTCGAATCGCTGCAGCAGAATCATGAGGGCGTTTCTCACGGGTTTCGAACAGCTCGATGAAGAGGTCGGTTACGTCATCAAGATGGACGGCGACGTCACCTGTGAGGCGGACCACATCGAACGGCTGCTAGCCCACTTTGAAGAGGACAGCAGACTCGGTATTGCGAGCGGCACCTACACAGAGCCCGCGGGACAGGGCTGGCGCATCCACACGCTCCCGGAAGGATACGCGGTTGGCGCATTGAGAGCGTATCGCGCCAAGTGCCTCAGTGAGATCGTTGATGCTGCCGCGCCGAGCTTGATTCACGGCAGTCGCGGAGACAACGGCAGCTCTGAACGCGTGGACGAGCTGGCCCTCAGTTGGGACAGTGTCGATCACCTGTACGCCGAGGAGGCAGGGTGGACGACGAGGTGCTTCCACGATCTGATCATCGTCCACCACCGAACAGAAGGTGCGCGCTCCCACATCCTACGTGGTCAGTTCGAGCAAGGCGTTGTCAGCTACGTGATGGGGTACCACCCCCTCTTCGCGCTGGCACGCGGTGTCTTCAAGGCGAAGGACTACCCGTATGTGGTCGGTGGAGTAGCGCTCACGCTCGGGTATGCCACTTCGGTCTTTCGCCCCGGCGTCATTCGTGCCGATGAGACGACTCGTCGCCTGGTGCGGGAGCGGCAGATGCGAAGGATTCGCATGATCTTCGGTCGCGGTGACGCGCAAGAGGGGGATTCCTAGTGTGCGGCATAGCAGGTATCGCTCAGCGAGCGCCTCTGGTGCAGGAGGAGGCGCGTCGGACCCTCAAGCGTATGGCGGATATCATGATTCACCGGGGCCCAGACGATGAGGGCTTCTACGTGTCCTCCTCGGTCGGACTTGCCGCGCGTCGACTTGCCATCATCGATGTTGCGGGGGGGCACCAGCCGGTTCGCAGTGAGGATCAGTCGACCTGGGCGGTGCTCAATGGTGAGATCTACAACTTCCGGGAGTTGCGTCGCGATCTGGAGGCGAAAGGCCACCTCTTCCGTGCCGCAACTGACACAGAGGTCCTGGTGCACCTGTACGAGGAGTATGGCCAGGATATGGCAAGCCACCTGCGAGGAATCTTCGGTTTTGCCGTCTACTGCGAAACGACACGTACGCTGCTTCTGGGCAGGGATCGCATCGGTGTCAAGCCTCTCTACTACTCGTTCCGCGATGGAACGCTGGTCTTCGGTTCAGAGATCAAGGTCTTGTTCGAGTCGGGCCGAGTCGCGGCTGCGATAGACACGGAGGCCCTTGGTCTTCTGCTGACCCTCGGGTACGTTCCATCACCGTGGACGCAGTACCAAGGCATCTACAAGCTGCCACCGGCGCACGTCCTGCGGTGGCAGGACGGACACATCCGAACCATCCGATACTGGGAGTTCCCTGCTGGACCCGAGCCCTACAACGGGGATGCCGCAGCTTGGGAGAGCGAGTTCATGGAGCAGGTGCGTGACTCAGTGGCGACCGAACTGGTGAGCGACGTGCCGTTGGGCGTGATGCTTTCTGGCGGTCTCGACTCGGCGGCAATCACTGCCCTGACCGCCGAGGCTCTTGATAGCCCGGTAAGCACATTCCATATTGGTTTCGAGAACGATTCCAAGTCAAGCGAGGTCGAGGCCGCTCGTCTGGTTGCACGGAGCGTCGGGACGGATCATCACAGCATGACCACCGATCTTGATGACGGGTTGGAATTCCTCGCACGTGTGACATGGCACATGGACGAACCGATCTCTGATCTCTCTGCGCTTGGGTTCTACCGAGTGTGCCGACTCGCGCGGCAACATGTCACGGTGGCGCTGGCCGGACAGGGCGGCGACGAACTCCTCGCTGGGTACCCTCGATACTGGGCCCACAGGTACGCACGATGGGCGAGTCGTATGCCCGGGGGCGTGTTCGACAACGTCGTTCGGCCGCTGACCGAAGCCCTTCCCCGTTCCGGCTTGCTCAAGAAGGCCGGTCGCACGCTTGGCAACGCGGACTTCCTGGACTGGTACATGCAGAGCATCTCGTTGAACGGCGCGGCGCTTCGGAACGACCTGGTCCGCAGGGATCTTGGCGAGCTACACACAGATGAGCTGATGCGTTCGACGCTCGAAGCCCACGTGGCTGGCTTCGAGAGTGACGACGAGATGTCGAAGCTGCTGATGCTTGATAGCAAGATGGCGCTCCCCGACGACCTTCTCGTGCACTTCGACAAGATGTCGATGGCGAGCTCTCTTGAGGTTCGTGTCCCGCTGCTCGACTATCCGTTCGTCGAGCTATGCACCCGCATGCCCAATCAACTCAAGCTCCGCGGCTTCACCACAAAGTACATGCTGCGTCGCGGCTGCCGTGCGATTCTGCCGAGGCAGACACTGCACCAGGCCAAGAAGGGATTCTTCGGTCTTCTTGTGAATCGCTGGATGAGGGTGGAGATGCGCTCCACCATCGAAGAGCTCCTCCTCGCTGAGGACGCAGCGTGCCTTGACTACCTCAATCGAGATGCGCTGCGGGCGCTCGTGTCGGACCATATGGAGGGACGAGAGGACTACGGACGGCAGCTCATGAACATCTGGATGCTGGAGCTGTGCCTGAGGATGTTCGTTACGGGTTCGCTCAAGATGGGCCCTGAGACACCGTATCGGATCGCAGGGCCTCGATCGTGATTCGCAGGGAGACGACGGCATTCGACGCGGCCTTCGAGTTCTGGCGCTTAGGCATGGAGGATTCCGCCCCACCCATAGTCGTCACTGAGCGGGATGACTGCGACAGTAGCTTGTCCAACGCGCTCGTCTACCTTCGTTGTTCGGATGGCCCGCGGCTGTGCTGCGTTGATGGCGGTGGTTACCTCTACGCCTGCGTCAAGCCCATGCCCGAGCCCCACCCCTCACTTGATGTGATCGCGCGCATCAGTTCGGAAGACGGTTCGACCATCTCATATGTTCTCGAGGATCCCGATAGACACGTCATCTATATGCCCTTCTCCGTCACGGAGGCTGCGCATGCCTTCGAGCGCGAGCTCTACGTCCCGCCGATTGGCTCCGGCCGGCAGCAAGCTCTTGCGGCCTACTATGCGGTAAAGCGCGTGATGCCCCGATCGGTGCTTATGGCCGCACGCTCGTTTGTCGCCAAGCGGCAGATGCGGGCCCTGTCGTTTCCTCGGTGGCCGATCGAGACGAGCTTGGACGATCTGCATCGCCTCACGCTCATCCTGCTGCTGCGAGTTGCCGATACGGCTGCGTTGCCCTTTGTGTGGTTCTGGCCGCATGGAAGGAACGCCGCATGTGCTCTCTCGCATGACGTGGAGGGTAGCGAGGGACGCGAGATGGTTGGCCACTTCATCGAAGTCGAGAGTGAGTTCGGCCTGAAGTCCTCATTCAATCTCGTCCCGAACAAGTATGAGATTCCGCCGTCCCTTCGTCGTGACATCGAGTCAGCGGGCTTTGAGGTAGGCGTTCACGGCTGGGACCACCAGGGCTCGCTTGTTGCCGACCGCGGCCTCTTTCTTGATCGTGCCGTCCGGATCAACGCGGTTGCGGAGGCATGGGGCGCTGCGGGGTTCCGCTCTCCATCAACGTACCGAAATCTCGACTGGTTCCAAGAGCTTCACTTCGACTATGACTCATCTTGCCCGGACACCGATCCCTTCGAGCCCCAGTTCGGAGGATGTCTCAGCCTGTTCCCGTTCATGATCGGTGGCATGGTCGAGCTTCCCATCACGATGCCTCAGGACCACACGCAGTTTCGGCTTCTCAGGCAACGCGACGCTTCCGTCTGGAAAGCGAAGGCCGAGGCGCTCATTGCTCGCCACGGACTCGTGTGCATGCTCACGCACCCTGATACTGCGGACGGATATGCCGGCAGCGAGCGAGTACTACCGATCTACCGGGAGATGCTGAGCGCGCTGTCGGCGGATGAGACCCTGTGGCGAGCGCTTCCGCGTGAGGTGGCGTGCTGGTGGCGTGATCGCACTCGAACGGGCGTCACTGCCGATGGGACGGCTCTTGTCGGTCCTCGTCCACACGATGCGTGTCTCGGCTGGGCCAGCCTGCGCGGCGGGGAGCTCGTGCTTGAGACTGCAACGACGGTATCGACGGCGTGACCGTGAGGATGGGGTGGCGGTGATGAACCGACCGATCGATATCATCATGTTCGGTTTCAACGACTGGCATCAGTGGGCTGCGCAGGGCTTCTGCACACGGAGCGGTGCATACGCTCGCGAGCTTGCCCGGAACGATCGTGTGCGCTGCCTGCTTGTCGTGAGCGCTTCCTCGAGCATCGCGATGCGAGCGGTCCGTCGTGTGAAACGGGATCAGTCTAAGCCCGCACCGGACTCGGGCGTACGCGGGGTCAGGGGGCTCCGGGAAGCGGCACCAGGGGTGTTCGTCCTCGATCACACGCGGGTCATGCCACGCGAGGAGTGGTTCGAGCCGTTCTATCGAACGAACGGGTTGTTGCACGACAGTACCCTCAGGCGTCGGCTGAAACGTGCTGCCGATGTGCTCGGGATGAGTGATCATGTTCTGTGGGTGGCCGACCCGCTGATGGCGAAGCACATGGGTCAGTCGGGCGAGTGCCTGCGTGTCTTCGATGCGGACGACGACTGGTCTGCCCATCCGCAGCTCAAGTACATACGTCGCGCCGTTCGCGGGGGCTACGAGGTGGCGCGGTCCAAGGCCGACATCATCTTCGCGGTGTCTGAGGCCCTGGCTGGCGATTTCGGCAAGAGCCGCGACCGCGTCTATTGGCAGCCCAACGGAGTGGACCTGCGGCTCTTCGATACCGGCACTCTCCCGCCGAGTGACATCGCGCGCCTGCCGAGACCTGTCTTCGGGTATGTAGGGGTGATGCAGCAGCGTCTCGACGTTGATGCGATACGGCTCTTGGCGCTCCAGAACCCCGGCGCCTCGGTCGTCCTCGTCGGTCCCGAGGTCACGCCAGGGCATTTTGAACCCTTGCGGAAGCTCAACAACGTGCACTTCCTTGGACGCCGCGATCACGCCCTGATTCCCGCGTACCTCAAGTCCTTTGACGTGTGCATAATGCCCCATGTGGCTGATGCCCTGACGCGCTCGATGAACCCACTGAAGATATACGAGTACCTAGCTGCGGGACGTCCCGTGGTCGTCACTGGGCTGGCTGGATTCGAGGATGCGGCTGACCTGATTGTCACCGCGCCGAGTGCCGGCGCATTCGCCGTGTCGGCGGCGGAGATCGCCGCGCGGGGCGATGACGGGCTGTCTGGGGCGCGCCGGGAGTATGCTTCGAGGCACTCGTGGTCAAGTCGTGTCGATGAGATGCTCTCGATTGTCGAGGCCGCAATGCCGCGACCTGCCCCAGCGTGACTGAGCCCGACAAATGGGCTGGCTGTAGAATCTCGGCGAAGAGTCTTGAGTCGGAGTCCATCGTGATTCGGACGACAACCGATGAACCGGTTCGCGACTGCGGCTGGCGGCGATGCGAAGGGGAACGGCATGCGGGTGAGTGCGGAGAGTGAAACGGGCGAGCGCGATCGGCAGCGTGTGGCGATGCTACTCCACGGCGCATACCCCATGGACGAGAGGGTGAAGCGCGAGGCCGAGGCGCTGACGGCAGCCGGATACGACGTCGACGTAGTCTGCCTGAAGCAGCATCCGGCGGAAGACCCTGAGGAGATCATCGAAGGCGTCAGGGTGATCCGCGTCCCTATCGGACGCTCACGATCGGATGGCCGAGCCTCCTATGTCATCGACTACGCATCATCTGCGGTCGCATTCACGCTGCGACTCACAGCCCTGCACATGAGGCATCGCTATGCGCTGGTTCAGGTGCATACGCTCCCGGATGCTCTTGCGTTCAGTGCCTTACCAGCCAAGCTGATGGGCGCCCGGCTCGTACTCGACATCCATGACCTGATGCCCGAGCTGTACATGTCCAAGTACGAGCTGCCCAGCGACGGGATCGTCGTTCGTCTTCTGAGAACGACCGAGAGGCTCGCCACCGGCCTGGCAGATCATGTGGTTACGGCGAGCGAGGCATTTCGCGAGCGTCTCATCGAGCGCGGAGTCCCGAGCGACAAGATCACTGTCGTTCTGAATACCGCTGATCCTGTCTTCTTCCCTCCGTCCGCTGCGAAGCCCCCCCGTGCAAATGGAGACTTCACGGTCTTCTGGCATGGAACGATGGTCGACCGCTACGGTGTCGATCTCGCAATCGGCGCATGCGCCCTCGCACGCGAGCGAATCCCCGGCTTGCGCTTCGTGGTCTACGGGTTCGGCGAGTGTGAGGTGGCGCTTCGGCGTCTGGCGAATGACTTGGGCCTGAGTGACACCGTCGAGTTCCGGGGGCACCTCAACCACACGAAGCTAGCGCCCAAGATCATCGAGGCCGACGTGGGGATCGTGCCGAACCGGCCCGACGTCCATATCGACATGGCCTATCCGACCAAGCTCTTCGAGTTCGTTCAGCTGGGTGTTCCGGTGGTTGCCACCCGAACCAGAATTCTTGAGCGGAGATTCGGTGAGCGCTCATTGGTCTTCCGTGACCCGACCGCCGAGAGCCTCGCCGACGGCCTGGTGTGGGTACACGAGCACCCGCTCGAAGCCCGCGACCGCGCGGCCGAGGCGCAGGCCATCTGCGAGCCAATCGCGTGGGAGAAGGTCAGTGTCGGCTATGCTTCGTGTATCGCCACGACCCTCCGCAGGACCGTTGCCGCCGAATCAGCGGAGTGACGATCTCAGCTCGCGTGCGCGCTGCCCGCCGCGGATCCCCCGATTGAGACGTCGCCCGGATGTGGCCACGCCGCCGACTCGACGAGGGTTCGTTCAAGATCTCGTGGCACACGGGGCCGCCGATTTCGGATCTCGCAGTCTCGAGGTGCTTCTCAGGCCGTCCAGCGATACAGAACCTCGCCGAGTGCGCGGCACACCAAAAGGGGGGATTTCCGAATGATGCGCCGAGAAAGCTGCCCGACGCGGGGTCGGTCTGCTGTATGCGGCCGACTCGAGATGTGGTTGTAGACGAGAGGCCTCTCGCTGCAACCCCAACCTGATTTGTAGAGCCTCAAACCCTCGGCGTCAAGATCCGTGCGGCCAAGATCGAGAGTGTGATATCCCTCGGTGCACGCGGTGCGCATGACCTCCCAGTCGACCAGATAGCCGGCCCCGGTATCCTGGTGGGACGGATCTGAGGCACCGAACTTGGCCACGAGCGTGCCATTGTGGAGAAGGTATAGGCCCGAGGCTAGAACGTCCCCGTCCAGCAGCGCGGTGGCGACGAATCCGTTTCCCTGTCTCACCAGTCGATCGTAGATCAGATCGAAGAAGCGGCGTGGCTGGACTGGGACGCCGAGACGACGCCTTGTGAGCGTGTGCAGTCTGTAGTAGGTGGCCACATCATGTGCAGTGGCACCGCACACGACTCGTATGCCGTTCCGCTGCGCCCGGTTGCGTGCGTTGCGATGATTCTTCTTGGGGCGCAGGTCGCTAGGGTCCTTGGGCAGCTCCAGTCTGTGGTGATGGCCGACTTGGACCGGATAGCTGCCCCGCAGGGGCGGTAGATCGGAGCGAACCTCGAGCTCCGTCGCCCTGCTTGCGAGCGCGTGATCCCTTAGGGCCGCAATGACATCCACGATCGGCACGTCTGTGCGGACCAGCATCGGGCAGGCGTCAGAGAACGGCAGTGAGACCCACCGTGGTCGACCAAAAGGCCGACGCACCGCGATGACCGGAACGCCTCCGAGTATCTCCCCATCAGCGTCCAGCGCGGCAAGTGCGAAGGAGTCGAACCGGTAGCAGTCCGCGATGACCGACGTCCAGGCGGGGAGATGGAAGACCTCGGAGCTGGGGTGCGACGTCGCGAAATCGCACCAGCGTGAGTCAGTGATGGCGAGCGGGACGACTTTCATTCGGCCCCCGAAACCTGGAGCTCGCGGTCTCGCGTCGCAGCCCCCGTTGCGCTGGTCGAGCTCTGTGCGAGCCAGCGAGATCGCCCTTGTGGCAGGGCGGACGGCTAAGGTCAGGCCCGCTCTGCCTGCTGTGCTCGGCTCCCCAACAGCGGCCGCGCGATTCTGGAACCCAGCTTCTTGATCAGCCCGAACGTGAACACGACACCCGGCTTCCAGTCGCTTCGTGAGTAGATCGCATACATCTTGGGGGACCTGAGTGAGCGTCGCCACTGCTGCCAGGTGAGCAGCCCTTGGCGGCGATAATCGATGAAGGCTCGTAAGTCACGCTGCCAGTCCACCCAGAGCATCCCTTCCCTGAAGTCGAACTGGCCTTCGATCGGAAACCCGATAGCGTCTTGGTAGGAGACATAGGGCAAGTCGACTCCGCAGCGAACGCCAAGGCCATCCCACATGCCAAACCGGGTGTTGAACTCTATCAGCTTATACTGCCCGTCACGTGGGTCCTGCTTGAACTCCAGCCCGCCCAGGCCTTGGTATCCGACGGACGAGAGGACTTGGAGTACGAGCTCCTTGAGCACGGGGTCGTCGAAGGTTTCAACGAAGCTCGCCGATCCGAAGCCGGTGGGAATGACGCGGTGCTTGCGGCCCGAGAAATAGCCGAGCGGCTTGCTCGTTCGGTCAAGATAGAAGGCCGCGTACACGAGGCGGCTGTCCTCGCCTGGGATGACCTCCTGGACGATCATGCGCGGGTCATACTCGGCGATCCGTTCGAATGCGCTCACGAGTCCCTCGGGAGTGCGGCACACGATGACTTTGGCTCGCCCTTCGAACAGGCCTTTGCGGAGCATCTGAGTGATCTCTGGAGTGTGCCAGTACGTACTCTCGGTCGGCTTGAGGATCACGGGAAATGCAACAACCTGAGCGACTTCACGGATGTCGCTGTCCGCAGACATGAAGTGGGTCTGTGGTGCCGGTATGGAGAACTCACGGGACACCGAGTCCAACCCGTCCTTCGTGGTCAGTTCAATCATGGTCTCATGTGGGGGCATGACGTACATGTAGTAGGGTGCCAGGAGATCGCGGTACTGTGAGCACAACAGAACGTGGCGATCGCTCAGCGGGTACAGTACGGCACGTGTACCGAGAGTCTTGCCGAACTCCACGAGAAACGCGATGTACTGCTGTTCTTGGCGCTCCTCCGAGTAGGGGCAGTGCACGAAGGTGCACGCATTCGAGTGGCGACCCGGAATGTCGGTGTCTGTGTCTATACCGTAGACCCGGATGCCCTTCGAGGACAGACTGCGAGCGATGTCGAGGCCCATGTGGTCGTCAAGTGGGCAGAGCACCGCAGGAGGCTGCCCAGCTTTCTCGGGGGTTTGCATCGGCCGCTCCACCGTCCTTTTCCTTCAGAGTCGGAAGTCGATGATACCGTCGAGGATCGGATAGTCTCGGGAGCACTGGGCGCACGCGAGCGACCGGCCAGATCGCAGTTCAGCTCGCATGGCAGGACGGGCACACGAACAGGTCGTAGACCGAATCCCCAGGCTGCAGAGCGTCGCCCCCGCTGGCGTAGGTGCGCCGGACGAGCCATGGGGCGAGCCTGTACTTGCCTGTGAAGGACGCCCATGTCAGGCCCGACGGGGTCTCGCCGCGAAACGGTTCGGTGATACGCGCTATGGAGTTCACCACGACTGCTCCCCGGTACTCCGGTTCAGAGAATCCGGCACTGTCGAGCAGCGCCCGATTCGGTCAGGGTGGCGGTCAACAATCAGAGTCGGACTGACCTCGGCGGAGTCCAGCGAGAAGGGATCGGAGATCTTCTGGACTTGACGTAGTGCAACACCCGGTGGGCACTTCCGTTTTGTTGTGCATAGGAGAACAGCAGTCGCCCGTCTTTGGACAGGACGCGGCGCAGCTCGTCAACGGCCGTCTGAAGGTCCTGCATATGCTGAAGGACTCGAATCGTCAGGACGCTATCGAAGGAAGCCGCCCTGAATGGGAGGCGCCCGATGTCACCAGCGACCAAGATGGCGCGGTCGCCCAAGGTCTCAGAAGCCTGACGGAGCAGTGAGAGGGAGCCGATCGAAGAGCATGCGACCGGCCGAAGCGGTCGATGTAGCACGGCGACAGCCTGCCGTAGCCGCAACCGATGTCGATGATCGACGACCGGAGACCGGCAGCAGGTCCAGGACGATCGTATCTCGAGTGCGTCCTGCTGGACTGGCTCGGGTACGCTCGAAGTAATCGGCGTACTCGATGTTCTCGTAGAGCGAGTAGCCCTTGTCAGCGGGTGCGAACTCCTTCTGGTAGGCCTGGGGGATCTCGCTGTCGCGTTCACGTCGAGGAATCACGTCTCCCACTCAGAGAACGACCTTCCGAACGTGTCTTCCGTTCGGGTCCGTCTTCGGCATAGCACAGGATTGGCTCTGAAGCCCAACGAGCAGGCAGCAGGCGGTGCCGCCAAGTCATGAGATGCCGGTAGGCGAGCGCCTTCAACTTCGAACGCTCGTAGAGGGCTCGATACCTGGAGCTCCCCTCCGGCCGCGCGATGTAGACCGTGTCCAGAGCGAACCCGAAGGAGCTCACATAGTCTCGCAGGGTCTTGTACGTGAAGTAGCGGATGTGACCGAAGAACTCGTAGCGCTCTTCCATGGGGCCAAGCGGATCGTGAAAGGACCGACCTGAGAGGAGCAGCTTCAGCGCGTACTCCGGCGCACCGTAGTTCGGCGCCGAGATGTAGAGGAATCCACCGGGAGCTAGGATTCGGTGGACCTCCTTGAGGAAGTGATCGACATGGGTCAGGTGCTCGATGGTCACTAGTGAGATTATGCAGTCGAACGAGCTATCGCGGAAAGGGAACGGCGACCCTGGTTCGTCGAGGCTGAACGAGACCGTGTTGAGGCCCAGCTTCCTCAGGACCTTCAGGCAGGTCGGCGTGATGTCGTTGCAGGTGATGTCATCGTTGTACATCTCCTTGACGCGAATGGCCGCACAGCCTACGCCAGCCGACAGGTCTATGATCCTTGTGTGGGAGCGGTCCTCAAAGACCGCAGGGAAGACCCGGTGCCGCTCCTTGAACCACGGGTAGTCGTCAAGATCCTCGATGCCCTCGAGTCGCAGTTCTTCAACCTCGATAGCGTCTGCTCTCATGCCATCCCCACCCCCGAGTCGAACACCGCCAGGGCGCCACCTGACTCCCCTCGGAGCATACCATTTGCCCTGCTAGCTGACCACGTCTTGGTGATACGCAGGAGGCTATCGGTCGAGATGGGGCCGCTCTGTGACTCCCGGCCGCCGGCCGCTCGCGCGGGGCACTCATCAGTGGTGTGATGGCGGAGTCCTAAGCCAGTGCCGCCCTTTGCTACGAGGGGGGGACTGTGACGTGCATCACAGTCCCCCCCCTCGTAGCAAAGGGCGACGCATTCCACATCGGTTCTCCATCGCCGCGTATTCGCCCAGCTCAGAAGCTCGTTTGTGAGTCAGCGGTATGGTCACAGGAGGCGGGTCGCATCCACTTTCCATTTCCTGACGTGGACACTCTGAATTGATGTCAATAGCATCCGTGCCGATGGCCTCTGGTACAGGGAAGTCCAGTTCTCGAGTCTGGGAACGAAAGCTCGATTCCTTCGCTCATCGCCGATGACATAGGTCCCCGAACGCCGAGCCTCGCCATCATGGCCCGGACCGCTCATCATCAGGAGTGATCGCAGTGCGACTTACAGCAGAAGACTCAGCGAAAGACGAGGCGGGGTCGGCGATGCAGCAGAGCCGGACCACTGCGTCGCTGTCCGCCGTGAGTCTCCGCCAAACTGCAAGCCGCAGGCTCCTGTCGTTCATGACAGCCTTGGCACTGCTGCTTTCTGCGGGCATGCCGATGTCTGCCGTGCCCGCCGCTGCGGCGACGGGCGTCTACTATGTCTCGCCGTCGGGGTCCGACGCCAACCCCGGCACCGTGGATGCCCCGTGGCGCACCGTGCAGAAGGCGGCCAGCACCGCTGCGGCCGGCGACATCGTCTACGTGCGGGCCGGAACCTACAACGAGCGCGTCACGTGTTCCAAGTCCGGGACGAGCGCAAGCCGCATCGTCTTCCAAGGCTACGGCACGGAGCGGCCCGTTGTGGCACAGGGCTTCTATCTCTCAGGCGCCTACATCACCATCAAGCAGTTCGAGGTCTCGCCTGGCACCCAGTCCACGCAAGGCGGCGCACCGCGGCCTGTGGCTGTGCAGGTGATGGGCACCTACAACATCGCAGACGATATCCGCATCCACTCGCTCACACAGACGATCGCGCAGCAGGCGGTCTGGGTACAGGGCTACGGTGAGGTGCGCAACTGCGACCTGACGGGTTACGTGACGTGGGAAACGTCCAAGTACGGGTCGTTCTCCGCAACCGTCGCGAGCAACGGCACCTTGCGCGATTGCACGATCGAGGCTGCGACCAAGACGAAGAGTGTCGTCGTACAAGGCACGGGCGCAAGAATCATAGGATGTGACCTCATCGGCCCGAGCCAAGACATGATGGTCGTGATCAACGGCAAAGACGTTCTCATACAGGATTGCCGTCTGTACAAGGTGGGTCGTCAGGTCGGTGCGAGCACCCACACCGAGATGATCGGGTTCCAAGCTGACGTCTACAACCCGCAGACGAACATCACCATCGACTCGTGCATCTTCGCCAATCCGCCGACGAACACGGATTGGGGCACCGGCGCACTGTGGGAGCCGGCTCCGTTCTACATCTTCTTCTTCGGTAACGCGGGCTATCCCGCTGAGCCTCAGTTCCACTACGACGAGATCAAGTTCACGAACAACATCTTCCTGAGCGGCGTCAACCGGGTGGCCGACCAGAACCCCTCAGCAGGCTGCATGAGCGACGTCTACTGGTACAACAACGTCTTTCACGGTCTCGGGGGCCCGGCCCTCGACGATACGAATGTGTGGCGCAACAACATCTTCGGCAAGGGCTTCACTATCGCGAACGCAGGGACCAAGGAGACACAGGACGCGAACTACAATCTCTATTGGGACGATTTCCACTCTTCAAAGCCGACGCTCGAGGGCGCTCAAAGCGTCACCGGAGAGCCAGGGTTCGTTTCGCCCGTGACGTCGAGCGCGACTCGCTACGGCCTCGACGCGGATTGGCACGTCACCGCTGCCGCGATGCGCAGGGGGATTGCCGACTCGTTCAGCCCCGTTGCCGACAAGGGCGGCCGTTCTCGCGTGTCACCCGTCACGGTCGGCGCCTATGAGTACACGGGTACGGTCGTGCCCCCTCCGGCCGACACGACCGCTCCGACGGTGAGCGTCACGGCACCGGCCAACGGCTCGACGGTCACCGGCTCGGTCGCTCTCGCGGCCACCGCCTCTGACAACGTCGGCGTGGCCCGTGTCGAGTTCCGCGCGAACGGCGTGCTCGTGCGCACCGACACCACCGCTCCTTACACCGCCGTCTGGGACGCGTCTGCGGCCTCGGCCGGCTCCCACACCATCCAGGCCCGCGCGATCGACGCGGCCAACAACGCCACCAACGCATCCGTGAGCGTCACCGTGCCCCCTCCGGCCGACACGACCGCTCCGACGGTGAGCGTCACGGCACCCGCCAACGGCGCCGTACCAAGGGTCTCTATCGCAGCCTCGAGTGGACATCCTGCATACGGTGCTGTGACGCTGTCGGGTCTGCTGCGCGATGGTGCCGGCTTGCCGATTTCAGACGCACGCGTCGAAATACAGTCCTCCCCGGACAAGAGGAGCTGGGCGCGGGTGGCGACCATACGGACGTCAACACCTGCTGCGGGCTTCTCCTACAAGGCGGAACCGAGGAGGAAGGTCTACTATCGCGCCTACTACCCCGGGAACGGTGCAAGCCCAGGCGTGCGCTCCGCTGTGATCTCGATCCTACCCAAGGTGCACCTGACGAAGCCATCCCGCAAGTCATTGAAGATCAGGCGCGGGCGAGTCTACAAGTTCAAGGGGACTCTGAGGCCGACGCATCGTAGCACCAAGGCCGTCAGGTTACTCGCGTACCGCAAAGTGGGCGGCAAGTACCTCTACAGCAAGTCCTTCTATGGCAAGACGAACTCAAGCAGCACCTACTCCGCCTTGGTCAAGCTGCCCAAGGGCAGGTGGCGCCTGCGGGCCTACCACCCAACCGATGGCGCTAACTCCAAGACCTATTCAGGCTACACCTATCTGACTGTGAGGTAGGCGAACCGCATTGGCTCTCCGTCGAGCTCCGGATGCGCCAACCGTGAGACCAGGCGATCGTGCCCAGAGGCGAAAGGAAGGTCCCCTCTTACCCGCAAAGAAGCTCCAGCAAAACGCGTAGGCGGATCTACCCGTCCTCTGACAGATGCCGTTCCGCCGCCTGACCCCGACTCGCACTCGCATCCACGCGGCAGCGACCGATTCCGATCGGCCTGAGCGCCAGCGCATCGGATGAGACGGGTGACGCGGTCCCCCATGGCGCCGAGACCGACTGCCCGGTGCGCGAGCGGCTCGCTGTCCTGAGGCCAGCCCAAGCCAGTGTGCGCATGACATCGTCAGCGTCGAAAGACGTCCGATGCACCTCCCCACAGTACCTGACTGGACAGTTCCGCTCACCGACCGGCAAGACAGCTCGGCAGCTCATGCCGTGGCTTGTCACACCAGCGATCAGCCGGGGTGTGTCCATTGTCACAGTCGTCTTCTGACTTCGAGTCAGTCCGCACGGTACGCGGCCGATATTTCGACCATCGAGTCTGAGGCTCCGCTCGCGGGCCCATACCACGCAAGAAGGAGTGGTCTTCGTGCAATCCGCTCGGTTCCATCGCGCGCTCCGTTTCCCCTCGATTGTGCGCGCAGCGCATGCAATCGCGTCGCTGTCCGCCGTGAGTCTCCGCCAAACTGCAAGCCGCAGGCTCCTGTCGTTCATGACAGCCTTGGCACTGCTGCTTTCTGCGGGCATGCCGATGTCTGCCGTGCCCGCCGCTGCGGCGACGGGCGTCTACTATGTCTCGCCGTCGGGGTCCGACGCCAACCCCGGCACCGTGGATGCCCCGTGGCGCACCGTGCAGAAGGCGGCCAGCACCGCTGCGGCCGGCGACATCGTCTACGTGCGGGCCGGAACCTACAACGAGCGCGTCACGTGTTCCAAGTCCGGGACGAGCGCAAGCCGCATCGTCTTCCAAGGCTACGGCACGGAGCGGCCCGTTGTGGCACAGGGCTTCTATCTCTCAGGCGCCTACATCACCATCAAGCAGTTCGAGGTCTCGCCTGGCACCCAGTCCACGCAAGGCGGCGCACCGCGGCCTGTGGCTGTGCAGGTGATGGGCACCTACAACATCGCAGACGATATCCGCATCCACTCGCTCACACAGACGATCGCGCAGCAGGCGGTCTGGGTACAGGGCTACGGTGAGGTGCGCAACTGCGACCTGACGGGTTACGTGACGTGGGAAACGTCCAAGTACGGGTCGTTCTCCGCAACCGTCGCGAGCAACGGCACCTTGCGCGATTGCACGATCGAGGCTGCGACCAAGACGAAGAGTGTCGTCGTACAAGGCACGGGCGCAAGAATCATAGGATGTGACCTCATCGGCCCGAGCCAAGACATGATGGTCGTGATCAACGGCAAAGACGTTCTCATACAGGATTGCCGTCTGTACAAGGTGGGTCGTCAGGTCGGTGCGAGCACCCACACCGAGATGATCGGGTTCCAAGCTGACGTCTACAACCCGCAGACGAACATCACCATCGACTCGTGCATCTTCGCCAATCCGCCGACGAACACGGATTGGGGCACCGGCGCACTGTGGGAGCCGGCTCCGTTCTACATCTTCTTCTTCGGTAACGCGGGCTATCCCGCTGAGCCTCAGTTCCACTACGACGAGATCAAGTTCACGAACAACATCTTCCTGAGCGGCGTCAACCGGGTGGCCGACCAGAACCCCTCAGCAGGCTGCATGAGCGACGTCTACTGGTACAACAACGTCTTTCACGGTCTCGGGGGCCCGGCCCTCGACGATACGAATGTGTGGCGCAACAACATCTTCGGCAAGGGCTTCACTATCGCGAACGCAGGGACCAAGGAGACACAGGACGCGAACTACAATCTCTATTGGGACGATTTCCACTCTTCAAAGCCGACGCTCGAGGGCGCTCAAAGCGTCACCGGAGAGCCAGGGTTCGTTTCGCCCGTGACGTCGAGCGCGACTCGCTACGGCCTCGACGCGGATTGGCACGTCACCGCTGCCGCGATGCGCAGGGGGATTGCCGACTCGTTCAGCCCCGTTGCCGACAAGGACGGCCGTTCTCGCGTGTCACCCGTCACGGTCGGCGCCTATGAGTACACGGGTACGGTCGTGCCCCCTCCGGCCGACACGACCGCTCCGACGGTGAGCGTCACGGCACCGGCCAACGGCTCGACGGTCACCGGCTCGGTCGCTCTCGCGGCCACCGCCTCTGACAACGTCGGCGTGGCCCGTGTCGAGTTCCGCGCGAACGGCGTGCTCGTCGGCACCGACACCACCGCTCCCTACACCGGCACCTGGGACGCCTCGGGCGCCACGGCCGGATCGCACACCATCCAGGCCCGCGCGATCGACGCGGCCAACAACGCCACCAACGCATCCGTGAGCGTCACCGTGCCCGCTCCGGCCGACACCACCGCTCCGACGGTCAGCGTCACCGCACCGGCCAACGGCTCGACGGTCACCGGCTCGGTCGCTCTCGCGGCCACCGCCTCTGACAACGTCGGCGTGGCCCGTGTCGAGTTCCGCGCCGAACGGCGTGCTCGTCGGCACCGACACCACCGCTCCCTACACCGGCACCTGGAACGCCTCGGGCGCCACGGCCGGATCGCACACCATCCAGGCCCGCGCGATCGACGCGGCCAACAACGCCACCAACGCATCCGTGAGCGTCACCGTGCCCGCTCCGGCCGACACCACCGCTCCGACGGTGAGCGTCACGGCACCGGCCAACGGCTCGACGGTCACCGGCTCGGTCGCTCTCGCGGCCACCGCCTCTGACAACGTCGGCGTGGCCCGTGTCGAGTTCCGCGCGAACGGCGTGCTCGTCGGCACCGACACCACCGCTCCTTACACCGGCACCTGGGACGCGTCTGCGGCCTCGGCCGGCTCCCACACCATCCAGGCCCGCGCGATCGACGCGGCCAACAACGCCACCAACGCATCCGTGAGCGTCACCGTGCCCGCTCCGGCCGACACGACCGCTCCGACGGTCAGCGTCACCGCACCGGCCAACGGCTCGACGGTCACCGGCTCGGTCGCTCTCGCGGCCACCGCCTCTGACAACGTCGGCGTGGCCCGTGTCGAGTTCCGCGCGAACGGCGTGCTCGTCGGCACCGACACCACCGCTCCCTACACCGGCACCTGGGACGCGTCTGCGGCCTCGGCCGGCTCCCACACCATCCAGGCCCGCGCGATCGACGCGGCCAACAACGCCACCAACGCATCCGTGAGCGTCACCGTGCCCGCTCCGGCCGACACCACCGCTCCGACGGTGAGCGTCACGGCACCGGCCAACGGCTCGACGGTCACCGGCTCGGTCGCTCTCGCGGCCACCGCCTCTGACAACGTCGGCGTGGCCCGTGTCGAGTTCCGCGCGAACGGCGTGCTCGTCGGCACCGACACCACCGCTCCTTACACCGGCACCTGGGACGCGTCTGCGGCCTCGGCCGGCTCCCACACCATCCAGGCCCGCGCGATCGACGCGGCCAACAACGCCACCAACGCATCCGTGAGCGTCACCGTGCCCGCTCCGGCCGACACGACACCGCCAGCCACACAAGCGGCGCTTTCGGCGACGCCCTCAGGCACGGGCTGGTACCGGGCGGTTCCGAACGTCGCACTCTCAGCGAGCGAGAGTGGTATCACTGAGTACCAGTGGGACGCTGCTCTGTCAGGCAGTTGGATTCGCTATGAATCGCCGTTCGCGGCTCCAGAGGGGGAGCGGATGCTCTTCTATCGCTCGAGGGATGCTGCTGGCAACATCGAGGGAACCAAGACACTGACAGTCAAGGTCGATACCGGGCTGCCCAGTGCCCCGGCAGTATCGTCGGCGTCGCATCCGGATGCCGCCACATATGTCGCATCTCCTGAGGTCGAGTTCACCTTCGACTCCTTTGACGCTGTGTCTGGCGTGGATGCCTACTCATACGTGCTCGACGGTGCCGCGACAACCATCCCTGATGAGACCCCTGAGGGGATCGATCCTGCCGCACGGTTTGCCGCGACAGCCGATGGCGTGTGGTACTTCCATGTCAGAGCGCGCGACGCGGCGGGCAACTGGGGCGCTGCAACACATCGCCAAGTACTGGTGGGCGACGTCTCGGTGGTGGCTCCGCTCCTCACCGCCAATGCCTCGGATCGAACGGTGCAGCTGAGCTGGGTGGCTGCAGCTGCGGCGCGGA
>CAVYQS010000003.1:0-21195 GCA_963770765.1 uncultured Actinomycetes bacterium | reverse complement strand
CGGCTGATAACCGTGAGGTCGATGGTTCGAATCCATCCGGGCCCACCACCACCGCAAATAGGCGCCCCAGCGAGGACGAGCAACCGCTGGGGCGCTTATTGCGTTCGAGGGAGAACAGCCGCCGAGTCGCCTAGTTGTTGCGGGCGCCTGAGCCCGAGCCGCCTGAGCGCCTGTTGCGCCGCGCGCTGCCGCCAACGCGACCTTTGCGGCCGCTGCCTGCAGCGGGACGCTGCTGCTTCGAGGGAGCCGCTTCGCGCTCCGGATCAGGAACCATGCGGGCATCCGTGTAGCGGAAGCCCTCGGCGTCCTCACACACGATGACCGAGCCGATCTTGCGCTCGATGTCGCGCAGGTTCGTATGCTCCTCGGGGGAGAGAAGCGAGAACGCCGTACCGGATCGACCCGCACGCGCGGTACGGCCGATGCGGTGGACGTAGTCCTCGGGCGTATTGGGCAGGTCGAAGTTCACGACGTGCGTGATGTCGTCGATGTCGATGCCGCGGGAGACCACGTCGGTCGCGACGAGCACCTTCACGTGGCCGCGCTTGAAGCTGTCGAGCGCCTTCTGGCGCTGGGCCTGCGAACGGTTGCCGTGGATGGCGGCTCCGCGGATTCCGGCTCGGTCGAGTACGCGAGCCACCCGGTCTGCTCGGTGCTTGGTTCGTGTGAAGACCAGGATGCGCTCGAGGTTGTGCTCATCGATCAGGTGCAAGAGCAGGTCGGTCTTGTCCTTGCCGCCCACGGGGTAGATCGACTGCTCGATCGCGTCGATCGGCTTCGTGGTGGGGGAGACGGTGATCTGAGCGGGGTCGTGCAGAGTGTCGCCGACGATCCTGAGCACCTCAGGCGACATCGTCGCCGAGAAGAGCAGGTTCTGACGCTCCTTGGGGAGGTACGAGAGGATTCGGCGCACGTCGGGCCAGAAGCCCATGTCGAGCATGCGGTCAGCCTCGTCGAGCACGAGTACCTCCACAGCACTCAGGTCGCAATGACCCCCATTGACGAGGTCGAGCAGGCGTCCGGGGCAGGCGACCAACAGGTCTACGCCACGGCGAAGCGCCTTGCGCTGGGGCTCGTACCCCACACCGCCGTATGCGACTGCCACCCGGTGGCGGGTCGTCTTGCCGATCTGGGTAGCGAACTGCTCGATCTGGCCGGCGAGTTCACGGGTGGGAGTGACCACCAGCGCGCGAATCTTGCCCGGCTTCGCCGAGATGCGCTGCAGGGTGGGCAGGATGAACGCGGCGGTCTTGCCGGTTCCGGTCTGGGCGCAACCCACGACGTCTCTACCTGCGAGAGCGAGCGGGATGGCATCGCGCTGGATGGGGGTGGGCTCGGTATAGCCCAGTCGACCTACCGCGTCGAGCATGCGGCGGTCCAAACCTAGGTTGTCGAAACTCAAGTTCTGTCGCTCCTGTTCTCGTGCGCACTTAGGACGCACTGCGTGGCAGACGCAGTCGATCCGACATGGCGCGATACGAGAACAAAGCGCGAAGGACAACCGAGTCTTGGTGGGGCGTCTCGCGGAAGGCGAGGCCGCTCATCTCGAAGCAGTATGCGTGCCATCAACGAAAATAGCCAGCACGGCGGGCAGTGAGGTGGTTGGTGCGCCCCGTGCTGCCGCCACGCCTTGCGGCGGCAGCACGGGCGCGGACCTCTCCCGGTCGTCGGCGCTCAGGGCCTTCGCTGAGTATCGTGCATACTTGACGAAATGGACCGATTCTCTGTCGAGGGGATGTCAGGACACATGAACCCGAGCCAAGCGCTGTTGATTCTGATCATGCTCGGCTATGCCGCGCTCATCGTGTACTGGCTCCTGGCGGTACTGGTCATCATCGGGCAAGACCGGGACCCATCCACGACACTCGCCTGGATCGCGGTCCTGCTGCTGACGCCCGGACTGGGGCTCGTGATCTACTTCTTCGCCGGGCGCGACTGGAAGGGTTGGCTAGCCAAACAGCGCTGGGTTCACGACTGGGTGGCACTGCGCAGGCCCTTCATGGAGTCGATCTACGCCACCCACAAGGCGTTCACGGTCGCAGCTCGCGCTGACATGGCCGGGACTGTCTCCGGCAAGGTCTCTGCCGCCATCGAGGCCGCGAACTCGGCACCCGTCTTGCCCGCCACGACCTTCGACGTGTACGAAGACGGCGCGGAGTACTTCGACACACTCATCGCGGACCTGTCCAGCGCGCAGCGGTCGATCGTCATGCAGTACTTCATCTGGGAGCACGACGCCCTCACCGCCCGCATCACAGAAGTGCTGCTCGACCGCCTGGCGGCCGGCGTCGACGTACGCATCATGAACGACTACTTGGGTTGTATCACCTACAACAAGAGCGAGCTGAAGAGGCTGCGCAAGGCGGGCGCGCGTGTCGAATCCGACATCACGCAGATCGGCCGCCTCAACTACCGAAACCATCGCAAGATCACCGTGGTCGACGGCATCATCGGCCACACAGGGGGCTTCAATATCGGCCAGGAGTACATCGACGGCAAGCCGAAGTACCCGGCGTGGCGCGACACGGGACTGCGGCTGACCGGACCGGTGGTGGCCGAGCTCGCGAAACTGTTCGCCGATCGCTGGTATGAGGTCAAGCACGAGTCGCTCTACGTGACCGAACGCTTCGCAGCCGGTTGCGAGGGCGTCGAAGGGGACACCGTGGCGGCCCAGGTAGTGGCGCACGGCGTTGAAGACCCCTCCGAATCGGCACGGCGCGCACATGTGACCGCGATCTCGGGAGCAAGCGAGCGAGTGTGGCTGCAGTCGCCGTACTTCATCCCTGACGCCGGCACCTACGACGCGCTCCTCAATGCCGCCCTGAGCGGTGTCGATGTACGGCTGATGATGACCGATTGGCCGGACAAGAAGATCGCGATGAAGGCGGCAGAGTCCTACTACGAAGACCTGCTCGCCGCGGGGGGTCGCATCTTCCGCTACACGAAGGGCTTCTTCCATGCGAAGAGCCTGACGGTCGACGGTGTCGCGTCGTCCGTCGGGACGATGAACTTGGACATGCGCAGCTTGAAGCTGCATAAGGAGCTCATGGTCTGGTGCTATGACGCGAACGTCGCGTCTCGTTGCGAGCGGATATTCGAGGCGGACCTGAGAGACTGCCGCGAGGTCACGATCGACGAGGTGCGCGGCTGGAGCAGGCTGAGGCGGTTCGGGAACTCGGCGGCTCGGCTCGGATCGAACATCATGTGAGCAGTGCGGACCCCGGCCCGCGCGAGACCCGCGGAGCCGTGATTCGCAGCCAGGGCGCTTCGGCTATGCCCCCAGCCGCACCTGCATGACGTCGATCGTGCCGGCGTCGAAGCCCGCTTTGCAGTACGACAGGTAGTAGCGCCACATACGGATGAAGCGCTCGTCGAAGCCAAGCGCGCGTACCTCCGGAAGCGCCGACTCGAACCGTGTGCTCCACTCGGAGAGCGTGCGAGAGTAGCTCTCACCAAAGAAGTGAGGCTCGTCGACGTGCAGGCCCTGGGCATGTGCGGCGACCGCGAAGCGCTCGGGGCTGGGCAGCATTCCTCCGGGGAAGATGTAGCGCTGGATGAAGTCGGGGTTGCGGCTGTAGTCGTCGAAGCGGGGCTCCTCGATGGTGATCGTCTGGAGTGCGAGATGGCCGCCGGGGGCCAGCAGCTCGCGCACCTGCCGGAAGAACGTCGGCCACCACTTCTCGCCAACGGCTTCGAACATCTCGATCGAAGCGATCGCCGAGAACTGCTCGGGGATATGCCGGTAGTCTTGCAGCCTGATCTCGACCTGTCCTTCGAGGCCCTCGCGCTCGACCGCGCGAACCGCCCACTCGTGCTGCTCGTCTGAAAGCGTCACGCCGGTGACCTTGCAGCCCGCCTGCTTGGCTGCGTGGATCGCGAACCCGCCCCACCCGCAGCCGATCTCGAGCAGGTGGTCGTCCGTGCCCGGTTGCAGCAGATCGAGCAGCCGGTCCCACTTGCGCACCTGAGCAGCGCTGATGTCCTCGTCGGCGAAGCTGTGGAGCGCCGAGGAGTACGCCATCGTCTCGTCGAGCCATAGCCGATAGAAGTCGTTGCCGAGGTCGTAGTGGTACTGGATGTTCTTCCGGCTTCCGGCCAGGTCGTTGTCGCGCATCGAATGCCATGCTCGCACGACGGGCGTGAGCAGCGTGGGCTTGCTGGGCTCGGGATCCATGTTCGCGATGCCCAGAGCCAGCACGGCGTCCAGGTCGGGGGTGTCCCATGAGCCGGCCATGTAGCTCTCGGCAAGTCCGATGGAGCCGCCCGCGATCGTGCGGCGCGCGGCGTGGGGGTCCTTGAGGACGACCGTGGCTCGCGGACCCGGCTCGCGTCCCGAGAAGTGCTTCTCGGCCCCATCGCGACCTATCAGCGTGAGCTCGCCTCGGCGCAGGGCTCGGTTCATCGCCACCCCGAGCAGCTGTTCGAACAGTGTCGTCAAAACGTGGTCTCCTCTTCGGGGGGCGCGGTGTGTGGATAGAAACGTACCCCTTTGAGAATCAGCTTCAGCGCCTGCCAGTGAATCAGGATCAGGGCCCGCAACGACATCGGGCCCAAGCGCAGCACGGCTCGACGCAGGGACTCGTCGTCGAGCGGCTCGGCCCTCAGCGAGATCGCTGCGGTGAGGAGCAGAGGCCCATCGACGAAGTCGTAGATCGCGGCCTGGAGCTTCTCGCCGGGTTCGGTGAGGCTGAACTGGTAACGGGCGTCTTCCAACGGGACGAACGGGGAGACGAAGAAGGCCTTCGCCTTCTCGGGCCGTTGCGTGAAGTCGTAGGGCTCGCCGTTGTTGTGGAGCAGGTAGTTGTGGTGGTCGCGGTAGGTGTTCTGCACTTCAGCCAGCACAGCGAGTGGCGTGCCGTCGGCCCCGAAGCAGTACCAGAACGACACCGGGTAGAACTTGAAGCCCATGACGCGCGGGAAGGTGAGCAGGCACACGCGGCCGCCGGTCAGGTCGATGCCCGCTCGGGCGAGCACGCCGTCGATCCACTCGCGCAGCCCGGAGCCGTCGCGGGCGCCGTGGTCCTCATCCCACACCGAGACGAGCGCGCGCCGGTTGTGCCCGAACCGCTTCAGCGATGCGTCGAGCGTGTCGAGCTCGGCCAGGTCGACGTAGACGTAGTAGAGGCCGTAGGTGAAGCCGTTGCGCACCGGGCGGGTGCGCAGGTGCGTCACCGTGCCGGTGTAGAGCGCGCCGTTCACGCGTCCTGCCCCGACAGAGGAGTGAATGCGGCGGCGCGGTCGTCTTCGAGCGAGCGGGGCTTCTCGGCCGGAAGGAGCTTGCGGGTCTGGCCCATCATGGGCGTGGGTGCGCCGGACAGCACGCGGGTGCGCGACGCGTCGAGCTGGTCGCCCCACGGGATCGTCGCCCCGAGCGCCTCGGCCGCTCGCACGCCCGACAAGATGCCGTCCTCGTGGAACCCGTAGCGGGTCCACGCGCCTGCGTAGTAGAGACGGTCGACGCCCTGCAGCCGGGGAAGCTTCTTCTGTGCGGCGATCGCCTCGGCGGTGTACATCGGGTGGTCGAAGCTCAGGTGGGCGAGCTGGGTTCCCGGCGCGGGCTCGTGATGACGGTTGAGCGTCTCCATGACGACGGGCGCATCCGGCGGGAGGCTTTGGAGCGCGTTGAGCTGGTAGGTCAGCATCAGCGTCGCCTTGGTGATGTCGCCTGACTCGGCGAACCAGTTCCACGACGCCCACGCCCGCTTGCTGGCGGGCAGGAACGTGGTGTCGGTGTGGACGATCACATCGTTGGGCCAGAAGTTGAACGCTGAGAGGACCGCGCGCTCATCGTCGCTCATCGTGTCACCCAGCATCTCGCGGGTCTGCGGCGGATGCGTCGCGATGATGGCGATGTCGTAGTCGACCGAGCGTGCGGGAGTGGTCACGCGGACACCGGTGGCCGTGCGCTCGATCTTCTCGGCGGGCTCGTGGGTGAAGACCTCACCGGAGAAGGCGCGCGAGGCGATCTCGAGGTACGTGCGCGCTCCGCCCTTGACCGAAAGCCACTGCGGCTTGCCGGTGATGTGCAGCAGGCCGTGGTTGTCGCAGAAGCGCAGGAACGTGTGGGCCGGGTAGTCGAGCATGTCGCCGGGTGGCGTGGACCAGATCGCGCTACCCATGGGGATCAGGTACCAGTCTGTGAAGCTGTCGCTGTAGCCCTCGCGCTCGAGCATCTGGCCCAAGGTCAGCTCGGCGGTCGAGGGGTCGGCGAGCAGGCGGTCGGCGTCGCGGCTGAAGCGAAGCACGTCGGTGAGCATCCGCAGGAACCGGGGATTCACGATGTTCTTGCGCTGAGCGAACACGCTGTTGAGGCTGTCGCCCGACCACTCGATGTTCTCATCGGCGACCTGCACCGAGAAGGACATGTCCGCGTCGTGAGCGACGATCCCCAGGTGCTCGAAGAAGCGGATGAGGTTGGGGTACGTTCGGCGGTTGAACACCATGAAGCCGGTGTCGGCAGGGAAGGCCAGGCCGTCGGTGGTCACGTCGAGCGTACGGGTGTGTCCGCCCAGCTGCGGCTCCGCTTCGTAGACGTCCACATCGTTGGTGCGCGACAGAAGCCACGCGGCCGAGACTCCGCTGATGCCTGAGCCGATGACGGCGATGCGCACGAGTGACGCCCCTTTCTGCGAGCGCGGGGGCCCGTAGTTGGATATGAACTGTGTGTCACTATCAATCATTCCCAATCGTGCCTCTCGAAAGGGCGGTCTCACAGTGCCTTCGATACTGATCACGGGTGTGTCCACCGGAATCGGCGCGGCGTCTGCTCGAACGTTCGCCCGAGAGGGATGGGACGTCGTGGGGACGGTGCGAGATCCCGCGCGCGCCTCGTCGCCGCCGGCGCCCGGGGTGAAGCTCGAGGCGCTGGACCTGTCGGTACCCGGGTCGGCTGCCGACCTGGGCGCGCGCGTCATCGAGCGCTACGGCTGCCCCGATGTGGTGCTCAACAACGCGGGATCGCTTCAGTTCGGGCCGCTGGAGGACATCGAGCCGGCCGCGCTGGAGGAGCTCTTCCGCGTCAACGTGTTCAGCCAGCTGGAGCTGGTGCGGGCGGTGCTCCCCGCGATGCGCGAACGGAGAAGCGGGGTCATCGCCAACGTCACATCGCTCGGGGGACGCATCGTCTTCCCGTTCTTCGCCGGCTACAACTCGACCAAGTGGGCGCTCGAGGGCATCTCGGAGGGCCTCTGGCACGAGCTCAAGCCGTTCGGGATCCGCGTGAAGGCGATCGAGCCCGGCTTCGTCGAGACGGCGATCTGGAGCAAGGTGCTCCCTGACAGCGACGAGGGGCTGCCCGGTCGCACCGAGTACCGCCCGTACGTGAAGGCGATGCGCGCGTTCGAGGGCTCGATCACCGACCGCACCACACCCGAGAAGTCCGCCGAGGAGATCTGGCGCGCCGTGAACGATCCCAGCGACCGGCTCCGTTACCCGGTCGCGGCGTATGCGAAGCCCATCGTCGCCGCCCGGCGCTGGCTGGGCGACCAGGCCGTCATGCGCTTCTTCCACAAGCGGTGGATGGGGGAATGATCCGCTACGCCAGCCGCGCTCCCATGAGCTTCGCGACCTCGGCCTTGTCGCAGTTGCCGCCGGTCGCGGCCACCACGGCGCCGATCGCCTGACCCATCTGCCGCTTCTCGGTGAAGCTGCCCTCTGCGCAGGCCTGCTCGACGAGCGCCTCGAGTTCAGGACCGGTGACCTGCGCGGGCAGGTAGCCCTCGAGGATCGCGACCTGAGCGCGCAGCAGCTCGGTGCGCTCGGCGTTGGTGCCGGCCTTCTCGGAGGCATCCAGCGTCTCGCCGGTCTGTTTCAGCACCTTCTTGAGGGCGGCCGTCACCTCCTCGGCGGACAGCTCGCGCTGCTCGGCCTTCTCCTTGGTGTCGATCTCGTTCTTGACCAGCCGAAGGATCGAGACGCGCTGCTTATCGTGTGCGCGAAGGGCGCCGGTGATCTCGGTGGTGAGCTGCTGCTTGTCCATCGGAGGTCCTTCCACGAGCTGCCGGGCCGGCGTTCGACGATCACCCCACGTCGTTCCTACCCGCCGAGAAGCACCACCCGCACCTCGTGGATCGCGCCATCGTCGACGAGTGGCACCCGCGTGTCGGGCAGAGTCGCGCCGTCGAGGTCGATGTGGGCGACACCTCGGTTGACCCCCCGCGGGTTCTCCACCGTGACGTCATAGCGGGTCGCTCCACGACGGTAGGTGAGTTCGAAGGCCGGCCAGTTCTTGGGGATGCACGGGTCCATCACCAGCACGTCGCCATCGGACGACGCCTCGACGCTGAAGCCGAGCAGGTGGTTCAAGGCGACGCGGTAGAACCACGACGCCGAACCCGTGTACCAGGTCCACCCGCCCCGGCCCACGTGGGGGCCGGCAGCATAGACGTCGGCGGCGACCACGTAGGGCTCGACCCGGTACTTCTCGGCAGCCTCGACGGACAGGGCATGGCTGATCGGGTTGATGAGGTCGAGCAGGCTGAGCGCCTCGTCACCATCGCCGCGCATCAGGTGGGCGAGCACGACCCACAGCGCCGCGTGCGTGTACTGACCGCCGTTCTCGCGCACCCCCGGCACGTAGCCCTTGATGTAGCCCGGGTCTTGCGGCATGCGGTCGAAGGGCGGCGTGAGCAGCGCGATGAGACCGTCTTCGCGGCGAACGAGCTTCTCCTCGACACTGTCGAGCGCTTGGGCCGCGCGTACCGGGTCACCCAGTCCGGAGATGGTCGCCCACGCTTGCGCGATCGCATCGATGCGGCACTCCTGAGCGTCACGGGTCCCCAACGGAGTGCCGTCGTCGAAGTATGCGCGGCGGTACCAGGCGCCGTCCCACGCGCTGTCCTCGGCCGCGGCGGCGAACCGGAGTGCCCACACGCGGTACTCCTCGGCCCGGTCGGCCTCGCCACGCGACTCGCACACGGGCGCGAAGCGCTGCAGCACGTAGCCCAGGAACCACGCCAGCCACACGCTCTCACCCCCGCCGCCGTGCCCCACCCGGTTCATGCCGTCGTTCCAGTCGCCGCCGCCCATCAGCGGGAGGCCGTGCGCGCCGGTGGGGCGCCCGGTCTCGAGCGCGCGGAGGCAGTGCTCGTAGACTGAGGCGGTCGTCTCGGAGACCAGGGGCTGCAGGTAGGCATCCTCTTGCTCGAGCGGCAGCAGCGGGCCCTCGATGAACGGGATCTGCTCGTCGAGCACGCTCGAGTCGCCGGTCGCTTTGAGGTACTCGGCGACCACGAGCGGCAGCCAGTGACGGTCGTCGGTGATGTGCGTGCGTACGCCGCGTCCCGAGTAGGGCTGCCACCAGTGCTGGACGTCGCCTTCGACGAACTGGTGGCGGCTTGCCTCGATGATCTGCTCCCGCACGAGATCGGGGCGGACCACAAGGAGGGCCATCACGTCTTGGAGCTGGTCTCGGAAACCGAACGCGCCGCTCGACTGGTAGGTGGCGGTGCGTCCCCAGAGCCTGCATGCGGTGGCTTGGTAGAGCAGCTGGCCGTTCACGAGCAGGTCGAGCCGCTGGTCGGGCGTCGAGACCTGGACCGTGCCGAGAAGGTCGTCCCAGAACCGGCACGCCGCCGTCAGCTCGGTCTCGATCGCGCCATCGCCGCGGAACCTCGCGACGATCTCGCGAGACTCCTCCACCGTGGAGGTCTGTCCCAGGAGGAACGTCACCGAGGCGCTCTCGCCGGCATCGAGCGAGATGCGGGTCATCAGCGCACCGCAGTTGTCGTGGTAGCGCCCGGACTGCGCGCCAAGCCGCGCACGCCGCATCGCTTCGGGGTCGCACGGTCGTCCGTTGCGGCCCACGAACTCGGTGCGGCTCGCGGTCCAGGAGTGAAGCGGCCGGTCGCACGCCAGGAATGTGGCGCGACCGGGGAAGTCGGCGTTGTAGTGGTTGTGCGCGGTGAGCATCTCGGCCTCGGCGTCGAACCACGTGACCACCAGCTGCTGGGCGCGGCTCCGCGAATCGCCGAGCACCCACTCGATGAACTGCGTCACGCTCAATGAACGCTCGCGCTCGGAGAGATTCTCAAGCGTCAGGCGGCACACGCGCACAGGGTCGTGGGGAGACACGAACCAGTCGAGCGTGTGAGCGATGCCGTGCGTGGTGTGCTCGAAGCGGGTCGAGCCCTTGCCGTGCCTGATGACGTAGGGCTCGGGCGTGCGCACCGGCAGGGGAGTGGGACTCCAGAACTCGCCGGTCTCCTCGTCGCGAATGTAGATGGCTTCACCCGAGCCGTCGGTCACCGGATCGTTGTTCCACGTGGTGATGCGGTTCTCGTGACTGTTGAGCGCCCAGGTGCAGCCCACCCCCGCTTCTGAGACCGTACAGCCGAACGTCGGGTTGGCGAGCACGTTGATCCAAGGAGCCGGCGTGTTGCGTCCCTCTTCGAGGACGATCACGTACTCGCGGCTCGCGGGGTCGAATCCGCCGATCCCGTTGTCGAAGGCGAGTCTCGGGCGCTCGAACCGCGGTGCGGGGTACTCCCCGGCTGTGCGGGATGCGATGAAGTCGCCCTCGGGCGAGGGGTGCTTTCCTCGGCGGTTGAGCTGCAGCTCGATCGAGCCGCCGCCGCCGTCGAGCGTGGCCCGCGCGACCGACTGCAGCAGGTTGAAGACGTCCGGGTGCATCTGATCGGCCCGCCGCAGGAAGACGCCGCCGGGCTTGTCGAGCATCTGGAGCGCATGGCCGGTGCGCACAAGCAGCCGCAACCGGTCCTCGAGTTCGTCGGCGTAGCCCGTGGGGCGCGTGTTCACGATCACGACGTCGCCCACCAGCCCCTTGTGGCGCCAGTACTGGTGGGCCAGCAGCGCTTGGCGGACGAGCGGCGCGTGTTCGAGCTCCTCCACGCGCACGAGCAGGATCGGGTGGTCGCCCGAGATGCCGATAGACCACAGTCCCGAGAGCGGCAGGCCGTTCTCGGCGGGCGTCTTGACCTTGAGCTGCGAGTGCGGTTCGGTGAGCAGCATCCGCGATGCGAGGCGCTCGAGCGTGACCGCCTCCTCGGGGCTGATGCCCAGGTCACGCAGCTCGAGCTGTGCGGCGGTCCACGCCAGGTCGATCGCCCGCTGCGCGCTGTGGATGTCGTGGTACTTCTCGGTGAGTCGCACGGCCTGGTCGCGGCTCTCGGCGATGCCGGTCGCGTAGACGAGGCGCGCGGTCTGCCCCGGAGGCACCTCGATCGTGCGGCGCAGAGCCGCACACGGGTCGAGGACGGGACCGGCCGAGCCACCCAAGTCGCCACCCCGCTCGACCGCGACGGGTGCATCAGGGCCGCGCAGGCGACCCAGGAACGCGGCTCGGTCGGTCTCGAACGACCAGTCGCATACGGCGGACTCGCATGCGACCAGGTGCAGGCCCCAGACGCGGCTCTCGGTGGAGCTGCGGGGCCGTCGTGTGAACAGCACGGCGTTGGTCTCAGGGAGCGCCTCGGTCTCGACGAACAGGTTCGAGAACGACTTGTGCGCCTGGTCGGCGCCTTGAGACGTGAGGGCGATCTCGAAGTACGACGTGACCTCGAGGGTGCGGCTCGCCTGGCCGTGATTGGTGAAGGCCAGCCGGCGGACCTCGATGTCGTCTTCGGGCGAGACCGCGATCTCGACGCGCGTCTCGAGGTCGCCGTCGCTTCGGCGGTACTCGGCCTTGTCGGGTGCGAACGTCACGTGGTAATCGTCGGGCTTCGCAGGATACGGGTTGTGTGGCGCCGAGAAGACATCGCCGCTGACGGTGTCGCGCACGTAGAAGCAGGTGCCCCACAGATCGCGCGTCACGTCTTCTCGGTAGCGGGTGACCGCCGTGCCCTCGCAGCGCGAGTAGCCTCCGCCGCTGTTGGTCACCATGACCGAGTAGCGCCCGTTGGACAGGAAGTGCGTGGCGGGCACCGGCGTGTCGGCGGTGGGATAGGAGCGTGTGACCGGCGGCGGAAGCTCGCGTACCGAGCGCACCTCGCGCACCTCGTCGACGTGCGGTGAGACGAGCTGGACGCCGCGCGGCACGCGCTCTTGCAACAGCAGCTCCGCCGAGGCGACCATGGGGTCGGCGTGGAACCGCTCTCGCATGCGGTGGCCGTCGAGCTGGTTCGCCATCGCGACGAAACTCATGCCCTGGTGGTGCGCGAAGTACGCTTTGACCACGGCCCGGGTCTTGCCGGCCGGCGCGCGCCCGGGCGTGTAGTCGAGTGATTCGTAGTACCCGTAACGTCCCTCCGCTCCCTCGGCCGTGAACGCCGTGAGGTTCTCGACGACCGCCAGCGGGTCGATAGGCAGCGCGAGAACCGACGCGTACGGGGCGACCACGACATCGGCCGAGAGGCCCCGCTTGAGACCAAGGCCCGGCACACCGAAGGCCTGGTACTGGTAGGTGAGTTCAGGGTCCTTGGCGTTGAAGGCGCTCTCCGAGACGCCCCACGGGATCCCCCGTTCGCGGCCGTAGGTGATCTGGCGACGCACCACGGTGATGTACGTCTCGGCGAGAAGGGTGCCGGGCCAGTCGCGCATCACGAGCAGTGGCATCAGATACTCGAACATCGACGCGCTCCACGACACCAGGGCGCGCCCGTCGGGTGTGCCGGTGAGCGAGCGGCCCAAACGGAACCAGTGTTCCTGGGGGACATCGCCCTTCGCGATCGCGACGAAGCTCGCGAGGCGGCACTCGCTCGCTATGAGGTCGTAATACGACGGGTCGAGCTTGCCCTCGGCCAGGTTGTATCCGATCGAGAAGAGCTGCCGGTGCGGCTCGTAGAGCATGCGGAAGTCGGTGTGCTCCCACATCTCCCGTGCGATGTCGGCATCGAGGCGCAGCCGGGCGAGCAGCTCGATCGCGTTGACACGCGCCCCACGGATGCTCTCTGCGACGGCCCCGGCCCACGCGGCTTCGCTCGGCTCCGCACCCACCGAGATGTCGTCGAGTTCAGACAGCGCGTAGGCCAACCCTTCTGCGAGGCCCACGAGGCTCGGCACGTAGGCCAGCAGGGGCTGCAGACGGGACCGGGAGGCGAGCGACGGGGGCACCTCGAGCACGAGCGGAGCCCACGGCGCGAGCTCCCCGATCATCGCGAGGGGTGCCGTGATCGCGCGCATCGCGTCGGCCGCAGAGGCGCGCACGCGCTCCAGCGGGGTCGCGGGGACCGGCGGTCTGTCGCTCGCGAGGGGCGGGGCGGTCGCGGCCTCGCCGGCGGTCGCGGGCTCGCTCAGCTCCTCGATCGCCTGTGCGGCCTCCCTGGCGAGCGACTCCAGCCTGCCGAGAAGTGCGACCCAGGTGCCGAGCTCCCGGGGTGTCTCGGCCAGAGCCAGCGTGCGGTCGAGGGCGTCGAGCGACTCGCGCGCGCGCCTGACGGCGGCCGGCGGGCCGAGCAGCTCCTGGTCGGCGACCAGGTCCTCGAGGGTGAGTCGGACCGCGTCGCGGGCTCCCTCGAGGAGCTGCGCTCCCACGATCGGTGACTCGCTCGCCTCGAGCAGCCCGATGCGCAGAACGAGCAGGTGGCCGGCGAGGTTGCCCGAGTCGACGGTCGAGACGTAGGCGGGGCGCAACGGCTCGAGCGTGCGGATGTCGTACCAGTTGTAGAAATGGCCGCGGAACCGCTCGAGGCCCACCATCGTCGCGAGTGTCGCAGACGTGCGCTCCACGAGGCCGGCGACGGTGAGGTAGCCCATGTCGAGCGCACCGAGTCCGGCCAACAGCTGGAGGCCGATGTTCGTTGGTGACGTGCGCCACGCCACGACGCCGCCCGGATCCTCCTGGAAGTTGTCGGGTGCGAGATGATGGCCCTCGGGCACCACGAACGCATCGAAGAACCGCCACGTCTTGCGTGCCGCCCGCCGAAGCTCGAGGCGGTGCGGCGCGGAGAGCGCATCCGGTTCGCGCTCGGGAAGCGGCAGCGACAACCACCACGCGCCGAAGGGCCCTGAGAGCCACAGCGCGAGCAGCGGGATCGCGGTCCACAGCCGCGTGGGCTGTGCGATGACCGCGATCGCGAGCAGGGGCACCGCGACGGCGATCGGCAGCGACATCGAGCGCCAGAACGCACGGGCCGTGGTGCCGGCGCGCTTCTCGGCATCGGCAGCCGTCTCCCACTCGAGGAGCTTGGAGCCCGAGACGAAACGCCGCCACACCGCGCGCACCGAGGCGTCGGACATGAGCCACGCCTGGTAGGGAAGGGTGGCGAGCGACAGCAGCCCGCGCTTCGAGTCGCCCCAGAAGTCGCGGACGACGTCGGGGGCGTAGGCGCCGAAACTCACGGCCCGCGGCCGGAACACCATCGAGTCGGCGAGCGAGAAGTACGCCGGGAACAGCACGACGAGCAGCAGCACGAGCGGCCACAGGATCGCAGGGCCATCGAGCAGCAGCCAGCCCACGGTGAACAGCAGGAGAGTCGCGGGCGGCACCAGCGCGCGCCGCATGTTGTCGAGGATCTTCCACCGGTGAAGCGGGCTCAGCGGGTTCGTCACGACCGAGCCGTCACCCACAACGATGCGACCCACGAGATAGGGCAGCGTCTGCCAGTCGCCGCGTACCCAGCGGTGGAGTCGCGACGCTGCCGCCAGGTAGTTCGCGGGGTAGTCGTCGAGGACCTCGACATCACTCGCGAGCGCGGTGCGCAGGAACGAACCTTCCACGAGGTCGTGGCTGAGAAGGGTGTTGTCCGGGAACAGCCCGTCGAGGACTGCCCGAAACAGGTCGACCTCGAAGATCCCCTTGCCCGTGAACGACCCTTCCGAGAAGACGTCTTGGTAGGTGTCTGAGATCGCGTTGGCGTAGGGATCCATCCCGGTCACGCCCGAATACAGAGCGGCGAAGCGGCTCCGGCGCGAGCCCGGCAGCGACATGCCGACGCGTGGCTGAACGAGCCCGTAGCCGCGCCGCACCCGCCCATCGCCGGCGCTGTGCTGCGCCCGGTTGAGCGGATGCGCGATCGTGGAGATGAGGCGCCGGGCGCCGTCGCGCGGCAGCACCGTGTCGGCATCGAGGGTGAGCACGAACGTCGCGGTGCGCCGGAACTCGGTATCGCCCAGCTTCGTGCCGAACGAGGTCTCGGTCTCGCCGCGCATCTCGCGGACGAGCTCGACGAGCGCGCCGCGCTTGCGCTCCCAGCCCATCCACGAGCCGTCCGACTCGTTGAGGCGACGTTCGCGGATCAGCAGGTGGAACGGGCGCACGCCGTGTTCGGCCTCGTAGCGCTCGTTGAGCTCCGAGACGCCCAGGACCGCAGCCTCGATGATCGTGGCGTCGTCGTCGCGCACGGGCTCGGAACTCGCCTTCACGTCGCCGAGCAGCCCGAAGGCCACGTTGGAGTCGCGGTTCGCGAGGTAGGCGACCTCGAGGCTCTCGATGACCGATCGTGCCGCACCCACCGACGACAGCAACGCGGGAACCACCACGAGCGTGCGGTGCGCGTCCTCGACCGGCTCGCGGAAGTCGAGCTTGGGCAGCGAGCGCGGCGGGAACACGAAGGCGCTCACACGGTTCGCGACGGCGAGTCCCACCTCCGAGAGCGGCACGATGCCGAGGAAGACGAGCACGGCCACCTGCCAGGTGACCGAGCCCTGGGAGAGCGCGTAGAGTCCCAGCCCGAGAAGCAGGAGGATCGTGAAGAGCGCGAGCAGCCCCCAATAGAAGACGCCCTTGTGGCGAAGCGGGCCACGGAACATGCGCTCGCGCGCGGTGATGCGGTAACCCACGCGCTTCTCGAACTCGTAGCGCCCTGAGGAGATGAGCCAGTAGCCCACATGGCCACGGACCTCATCGGAAGGATCTGCCGTCAGGGCGGCCTTGGCCGACTCGACCACGGCCTCGGCAAGCTCGATCTCTGTCGCAGAGCAGCGGCGGGCCATCTGTTCGAGCGCGTGGCGGTACCGGTCACGGCTGACCGAATCCATCACCGCGTAGGTCTGTGCCGGGTCTCGCCGCAACGTGTGCTCGACGAGCGAGACGCGCTCGAAGAAGTCGCGCCACTCGTAGGCGTCCAGGAAGCGGATGCTCGTGATCGCGTTGGCTATCGAGACCTGGTTCGACGCCTGTCCCTGCTGCAGCTCGACCTGCGCATCGTGCAGCGTGATTCCTTCGTGCGCAAGGCGGCGTTCGAGCCACGCGTTGACCGACTCGCCACCGGTCTCCAGTGCCGTGAGCCGCTGGGCGAGGCGAAGGTGGAAGGCACTGCCACGTGCTGCCGGGTCAGTCTCCAGCTCGCCGAGAAGGGCGGGTACGCGGTCGGGTTCGTCCTGTACCGCGAGGACGAGGCGCTCACCCCACGACTCTGCGCTCCCCTCGGCCCTATGCGAGCCGACGACCGCCCGCGAAAGCCGGCTCACGTTCTCGACGAGTGCGATGCGAAGCATGATGGGCACCGCCCACACCTCGCCGATGGTCAGCGCGCTCACGTCTTGGTAGCCGTCGACGAAGCGGACGAGCAGGTCCTCGTCGAAGCGGGAGTCGGTGTGAGCGACCAGCGTCAAGAGCGCCTCGTAGAGCCGAGGGAACCCGGCCCACGGTCCCGCAGTGAGTCGAGGGAGCTCCACGCCGTAGTGCGCGGGCAGGTCCTCGCCGATCAGGAGGACCTGCTCCTCAAGGAGGTAGTAGTTGTCGAGAAGCCACTCACCCGCAGGGGAAGCGGCGAATCCGGACCGGGCCGATCGGGCGAGTTCGGCGTTGTCGAGGGCGAGCGCCTCGGCCGCACGTTTCGTGAGCGCGATCAGCGGGGTGGTGGCCGGCGGCTCTGCGGTCGTCCACCTCTGGGTCGCTGCGATTCCGCGAGCCTCGTCGGCCAATCGGCCTGCCGACAGCAGTTCCGCTCGCAACGGTGAACCATCGTGCGTGCTCACGCGATCCGTCGCATCGCCGAGTCCCTGTTCCTGGCTCACAAGCGCTCCCTCGGTGCTGAGACGGAGTTGGCGGGACTGTTGCTCCTAACACGAGCGTCGAAAGGGATTATGCCCCGAGGCGGGGCAACGTTCGAATGCGGTTTGCCGAGAGATACCCCATGGGGTATAATCATCATCTTGACCAGCTAGTGAGGAGAACCATGAAGCCGAAGACCCTGATCTGGGTGGTAGTCGCCGTGGCCGTTGTCGCGCTCGGCGTTCTCCTGCTTCGCCCAAGCGGTGGTGGTATCTCGAACGTCGACGCCGCTGGAGCTCAGACCGCCATCGATGCCGGCGCGCAGGTCATCGACGTGCGCACACCCGGCGAGTTCCAGATGGGACACATACCCGGCTCGGTGAACGTTCCGGTGGACACGCTCGAGTCCGAAGCGCAGAGCTGGGACAAGGAAGCCACCTACGTCGTCTACTGCGCCACCGGGCAACGCTCGGCCACCGCAGTCGAGACCATGAAGGCGCTGGGGTTCAGCAACATCAAGCACTTCTCGGCGGGCATCCAGGCGTGGACCGGCGAGTTGGAGACCGGGGGAGAGAGCTCGAGCAAGACCATCGAGACCGATGGCCGGCCGGTGATGGTGGAGTTCTACACGGACTCTTGACCGTCATGCATCGAGATGAAGCCCTTGGTCGAAGGGCTCGAGAAGGAGTACGGCGAGGAGATCGAGTTCAGGAAGTTCAACGTCGAGTCTGACCAGGCCGGCGTGCAGCTCGCGAACGAGCTGGGAGTACAGTACGTGCCCACGTTCCTGTTCGTGAACACCAACGGGGTGATCTCGAAGCAGGTCGTGGGATCTCAGACCGACGAGCAGATGCGCGCGCTCCTGGACGGGCTTCAGTAGCCCGAAGCGCCGATTCATCGCGTTCGTCGCACGAATCGCTCCGAGCGGCTCCCAAGTGGAGCCGCTCGTCGTTTTGTGCGCGGAATCACAGTTCAAGGGGGGGATAGATGTGACATGGGCGACTTGATCGCCCGCGCCGGATACGCGAGGAGGTCCAGACTGAGGTGGACGACCCAGTGTCCGACCACGACCGGGACGGCAGACGAAGGTCACTACCGGTGGAACGACGCCGCTGGTGGCCGGGCATAAGCCCGCTGATTGCCGGGGATGAGGCAGTGAACGGCGATCGATACGCCGAGATCCCCGCGGGAAGCTCCTCGTAGGGGCGCTCCGGGCGAAGCGAAGGCCGTTCCGGTCAAACAGGATAACCGCCGAGGGCCGCGCGTCAGGGCCTTCGGAGACGAGAAAGGCGGACCCGAAGGTCCGCCTTTCTGTTCCTGCTGCGAACGCGGCGACGATGCTGGATATCTCGCTATCTGAGTGCTTCGGGGCCGCGTTCGCCGGTCCGGATCCGCACCACCTGATCGACCGCGCTGACGAAGATCTTGCCATCTCCGATCCGGTCGGTCCGGGCAGTCTTGACCATCACGGCGACGAGATCCTCGACCTCGTCGTCCTGTACCGCCATCATCACCGAGACCTTGGGCAGCAGGTCGACCCGGTACTCCTCGCGTCGCCACTGCTGAGCGAGCCCGCCTTGGATGCCCTGCCCGGTCACGCTGCGCACGGTGAGCCCGCGATAGCCGAGAGAGTCTACGGCCTCCACGAGAGCGCTCAGCCGCTGTGGCCGGATGATGGCTTCGATTCGTTTCACGGTGTCGCGCGCGGCCGCCTAGATGGCGGCGGCGCCGCTCTCTTGTGTACGGATGCGGACGACATCGGCGACATCGCTGATGAATATCTTGCCGTCGCCCACCTCACCGGTCCGAGCGGAACTCACGATCGCATCGATGAGGCTCTGGCACTGCGAGTCGTCGCACACGACTTCGATCTTGTACTTGGCCAAGAGCTCCACCTTGTAAGAACGACCGCGGAACTGCTGCATGACGCCCTTTTGCTGACCATGTCCTTCGATGCGTGTGAGCATCAGGCCGGGGTAGCCCGCGGCTTCGAGCGCCGTCTTCACATCGTCGAGCTTCTCGGGACGGATCACTGCCATGATCTTCTTCACGATCACCACCTCCTTGGATGGGTTCGGGACTACTCCTCGACGGTCAGGAAGTTGCCGTATGCGGGTCCACCGTGCTCCTGGATGTCCAGGCCTTCGATCTCCTCTTGCGGCGAGATGCGGATGCCAAAGGCGAGGTCCATGACCTTGAAGGTGACGAAGCCCAGGCCGAACGCCCACGCCATGACGGTGCCCGCTCCGATGAGCTGGTTAACGAGCTGAGTGGTGCCGCCACCGAAGAACAGACCGGTGATGTCGGCGTAGGAGCCGTCGGCGAAGAGTCCCACCGCGATGAGGCCCCAGATGCCGTTGACACCGTGTACCGAGAACGCACCCACCGGATCGTCGATGCCCATGTTCTCAACCGCGAAGATCGAGAAGACGACCAGGATGCCGCCGATGGCGCCGATAAGCATCGCGAACGGAGCGCTGATCACGGCACAGGGCGCCGTGACGGCAACCAAGCCGGCGAGCGCGCCGTTGAGCGCCATGCCGATATCCCAGACCTTCGTCTTGGCGTAGATCAGCAGGAGCGCCGCTGCGCAGCCAGCGGCGGCGGCCATGTTGGTGTTCACTGCGATGACCGCGATGCGCAGGTCCTCACCATTGAGGGTCGAACCCGGGTTGAAGCCGAACCAGCCGAACCACAGGATGAACACGCCGATCGCGGCCATCGGGATGTTGTGGCCCGGAATCGCCCTCGGCTTGCCGTCCTTGTCGTACTTGCCGAAGCGCGGGCCCAGCACCATCGCGCCGGCGAGTCCGACGAAGCCGCCGAGCGCGTGGACCACGCCGGAGCCAGCGAAGTCGTGGAAGCCCATCTGGGACAGCCAGCCGCCACCCCATACCCAGTGACCGTAGATCGGATAGATGAAGGCCGAGATGACCAGTGAGTAGATGAGGTACGAGTTGAACTTCAGACGCTCCGCGACCGCGCCCGAGACGATGGTCGCGGCCGTGGCGGCGAAGACGACCTGGAACATGAAGTCGCGGTACTTGGTGACGTCGTAGAAGTCACCGGACAGGAAGAAGCCGTCTGTACCGATGATGCCGTTCATGTCCGTTCCGTACATGAACGCGAAGCCGATCGCGAAGTACGCGAGCGACCCCATAACGAAGTCGAGCAGGTTCTTCATCATGAGGTTGTTCGCGTTCTTCGCGCGGCAGAAGCCCGCTTCCACCATCGCGAAGCCCGCCTGCATGAAGTAGACCAAGAATCCCGCTACCAGCATCCAGATAAAGGTGATGGGAGCGTTGGGTGCCGCTTCGAGCGTGGCGGCTCCGTTGGGGTCGCCGGCGGCGAACGCGAGTGCCGGGACCGCCAGCAGCCCGGTCAGGGCCGTCACGGCCAACAAGGTCAGTCGATTGCGCATCTCTCTACCTCCTTCGTGTCCATTGGCCCCTCCGAGGGGCCCTTCCCTTGCGTGAGCGATGGCGGTTTCGCTCGGCCGACGGTGAGAGGGGATGTCGCCGTCGGCCTCGCAGGCCGCCTTCCTTGCCCCTGAAACACACCTCCTTCGACAAAACTGCTGGTCGAAAGGTAAGGGGGTCGTGTTTCGTTCACGTTGCGGGCGGGAGCCGATTCGATGAAAGGTCTGTTGCGGGCTCAGGGCGGATGCGTTGCGAGCGCCGACCGAGCACAAACAAGGCGGACCCGGTGCGGATCCGCCTTGTCTGCCGTGAGGGAGTAGTGCGTCCGGAGTGCGCGAGTCGCTAGAGAGCCTCCGAGTCGCGTTCTCCCGTTCTGACCCGGACCACCTGATCGACCGATGTGACGAAGATCTTGCCGTCGCCCACGTGATCCGTGCGGGCCGTCCGCACGATCGCGTCGATACAGTCCCGGACCTCGTGGTCGTTGACCACGGTGGTGATCGAGACCTTTGGGAAGAGGGCGATCGTGTACTCCTCGGTACCGCAATCCGATGCGATCCCGTGCTGGACTCCGCGGCCTCTGACCTCCGCCACGGTCAGTCCGTGATGCTCCAGTGCCCGCAGTGCGTCCTTGACCGACTCCAGTTGCTCGGGGCGCACGATCGCTTCGATTCGCTTCATCCAAGACCTCGCTGTTCGAGAGACACCCGTTCGGGCCGCTTCGCGCCTGACCACAACCGTAGGCGCGCTGTGTTTCTCGGCTGTTTCGCCGGGCGCAAATGTGGGTGAACGAGTCGACGTTCGACGTCATGCGGCGCGGAAGTCATGACAACTGTGCGAGCGATGCTATACTCTCCCGCGCACGGGGACGTAGCTCAGCTGGGAGAGCATCGGCTTTGCAAGCCGAGGGTCGAGGGTTCGAGCCCCTTCGTCTCCACCAAAGAA
>CAVYQS010000002.1:0-20218 GCA_963770765.1 uncultured Actinomycetes bacterium | reverse complement strand
CGACATCACGAGCAAGCCGCCGGGTACGATCGAGTGGGAGTAGCCGGAGTCGATTCGCGATTGCAGTGTCCGCCCGGTGTGCGTGCGTCAGCAGCGGCTCAGCCACCCCGATGGCTCACCGTGGTAGTCTCCAGCGGGTTCTTCCTGATGCTCGCCTACTTCTTGGTGCAGCACGTCCGAGTTCACTGGACCGACATCGTTGTGCTCTTCTTTGCGGCGCTTGCGTTCCTGTTCGGTGCCGTCGCCATCGACAGGGTCGTGGCGCGGAGCGTCTTGCTCGACAGACACCCCCGGACCGCGCTGGCGCTGGGCTTCCTGGTCGTGTTCGCTGTGCAGCTGGTGTTCGTGAGGGAGACGTACGCGACCGTCGGATGGGATCCACGGGCCGTGTTCGCCGCCGCCATCGACCTGGCGCAGTTCGCTCAGTCGTCGGTCGCGAGTCACACACCGGAGGTGTACACGAGTACGGGTCTCTCGGTGCCTTACTGGAGCGCTTACCCGAACAACATGACCCTGGCCCTCATCTACGAGATCGTCTTCAGATTGTGCGCTGTGTTCGGCATCCCCGCTGCCGTGTTCCTGAGCACTGCACTCAACGTTCTGGTCCTGGACGTCGCGATCATTCTGGCGGCTCTGTGCGCATGGCGGTTGTGGGGTCCGAGCGCTGGGCGAATCACGCTGCTGATCGCGGTGCCGATCCTCGGCTTCTCACCGTGGATCTCGATCGCCTACTCCGACACGATAGCGACCGTCATCCCCGTCCTGTTGCTGTATCTCTATCTTCGGTACCGTGCGGCTACCCGTGGTGCGCAGTACTGGTACGCAGCCGCCATCGGCGCCGTCACGGCAGTGGGCTACATGATCAAGCCGCACGTCATCGCAATGACACTGGCGATAGGGCTCATGCATGTCCTTTCGCGGACGACCGATGGGTCCTCCGTTTCGACGAAGCTCCTCAAGCTGGCGACCTGCGCGCTTGCGGGGCTTGTGGTTCTGAGTAGTTTCGGAGCGTACCGCGACTATCGGCTACGGGAGCGACTCCCCAAGGAGCAGATCGAGCAGCTGAGGTTTCCGGTCAGCCACTTCATCGCGATGAGCCTCAATGATGAGTACGGCGGGTACAACCGGGCGGATGTCGATGCACAGCGTGAGCTGCCGGGCGTTGCCGCGAAGAACGAGCGCAACATCCGTGTCATCAGACAACGGTTGCAGGAGTTCGGCGTGATCGGCTACCTGCAGTTCTTGCACAAGAAGCTGACATGGATGACGACCGACGGAACGTTCTACTGGCAGGGCGAGGGTAGCCTCCGCGACAACGTGCCGTTTCATGACGGCACGTTCGCTCGGATGATCCAGTCGGTGGTGTTTCGGGGTGGTGAGCACTTTCGCTGGTTCGCAGTGATCGCGAACGCCATGTGGCTCGCGGTGCTCTTTTCTATGCTGGCGCCTGCAGCCACACGGCGTCGCTTCGACGACGACAGGGCAGTGCTCATCGCGCGCCTGGCAACGATGATCCTGCTGCTCATGCTGCTCGTGCTCGAGGGTCGCGCGAGGTACCTTATCAGCTTTCTGCCCGTCTTCGTGTTGCTCAGCTCCTACTACCTGAGCAGCGTGGGCGATGGCAGAGCCCTTGGCAGGCGTGCGTCCGGAGCCGAACGCCTGCCGCCGGTGTCGTCCACCCCGGGGCCCTGATCACATCGGAGAACCAACGCCGAGCGGCCGAGGCTCCATCCGATCGATGTTCTATACTTCAGCCTGGTATCTCACAGGGTCGTCCCCCGGATACCGCCGCTCGCCGAGCATGTGATACCGAGCACCCTTCTACTCTCGTGTAGGGTGCGGTGCGCGTGGGATAATCATCGCGCCGCACTGAGGTGCTCGATGGTGGACCGTAATCTGAGGAGATCCGATGGTTGAAGACAACGCCGAAGCCCAGGCACGGATCGCCGAGATCCGCGAGCGCATCGATCAGATCGACTGCCAGCTGGTGAAACTACTCAACGAACGCGCTCAGTGCTCGCTCGACATCCGCCACCTCAAGCCTCAGGCACACTGGGGTCTCTACGACCCGAAGCGCGAAGAGGAAATCTTTGCGAACGTTGCCAAGTGCAATGAGGGTCCGCTCTACGGAGACGATCTGCGCGAGATCTACGAGGCCATATTGCAGGTCGCGAAGGAGATGAGAGGCTGATGGCGGCGCAGGAATCGCCTGCTATAGGCGCCATCAGGACCGAGGACACCTGCACGATCATCGCCGGGCCCTGCTCGGTGGAGAGCCGAGAGCAGATGCGTGAGGTCGCGGCGACGCTCAAAGAGCTCGGCATCAGGGTCATGCGAGGTGGCGCCTACAAGCCGCGGACGTCGCCGTTCTCCTTTCAGGGACTCGAAGAAGAGGGTCTGATCATGATGCGCGAGGCCGCCGATGAGTACGGCCTGCTCGTCGTCACCGAGGTCACTGACTCCGCCCACGCCGAGAAGATCCACGAGTATGCCGATATGCTGCAGATCGGCACTCGCAACATGGCCAACTTCAGCCTGCTCCGGAAAGTGGGAGAGGTCACCGCGGACACGCACAAGCCGGTCGTGTTCAAGCGAGGGATGGCGTCGACGATCGAGGAGTGGCTGCAGGCCAGCAACTACATCACGATGAACGGCAACGAGAACGTGGTGCTGTGCGAGAGAGGCATCCGTACCTTCGAGACCGCATACCGGTTCACCCTCGACATCACCGCGGTGCCTGTCGTGCACAATCTCTCTCTGCTCCCGATCATCGTGGATGTCTCGCACCCCGCCGGTCGTGCGGAGCTTGTGCCTGCGATCAGCAGGGCGGCGGTGGCAGTAGGAGCCGATGGCGTCATGGTCGAGGTGCACCCCAACCCGCGCGAGGCGCTGTGCGACGGCCCTCAATCACTCGATCTCGACGGGCTGAGGGCGCTCATGGGCGAGCTTGAGGCGGTCGCCGCCTCGGTAGGCCGTACACTCGCCTGATCGAGAAGGCCGGCTTCAGCGAGCACCGGGGGAAATCGTGAGCTCACGTCGCAATCTGCACTCTGTCGTTGTTCCGGTCTTCAACGAGATCGAATCCATCGAGCGGTTTCACGAGCGCTGCTCGGCAGCCATGGCCGACCTCGGTGGTGACGACTACGAGATCGTCTACGTCGATGACGGCAGCCACGACGGGTCGTGGATGAAGCTCGATGCGATCGCTGCCTCAGATCCACGTGTTCGAGCGGTCAGGTTCTCTCGGAACTTCGGCCACCAGATTGCCATCACCGCCGGCTACGACCATGCCAAGGGTGATACGGTCACAACGATCGACTCCGATCTGCAGGACCCACCCGAGCTGATCGCCGAGATGATCGAACGGTGGCGGTCGGGCGCAGATGTGGTCTACGCGGTGCGGACACAGCGGCACGGCGAGACCGCCTTCAAGCGGGCGTCAGCGTCCGCGTTCTACCGGATCTTGCGCAGGTTCGCGGATGTGGACACGCCCGTTGACGTGGGGGACTTTCGCCTCATGAGCCGGCGCGCGGTCGACGCACTCCAATCCATGCCCGAACATCACCGTTACGTTCGCGGTATGGTCGCTTGGTTGGGGTTCGCAACGGATTCGGTCCCCTTCGTTCGAGACTCCCGGGCGGCAGGGGAGACAAAGTATCCGCTGGCCAAGATGTTGCGGTTTGCCACAGACGCGCTGATCGCCTTCTCGATTCGGCCACTGCGGATCGCGACCTGGCTGGGCATTCTGACCTCGACCTCGGCATTCATCGCGGCGATCGTTCTCGTGGTCATGCGGCTGACCGGCGCGATCGCCACGGTACAGGGCTGGACCTCGCTTGCCGTGCTCGTGTTGCTGCTCTCCGGCGTGCAGCTGCTCACCGTGGGCGCCTTGGGCGAGTACGTTGGGCGGATCTACACCGAGGTACGTCACCGTCCGCTCTATCTGGTCTCCGGGTTGACGGGCTTCTCGGGTACGGATGCCTCATCGTCGGTCGGGGCAGGAGCCGCTCGTCAGGTGTCGAACGAAGCACGGTGACAGGAACGGTCAGGGCTGCGGCGTGAGGTTGAGTTCGGCTGCCGAGCAGTTGCGGTGATGTAACGACGCATGGTGTCGACATCGGATGAAGGTGACGGGCGCGCGTGACCGACAAAGGCGGTGTCATGCTGATCTGCCCGGTCTGTGGTTCTGCTGACGTTCGTCGCTTGGGGTCGTGCAACGTCTGTGACCGAACGGTGTGCGAGCGGTGCGGGAACGTGCACATCACCGCCGGCGAACGCCGTGCGACCCACGAGCACTGCCTCCATAAGGACGGGGACTCGTTCTCCATGATCAAGTTCGTCGACTAGGCAGACCTCTCCTCGTGCGCGGGTGAATGAGGGACACGAAGAAGTGGCCACCCTGCGTTGTGCAGAGTGGCCACTTCTCGTCGCTACGGACTTCGTCGGCTATCGCACCACGAGGTAGCGGTAGCTGGTGTATGTACTGCTGTTCAGTGCGTCAGCTCGGTGATGCGTGCGGATTCTCCACACACCCTTGGTCAGCTTCACTCTTGCGCTGTACTTGGTGTAGGAGCGGTAGTTTGACGCTGTGGCCTTGAAGCCCTTCTTGTAGACCCAGTTGCCGGACTCGAGGCGGTAGGCCTTCACCACGACCGGCTTCGTGCCGGACTTGTGCTTGGGCTTAAGGTAGCCGGTGCTCGTGAAGGTTCTGCCTGGACGAACCACCGAGGGGCCGCTCGGCCGCGTCACCGATACGCCGGGCGCGATCTTGACCCAGTTGCTGGTCTTGCCCAGGTAGAGGCCCGACGTGCCGTCGTAGATGAAGCGGTAGTACCTGGTCGTGCGAAGCAGTCGCGTGCGCGAGACCTCGCCCGCGCCGTTGGTGGTGAGGGTCGCGATCGTGGCCCACGTCTTGCCGTTCGCGGACGACTGGAGCCTGACCTTCCTACCGGCGAGAGGTGCCCCTGCGCTCGAGTCGCGCGTGAGCTTGGCGGACACCACGACGCTTCGGTTGTACTTGGGCTGGCTTGCTGTGGTAACGGCGCTCAGAACCGTGGGAATCGCAACGACGTTGAAGCTCACCGAGCGAACCTGCTCTTCATTGTCGGCGTTGTCGATTGAACGGTATTCGAGGGTGTGCTGACCGAGGGCAGCCACCGACACCGCTGTGCCGGATGTCCACGGACCTCCATCGACGCGGTACTCCGTGCTCTGGACGCCGCTCCAGTCGTCGGTCGCGGTGAGCTTGATCGCGGCAGGCGTCTGGTACGTACCCATCGCATCGGATGTGGTGGTCGGTGGCGTGATGTCGGTTGCGCTCAGCGTCAGGCTGTAGGGCCCGGCAGCTCCCGCGTTCGCGCCGCGGACCTTCAGGAACAGGTCGCCGTCAGCGGGTGCTTGGTAGGTGATGCGTGAGAACGTGCCTGCCCCGCCATCGTTGTTTGCGGCGACCCGGGTGTTGTCTGCCGAGAAGACCTCAAGGTAGGTGTCAACCGGTATGGTGCCTGCGGTCTCGAACGTGTAGAGCGTTCCCGCGCGACCGTCGATCTTGATCCAGTCCTGATCACCGATCGTCAGCGTGCGCTGCTGAGTCGTGTTTCCGACCACGCTCTTGGCGGTCGCCATGGCAGTTGTCCGGCTCGAAGGAGTCGGTCTCCAAGGCAGCGAGCGAAGCGTCGATATTGGGTGTGACTGCATCGGCAGTCACTGCGACGTCAACGCCGACGCCTGCCGCAAGCTCGAAGGGCGCGTTCTCGTAGGTCTCGGGAACGTGCTCACCGAGTTCGTCGGTGAAGCGGATCTTGTAGGAACCCGGGTTGAGCGCCTGGAGGGTGTAGAATCCGCCGCCGTCGGTCATGGCGACGCTGGCAGTCTCCCACGGGCCGTTGGCCACGGGCTGGTGATAGGCGCTCACCGTGATTCCGGAGATCCCTGCGCCGGTGCCGTCCACGGTCACACGTCCGGAGACGCGTCCCAACTCGGTGGGATCGCCGGTGACCTGGGGATTCAGGCCGAGGAAGCGGGGTATGGCGGTCTCGGCACCAGCCGCGCCGGTCGCTTTGCTTTCGAACGCGCGGTCAGAGGTCGGGGCTCGACCGTTGGCACCTTCAGGAATGACGAGCTGAGGATGATCGAAGGGCGCGGCCTCCATTGCGACGCGCTCATCGGTCAGACCGTGCGCCAGGAACGCGACCAACGCCTCGATGCGCGCTTCGGCGGTGACGGTTGACCCGGGCAGCGGCGCTGCGTTCACGTCGAGACCGGGAATCGGTGCCAAGTCGGCGTCGAGGTGGGCGATGTTGGTGTTGGGGAAGTCGCCGCCGCGAGCGTAGAACTCCACGACCTGGCGCAGGGAGGCGTTGCCGCCGTTGTGGAAGTAGGGGCCCATGTACTCCTGGTTGCGCAGGTTAGGCACCTTGAACGCGCCGCGCGTGATGGGGTTGACCGCGCCGGTGGGGATGCCGTTCACGACAGCTACCGTGCCGTCGGTGAGCGGAATCTCGACCAAGTCAGCCACGGGCGGGATGGGCGGGACGAACTGAGCTACGTCGGCATGCGTGGCGGGGTCGAGCGTGCCGTCGCGCAGCATGTCGGCAAGATCCACGTATGCAAAGGGCAGCCCGTTCGGGAACCCGAGGGTAGCCGGGGCGTTCCCGTTGCGGCCCAGGTCCTCACCTGTCGGACGGACGGCCAAGTTGTAGAAGCCGACATCGTAGAGACCGAAGCCCGCGAGAAAGCCGGGATTGTCGATGAAGAACTGCGCGGGCAGATCGAACTGCCCGGTCACCGGATTCAGGAACGGCGCGAGCACTGCCGGGTCCACCGGTGCGAAGGCGCCGAAGGGCATAGGCTCGATCACCGCGTTCGGGACGACCACGTTCTCAAGATCGGTCGGGCCACCGATCACGCCCTGGGGTGCGAAGGGTGCGACGTTCTGCCTGCGCCCCGGCCAAACGAACCGTATGGTTGGTAGTCTCAGGAAGAATGTGGCAGTTGATACAGGCGCCGTTGACCAAGCCGGGAAGTGGCGCCAAAGGCTCGAGCGGATCGGGAACCGCATTGGGGTCGAGGTTCTGTCCCGACAGGTTCGTTCCCTGGAAGATGTCGAGTCCGAGCAGCTCCTGCGGAGTGAGGGCGTTCGGGTCAGCCGGAATGGCGCCGCCGCCGCCCCTCACGTCGTTATCCGTACCGAGGAAGCGGTCAAGCGGCGTGTTGTCGGCTATGAGGCTACCCTGATACGCCTGCATCGACAGGCCGAAGAACAAGGCGAAGTTCTCTCGCACATGGGCTGGTCCACCGTTCCACCATTCATCCTTGAAGGTGGACTGGATCAGCTCGAGATAGGTGAGGTCGGTGCCGGGAGCGACAAGGCTCTCCATGCCGGGCACGTCGTCGAGCTCACCGGAGTTGCCCACCAAGTAGCCTGCCTTGGCGTAAGCTCCGAGCACGCTGTCATCGGGGTGGACGACCTGGAGTCCCAGTACCTTGGTGTCGGGATCGAGCATCTTGTCCGCAAGCTCGGGGAAGGTGCGGAACGTGCCCGACATCTCGAAGCCGCTGAGCGGTGGGCCCACCGACTGCGAGGCGTGGGATGCGAACGGGATGCGCACTCGCACCGGCTGCAGGTTCGCTGTTGCCCCCGGGCCGCCCTGGTTCTGTGTGACTCTCGCGTCGCGGTCACGGAACCCGAACGGGTTCTGTCCATTGAAGATGAAGCTCGCGCGTCCGTCCCAGAACATGTCGAGGCTGAAGGCTGCGTTGATCATCGTGGGTGCGTTACGAGGCTCGACGCGGCGCTGGTTGGCCCCGCCCGAGTTGAAGACGCCATCGTTGAACGGGAAGGGCAGGTCGCCTTCGCGCACGCCCTGCGATGAGGACACGTCGTTGGTGTCGCGCAGCGTTCCTGTGGCGTCATCGAGCCCCTTGGGCTCGGTGGGATTCTGGCGAAGATGGAACGGGAAGTTGTTCGCAACCAGCCTGGTGTTGGGGCCGAAACCGAAGTTCCACGGGGCCTGATTCGCTCCCGGGATGCCCGGCATGGTCGAGTTGCCGAAGACGGTATCCGCTGCGGCGTTCGGCGCAAGCCCTCCGGGGTTCAGCTGGTTGGTCGGGCGCGGATCCGCGCCGGCGTTGAAGTGGCACGACGCACATGCTTGAACATCGTCGGACCCAACCTGCATATCCCAGAAAAGTGCCTTGCCGAGAACGACCAGGCTCTCCTTGGCCGCCGCCGCCTCAGGCGACCCAGGAGTGCCCTTCACGAACGCGTGAAGGTTTGTGGGTTCGACCACGGGGATATCCTTGAGTGAAACAGCGAAGGCCGGCACAGCCGGCCCAAACGCAATCACTGATGCAAGAACCATCCGCAACCCGAGGAACCACCCTCGGTGTCTTGGCCCTTTGTACGTGCCCATACAGTCCTCCTTGGTCTTGGCTACCAGAACCGCAGTCATCACTGCGCAACGCGTCCCTGCGTGATTCTCAGTCTCTGGTATGTACGCACCCTACGTGGGCGATAAACCTCTCATCCACCGCCGTCCGATGAGCGGCGTCGATTCGGTGGTCAGCGTATAGACCGGTCAGGACAAAAAGGACCTTGTCCGCGAGGGTCGTGGTGACCTAGGCGCGTCTCCCCACGTAGCGACAAGGGGGTGCTACACTACCTCGGCTATGACAGTCGATCTCAGCTCACTCAACCCCGCGCAGCGCGAAGCCGTGGAGACCACCGAGGGCCCGCTTCTGGTGCTCGCCGGCGCCGGCTCGGGTAAGACGCGCGTGCTCACGTACCGGATCGCGCACCTGGTCGCGGACTTGAACGTGAGCCCCCACGAGATCCTCGCGATCACCTTCACCAACAAGGCCGCCGCCGAGATGCGCGAGCGTCTGAGCCGGCTGCTGGGCGGCCTGCCGGGGCAGTGGAGCCCCCGCGCGATGTGGGTCTCCACGTTCCACGCCATGTGCGTGCGCATGCTTCGCCTCGACGCCGAGCTGCTCGGCTTCACGAGCAACTTCACCATCTACGACGACGACGACTCCAAGCGCCTCGTGCGCGAGGTCATGAGAGAGCTCGACTACGACGACAAGCGCTACCCGATCAACGCGGTGCGCGGACGCATATCGAGCGCGAAGAACGAGCTGATGACCGCCGAGGAGTTCGCCGCCAAGGGGTTCTCGCCGCTCGACAAGGCCGCCGCGAAGATCTTCCCGCGCTATCAGGCGCGGTTGCTCGAAGCGAACTCGATGGACTTCGACGACCTGCTGGTCAACACGCACCGGCTGCTCGCCGAGAACCCCGCGGTCCTCTCGGCATACCAGGGGCGCTTTCGCTACATCAGCGTCGATGAGTACCAGGATACGAACCACGCGCAGTACTCGATCACGAACCTGCTCGCGGCAGCTCACCGCAACCTGATGGTCGTGGGCGACGACGACCAGTCGATCTACTCGTGGCGCGGGGCGGACATCCGCAATATCCTGGAGTTCGAGCACGACTATCCCGAGGCGAAGGTCGTGAAGCTCGAGGAGAACTACCGGTCGACGGCGCGCATCCTCCTGGCGGCCAACGCTGTGGTCGCCAACAATGCGAGCCGCAAGCCCAAGACGCTGTTCACGAGCAACGCCGAGGGCGAGAAGATCGCGAGCTATCTCGCCAGCGACGAGCGCGACGAGGCTCGCTTCATCGCCGGCGAGGTTGAGCGTCTGGCGCGCTCGGAGCACCGGCGCTACACCGAGTTCGCCATCTTCTACCGTACCAACGCCCAGTCCCGCTCGCTGGAAGATGCTCTGCTCCGGGCCGGGGTCGCCTACAAGATCGTTGGGGGCACGCGCTTCTTCGACCGCGCCGAGATCCGCGACGTGATGGGCTACCTCAAGGCGGTCGTGAACCCCGCCGACGAGATCGCACTCAAGCGGATCATCAACACGCCCAAGCGCGGAATCGGCGACACGACGGTGGAACGCATCGAGTTCGCCGCGCGCGAGCGTGGCGTCGGCTTCGAGACGGCACTGCGCGACGCGGTGACCGAGGAGTGGCTGAACGCCCGCGCACGCGGCAGCCTGCACGTCTTCGCCCAGCTGCTCGACGAGCTGAGGTCGCTCGATGGCGACCTGCGCGACCTCGTCGAGATGGTCGTCGAGAAGGCAGGGCTGATCGCTGCGTATGAGGCCGAGCGAACCGATGAAGCGCTCGGCCGTGCCGAGAACATCCGCGAGTTCTTCACGGTGGTGAGCGAGTTCGCAGCCGGGCATGACGAGCCCGACCTGCCGGTGTTCATGGAGTGGCTCGCACTGCGAACGGACCTCGACACCGTGGATGAAGGCGCCGACGAGTTCGTCACGCTCATGACCGTGCACACAGCGAAGGGGCTCGAGTACCCGGTGGTGTTCGTCGCAGGGCTCGAGGAGTCGATCTTCCCGCACCAGAACTCGATGTTCGACCCGGCCGCCGTCGAGGAGGAGCGGCGGCTCGCCTACGTCGCGATCACCCGTGCGCGCGAGCGCCTGTATCTCACGCATGCCCATTCCCGCTCGCTCTACGGTTCGACGCAGCACAACCCGCCGAGCCGCTTCATCGGTGAGATTCCCGGCGAGTGCGTGGAGGCATCCGGGGTAGGATCGAGCGGCTTTGGTGGCGCGGGGGGCTGGGAGAAACGCGGCGATCGTCGTGGCAGCTTCGGTCACGGGGCGGGCGACGGGGGAGGCAGGGTGTTCGGCTCCGGGGCTCCCTCACGGGGGGCCGCGTCCACAGGCTCCTCGGGCGCTCCCCGACGCGCTCCTCAGCCGAAGGAACCCACGGAGACCTTCTCGGTGGGTGACGCGGTCGACCACAAGGCGTTCGGGCGGGGGCGTGTGACCTCGGTCAAGGGCGACCAGCTCGAGATCCGATTCGACCGGACCGGCGAGACGAAGAAGCTGCTGGTCGGGTACGCTCCCATAGTGAAGGTCAAGTAGGCGTCTCTCGGCGCTTCACTTGGCGCGACCGGTAAGGAGAGCACGTGGGACCTGTCCTCGTCTTCGGCCACAAGAATCCCGACAACGACTCGATCTGTTCGGCGGTCGCGTACGCGCATCTGAAGAACCTCACCGATCCCGAGAACGTCTACGTTCCCGCGCGTCTGGGCTCGGTGCCCAAAGAGACCGTGTGGGCGTTCGAGCGCTTCGGGCTCGAGCTGCCCGAGCAGATCCCCCACGTGCACACGCGCGTGCGCGATGTGATGACCGAGCAGGTGGTCACGATCGGCCCCGGTGAGCCGATGCTCGAAGCCGGCCGGTTGATGCGGGAGCACGATGTCCGGGCGCTGCCCGTCATCGCAGACGGCCACGTCGTCGGGCTCGTGAGCCAGCGCATGCTCGCGGAGCGCTATCTCGACGAGACCGAGATCGCCGGGTTCTCGCAGGTGCCCGTATCGGTGGGCCGCTTGGCGCGCGTCTTGGGTGCACGGCTGCTCGCGGGCGACACCGAGTCGCTGCTCCATGGCAACGTCCTGATCGGTGCCTCCGAGCCCGAGACGGTCGTTTCGTGGATCCGCCCCGGCGATGCGCTCATCGTGGGGGACCGGGTACGCACGCAGCCCATGGCGCTCGATGCGGGCGCGGCGTGTCTCATCGTGACCGGTGGCGCGGAGCCCTCCGCCGAGGTCGTGGAGCTCGCATCATCGAAGCGCGCAGCCCTGCTGGTGACCGCTCACGACACCTACTCGGCGGCACGGCTGGTCTCGCTCGCACAGGCGGTCGGGGATCTCATGGAGACCGATGCGCTGCAGATGCGTCCGGACACCTTGCTGGCGGAGGCCGCGGAGGACCTGCTGTCGAGCGTGCATCGCGAGGCGGTCGTCATCGACGACCACGGCGGGTGCGCAGGGATCCTGACGCGCACCAATATCGCCCGTGGAATCAGGCGACGGGTCGTCCTGGTCGATCACAACGAGGCCGCGCAGTCGGCCGCCGGCATCGAGGACGCGGCGGTGATCGAGATCGTCGACCACCACCGGGTCGGCGACATTCAGACGAGCGGTCCGATCATGTTCCTGAACCTCCCTGTGGGCTCCACGGCGACCATCGTCGCGACGCGCTATCGGATGCTGGAGGTGGACGTGCCCCCCGCCATCGCGGGTGTCTTGCTCGCCGCCGTGCTCACCGACACCGTGCTGCTGAAGTCGCCCACGACGACCGCTCTCGATCGCGAGACCGTCGAGCGCCTCTCGGCGATCGCACAGGTGGAGCCGATGGAGTTCGGAATGGAGCTGTTTCGCTCACGTTCGGCCGGTGAGGTGTTCAGCGCCGAGCAGGTCGTGCGCACGGACACGAAGGAGTACCGCGTCGGCGATGTCGTCGCGGCGATCGCGCAGTACGAGGCGGTCGATCTGACGCAGCTGATGGATCACGCCGACGAAGTGCGGGCCGCCATGGAGACCATGCGCGAGCAGCGCGGCTACGACGTGGTGCTGCTGATGGCCACCGATATCGTGCGCGAGGGCTCCGAGGTCTTCGCCGTGGGCAAGACCCGCCTGGTGGAACGCGCGCTCGGTGTGTCGCTCGACGACGGAAGCGCCTGGATGCCCGGCGTCCTGTCGCGCAAGAAGCAGATCGCTGCGCGGCTTATGGAGGCGTCCGGGGCGTGAGACGCGGTCCGTCGCTCATCGGGCTGGCGGTCTGTGTTGTGTGCCTGTGGGGCTTCTGGGAGCTCGCAGCCGGCATCGCTCAGTCGCCGGCGGTCACTCGGTTCGACACCGGGATCGCTGCGGCGGTGCAGTCGTGGCGCAGCCCGGGGATGACATCGGCGATGAAGGTTGTGACAGATGCTGGCGGCACGGTGTTCATCGTGATCGTCACAGTCGGGCTTGTGGCGACTCTGCTGGCGCGCGGCCGACGACTCGAGGCGGCGTTCGCCGCAGGTGCGGTGGGCGTCGGCATGTTGCTGTCCACGCTCGCCAAGGGCCACTTCGCGCGGCCGCGCCCGCCCGTCAGCACGATGCTCGCCGACGTGCCGATCACCTACAGCTTCCCCTCGGGCCATTCGATGGCCAGCCTTCTCGTGGCGTCCGTGGTGGTGTGGCTGGTGCTGCGGTCGACGCTGGCGCCACTCGCGAAGGGATTCGCTGTCGCCGCTTGCGTGATGTATGCGGTCGCTGTGGGGCTGTCACGCGTCTACCTGGGGGTCCACTACCCGACCGACGTGATCGCGTCATGGTTGCTCGGCGGTGCGTGGTTGGCGCTCGCGGTGGGGTTGGCGGCCGGCCGAACGGGAGTCGAGGAATCGGTGGATGCTGTCGGATGACCTTGCGGTCGGTGTCTGTCGTGCGGCGGACGCGGAGCAAGTGGTCTAGAATATCAACGCTTCGCGAGGTCGGCTCAGACGCGGGCCAGAATGTGGACTGAGAGGTCATGTGACCAGCAATAAGCCTGTTGTCAGCATCATCATCGCGGCACATGAGGATGCTGAGAACCTGGGCGTCTGCGTTGCGTCCGCCGCGAACCAGACGCTCGAGGACATCGAGATACTGATCGTGGACGACTGCTCGGATGACGATTCCTTCGAGGTGGCACAGGGCCTCGCCTCGAAAGACACCCGCATCCAAGTCCATCGCACCGCGTCGAACTCGGGCGGGGCCGGAGCTCCGCGCAACATCGGTATGCGCGAGGCGTCGGCAGAGTGGCTGACGTTCCTCGACAGCGATGACATCCTCGAACCGCACGCAGTAGAGTCGATGCTTGCGACCGCTCGAGCCGACGACGCCGATGTCGTGTGCGGGCGTACCCAGCGGCTACACCTCGAGGACGGCCGAGTGGCTTGGTGGCGCGCCAAGCTCTACACCGAGCGCAGGAAGCTCTCCTCGATCGACGAGTACGTCGACCTCGTCACCGACACCAACTCGACCGCCAAACTCTATCGTCGAGAGTTTCTCCGGGCTCACGATCTCAGGTTTCTCGAGGGAGTGCACTACGAGGATCTCGTGTTCAGCGCTCAGGTCTACAGTGCCGACTCGCGCCTCAGCGTGATTACGGATCACGTGTACACGTGGAAGGTCTACCCGGTCGACGTGCGCAGGTCGATCACCAACAGGCGGGACGAGCAGACAAACCTCGAGCATCGTCTCGAGGCGATCGAGCGGGTGTACGGGGTGGTCGCTGCTCCAAGCAAGGCGAGACTGCGTGAGCGATACCAGCAGAAGTTCCTCGAGCATGACGCCTGGCTCTACCTCAAGGGGCTCGTCGATGCGCCGCGTGCCCATGCCGAGTACGTGCTTGGGAGGCTCGAGCCCGCATGCCGGCGGATTCCAGGGCTCGTCTACGATCGCCTACCCGTCCGCACTCGGCTGCTGTACGGAGTCGTTCTGTGCGGCTCGGTCGATGGGGTGCTTGAGCTCGTGCCGTCGCTGGATGGTGCTCTCACGCTCGAAGGCACGACGGTCACATCTGGGGGAAGGGTTCACTGGCGTCCGACGAATCGGCTGAGCCGCGAGCCGCAGCAGGGGACGCTCGAGGAGAGTCTGCTCGACCTGACGGGCGACGAGATCCTCGCCACGCCGTTCTCGGAGGTGAAGTACGGGCACCGTGTCACCGGGATCGAACTCGCCGAGCCGGACTGCGCGGTCGTCCGGGGCTTCACCGCGGATCCTTTGGAGCGTGTGATTCCGGGCTCGGCATCTCATCGGGTCACGGCGATCGCCGAGCTCCGGGAGACGGGCGAGCAGTTCGAGTTTCCGGTGCAGATGCGCGACGCCGGCGACCAGCGGTTCGAGTGGGAGTGTCGAGTCAGTGTTCCGGCGCACCTGCCGTACGTCAGACCGCTTCGCTTCGATATGCGCCTGGAAATCGCCCGCGACAACGCCGCCAACGCGTCGCCATTGCTCTACGCGTTGGGCTCGAACGCCCCCCGGCTCGCACCGCACCGCAGCTCCGCGCGCTCCCTACTGGGCCAACGCTTCGCGTTTCGCAGCACGCGCGCCGGGCGGCTGTCGCTCAAGCTCACACAACCACGCGGGCTGCGCGGGCGTCTCGACGAGGCCCTTCACAGCGCATTCGGCTCGGCGCGCCGCTGGTTCTCGGCCTGATTCGATACGGAATCCGCCGGTTGTGGCAAGCGGTTAACGCGGTCGACCTACGCCGACATATGTCAGGCCTGCACGCTCGACCTCGGTGCGGTCGAGGCAGTTGCGACCGTCGAACACGATTGCGGCAGGCTCCATCACCGTGGAAGCGCGCTTCCAGTCGATCACGAGGTATTCCGGCCACTCCACGGCAAGTATCGCGGCAGCGGATCCTTCGAGCGCCGTGTACACATCGTCGCACTGCACCGCATCGAGTCCGGCTGGCAGGTTGCCTTCCGGATCGTGTACGGCCACGCCCACGCCCTCATTGGTGAGCAGAGAGACGATGTCGAGAGCGGGTGATTCGCGGGTGTCGTCTGTGAACGGCTTGAAGGTGATTCCCAAGACCGCCACGCGACGGTCGGTGAGTGAGCCGAGGCGCGCCTCGAGTTCATAGACGGGCAGCATGCGTTGCCGAGTGTTCACTTCGATGACCGCCTTGAGCAGCCGGAAGTCGTAGCCGTTGGCGACGGCCAGGAAATCCAGCGCTCGCGTGTCTTTTGGGAAGCAGGATCCTCCGTAGCCGATTCCCGCATTCAGGAAGCTCTCACCGATTCGCCGGTCCATGCCGACGCCTCGAGCCACGCTGTCGATGTCGGCGCCGACGCGCCCGCAGATGTTCGCGATCTCGTTGATGAACGAGATCTTGGTGGCGAGGAAGGCGTTGGACGCGTACTTGATCATCTCGGCACTCGCCACATCACACTCGACGAACTGAGTACCGACACCCGCGTACAGTTCTCGCATCGTGGCGAACGCCTTCTCATCTGATGCGCCGACGACTATACGGTCGGTCTCGAAGAAGTCGGAGATCGCGCTGCCTTCCCGAAGGAACTCCGGATTCGACGCGTAGCTGCAGCCGGCCGCCGCGAGCTCGCCGACGAGCCGATCGCCGGTGCCGGGAGGCACCGTCGACTTCATCACAGCGGTGGTTCCCGGCTTAGCCTCGGCAGCGACCAATGCGATCGCGTCACGAACGTAGCGCAGGTCGGCAGCGCCGTTGGGCGCCGAGGGCGTTCCCACGGCGATGATCACGATATCGGCATCGCGAAGTCCGGAAGGTGGCGTGCCGAAAGAGAGCAGATCGGCGCGCGCGGCCAGTAGCTCCTCGAGGCCGGGCTCGACGATCGGAGACCGACCGGATTCGAGCAGTGCGACGCGGTCGGCGTTCACGTCCAGAATGCGGACGTTGTGGCCGAGCTCCGCGAGGCAGACGCCGGAGACCAAGCCCACATAACCTGCACCAAGCACGCATACCTTCATGAGACCCCTTCGACGAGCCTACGAGTCCGCCGGCGTGTAGATGCCAGACGGTTCAAGGCGATAGGATCCCTCGCACAAGCCGGGGAATCCCCCCCGTTTTGCTACAGTACCGCACCGAGCGCGCATCGCGAGTATTGTAGGGAAGCTGATGCCTGATCGCGAGCGGAGCGGGCTGAGTCGCTCGTGATACGTGTCGCTTTGGCATCGCATGTGATGGAAGTTGGCGCCTCGGCTCGATACCGAAGATAATCGCCTTCAACGAAACGTGCCCGGCTGAGTTGTGGAGCCGGGCCGAGTGAGTGCGCTCTGCGATCTGTGGGTCGCGAGGCGAGAGGACACAATGCCAAGGGTTTCCGTGATCATCCCGGTCTTCAATGCCGAGACATACCTGCGAGAGTGCCTCGACAGCCTCCTGTCCCAATCGCTGCGGGACTTCGAGGTGTTGTGCGTCGATGACGGATCGACTGATGGCTCGATGGAGATACTCATGGAGTACTCGGAATCGGACTCTCGGCTCGCGGTGATTGAGCAACGGAACGCCGGTGCCGGGGTCGCTCGGAACACCGGTATGGCTGCGGCCAACGGCGAGTACTTGTCGTTTCTTGATGCGGATGACTTCTTCGAGCCGACAATGCTTGAGGACGCATACAGACAGTGCGTCGCCGACGCTGCCGATGTCGGACTCTACCGGGCGCGATACTACGACACGGCGACTGGCCAGTACACATCGGCCGAGGGCCTGCTCAGGTTCGACATGCTTCCGGACCGCATGCCGTTCTCCCGAGCGGACATGCCGGACGAGATACTCTACTTCTCCTCGCCAGCGCCTTGGAACAAGATGTTCCGCAGGGGTTTTGTGGTCGATGCCGGCCTGCAGTTCCAGGACCTCAAGCGCGCCAACGACTTCTACTTCACGCGACTGGCACTCGTGAGAGCCGAGCGGATCACCGTGATCGACAAAGTGCTCATAAACTACCGAGTCGGGGCCGATTCGAACCTGCAGGCCACCAACCACGAGACTCCGTTGGAGTTCTACAAGTCGTTGGTGGCCCTTCGCGATGAGCTCGTCAGGATCGGGCTCTACGACGACGTCGAGCGAAGTTTCACCAATGCCGCGCTGTCGAACAGCCTGTACAACCTCAACTCGCTGAGGACACCCGAGGCGTTCGCGGCCCTGTATGCGAAGCTGCGTGATGAGTACTTCCTCGAACTCGGGATAACCGGTCGCGAAGAGGACTTCTTCAAACTCAGGCGCCAGTACAACCAGTACGTGCAGCTGATGAGCGGGGGTCCCGAGGAGTATCTCATCGATGAGGTCGCATACCTTCGAAGGCGAATCACCAGTGCGCACCGACGGCTCGCCAAGACGCGTGCCCGGTTGAGCAAGACCGAGTCGCAGATCGAGCGGGTCAGGAGATCTCGCTCGTACCGGGTAAGTCAGAGTATCCACTCAATCGCCCAGAGAGCCTCGGCCTTGGTCTCTAGAGAACGAAAGGCCGAGTAGCACAAGATGCCCAAGGTTTCGGTCGTGATTCCCGTCTACAACTCGGAAGACTATGTCTCCGAGTGTCTTGAGAGCGTCGTGTCGCAGACGCTCAGGGATATCGAGATCATCTGCGTCGACGACGGGTCGACTGACGGTTCACTCGGTATAGTTCGAGCGCACGCACGAGATGACGGCCGAATCGTCGTCATCGAAAAGGGACACGAGGGCATATCGGCGTCGCGCAACAGGGGCATGGAAGCGGCGTCCGGCGACTACATCATCTTCCTCGACTCCGATGACTACTTCGAACCCACCATGCTCGAAGACGTGTTCGCTCGCTGCGCGAGGTTCGATGCCGAGATCGGGGTCTTCAAGTATCGTCGCCTGCAGGCCGACACGGCCGCTGCGGTGGAGGCGGATTGGTCGCTGCGCATGGAGCTGGTGCCGGAGAAGGCCCCCTTCAGCCGGCGCGACATGACCGAGAGCATTCTCAGACTCACCACCCCGTGCATATGGAATAAGCTGTTCCGCCGCTCATTCATCGCCGACACAGGATTGCACTTCTGGACCGATCTGGAGCGGGCCGAAGACGTACCGTTCTCATATCTGGCTCTTCTGACGGCGCAACGCATCGTGGCCGTCGACAACGTCTACGTGAACTACCGGACGGGACATGACACCAGCAGCACGGCCAGTATGCATATGAATCCCACAGACATCTGCGTGGCGCTTCTTCGCGCGAAACAAGGTGCGATAGAGGCAGGGATCTTTGAGGAGTGTGAACAAGACCTGGTGAACGCCGCCCTCGACCAATGCCTCTTCACGCTGAGCACGGTGAGAACGGCCTCGGCATATCACGAGCTCTTCCAGGCGCTCAAGTCAACGTACTTCGCTCAACTCGGAGTGGGCGGCCGCGACAGGAGCTACTTCTTCACAGCCGGTCAGTACAAGCACTACCAGCAGATCATGGCGCTGTCGGCCGAGGAGTATCTCTTGCTGTCCGCGCGGTCTTTCGAGGAGGAGCCGTCTGAGGCCGGAGGCTGGCTGGAGCGTGCGACGTGGAACACCGCTACCGCAGAGAGCCGAGCGGGTGCCCTCACTGCTCTGCTGATGGACGAGGCGAGAGTGCTACGGAGGGAACTTGCCGAGGCCAGGGACGAGCTGCTTCACGCGAAGAATGAGCTCGGCGAGGAGCTTGGCAGACTCGAACGAGTCCAGTCCTCGCTCACCTATAGAATCGGCCGTGGACTTAGTGCCGTCCCTCGCGCCGCACGAAAGATGACACGTCGGAATCGGAAGACGGTGTAGTCACGCATGCCCAAAGTCAGCGTCGTCGTACCCGTCTTCAACTCCGAGCGCTATCTCCCTGAGTGCCTCGACAGCGTACTCTCCCAATCGCTTCGCGACATCGAGGTCGTATGCGTTGACGATGGCTCCACAGATGCATCACCCGCGATCGCCACAGAATACGCGCGCGGCGATGACCGGATCACGGTGCTCAGTCAGGAGAACCGTGGTCCCGGCGCGGCTCGCAACGTGGGCGTGGCCTCCGCTCACGGTGACTACCTGTGCTTCCTCGACAGCGATGATCGTCTGCAGCTGTCTGCGCTCGAAGAGCTGTGGAGCCGCGCGAGCTCCGATGATCTGGATATCCTCTACTTCGACGCCACGCCGTTTTGCGAAGACGGCGACCTCGCTGAGCAGTTCGCTCGTTTCGAATCGTACTACCGCCGCAGCAGAGAGTATCCGGGAGTCTTCACCGGCAGGCAGATGATGGCCGCCATGTGCGAGCACCGGGACTACCGACCCGCCGCCTGTTTCCAGTTCTTGAACTCAGGCTACTACCGAAGCAGCGGCCTCTCGTTTCCGGAAGACATCATCCACGAGGACAACCTGTTCACGTTCTTCGCCGCCCAGAAAGCCGAACGGACGGCGTACGTGCCGGCTACCTACTATCAGCGCCGTGTGCGCAGTGAGTCCATCATGACGACCGAACGGGGCGAGGTGAACTTCACGGGCTTTCTCACAAGCTACGTAGAGATGCTGCGCTACGTCGTCGGTGAAGAGCTGGACGAGCGAACGGCCAACGCCAGCGCCCAGTTGTGCACTGAGATGTTCCAGCAAGCTCTGAACGTCTATTGCGCGATGCCGCGAGAAGCCAGGGTAGCAATCACGCCCACGGACTCGACGGCCGAGGCGCTCGTCGCGATGAGTCTGTTGACCCGGCACGGTGGCGACAGGCTGAAGCTGCGCAAGTCCGAGAAGGCCCTCAGAGCAGCCGAGCAGAAGCTTGAGCAGATCCGCAACTCCCGCGCCTATCGGCTCGCGAGTTCACTGCGTCGACTGCCCGGCATCGGCAAGTAACCTAAGCGCTACCTCG
>CAVYQS010000001.1:0-57668 GCA_963770765.1 uncultured Actinomycetes bacterium | reverse complement strand
CGCGGACCTTGGCACATGGAAGACGCGTGTGCTTCGCTCAACCACCGGGTTCGCTGGCAGCCCGGACGCGGCCGGTCAACAGCAGGTCTATGAAGGCGTTGGATCGACCTTCCAAGACACTACCGTTACCAACGGGACGGTCTACTACTACACAGCTTTCTCGTCCGATTCCGTCTGGCAACTGGAGTGGACCCGCGCAGGTGACGGCGACTCCGAAGCTGCAGCCCACCTTGGCTCTCAGGACCTCGGCCAGCTCGGTCGCAGTCAACAAGTACGTGACCCTGACCGGGAAGTACCTGGAACGCGGTGTTGCCGTCAAGGCTCCGACTTCGGTTACCGTGTGGTCGAATGCCAGTGGCATCTGGAAGCAGGTCGGAACCGCGTCGTACTCTTCGACGAGCAAGGCGTACACCTACAAGCCCCGCATCACGAAGAGCGCCTCGTACCAGTTCAGATCCGCCGGCAGCCCCGCCCGGCTGGCGACCACCTCGGCCGCGCTGAAGATCACGGCGAAGTCCACGGTGGCGCTCAGTACGTCCGCCAAGGTGCTCGCCTACGGCAAACCCGCCAAGATCACCGGCGCCGTGAACTCGGTCTCGCCGACGAGTGTGAGGATCTACCGCTACAAGTACGATTCAAAGGCCCGACGCTGGGTATACAAAGGCTCAGTCAAACCTCGCGTGAACGCTCGAACCTCCACATACGCCACCTTCTCGGCATCCGTAAGGGTGCCGGGGAGGGGCAAGTGGAAGCTTGTCGCGAAGCACACCGTCTCGGGGAAGAAGACCGTCTCGAAATCCGTATATCGACGCGTCCGTTAGGTCTCAGATTCAGCGGGCTGGCTACGCGTCCCCAGCGGGACGCTTCCGTGCGTCATGGGTAGCGCGAGGTGGTCGGCTCACTGGTCCCTAGCGTCGACCCTTCACCCGGCTCAAGAAGATCGAGATGAAGAACCACGAGCCCACGCCGAGCGCCGCGGCCCACGCGACGCGTGCCACCCACATGAACCAGTCCGGCACCTCGGACCCGGCAAGTATCCACGACAGGCCGATGACGAACGCCGAGACCACGAGTGCGAACGACATGCGGTTCGTGGCCTCTTCGAGCCGCTTCATGAAGGGCTCGAAACCCACGGGATGAACCGCCATGCGGAACTCGCCTTGCCCGGCGCGCTTCAAGAGCCGCGAGAACGACTCGGGCAACTCAGAGGCGATTCTGAGCAGGCGACGCGCGGATCTCGTCAGCGACTGGCTCAAGGCTTCCGGCGATAGTCGGGCGTTGGTGATCTTCCGTGCGAACGGCGCCGTGACCGCGACGAAGTCGAACTTCGGGTCCAGCATCCTGCCCAGGCCCTCGAGCACGACGAGTGTGGTCAGCAGCATGGCGAGTTCGGAGGACAGCGCCAGGTTGTGCCTGCGTACCAACGCCAGCACCTCGTTGATGAGATCGCCCATGCGGATCTCGCTCAGCGACTTGTTGTAGTACTTGGTGATGAGTCGGCTGACCTCACGCTCGAGGTCGGCCAGGTCGATGTCCCCCGGGCTGCCTGCGCCTGCGAACAGCGTGTCGACCGCCAGCGCGACGTCGTTGTCGACTATCGAGAGGAACAGGTCTGCGAGCTGATCGCGCCCGACCTGTGACACCGTGCCTATGCGGCCGAAGTCTGTGAAGGCGACGCGGCCATCGGGGAGGGCGAAGAGATTGCCCGGGTGCGGGTCGGCGTGGTAGAAGCCGTGCACGAAGATCTGTTCGAGATAAGCATAGATGCCCCGCCTCGCCAGTTCCGGCCGGTCGGCGCCGGCCTCGTCCAGGAGATCGAGCCGGTTGAACGGTACGCCTTCGAACCGGTCGAGTGTCAGGACGCTGCTCGTGCTGAACTCCCAGTGGACGGTGGGAAACGCGACGGTCTCGTCGTCTTCGAACGCGTCAGCGAGCCTCTCGGCGTTGCGCGCCTCCTGGGTGTAGTCGAGTTCCTTTCGCAACGCGTCGGCGAACTCGGTGGTGATGTCGACGACGTCGTAGCGCTCGCCGACCTCCGAATGGGCGGCCACGAAGCGCGCTTGCGTCAGCACGATGTCGAGATCGGTATCGACACTGGTTCGAACCCCGGGGCGCTGCACCTTCACGATCACGGGCGTTCCGTCGGGCAGTGTCGCCGAGTACACCTGGCCCAGCGACGCCGCAGCCAAGGGAGTCGTGACGAACTCCGAGAAGAGCTCGGTCACCGGCCCGCCCAGTTCGGACTCGATCAACGCGATCGCTTCATCGTCGGGAAACGGTGCGACGTCGTCTTGCAGCTTGCGCAGCTCGTCGATGAACTCGTCAGGAATGAGGTCCGGACGCGTCGAGGCCGCCTGTCCGAGCTTCACGAACGTGGGGCCGAGTCGCTCGAGCGTGTAGCGCAACCGTACCGGCACCGTCTCAGACTGGCCGCGCTCGGAGCGCAGCCTGCTCTTGACCGGCGCGAAACGGCGCAGCCCGGTACCGACGAGCGTGCTTTCGAGCCCCTCATCGAGGAGCACGCCCGCGATCTGCCGGTACCGCGCGAGATGCTTGTAGGGCGGCATCGAAACCCTCCGTGCGCTGTGGAGTGACGGACCCGAGAGCGTGATGTGCCCTCGTGGTTCCTACTCGGCGGGCTCCGCGGGCTTCATGCCTGCCATGAGATCCTTGAGCTCGGCGATCTGCGCCTTGAGGTCGGCGACCTCCTCATGAGTGGCGACGCCGGATGTCTTGAGGACCTTGTCGGTCTCACTGGCCACGGTCTTGCGCAGCGTCTCTTGCTGCTCTGCGGCGACCTCGCCGAACTTGTCGGCGACCTTCTTCGCGTCGGACTGAGACATCTTGCCGCGGTCGATGAGTTCGCTGGCGAATCCCTGGGTCTTTTCCTTGGTCAGCTCGAGAACCCCGATGCCCATGAGGAACGCGCTCTCCATGAGGCTGGCGGGATCGAGGGCGGTATCGGTCTTCTTCTCGTCAGGCATGGTTCCTCCACGTGGCTTCCCGGCTGTCTCTCGCCACTTCAGGTATACCCCAAAAGCCGCCGGTGGCGTGCTCGGCGACGGCATGTCGCGGCGGCAGTACTCAGCCCAGAACGTCGATCACTGTGGTGATGGCGGCATCGAGGTCGGCCTCATCGATGACGAGCGGCGGCGCGAGCCGCAGGGTGTAGGTGTGGGTGTCCTTGCAGATGATGCCGCGCTCGAGCAGCCTCTCGCCGTAGCTGCGGGCGGTGCCGGCGCTCGGATGCAACTCGATTCCGGCCCACAGCCCCACACCGCGGACCTCGCGGACCGACGGGGGCGCTTCGGCCCTCAGCCGCTCGAGCATCGCCGCCCCCAGCCGTGCCGAGCGCTCCTGGTACTCGCCGGTGGCGACGAGCTCGAGCACCGCCGAGCCGACCGCGCATGCGAGCGGATTGCCGCCGAAGGTCGAGCCGTGCGTCCCGGGGCCGAGCACCCCCAGCACGTCCGCACGGGCCACGACAGCCGAGATGGGCACGATCCCGCCGCCCAGCGCCTTGCCGAGGACGTAGATGTCGGGGGTGACGTTGTCGAGCTCGCAGGCGAACGTCGTGCCCGTGCGCCCGAAGCCCGACTGGATCTCATCGGCGATCATGAGCACTCCGTGGCGATCGCACGAGTTGCGCACGGCACGCAGGTAGCCGGAAGGCGGCACGATGACGCCGGCCTCGCCTTGCACCGGCTCTACCAGGAACGCGACTATCGTCGGGTCTTCGCTGAGCGCGCGCTCGAGCGCCGCAGCGTCGCCGAACGGTACCTGCTCGAAGCCGGGGGTGAAGGGGCCGAACCCGTCACGCGCCTGGTCTTCGCCGCTGAAGCTGATGATCGTCGTCGTCCTGCCGTGGAAGTTGTGCTCGCACACGAGGATCGTGGCCTCGTCTCGCGGCACGTCCTTGACGTCGTAGCCCCACTTCCGCGCGACCTTGATCGCGGTCTCGACCGCCTCTGCACCCGAGTTCATGGGGAGCGCCATCTCCAGTCCGGTCAGCGCCACCAGGTCCCGCAGAAACGGCCCCAGCCGGTTGTTGTGCACCGCACGGCTCGTGAGCGTGAGCGAGTCGAGCTGGCTGCGGGCCGCGGCGACGAGATCGGGATGGCGGTGACCGAAGTTCAGCGCCGAGTACGCCGAGAGGAAGTCGAGGTAGCGCTTGCCCTCGATGTCGGTCACCCAGGCTCCGTTTCCGCGCGCGATGGCGACCGGCAGGGGATGGTAGTTGGGCGCGCCGTAGCGCTCGTCGAGCGCAACGGCGGACAACGTGGTGGCGGGCACTCCAGTGGCCATGGGTCGGCTCCCGGCTGTCGAGTTGGTTTCAGAGCTCAAGAGGTGTGTTCCCGACGTGTCACAATGGGTGACAATGTCGTCGCAAGATGGCGTGATGCGGAGGTCATGATGAGCGCTGGCAACAACTCGTGGATCGCGTCGACCTCCGGCGACGATGAGCGGGACGCCGGCGACCTGCAACCGCCCTCGGCCGAGCAGCCACCCGAGCGCGCCGTGCCGGGTTGGCTGAGCCCTCCGGAGCCGGCGACACGACCCGAACCCGTGCGAGAGCCCGAGCAGCAGCCGAAGGCCGACGCGGAGGAGCCGCCGGAAGCCGCGCCCGTGGAGTCGCCGCAGCCCGCACCCGTGACGCAGTCCGCGCTGGAGCAGGAAGCCGCCGAGGAGCCCGCCGCGACCGAGCCGTCGGCCCCGGCGGAGCCCGACGAGTACGTTGACGATTCCGGCTACCTGGTGCCCGAGCCTCGCGAGATCGAACTCCCGCCGGAGGACCGCTCCCGGTGGTGGACGTGGGCTCTCGCGGCGCTCGCGATCGTGGTGGCCGCGGGCGCGGTGGGATACGTCTGGTGGTACCGGACCGCTCGTCCCATCACCGTCCCCGACATCTCCGGCAAGCAGCCGGCAGAAGCGGCGCAGCTCCTCAACGACCTGTCCCTCCGAGTCGGTGCCGTGAGCGAGACTCCCACGTCATCCGCCCCGGCAGGCACCATCGTCGCGCAGAAGCCCGTGCAGGGCACGGCTCTGAGCCCCGGGGGGAACGTCGCCTTCGTGGTTGCGACGACACCCGATCAGTCCCAGGTTCCCGACGTCGTGGGCACGTCGCAGGAGGTGGCAGAGACCGCACTGGTCTCGGCTCGACTGCTGCCGTGGATCGTCGACTCCTTCTCCGCGACGGTCGCCAACGGTGACGTTGCGGCCCAGCTACCTGCGCCGGGTGTCGAGCTGGTGCCGGGAACGCCGGTCGTGCTCGTCGTCTCGGGGGGCCCTGCCCCGTCCACAACGATCGTGCCGCGTCTGAAGGGCCTGACCGAGGCCGAGGCTACCGAGCTGCTGGCGGCCAACGACCTGAGCGGGGCGTTCTATCGGAGCTTCGACGCGAGCGTCCCCGCGGGAGATGTCGTCTCCCAGTCGCCGCCGGAGCGTACGTCGGCACCGTACGGCTCACTGGTCCAGGTCTTGGTATCCCAGGGGCCGGGCAGGGTCTCGGTCGCGGTGCCCAAGGTCGTGGGCGACAGCCGGAAGAATGCGGAGTCCAAGATCAAGGCGGTCGGCCTCAAGCCCGCGGTCCGCACCGCGCCCAGCCCGTCGGTGGCGAAGGACCGGGTGATCTCGCAGATGCCGCCCTCGGGTCGGCTCGTCGCCCCCGGGGCGAGCGTCGGCATCGTCGTGTCGACCGGGCCGCCCTCAGACGCGGCCGTACCCTCCCTCGCGAGTGGAGCTTCCACGAGCGTCACCGAGACGATCGCCGCGGCGGGCTTCGAGCCGGTCGTCCTGACGGTGCGGATCGGCGGGTATGGCGCCGGAACGGTCTTCGCCCAGTACCCTCAGGCGGGCACGCCGCACCCTCTCGGCCGACCGGTGGTGGCCCTCATCGCGGCTGAGCCCTAGCGCACCGCGCGTGGACGTCAGCTCATCGCCTCCACAGGCGCAGGTCGGGCTTCCACTGCGAGAGCCTCTGGGCGCCGAAGTACAGGCCGAGCGCGATCAACCCGAAGCCGCCGAGGAGGGCTGCCGCGATGATCAGGGCCGTCCTGGTGGTCACGAAGACCCGCGTGTCGTCTGAGAGCTGAGCGTCTTTCGCGAGCAGGACGCCGACCCAGCCGTGGGAGATGCTGGCGTCTGCGGCGACGAGCGCCACGCCTCCTCCGGAGTCGACGGTGATCGACTTGCCCACGATCAGCGGCGCGCCCCCCTGCGAGATCGACACGTCGTTGCCGGCGATGAAGGCGCTCGCATAGGCCTGACGGAACTCGGAGTTGCCGCGGGTGACCATGAGCGGCACGGCGGACAGGCTCACCGTGGCGTCGCCTTCGGTCTGGACGAGTCCCACAGCGCTCGCCGTCGTCGTGAGCGAGTTCGTCTTCGCGGTGGCGATCGCCGATGCCGTCGCCGAGATCGAGTCCGCATTCGCGGTGGCGATCGCACTCATGCTCGCGGTGAGCGGACCGGCCTCGACCGATTCGACGGCGTCGAGCGATACGACCTTCTCGGCAGAGGTGGGGGTGTTGGGGTCAGTCATGGGTGAGCTCCTTGTCACTGATGTCTTCTCGCGAGATGTCTATACCCCAGCGAGCCGGGCCGATACGTGCGGGAATCCGCCACTGCCGGCCAGCAGGTCAGGTAGAATCCATGCGGGAGAGATGCCATTCCGGCGCCCTGACGTGGTGCCGTGACCGCTCGTGAGCGAAGGAGTCACCCGCATGTCGAAGGATCGTCTGCTCGAAGTCCTCGAGCGCTGGGAGCCGGTCATCGGTCTTGAGATCCACACCGAGCTCACGAGCACGCGGACCAAGATGTTCTGCGGATGTCCCGTGGCTTTCGGCGGCGACCCGAACACGCGCGTGTGCCCCGTGTGCCTCGGGTTGCCGGGTGCGTTGCCCGTGCCCAACGAGTATGCGATCGAGCAGACGGTGCTCGCCGGTCTGGCGACGGGATGCGAGATCGCCCGGCGTTCGTTGTTCCATCGCAAGCAGTACTTCTATCCCGACATGCCCAAGGACTACCAGATCTCCCAGTACGACCTGCCGTTCTGCGCCGATGGAAGCGTCGCCGTCGAGATCGACGGCGTGGCGGTGGAGCAGCGGCTCGACCGGGCGAGCGCGGACAACGTCACGGTGGGCGACGACGGCTACACGGCGCTCATCGGCATCACTCGCATCCACCTCGAGGAGGACACGGGAAAGATGGTCCACGTGGGCGGGTCGGAAGGCCGCCTCGCGGGCGCCACGAAGTCACTCGTGGACTTCAACCGCGCCGGCACGCCGCTGATCGAACTCGTGAGCGAGCCCGACATCCGCACGCCCGAGGAGGCGCGCCGCTTCGCGCAGAAGCTGCGGCTGATATGGCTGTCGCTGGGTATCTCGGACTGCAGCATGGAGGAGGGCTCCATGCGGGTGGACGCCAACATCTCGCTACGCCGGCGCGGCGAGACCGAGTTCGGCGTGAAGGCCGAGGTCAAGAACATGAACTCGTTCAAGGGTGTCCACGACGCGCTTGCCTACGAGATAGTGCGCCAAGCCGAGGTTCTCGACGGCGGCGGTCGCGTGGTGCAGGAGACGCGCCACTGGGATGTGGGCGCGAAGCGCACGAGCGCGACTCGGAGCAAGGAAGAGGCGCACGACTACCGCTACTTCCCCGAGCCCGACATGGTGCCGTTCGAGTTCTCCGAGGAGTACATCGAGCGCGTCCGCACGCGCCTTCCGGAGTTGCCGGACGCCAAGAAGGTGCGCTACCTGGCCGAGTTCGGTCTGCCGGTGCACGACGCCACGGTGCTCGCCAACGACCTCGACATGGCCGAGTTCTTCGAAAGCGCGCTCACCATCGGTGGTGCCGAGAAGGCCAGGGCCGTCGCCAACGTCATGCTCAACGACCTGTCCGCGTATCTCAACTCCGAGAGCATCAGCGTCGTGGACGGCAAGGTCGTTCCCAGCATGGTCGTGGAGCTCGTGGAACTCGTGGAGGACGGCGCGATCTCAGGCAAGCAGGCCAAAGAGGTGTTCGCAGAGATGGCCGCCAGTGGTGACTCGCCGGGCGCGATCGTGGAGCTCAAGGGCATGAAGCAGGTCAGCGACACCGGCGCGATCGAAGAGGTCGTCGATCGCGTCTTGGCCGCGAACCCCGAGAAGGTCGCGAGTTACAGAGGCGGCAAGGCGGGGCTCATCGGCTTCTTCGTGGGCGCGGTGATGAAGGAGATGCGCGGTCAGGCCAACCCCAAGGTCGTCAACGAGCTGCTCGCGCGCAAACTCGCCGAGTGACCGCTACGCCTCAGCGTCCCCGAGTGCTCACAGCCCGAACAGAGCCTCCGCGGCGTGGCTTGCCGCGTTGAGCAGCGGCGCGGGTAGCACGCCGATCACGACCACGCCCATCGTGCACGCGACCATGACGACCGTGTGCCGAGGCGATGCGTGGAACGTCTCGGCCTCGTTCTCGTCCACGTAGAGCGCCCACACGATGCGCAGGTAGTAGTAGAAGGCCATCACCGCGTTGACCACGGCGATGAGCACCAGCCAGATCAGGCCCGCCTGTGCCGCCGACAAGAACACGTAGAACTTCGCCATGAAGCCGGCTGTCAGCGGGAGCCCCGCGAGCGACATCAACGCGACGGTGAGAGAGAACGCCGCGATGGGCGAACGCCTCACGAGGCCGGCGTAGTCGGCGATATCCTCGCTTCCCACGGCCTTGGTGAAGACGAGCACCACCGTGAAGGCGAGCAGGTTCGCGACCGCGTACGCCGCGAGGTAGAACAGCAGCGCCGATATCCCCGTCACGCTCATCGCCGCGAGTCCCACGAGGATGTAGCCGGCCTGGGCGATGCCCGAGTACGCGAGCAGGCGCTTGATGTTGCTCTGCTGCAGCGCTCCCAGGTTGCCGAGCAGCATCGACAGCACAGCGAGTACGGCGAAGATGAGGTGCAGCTCGGGGCTCGCGTTCAGAGCCGTCACCACGAAGCGCAGCACGAGCGCGAACCCGGCCAGCTTCGAGCCCACAGACAGGAAGGTGGTCACGGGCGTGGGCGTGCCCTCGTACACGTCGGGCACCCAGAACTGGAACGGCGCCGAAGTGGTCTTGAAGCCGAAGCCGGTCAGCAACAGCACGAGCCCGATGACCGCGAGGGGGGCGGGCGGCTGTGTCGACAACTGCGCGCCGATGGCGGCCATGTCGCTCGTTCCGAACGCGCCGTAGACCAGCGAGAGCCCGTAGAGGAACAGCGCGGTCGACACCAGCACGACCACGAGATACTTCAGGGCGGCTTCTCGGTGTCGCGGCTCGCTCATGTCGATGCCCATGAGGGCGATGAGCGGCAGGCTCGTCAGCTGGAGGCACAGGAACAGCGTGAACAGGTCCGCGACCGGAGCGAGGAGCATGTTGCCCAGCGTGCACCAGATCACGAGCGCGTAGAACTCCGCATGGCTCGGCGTCAGATCGGGAAGCGCGTCGATGGAGACCAGAATGACGACGATGGCGATGCCGAGGAACAGCAGGTCGAAGTAGACCGCGAGCGAGTCGATGACGAACGTGCCCCACAGCAAGGCCTCCGCGGGCTCGCCGCGCACGACCGTCATGACGGCGGCCATCGCAAGCCCGAAGACGCCGAGATAGGCGAGGGGAGCGCTGCGCGCGCGACCCCCGGGTTCGCGCCGGGGCCAGATGAGGTCGACGACGATCACGAGGACGCCCGTGAGCGCCACGATGATCTGCGGTGCGAGGTACCTCATGGCGACGGCCGGATCGGGCATGGGCGCGTTCAGCCTCTCATCGTGCGAACACCAGGATCAGGATCACTGCGGCGACAACGAACGACGTGACGTAGGTCTGCACGTTGCCGTTGTGGATCTTTCGGACGTTGCCGGCTTTGGCCACCGACCTGCCGAGGGAGTCGACGACGCCGTCGACGACGCGGTTGTCGAACGTGTCGAGCTGCCGGGTCGCGAAGATGTCGAGCCGGGCGATCCCGTTGACCGTGCCGTCCAGCGCCGCGTCATCGAAGCGCCAGCCGTACACCGAGCCGCGCACCCACAACGTCACCGCGAGGTTCACCGCTCCGTCGAGCACCGAGCGGTCGAACGCGGCGAGCGCGTCGGCGAGGCGGAAGTAGGGGGCAAGCACGGTGACATGGTAGATCCGATCGAAGTGCAGCCGCTGGTCGAGAACCCCGTACGCGTAACGGAACCGCTGCTTGAGTATCTGCGTGTTGAGTACGACGCCGCGTCGGCCGTAGATCCACCACCCGGCTGCCATCCCCACCCCGGCGACCGAGAGGGACGGGAGTGCCACGACGAGCTCCGGCCACTTCCCGTGTCCTCCGAGGAACTCCGCGAACCCGGGCGACGCCCAGCCCAGGAACGCGGTGATCGCAGCGAGGACGACCATCGGCGCGACCATCGACGTCTGGCCTTCGTGCAGCTCGGTCTGCTCGGGTCCCGAGAAGACTCTGAACAGCATGCGGGCCACGTAGAACCCGGTGAGCGCCGAGGCGAGGAGCGCGAGCCCCATGACCGCGAAGTGACCTTCGTGCAGGAGCACGGCGATGATCTCGTCTTTGGAGAAGAAGCCCGAGAAGGGGAACACCCCGGCCAAGGCGAGCGTCCCCACGGTGAACGTCCCCGCCGTGATGGGCATGTGGCGACCGAGTCCCCCCATGAGGCGCATGTCCTGAGTGTGTGCCGCATGGATGATCACTCCCGCGCCCAGGAAGAGCAGCGACTTGAAGAACGCATGTGTCGTCAGATGGAAGAGCGCGGCTTCGGCGTTCCCGGCGCCCAGCGCCATGAACATGAAGCCGAGCTGCGAGATGGTCGAGTAGGCGAGCACCTTCTTCACGTCGTGCTGAACGCAGGCGAGGACCCCGCCCAAGAGCGCGGTCGCCACGCCCACGTAGAGCGCGACGTCCATGACCCAGGGTGTCTCGGCGATCAGGGGGAGCATCCGCGCGACCACGAAGATGCCCGCGGCCACCATGGTCGCTGCGTGGATCAGGGCCGAGGCGGGCGTGGGACCGGCCATCGCGTCGGGAAGCCACACGTGCAACGGGATCTGAGCGGACTTGCCCATCGCGGCGAACACGAGTCCCATTCCCGCTGCGGCGAGCGCTCCGGCAGACCACGTGCCGGCCGATCCGAGGATCTCCTCGTAGTTGAAGGAGCCGACGGTGGAGTACGCGACGAACAGGGCGAGCAGGAAGCCGAGGTCACCGACCTTGGTGGTGAGGAACGCCTTCTGAGACGCCTTGCGGGGTGCTTCGTTCTCGAACCAGAAGCCGATGAGCAGGTACGAGCACAGGCCCATCATCTCCCATGCCATGAAGGTGAGCAGCAGGTCGCTCGACAAGACGAGCACGAGCATCGCCGAGGTGAACAGCGAGAGCACGCCGAAGTACCAGCCCTCACGCGGGTCTCGGCGCATGTAGCCCACCGAGTAGACCTGAACGCAGGCGCCCACGATCGTGACGACGAGCAGCATAGCCGCCGCGAGAGGGTCGAGGGCCATCGACAGCTCGAGCTCTTGCCCGCCGATCACTCCGAACGCCACCGAGCCGTGCCAGACGGCATCCTCGCTCCCGCCGGGCCACACCCTGGTGAATGCGTAGAGCGACAACACGAGGGAAGCCAGCGACGAGCCGATCGGCAGCCACAGCAGGCGCATCCGGGCACGACCGGACAGCGCGAGGAACACCGCGAAGGACAGCGCCGGAAGCGCCGGTATCGCGAGGACCCAGGTCATCGGCGACCCCGGTGCTCTCTGAGTGTCTCTCGGCTATCCACCCAAGACACGTGCAAGCTCCCTCGCATACGGATCGAAGTGCTGCAGCGTCCAGTACCACCACACGCCCATGAGCAGGGAGAACACAGCGAGCGGAAGAAGCGTCATGACCTCGCGCACGCTGGCGTCAGGGGCGTCGGCGATCGACACCGACGGCTCGCCCAGGATGACCCGCTGGACCATCCACAACATGTAGGCGGCTCCCAGGAGCACGCCGATGGCCGCCAGAACCGTGAAGGCGGGAGCGAGCGGTGACTGCCACGCACCGAGCAGGGCCAGGAACTCCCCGACGAAGCCCGAGAGCCCCGGCAGCCCGAGCGAGGCGAACGATGCGAAGGCGAAGAGGCCGGCGAGCACGGGCATCTGGCCGGCGAGCCCCGAGACCTCGGCGATCTTCCTGGTGTGTGAGCGCTCGTAGACCATGCCGACACTGAGGAACAGCATCGCCGACAGGAACCCGTGGCTGATGTTGACCGCCTGCGCGCCGTCGAGCCCGGCCGCCGTGCCCGCCGCGATACCCAGCATCGCGAAGCCCATGTGGGACACCGACGAGTAGGCGACGAGCTTCTTGAGGTCGGTCTGAGCGAACGCGACGAGCGCGCCGTAGATGATCGACACCACGGCGAGAACGGCGATGAACCAGCTCCACTGTTTCCACGCCTCGGGAAGCATCGGCAGGGAGATGCGCAGGAAGCCGTAGGTCCCCATCTTGAGCAGGATGCCGGCGAGGAGTGCCGATGCCGCCGTGGGCGCCTCGACGTGCGCGTCAGGCAGCCACGTGTGGAGCGGCCAGATCGGCACCTTGACCGCGAAGCCCAGGAAGAACGCGAGGAAGACCCACCACTGGAAGTCGACGGGGAAGCCCCGGTCGACGAGCTCGATCATGTCGAAGGTCCCGCCCTGCGGGTGGAGGTACAGCGCGAGGATGCCCACGAGCATGAGCACCGCACCGAGCATGGTGTACAGGAAGAACTTCACCGCCGCGTAGGCGCGCCGCTCGCCGCCCCATACCGCGATCAGGAAGTACATCGGGACGAGCACGAGCTCCCAGAACACGTAGAACAAGACGAAGTCGAGCGCCATGAACACGCCGTTCGTGCCCACCGCGAGCAAGAGGATCATCGCGAAGTAGAACTTGGGTCGACGGTCGACCTTCCAGCTCGCGAGCACGGCGATGAACGACAGCAGTGCCGAGAGGCCCACCAGCAGCACCGAGAGGCCGTCGAGGCCCAGGAAGTACTGGATGTCCGCTATCGGGATCCACTCGTGCCGTTCGACGAACTGCACCCCGCCGCCCGGCTCGATCGTGACCACAGCGAACACCGCGATGGCGAGCACGACACCTGACACCACGGCCGCGATCCACCGCGGCCACGTGGGCCGGTTGGCGGGCACGAGCATCATCGACACCGCACCGAGCATCGGCAACGCCACCATCATGCTCAGGATCGGAAGCATGCTCACACCCCCCTTCGCGCGTGCAGGGCACCGCATCCGGCGGTCGCGCACCGTCTCAGCGTGTTCACGGATCGTCTGTGGGTGTTCACCGGCTACCCTCTCAGTTCAGCGAGACTGTCGATTGCCGAGATGTCGTTCGTGCGGCTCAGTGCGACCACGAGCGCCAGTGCCAGACCGACCTCGGCTGCGGCGACCACGATCAGGAAGATCACGAAGCTCAGTCCGGAGGCGGGCTGCTCGGCGCCGAACACGGAGAACGCGACGAGGTTGATGTTGACGGCGTTGAGCATCAGTTCCACACACAGGATCAGACGCAAGGCGCTCTTCGAGGTGAGGACGCCGTAGAGCCCGATGCAGAACAGGGCGGCGGCCAGTGCGAGGTAGTGGGTGAGTGTGATCACGTCGGCTCACCCGGCTTCCGGATGTCAGATGCGGCCGTGGAGCGGGCTCCGGATCCGGCGGTCACGGGCTCCTCGCGCGCGATGACCACCGCGCCGATCAGGGCGATCGTGAGCAGCAGGCCCGCGATCTCGAACGGGACCAGGTAGCGCGAGAACAGCAGTTCGGCCAGGGACGCGGTGTCTATCGGTCCCGAAGCGGCGGTCGCGACGTGGCTCGTCCAGAGCGCCATGGCCAGCGCGGCGAACAGCGCAACGGTCGAACCCGCCGCGACCGCTCGTCTGGCCGGGGTGGGAGCGTCCACTGATTCGGGCGACGGGCGCGTGAGCATGAGGACGAACAGCACGAGCACCGTGATGGCCCCGCCGTAGACGAACAGCTGCATCGCGCCCAGGAACTCGCTTCCCATGAGGAGGAACAGTGCCGCGACCGCGACGAGGGTCATGAGGAGCCACATCGCCGCGTGCACGAGCTTCGTGGCCGTGATGAGCCCGACGGCGCCCGCGAGCGCCGCGAGGGCGTAGAGGTAGAACAGGAGCGAGCGTGATCGTCACGGCTCGACCACCTCCTCCGGCGCAGCGGCCCCGTTCGGCGCTTCTCGGCGGTAGAGGTCGAGCATCATGTCTTCTCGGCGGGGGGAGCACGTCTCGTAGTCGCCGGTGTGGACGAGGCCCATCGTCGTGCACTGCTCCACGCACAGCCCGCAGTACATGCACCGGCCCAGGTCGATGGTGAAGCGCGTGAGGACTCTGCCCGGCACACCCTCGCGCTTCTCGGACTCGATCGAGATCGCGTCGTCGGGGCAGCTCTTCTCGCACAGCAGGCAGCTCTTGCACTGCGGCTCGCCCGCCTCGTCGGTCAGCAGCGCGAACGACATGCGACTGCGCTCGGGAAGCTGCCGCTTGACCCCGGGGTAGCCGTACGTGATCGCGGGCCGCAGGAGGTGCCGGAACGTCGTGGCCATGCCCTTCGCGATTCCTAGCATGCGGCCTCCCGAGCAGCGAGCGCCGCAGCGCGGAGGCTGTCGCCCGCGCGTGCACCGAGTCGGGCGACCACCCACACGAACACCACGACGCCGAGAACCTGCAGAGCGACGAGCACCCACGCGCCGGTCGACGAGCCCCACCGATGTGATCGCCATGCTCGCGAGTGCGGCGGGAAGCAGCAGCTTCCACCCGATCGCCATCAGCTGGTCCATGCGAACGCGCGCGAGCGTCGCGCGCACCCAGATGATCATGAACGTGACCGCGTAGGTCTTGAGGCCCAGCCAGACGAGTCCCAGCCACGGCAGGCTCTCAGCACCCGGCCCGTTCCACCCTCCGAGGAAGAGCAGAGCCGTGAGCAGAGACATCGTGAAGACGTTCACGTACTCGGCGACGAAGAAGAGCGCGAAGCGCATGCTCGAGTACTCGATGTTGAAGCCGGCGACGAGCTCGGACTCGGCTTCGGGCATGTCGAACGGCACGCGGTTCAGATCGGCGAGCACGCCGATGAAGAACACGAGCAGCGCCAGCGGCTGCGTGAACGCGTTCCACACGCCGGCCTGCGCTTCCACGATCGCGCTCAATCGCAGCGAGCCTGTCAGCATCACGAGTCCCACGACCGACAGGATCATCGGCACCTCATAGCTGATCTGCTGGGCGGCGGCGCGGAACCCGCCCATGAGCGCGTACTTGTTGTGCGAGGCCCATCCGCCCACGAGGATCCCCACCGGGGCGAGCGCCATGACGCCGAAGACGAGGAAGATCCCGCTGTCGATGGTGACCCCCCCGATCTGCTCGGCCCAGGGGGTGGCGGCGTAGATCAGGACCGACGGCACGAAGGCGAGAATGGGCGCGATCAGGAACAGCGACCGGTCGGCGCCGGTGGGAACGAGGTCTTCTTTGCCGAGCAGCTTGAGCGCGTCCGCGAAGGGCTGAAGCAGGCCGTGCCACCCGGTGCGCATGGGGCCCATGCGCGACTGCAGATGCCCGAGCGTCTTGCGCTCCAGCCACATCACGAAGACGGTGTTGAGCATCACGATGATGACCAGCACCACTATGCCCACGAGTATCATGATCACGCCTGTCACCGGTCGATCTCCCCCATCACCACATCGACCGAACCCATCACCGCGACGACGTCGCCCATTCGGCACCCCGGAAGCACTGCGGGGACCACATGCAGGTTGGAGAGGGCGGGTGAACGGATCTTGAGCCGCCACGGTGACGTGTCACCATGGCTCACGAGCAGGACACCGAGCTCTCCTCGGGGACTTTCGACGCGGCGGTAGGCACTTCCCGCCGGTGGCCGGAGCACGCGCGGCACATCCGCGTTGGCGTACGGCCCTTCCGGCAGCGCTTCGAGCGCCGCCGAGGCGAGCCGAGCCGACTCGCGCATCTCCGCCACCCGGACCTGGTAGCGATCGAACGTGTCGCCGACCTCGCCGAGCGGGACGCGGACGTCGAAGTCGGCATACGCCGAGTAGGGCTCGTCGCGTCTCAGGTCGATGTCGACGCCGGATGCGCGGGCCATGGGCCCCGTCACTCCGTAGTCCACGATCGTCTCGGGAGTGATCACGCCGATGCCGCGAGCTCGCGCGCGGAAGATCTCGTTGTCGGTGAGCAGCGCTTCGTACTCGTCGACCTGCGCGTCGAAGGTCGTCAGGATCTCGCGGATATCGGCTATCACGCCGGCGGGGAGGTCCGCCTTCACCCCGCCGGGCCTGAAGTAGTTGAACATCATGCGCCCGCCGGTCACCGCCTCGTAGATGTCGATGATCCGCTCGCGGTAGTTGAAGGCGTAGAGGAACGGGGTCAGGGCGCCCACGTCGAGCCCGCACGCGGCGAACCAGGTGTGATGGCTCGTGATGCGGTTGAGCTCGCTGAAGAGCACTCTGAGGTAGCGCGCACGTGGCGGCACCTCGACCGCGAGGAGCTCCTCGAGCGCCAGCAGGTACGCCAGCTCGGTATGGAACCCGGACACGTAGTCGGCCCGGTCCATCATGGCGATGCACGCCTTGTACGAGCGCATCTCACACAGCTTCTCGATGCAGCGGTGCAGGTAGCCGTGGGTGGGCTTCGAGTCGACGACGACCTCACCGTCGAGCGCGAGCCACATGTGCAGCACGCCGTGCATGCTGGGGTGCTGCGGCCCCATGTTCAACACGAGCCGCTCGCAGTGCAACGCGGGGTCCAGGGGCACGCCGGGCTCGAACGTGTGGTCGTCCCCGGGTGATGCGACGGCTTCGTCGACCTGGGCGCGGCTCACGCCGGCGGGGTCCATGACGAAGTCCTTGCGCAGCGGATGGCCGATGAAGTCGTCGCGCAACACGATGCGGGTGAGGTCGGGATGATCCGAGAAGCGCACGCCGAACAGGTCGTAGACCTCCCTCTCGAGCGGAGAGGCGCCCGACCACAGGCGGGAGATCGAGGGTACCGGTGACTCCGGCTCGACCGCGACCTTGACGACCGCAGTCGTGTGGTCGGTGCGTCGTGTGACGGCGTACACGAGATCGAGCGGCGCGCCGTCATGTCCATCGACGGCGGTGAGCAGCGAGAGGTGTTCGAAGCCCCGTTCGTGCTTCAGGGTCGTGAGGACCTCGAGCAGGTGGGAAGGTGACGTACGGGCGCACGCGAGGCCTCCGACGCCGAGCGCCCCGGTGTTCGATACGGCCTCGATACTCGCGAACACCGATGCGGCGGGATGCGTGTCCGGCTCGAGGACGCTCACGTGGCCTGCTCTCGACAGCGCTCGGCGGCCGAGGGCTCGCCGGCGGCGTTACGCTCCATGAGCGTGAGAAGCGCGTCCATCAGCGCCTCGGGCCGGGGCGGGCAGCCCGGAAGGTAGATGTCGACCGGGATGATCCAGTCGGCGCCGTTGACGACGTTGTAGCCGTCGGCGAACGGACCGCCGCTCACCGCGCACGAGCCCATCGCGATCACGTACTTGGGTGCCGCGATCTGTTCGTAGAGCAGCTTGACCCGCGGCGCCATCCGCAGGTTCACGGTTCCGGCGACGATCATGCAGTCGGCTTGCCGGGGAGAGGCGCGGAAGAAGATGCCCAGCCGGTCGGTGTCGTAGTGGGCAGAACCCACCGTCATCATCTCGATGGCGCAGCACGCCGTGCCGAAGGTGAGCGGCCACATGGAGTGCCCGCGAGCCCACCGCATCAGATGATCGAGCGGTCCCACGAGCACCGGGACGTGATCGTCTACACCCACTTGAGCGCCCCCTTGCGCCATGCGTACGCAAGCCCCAGCGCCAAGATGCCGATGAAGACGCCCATCTCCACGAGCCCCGCGATTCCCAGTCTTCGCGCGACGACCGCCCAGGGGTAGAGCAGGGCCGCCTCGACGTCGAAGATCACGAAGACCAGCGCGAACACGTAGTAGCCGACGCGGAAGCGGATCCACGGCTCACCGACGGGCGCCTCACCGCATTCGTACGTGGTCGACTTGAGCTCGCCGGGGTGCCGGGGCGCCAGCCAGCGTGGGATGGTGACGAGCAGCATGGCCAGCACCACGCCCACGAGCAGGAATCCGGTGAACACGAGAATGGTGCCGCTCATCAGATCGAGAACCTCCCCGCGCGCTGCCGGTCATGCGAGAGCCGATGTGTTCAGATACGACCTCGACGACCAAAACCCTGCGAGAATGCGCCGTTTTGAATGGACGCAGCCACATTCCGGGCATGCATTACCGAGGAAGCGCGTGGACGACCCCGCTCCTTCGGCTAGACTCAGGAAGCGGAGATTCTCTCGCCGGGCCGGTTCGAGCGACATTTCGAGGAGGAGCCGTGGGGACGCAACGGAAGTTCGCTGTGGTGACGGACAGCACCGCCGATATCGCGACCGGCATCGCTGCCGACAGGGGTATCGCGGTCGTTCCGCTGTCGGTGTCGTTCGGCGCCGAAACGCTGAGTGACGGTGAGCTCACTCAGACGGAGTTCTTCTCCCGCATGAACTCCGCGCCCGCACTCCCCACAACATCCCAGCCTCCCGTCGGCCTGTTCGTCGAGGCCTACGAGCGGGCTCTTCAGGAGGCCGAGAGCGTCGTCTCGGTGCACATCTCGAACAAGCTGTCGGGGACCATGGAGTCGGCCCTTCAGGCTGCCAGCCAGTTCGCAGGGCGGGTCCACGTCTTCGACTCGCTCAACCTGTCGTGGGGACTCGCGTGGCAGGTTCTTGAAGCTGCGACGTCTGCGGCGGAGGGCTTGAGCGTCGACGCGACGTTCGAGCGCCTCGCTGCGGCGCGCGAGCGGGTCAAGCTGATCGTCGGTCTCGACTCCCTGGACAATCTCGCGAAGGGCGGCCGTATCGGCAGGGTCTCGGCGTTCATGGGGTCGCTCCTGGACCTGAAGGTGACGCTCACGGTCAACTCAGACGGCGAGTTCGTGCCTGTCGCCCGCAGCCGAGGCGAGAAGGCGGGGCTTGAGCACACCTTGCAGTGGGTCGCCAAGCAGATGGGGGAGCGCACGCGGGGCCGCTTCGCAGTCGGATACGCGATGTCCGAGGACCGGGCCCACAAGCTTGCCGAACGCTTGAAGCAGACCTACGAGGTCGACGAGATGATCGTCTACGAAGCCGGTTCCGTGATCTGCGCGCACACGGGTACAGGGTGGGGCGTCGCCGTTCTGCCCGCCGAGTAGGGCTCTGCCCGCGTCCGGTCACGGCGCCCTCTCGGCTCGTCGGCCGGTGAGCGGGTCTGCGGCACCCGGCGTCGACCACAGACCGCTGCCGGCGCTCCGCGCCTCGCGCTGCATCTGCAGCAGCAGCCCGGCGTGTCTCACGTTGGGCGGGAACGTGTAGATCTGCGCGTAGCCGTCGCGGACGATGCGTGCGTTGAACATCGATCCGGCGGCCGCGTCTTCGCCCGGGATCGGCTCCTCGAGCCAGACGTAGGCGAGCAGCCGCTGGTAGCGGTCTCGCAGTTCGACGTCGGTCTCGAGCCACACCCTCCTGCCGAGCAGCGCGGCCGTCGTGTAGGCCGACGCTTCCGTGCCGAACGGCTCATGCTCGCGCGTCGACTCCGGAGTATCCATACCGATGAGCCGGACCTTCTCTCGCTCGCCGCCCACCAGCACGTGGATGGTGTCGCCATCCACGACCTTGACGACGGTCCCCTCCATCACACTCGACGGGGCGATGGCCGCAGAGCCGGATCCGGTGGGGGATTCCAGGTCCAGGCAGCCGAGCAGCCCGAAGGTGAGCACCATCGCGACACCGAGAAGAGCCCGCTTCGAGATCCGTCTGACCGCATGCACTCGCACACCCCCGAACCGGTCGCCACCGCTGGACCGCAGTCTAGTGCACCGCGCCGACACCGGCTCCTCGCCGCCCTCGGCACGGCGCGGCCCGGTCGATCCCGCGCCCGATGATGTCAGGCCCGGCTGCCATCCTCTTGGTCGAGAGAGGAGCCCGCGTGTTCTACGAGACCGATCAAGACGCATTGGCCTGGTTGAGCGATGCTCTGTGCCATCCGGCGCGCAGGGTGCGCCTCGACGCGATCGGGCTCCTCGGCGTGGTGGACTGCCCGAAGCGTGGCGACTGGCTGGTTCGAGCCCAGCGAGATCCCGACCCCGTCGTCAGTGCGACGGCGGCGTTCGTCGAAGCGCAGATCGTGGTGGCCTCAGGGGAACGGTTCGACCTGTTCGAAAGCGACTTCGGAGGCGGCGTTGAGCGTACCGATCTCCACTGGGAGTGGGAGTATGCGGTCGCTGTCTGTCACGGGATGGCCTTTCCCGGTGCGCTCACGACCGTCTGGTGCCAGGCCGAGGATGATGCACTCGCGCGCAGGCTGGCGGTGATGAAGTGCTATGCCGGCAAGGCCGGAGAGGCCGTCCAGGCGCATCCGATGATCGTGGCGAAGCGTCTCGTCACGCAGTACACCCGCGCGCCCAAGAGCCGGAAGGAGGCGTGGGTGTGGCACGCGCGCGGTCGACCGCGCTACTCAGGTCCGTGAGCGACCGTGACGGGATGGCGGCGCGACCGCGCGCTACCAGACGTCGGCCACCTGTGGGACGCTTCGCCGGTCACGCAGGGTGATGGCGTCCGACGTGCACGCGCTGCGGCACACCCCGCAGCCCCAGCACCGGTCGACATGGAGTTCGACCCGGCCGCCCCGGGCCTCGATCGCGTCGAAAGGGCACAGTCGAGCGCAACGGGCGCACCGAGTGCAGCGTTCCGCATCCAGCTCGGCCACCCATTCGCCCCTCCACATGACCTTGAGATCGTGCACGGCCGTCAGACGCATCGCCATGCAGCCGCTTTCGACGTTGCAGTTGCAGATCGCCGCTGCGAACGGGGTCTTGAACGTCCAGATCGAGTGCATCAGTCCGCTGTGCTCACACTGCTGCATCAGGGCCATCGCCTCGGACACGGTGATCCGATTGAAGTCGTCGAGGTCCGGACCGTCCGCGTAGCTCGAGAAAGCCCGCTCCAAGACGCCCTCGACCGGCTGGGTGGTCACGAGCAGGCAGACCTCATCGGCGGTCTTTCCCGGCGTGTGCATGCGGCAGATGCAGGGAATCGCGGTGATCGAGGTGGCGAGCTCGAGGATGCGCTCGCACTCCTCGAGTGGCACCGGCTGCCCGAAATGGTTGATCTGCTGGCGCTTGGAGATCAGGTTCTTGCCTGCGCGTGACACCGGTGTGGGCAGCTTGTCGAGCCGGTCCATCCACCTCAGCGCATTCGTGCGCATCTCCGAGAAGCCCTCGACGAAGTCGATGATGTAGTCACGACGACGGACATCGCTCTCGAGATCGAACGCGTAGTTCTTGGCCTGGAGGTACCACCGCTCGCCTTCGCCGTGCTCGACACAGAACTGGCACACGGAAGGCTCCTTATCGTGGGCGGCTCGCTGTGCGGGATGGCGGAGCGGTCAGGACTGTTCGCGCGCCTTCTGGATCATCCGCTCGGTGCGCTCGTGCCGCGTCTGCAGCTCGCTCTCCGCGTAGACGTCGCGGAGGGCGTCGTCGGTGACCGCCGCGAACGGCTCCATCGGTGCCGCGGACTGGCTGAGGGTCTCGCTGAGGTCGCGAGCCATCGGGTCGGTCGATGCTGCCATCGGATCCTCCAAAGCTCCCCTGCGCCGCGTCCCCGTTCGGCGCAATGGCAACTATACCCCCGCGACACGACAACTCGCACGCCGCTCGTCGGAATTAACACAACTCTTGCATCCGGGTCCGGGCCGCTCGTCGGAAGCGCCGACAGGGTCGGTGCCGAGTGATACCGTGGGTGGACACACTCGCATGTGATGAGGAGAGCCCTGTGACCCCGTCGGATTCCGCGGCACCCGCCCTGCTCACCGACTTGTATCAGCTCACGATGGCTCAGGCCTACGTCTCCACGGGTATCGGGGACACCCTCGGGTGCTTCCACCTCTACTTCCGATCAAACCCCTTCGGCGGCGGCTATGCGGTCGCCTGCGGGCTCGAACAGGCCCTTGATTACCTGCGGTCGCTGCGCTTCGATGCCGCTCAGATCGAGTACCTCTCGAGCGTGAATGCTGCCGATGGCACCCCGTTGTTCTCGGCGGACTTCCTCGAGTGGCTCGCGGCGTTCGAGCTCGGATGCGATGTCGAGGCGATCGAGGAGGGCACGGTCGTCTTCCCGCGCGAGCCCCTGTTGCGCGTATCCGGCCCGCTGCCGCACTGCCAGATCGTCGAGACGGCTCTTCTCAACATCGTCAACTTCCAGACGCTCGTGGCGACCAAGGCATCGCGGTGCGTCCAGGCTGCTGCCGGCGCCCCGGTGATCGAGTTCGGATTGAGGCGGGCTCAGGGCGCCGATGGGGGGCTGTCGGCGAGTCGGGCCGCGTACGTGGGCGGCTGCACCGCGACCTCCAACGTTCTCGCCGGCCAGCGATACGGTGTCCCCATCGCAGGCACGCATGCGCACTCGTGGGTGATGGCGTTCGACACCGAGATCGAGGCGTTCGACGCGTACGCCCGTGCACTGCCCAACAACGTGACGTTTCTCGTGGATACCTACGACACGCTCGAGGGTGTGGGGCGCGCAGTCGAGGCCGGCAAGAGGCTGCGGGAGCGGGGCCACGACCTTCTCGGCGTGCGAATCGACTCCGGCGACCTCGCCTGGCTGTCGAAGCGCGCTCGCGAGATCCTTGACGAGGGCGGGTTCCCCGACGCCAAGGTCATCGCAAGCAACGAGCTCGACGAGCATCTGATCGCGTCCCTGATCGAGCAGGGAGCGGCGATCGACGTGTGGGGGGTCGGGACCAAGCTCGTGACCGCATGGGACCAGCCCGCTCTGGGTGGTGTCTACAAGCTGTCGGCCATTCGTCGGCCCGGGGAGCAGTGGACGCCGCGGATCAAGGTGTCCGAGCAGACGGCGAAGGTCACCACGCCCGGCGTCTTGGGCGTGAGGCGCTATCGGGACGAGGCCGGGACGCCCGTGGGGGACATGATCTACGACACGCTCGCGACGCCCGTCGGCGACGCCACGATGGTCCACCCTGAGGACCCGCTGCGTTCGACCACCTTCGCTTCGAACGCGCCGTGCGAGGAGCTCCTCGTCCCGGTCGTTCGTGACGGCGTCTGCGTCTACTCGCCGCCGGACCTCGCGGTGGTTCGAGCACGGACGGCCGAGGAACTCGCGCGGCTCGACGGCTCGCACAAGCGCTTCTTGAACCCGCACGTCTACAAGGTCGGACTCGAGGCGGAGCTCTCTGCCCGGCGCATCGAGCTGATCGCCGGCGCCCGTTCGGCCGAGGGGGAGTGATCTCGCGTGCGCGCGCTCGTGCTCGTCGACGTCCAGAACGACTTCATGCCGTTCGGCTCGCTGCCCGTGACCGGCGGGGACGCCGTCGTTGAGGTTTCCAATCGCATCGCGCACGCCTTCGATCTCGTGGTCGCTACGCAAGACTGGCACCCCGCCGATCACGGGTCGTTCGCCTCGAACCACCCGGGCTGTGCCCCCGGTGAGGTGATCGAGCTGGGCGGTGCCGATCAGGTCTTGTGGCCGGACCACTGCGTGCAAGGCACTCCGGGGGCGTCGTTCCACTCGGCGCTCGACGTCGCACGCATCGACGTCGTGATACGCAAGGGCACCGACCCCGGCATCGACAGCTACAGCGGGTTCTTCGACAACGGCCACCGCAAAGACACGGGACTCGACGCGCTGCTCAAGCTGCGGGGGGTCGATGAAGTGTGGCTCACGGGGCTTGCGACCGACTACTGCGTTCTGTACACCGCTCTCGATGCGGCGGCCCTGGGTTTTCGGGTCGTCGTGGTGGGAGACGGGGTACGAGCGGTCGATCTCGCTGACGGAGACGGGGAGGCGGCGATCGCCAGAATGCGAGCCGCCGGGTGCGGGGTCGTGGAGTCGGCGGCCGCCACAGGCTAGAACAGGTCGCCGAGTCCCTCGAAGACATCCGATGCGTACTCGAGGTGCCAGTCGTGCACCGAGAGGTAGAACTTCGGGTTGAAGACCACGCCCATGGCCGTTGCGAGCTCGATGGCGGCGAAGAGCAGGTGGTCGCTTTCCACGATGAGGTCGAGGACCGCGCCGTTGACGAAGTCGTCGGTGACGGGAACGGGGTTCCAGAAGTACTTCTCGCCGCGGTGCTTGATGATGATGTCGAGCACGAGGTTGCCCGCGGTCGTCACGACGAGTTCGATGCCGTCGGGAAGCTCGCGACCCATCGCCGCGATGCGCCTTTCGAGCCCGGCGGTGCGGCACAGGGTCTCCTCGTCGACGCGCATGGGAAACGGCGACGAAGGCATGGAGCGCAGGATCTCTCTGAGGTTGCACGCCGCGACGAGCGCCTTGTCGGGGATCAGCTTGCTCAACACCCCGACGGCGAGATTGGCCTCGGCCGCCGACGTCGCGTTCATCAGGACCTGCAGCAGATCTCGGCTCTCGCCGGTGTAGTGCGTTCGAATCCGAGTGAGCCCGTCGGTTGCGGTCAGCACGCCGTTCCTCCGAAGTCGAGGGGTGCGAGAGTCATGTCGTCACTCTCGTTCATCGGCGCGCGGGGCAGCGGAGTTGAGCGGATTCCCGGCCGGATCGGTGACTTCCATCACATCTTCGTGCCGGTCGCGGGTCGGTCCGCGGATGAGGGGGCCGGCGTTCCGTGACCGGCGTCGGGGAGGTCGGGCGAGTACCACGCTTCGATGCGCGATGCGTCCGAGACGTCGATGTTGTGCACCGAGAAGAGCTTTCGCGACGAGCCCGACACGGAGGCCACGTGGAGTGTCGCGAGCGCGGCATGGTGTTGGAAGGGGTTCTGCCGGATCGAGAGCGACTGTATCCGCGAGCGGCTCACGCGCGCTCGACGTATCCCGAGAGCGCCCCAGCGGATGACCAGCGCGTCGTCATCGACCCCCCAGCCGGCCGCACGCCACGAGAGGGCTCGCGCGCCGGCCACGGCGCCCGCGACGACGAGCATCGTGCCGGCACCGATCAGGGGCGCGGTGGCGGCGAGTGCGTCGAAGCCCGCCGCATCGCGCAGCAGCATAAGCGGAACGGCGATCACCGCGAGCGTGATCGCCACGGCGGTGACGGTGGGCACGAGTACGTAGAAGCGGAGCGCCCGGCGCGGCAGGGGCTGTACCGTCGCGAAGGACTCGGCCTCCCACAGCAACGAATGGAGCAGCATCCGGATCTCCGACGACTTCGCGAGCGGCACGAGCGCCGAGGACGTCCCTTTCGACTGCTCGTCCTCGCTCGCGCCGAATCCGGCGGTGTTCACCGTCACCGAGGCGAGGCGGAACAGGCGGCGCAGGGGATTCGACTCGATCACGACCGACTGGATGCGGCGAACGGGCACGCTCGTCATCCGTCGCTCAAGCAGGCCCGCTTCGGTCTCGAGCCGGTCACCGGTGCGCCGGATGGTGAACCCGAAGTCGCGGGCGATGGTGATGGCCACCGCCACGGCGCCAACGAGCAGGAACACGAGCAGGGTGAGCGCGATCAGGGCCGGGATGGCCAGCGTGGCGAGCATCGAGGCGGTCTCGTCGATGCGGCTCGTGTCCACGATCTCGAAGAACTGACCTGCGAGGCCCAGCGTCGCCGCCACCGCGATCAGGGGGCCGTTGGAGGTGAGGCCGGCGATGACCAGCCTGGTCAGGGGTACCTTGAGTTCGTGAACGGGCATCGGCTCCGCAGGGGCGGCACCGCCGAACGCGCCACGCAGGTCGCTCATGCGCCCGGCAGGGTCGGGGCCGACGAACGATGGTTCGTCGGCTCGCTCGTGCGGCACTCCGCCGGCGGAAGCGGAGGTGTCACCGGGAACATCGAGGGCCTGCGCCGAGGCTGACGCGGAGCGACCGATCAGCCGCGCGCGCAGTCCCTCGGCATCTCCGAGCGGTATCGAGCCGATGCGGGCCTCCGCTCCGCCGTCGCCGCCACCCGCGGTCTGCACGAGCACATCGGCCAAGCCCAGCAGCCGTGAAGACGATACTGGCGCGGATATCGACTCCCTGGACGCGCGCCAACGGGATCGAACGCCGCTTCTTGACCAGCCATCCCTCATCGATCAGCAGGTCGTCGCCCACGATGCCGTAGCGGAAGAAGAGCCAGTTCAGCCACGAGAAGCCCGCCGTCACCAGAGTGCCGAGAAGGATGAGCGCGGCGAAGCCCATGAACGTGAAGGGGGCTCCGCTCACCGCCCCGAAGAACGTGAACGCCACGAACGCCGCGATGCCCTGTCCCAGCGTTCTGGCCGAGCGCACGGCGACGGTCAGCGGGTGCGTCCTCGACAGGTCAGAGTCCGCCATCGTCCGTCACCCGTGCCAGCGTCGCTATGCGGTCGCGGAGGTCGGCGGCGTGCTCGTCGGAGAGCGCGGGGATGGTGTGTTTGCCCGCAGCGGTCCAGACGTGCACGTCCGAGAGGCCCAGCGCGCGCATGATGGGTCCCTGCGACGTGTCGACGTGCTGCACCCTGACCATCGGGATGACGGTCTGTGAGACGACGATCAGCCCCTCTCGGAGGCGGATCTCCTCTTCGCGGACCTCCCAGCGCCAGCGACGGTAGCGGACTTCGGGGGTCACGAAGACCGTCGTCACGAAGAGCACGACGATCGTGCCGAGCGCGGCGAGCGGCATCCACGGCGGCAGCTCGAGGACAAGCGCCACGCCCGCGAACGCGACCGCCGCCACGGCGGGCAGCGCCAGCGCAAGCAGCGCCTGAAGGCGCCACGCGGTCTTCACCTTCGGGTCGAGCTGTCTGTCAGGTGCCTGCATCTGTGTCATGGCGACAGTGTAGCCAAGCGAGGGATCTGCGTGGCCGCTCACACCCCGTGCTTCTCGCAGAACGCGTCGACGATCTCGTCCAGCCCGGGGGTCCCGGCGTCCCTGACCCGGTACGTCACGCGCACCACCGGCTTGTCGATATCGATGAGCCGCGCCAGGTCGATGGGCGTGCCGATCGCGACCACGTCGGCGTCGCTCGCGGCGATCGTGGCCGCGAGGTCGGCGAGCTGCTCGGCCGAGTAGCCCATCGCCGGCAGCACGGCATCCATGTGGGGATACGCCTCGAACGTCGCGGCGAGCGAGCCCACAGCGAACGGGGCCGGGTTCACGAGCTCGAGAGCGCCGGCGTCGCGTGCGGCCAGCGCGGCTGCCCCGTAGCGCATACCGCCGTGGGTCACCGTCGGGCCGTCCTCGATGGCGAGGACGCGCTTACCGTTCAGGGCCGCGGCGTCGCTGGCGACTATCTCGCTGTCGGTGAGGATGACCGTCGCATCCGGGTTGTGCACGCGCGCCGCCTCGAGCACCGCGTCGATCGAGCTCTGCTCGGCGGTGTTGACCTTGTTGACCACGAGGACATCGGCCCGCAGGAAGTTCACCTCTCCGGGGAAGAACGACCGCTCGTGTCCGGGGCGGTGAGGGTCGAGTGCGACGATCTCGAGGTCGCTCACGAAGAACGGCCAGTCGTTGTTGCCGCCGTCCCACACGATGACGTCGGCCTCCTTCTCGGCCTCGCGCAGGATCGCCTCGTAGTCGACGCCCGCCATCACCACGGCGCCCGCCTCGACGAGGTGCTCGTACTCCTCGCGCTCCTCCACGGTGACGCCGAGACGGTCGAGGTCGGCCACGCTGTCGTAGCGCTCGACCCTCATCGCGGTGAGATCGCGGTAGGGCATCGGGTGCCGGATCGCGACGGCCTTGACCCCGCGATCGCGGAAGCGCTGAAAGAGCCGCTTGGAGATCCCGGACTTGCCCACGCCCGTACGCACCGCGCAGACGCTGATGACGGGCTTGACCGAGGCGACCATGCTCGCGCGCGGTCCCACGATCCGGAAGTCCGCGCCCGTGGACAAGACGAGAGACGCCTTGTGCATCAGCTCCTCGTGCGGCACGTCGCTGTAGGCGAAGAGGACCTCGTCGACGCGGTGCTCCGAGATGAGCGAGACGAGCTCGCCTTCGGGACGGATCACGATGCCATCGGGGTACCGGGGCCCGGCGAGTGCGGCCGGGAAGACACGGCTGTCGATCCCGGGGATCTGAGTCGCGGTGAACGCGACGACCTCGATGGCGGGATCGTCCTTGAGCGCCACCAGGAAGTCGTGGAAGTCGCGGCCGGCGGCCCCCATCACGAGAACTCGCCTGGGACGATCGCGGTCGGTGGTGGCGGTCATGCTCGGTCCTCTCTCTGGATCGCGCGATGCGCGTGCATACTTTCCACTCGATAACGAATACCCCAATGAGCGGCCGCGTAGCGCGCGCGGTCGGTGATGATCCCGATTGCGCTAGAGTGGCATCGTGTCGCTTCGCCCGACCGATCGCGTGAACGGGGAGTGCCTGGTGCCAGTACACGTCGTCACAGATTCCGTGGCATCGCTGCCCGAGGCCGATGTCGAGCAGCTCGGCATCGACGTCGTCGACCTCTACGTCAACGACGGGGAAGTCAATCTCCCGGACCGGCAGATCGACCTGAAGAGGTTCTACGAGCGGCTGGCCGACTCCAAGACGCTTCCCACTTCGTCGCAGCCGTCGGTCGAGTCGCTGATCGAGGCGTTCAACGACGCCGTGAAGCGCGGTTCCGACGTCGTGGGGGTCTTCATCTCGGCGAAGATGAGCGGGACGGTCGACACGGCGCGGCTCGCGGCGTCGATGGTGGTGAAGGAGTCGCCGGATGCGCGCATCGAGATCGTCGACAGCGGCTCCAACTCCTTGCAGGAGGGCTTCTGCGCGATGGCTGCGGCCAGGGCGGCTCAGGCGGGCGAGACGATCGACCGGTGCGTCCGTGCGGCCCACGACACCGCCGCACGCACACGGTACCTCTTCACGCCGAGCTCGCTCGAGTACCTCCGCCGAGGAGGTCGCATCGGCAACGCCTCCGCGCTGCTGGGACAGCTTCTGCAGATACGCCCGATCCTGACCGTCGAGAACGGGGAGACCACCACGTTCGCCAAGGTCCGCACGCAGGGCAAAGCGCTCGGCGAGATGGCACGCACGTTCGCGTCTGACGTCCAGGCACTCGGACTTCGGCGCGTCGCCGTCCATCACATCGGGGATCCCGGGCCGGCCCGGGAGTTCGCGTCGGGCCTGATCGAGCCGATCGCGGGAATGCCGGTACCGGTCGTTCCCGTCAGTGCGGTGATAGGGCTTCACGTGGGTCCTGCGGTCGCGGTCGTGTACGAGACCGAACAACCGATCCCCGGGCGGTGAGAATCGGCGCAGCTCTTGCTGATGCCTGACCTTATGACACCAGATGAGTCTCCTTCAGTGCACGCCGCAACAACCGGATCCCGCTTCACGCCCCGTGCGGGCGTGCGCGCCCAGCTCTTCGGTGCGGCCATCGTCTGGACGGTGGGCGCATCCATCCTGATCATCCGCGGCCTCGGATACATGAGCGACCGCTACTGGCACGCGTGGGCCCTCGCGGCCGCGCTGGCCATCGCCGTGATCAAGTCCCGCTACCTGCTCGATCGCGTCGCGCGCAAGGCGGTCATCCGCATACGCGAGCGCGGCCCCGCGTGTTTCTTCGGGTTCTTCTCGGTCAAGACGTGGGCCTTCATCGCGCTGATGATGGGCGGCGGCATCACTCTGAGGCAGATCGTGGTGAATCCCGACGTCATCGGAGCCGGCATCATGGGCGCGATCTATCTGGGCATCGGTACCGCCCTCGCTCTCGCGGACCGTATCTTCTGGCGCGCGGCGATGCATCCCGAGGTCGTCGCCGAGATCTCCTCCGAGCAAGACGATCGCCTCTGACGCGATCGGCCGCGGCATGGGAAGATGAGAGGTAGCCCGTCTTCCCTCTCGAAAGGCCCTCGCATGAAGGTCGTCGCAGTCAACGGTTCCGCGCGCAAGAACGGCAACACCGCGCTCCTCATCGGCACAGCGTTCGAACCCTTGCGCGCGGCGGGTCACGAGTGCGAGCTGATACAGCTCGCGGGCAAGGACGTGCGCGGCTGCACCGCATGCGGGAAGTGTCGCGAGAAGGGCGACGGCCAGTGCTACGGCAGGCGCGATGACGGCAACGCGGTCATCGATGCGCTCTTCTCGGCCGATGCGGTGCTGCTGGGAAGCCCCACGTACTTCGCGGACATCACGCCCGAGCTCAAGGCCGTCATCGACCGAACCGGCTACGTCTCTCGCGGTGTGTCGAGCGGCAATCCGCTCGCGCGCAAACCCGCGGCTGCGATCATCGCCGTTCGCCGAGGAGGGGCGATCCACGCCTTCGACTCGATCAACCACTTCTTCCTGATCAGCGACATGATCGTCGTGGGTTCGAGCTACTGGAACCTCGGTGTGGGCGGTCCCAAGGGTGCGGTCGAAGACGACGCCGAGGGTATCGCGACGATGAAGAACCTGGGCTCCAACATGGCGTGGCTGATGGAGCGACTCGGCTCCTAGGGCGCTGCCGGCTCGGCCTCAGCCGGGGGGTTCTCGAGGCGCTGAGGTGCCGATCCCGTCACGGAGAGCCCCCCGTCGACGATCTCGGCACGCTCGACGATCAGTCCCGGGGCGGCCTGCAGGTAGAGGTTGAGGTAGCCCACGACCGCGGTGACCGCCTGTTGCTTCTGTTCGCCCCTGATCGTGAAGCCCTCGGCTTTGAGCTGTGACGGGCCCCGGCTGCTGATGCCCTTCGCGGTGTACTCGAGCGGCAGCGCCACCTCCACGGAGTAGCCGGTGTTGTCGGCGATCAGCTTCGCGCTCGCGCCGGCCACCCCGGGGCGGGGAAAGTCGACGGTGACGCTGTTGAGCGTCACCTCTCGATCGGTCATCCGGGCCTCGTAGGGGTAGACGTTGATCAGCGCGCCGATCTCCTCGGCGGTGAACGTCGCCGAGAAGGACCGCAGGCCCGAGGGCCGCAGCTGCTCGACGTCCACCGGCTCCGGCGGGGTACGTCGCCTCGACGCCGGCTTTGGCCATCGCCGACTCCCACGCCGGGCGATAGCGGTCGAAGCCGGGCCCTTGCGGCGCACCCTGTGGTGCCGAGCTGCGCGCGATCGCCCACCAGACCAGCGCGGCCATCGCGAGCACCAGGATCGCTGCCGTGACGAGCAGCCACAGGCCCTGCCGGCGTGTGGCGTCCTCACTGCGAAGCGTGGCCATCCGTATGCCCCCAACCACGAGCTCGGGCGCGACATCGTACCTGACCAGCGTACCCGAGCGCGGGTATGCTGGGGTGAACTGAGGCTGAGGAGAGGGACGCCACCGACCATGACGCTGTCTTCCGACCGTTCGCTTGCGGCGCGGCTGGAGCGGCTGTGCGCAGACGAGATGGAACGGTTCGTGGTCACTTCGCGGGAGCGCGACGCGCTCAGCGATGCCGAGACGCTCCCGGTCGCGGGGGGCAGCGCGGTGTTCGTCTCGGCGGCCTCGCCGCTCAACCAGGTGTTCGGCGTCGGCATGCGAGGCCCGGTCACCGACGGCGACGTCGCCTCGATCGAGCGGTTCTACCGTTCGCGAGACGCGCGGGCGCTGATGAACGTGTGTCCGCTCGCTCACCCCACGCTGCTCACGGTCCTCGGGTCGCGGGGCTGGACGCCCGAGGGGTTCGAGAACGTGCTGATCCGCACGCTCGACGACAGCGAAGAGACCCTGCCGCCCGCCGAGGGCACGGTCGAGATCCGCGGCGCCGTCACCGCCGAGGAGAAGCGCACGTGGGCGCTCGTGGCCGCCGCGGCGTTCTGCGCGCCGCTGCCGCCCCTCGACGAGCAGATCCTCGTGGCCGAGCTCGCTGCCGAGCGACCCGGCACCCGGCTGTTCACCGCCTTTCTCGATGGGCGGCCTGCGGGGACCGGCGAGCTCTACATCTCGGGCGACGTGGGCTGGCTCTCGGCCGATGCGACACTGCCGGGCTTCAGGCAGCGCGGCGTTCAGCAGTCGCTGCAGCGCCATCGCCTCGCGATCGCGGCGAGCAGCGGGTGCCGTCTGGCGGTGGCGGAGTCAGTTCCGGGCGGTGTGTCCCAGCGAAACATGGAGCGGCTCGGATTCAGAGTCGCCTACACCCGGCTCGAGATGGCTCCACCGCCCGCGGGGTGAGTCGGCGGGAGGTTGCGGTATCGTGTGGGCGCACGTTGACGACGTGCGATGGCAGCTGACGGGAACGGGGGAGCGATGCAGCCGAACGAGACCACGGTCGCGTTCATCGGTACCGGTGTCATGGGGGCGGCGATGGCCGGCCATCTCATGGACGCCGGATACCGTCTTCGCGTGCACAACCGCACGCGTGCCAAGGCCGAGACGCTCCTCGGGCGCGGCGCCGAGTGGCACGACAGTCCCGGGGAAGCGGCACGCGGCGCCGATGTGGTGGTCACGATGGTCGGCTACCCCGAGGACGTCGAAGCGGCGTACCTGGGCGAGGGCGGCATCATCGAACTCGCGTCGCCGGGCGCGGTGCTGATCGACATGACGACCTCCTCTCCCGGTCTGGCGGCCAAGATCGCGTCGGCCGCCGAGAAGCGCGGACTCAGCGCCCTCGATGCGCCGGTATCAGGCGGTGACGTCGGCGCCCGCAACGGCACGCTCACCATCATGGTGGGAGGCGACGCCGAGACGCTCGATCGCGTCCGTCCCGTCTTGTCGGCGATGGGCAAGATGATCGTCCTGCACGGCTCTGCAGGCGCCGGGCAGCACTGCAAGATGGCGAACCAGATCGCGATCGCGGCCTCGATGCTGGGCCTTGCGGAGTGTCTGGCCTACGCGGTCGGAGCGGGGCTCGACCGGGCCCGCGTGCTCGAGACGCTCTCGGGCGGCAGCGCGCAGACGTGGACGCTCACCAACTACGGACCCCGCGTACTCGACGGGGACTTCGCGGCGGGCTTCTACGTGAAGCACTTCGTGAAGGACCTGCGCATCGCTTTGGCCTCGGCTGCGGGGCTGCGTGTACCGCTTCCGGGTGCGGAGCTCGCAAAGCGCCTGTATGAGGCGCTGATGGCGGGGGCGGAAGCGAGCTGGGAACCCAGGCCATCTGGCTGCTCTATGCGGGTGCCGATGAGCGGGAGGCCGCAGGGATACTCGGCGGAGTGAATGCGGAGGTCGCCTCGTCGTGAGAGATCAGATCCTCATCGCCGCGGGTTTCGCGGTCGTCTTTCTGGCGGCCGGGTACTTCGCCGGCGTATGGCTCCGCAGTCGGCCCGGATGGCGTCGGCCCGCCTTCATCGGCATCGTGGTGGTGGGCGCTGTCGCGATCGCGATCGCTCTCGTGAGGGGGCAGGAGTTCGTGGTCGCGGCGGCCATCGGCGCGACCTTCGGCCTGCTCAACGGCGCGCGTCACGGACTCACGAGGCCGTTCAACGGGCTCAGCGGCAAGAGCGGCTCCGAGGAGCGCTCTTAGATATCACAGGCCGAGCAGGTCCTTGAGCTTCTCGGGTCGGAAGTCCACGCACACGCCGTCGCCCATCGTGAAGGTCGGTGTGTGCAGGCGGCCCTCGTTGAGCCCTGCCGCGTGCGAGCGGGCCGAGTCGTCGTCGTCCACGTCGACCTCGGTGTACGCGATGTTGTGCTCGTCGAGCCACGCGCGAGCCCTCGCGCAGTCGCCACACCAACTACGGCAGTACATGATCAGTTCGGGGTCGTTTCCCGCTTCCGGGGTGGGATGCTCCGTCATCGTCTGATCGTCCTTCTCGGCCGAAGAGTCATCGGGCAAAGACCGTCTGTGTGGTAGGTACCCGTTGGGCGCTGCATGCCGGCGGGGCCGGTGCGGTACGATTGCAGCTGAGAGAGCGGGTGCCCACGAGGGGCTTTCGCTGCTGAGAGGGGATTCCTGTGGCCGACGAAGCGCATTCGCTCGCGGTGTTCATCGATTTCGAGAACCTGGCGCTGGGCATACAGCCGCGCACGGCGTCGGGACGCAAACGCGCGACCGCGCCCAAGAACGGCGAGACACTCGACATGAAGCGGGTACTCGAGCGGCTCGTGGAGAAGGGCAAGATCGTCGCCAAGCGGGCCTACGCCGACTGGAGCCGTTTCGAGAAGTACCGCTCGCCGCTGCACGAGTTGGGCATCGAGCTCACCGAGATCCCCGAGCGCGGCATGACCGGAAAGAACTCCGCGGACATCCGGCTCGTGGTGGATGCGATGGAGCTCTCGTACGCCAAGGAGCACATCGACACCTTCGTGATCATCTCCGGGGACAGCGACTTCACGCCGCTCGTGCTGCGCCTCAAGGAGAACGGCAAGACCGTGGTGGGTGTGGGGATGCGCGACTCCACGAGCGACCTGCTCGCGGCGAACTGCGACGAGTTCATCTACTACGAGGACATCGGTGCGTCCGCCGGAGCGCCGGTTCTCAGCGACACGGTTCCGCCCAACAAGCAGCCGGGCTTCAAGCTGCTGTTCGAGACGGTCGAAGCGCTCCAGCGCGAGAACGTGGCGGTCATGCACTCCTCGCTGATCAAGGACACGATCCGCCGCAAGCAGCCGCAGTTCTCCGAGCAGGCGTACGGCTACCGGTCGTTCAACCAGTTCCTCGAAGACGCGCAGAAGTTGGGCTTTCTCAAGCTGCGCACCGACCAACGTTCGGGGACCTATGTCGTGGAGGGCTTCTCGGGACAGTGACGCCTGCTGCGCACCCGTGCGGGTGCGTGGCTCAAGGCGTCGTGTGTGGGTGCCGAGTGATATAGTGACCGGGCCGACCCATTCACACTCCTTTTGCTCCAGGGGCAGCACATGCGTGATCGTGGCACTCGCCTTGGCGCTCTCGCGCTGACACTCCTCACACTCGCGACGCTTACCGCGCCGGTGGCCGCCCACGCCATCACGCGTGCCGATGTCATCAAGCGCGCCAACGTGTGGGTGAAGCTGAAGGTTCCCTACAGCCAGAGCCGCTACGCGACGGTGTCGGGCTCGCTTGTGCCCACCTCGACGGCGAGTCCTTCGACGCAGGGGTACCGGACCGACTGCTCGGGCTTCGTCTCGATGAGCCTGGGGCTCAAGACCTCGACGGGAAAGCCGCTCTCGCTCGATACCGGCTCGTTCCCTCTGCGGCTCACGAAGATCAGCAAGACGCAACTCCTGCCCGGCGACGTCATCTTGCGGCCCAAGACCCTCAAGATCGACGGCAAGACGGTACCCTATGGGCATACCGTCTTGTTCGGCGGATGGACCGACTCGTCGAAGACCGCGTACTGGGGCCTTCACGAGTCCAGCAGTGCGAAGGGGACGGTTCGCGTGAAGATTCCCTGGGGCAGGTCAGGCTTCTACAACGAGCTCGGCTTCGCGCCCTACCGCCATGCCGGCGTGCGCGATCGGGTCGTTGTTCCCCGGACGTTCGGCCGGTGAACGCTCGAGAGTCGTACTTCGCACCGTGCCCGCGCGGTGTCGAATCCATGCTTGCCGACGAACTGCGCCGCCTCGGCCTGTCCGGCGTGCGCCCGCAGCGCGGAGGCGTGCTCTTCTCGGGACCGACCGCCAGCGCCTACAAGGTGCTGCTGTGGTCGCGTCTCGCCTCGCGAGTGCTGCTGTCGCTCGGGGAGGTCGACGCGTCGAGCGCCGACACCCTGTATGCCGGCATCCGCGAGATCCCGTGGGAGCGGCACGTGTCTCCGAGCGGGACGATCGCGGTCGACTCGTCCGGCGTCAACGACGCGCTGCGCAACACCCAGTTCACCTCCGTGCGTGTGAAGGACGCCGTGGCCGACCGCTTCCGTGAAGGGTACGGCGAGCGTCCGAGCGTCGACACCGCCTCGCCCGACCTGCGGATCAACATCGTGGTCGTGGGCAGCAAGGCCAAAGTCGCCATCGACCTGTCCGGAGAGCCGCTGCACAGGCGCGGCTACCGCAAGCCGGGCGTTCAGGTCGTCGCTCCGATGAAAGAGACCCTTGCGGCCGCATTGCTCGAGGTCGCCGGATGGCGCGCTATCGCCGCCGCGGGTGGTGGCTTCTCCGACCCGCTGTGCGGATCGGGCACGATCGCGATCGAAGCGGCCATGGTCGCCGCCGACGTGGCGCCGGGGCTCCTGCGGTCCACGTGGGGCTTCGACCGCTGGCTCGGCCACGACGAGGCCGCGTGGCACCGGCTGCTCGACGACGCCGATGCGCGCTGCGAGGGCGGTGCCGCCGCGATGATCCCGATCGTCGCGTCCGACTCGGACCCGGCCGCCCTCGAGATCGCCGCCGAGTGCGTCTCGCGATCGGGGATGGCCCGCCACATCACGCTCGCGCACCTGCCGCTGGAGCGCGCCTCGGCACCCGAGGGCGTCGAGCGTGGCCTGGTCGCGTGCAACCCACCCTACGGCGAGCGGCTGTCGCACGCCGACCAGCTGCCGCAGCTCTACCGGATGCTCGCCGACCGCATGCGCGCGGGCTTCCCGGGCTGGGATCTCGCCGTCATCTCTCCCGACGAGCGGCTCGCCGCCGGTCTGGGCGAGCGCCCCCGGCGCGTCCACGAGCTCTACAACGGCCGCATCCTCGCGCCCGTCTCGGTCTTCTCGGCGTTCGGTCCTGAGCCCGCGCCTGCGAGCACGCCGCCCGCCCCGGTGCCCGACGACGTGTCGGAGCCCGCGGCCGAGCGAACACCCGCCGAGAAGCCCGTCGCTCCGGATGCATCGGCGCAGGCGTTCTCGAACCGGCTGAGCAAGATGTCCAAACACATCGGCACCTGGGCGCGCCGCACCGGTGTGAGCTGCTACCGCGTCTACGACGCCGACCTGCCCGACTACAATCTCGCGGTCGATCTCTACACCGGCGCGTCCGAGGACGCCGGAAGACGCTTCGCGCACGTGGCCGAGTACGCTCCGCCCGCGGGGATCGACACGCGCAGGGCCGCCGAGCGGATGGAGTGGGCGCGCCTCGCGGTCGCCGATGTTCTCGCGATCGACGCCGACGATGTCTTCGTCAAGCGGCGGGAACGCCAGCGTGGGACCTCGCAGTACGAGCGCGTCTCGCGCACCGGCGTCGCGGTCACGGTGGAGGAGAACGGGCTGCTGTTCGAGGTGAACCTCTCGGACTACCTCGACACCGGGCTCTTTCTCGACCACCGAGACACCCGGGCGTGGCTGCGCGAGCTCGCTTCCGACGCCCGCTTCCTGAACCTGTTCGCCTACACCGGCACCGCGAGCGTCTGTGCGGCGGCAGGCGGTGCCGCGTCCACGACCACCGTCGACCTCTCGGCGACCTATCTCGAGTGGGCCGGCCGCAACATGGCGCTCAACGGTGTCTCGGGACCTCAGCACTCGCGCGTCCAAGCCGACGTGGTGCAGTGGCTCGAGACCGCTCGGCGCGGCGGCAACCGCTACGACCTCGTGTTCTGCGATCCGCCCACGTTCAGCAACTCCAAGCGCATGCGGGACACCTGGGACGTGCAGCGCGACCACGCCGATCTGATCGTCGCGACCGCGCGGCTGCTCGCTCCCGGCGGCACGCTGGTCTTCTCGTGCAATCGCCGCAAGTTCTCCCTCGACGAAACGGCGCTCGCCGCAGCCGGTCTGGTGGCGCGAGACGTCACCACGCGCACCATCCCCAAGGACTTCGAGCGCACTCCGGGCATCCACACGTGCTGGACGATCACCCGGGGGCCGGACGAGCCGCGATGAGCGCCGACCGCACTCCGCACGACGCGATCCCCTACACCGTGCGCGTGAGCGCCAGAGCTCGCCATGTCCGCCTGACGGTCACCGCCCGCGACGGGCTCGTGGTCGTGGTCCCGCGAGGCGTGCGCGTCGATGCGGCGGCGCTCGTGGACAGCAAGCGGGCGTGGGCGGTGCGGGCGCTGTCGAAGGTCGCCGAGAAGCGCGAGCTGTACGCGGCCGGTCCCGATGCGCTGCTCCCCGCCACCGTCGAGCTGACGGCCTCCGGCGAGCGGCTGCCGGTGCGCTACGAGGTCACCGCCGCGCGCTCCGCGCGGGCCCGCAGGCGCGGTGACGAGCTCGTGGTGAGCGGCGCTCCGGACGCCGAGGCGAGGCTCGCGGCGCTCGGGCGTTGGCTCGACCGGACCGCGCATGAGGTGCTGCCGTCCCGCGTGAGCGAACTCGCCGCGGTGTCCGGTCTGCACTTCTCGGCGGTGAGGGTCACCAGGGCCCGGTCGAGGTGGGGGAGCTGTTCGGCGCAGGGCGTCATCGCGTTGAACCGGGGGCTGCTGTTCCTGCCCGCCGAGCTGTGTGACGCCGTCATCCTTCACGAGCTCGCGCACACCAAGGTCATGGACCACTCGCCGCGCTTCTGGTCGGTGCTCTCGACGTTCGACCCCGACGCGCGGGCGCACCGGGCGCGCCTCAAGGACGCCGCCCTGCTGGTGCCCGCGTGGGCGGACGCCTGACGCTCGTGCTCGCCTGACACGCGCGGCGCACTGTCGTACAATGGCCGTCCCGCTGTCGGCCCTCTCGTGCTGACACGCGCATCCGGGGGTGCGTTCTTCCCGGGTCACCTCACCCCCGGATCCCGCTCGAACACTGGAGGTTCGCACACGTGGAAGCCACGCAGATATGGGAGTTGCCGGTCGAAAGCCACCTCGGCGACACGCGCGTACAGCTCGACGACACGACGCTTCGCGACGGCGAGCAGACGGCCGGAGTCGTGTTCACGAACGCCGAGAAGGTCAAGATCGCCCGCATGCTCGATGAGATCGGAGTCGACCAGATCGAGGCCGGCATCCCGGTCATGGGTGGCGACGAGCGCGACGTGATCGAGGAGATCGCGCACCTCGGCCTGCGCGCGTCGGTGCTGGGCTGGAACCGTGCGAACGTCGCCGACATCCGGACCTCGATCGACTGCGGTGTCGACGCCGTCGCCATCTCGCTCGCGACGAGCGACATCCACATCCACACCAAGCTGCAGAAGGACCGCGCGTGGGTCCTGGACTCGATCCGCGAGGCCACGGCGTTCGCGAAGAGCAACGGCGTCTACGTCTCGGTCAACGCCGAGGATGCCAGCCGCACCGAGTTCGGCTTCTTGCTCGAGTACGCGGCCGCCGCGAAGGCCGAGGGGGCCGACCGCCTGCGCTTCTGCGACACGATCGGCATCATGGAGCCGCTGCGGACCTACAAGGTCATCAAGGAGCTCATCGAGGCGACCGGCCTCGAGGTCGAGATGCACACGCACAACGACTTCGGGATGGCTGTCGCCAACGCGATCGCGGGCATCCACGCCGGCGCCACCTGGGTCAACGTCACCATCGGCGGTCTGGGAGAGCGCGCGGGCAACGCGGCGCTCGAAGAGGTCGTCATGGCGCTCAAGTACCTCGAAGAGCTCGATCTCGACTACGACACCCGGCGGTTCCACGAGGTCGTCGACTACGTGATGCAGGCGGCCGGGCGCACCGTGCCGGCGTGGAAGCCGGTGGTGGGCTCGAACATGTTCGCCCACGAGAGCGGGATCCACGCCGACGGCGTCATCAAGAACCCCAAGACCTACGAGGTGTTCACGCCCGAAGAGGTCGGGCTGGCTCGCCAGATCGTCGTGGGCAAGCACTCCGGCTCGCGTACTATCGAGATGAAGTTCGGCGAGTACGGCATCCCGATGACGCGCGGCGAGGCCACGGCGATGCTGCCGGTCGTGCGCTCGCGCACCATCGAGCTCAAGCGCCCGCTGTTCGACAAAGAGCTCGTCGAGCTCTACAAAGAACTCAAGGCAGCCGGCGCGCTCGACGTCGCGACCGCCTAGCACCGCACCCGAAGGAAGGACGACCCGCATGCCCGGTAAGACCATCGCCGAGAAGATCTTCTCGGCACACTCCGGTTCAGACGCGCGCGCCGGTGACATCGTCGTCGCCGACGTCGACTTCGTGATGGGCCAGGACGGCACGTCGCCACTCGCCATCAAGGCCCTCGAGCGCATGGGCGTCACCCGGGTCTTCGACCCCACGAAGGTCGCCGTCGTCATGGACCACAGCTCGCCGTCGCCGATCGAGGGTGTCTCGGCGCTCCACACGATGATGCGCGAGTTCGGCAAGCAGACCGGCGCGACCGTCTACGACGTGGGCGAGGGCGTGTGCCACCAGCTCATCCCCGAGAAGGGTCACGTCGTCGCCGGAGACCTCATGGTGGGCTGCGACTCGCACACGTGCACCTACGGCGCGATCAACGTCTTCTCGACCGGCGTCGGCTCGACCGACGGCGCGGCGGCGATGGCGTCGGGCAAGCTGTGGTTCAAGGTGCCCGACACGATGAAGGTCACCTACGACGGCGAGCTGCAGCCCGGTGTCTTCTCGAAGGACCTCGTCCTCCATCTGGCCGGCACGATCGGTGCCGACGGTGCGACGTACCAGGCGATCGAGTTCCATGGGCCGGTCATCGAGCGGCTCTCGGTCGAGGCACGCATGACGATCTCGAACATGGCCATCGAGGTCGGCGCGAAGGCGGGCCTGATGGAGGCCGACGACAAGACGATGGCGTGGTTCGAGGGTCGAGGCGACAAGGTCCCGCACCCCCAGAGCGCCGATGCCGACGCGGTCTACGACAGCGAGCTCGTCTTCGATGCGTCGCAGATCGGCCCGCAGGTCGCCAAGCCGCACGCCGTCGACAACGTGAGCCCCATCGAAGAGGTCGAGGGCACGCCGATCGCAGAGGGCGTCTTGGGCACCTGCACCAACGGCCGCCTCGAGGACTTCGCGATCGCCGCGAGCATCCTCAAGGGCCGCAAGGTCCACCCGGACGTCCGCTTCATCGTGGCGCCGGCTTCTCGGCAGATCCTGCTCGACGCCATCGCGGCCGGCTACGTGCAGACGCTCGTCGAGGCCGGAGCGGCGCTGGTCACTCCGGGCTGCGGACCGTGCGTGGGCACCCACAACGGCGTGCCTTCGAACGGCGAGAACGTGATCTCGACGGCCAACCGCAACTTCAAGGGGCGCATGGGCAACAGCAACTCGTTCATCTACCTGGGCAGCCCGGCCACCGTGGCCGCCTCGGTCATCGAAGGCAAGATCACCGACCCGCGGAAGTACTTCGCGGGCTAGGCCGCGAGAGAAGGAGTCAGACAGACATGGAACTCACGGCCAAGGCCTTCAAGTACGGCGACGACATCAACACCGACTACATCATCAGCGGCAAGTACAAGTTCAAGTCCGCGGACATGGAGGGCATGGCGGTCCATGCCATGGAGGAGCTCGACCCGGACTACTACGAGAAGGTCAAGCCGGAGGGAGGCTTCCTCGTGGCCGGCACGAACTTCGGCATGGGTTCGAGCCGCGAGCAGGCGCCGCTGGTGCTGATCCACAGCAACACGCGTGCGGTCATCGCCAAGAGCTTCGCTCGCATCTTCTACCGCAACGCGATCAACACCGGCCTGCCGGTCATCGAATGCGACACCGATCTGATCGACGACGGCGACGAGCTCGTGGTCGATCTCGAGTCCGGCGTGCTGAAGAACGTGACTAAGGGTACAGACATCCCGTTCCCGCCCTTGCCCGGCGTGATGGCCCAACTGCTGGCCGACGGCGGCCTGGTCGAGCACTTCAAGAAGCACGGCGGCTTCAACCTCTAGGAGAACGCTGATGAGCGTGAGCATGGTACTCACCCTGACCGGGCCCGACCGGGTGGGCATCGTCGAGGAGGTCACCAAGGCGTTGCTCGACGTGGGCGCCAACGTGGACACCAGCAAGATGCAGCGACTCGGCGGCGAGTTCGCGGTCCTGATGCTCGCGAGTGTGCCCGAGGAGCGCGCCGCCGATGTCGAGACCGCACTCGAGCCGCTCACCGGACAGGGCTACAAAGCGACGTTGTCCGCGACCAAGGAGTCCTCGGGTGAGTCGCGAACCGGGTGGAAGTCCTATCGGATCGAAGTCCGCGGGGCCGATCACGAAGGGATCGTTCACGAGATCGCGCGCGGGCTGTCGCAGCAGGGGATCAGCATCGAGTCGGCCGAGACGGGCACGACAGAAGCGTCGGTGAGCGGCGCGACGCTCTTCACGATGACCGCGCTCGTGGTGGTTCCGCCCGAGGTGGCCGAGGGCGACTGGATGGACACGCTCGCCGAGGCGGGCGCCGTATCGAACGTCGATGTCGAGGTGACTCCCGCGTGATGTTCGCCCAGACCCTGAGCCGCGGCGGCCGTCTGCTATAATGCCGCGGCGCCTGCGCCGCACCGCAGCCCGTCGGGCTGTCGTGCGCCAGGCGACCGAACCCCTCTGACTTCGGAGTCTCCCATGGCACAACACGCTCCCACGTTCACTCCCGATGACGACAAGTCGAAGATCGCAGAGCGCTGCCTGACCGAGCCGGCCATGCTGACTGCGGTCGTGACCGCCCTCGCCGGCGAGGATCGCCGCAGCAGGCAGTTCGCCGCCTCGGTCGTCCATGAAGTCGCTCTGCACGACGCGGTCTTGCTCAAGCCGTACGCGGGCGAACTCGCCGATGCGCTCCACCGGCCCGAGTCTCAGACGCGCTGGGAGGTCCTCGGCGTCTTCGACAAGCTGGTGTCGGTCGACGCCCGGCTCGTGGACAAGGCGCTCGCGGGCGCGGAGACGGCGCTCCATGACGAGGAGTCGGGCACCGTGAGGCTGGCCGCGTTTCGGCTGATGACGTCGTACGGCGCCACCACCGCCACGCGCTCCGAGCGCGTGTGGCCGCTCATCTCGGACGCCGTGCGGTGCTACCACGGTGATTCGGAGTTCCCGGCGATGATGTCGGGGCTCTACCGCATGGTCAGCGGCAACGCCTCCGACGACGTCAAACTCGCGGCCGCCGAGCTGTTCGCGTTCGACGCCGAGAACGGCAAGGGGCTGCTCAAGCGCCGCGCCGGCCGCATCGTCGCGTGCGCACCCAAGAAGCGCGGCCGTAAGAAGCCGACCCCGCCAAGCTCGTAGTGGACGGGCTGACCTTCACCATCACCTGAACTCGACCCGAAAGGCACTCACACGCATGTCCAAGCACACCGTGACCCTCATCCCCGGCGACGGCATCGGACCCGAGCTCACCACCGCGATGACCCGCGTGGTCGAAGCGACCGGCGTCGACATCGCGTGGGAGATCGCCGAGGCCGGCGCAGACCTCATCGACAAGTACGGCACACCGCTGCCGGGGTCCACCCTCGACTCGATCCGCAAGAACAAGGTCGCCATCAAGGGCCCGATCACCACGCCGGTCGGTACCGGCTTCCGGAGCGTCAACGTCGCGATCCGCAAGGAGCTCGACCTCTACGCCTGCCTGCGGCCCGCGTTCACGATCCCGGGATCGGGAGCGCGCTACGACGACATCGACATCGTCATCGTGCGTGAGAACACCGAGGACCTCTACGCCGGCATCGAGTTCGAGCAGGGCTCCGAGGACGCCGCCGACCTCATCAGGTTCGCGGCCGAGCGCGGCGCGGGCGTCATCCGGCCCGACTCGGGCCTCTCGCTCAAGCCCATCTCGATCACCGGCACCGAGCGCATCGTGCGCTACGCCTTCGACTACGCGATCGCCAACGGCCGCAAGAAGGTCACGGCGGTGCACAAGGCCAACATCCTCAAGATGAGCGACGGCCTGTTCCTCAAGGTCGCCCGCCAGGTCGCCGAGGAGTACAAGGATTCGGGCATCGAGTTCGAGGACTACATCGTGGACGCGACGTGCATGCAGCTCGTCTTGCACCCCGAGTGGTGGGATGTCCTCGTGCTCCCCAACCTGTATGGCGACATCATCTCCGACCTCTCGGCCGGTCTCATCGGCGGTCTGGGGATCGCCATGGGGGCCAACATAGGAACCGACTGCGCGGTGTTCGAGCCGGTGCACGGCTCGGCTCCCAAGTACGCCGGCAAGGACATGGCCAACCCCACCGCCGAGATCCTCTCGGCGATGCTCATGCTCAAGCACCTCGGCGAGGTCGAGGCCGCGGACCGCGTGCTCAACGCCGTTCGCACCGTGATCGGTGCGGGCGACAGGGTCACCTACGACATCAAGCGCTCGGTGACCGGTTCCACCGACGGCGCCGTGGGCACGCAGGCGTACGCCGACGCGCTGATCGAAGCCTTGTAGACCGGACGCAGCAACACCTGCGAAGGAGGCGAGGACGGTGACGGTGGAGGTCCCGAGCGACAGCGCGCGGACCCGCCGCATCGTCCTCGCTGTGCTTGGCGGCGTGCTGGGCGTCGCGCTGCTCGCGTTCGGGGTCTGGGCGGCGACGCATCCCGCGAATCAGGGTGCGAAGCAGACCGAGATCGAGCCCGCCGAGCCGACCGCCGAACCCACGGCTTCCGTTCTTCCGAGCTCGCCGGTCGATGGCGGCGGCGAGACGACCGCGAGCGCCGTCAGCACGTCCGCAGGCGACGGTGCGCCCATCGAGCCCGCGCCCGCCTCGCCCGCTGCCTCCGCGCGCATCGCGTTCGTGCTGGGCGGCCGCATCTACGTGGCCGAGCAGGACGGGTCCGGTGCCGTGTCGGTGGCGCCGCAAGCCAGTGTCTATTCGCTGTCGCCCGATGGTGGCACGCTGGCCGTCATCTACGACGTGTCGGAGGGCGCGGCGCAACCGGGCACGGTCTCGCTGTTCGACACCACCACGGGCGCGATGCGCAGCGTCGGCAGCGGTGCTGTGGCGCTGTCGCCGACCTGGGCGCCCGACTCGGGCTGGCTCGCCTACACCTCCGGGGATGGCGCGCTGAGCGTCCACCGGGTGGCGGCTTCCGGCGGCGCTCCGGCGTCTGTCGCGAACCCCGGCGCTCAGCCGAGCGTCTCGCGCGACGGCTCGCTGGTCGCCTACGGCGAATCCGACCAACTCGGCGCGGGGGGTGCGCTGCACGTGGCGCCCGTCGCCGGCGGTGAGGCGGTGGCGGTCAGGGGCGGCGGGTCGGCACTGTCGTGGGGCTGGGGCCCGTCCAACGCGCTCTTCTTCACACGGCCGGGGGAGGCCGAGGGTGCCTGGGAGCTGTGGCGCGCCGGCGCCCCGGCGTTCAGGGGCAAGCGCGTCGGGTCGATCGCGCTCGAGCCGCCCGCCTTCGCGCTCGTCGACGTCACCGTGTCGCCGGACGGCGCCGCCGTGCTCATGGCCGCGATGGGCGACGACGCCTACTCGCGGCTGTGGACCGCCGATGCGAAGACCGGCCGGTTCAGTGCGCTGCCCACGCGTCGTGACGCCTACCCCTACGGGTGGAGCACCGACGGGCGCGTGCTGTACTTCGAGGGCAACTCGTACCAAGGCGAAGCGAGCGCGCTCGCGAGCATCCTGCCGGACGGTACCTCCAAGCAGCTCGTGGTGACCGGGGCGCAACGCTAGGCGCGCGCAGAGGCATCGCTCCCCGGAGCGCCTAGAAGTCGACGTAGACGAACTGGGACACCGATCCGGAGAACAGCACGATCGCCACGACCAGCGCCGCCCACATGAGCCCCACCGCGATGTCGGTGACGATCTCGCGCACCGTCACGGCCGCGCCTCTCGGGGTGGCAGCGTCCACCGCTGACACCGGAGTCGGTTCACTCATAGAAGCCTCCCGATCATCTGGACGAAGCGTTCGACCGGCATCACGAACAGGCCCCACCCGATCGTCACGAGCGAGAACGTCACCGACGCACCGGCGACATAACCCACGCCACCCAGCACACGCGTGAGTGGGCCCCGGTGCACCCCGGCGAACCTCGCTCGCAGGGGCGGCTTGAGCGCCACAGACCACACCCGGTAGATGGCGAGCAGAACCCCGTTGTAGACCCCCCATGCGAGGAAGTGCCACTGCGCCCCGTGCCAGAGCCCCGAGATGCTCATCGCCAGCACGGAGTTCAGCGCGGTCATCGCGAGCCCCTTGCGGCTGCCACCGAGCGGGATGTAGATGTAGTCGGTGATCCACGACGTGAGCGACATGTGCCAGTGGCGCCAGAACTGCGCGATGTTGTCTCGCAGGTACGGCCAGTCGAAGTTCTCGGGAACGCGGATCCCGAAGAGCCTCGCCGACCCGATCGCGATGTCCGAGTACGCCGAGAAGTCCATGTAGATCATCACCGAGAAGGCCAGCAAGGCGCCGAGAAGCTCGGTGCGCGTGGCCGCCTCCATCGCCGTACTGCTGAGCAGCGGGGTCGTGAGCGGGGCCAGGGTGTCGGCGATACACAGCTTCTTGGCGAACCCGAACACGATGCGCGTCACGCCATCGTTGATGTCCTGCGGGTCCACTCGGGCGCTGCCGAGCTGGGGCTGGAAGCCCTGGAAGCGCTTGATGGGACCGGCGACCATCGTTGGGAAGAACAGCATGAACGCGAAGAACTCCGATGCGGTGTGCTCGGGGATCTTGCCGGCGCGCGCATCGACGATGTAGTGGATGAACTCGAACGTGAAGAAGGAGATGGCCAGCGGCAAGACAAGCTGGGGGAACGTGGGAAGACGGCCGAGACTCAGGGTCTCGAACCCGGTCGATACCGTGCGGGAGACGAGCCAGCCGTACTTGAACGCGACGAGCAGTCCGATGGCGACGATCAGCGCGCAACCGTACGCCCAGAGATGCCGGCGGCTGTGCCTGACGAGTACCAAGACGACGACGATCTCGACGGCCACGAGCCATACGAAGGCTTGCGAGTAGTAGGCGTAGAACGCCAGGCCGCAGGCGGCGAGCCACCAGGGGCGGGCTCGGCCCGGCAGGAACCGGAAGACGAGTGCCGAGGTCACGAGCAGCAGGCTGTAGAGCCACTCACCGAAGATCACGGTCGGCCCTCCAGATAGTCACGGGCCTCTTCGAACAGCAGCGAGCCGGTCTCGCGTCCACCTTCGTCGGTCGTGTGACTGATGTCGGCGAACCGGTCGGGTCCGAGTCTGGACGGACCCGTGTTGAAGTCGAGGAAGAGAAAGCCGCCCTCGGCGACCGCCGAGCGGATCGAATCGGTGTTGGCCCGGTACTGTTCGGGGTCGATCAGCTCGTACTCCTCGATCAGCGTGCGGTTGAGTGGCGCCATGAAGAAGACGGCCTTCTTGTCGTGCGACGCGAGCAGCGCGACGAGCTTTCGCAAGAACCGCATCTCCGAGTCGTTGGAGTCGATGTCGAACGACGAGTCCGCGGCGTACCGGTCGATCGCGATGAACCTGCGTTCGGGATCGAGGTCCTCGAACGATGCGAAGCCGTCTTGCGCGGCGTCGTCGGGCAGGCTTGTCAGCGAGGTGTCTTCCGATGCGGCTTCACGGGCGAGCAGCGCTTGTGGCGTGCCCCCGAACAGCGCGCGGTTCAGCGCGTCGCGTTCGCGCCACAGAAGCCAGCGACTCCCGAGAACCTCGCTCGCTCGTGAGGACGCGTCGTCGGTCGAGAAGGGTTCGACTCCGGCGAGCACCGCCTCAGAAGGGGATACGTCGACCTCAAGAAGAGCGGGAAGCTCCGGGTAACGCATGGCGAGGCCCTCACGCGCCGCTGCGCTGAAGGTGTGGTACGTGAGCTGGACGAAGACGACGTCTGAATCGGGAGCGACGCGCTTGGCGATGAAGTACTGGTCCGAGACGAACTGGCCGTTGCTCGCGAGGTTGTAGGCCGTGTTGGGCCATCCGCCACGTCGGGCGGCCGACTCGAACGCGGCGGGAAACGTGTTGCGCGGGTCGGCGATGCGGTGACCCCACGTGGGGGAGGCTCCGAGGAAGACCACTATCGGAGGGCCGCCGGGCGACAGGGACGCGGCATGGATGGAGTGTGCGAACCGGGCGATGTCCGCGGTAGGCAGCGCCGCCGGCAGACGGTACGCATCCTCGAAGACCGTGTCAGGGGTCACCGTCTTGGCAGCGAGAGCATCGGCGCCGAGAAGCGCGAGCGCCGCGACCGCCACGCGCAACAGCAGGCGGGGCCACGTGAGGCGACGACGATCGGGTCCGTGACGCGGCTTCTCATCGGCCCGGGGCGCGAAGAAGCCGTCCGTGGCGAACTCGTCGCCGCCCTTGACGGGCGAGTCTGGCACCCCCACCCCCGTTCGAGCGCTTCCTCCGACCCAGGGCGTCGCGATCAAGGCAGATGTTACCCAGAAGTGGGAATCAACCAGAGTGTTGCGGCGAGCTGCCGGCTCACGCGACGGAGCGAGGGGGCACTCATGAGAGCACGTGGGATGGCTGCGATCGTGGCGGTGGCGCTGGTCTCGGTGGCCGTCGTCGCGCCGGCGACGGCGCACGCGGCGACGATCGTGGTGAACAAGGGCGTGAACACCGCTCGACTCGGCATGAAGGACACGACGGCTGCGAAGAGGATCGGCAAGGTCAAGAAGTACAAGGTCGACCGCGACTACCAGGGCAGCGGGAAGACGTACTACATCCGCTACTTCGGCACCAAGTCCGGGGGGCACTACTCGGTCGTCATGTACTCGAACAGCAAGCACAAGGTCAACGCGTTCATGGTCTACTCCGCGAAGTACAAGACGAGCAAGGGAATCCGGGTCGGATCGACCGTCGCGAAGCTCAAGTCCGCGTACGGGTCGAAGCTGAAGTACGTGGGCGGTGCATACCGCCTGAAGGCCTCGACGGGCTCGACGTACTTCAATACGAAGAGCGGGAAGGTGACGAGCATCTGGGTCTGGAGACTCTGATGCGCTCCCTGCTTCGCGCCCCGGTCGCGCGCGCTCTTCTCGTCGCCGCGGTCGTCGGTTTCGCGATGTCGGCCGCGCCGGCCTTCGCTCAGTACTCGCTCAGCACGGCGGGGACCCCGGACTTCGTGCGCGGGCTGGTGCCCGTCCGCGTCAACGTCGACAGCACCGTCGAGACGGTGACCGTCACCTGCGAGCGGGCGAACACGCCGGTGCAGACGCTGACGTGCACGGAGGAGTCACCCGACGTGTTCGTCGCGTGGGTTGCACCGGGCGAGAGGACCGAGGTGCAGGCGACCGCGTTCGCCGGCGGTGTCGCGGTATGGCAGAGCGCGCCTGCGGTGCTCCAGGGCAGCACCTACCGCCCCGCCTCACCCACGGTCGTGCTCAAGAGAAACGCGCTCGTGCGATCTCCGCAGGCGTTCTCCGGACGCACAGGTCCGAGGGCGACCCGGGTGCGCGTGCTGCTCAAGCGCGGCTCGGCATGGGTGGACGCGTGGTCGGGCGATGTGACCGCCGATGCCGCCGGAGAGGTACGGTTGCCCCCGGTGTCGGTTCCCAAAGGGGCGGGGAGCGTTCGCCTCGTGTCTCAGAACGGGTTCGGATCGGTCACCGGCCCGTACGTGGACTACTACAACCTCGGCAAGACACCGTCGCCCAAGAAGTACGTGCTCGTGGACAAGTCCGACAGACGGCTCTACGAGGTCCACTCCGGCGTGGTCACGTTCACGACACGGGTTGCGATAGGGCTGCCGTGGGCCCCGACGCCCAGCGGAACGTTCAAGCTCGGCAAGCGGATGAAGACTCCAAGCTCGGTGTGGGGACCGTGGCGGATGCCGCTCTTGCGTAAGGCCAAGAGCGGGAAGTGGGTCCGCACCTCGTACTACCTGCACGGGACCAACAGGCCCAGCTCGATCGGAAAGCGGGCGAGTCACGGATGCGTACGCGTGCTCAACAAGCACATCCGTGTCCTGTCGAAGCGGCTCAGGGGCTACACGATCGTCATACGGCCGTAGGCGGTCCTTGCTGGTGCACGCGGGCTTGGGATAGACTCGCCTTTCAACCGAACACGCAAACGGCGTTGACGGGGACAAGTAGAGGCCAATCCTCGCTTCAGAGAGTCGGGGTCGCTGGAAGCCCGACGCAGGACGCTTCGAAACTCGCCCCTGAGCCACCCGGGCAAACGACCGGCCGCATCGCACGAACGACCTTCGTAACGCGGCCGGGCTACTAGATCGGGTCGGTGGCAACCGTTACCTGCCGCACGAGTGGACGTCCGCCTTCGCGACCTTTTCGCAGGTCTGCCGAGGAGACCGGACGTCAAGCGGGGTGGTACCGCGGGAGCTGATGCTCTCGTCCCGGCGACGGGGCGACCGCATGGCTTTTCCGCGGTTTCGTCGTCTGTCGACCCTCTCCGCTTCGAACACCGAGCCCGTGGTGCGCCCTGAGGCGCGCCTCCCGCTCCTCGCGTTCTTGTGCGGCCGCTGCGATGGGCGCCCCCGACCCGCAAGGGAAGGGCGATTCGCGCATGACGCATGAGAGCGACCGCATGAAGGGCGGCCTGTCCAAGGCCCCGCACCGCAGCCTTCTCAAGGCCGACGGCCTCACCGATGTCGAGATCAACCGGCCCCTTGTCGCGGTGGTCAACTCGGCGAACGAGATCATCCCCGGCCATCTGATGCTCGACAAGGTCGCCGACGCCGTCAAAGCCGGCGTCTACATGGCCGGCGGGACGCCGCTCGAGATGTCGACCATCGGCGTGTGCGACGGCATCGCGATGAACCACGCCGGCATGCGCTACTCGCTTGCCAGCCGCGAGGTGATCGCGGACTCCGTCGAGATCGTCGTGAGGGCTCACGCCTTCGATGCGGTCGTCATGATCCCCAACTGCGACAAGGTCATCCCGGGCATGCTCATGGCTGCCGCCCGCCTCGATCTGCCCACCGTGGTCATCAGTGGCGGGCCGATGCTCGCCGGTCGAGGACCCACGGGTGAGGCCGTCGACCTGGACACCGTGTTCACGGCGGTCGGCAAGGTCACCGCCGGTACGATGTCGGCCGAGGACCTCCTCACGCTCGAAGAGCACGCCTGCCCGACCTGCGGCTCGTGCGCGGGGCTCTTCACCGCGAACTCGATGAACTGCCTGATCGAGGCGATCGGCATCGGGCTGCCGGGCAACGGCACGATCCCCGCGGTCTACTCGGAGAGGATCCGTTTGGCCAAGAAGGCCGGCATGCGCGTGATGGATCTGCTCGAGGAGGGCGTGACCGCCCGCCGGATCATGAACGCCGCGAGCATCAAGAACGCGATGACGCTCGACATGGCGTTCGGCGGCTCGAGCAACACGGTGCTGCACCTCACCGCGATCGCCCACGAGGCCGACGCCGACATCACGCTCGACGACTGGGCGGCCGTCTCGGCCCGCACGCCCAACCTGGTGCGCATCAGCCCGGCGAGCGACCTGCACATGGAGGACCTCTACCGGGTGGGCGGCATCCCGTCGATCATGGGTGAGCTCGCGCGAGCAGGCCTGATCGACACCGAGGCGCCCACCGTCGACGGCCGCACGATGGGCCAGATCGCCGCTGCCGCTCCCGAGGCCGACGGCCGCGTGATACACCGCCTCGAAGACCCGTACTACCCCGAGGGAGGCCTGCGCGTGTTGCGCGGGAACCTCGCTCCCGACGGTGCTGTGGTGAAGCAGTCCGCGGTACCCAAGGAGATGCGCGTCCTGACGGGCCCCGCCCGGGTCTTCGATGCCGAGGAGGACGCGGTCGCCGCGATCCTCGCCGGCAGCCATCGTCGCCGGCGACATCGTCGTGATCCGCTACGAGGGCCCCAAGGGCGGGCCGGGTATGCGCGAGATGCTCACGCCGACCTCGGCCATCGCGGGCATCCCGGAGCTGGCGAAGAGCGTCGCGCTCATCACCGACGGGCGTTTCTCGGGAGCCACCAAGGGCCCGGCGGTGGGCCACGTCAGCCCTGAAGCCGCGGCGGGCGGCCCCATCGCACTCGTCGTCGAGGGCGACTCGATCACCGTCGACATCGACGCCGCGACGCTCACGTTGCATGTGGACGAGGATGAGCTCGCCGCGCGCGCTGCGGCGTGGGCTCCTCGGCCGCCCACGGTGACCGAGGGCGTGCTCGTCAGGTATTCGAAGCTGGTTTCATCGGCAGACAAGGGGGCGGTGCTCTCATGACCGACCGCATCACCGGAGCAGAGGCGCTCGTGCGCTGTCTGGAGGCCGAGGGGGTCGACACCGTCTTCGGCTATCCGGGCGGCGTGGCGCTGCCCATCTTCGACGCGCTCTACGATTCCGAGAAGATCCGCACGATCCTGCCTCGGCACGAGCAGGGCGCGATGCACATGGGCGACGGGTACGCGCGCTCCACCGGGCGTGTCGCACCGGTCATCGTCACGAGCGGCCCCGGTGCCACGAACACCGTCACGGGACTCGCCAACGCCTACATGGACTCCATTCCCATGGTCGTCTTCACGGCGCAGGTGTCGCAGGCGGTGCTGGGTACCGACGCGTTCCAGGAGTCCGACATCACCGGGATCACGCTGCCGATCACCAAGCACAACTACCTGGTGACGGAGCCGGCCCACCTGCCGGCGGTGATCAAGGAGGCGTTCCACATCGCGACCACCGGCCGGCCCGGCCCGGTGCTCATCGACCTCCCCGTCGACGTCAGCAAGGGCGAACTCGACTTCGACTACGATCAGCCGGTCAACCTGCCCGGCTACAAGCCCACCTTCAAGGGGCACAGCAAGCAGATCAAGCAGGCGGTCTCGCTCATCTCGCGGGCACGCAGGCCCCTGCTCTACATCGGCGGCGGCGTGATCGCGTCGGGCGCGGCCAAGGAGATCAAGGACCTCGCCGAGCTGATGCAGATCCCCGTGGTCACCACGATGATGGGGAAGGGCGCGTTTCCCGAGGACCATCACCTGTGGATGGGCATGCCGGGCATGCACGGCGCCAAGTACACCAACTACGCGATCACCGAGACGGACCTGCTGATCAGCATCGGCGTGCGCTTCGACGACCGCGTCACCGGCAAGCTCTCCTCGTTCGCGAGCAAGGCCAAGATCATCCACGTCGACGTCGACCCCGCCGAGATCGGCAAGAACAAGCCCGTCGACGTCCCCATCGTGGGTGATGCGAAGAACATCGTGGCCGGCATCGTCGCCGAGCTGCGAAAGACCGGCGCGGAACCGCGCACCGAACCGTGGGTCAACCTGGTCGACGAATGGCGCAAGCAGTTCCCGCTGCACTACGCGCCCGAGCCCGGTGTCCTGTACCCGCAACACGTCGTGGAGCGCGTGAGCGCACTCACGGCCGATCGCGACACGGTCATCTGTACCGAGGTCGGCCAGAACCAGATGTGGGCGTGCCAGTTCTACACGCTCCACACCCCACGCTCGTGGGTCTCCTCGGGAGGGCTGGGCACGATGGGCTTCGGCTTCCCGGCCGCGATCGGAGCCAAGGCCGGGCGCCCGGATGCGCTCGTCATCGACATCGCGGGAGACGGCTCCTTCCAGATGAACCTGCAGGAGCTCGCGACCGCCAAGCTCAACGACCTGCCGGTCAAGGTCGTCATCTTGAACAACGGCTACCTGGGCATGGTGCGCCAGTGGCAGGAGCTGTTCTACGGCAAGCGCTACGCGTCGAGCGTGCTCGCGCAGGACTGCCCCGACTTCGTGAAGCTCGCCGAGGCGTACGGATGCTTCGGCGTGCGCGTCACCTCTCCCGACGAACTCGACGCCGCGCTCACGGCGGCCTTCGACTTCGACGGCCCGGCGATCGTCGACTGCCGGGTGGTGGGCGAGGAGTGCGTGTTCCCCATGGTCGCGCCCGGAGGCAGCATCGATGAGATGCTCGGCGGCGTGCCCGGGTGTCCGGTGTCCGAGATGCTCGACGACGATCTGCTCGAGGAGGTGTGGGAGTAATGAAGCACACACTCTCGGTCGTGGTCGAGAACGTGCCCGGCGTGCTGACGCGCGTCACCTCGCTGTTCGCCCGCCGCGGCTACAACATCGACTCGCTCGCGGTTGGTACCACCGAGGACCCGACGCTGTCGCGCATCACCGTCGTCTGCTCGGCGGCCGAGACGCCCCTCGAGCAGATCACGAAGCAGATCTACAAGCTCGTCAACGTGATCAAGGTCCACGACCTCGACCCGGCCGACTCGGTCGAGCGTGAGCTCGTGTTGTTCAAGATCAACGCCGCCCCCGAGCGGCGCCACGAGATCATCGAGATCGCGAACGTGTTCCGGGCCAAGATCGTGGACGTGGGCAAGAACTCGGTGACGATCGAGGCCACCGGGGCCACCGACAAGATCGACGCGATGGAGGACCTGTTCCGCGCCTACGGCATCAAGGAGATGGCGCGCACAGGCAAGATCGCGCTCGCTCGCGGCGGCAGGGAGAGTTAACGCACGCGAAACCACCGCGGCCCGCGTGGCCGCTGCACCATGACAGTATGGGAAACCGGCCTCCGCCAAGCGGGGCCGACCGAAGGGAAGGCGACACCACGATGGCGACTGTCTACTACGAGAGCGACTGCGACGCGACCCTGATCAAGGGCCGCAAGGTCGCGATCATCGGCTACGGCAGCCAGGGTCATGCACACGCACTGAACCTGCACGACTCGGGCGTGGACGTTCGCGTGGGCCTGCGCGCGAACTCGTCGAGTGCCGAGAAGGCCCGCGAGGCCGGCCTCAAGGTCATGACGGTGCGCGAGGCCGCCGCCGAGGCCGATCTGATCATGATCCTGACTCCCGATGAGACGCAGGCTCACACCTACTACACCGAGATCCACGAGTCGATGACCGAGGGCAAGGCGCTCGCGTTCGCCCACGGGTTCAACATCCACTTCCAGCTCATCGAACCCCCCGCGGGCGTCGACGTCATCATGATCGCCCCCAAGGGCCCCGGCCACATGGTGCGCCGTGTCTACACCGAGGGCTCGGGCGTCCCGTGCCTCATCGCCGTCGACGCCGATGCGAGCGGTTCGGCCCGCGAGCTGGCGCTCAGCTACGCGTGGGGCATCGGCGGCGCCCGCTCCGGCGTCATCGAGACCGACTTCCGCGAGGAGACCGAGACCGACCTCTTCGGCGAGCAGGCGGTCCTGTGCGGCGGCGCGACCGAGCTCGTGAAGGCGGGCTTCGAGACGCTCGTCGAGGCCGGTTACCAGCCCGAGATCGCCTACTTCGAGTGTCTCCACGAGCTCAAGCTCATCGTCGACCTCATGTACGAGGGCGGCATGGCCAAGATGTTCGATTCGATCTCGAACACCGCCGAGTACGGCGCCTACGTCACCGGCCCGCGCATCATCACCGAGGAGACCCGCGAGGAGATGGCGCAGGTCCTGTGGGAGATCCAGAACGGCACGTTCGCCCGCAACTGGATCCTCGAGAACAAGGCCGGCCAGGCGAGCTTCAAGGCCACGCGCCGCATCAACGCCGAGCACCTCGTCGAGGACGTGGGCGGCGAACTGCGCTCGATGTTCTCGTGGATCAAGACCGACGCATAGGGGGCGCACAGTGAAGAAGAAGTACCTGATGACACCGGGGCCCACCCCGGTACCCGCCGAGGTCATGCTGACCATGGCCGCACCCATCATCCACCACCGCACGCCGGACTTCTCGGCGGCGTTCAAGGCGGCCATCGAGGGCCTCAAGTACGTCTTCCAGACGGAAGCCGACGCGCTGTTGTTCGCGGCGTCGGGGACGGGCGTCATGGAGTCCGCGATCGTGAACACGCTGTGCGCCGGTGACACCGCGATCGTGTGCCGCAACGGCAAGTTCGGCGACCGACAGAAGCTCATCTGCGAGGCGTACGGCGTGAACGTCGTCGATCTCGCCTTCGAGTGGACCCAGGTCGTCGACCCCGCGGACGTCGCCACGGCACTCGCCGAGAACCCCGGCGTGCGCGCGGTGATCGTCACGCAGTCCGAGACGTCGAGCGGCGTGCTCAACGACGTCGAGGCGATCGGCGCTATCGTGCGCGAGTATCCCGGAGACGGTGCTGATCGTCGACTCGATCACCGGCATCGGTGCGGTCGAGTGCAAGACCGACGAGTGGGGCCTCGACGTGGTCATGACCGGCTCGCAGAAGGGCCTCATGCTCCCGCCGGGCCTCGCTGCCTGCACGGTGAGCGAGAAGGCGTGGCGTGCCTACGAGCGCTCGACGCTGCCCAAGTTCTACTTCGACTGGATGAAGTACAAGAAGAACGTCGAGAAGGACACCACGCCCTTCACGCCGGCCGTCACGCTGGTCCTGGGCCTGAACGAGTCGCTCAAGATGATCCGCGAAGAGGGCATCGAGAACACGATCGCGCGGCACACCCGTCTGGCCGAGGCGACCCGTCGCGGCTGCGAAGCGCTGGGCCTCACGCTCTTCGCCCCGCCCGAAGGTCGCGGCAGCGCCGTGACGCCCGTGTGGGTTCCCGAGGGCGTCGACGGCAAGGCGATCGTCAAGATCCTCAAGTCCAAGCACGGCATCACGATCGCCGGCGGCCAGGACGACTACGCGGGCCGGATCTTCCGCATCGGCCACCTGGGCTACTTCGGTGAGTTCGACATCATCACCACGCTCGCGGCGCTCGAGATGACGCTCGCCGAGCTGGGCTACGACTTCGAGCGCGGTGCGGGAATCGTGGCCGCCGAGACCGTCTTCATGGAAGGGTAGGCGCGCAATGCTGAAGGTACTCGTCGCCGAGAAGATCGCCGCCTCAGGCATCGGTCTTCTCCAGAACAAGTTCGACGTCGAGGTGCGCACCGACCTCACCCCCGAGCAGCTCGTTGCCGAGATTCCCGCCTACGACGCGCTGATCGTGCGCTCGGCCACCCGCGCCACGCGCGAGGTCATCGAGGCCGGCGTCAACCTCAAGATCATCGGCCGCGCCGGAGTGGGCGTCGACAACGTCGACGTCGAGGCAGCCACCGAGCGCGGCATCATCGTGTGCAACGCGCCCACGTCCAACATCGTCTCCGCCGCCGAGCAGACGATGGCGCTCATGCTCGCGATGGCGCGCAAGACACCGCAGGCGAGCGCGAGCATGAAGCTGTGCAAGTGGGAGCGCTCGAAGTTCACCGGCGCCGAGCTCTACGAGAAGACGCTCGCGATCTTCGGTCTGGGCCGCATCGGAACGCTCGTGGCCGAGCGCGCTCGCGGCTTCGGGATGAATCTCATCGGATACGACCCCTACATCTCAGAGGCCCGTGCCGCCGAGATGGGCATCACCGTCTACAGCGACGTGGACGACATCCTGCCGCTGGCGGACTTCATCACCGTGCACCTGCCCAAGACCAAAGAGACGATCGGCATGTTCGGCGCCGAGCAGTTCGCGGCGATGAAGGACGGCGTCTACCTCGTCAACACCGCGCGCGGCGGCATCTACCAGATCGACGCGCTCGCCGACGCGGTTCGCTCCGGCAAGGTGGGCGGCGCCGCGATCGACGTGTTCGAGGTCGAGCCGTGCACCGATTCGCCCCTCATCGAGTTCGACAACGTGATCCTCACGCCGCACCTCGGTGCGTCCACGAGCGAGGCACAGGACCGTGCCGGTGAGCAGATCGCCGAGTTCGTTGCGCTGGGCCTCGAGGGCCGCATGGTCCCCACCGCCGTCAACGTCGCGCCGGTGTCGCCCGAGGTCATGGAGAAGGTCGGTCCGTACATCGACCTCGCGCAGGACATGGGCACGATGCTCGCGCAGCTCGCGAGCGGCGGTGTCGACGAGCTCGACATCATGACCGTGGGCGCGCTCGCCGAGCTCGACACCCGGATCGTGCGCACGGCGGCGCTCAAGGGGCTGCTCACCCGGGCGACCGACGAGGCCGTCAACTTCGTCAACGCCGACTACCTCGCCGAGCAGCGCGGCATCCGCATCACCGAGACCAAACGCGCCGAGACCCACGACTACGTCTCGATGCTGATCCTGCGTGCCGTCACGCCGCACGGACCCGTGGAGATCGGCTCGGCGCTCATCGGCAAGAAGGACGAGCCGCGCATCGTGTCCCTCTACGGCTACGACCTCGACATGTCGCCCGCCAAGCACATGGCGTTCTTCCGCTACCCCGACCGCCCCGGCATGATCGGCAAGGTCGGCACCGTGCTGGGCGCCCAGGGCATCAACATCGGCTCGATGCAGGTAGGACGAACCGAGGAGGGCGGCCAGGCGCTCATGGCCATCACCGTGGACAGCCCGCTGTCGGGCGATCTGCTCGGGGAGATCAAGGCCGCTGCGGCCATGGAC